>NZ_VSFA01000072.1 GCF_008119785.1 Micromonospora sp. MP36 | reverse complement strand
ACGGCAGCGGTCATCACGAAGACCTGCCGGGCCGACCGGTCGAAGACCGGCCCCACCCGGCGCAAGGCATCACGCCCCGCGCCCAGGCGACGCAGGGCACCCTCCCCCACCCGGCCCCACGGCCGGGCGGGTAAGCGTCCGGAGGGACACGCACCAACGGACCGGAGGCTGCCCCGCGCAGCCCACCGACACCAGGGCGTGAACACGATCAGCACACCCACCACCGGCCACCAGCCACGCGGAGCCGCCCTGGGCGCAGGATTCCACCTACACGCCCACGCGACCCCACCACGGTGGGAAACGATCCCGGAAACCCAATCCGACTCAGGATCACTAAGCTGATTAGAGACGCTTCTGCCCTGGGCAGATCCGCTCACCGTGAACATCCCTCACCGCGGAGCGGGGCGCGGGGCAGGGTGGAACGCATGCGACTGTTGGTGCTGGGTGGGACAGGATTCGTCGGTGGAGCCGTGGTGGCCGAGGCCGCAAGCCGAGGCTGGTCGGTGACGGCGTTCAACCGAGGGCTGCACGGTGACGTGCCGCCGGGCGTACGCCGGTTGCGGGGGGACCGGACGGCGCCGGACGGGCTGGCGGCGCTCGCCGGCGGCGAGTGGGACCTGGTGGTGGACACCTGGGACGGCGCTCCCCGGGCGGTGCGGGACGCGGCCCGTGCGCTGGCCGACGCGGTGCCGCACTACATCTACGTCTCCAGCGGATCGGTCTACGCCGAGCCGGTGCCGCCCGGCGTGGGCGAGGAGGCCCCAGTCGTGGACGCCGCGGCCGACGCGGTCGACGGTGACTATCCGCAGCTCAAGGCGGGCGGGGAACGGGCCGCGGTGCAGGTGTACGGGGAGCGGGCGTTGCTGGCCCGGGCCGGGTTGATCCTCGGGCCGGGCGAGGACATCGGCCGGCTGCCGTGGTGGTTGCAGCGGATCGCCCGGGGCGGTCCGGTGCTGGCCCCGGGCCCGCGCGACCTTCCGCTGCAGTACGTCGACGCGCGGGATCTCGCCGGCTGGCTGCTGGACCGGGGCGCCGAGGGCGTCGGCGGTGCGTACAACGTGGTGAGCCGGACCGGGCACGCGACGATGGGCGAGCTGCTCGACGCGGCCGTGGTGGCGACCGGCGCGGACGCCGACCTGCGCTGGACCGACCCGGAGCCGATCCTGGCCGCGGGCGTGGAGCCCTGGAACGACCTGCCGATCTGGATTCCGGCGGGCCACCCGTACCGGTGGTTGCAGGAGCGGGGCGTGGAGCGGGCGTACGCGGCGGGGCTGGTCTGCCGGCCGGTCGCCGAGACGGTCGCCGACACCTGGCGCTGGCTGCGCGCGGCCGGCCAGGTGCCGCCCCGCGCCGGGCGGCCGGCCCGGGCGGCGGTCGGGCTCGACCCGGAGCGGGAGGCGAAGCTGCTGGCCGGGTTCACCCCGGCGGCCTGACCGGCATCGGACCTGCCGCCCGCCGCTCTGCGGCGGCGACGCCAGGACCCGGACGCGGCGCGGCCAGGTCAGGCCGGCACCACCGGCAGGTCGAGCACTTCCCCGACCGGGCGGCGCGGGGTGGCGCTGCCAGGCTGGCCGTAGCCGATCCGCATCACCATCTGCGGGGTGCCGAACCGGCCCAGGGACAGCCGCAGCGCCTCCCGCGCGCCGGGCACCTCGATCGGCTGGGAGATCAGCGACACGCTGAGCCCGGCGTCGGTGGCGGTGAGCAGCACCCGTTGCAGGGCCTGCCCGGCGATGACCTGGTCGGTGGCGGTGTTCCCGGCCGCGCCGAGCACGGCGACCAGCGGCTCCGGCTCGAAGTCCCGGCCCGGTGTCCGGTGGCGGCCGCCGAAGTCGCGCTGCGGCAGCAGGTCCTGCGGCTCGCTCCGCGGCCCGGCCGCGGTGGCCGGTACGCCATCGGGTGACGGCTCGCCGCGGATCCACTCGGCCCGCTCGGCCACGTACGCGGGGTCGCGTTCGAGGACCCGGTGGGCGCTGCGGGCGATCTCGGCGAGCGCGTTGACCGGGCTGGTGCCGATCACCAGCTCCAGCCAGCACTGCTCGGCCCGGGCGGCCTCGGCGAGCCGCCAGCGGGCCTCGGCCGGGACCGGGTCGGGCCAGAACGGGGCCCGGTTGCTGAACCGGCGGCCGATGGCCGTGTACAGGCTCTGCTCGGCGGGGGTGGGGCGGCGCGGCAGGTCCGGGACCAGCCGCGCGACCACGTCCGGGTCGGCGGGGTACGGGCGGAGCCGGACCCGGGTCGGCGTGCCCGCCACGGCGAGCGCCAGCCGCAGGTTGAACAGGGCCGCCCCGCAGGCGATCCGGGTGCCCCAGCCGCTCGGGTCGGTGGCGGGCAGCCGGCGCAGCGGGTCGACGGAGAGTTCGATCCCGCCGTCGCGCAGCCGGAACCGCCACGGCTGGGTGTTGTGCAGGGACGGCGCCCGGACGGCGTCGCTGGCGGCGGCCCGCAACTGCTCGACGCTGAATCCCGTGGTCATCGTGGGTGCTCCTTCCGTGGCAGGTGGTGCGCGCCTTCCGGTTGGTTCCACGGTGCGGCAACCAGCGGCTTCGCGAGCAGGGCCGGAGGTCCCACCTGGGCGGGCCCGTCTGCCCCGCGGGCGCGGTAGGGACCTTTGGCCCGTGCCCAGCGCGGGGGAGGCGGGGTAGAAAGGACGGATGATCCGGGTGTTCCTGCTCGACGACCACGAGGTCGTCCGTCGTGGCCTGGCCGACCTGCTCACCAGCAGCGGCGACATCGAGGTTGTCGGCGAGTCCGGCTCCGCCCAGGAAGCGGCCCGCCGGATCCCGGCGCTCCGCCCCGACGTGGCGATCCTGGACGCCCGGCTGCCCGACGGCAACGGCATCGACGTGTGCCGCGACGTCCGGGCCGTGGACTCCTCGATCAAGGGGCTGATCCTCACCTCGTACGAGGACGACGAGGCGCTCTTCGCCGCGATCATGGCGGGCGCCGCCGGATACGTGCTCAAGCAGATCCGGGGCACCGACTTGGTGGACGCGGTCCGCCGGGTGGCGGCCGGGCAGTCGTTGCTCGATCCGGCGATCACCACCCGGGTGCTGGAGCGGATCCGCAGCGGCGTCGAGGAGCCGCGCGAGCTGAAGTCCCTCACCGAGCAGGAGCGGCGGATCCTGGAGTACGTGGCCGAGGGGCTCACCAACCGGGAGATCGCCGGCAAGATGTTCCTCGCCGAGAAGACGGTGAAGAACTACGTCTCCAGCGTGCTGGCCAAGCTCGGCCTGGAACGGCGTACCCAGGCGGCGGTGCTGGCCACCCGGCTGCTCGGCCCGCGGCGCTGACCGCGCCGGCCGCCGGGACCCCGGTCGGCGGGGCGGCTGGTCCGATCAGTCGCGCAGCGGCACGCTCCAGCGCACCTCGGTGCCGCGCGGGGCCACCCGGCCCAGCTGGAAGTCGCCACCGAGCCGCTCGGCCCGCTCGCGCAGGTTCACCAGGCCGCTGCGGGCCGCCGCCGGGTCGCAGCCGACGCCGTCGTCGGTGACGATCACGGTCACCCAGCCCGCGTCGACCCGCACCGCCACCGACACCCGGTCGGCCTGCGCGTGGCGTACCGCGTTGGACAGCGCCTCCCGCAGCACGGCGGTGAGCTCGGGTCGCAGCTCGTCCGGGACGGCGCTGTCGATCGGACCGCTGAGCTCCAGGTGTGGCCGGTAGCCCAGCGACTCGGCGGCCACCTCGATCGCCTCGCGGATCTCGGTACGCAGCGCGGCGCTCATCGGGGTGCGCAGCTCGAAGATGGTGCGGCGGATGTCCCGGATGGTGGCGTCCAGGTCGTCGACCGCCTGGTTGATCCGCTTGGCCACCTCGGGCCGCATCGCCACGGGGGCGGTGCTCTGCAGCTGCAGGCCGGTGGCGAACAGCCGCTGGATCACCACGTCGTGCAGGTCGCGGGCGATCCGTTCGCGGTCCTCCAGGACCACCAGCAGCTCCCGCTCCTCCTGGCCCCGGGCCCGCTCCATGGCCAGCGCGGCTTGGCCGGCGAAGCTGTTCAGCAGCGCGGCGTCGTCCTCACCGACGGGACCGTGGTCGGGCCGGTGGGCGATCACCAGTACGCCGTGCAGGGCGTCCGCCGCGGCGAGCGGGGAGACCACCGCCGGCCCGGCGACCACCGGCCGCGGCCAGGGAGCGGCCTCGGCGAGGTTCGCCAGCAGCTCGTGGCGGCCCTCGGTGACCGAACCGGCGAAGGTGGCCTCGGCGGCGGGCAGCACCACACCGACCAGGTCCCGGGCGGCCCCGTCGGCGCCGTCGGCCACCTCGACGGTGAACTGGCCCTCGTCCTCGTCGTAGAGCAGCAGCAGGGCCAGCTCCGCCTCGGCGACCTCCCGGGCTCGCCGCGCCACCAGGGTCAGCGCGTCGGTACGCCGGACCTCGCCCAGCAGCACCGAGGTGATCTCGGCGGTCGCGGCCAGCCAGCGCTCCCGCCGGTGGGCCAGCGCGTAGAGGCGGGCGTTCTCGATGGCCACGCCGGCCGCGGCGGCCAGCGCCACCACGATCTCCTCGTCGTCCTCGGTGAACTCGGCCGCGCCCTGCTTCTCGGCGAGGTAGAGGTTGCCGAAGACGTGATCGCGAATGCGCACCGGCACACCGAGGAAGCTGTGCATCGGCGGGTGGTGCGGCGGGAAGCCGTACGACAGGGGGTGCTGGGTGATGTCCGGCATGCGGACCGGCCGGGGGTCGTCGATGAGCAGGCCGAGCACGCCCCGGCCGTGTGGCAGCTCCCCGATCTTCGCGTGCAGCTCCTCGCTGATGCCGTGGATGATGAAGTCGTGTAGCAGCCGGTCGGGGCCGATCACGCCGAGCGCGCCGTACTTCGCGCCGACCAGCTCGCACGCCGACGCCACGATCCGCTGCAGGGTGCTGCGCAGGTCGAGGTCGGAGCCGATGCCGACCACCGCGTCGAGCAGGGCCCGCAGGCGTTCCCGGCTGGTGACCACCTCGCCGACCCGGTCGAGCATCTCCTGCAGCAGCTCGTCGAGCCGGACCCGAGACAGCGGGGTCAGCCCCAGCGACGGGGTGACGTGCTCGTTCCGTGGATTCGGTGCGCTGGCCACCGGCCGATGCTATCGCCCGGGGACGTCGGCAACGAGCCCGTCAAGCGCTGCCGGCGCGGACCGCCGAGGTGTCGACGATCTCTTCGGTGGCCAGCCGCGGGGTGTGCGGCGGCCCCGCGTGCGCCGGGTCCGCGAGCCCCAACCGCAGCGCCAGGTAGGGGAAGCCGAGCCCGGCCAGCAGCCGGCGCACCGTCTGCCGGGTGCCCTCCACCTCCACCACGCCGCTGAGCGGCACCAGCGACGCGCCGAGCCGGGTTGCGGTCAGCCAGGCGGCGGAGAGCCCCTCACCGGCGCGCAGCCAATTGTCCGGTTCGTCCTCAGTGTTCCAGAGGATCCCGTAGACGGCCGCCCGGTCGTGCCCCGGGCCGACCGGCAGGGTGCCGGGACGGCCGAAGTCCCGGGCCGGCACGGTGGTCTGCGGGGCCTGCTCGGGCAGCACCTCGGGCGGCAGCCCGGTGCCGGTGTCGGCCCGGCTGGTCCAGTACTCCAGCTCCTCGCGGGTTTCCGGGTCCTCCGCCGTCACGGTGGCGGCCTGCCCGGCCGCGGCGGCCAGCTCCATCACCTGGTCGAAGTCCAGCACCTCCAGCCGTACGCCCTCGGCGAGGGCCGCCTGCACGATCTCGTCGAGGGCCGGGCCGGGCAGCGGCTCCTCGCTCACCGGCCGGCGGTCGGTGTGCCGGACCTGCATGCACTGCACGAGGCGCATCGCGTCCGGGTCGGCCCCGGTGTGCCGGAGCCCGGTGAGCCGGGCGAGCAGTTCCGGCTGCTCCGGGTCGGGCAGCCGCTCCACCAGCGCCGTCCAGCCCTCGGCGGCCAGCGCCACGCGTGCGTGGTGCAGCGCCGCGCCGCAGCTCAGCGTCACCAGCCGGCCCTCCGGATCGGTGGCGGTGAGCCGGGCTTCCCGCACCATCCGCAGCTCCAGCGCGTCGGGGAGGACCGTCCAGCGCCACGGCTGGGTGTTGTGCACAGAGGGGGCGCGACCGGACGTCGCGGCGGCCTCGGTAAGCGCGGTGGTCAGCGCGCGGTCGGTGGCCGGCGTCTCGTGGCTCATCGTCACGACCTTTCCCGTTTCCGTCATCGTGCCTCACCCCGGCCGGGTCCCGGGCGGCGTTGCCGCTCCATCCTCTGGCATGCGCAGGGCGGACGCACGGTACGCGGGTCCCCCACATCCGGGCCCTTCGGCCCGCGTCCGATTGCCCCGGTTGCCCTGTCCGGCCGCCCTGCCGTTGAGACGATCCGCAGGTGGGGGCGGAACCGCGCGAGTGTGTACCGGAGCGGCCGGTGCCGGAGCACCGGACGGACTGGCGGCTGTGGGTACCGCTGATCCTGCTCACGGTGGCCGTGCTGGTGGGTGCCGGGTTGTGGCTCGGCGGGCTGCGGGGCGCAGCCCAGCTGGTGTGGGCGGCGGTGACCGTGGCAGCGCTGGTGCCGGCCACTTGGACGACACTGCGGCAGCTGTGGCGCCGGCAGTTCGGGGTGGACGTGATCGCGGTGCTGGCGTTGGTCGGCACGTTGCTGGTCCGCGAGTACCTGGCCGGTGCGGTGATCGCCGTGATGGTGGCCACCGGGCAGGCGCTGGAGAGCTACGCCGAGCGCCGGGCCAGCCGCGACCTGCGCGCGCTGCTGGAGCGCGCGCCCCGGCAGGCCCGGCGGCGTACCCCGGAAGGCGGGATCGAGGTGGTGCCGCTGGAGCGGGTGGCGGTGGGGGACCGGTTGGTGGTCGGCCCCGGCGACGTGGTGCCGGTGGACGGGACGGTCGAGGAGACCGCGACGCTGGACGAGTCGGTGGTCACCGGCGAGTCGCAACTGGTCACCCGCGCCGCCGGCGAGCAGGTAGCCAGCGGTGTGGTCAACGCGGGGGCCGGGTTCGGGCTGCGGGCCCGCAGGAACGCCGCGGAGAGCACGTACGCCGGGATCGTCCGGCTGGCCGAGGAGGCGACCGCGCACAAGGCGCCGATGGTCCGGCTCGCCGACCGGTACGCCGCCGCGTTCGTACCGTTCACCCTGCTGGTGGCCGCGATCGCCTGGCTGCTCTCCGGGCAGTTCCTCCGGGCGGTGGCGGTGCTCGTGGTGGCCACCCCCTGCCCGCTGCTGCTGGCCACCCCGATCGCGATCGTGTCCGGGCTGTCCCGGGTGGCCCGGCGCGGCGTGCTGGTCCGCGAGGGCGGGTCGCTGGAGCTGCTGGGCCGCGCCCGCACCCTGCTCATGGACAAGACCGGCACGCTGACCGCCGGCCGTCCCCGGGCCGCCGAGACGGTAGTGGCGCCCGGCGGCGACCGGGACGAGGTGCTGCGGTTGGCCGCCTCCGTCGAGCAGCTCTCCCCACACGTGCTGGCCGCCGCCCTGGTCCGGCAGGCCCGGGAGCAGGGGCTGCCGCTGGCCGAGCCGACGGACGTCACCGAGGAGCCGGGGCGCGGGGTGACCGGCCGGGTGGACGGCCGGCTGGTCCGGGTCGGCCAGCTCGCCGGCGAGCCGCCCGAGTGGGCCCGTCGGGCCCGCGAACGGGCCGAGCTGGCCGGCCGCTCCACCGTCTGGGTCAGCGACGACCAGGGTCCGCTCGGCGTGATCCTGCTGGAGGACCCGGTACGCCCCGACGCCCGGCGTACCGTGCGGCGGCTCCGGCAGGCCGGGCTGGACCGTCTGGTGATGGTGACCGGTGACCGGCCGCGCACCGCCGAGCAGGTCGCCCGGATCGTCGGTGTGGACGACGTGATCGCCCAGTGCTCGCCGCAGGCGAAGGTGGCCCGGGTCAAGGAGGAGTCCGGCCGCGCGGTGACCGTGATGGTGGGCGACGGCGTCAACGACGCGCCAGCCCTGGCCGAGGCGCACGTCGGGGTGGCGATGGGCGCCACCGGGGCGACCGCCTCGGCCGACGTGGCCGACGCGGTGCTCACCGTGGACCGGCTGGACCGGCTCGCCGACGCCGTCGAGATCGCCCGGTACGCGCGCCGCATCGCGGTGCAGAGCGCCACGGTCGGGATGGGCCTGGCCGTCGTGGCAATGGTGGCGGCCGCGGCCGGCGGCCTGCCTCCGGTCGCCGGGGCGTTCCTCCAGGAGGGCATCGACGTGCTGGTGATCGTCAACGCCCTGCGCGCCCTACGGGGCGGTCTGCGGCACCGGGACGTCCCGCCGGAGACCCGGGAGATGCTCGACCGGTACGCGGGCGAGCACGGCGGGGTACGGGACGTGCTGACCCGGCTGCGCGACACCGCGGACCTGGTGGCGACCCGCCCCGACGCGCCGGAGTGCGTGCCGGCGCTGCGGGAGGTGCACCGCCGCCTGGTCGACGAGGTGCTGCCGCACGAGGCGGCCGAGGAACGCCGGCTCTACCCGGCCCTGGCCGGCCCGCTAGGCAGCGAGGAGGCGACCTCGACGATGAGCCGCGGGCACGTGGAGATCGGCCGGCTGGTGGACCGGATCGGCGGTCACCTGGCCCAGCACCCGGACGGCCGGCTGCCCCGCGGCGAGGTGCCCGACCTGCTGGCCGCGCTCTACGGGCTGGACGCCGTGCTCCGGCTGCACCTAGCGCAGGAAGAGGAGGACTACTTCTCGCTCAATCCCGCCGACGGAGGCCCGGGCCATGGCCGGTGACCGCCTGGCATCACCGCGTCCGCCGACAGGCGCAGAGCCGGCCAGCCCTCCTCGGGGCGGAAGTCGGTGTGCGTGCCGTCGAACGGGAAGTCGCCGGCCTCGATCCGCGTGATCACCCGGTCGGCCTCGGCCCGTACCGCCGCGGCGGTCGCCTGATCGAGGTAGAGCGGGTGGCCGATCCGGGCTTCGAACTCGTCGGTGTCCTTCCACTCCCAGCGACGCTGCGGCGTGACCACGATGTCGAGGAGCTGGTCGTTCGTGTCGACCCCGGCGGGCCCTCGGGTGTACGGCGTCTCCAGATTCACGTACCAACCGGCGAAAGTGCCGGCCTGGAAGAACCACCAGACAGAGTGTGCGGCGGCGGGCGGCATGAGTACGAGGATGTCGTAGTCCGTCCAGGTCTGCACCGTCAGCGTCCCTGATCAGCTTAGTGATCCTGAGTCGGATTGGGTTTCGGGGGATCGTTTCCCACCGTGGTGGGGTCGCGTGGGCGTGGAAGTGGAATCCTGCGCCCAGTGCGGCTCCGCGTGGCTGGTGGCCGGTGGTGGGTGTGCTGATCGTGTTCACGCCCTGGTGTCGGTGGGCTGCGCGGGGCAGCCTTATCCGGTCCGTTGGTGCGTGTCCCTCCGGACGCTTACCCGCCCGGCTGTGGGGCCGGGTGGGGGAGGGTGCCCTGCGTCGCCTGGGCGCGGGGCGTGGTGGCTTGCGCCGGGTGGGGCCGGTCTTCGACCGGTCCCCCCCGGTGGCTTGTCGTGATGACCGCTGCCGTTTCGAGTTTGTCGACCACGGCGCGGATGACCATGTGCCCGCTGGCCTTGTCGATGACGGTCTTGGCCTGATGGGTCAGGCCGCGGGCGGCGATCCGCCGCCAGGCGCCCTGGTCGCGGTCGCCCTGCCACCGGCAGGACTGGTGGGGGCAGATCGCCCACTTCCAGCCTGGGGTGGTGGGGCGACGCGAGCGCGGCGTTCAGGTTCGTCCGGCGGTCGGAGACGTGGCGGATCTCGTCACGCAGGACCGCCAGTTTGCCGACGAGTTGATGCCGCTCGTCACGGCCGGTGAGGCGTTGGTAGTGGTCGGCTTTGGCGTGCAACCGCTCACCGTGCCGGCGCAGGCGGTGCTGTTTCGCGAGGATGCCGGCGGCCCGGAACTGACCACCCGCCCCCAACGCGGTGACCCGCCCGCCCTCGTGCAGTCGCAGGGCTCCCGCGCTGAGGAGAGTGTTCAGGCCCCAGTCCACGCCGACCGCCACCGTGTGCCCGGTGCGCTGGGCCTTCGACACGGCGTGCGTGTACGCGAGATCGGCGCGTACCTGCCGGCCGGTGAGGCGGAGGGTGGGCAGGTGCAGCACCGCGTCCGCGGGGACCGTGGGCGGCAGCATGATCGGACAGGCCACCCACGTCCAATCCGCGTAGGCTCGCGGATCGGGGCGCGTGGGCAATTGCAAGCGCAGCAACACCCTGCTGGGGTCGGTGTCGCTGCGTTCGATGGTGGCCTGCTGCCGATCACACGCGGCCAGCAGCAGCATCCGCGCGACCTTCGGGACGCCTTCAAGCTCGAACACGTCCACCGGCAGGCGGCCATTGGCGGCAAGGAACCTGGCAGCCTGCCGGGTGCGGGACTTGACGATGCTGGACGGCAGATGCTCCCCGCCCGGAACCGCCTTGCGTACCTGCTCCCACTCCTGCGCGGTGCGCTTGCGTGGATCGGCCGGCCAGGTCGCCAGGACCCCGGCGGTCAATTCAGCACGCCACGACGCCGAGCGAAGAGCACGCCCCGCCTGCTCCTGCGCCATCCGCACGATCCGGTCATTGACCTTCACACCCTCAGGCGCGGTAACCGTCCAGCCCAGGCGCCGCAGCGCCATCCACGCGTTCGACGGAAGCTTCCGGCCACCCGCGTCCTGCCCGGAGGCCAACACCTCCACATCCGCGCAGTTCCACCGCTCCGCCAACAGGCCGGACACCATCCCCGCCACCAGATCGGCACACCAGCCAACACGTTGCGCCAGCACCGTCTGCGACAGAACCTCACCGCTCTCCTCGTCCACCCCCGATCGGAGCACGGCCTGAGCGCAAGCGGTACGGGAAGTCTCGCCGTCGGCCAGCGGCAGCTTCCCGGTCACCGGCTCATCGCATCGACATCGATCCAGGAGAACCCGCGATCACGACCGGCCCACGTCACCGGAATCTCCCCCGAACCAGCCCAAAGGCGAAGCGCCACGGTCCACACGGTTAACCTAGGATCACCGACGATTCCTAATCAAGTTGGTCAGCCTCGGTTCGCGCATCCGGTCGACGGTGAGCTGGTGCTGGGTGTTCCCATCGGCGTCGATGAGGCGGGCGAAGTCGCTGCCGGCCGGATGCCAGAGCAACAGGCCCTGGGCGTCGTCCGCGAGGACTCGCATCGGTTGCATCCAGGTGCACCAGCTTCCGCGCAGATACCTACGCGTGATGACCTGTCCCGGCTCGAACATCACGGCCGCAGGATAGTGCGCTCCGCGTGGCGGCGGGTGCCGCGCTCACCTCGCCGCTTCCATCCGTCGGTGGAACGCCATGGCTGCCAAACCGGCCCGGAGACCGCCATGGCGTTCCACTGACCGGTGCCCGCCCCGGCGACCGCTCCGGGCCGGCCGGGCTCAGCGTTCCCGGACCACCGCCACCGGGCAGCTCGCGTGGTGGATGAGCTGTTGGCTGACCGAGCCGAGGAGCATCCCCCGTAGCCCGCCCCGGCCCCGGCTGCCGACCACCACCAGTTGCGCCGTGCGGCTCGCTTCGACCAGCAGCGCGGCCGGGTTGCCTGGGGTCACCTGGAGCTCGACCGGGACGTTCGGGAAGGTCTTCCGCCACCGTGCCAGGCTCTCCTCGGCCGCCGCCCGCTCGGCGGCCTCGGTCTCCTCTGGCGTGGAGCCGGGATCCACCCACCGCTCACTGGGTGGCGGCGCCCAGGCCCGCAGCAACCGCAGCGGCGCGTCCCGCTGGGCGGCCCGTTCGACGGCGAACCCGAGCGCCAGCAGGGAGGACTCGGAGCCGTCCACGCCGACCACGACCGGCCCGGAGGGGGCCGCCTGTCCCTGGCGGACCACCACGACCGGGCAGTGCGCGTGGGCGGTGACGGAGACCGCGGTGGAGCCGGCGAGGAGGCCGCCGAAGCCGCCGTGCCCCCGGCTGCCGAGCACCAGCAGCCCTGCCTCGGCGGATCGTTCCTGCAGCACCAGGGCCGGCGGGCCGTCGAAGACCTCGCCGTGCACGGTGAGGCCGGGCCGCTCGGCGGCGGCGTCCGCCGCCGCCTTGCGGACCAGTTCCTCGACCTTGCGCCGGGCGGTCTCGTCGGGCCAGATCCCCGGCGCCACCCCGGGTCCGATCCAGCCGACCACGGTCAACCACTCGAAGACGTACGCCAGCCGGACCGGCCGGCCGGAGCGGCTCGCCTCGTCCAGCGCCCAGTTCAGGGCCACCGTCGCGTCGGCGGAGCCGTCGTAGCCGACCAGGATCTCGTCGCGGCTGACGTCGGCCGGGTTCACTGTCCGCCTCGCAGGCCGGGCTCGGTCTCCCGGATCCAGCGCCACTCGGCGACCCTCGGGTCGTCCTCGCCGTACTCACGGGTGTAGTCGCGGGCGGCCTGCCGGGCGTCGACCATGTCCTGGCGCAGGTGGGCGGCGCGCGGGGCGAGCCCGGGCACCCGGTCGATGACGTCGATGACCAGGTGGAAGCGGTCCAGGTCGTTGAGCATCACCATGTCGAACGGCGTGGTGGTGGTGCCCTCCTCCTTGTAGCCGCGCACGTGCAGGTTGCCGTGGTTGGTCCGCCGGTAGGTGAGCCGGTGGATCAGCCACGGGTAGCCGTGATACGCGAAGATGATCGGCTTGTCGCGGGTGAAGATGGTGTCGAACTCGCGGTCCGGCAGGCCGTGCGGATGCTCCGAGGGCGGCTGCAGCCGCATCAGGTCGACCACGTTGACCACCCGTACCTTCAGCTCGGGCAGGTGCCGGCGGAGCAGGTCGGCCGCGGCCAGCGTCTCCAGCGTCGGCACGTCGCCCGCGCAGGCGAGCACCACGTCCGGCTCGGTGCCCTGGTCGGTGCTGGCCCAGTCCCAGATGCCCAGCCCGCGCCGCGCGTGCTGGATGGCCTCGTTCATGCTCAGCCAGTTCGGCGCCGGTTGCTTGCCGGCCACCACCACGTTGATGTAGTGCCGGCTGCGCAGGCAGTGGTCCATGGTGGAGAGCAGGGTGTTGGCGTCCGGTGGCAGGTAGACCCGCACCACCTCGGCCTTCTTGTTGGCCACGTGGTCGATGAAGCCCGGGTCCTGGTGCGAGAAGCCGTTGTGGTCCTGCCGCCAGACGTGGCTGGAGAGCAGGTAGTTCAGCGAGGCGAGCGGCTCCCGCCAGGGGATGCCGCGGGTCACCTTCAGCCACTTGGCGTGCTGGTTGACCATCGAGTCGACGATGTGGATGAACGCCTCGTAGCTGGTGAAGATGCCGTGCCGGCCGGTGAGCAGGTAGCCCTCCAGCCAGCCCTGGCACAGGTGCTCGGAGAGCACCTCCATCACCCGGCCGTCGGGGGAGAGGTGGTCGTCGCCGGGGATCGTCGCACCGACGAACGCCCGGTCGGTGACCTTGAAGGCGGCGCCGAGCCGGTTGGAGGCGACCTCGTCGGGGCCGAACAGCCGGAAGTTCTGCGGGTTGGCGGTGATCACGTCGCGGATCCACGGGCCGAGCACGCCGGTGGAGCCGGCCACCGGCTCGCCCGGGTGCTCGACGTTGATCCCGTAGGCGCGGAAGTCCGGCAGGTCGAGATCGCGCAGCACCCGGCCGCCGTTGGTGATCGGGTTGGCGCTCATCCGCCGGTCCCCCTTCGGGGGCAGCGCGGCGAGCTCGGCGACCGGGGCGCCGGTGGCGTCGAAGAGTTCTTCCGGCCGGTAGCTGCGCAGCCAGCGCTCCAGCTCGGCCAGGGCCTCCGGGCTCTTGCGTACCCCGTCGATGGGCACTTGGTGGGCGCGGAAGGTCCCTTCGACCGGCTTGCCGTCGATCTCGCGGGGGCCGGTCCAGCCCTTCGGCGTACGGAGGATGATCATCGGCCAGCGGGGGCGCTCGACCTGGCCGCCGGAGCGGGCCCGTCGCTGGATCTCGGTGATCTCGTCGAGCGTCCGGTCCAGCGTCGCGGCGAGGCTCTGGTGCACCTGCACCGGGTCGTCGCCGGCGACCACGTGGGGCTGGTAGCCGTAGCCGCGCATCAGGCCGAGCAGGTCGTCCTCGGGGATCCGGTCCAGCACGCTCGGGTTGGCGATCTTGTAGCCGTTGAGGTGCAGGATGGGCAGCACCGCCCCGTCCCGGGCCGGGTTGAGGAAGACGTTGGACAGCCAGCTTCCGGCCAGCGGGCCGGTCTCGGCCTCCCCGTCGCCGATCACGCAGGCCACCAGCAGGTCCGGATTGTCGAACGCGGCGCCGTAGGCGTGGCTCAGGGCGTACCCCAGCTCGCCGCCCTCGTGGATCGAACCCGGCACCTCGGCGGCGACGTGGCTGGGGATGCCGCCGGGGAAGGAGAACTGGCGGAACAGCCGGGCCATCCCGGTCTCGTCCCGGGTCACCGAGTGGTAGAGCTCGCTGTAGGTGCCCTCCAGCCAGGTGTTCGCCACGATCGCCGGCCCGCCGTGGCCGGGCCCGGTGAGGTAGATGACGTTCAGGTCGCGGTTGACGATGACCCGGTTGAGGTGGGCGTAGATCAGGTTGAGCCCCGGGCTGGTGCCCCAGTGCCCCAGCAGTCGCGGCTTGACGTGCTCGGGCTTGAGCGGCTCGCGGAGCAGCGGGTTGCCGAGCAGGTAGATCTGCCCGACGGTGAGGTAGTTCGCCGCCCGCCAGTAGGCGTCAAGCCGGCGCAGCTCGTCTTCGGTCAGTGGGCTGTGCAGGTCGAGAGCGGTGTCCATGCTGCCATAGCCTCTCGCGGCTCGGGGACTTCTGCAGCCCGAAGGCGGATATCCCGTCCGGGCAGGTCCAGCTTCGCCCCGGGCGGGTCGGGGCGGTCAGGGCCGGAGGTCCCGGGACGGGTGGGCGTCACGGCCCGTACGCGTCCGGGACGATTCCACGGACGACGATCACCGGGGCCGGCGAGTGGTAGAGCAGTGACTGGCTGACCTCGCCCAGCATGCCCCGCCAGGCTTCGTCGCCGCGCGCGGCGACCAGCGCGACCTGCGCCGAGCGGGACTGTTCGACCAGGACGGTGCCGGGGTCGCCGCGGACGGTGTGGCATTCGGCGGCCACCGTGGGGTGCCGGGTGGCGTACCGGGCCACCGTCTCGGCGAGCAGGTCGTCGACGTTGCCGGGGTGGCCGGATTCGACGACCCAGATCGCCAGCAGCCGGGCCCCGCGGCGTTCCGCGCAGTCGAAGGCGTAACCGAGGGCGGTGTGGGAGGACGTCGACCCGTCCACGCCGACCAGCACCGGTCCCGGTGGCGGCGGCTCGGCCCGGCCGACCAGGACCGGGCAGCCGGCCCGGGCGGCGAGCTGCACGGCCGGCGCGTCGGTCGGTACGCAGTTCGCGCAGTCGGCCATCCCGCCGTCACCGAGCGCCACCAGGAAGGCCGACTCCGAGGCCCGGATCAGCGCCTCGACCGGGGACCCTTCGACGATCGCGCCGCTCACCGGCACCGCCGGCTCCGCCTCGGCGGCCACCTGTCCGGCCTGTTCCAGCAGGTTCTCGGCGGCGGCGCGTGGCCCGCCCGCGGGGGACGTCTCGGCCTCCGCCGCCCAGTTGAAGGCGTGCAGCAGGTGCAGCGGGCGGTCGTGGGCGGCGGCTTCCACGGCGGCCGTCCGAACCACCTGGAGGTCCTCGTCCGACCGGCCGACGCCGACCACCACCGCGTCCTCGGTGGGTGCGGCCATTCCGCCTCACCTCCCGACCGCGTTCTCCTCACCCACGGTAGTCGTGGGGGGTGCCCGCCCGGACCGGGTCGGCGGAACTGGAGCGGTCACCGCGCCGGGGGTGCCCGACGCGGCCGGCGGTCAGCGCGGGGTGGGCACGGTGGGCAGGACGCGGATCACCACGGCGGTGGCGTTGTCGTCGCCGCCCTCGTCCAGGCTGGCCGACAGCAGGGCGCGGGCCGCCTGCGCCGGGTCCCGCTCGGCCAGCAGGTCCCGCAGCCGGTGGTAGCCGAGTTGGTCGCTGACCCCGTCGGTGCAGAGCAGCCAGGTGTCCCCGGTACGCAGCGGGACGGCCAGCACGTCCGGCTCCGGCCGGTCCGGGTGGCCGACGTAGCGCAGCAGTTGGTAGCGGGCCCGGGCCGCCTCGGGTGAGGTGGCCGGCCACCAGCCGTGCACCACTCCGAGCCAGGCCATTGTGTGGTCGACCGTCACCAGTTCCAGCAGCCCGTCGCGCAGCCGGTAGGCCCGCGAGTCGCCGAGCTGGACGAGCCAGCCCTGCCCGCCGTCGGGTTCGACGGCCAGTGCGGTCAGGGTGCAGCCGGTCAGCCCGGCCAGTCCCGCCCCGGCCTGGCGTACCCGCAGCTGCGCCTCCGCGGTCGCGGCGCGCAGCTCGCGCGCGCCGACCGCGGGCCAGGCGGCGCGGACCTGCTCGACGAAGGTGCTCGTCGCGGTGGCGCCGGCGACCCGGCTGCCGTCACCGTCGCCCATCCCGTCGACGACCGCGAACAGCGGCAGCTCCGGGTCGACGTGCAGCACGTCGAAGTTCTCCGGGTAGTGGTGCCCGACCACGCTGCCGCCGGCCGTCTCCAGCGTGAGCCGCCCGACGGTCAGCTGGCGGGCGGCCTCGACCGGTCGGTCCAGCGAGCGGCGGCGGAACACCAGCGGACCGTAGCACCACCAGCGGCTATTCCCGGCGCGTCGCCGTCGTGTCGGCCCGCCGGCGTCAACCATGGTTGACAGGCAGGGCCTTGTCAACCTATGTTGACAGCATGAGTCAGGCGACAGATCTCGCGGCGGCCGCCGGCAGCACCGACCCGAAGGTCGGGCTCCGCGCCGTCCTCGCCCTGCGCCGGCTGCTCGAGCGGCTCGAGGTGGTCCAGGTGGACAACGCCCGACGGCAGGGCTGGTCCTGGCAGGAGATCGCCGACGCGCTCGAGGTCAGCCGGCAGGCGGTCCACAAGAAGCACGCCGGACGACCGGCGGTGCCCGGAAGCTGGGAGGCGTGATGTTCGAACGGTTCACCGACCGGTCCCGGACGGTGGTGCGGCACGCGGTCGACGAGGCCCGCGCCGAGGGCCGGCGTCCGGTCGGCACCGAACACCTGCTGCTCGGCGTGCTCGCCGACGGCGACAACCTGGCCGTCCGGGTGCTGGCGCAGGCCGGCATCCGGGCCGAGGACCTCCGCGCCGCGGTGGCCCGGCACACCGCCGGCGGCGTCGACGGTCTCGGCGAGGCCGACGCGGCGGCGCTGCGGGAGATCGGCATCGACCTCGCGGCGATCGTCGCGCGGATCGAGGAGACGTTCGGGCCCGACGCGCTGCGCGAGGCGGTGCCCCCGCCCCGCCGGCGCTGGGGCCGGCGCCGGCTCGCCGACGGCCGGTTCTCGCCCCGGGCGAAGAAGGTGCTGGAACTCAGCCTGCGCGAGGCGCTCCGGTTGCGCCACCGCCACATCGGCACCGAGCACATCCTGCTCGGCCTGCTCCACGAGGGCAACGGCCTGGCCGCGCTGGTGCTCACCGAGGCCGGCGCCGACCTCGACGACCTGCGCCGGCGGGTGGAGGCGGCGCTGCGTACGGCGGCCTGACGCCGACGACGCGGCGCGCGACGCTCACCCGTGCCGCCGACGGCCAAACCTGTTTGCGGTCCATGCAACGTCCGTCGCCGTCGAGTCGCTGACCCGTCCGAGTTGCTGCACACTGGCGCCGTGGACGGTGGAGCGGACAAGCGGCTGGTGACCGCCGGCAACCCCGCGCCGCGCTCGGCGGTGGTGGTCAACCCGGTGAAGGTGACCGATCTCGACCAGTTCCGCCGGACGGTGGACGGCGCCCTCGACGCCGCCGGCTGGCCCGCACCGACCTGGTACGAGACCACCGTCGAGGACCCGGGCCGCGGCCAGGCCGAGGCAGCCGTCAAGGCCGGCGCCGAGGTCGTCTTCGCCTGCGGCGGCGACGGCACGGTACGCGCCTGCGTGACCGCGCTCGCCGGCACCGACGTGGCGCTCGCCGTGCTGCCCCAGGGCACCGGCAACCTGCTCGCGGCCAACCTCGGCCTCTCCGGCGACCTGGCCGCGGGGCTGGAGATCGCCGTCGAGCGCGGGATGCGGCGGCTGGACGTCGGGGTCGTCGGCGACCAGTGCTTCGCCGTGATGGCCGGCATGGGCTTCGACGCGCAGATGCTCGACGCCACCTCGGAGACCACCAAGGCGCGGATCGGCTGGCCGGCGTACCTGGTGGGGGCCGTGAAGCACCTGCGGGACCGGCCCATGCGGGTCACCATCCGGATCGACGGCCGGCCCCCGCTGCGCCGCCGGGCCCGCTCGGTCCTGGTCGCCAACGTCGGCCGCCTCCAGGGCGGCGTCCGCCTGCTCACCGACGCCGAACCCGACGACGGCTGGCTCGACGTCGCGGTGCTCACCCCGCGTACGCTCGGCCACTGGCTGGCCATGGCCTGGGCCTTGGTCCGCCGGCGCGGCCGGGTGCCCCGGATGGAGATCCTCCGCGGCCGGCAGGTGAAGATTGCCAGCAACCGGGCGCAGCCCCGGGAACTCGACGGTGACCTGATCGAGCCCGGCCGGTCGCTCACCGCGGAGATCCGGCCCGAGGCGCTCTGGCTCTGCGTGGCCCGTCCGGAGCGCCACCCCGACCTGTCGGTGGACGCCGACGCGGCGGGCGAGCGTGGTGAGCGCCTGGTCGAGGAGGCCCGCCGTGAGTAGCACCAAGCTGGTCCCCGAGACCCGGCTGATGTCGGCCGACGAACTCTCCGCCGACCACGCCTGGCACACCCTGCGTCGCCACGGCGGCTGGTGCCTGCTCCGGGACGCGTTCATCCGGTTCCGCTACGGCGACGGCTTCAGCCACTCCCGCGCCTTCGCCCTGCAACTCTGCCTGGCCGTGGTGCCGTTCCTGATCGCACTCACCGGCCTGATCAGCGACCTCGGCGCCGACGAGGGCGGCAAGGTCGTCGCGGACACGGTGCTCGCGCTCACCCCCGGCCAGAGCGAGTCCGTCGTGCAGCAGCTGCTCGCCGACGGCGAGCACACCGAACGGGCCGGTGAGCTGGCGCTGACCCTCGGCCTGCTGACCGGCCTCGTCGCGCTCACCACCACCATGGCCCAGATCGAACGGGGCGCGAACCGCATCTACGGCGTCGAACGGGACCGCCCGGCCGTGGCCAAGTACGTCCGCGCCGCCGTCCTCGCGCTGACCGCCGGCACATCCGCGCTGGCCGGGTTCCTCATCCTGGTCGGCGGCCGGGCGATGGGCGACTCGGTGCAGCGGCACTACGCCTGGGGCAGCGTCGCCAACGCCGCCTGGGACGTGGTCCGCTGGCCGCTCAGCCTCGGGCTGACCGTGCTGGCCGTGGCGGTGCTGTTCCGGCACGCGCCCCGGCGCCGGCAGCCCGGCCTGTCCTGGCTGTTCTTCGGCGCCGGCATCGCGACCGCGCTGTGGTGGCTGGCGAGCCTGCTGCTCGCCGCGTACGTCAAGTACAGCGACGGGTTCGGGCAGACCTACGGCGCGCTGACCGGGATGATGGCCCTGCTGCTGTGGGCCAACCTGACCGGGATGGCGCTCTTCGGCGGGCTGGCCTTCGCCGCCCAGCTCGAGGCGATGCGGATCGGTGTGGAGGAGCCCGCCCAGCCCGACCTCTGGGAGCCGGAGGCGGCGCGCGCGGAGGTCCTCGACACCGGCGAGATGACCGCGCTCTGACCCGCCGCCGCGTGTACGCGGACCGCGAACCGGGTACAGCGCGCCTCGCCAGGACATCAGGGAGGTGCGGGGTGACCGCGGTCAAGGAGACGAACCGCCGGACCCTCGGTCGGTTCGCCGAGCGCAGCGCCGTCGGCCTGCTCGCCGTCGCCGGTACGGGCGTCGCGTTCGGCGTGCTGCTCATGCTGGTCCGGTTCCACTGGGATCCGCTGTACCACGCCGACCGCGAGGCGGCCGAGTGGTTCAACGCCCTCGTGGCGCCGCACCACCCCCTGGTCACCGTGCTCCAGGCGATCACCGATCTGGGCGGCCGGCCGGTGCTGATCTGGCTGGTCACCATCGCGGTGGTCGGCCTGCTGATCCGTCGCCAGTCCCGGCTGGCGGTCTATCTGATCATCAGCGGGGTGGGCGGGCTGATCCTCGACCCGTCGCTGAAGGCACTGGTCGGACGGCTGCGCCCGGTGGTGGACGTGCCGATCACCCACGCGCCGGGCAACAGCTTCCCGAGCGGGCACGCGCTCGGCTCGTTCGTCGCGTACGGGGCGCTACTGCTGGTCTTCCTGCCGGCGATGCAGCCGCGCTGGCGCAGGCCGGCCATCGCCGGGGTGGGCGTGCTGGTCGTCCTGATCGGGCTGACCCGGATCGCGCTGGGCGTGCACTTCGTCTCGGACGTGCTCGGCGGCTGGCTGCTGGGCGCGACCTGGCTCGGCGTCACCGCGTACGCCTTCCGGCTGTGGCGGCGCGACCGTGGCCGGCCGGTGCCGCCGATCAGCGAGGGCCTGGAGCCGGAGGCGGGGGAGGAGATCACCCCCGCGCCGGCCGAGGAGCACGTGCTGGAGCACCCCCGCTCGGCGGTCGCCGAGCTGCTGGTCGGCTGGGTGCTCGTCTTCGGCGCCCTCTACGCCTTCGGCATGCTCGTCAGCTACCACGCCAAGGGCACGTTCCTCGACACCCTCGACACCGAGGTGCCGCAGTGGTTCGCGGCCCGGCGTACCGACCCGCTGAACAACCTGAGCTGGTGGTGGAGCAAGTTCGGCGACACCCACGCCATCCTGCTGATCTCGCTGATCTTCTGCCCGCTGGTGCTGGCTGTCTGGAAGCGCTGGCGGCCGGTGCTCTTCGTGGCGCTGGCGATGTTCGGCGAGCTGAGCCTCTTCCTCGCCGCTTCCGGCGCTGTCGACCGCCCCCGCCCGCCGGTGGAGAACCTGGACGGAAACCTGCCCACCTCATCCTTCCCGTCCGGGCACATCGCCGCCACCATCTGCCTCTGGACGGCGATCGCGATCATCGTGCTCGCCCGCACCGACCACTGGTGGCGGTGGCTGTTCGTGGCTCTGGCGGTGCTCATGCCGATCGGGGTGGCCGTCTCCCGGATGTACCGGGGCATGCACCACCCGACCGACTTCATGGGCGCGATCCTGCTCAGCGCCCTGTGGATCGGGCTGCTCTGCTGGGTGGTCCGGCCCAACGCCGACGTCGGGCAGGGCAACCGGCCGGCCATCGAGTCGGAGCAGGTGCCCGAGCTGGACGACGAGCTTGCCAAGGCCGGCCGGGACGACTGACGGGTGCCGATGCTGCGGGTGATGACCTGGAACATCCGTACCGGCGGGCGGGACCGCGACGGGCCCGACCGGTGGGACCGGATCGTCGCGGTCGTCACCGGGCAGCGCCCCGACGTGCTGGCCCTGCAGGAGCTGCGCGGCCTCGACCGCGGCGGCCGGATGGCCGACCTGGCCGGCCGGCTGGGCATGGTGCCCCACCTGGCCCGGTCCTGCTTCGGGCAGCCGGTCGCGGTGCTGGTCCGCGCGCCGCTGCGGGTGCTGCGCGCCGCCCGGGTACGCCGGCCCTTCCACCACGCCGCCGCCCGGGTCGAGGTGGCCACCGGGGCGGGCCCGCTCACCGTGTTCAGCACCCACCTCGATCCGTATTCGGGCGGGCGGCGGCGGATGGAGGCGGAGTGGCTGGCGGCGGCGGTCCGGCGGACCGGAGGCCGGCTGGCCCTGCTCGCCGGAGACCTGAACACCCTCGACCCGGCCGTCGACCACGTGGCGCTGCTGGCCGGCCTGTCCTCCCGGTACCGGCGCCGCCACCTGCGCCGCGACGGCCGCACCGTCGACACCCGCGCGGTGTCCCGCCTGCTCGACGCCGGCCTGGTCGACCTGTGGCCGGCCAGCGGCGGCGGCGAACCGGACGGCCTGACCGTGCCGACCCGGCACGGCGGGGCGGAGTTCGCCGGGATGCGCCTGGACTACCTGCTCGCCACCCCCGCGCTGGCCGCACTGACCCGCCGGGTGCGGGTGGTCCGGGGCGGCGACGCCGACACCGCCTCCGACCACTATCCGGTGGTGGCGGACCTGGCGCTGGCCCCGGCCTGACCGGTGGGCGGCCGTCCCCGGAGGCGGCGGATCAGATGATCAGGTTCAGCACGATGGTCAGCACCACCGAGACGAGGATCGAGAAGAGGATCATCAGCAGGCAACCGAGGCCACCGCCGAGCGGTCGGATCTCCGTGTTCCCGATACGCATGCCCTCACCCTGTCAGGGCGGGCACCGGCCGGGTGCGGATCGCGTCGGCTCCGCCAACCTGCACCGCCCCGAGGGGTGACGGCCACCAACGCCGGAGGGTCACAGCCCGCGGAGCCGGGGCAGCAGCTCCTCCTGCGCCCAGTTCAGGAACATCGGCTGGCTGTCCGCACCCACCTGGACGAACGCCACGTGGGTGAAGCCCGCGTCGACGAACTTCTTGAACGCCGCCACGTGCCGGTCCACGTCCGGCCCGCACGAGATGCCCTGGGCCACGTCCTCCTCGCGGACGAACTGGGTCGCCGCGGCGAACGAGTCGGGCCCGGGCAGCTCCGCGTTGACCTTCCAGCCCAGGCCGAACCAGCGGAACTGGTCGTGCACGATCTTGCGGCACTCGGCCTCGTCGGGGCCGTAGCAGATCGCCACCTGCCCGTAGCGCGGCTTGCCGACACCACCGGCGTCGTCGTACATCTGGACCAGGTGCGGGTCGGGCTCCGTGGCGATCAGGCCGTTGCCGTACTCGGCGGCGAGGGTGGCGGACTGCCGGCCGGAGGCGGCGATCGCCATCGGCACTGGCCGCTCCGGCCGGTCCCAGACGTACGCGTCGGGCACGTCGTAGTGGTTGCCGGAGAAGGTCAACGTCTCGCCGTTGAGCAGGGGCCGGATGATCTGCAGCGCCTCCTCGAACATCTCGTGCCGCTGCTCCACGTGCGGCCAGCCGCCGACCACGTGCTCGTTGAGGTTCTCCCCGGCGCCGAGCCCGAGGGTAAACCGGCCGTCCGAGAGGACCCCGATCGTGCTGGCCTTCTGCGCCACCACCGCTGGGTGGTAGCGGCGGATCGGGCAGGTCACGAAGGACATCAGCCCGACCCGGCTGGTCGCGTGGGCGACCGCGCCGAGCACCGACCAGGCGTACGGGGAGTGGCCCTGCGAGTCGAGCCACGGGTAGTAGTGGTCGGACATGACCAGGTGGTCGAAGCCGGCGGCCTCGGCGCGGACGGCGTGGTCGACCAGGTGCTTCGGGCCGGCCTGCTCGCACAGGAGGCTGTAGCCGACGTTGACCATGGCGCATCTCCCTTCGGGCGGATCCTCACGGGATACCCGGGAGCGCGGCGGTCAACCCTGGTGTCCGCTTCGCAGCGGCCCGTGGCACGGGCGATCCCCGCCGCCCCGCGTGCGCCTCGTCGCGCCCCCAACTCGGCGGACCGCCACGTGAACCGGTCGTCTCAGCGCCGGCCTGCGGGCGGGAATGAGCTGCCTCGACGGCCTGCTCGCGGCAAGGCGCCCGGCGGGACGATGCCGAACCATGTGCCGACGGCGGCCATGAAGGCGACCACGTACGCCACCCCCCAGGCGAGGAGGGCCCAGGCACCCTCCGCGATGCTGCCCCCCAGGCAGGGCGCGAGGAGGAGTACGAAAAGAAAGGCCAGCCGGTCGAAGGAGAGGCTGTTCTCCGTCGGCAGCCTGTGTGCCTTGCTGAAGGGGGTGAGCCTGACCCCGTACGGGCGGCGGCGCAGGGTGAAACTCGCCGGCCAGAGCCGGCCATGGCCGTGCACGTCGATCACGCTGATCCGGCCCGGGCCACGCCGTACGGTGGCCTGGCGCGGCCGGGTCAGTTCGCGCAGCCACGGCTCCCAGACCACGCGTTGGTGGCGGATCGCGCCGTCCGGGCCGCGCCACGTCAGCCAGACGGCGTATCCCTGAGGTCGGCTGTTGATCCCACCAATGGCGCCGGCAGTGTGCGCCGCAGCGATGGCTCGCCCCCGGGTGTGCGGCTGTGGGGACTGCGCGAGGTGGGCGGTCACCAAGGTATTGGTTCCGGGAGCACCCGCGGCGAGCCGCCACTGCACGAGGCGGACGAGCCAGGAGAGCACCAGCCACGCTCCCGGAGCGAAGGCCGCCAGGACGACAGCCGCTCCGCTGGCGACCTGACGGTCGGCGAGTAGCCGGTAGCCAGGAACGGTGAGAACGGCCAGCGCGACGACGCTGCTGACGACGACAATCGGCCCGCGAGCGGATCGAGGCGCTGAGGCCCCCGCATCGCCAGTGCCGGTGGGTCCCTGAGCACCGCGTCGAACGCCCCGTCCGAACATGGCCGGGACGCTATCAACCTACGGCAACGGGCCACACCGCCGTTTCACGTCGGCCGCCCGCCTTCCCCCGACTGGAACCGCCCGCTGACGGCAGGTTCGGCCTGGCCATGCCGGATCGGCGACGTGATGGTGTCCCGCCGCCCGGGATACCACCACCTCGCCGATCTGGAGTGGATCAACGGCAGGTCGGCGGTGTGGCGGGGATCAGCCCTGGGCCAGCCGGGCCGCGCGCATCTGCAGGTAGCGCTGCTCGGGCAGGCTGGTGGTCTGCCCGGCGGCGGCCCGGTAGTGGGCCACCGCGGCGTCCCGGTCGCCGGCCATCTCGTAGAGGTGTGCCCGGGCCGCGTCGAGGCGGTGGTGCCCGGCCATCCGGGGGTCGGCGTCCAGGGCGGCGAGGGCGTCCAGCCCGGCGGTCGGGCCGTGCACCATGGCGGTCGCCACCGCGCGGTTGAGCGAGACCACCGGGTTTCCGGAGAGGCGTTCCAGCACCTGGTAGAGGGCGAGGATCTGCGGCCAGTCGGTCTGCGCGGCGGTCGGCGCCTCGTCGTGCAGCGCGGCGATGGCGGCCTGGAGTTGGTACGGCCCGACCGGCCCGCGGGTCATCGCCCGGGTGACGAGCGTGGTCCCCTCGGCGATCGCGGTGGCGTCCCACCGGCTGCGGTTCTGGTCTGCCAGGGAGATCAGCTCACCCGACGGGCCGGTCCGGGCGGCGGCGCGGGCCTCGGTGAGCAGCATCAGGGCGAGCAGCCCGGCCACCTCGCTGTCGTCCGGCAGCAGCGCGTGCATGGCCCGGGTCAGCCGGATTGCCTCCTCGGCCAGGTCGACCCGGCGCAGGTCCGGGCCGAGGCTAGCGGTGTGCCCCTCGGTGAAGATCAGGTACAGCACGTGCAGCACCGTCGCGAGGCGGGCCTCGCGCTCGCCCTCGTCCGGCATCCGGAAGGGCAGCCCAGAGGTCCGGATGCGCTGCTTGGCGCGGCTGATCCGCTGCGCCATGGTGGCCTCGGGGACGAGGAAGGCGCGGGCGATCTCGGCGGTGGTGAGGCCGCCCACCGCCCGCAGGGTCAGCGCGATCGCCGACGCGGTGGACAGCGTCGGGTGGCAGCAGAGGAAGAGCAGGACCAGGGTGTCGTCCCGGTCCGAGATCAGCGGCTCGTCCGCGGCCGGCGCGACCCGCCCGTGGTCGCCGTCGCGCCGGGCGACGCGGTCCTCCCGGTCCCGGCGGGCGGCCTCGACCCGGACCAGCTCGATCATCCGGCGGTACGCGACCTGGACTAGCCAGCCGCGCGGGTTGTCCGGCAGTCCCTGGGCCGGCCACTGGGTGGCCGCGTCCAGCAGCGCCTCCTGCACCGCGTCCTCGGCGGTGGCGAAGTCACCGAACCGGCGGGTGAGCACGCCGAGGACCTGCGGCGCCAGCTCGCGCAGCAGGTCCTCGACGGTCCGGTCCGGGATGCCCAGGTCAGATCTCCTGCGGTGGCGCCGACATGACCGGGTGCACCTCGATCGGCATGTTCAGCGGTCGCCCGCCGGGGCCGGGCGCGGTGGAGATGTGCGCGGCGATCTCGACCGCCCGCTCCGGGGTCTCGCAGTCGACGATCCACCAGCCGGCGAGGAACTCCTTGGTCTCCGCGAACGGCCCTTCGGTGACGACCGGGGCGCCACCCTCACCCGCCCGGACGATCCGCGCCTGCTGCGGGCCGGCCAGACCCTCGGCCTGGACCAGTTCCCCGTCGGCGGTGAGCTTCGCGTTGACCTCCCGCATGAACCCGATGTGTGCCTGGATCTCCTCGGGCGTCCAGGTGTCGATCGACGGGAAGTCGGTCCCGGCGGCGCTGAACTGCATCAGCAGCATGTACTTCACGGTTCGCTCCTCACGCCTGTGCACCGATTCTCGGTGCTTCCACCCTCAGGTAGAAGCCGCCACCCCGGTTCTCGACATCCGCAGCAAAGAAATTCCAAGATTTTTCAGCCGACGGCGGTGACCTCCAGCAGCAGGGCCTGTTCGGGATGCAGCACGGGCAGTTGGAGCCCCAGCGAGCCGAGCACCGCCCCGCTCAACGCCACCCCGGCGTCCGAGGCCAACCAGCCGGGCGGGCTTAGCTGAAGCAGCGCCGGCTCCGGCACCCCGTCCGGCGGCCGGACCAGGTAGCGCCGCGACGGGTCCAGCCCCGGCAGGCGTACCGGGCCCGGTATCTGCGCCACCGAGGTGGCCAGCCGGGAGATCGCGTACACCGCGTGGGAACGGTCGTGGGCGACCACGCCGTGCGCCTGCACGGCCGGGTCGGCGTGGTCGACCCGGACCACCCGGCCGCCGTGCAGCAGCGGACGCAGCCGCTTGTGCAGCGCCACCCAGGCGGCAAGTTCGGCCCGCTCCGCCGGGGTGATGCCACTGATGTCCCACTCGATGCCGTGGTGGCCGAAGAGCGCGGTGACCGCCCGGAAGCCCAGGTCGTGCACCCGGTGCGTGGTGTGCGAGCGCTCCGGTCCGATGTGGGTGCCGACCAGCTCGGGCGGGAGCAGCAGGCCGGTCCAGCGCTGGATCGACAGCCGCTCCAGGGCGTCGTTGCAGTCGCTGGCCCACACCCGGTCGGTGCGGCGCAGGATCTCCAGGTCCACCCGCGCCCCGCCGGACGAGCAGCTCTCGATCTCCACCCCCGGGTGGCGGGCCCGCAGTTCGTCGAGGAGGCGGTAGACCGCCACGGTCTGCGCGTGCACCCCGGGCCGGCCGCCGTGCCCGGCCTCGGTGAGGTCCCGGTTGTGGTCCCACTTCAGGTACGCGATGCCGTCGTGCTCGGTCAGCACCGCGGCCAGCCGGCCGAGCAGGTGGGCGTACGCGTCCGGGTGGGCGAGGTCGAGGACCTGCTGGTGGCGCCACTCCGGCGGCAGCCGGCCGGGCGCCTGGAGCACCCAGTCCGGGTGGCCCCGGAACAGGTCCGAGTCGGGGTTGACCATCTCCGGCTCGACCCAGAGCCCGAACTGCATCCCGTGCTTGCGGACGTGGTCGATGAGGGGTTGCAGCCCGTCCGGCCAGACGTCGTCGTCGACCCACCAGTCGCCGAGCCCGGCCTGGTCGTGCCGCCGGCCCCGGAACCAGCCGTCGTCGAGCACGAAACGTTCCACGCCCACCTCGGCGGCCCGGTCGGCGAGCCCCTTGAGCCGGTCCAGGTCATGGTCGAAGTAGACCGCCTCCCAGACGTTGAGGGTCACCGGGCGGGGTGCGCGCGGGTGCTCCGGGCGGGCCCGCAGGTGGGCGTGCAGCACGTCGCTGAGCCCGTCCAGCCCGTCGAGCGAGTGGACCGCGTAGAGCAGGGGAGTGGCGTACTCCTCGCCGGGGGCGAGCCGGATCTCGCCGGGGGCGAGCAGCTCCCCGCCGCCCAGGGTGGACTCCCCGGTCGGGCGGCGCTCGGCCACCGTGATGTGGTCGCCGCTCCACGCGGTGTGCACCGCCCACACCTCGCCGTGCCCGAAACCGAACCCCGGCGTGCCGGCGACGAGCAGCAGCGTGGCGTCGTGTCCGGTGCGGCCGTGCCGGCCCTCGCGTACCCAGGCGCCCATCGGCCACGGGTGCCGCTGCGGCGCGCGTTCCCGGCACCAGCGCCCGGTCAGGTCGAGCAGTTCGGTGGCGACCGCCGGCACCGGCAGCACCGGGGTCAGCTCCCGCACCTCGTACGGCCGGTCGCCGTCGTTGCGCAGCCGGTGCCGCAGCGTCAGCAACCCGGCCGGGTCGAGCGCCAGCTCGACGGTGAGCGACAACCCCGCGCCCGGGTCCGCGGCCCGCACGACCACCCGCGCGGCACCGGCCCCGCCGTGGTCCCGCTCCCCATCGGGTACGTGCACCGCCTCCCCGCCCGCCGCCACGCGGCCCCGGTCCGGGGCGGCGGGCACCTCGTCGCCCGACGCGGCGTCGGCGCTGGCCGGCCCGTCGAGCACGTCGAGCCCGGTCAGGCGGAACGCGGTGGACCAGTCCCGGCCGTCGCGGTGGCCGGCCAGGCCGGGCCGACCGCTCCAGCCGGCGCTCGGTTCGGGCAGCAGCGACAGCACGGTCGGCGCGTCGAAGCTGCTCGGCACCACCGGCGGAATGGTGGCGTCGACCAAGGCGGGCAGCTCGTCGGCGGCGAGCGGGCCGAGGTCCGCGCCCCAGTGCACGACCCGGGGCAGGCCGGGCCCGCGCGCGTCGAGCACCAGGCTGGTCCGGGCGCGGCGCAGGTGGACGATCGTCATCCCTTGGAGGCTCCCAGCGTCAGGCCCCGGACGAACTGCTTCTGCAACAGGAAGAAGATCACCAGGGTGGGGATCGCGACCAGCACCGAGCCGGCCGAGACGAGGTTGTTGTCGGTGAAGAACTCGCCGCGCAGGTTGTTCAGGGAACTGGTCACCGGGAACTTGTCGCCGGTACGCATCAGCACCGTGGCCCAGAAGAACTCGTTGTAGATCCAGGTCACCTCGAGGGTGGCCAGCGCGGCCAGGGCCGGCCGGCACAGCGGCATGGTGACCTGCCAGTACTGCCGCCACACGCTGGCCCCGTCGACCATCGCCGCCTCGTACAGCTCGTGCGGCAGCGCCTTCATGTAGTTGCTCAGCACGAAGACGCAGAAGCCGCACTGGAAGGCGACGTTGACCAGGATCAGCCCCCAGTAGCTGTCGTAGAGCAGCTCGGAGTCGCTCAGCCACGCCGGCAGCGGGATCTCGGTGAACATCCGGAACAGCGGGATCAGCAGAGCCTGCTGCGGCAGCAGGTTCGCCGCGGTGAACAGCCCGAGCAGGGCGATGTTGACCTTCCAGCTGAACCGGGCGATCACGAACGCCACGCAGGAGGCGAGGAAGAGCGTCAGCAGTACCGCCGGCACGGTGATGTAGACCGAGTTCAGGAAGTGCTTGCCGAACTCCGCCGTCCGCCAGGCGGTGAGGTAGTTGTCGAACGTCCAGCCGCCGAGCGAGACGTACCCGTGGGTGGCGGTGTACTCGTAGGACCGCAGCGAGGTCAGCACCGCCCAGAGGATCGGGAAGAGCCAGCCGACGGCCACCGCACCCAGGAAGAGGTGCAGGACCACCCGGGCGGGCCGCGGCGGCCGGCGACGCGTGGCCGGCGCGGCCGCCGTGCCCTCGCGGGTCAACGTCGCGGCCGTCATCGCTTGTCCTCCCGCATCACGGTGGCCAGGTAGAGGGTGATGAAGACCAGCGAGACGACCAGCATGATGGTCGCCAGCGCGGAGCCGAAGCCGATCCGGCTGGCCTCGCCCACCACGTTCGCCGTGACCAGCGCGGAGATCAGCTCCAGCCCGTTGCGGCCCTTGTTGATGACCCAGACCAGGTCGAACGCGCGCAGCGACTCGATCACCGTCACCACCAGCACGATGATGTTGATCGGCCGCAGCACCGGGAAGACGACCCGGAAGAAGGTGCTGGCCTCCGAGGAGCCGTCCACGGCGGCGGCCTCGCGCAGCGACGGGTCGACGCCCTTCAGGCCGGCCAGGTAGAGCAGCATGATGTAGCCGACGTGCCGCCAGCCGGCGGCGACGAGCACCGCCCAGATGTTCACGTGCGGGTCGCCGTACCAGTCGGTCTCGCCGCCGAGCAAGGCGTTGAGCAGTCCCTGGTCGCGGCTGTAGATGAGCTGCCAGACGAAGCCGATCAGCGCCAGGGAGAGCACCACCGGCAGGTAGAGCGCGGTCTGGTAGAACCGGCTGCCGCGCAGCTCCTTGTCCAGCAGCACGGCGAGGAACATCCCGAACGGGGTGGCCACCACGAAGAGCGCGGCCAGCCACAGCAGGTTGTTCTGGATCGCCGGCACGAACGGCGGGTAGATGTTCACCACGTCGTCGTAGTTCTTCAGGCCGACCCAGTCGATCTCGCCGAGCGGGCCGATGCCGTCCCAGTTCGTGCCGGAGAGCAGCACGGTGGCCAGCGCCGGCAGCCAGACCAGGCCGACGACGAGGATCAGGGGTACGAGCACCATCAGCGTGATCACCACGCGGTCGGTGCGGGACAGGAGCCGTAGCCTGCGGCCGCGACCACGCGTGGTGGTCGCGGCCGGCGGCGCCACGGCGCGATCCGCTTGGATCAGGGGCAGGTCGGACACGGTGTCCTCCCCCTTTCCGCCGTCAGCTGGTGAAGATCGACTTCTTCTGGTTCTCGATGCTGGTGAGCAGCCCGCCGATGTCCTTCGGGTTCTTGATGAACTGCTGGAACGCCGGGATGATCACCGTGGAGGCGAAGTCGGGGCGGGTGTCCCGGTCGAGGAACTGGGCGATCTCGGTGGCCGAGCCGACCAGCTCGGCGGCCTTCTTCTGCAGCGCGGTGTAGCCGCTGGTGTCGGCGCCGGTGTTGGCCACCAGGGTGCCGGGGTTGCTCTTCACGAGGATGTTCGCGGCGTCGACGCCGCCGATGTACTCGAGCAGCTTCTTGGCGTTGGCCTCGGACTTCGGCTTGCGGGCCATCATGTAGCCGTCGATCGGCGCGTCCAGGGCCTTGGCCCCGATGGTCGGGTCGATCTCGGGGAAGGTGAAGAAGTCCAGGTCGTCCTGCTCGTCCTTGTTGAACTGCTCGGCGACGAAGAGGCCGAGCAGGTACATGCCGCTCTTCTTCTGTTGCAGCGACTGGGCGGCCTCCTGCCAGGTCCGGCCCAGGGCGTCCGGCTGGTGCAGCGGCAACAGCCCGGCCCAGGTGTCGAAGACCTTCTTCACCTTGTCGGAGGTCCACGCCTCCTTGCCGGCCATCAGGTCGACGTGGAACTGGTAGCCGTTGATCCGCAGGTTGAGGATGTCGAAGGTGCCCATCGCCGGCCAGCCGTCCTTGTCGGCGAAGGCGATCGGGTTCAGGCCGTCCTTCTTCATCTGCGCGCCGAGGGTGTTCAGCTCGTCCAGGCTCTTCGGCACCTGGTAGCCGTGCTGCTGCCAGACCGACTTGCGGTAGAAGACCGCCCACGGGTAGTACGACATGGGCACGAAGTACTGCTTGCCGTCGTCGCCGGTCGAGGCCTTCTTGAACGCGTCGGAGTAGCCGGAGAGCTTGCCCCAGACGTCGCTGACGTCGCCGGCCAGGCCCTTGGCCGCGAAGAACCGCATCCGGTAGCCGGCGAACCAGGTGAACACGTCGTCCGGCTTGCCCTGCAGGTAGTTGTTGATGTTCTCCTGGAACGTGTTGTGGTCCACCGTGTTGATGTTGACCTGCACACCCGACGAGGTCTTGAAACCGTCCATCACCTTGGCGAGGGCGTCCTTCGGCGTCGGATCCGAAGCGTTCGAGCCGAGCGAGACCGTTTTCGAGCCTGCGCCGGAGTCGGAGCCGGAGCCGGAGCCGCAGCCGGCGAGCAGTCCCGTGCCGAGCAGCGCGCCCGCGCCGGCCGCGCCGGCGAGCAGCGAGCGGCGATTCAGGCCGGCGACGGACGGGGGTACGAGTCGGGCGAGGTACTCGGCTTGCGATCGGGGACGGGACATGGTGCCTCCTGCGTGGAGAAGGTGTGCTGCGTCCAGGGCGGTGCCGGGTGGTGATCGCTGTTCGCGCCGGCCCGGGATCGATCCACCGTGAATCCACATGTCCGAACACAAACAGCCGGTGGCGGTTGAAGCTACCCCTTGGTTCCGCGCTGTCAAGAGGGGACGCGGAGACCGATAACCCAGTTGTGACATGGCCGAGGCAAGTCAACCGGGGTAATCCCGATCGATGTTGGAAAGTGTTGACTTGGCTGCCGTTCGGGGGCACCCTCTGCTCTCATGCGGAACTGGCACGGCGAACGCATCTGGTACGGCGCCGACTACAACCCCGAGCAGTGGCCCGAGGAGACCTGGGCCGAGGACGTCTCGCTGATGCGCCGGGCCGGGGTCAACCTGGTCTCGGTCGGGATCTTCTCCTGGGCCCTGCTCGAACCCGCCCCCGGCCGCTACGAGTTCGGCTGGCTCGACCGGGCGCTCGACCTGCTGCAGCAGGGCGGGATCAGCGTCGACCTGGCCACCGCCACCGCCAGCCCGCCGCCCTGGCTGGCCCACCGGCACCCGGAGACGCTGCCCCGACGCGCCGACGGCACGATCCTGTGGCCGGGCGGGCGGCAGGCGTACTGCCCCAGCTCGCCGATCTTCCGCGATCGCTCGATCGCCCTGGTCGAGGCCGTCGCCGGCCGGTACGCCGACCACCCGGCCGTGGTGATGTGGCACGTCTCCAACGAGCTGGGCTGCCACAACGTGCACTGCTACTGCGACGTCAGCGCGGAGGCGTTCCGCCGCTGGCTGCGCGAGCGCTACGGGGACCTGGACGCGCTCAACGCCGCCTGGGGCACCGCGTTCTGGAGCCAGCGCTACCACGACTGGGCGGAGATCAACCCGCCGCGGACCGCCCCGACGTTCGCCAACCCCACCCAGCAGCTGGACTTCCTGCGCTTCTCCTCCGACGAGCAGCGCGCCCAGCTGCGGGCGGAGCGGGAGGTGCTGACCCGGCTCACCCGGCAGCCGGTCACCACCAACTTCATGATCGGCAGCGGCGTGAAGTACCTGGACTACCACTCCTGGACGTCCGACGTGGACCTGGTCGCCAACGACCACTACCTGATCGCCGCCGATCCGCGTCCGCAGGTCGACCTGGCGCTCGCCGCCGACCACACCCGCGGCGTCGCCGGCGGCGGGCCGTGGCTGCTGATGGAGCACTCCACCAGCGCGGTCAACTGGCAGCCTCGCAACGTCGCCAAGACCCCGGGCCAACTGCGGCGCAACAGCCTCGCGCACGTGGCGCGCGGCGCCGACGGGGTGCTCTTCTTCCAGTGGCGGGCCTCCCGGGCGGGGGCGGAGAAATACCACTCCGCGCTGGTCCCGCACGCCGGGCCGGAGACCAAGGTGTTCCGCGAGGTGTGCCGGCTTGGCGCCGACCTGGCGGCCCTCGCCGAGGTGCGCGGCAGCCGGGTGGAGTCCGACGTGGCGATCCTCTTCGACTACGAGGCCTGGTGGGGGGTCGAACTCGACTCGCACCCCAGCGCCGACGTCACGTACGTCGACCGGCTCGCCGCCCTGCACGGCGCGCTCTGGCGGGCCGGGGTCACCGCCGACGTGGTGCACCCGTCGGCCGACCTGTCCCGCTACCGGCTGGTCCTGGTGCCCACCCTCTACCTGGTCCGCGACGCCGACGCCGAGGCCCTGCGGGCGTTCGTGGCGGCCGGCGGCACCGCTCTGGTCACCTACTTCAGCGGCATCGTCGACGAGCACGACCACATCCGGCTCGGCGGCTACCCGGGCGCGTTCCGCGAGCTGCTCGGCGTCCGCACCGAGGAGTTCTTCCCGCTGCGCAAGGGCGAGCGGGTACGCCTCGACGACGGCGCCGACGCCGACGTGTGGACCGAGTGGCTGCACGCCGAGGGGGCGGAGGTGCTCGCCGCGTACGCCGACGGTCCGCTGCCCGGGGTGCCCGCGCTGACCCGGCACGCGGTCGGTGCTGGGGCCGCCTGGTATCTCGGCACCCGGCTCGACGAGGCCGCCACCGACCGGCTCGTCGCCCGGCTGCTCGCCGAGTCCGGCGTCCGCCCGCCGGTGGCCGCGCCCGAGGGGGTGGAGGTGGTCCGCCGCCGGTCCGCCGACCGGAGCTGGCTGTTCGTCATCAACCACACCGACGCCGAGGCCCGGCTGGCCGTCACCGGCATCGAGCTGCTCGGCGGCCACAGTTGCGCCGGCGAGCTGGTGGTCCCGGCCGGCGAGGTGGCGGTGGTCCGCGAGACACCGGACCGCGCCGCCGACCAGCCGGCACTGGCCAGGGCGGAGACTGACGATCCGATGGTGGACCGGACGGCTGAGGCCGCCTGACGTGCCCCCCGCGTCCGAAGGAGGATCCATGCTCGCCCAGCAACGGCAGAGCGCCATCCTGGAGCTGATCCGCCAGCGCGGCGGCGTCCGGGTCAGCCATCTGGTCAGCCGCTTCGGGGTGTCGGACATGACCATCCGGCGGGACCTGGAGGCACTCGCCGAACGAGGGCTGGTCGACAAGGTCCACGGTGGTGCGACGCTGGCCGGCCCCGGCTCGGCCGAGGAGCCCGGCTTCGCCGCGAAGTCGATCCGGCAGCAGGCCGAGAAGCGGGCGATCGCCGAGCGGGCGGCCGGCCTGGTCGAGCCCGGGATGGCTGTCGCGCTCTCCGCCGGCACCACCACCGCCGCGCTGGCCGCCCGGCTCGCCGACGTCCGCGGGCTCACCGTGGTCACCAACTCGATCCCGGTCGCCGACGCCCTCTACCAGAACCCCCGCCCCGACCAGACCGTCGTGCTCACCGGCGGCATCCGTACGCCGTCGGACGCGCTGACCGGACCGGTGGCCGAGGCCGCCATCGCCGCCCTCAACGTCGACCTGCTCTTCCTCGGCGTGCACGGGATGAGCCCGCGGACCGGGTTCACGACGCCGAACCTGCTGGAAGCGGCCGTCAACCGCCGGCTGATCGCCGCGGCCCGGCGGCTCGTCGTGCTCGCCGACCACACCAAGTGGGAGACCATCGGCATCGCCACCATCGCCCCGCTCGCGGAGGCCGACGTGCTCATCAGCGACGGCGGGCTGCCCGCGGAGGGGCGGCAGCAGATCGGCGAACAGGTCGGCGAGCTGGTCGTCGTGGACGCAAACTGACGGCGCGAGTTGGCGATCCGTTCAGCGGCTCCGCCGAGTCACCTCACCCTGGCGAACGCGCCGCGATCCCTCGCGCTCACAGGCACTTCACAGGGGTGCCGGTTAGGGTGCCCTTCGAGGCCGTGCGCGCTCCGCCGTGGAGCGTGCCGAAGGTGAAAGCGGAGTGGCGATGGTCTTCAAGAAGATGCTGAGCGCGTTCGGCGTCGGCGGCCCGAGCGTCGACACGGTGCTGACCAACCCGAACACTCGGCCCGGCCTGGCCCTCGACGGGCAGGTCAACCTGGTCGGCGGCGACGCGCCGGCCAGCATCGAGCAGATCAGCGTCGGCCTGGTCACCCGGGTCGAGGTGGAGAGCGGCGACTCCGAGTACGCCGGCATCATGGAGTTCCACCGGATGCCGGTCAGCGGCCGGCTGGAGCTGGCGCCGAAGCAGCAGCTCTCCATCCCGTTCCAGCTCCCGGTGCCGTGGGAGACCCCGGTCACCGACGTGTACGGGCAGCGGCTGCACGGCATGACGATGGGCCTGCGTACCGAGGTCGCGGTGGCCCGCGCGGTGGACAAGAGCGACCTGGACCACGTGGCGGTGCATCCGCTGCCGATCCACGAGCGGATTCTCGAGGCGTTCCAGACGCTCGGCTTCCGGTTCAAGCACGCCGACCTGGAGCGTGGCCACATCCACGGGGTGCAGCAGACGCTGCCGTTCTACCAGGAGATCGAGTTCTTCGCCGCACCGCAGTACGCGCAGGTCGTCACCGAGGTCGAGCTGACCTTCGTGACCAGCCAGCGGGGCGTCGAGGTGATCCTGGAGTGCGACAAGCGCGGCGGCTTCTTCACCGCCGGGCACGACGTCTTCGGCCGGTACAGCGTCCCGCACAGCGACGCGGGCCGCACCGACTGGGCGCAGGTGGTGGACGGCTGGCTGCGGGAGACCACCTCGCGCTACGGCAACCTGCGCGCCCAGGGCTTCGGCCCGCACGGGCACCACGGCCACCACGGCCACCGCGGGTCCGGCATGGGCGGCATGGTGGCGGGCGCCGCCCTGGGCGTGGCCGGTGGCCTGGTCGCCGGCGAGCTGATCGAGGACGCCTTTGAGGGCGACTTCGGCGACTTCGGCGGGGACTTCGAGTAGTCCACGCACGACGGTGGCCCCGGGAGACTCCCGGGGCCAGCGTCGCTCTCAGGTGTGGCTCACTGTCGTCGGGCTGCCCGGCGCTCCATGAAGGACCGTCGGGTGCTACCGGCCTTGGACAGACCACGGCTGAACAGGTAAGCCCCTGTCAGGATGGTCAGGTACCACCACGCCAGGTTCGGGTTGGTGATCTTCAGCCCGTTGGTGATGGAACTGTGCCAGTAGGAGACGACCACGACGACCGCGACGGCGGCGGCGTACACCCAGAACTCGGTGGTGAGGAACGCCTGCTTCGTCTCGGTGCCCGGCGCCCGCTCCCGGGAGCCGTCGTGCATCATCGCCATCTGGCGGGTCTCTTCCATTGCCGCCCGGTTGGGCATCTCCTGCCTCGCCCGGGTCGGCGCCTCCTGCATCGGCCGGTTCACGGGCCTGGTGGACGCAGCCTGCGTGCTCATCTTGTCCTCCTCGGATGCGATGAGTCGTTCTCTGCACCCTCGCCCCGCTACCGCGTTTCGGCCACGGCACGGTTCGCGTTCGTGGCGGGGGGGCCCCCCCCCCCCCCCCCCCCCCCCGGGGGGGGGGGGGGGGCGCGGGGGGGGGGGGCGGGCCCCCCCCCCCCCCGGCGGGGCCCGCCCGGGCCCCCCGGGGGGGGGCCCGGGGCACCCCCCCGGCGGGCCCCGGCCCCCC
>NZ_VSFA01000071.1 GCF_008119785.1 Micromonospora sp. MP36 | reverse complement strand
AGGTGCTGTGCGGGATCTTGTTCGTGTTGCATACCGGCATCCAGTGGGAGTTCCTGCCCCAATAGCTGGGGTTCGGCTCGGGGATGACGTGCTGGCGGCGTCTGGAGGAGTGGAATTCCCTGGGCTCCGCTTTTCGGATCGAGGGTTCGCGGCACGGCCTGCCGCTGGGAGCCGTTCCGGATCGGGCCGAGTTGGCAGGCGGACGGCAGCATCGGCGCGCCGGCGCACACGGTCGACGTGCCCGTCGCGTTGCGCCTGGACTTCGCCGCAGGTTCGGTCTGGTTCATCGCTGGCATCCCTCAGCTGCCCGACCCACGGCGCGTCTTCATCCTCGGCGACGAAATCATGGTGGCCTTCTCCGCCGAGAAGATGCGCGACATGGGCTTCGACGACCCCGCCTTCCTTGGAACATCCGAGTGACCAGCCCGGCCAGTCCGTGCCCCAACGGTGGCCGTGGTGCACCTGATCAAGAGGTTCGGTTGGCTGCCGCACACGACCGGCGGCTACTTCCGCGCACCTGATCTTGGTGGGGCGCGACCCAAGCGGCGCTACCTGCCTCTGACAGTGGTGCTGCAACACCCCACCGTTGATCTCAACTTTGGTTGAGGTTGCAGGATGGCAACAGGCCTGCCCGGCATGTTGAGGAGTATGTACGTGAGTACAGATGCCAGCTTCTACTCGATCATCGACTACACGGTTGACGGCCTCGGTACCCAACAGGAGTTGGTAGCGGTTTTCGCGGAGATCCAGGAGCGCTGGGTGCGCTTTTATCCTGGCTACCAGTCGGCCCGCTTCCATGTAAGCACCGACGGCACCCGGGTGTACAACATCGTGCGTTGGGCCAGCGAGGCGGACTACCACAACTTTGTGGAGACCTCAGACGCCGAAGGCCGGATGGCCGCCATCCGTAAGGCCCTGGAGGGCCTGTCCGGCAAGGCCGAGCCGCGCATGAGTGGCGTTCCCACCTACACCGTCGTCCGCGAGGTTGGTCCGGGACCACAGCGTCTCGACGCCTAACCGAATGGACCACACCCGGTGTCTACCTCGGCTGGGGAACACGGGCCGAGGCAGACACCGGGTGACCGATAGCCACCTCACCGAAGGACGTTCATGAGAGTAGAGGTCTACGCCGATGTGCTGTGCCCATGGTGCTATATCGGCAAGAGACGCCTGACCGCCGCGCTGGAGCACGTCACCGAGCGGGACAAGGTACAGATCATCTGGCGCAGTTTCGAACTGGCACCTGATGAAGGCCGGACCCCCGGCCTCACCGCCGCGGAGGCCATGACGGGTTGGTGGGGGGATCAGGCGCCGACTCGGATAGCCAGAATTGAGGCTCTGGGCGCTGCGGAAGGCCTGACGATCAACCTGCATCGGGCCCGACCGGTCAACACCTTCGACGCGCACCGACTGTGCCACCTCGCCGCTGACCGAGGCCGAGCCGACCAGATGATGGAGCAACTGCTGCGCGCCTACCACACCGACGGGCTCAACGTCGCCGACCCGCAGGTCCTGCAACGCCTCGGCGGCGAGGCAGGGCTCGCTGACGCCGAGGTCCGCGCTGTCCTGACCGGCGACGACTACGCCGAAGACGTCCGAGCCGACCGGCGTCGCGCGGCCGAACACGGCGTCACCGGCGTCCCCTCGTTGGTGATCAATGGCGGGCGCCCAGTGTCGGCCATCCAGCTCCCCACTCAGCTTCGTCGACTACTGGAGACTGACCGCCCTGTGCGGGGCGCCAGGCCAAACCTCAGTGGTTCATCGAGATGATCACCTGCACTGACATCGGCAATACCGAGCATCGTCTTGATTGACCTACTGTGACGCTGCGTGACGCCGCGGTCAGCGGCAGAAGCAGACGCTCGGTCAGCGACCTCAACGGCGCGCGGTGAGGGGCACGAGGACGAGGATGGCTACGCCAAGTGCGGTGGTGCCGACAGCCCACCACCAGAAGAATCCCGAAAAGACTGAGGCGATCAGGAGCCCTACGCCGAGGCCGGCTAACAGGCCGAGTCCGAACAAGGCCCGTGGGGGCAGGGCGAGGTACGGCAGGCGCCGTACCACGAGCACTTCGAGCCAGGTGCCGCCGAACGCCAGCAGTGCCGCGCCGACCCCGTCTACGGCGGATAGGCCGTGACCTTCGCTGACCCGCACGAGGACTGGGCCCTCGTCACCGGCGGGGACGAACAGGATGAGCACGCCGGCGACGATGAGCAGAGCGGTGATTGCCACCTGGGCGCGTGGCGCACCCCCGATTCCCTGAGACATCGCTTAAGTCTTGGTCATCCGCCATGGTCTCCGCATGAGCCGTATCGCCGAACTTCGAATGCCGGCGGCATCGCCGCGTCCTGATGCCGCCTTCCTCGCCCAACCCGGCGAGATCCGCCGGCACCGACCAGCGGCAGAAGCGTGCATCTGGTCAGGAGCCGCAAGTCGCTACCTCGGCTATACAGTTCTGCCATGTCTGGAGGTCAGCCGAAGCGCGGCACGGTGGTGCGTGGAATCATCTCAGAGATCCACAACTTCGGCGTCTTCGTGCGTCTCGAAGGGGACCCGGCCGGCTCGCCCGGCACCGGGTTCATTCGGATTCCGGAGCTGACCTGGGAGTACTTCTGCGACCCTGCCGACGTGGTGCACGCTGGCCAGCAGGTCTCCGCCGAGGTGCTCGACTTCGACGCCACCCGTGGACAGGTGCAGCTGTCGCTGAAGGCGTTGCAGGAGGATCCACTGGTCCAGTTCGCGGACCGGGTCGGTGAGGTGTTGTCCGGTCCGGTCGTCAAGGTGGTGCCGTTCGGTGTCTTCGTCCGCGTCGCGCCGGGCATCGCGGGACTGCTCCACGAGTCAGTTCTGACCCGGGAGCCAGGGATGGGAGAGATGATCACCGTCACGATCGCCGAGGTGGACCGGCCGCGGCGCCAAGTGCGGCTGGAACTCGCGCCGACGCGTTGATCGGTCGCCCACTACGAGCCGCCCGAATCAACACCGTCGACAACGGTATGAGCGGTCGTCTGTCAGTCCATGCTGCAGGACCGCGAGGTTGCGGCGGCGGATCACCTCGATCACCTGATGTAGTCGACGCAGGTGCACACGATCTGCCCGGGCGATGTGGGCACGTGATAGCAGCGGTTGGGTCGGTGATCGGCCAGGCGGTCACTGGTGCTCCTCGCGCCAGACGTTGAACCGGGCCTCGTGGGTCCGCGACGCCGGGACGGTGCTGTTGGCTCCGCCAGGCATCGCCCACCGCGAGCCAGGCCGCTGTAGCCAGCACCGTGGCGCCCACCGCCGCGATCGAGGGGCGGTCCCATGGCGGCGGACCGCGCGGCCCATGACCCAGGCATACCCGCCGAGCACGAGCAACGCCGTCACGGCCACATTGGTGAGGGAGCCGAGCAGGGCGGTCAGCCCCGATGGGAGGAGGGCGAGAAACACCAGGGTGACCAGCGTGAACACCCCAACCATCGGCACGGCCCGACCGATTCGGCGCAGCCGCTCCCGTGGTTCCTGCGGGGTCTCCGTGGTGGGGCGCGCTGCCGCGAAATGCTTGACTGACGAAAACAGCGACAAGGGACCGGACCACCGGGGCGACCAGTCCCTCTTGGCCGGGCGGACGGTGATCGCGCAGGCGGCCAGGACGTTGTCGGGGGTGATCTTCTCGAGGCGTGGCGGCGCGGCGACACGGCGGCACCTCAGCCGTTGTTCGGCGGCTACCTCGACGCCTCGGCGGGGCGAACCGGTCCGCATCCGCTCCTGCCGGCGACAGCACCGTTGTGGGGCTCGGCCTGCCGGAAGGCCATGAGCGGATGCCGATGGTGCACCATCGCATCAGAGTGGCTTCGCGCAGGCGATCTTGGTCGAGTGGGTCGAGAGTGGCGCGCGGCCGAGCGGGGGCTCGGCGACCGGGGGGCCGCGCGCCACCCGTGATCGGTATTGCGTGACCCGACGTTGACAGGCAAGCACCGGCTTGCATAAACGATCGACGGCCGCCCAGCGCTGCGCTTCCAACGCGCGCTTGCCCACCCGACCGAGCCCCGGTGGCGCGGAGTCTGCCGAGCAGGACCTCGTGCAGTCGTTGCCACACGCCGGCGTCGTTACAGTCCCGCAGTATGCGCCAGCAGGGCATCCCTGAGCCAAACCCGAGAGCGGTCGTCGAGTGGTTGGCAACCCAATAGGGGTGTCTTCCCAGCTGATCGCGGTGTGCAGAACGAACAGGATGCCTTGCGGGCACAGGTGGTCCGGCAGTTCAACCGCGTCGGCACGCGCTCAGGGCGTAACGAAATACCGCAGGGCTGCGGTAGCCGTCGGCGCTGATGACGACCTCACGATAGGAGGTGTCGCCTGCGGCCGTATCGGCCCATCCGTGGTGCTCGTCCTGGCCGATGTTCGCACGGTGGTCGAGTCGCCCGCGAGCAGTGCCGCCGTCGGCATTCAGATCAGATAAGGACCGAACTGTCAATAAGCGAATCAAGATTGGGTGAGGCCACAATCGAGCCGAAACTGCAAGGCATTGAGATTCCCATCTCTGCCGGCGGAGTTCCTGGCCGACGAGGGAAACCAACTCTATGCTTGCCGCCGAATGCGCTGCGGCCCATCCGGGCCGAGGGGACACCGATACAAGGATTTGCGAATGCGCCGGAAGTCTGCTCTGAACAACGGCACTGCTGGCGTCAACGACGTAACACCGAACGGCGAACCGCCGACTTCTACGGCAGAGGGCACCGCGCGCCGATCCGCGGTCGCCGAGGAACAGGAGTTTCTCGACTTGGCCACGGCCCGGCGCGACAGACTGGTCGACCACCTACAGGTCGAGCTTTCGTCAGAGGCCCTGGACTCGTTGGAACGGGCCCGGCAGCGCATGCTCCGCCAGCAGTACGAAGAGCTACGGCGAGCACGGGAAGGGCTGGTCTTCGGCCGCCTCGACGGCCTCGATGGCACCGTGCGACATGTGGGCCGTGTCGGTCTCCGCAACGACGGCGAGGACAGCGAGCCACTGCTGGTGGACTGGCGCGCTCCCGCAGCGCGACCGTTCTACACCGCGACGGCCGTCGACTCACAAGGTCAGGCCCGGCGCCGTCACATACGCACGACGGGATCGGTCGTCGTCGGCGTGGACGACGAGCCACTGGACGGGACCATAACGGCGGAACTCGTCGGTGAAGGCGCTCTACTTGCCGCCCTCGACCAGCGGCGCACCGGCCGCATGGCAACGGCGATCTCCACGCTGCAACGCGAACAGGACGACATCATCCGGGCCGAGGCGACCGGCCCGCTGATCGTTCAGGGCGGTCCCGGCACCGGCAAGACCGTGGTGGCTCTGCACCGCGTCGCCTACCTGCTGTTCGCCCACCGAAAGATGGCCGACCAAGCGGTCCTGGTCCTCGGCCCCTCGCCGCGGTTCCTCCAGTACATCGCTCAGGTGCTACCCGCGCTCGGTGAGACCGCCGTCGTCTCGGCGACCTGCGACACTCTGCTGCCCGAGATCCGCGTGGGCCGCGACGAGAGCCGGCTTCTCGCCGAAATCAAGGGCCGCGCCCTCTGGCAACCCGCGCTCGAAAACTACGTCACGTCGCTGCTCCCCCGGCCCCGTGAGCTGAAGCTGCGCTGGGAGGGCGAGTTCTACGTCATCACAGCCGCCACAGTGGCACAGGCGCTCGCCTCGGCGGTGCAGGGACGCCCGTACCACCGCGCCCGCACGGCGTTCGCCGAGCAGCTGCACCACATCCTTGCCGAAGCCGTCGCAGAGCAGCGCGAGGCGCTGATGAACGAGATGGAGGAGGGCTTCGAGGACATCCTCGCCCGCGTCGACAGGGGAATGCAGCATGACCACCATGTCGGCAGGAGGTCCACCGGCAGTGACGTCGACGGATTGCTCTCCGAGGAAGAGATAGAGAATCTTCGTTATCGTATCGCGGAGAACGCCACCATCGCCCGGTTCATCGAGGCATGGTGGCCCACCCTCGACGCCGAAACCCTACTGTGTGATCTCCTGACCGACCGCACCCTGCTAGCCCGGTTTGCCCCGCAGTTGTCCATGGAGGAGATCACCGCCGTCTCGGCCGAGCCCGCACTGTGGGCATCGAGCGACATCCCCCTGCTCGACGCCCTCGCCGACCTGCTAGGCGAGGTCGAAGCCCCGCAGCCACAGGGCGAGTTCGTCGCCGATCATGCTCGCCGGCAGCGCGACTGGGTGTACGGCCACGTCGTCATCGACGAGGCGCAAGAGCTGTCCGAGATGCAGTGGCAAATGGTCCTACGGCGTTGTCCCAGTCGCTCCATCACCGCGGTCGGCGACATCGATCAAGCGGAGGCAGCACACCGGCACACCAGCTGGGCACAAGCGGTGCAGGCTGCTTTCGGAGACCGCTGGACCGGCGCGGAACTCACCATCTGCTACCGAACCCCGCGTGAGGTTATGGACCTCACCGAACCCGTCTTGAAAAAAGCTGGCAGCCACAACGCGCCACCACGGGCGGTACGCTCCTCCGGCATCGCCCCCTGGGTGCTCACGATCACGCCCGCCGAGCTTGCCGGCGCCGCTGCCCAAGCTGTGCGACAGCTGCAGCAACGGTGGCATGGCGGTACGGTTGGCGTCATCGCCCCCGCCGACCGCATCGCCGAACTCCTAGCCGTGCTGAGCGATGTGCCGGTGCTCACCGCGACCCAGTCCAAGGGACTGGAATGGGACGCGACATTACTCATTGACCCCCAGGGCATCGCCGCTGAACCACGCGGCTGGAACGGCCTCTACGTCGCGCTCACCCGATGCACCCAGGAACTCGGACAGCTGGTGCTCACGTAGCAATCGCCACACCCATGGACAGAATCTCCGGATGTTGGGCGCGCCCTGCCCGTACTCACCCGCGGCGACCAGCACGCCGAGCACGCCGAGCGCCAGCTGACCGAACCGTACGCCGAACAGTGTCAGGGCCACCGCGCTCGCGTTGACGAACTCCCCCGAGCCCGCCCGGGTGCCGCCAGAGGTGGCCAGCGACTTGTACCGCACTGCCGCGATGCTGCCGAACACCAGCAGGCCGGCCAGCCCGAGGGCGAGCGTGATCCAGGTGGAGCGCAGCGTCCACAGCTTCGCCCACTCCGAGCGGAGCACCCGCCGCCCAGTGACCTTGTACGCGGGCCGCGACACCGGCCCGGCGCCGGCTCCGGCCGGGCGAGGCTCCATGACAGTGCTCATGCCGCCACCCCGCTCGTCACGGCACCGTGGTACTCCACGGCGTCCCTCGTCAGATCCATGAACGCCTCCTCCAGCGATACGTGCTTCGGGGTGAGCTCGAACAGGGCGATGCCGTGCTCGGCGGCCACGAGCCCGATCTGCCGTGCCGACAGGCCGCTCACCTGCAGCTGCTCGGAGCCGGCCCGCCCGGTGATCTCGACGCCCGGGCCGGCCAGTGCGGCCCGCAGCCGGGCCGGGTCCGCGGTGGCCACGGTGACGGTGTCGCCGCCGGCCTGGCGCACCAGGTCCTGCACGGTGCTGTCGGCGAGCAGCCGTCCGCGCCCGACGACGATGAGGTGCTCGGCGACGAGCGCCACCTCGGCCATCAGGTGCGACGACACAAACACCGTGCGGCCCTCGGCGGCGAGCCCGGCGAGCAGGTTGCGTATCCACAGCACGCCCTCGGGGTCGAGGCCGTTGACGGGCTCGTCGAGCATCACCGTGGCCGGGTCGCCGAGCAGCGCGGCGGCGATGCCGAGCCGCTGCCCCATGCCCAGCGAAAACGACCCGGCACGCTTGCGCGCCACGGACTGCAACCCGGTCAGTTCGATCATCTCGTCGACCCGCCGCCGCGGGATACCGTGGGTGTGGGAGAGGACCATCAGGTGGTCGAACGCGGTGCGGCCCGGGTGGATCGACCGCGCCTCCAGCAGCGCTCCGACCTCCTGCAGCGGCGCCGTGTGGCGCGCGTACCGCCGGCCGTTGACGGTCACCGACCCGCTGGTCGGAGCGTCCAGCCCGATGATCAAGCTCATGGTGGTGGACTTCCCCGCACCGTTCGGCCCGAGGAACCCGGTCACCATGCCGGGCTTCACCTCGAAGTCGAGGCGGTCGACCGCCGTCTTCTCGCCGTACCGCTTCGTCAGCTGCCGTGCCTCGATCATCGGCCATCCCTCGCCTCGACCCCGCCGCGTTTCCGGCGTCCCGTCAAGGACGCTAGAGACCGAACGCCCTCCGGCGGCGGTACCACGGAATGATCTCCCGGTTCCGGCGTAGTACCGCAGTACCCACCCGGACAGGCAGCAGCGTCGCGGGATTGGTCGTCTCCGTGCTCGGTCGACGGCAACGGGCGGGCACCGGTGAGAGGGGCGCCGCGTCGCCTCAGGGATCTATCTATTGCCGGAGGTACCAGCTCCATAAGCAGTCCCTGCGATGACAGCCGATTTCATCTTTGGTGCCTGGCATCCGATATCGCGGCGGGCGGCTGCACGGTCACACCGATGAAGAGGCGAACGGAGGCGAAGAGGCGCGGCCGACGTGCGCCCCTGGGTGAGCGACGCCGGCCGGGTCCGCCTCACCTGAGGTACGTACCCCCTGCCTCGCGGACGAGATCACGATAATGAATTCCGATTCGAATGTCACCGAACGTGCGGCAGCGGCTTGCATCAGTCCGCACCAGCGATGCGCCGGTCCGAGCAAAGACGACCAGCAGTGGCCACCTGGGCCGGGATAGGTGTCGAGTGTTGACGTGGACCCGGTGACGTGATGTGCTCGGAGCGTAACGCTAACGGCAATCATGGTCGTTAAGGCCCTGAGGAGGACCATGTCTCTCACCGTGCCGCCTGCCCTGCTCGAAGCCGCCGAGACCGGCCCCGTGGACGACGACGCCTTCGTCGCCTGCGTCCGGGACTCCCTTCCGTACGCCTGGGACACCGTCAGTCGTGTGGTCGCCGACCTGGAATCGTCTGACACCGCATTCGCCGACAACGTCGTACCACCGCCCACCGAGGCGGAGCGCGGGCAGTTGCTGCGCGCGCTGGCCAGCGACGCCATCCGGGCGAGCCTGGAGCGCCACTTCGGGGTGAAGCTGGCGTTCCAGAACTGCCACCGGGTGGCGGCGTTCCGGCTGGGCGCCGTGGACTCCGACACGTACCGCAGGTTCATCTCGACCCGGGGACAACTGCTCAACCAGTCACCAGAGCTGCGTGACTGCTGAACCGCCCGACACCTCGCGGCCCGGCGAGCAGGTCCAATGGCACCTGTTCCTGCTCGCCGGGCACCGCACCGGCGGCACGCACGCGCAGGCGTTGGCGGACGCGCACCGCTACGGCCTGGCCGCGGAGGCCGCCGGCTACGCCGGCGTCTGGGTCGCCGAGCACCATTTCATCTCCTACGGTGTGTGCCCGTCTGCCATCACCTTCGCGGCGCACCTGCTCGGGGCGACCCGCCGCATCACCGTCGGCACCGCCGCCTGCGTGCTGTCGGTCCGACACCCGGTGAGCCTGGCCGAGGAGGCGGTGCTGCTCGACGAACTGTCCGGGGGCCGGTTTCGACTGGGGGTCGCCCGGGGCGGACCATGGGTAGACCTCGAGGTTTTCGGCACCGGCCTGGATCGCTACACGCACGGCTTCGCCGACGCGGTGGAGATCGTGCTGCGGTGGCTGTCCGGCGCGGCGCAGGTCGCCGGCAACGGGAGGTTCCCCTTCCGGCGGGTGCAGGTGGTGCCCCGGCCCCGCCGGCGGGTGCCGACGTGGGTCGCGGCGACCTCACCCGCCACCGTGGACCTCGCCGCCCGCCGCGGCCTCCCGCTGCTGCTCGGCCTGCACGCCGACCTGGCGGAGAAGCGGTCGTTGGTCGACCGGTACACGCAGGTCGCCGCCGCGCACGGCCACGACAGCACGCAGGTGCCGCACGCCAGCGCCCATCTGGCGCACGTCGAGGACACCGACGCGGATGCAGCCCGGACGGTGCGAGAGCGGCTCCCGGAGTTGCTGGCCGGCACCAGGGAGTACGTCCGTCTCGACGGCGCCATGGCCGGTCCGCCCGACATCGACGAGTACGTCCGACGTCTGATCGCCATGCACCCGGTCGGGTCGCCGCGGCGCTGCCGGGCGGCCGTGGACGCGGCCGCGGCACTTCCCGGTGTGCGGCATCTGCTGTTTCTGGTCGAAATGACCGGGGACCGCGCGACGACCCTGCGCACCATACGACGGTTCAGCGGCGAGGTGTTGCGCCGGAGGTAGTGGCGACCGAGAAGTGGATGGACTGCCCGATGGCGAATCGTTGCGGCGAGTCGCCCGGATACCGCTCGGCAGGCCCGACCCATCACGTACGCTCCCGCTCATGGAAATGGTTTCCAATAGAAGGGGAGGGCGGCAGCGGTGAAGGTCGCGTTCGTGGGCAAGGGCGGCAGCGGCAAGACCACTCTCGCCGCGCTGTTCGCCCGCTATCTCGTGGGCCAGGGCCTGCCGGTGCTCGCCATCGACGCCGACATCAACCAGCACCTCGCTGCCGCCCTCGGCGGCGATGCGGACGCGCCGCCGCCGGTGAAGCCGCTCGGTGAGCACCTGCCGGCCATCAAGGCCTACCTTCGCGGCGCCAACCCCCGCATCACCGGTGCGGATCGAATGGTCAAGACGACTCCGCCGGGGCGCGGTTCGCGGCTGCTGCGGGTGGTCGAGGACAACCCGATCTACAACGCCTGCGTGCGGGAGGTCGGTGGAGTGCGGTTGGCGGTCACCGGCGAGTTCGCCGCCGAGGATCTCGGGGTGGCCTGCTACCACTCGAAGGTGGGAGCGGTGGAGCTGCTGCTCAACCACATGCTCGACGGACCCGGCGAGTACGTGGTGGTGGACATGACCGCGGGCGCGGACTCGTTCGCCTCCGGACTGTTCACCCGCTTCGACCGCACCGTGCTGGTGTGCGAGCCGACCGTGCGCAGCGTCGGGGTCTACCGGCAGTACGCCGGCTACGCCCGCGACTACGGCGTGGCCCTGTCGGTGGTCGGGAACAAGGTCGAGGACGCTACCGACCTGGAGTTCCTCCGCGAGCACGTCGGCGGCGACCTGTTGACCTGGTTCAGCAGATCCGGCTACGTACGCCGAGCGGAACGGGGCACCGTCGGCCCACTGACCGAACTCGAGCCCGCCAACCAGGCAGCTCTCGCCCAGCTCCTTGAGGCGGTGGACGACACACCGCAGGACTGGGCGGCCTTCACCCGGTGGGCGCACGAGTTCCACCGGCGCAACGCCGCCGCGTGGGCCAACGAGCGCGCCGGGGCGGATCTCACCGATCAGATCGATCCGCAGTTCCGGATGGGACCGCAGGCGGTCAGCGAGCCCGCGGTGGTGGGTCGCTGACCCACGGAGCCGCCCGTCAGGCAGCGCATTTGCCGCAGGTGCCGAAGATCTCCAGAGTGTGACCGACGTCGGTGAAACCGTGCTGGCTGGCCACCTGGTCGGCCCACCGCTCCACGGCAGGGCCGGCGACTTCGACCGCGCGGCCGCACTCCCGGCACACCAGGTGATGGTGGTGCCGGCTCTGGCTGCACCGCCGGTACAGATATTCCCCGCCTGGCAACCTGGTCGAGTCGATCTCGCCGCTGTCCACCAGCATCTGCAGCGTCCGGTAGACGGTGGTCAGGCCGACTCGCGCCTTGCGGTCGATGAGCATCTGGTGCAGCTGCTGCGCGCTGTGGAAGCCCTCCACCTCGCGCAGCAGCGCCAGCACCTCGGCGCGCTGCCGGGTGTTGCGGGTCGCTGTGGGCATTGCCTCTGTCACCGTCTGCCGTCTCCGCTCGTCACGGCGCCTGCCTCGGCGCCCGATTCCTTTTCTGCCCGTGGCCCTGGTGGTCACGTGACATCGGAACCCATTATGCATTGCGCATATGTTCACACCCCGTGTGTTCGCCGGCCTGTGCGTGGTCCAGCGCATGGAGCCACCGCAGGGCCCGCGGCGCAATCGGCGCCGTGAACAGATCGCCATTCGCGATGCCCGCCCCCGGCTCCCTACGGCGATGCGCGTCACACGTCTGAACTCCCTGTGATGGGGTGATCACACTAGGATGCGATCGTTGACCGGAGAAGGTGATTCGTCCTGAGCACCGCAGCCGACGTCACGCCAACCGTTTCGGCGACCCCAGACCTCCCGCCCGCCACCCCCCATCGCAGGGACCGGGCGATCGGCTCGGTCGAGGTGTTGGTCGCCCTGCTCATCCTGGTCGGCATCCTGCACCGGCAGGTCGGCGCACTGGTTTCCGACCCGCGTCTGCAGAACTCGTGTCCATGCAGGCCGGCATGTTCGGGCGGCGGTTCGCCGCCCGGTTCGCCCCGGCCACCTTCGCCCTCGCCGTGCTCGTCGCGGTCGCGGTCGCGGTCGCGGTCGCGGTCGCGGTCGCGGTCGGGACGATGATCTGGTGAACCGGGCCGCTCAGGCCGTGGTGATGGTGTTCCTCGGCGGCGCGATCCTGCGCGTCAGCGTCACCGACCTGTACCTGCGCTACGTCAAACAGGGACTGCGACCGTTCCTCATCGCCGCCGGAACGCTGCTGGTCATCACCGCGATCGTGGCACTCCTGCAGGAGCTGCGCCATCTCAACGGGCCGGAGGCCGGGCCGGACGACGACGGGCACGGGCACGGCCACTCGGGACCGGCCGTCGGCTGGTTGCTGCTGCTGCCGGCGCTAGCCCTGCTCTTCGTCGTCCCGCCGGCACTCGGCGCCGACACCGCCGCACGTGCCGGCTCCGCCCTGACCGACAACCGGGAGGTCGCCTACCCGCCCCTGCCGCCCGGCGACCCGGCCGAGCTCACCCTCCTCGACTACGGCTACCGGGCCGTCTATGACCACGGCCGGACCCTGCAGGACTGGCGCATCCAGCTGACCGGCTTCCTCGCCCCCGGGCCGGACCGGCAGCCCATGCTCGCCCGCATCATCCTCAGCTGCTGTGCCGCCGACGGCGTCCCCATCAAGATCGGCCTGCGTGGCCAGGTGCCGCAGGCGCCGGCGAACACCTGGGTACGGACCACTGGCCGGTGGGTTCCGCACACCGTCAAGGACCCCGTCAACGACGCCGATGTTCCCTATTTCCAGGTGGAGGACTGGCAACACATCCCCGCACCCGCCGAACCGTACGAGTAGGACCGGCGATGGTTGCACGGGTGCTGATATGAGCACCTGACAGCTAGACGGGCTTATTGGAAATGGATACCGTTCCGCTCATCCAATGAGCAAGGAGCGGTTGTGAACCTGTCCATCCGTACGCTCGGCACCGTCCTGGCTATAGCGACGATCGGCGCCGCCGCTGGCTGCGGTGCCGAAACCGACACCGGCACCGCGACCGCGGCGAAGAACGGCACTATCGCGGTGGTCGCCACGACGCCCGAGGTGGCCGATTTCACGCGCAACGTCGGCGGCGACGCCGTCAGGGTCACCCAGATCATCAAGCCGAACGCCGATCCCCACGACTACGAGCCCACTCCCGCCGACATCCAGGCGATCGGGGCCGCCAAGCTCGTCATCAAGAACGGCGTCGGACTAGAGGAATGGCTCGACGACACCATCTCCTCGGCCGGTTTCAAGGGAACCGTCGTCGACACCTCCCAGGGAGTGGCCCTGCGCAAGGGCGACCCCGGCGACGAGGAGATGAAGGAGGGCGACCCGCACATCTGGCACAACCCCCGCAATGCCAAGATCATGGCGGAGAACATCGAGAAGGCCCTCGTCACCGCCGACCCCGGCCACGCCGACGCCTACCGGGCGAACTTCCAGGCGTACGCGGCGAAGCTGGACAAGCTCGACGGTGACAACGTGCGGAAGTTCGCCGCCCTGCCGGCGGACGCCCGCAAGCTGGTCACCAACCACGACGCGTTCGGCTACTACATCGACCGCTACCAGCTGCAGTTCATCGGCGCGGTGATCCCCAGCCTGGACACCAGCGCCGAACTGTCCGCCACCCAGATCAACGACCTGGTCGCGAAGATCAAGGCCACCGGCACGAAGGCAATCTTCAGCGAGAGTTCCCTGCCGCCCAAGGCCGCCGAGGCGATCGCCCGCCAGGCAGGCGTGAAGGTGGTCGGCGGGGAGGACGCCCTCTACGGCGACAGCCTCGGCCCCGAAGGCACCCCGCAGGGCACCTACCTCGGCGCCGAGGAACACAACACCGACACCATCGTGGCGGCCCTCGGTGGCTGAGCCCACCGCCGCGCCGGTAGCCGATTCCGCCCTGCACCTCGCGCAGGCCGACGTCGGCTACCGGCGCTGCGCCGTCCTCACCGACGTGAATCTCACGGTGGCGCCCGGCCAGATCGTCGCCCTCGTCGGCGCCAACGGCGCCGGCAAGTCCACCCTCATCAAGGCCGTCGTCGGGCTCGCCGACGTCCTTGCCGGCACGATCACCGTCGCCGGACGGCCGGCGCGGCAGGCCCGCGGCGCGGCCGCCTACGTGCCGCAGGTCGACACCCTCGACGCGGACTTCCCCGTCACCGCCGCCGACGTCGTGCTAATGGGCCGCTACCGGCCCACCCGCTGGCTACGGCAAATCCGTCCGGCCGACCGCGCCGTCGCCGCAGACGCGCTGGCCCGCGTCGGGCTGGCCGACCGCGCACGCACCCGCTTCGGGCTGCTGTCCGGAGGCCAACGCCAACGGGTCCTGCTCGCCCGCGCCATCGCCGCCCAGACCCGACTGATGCTCATGGACGAACCCTTCAACGGGCTCGACGTCACCAGCCAGGACGTCATCGTGACGCAACTGCGGGACCTCGCCGCCGCGGGCACCGCCGTGCTGCTGAGCACCCACGACCTGCGCCTGGCCCGCGACCTCGCCGACACCGCCTGCCTCATCCACGGCGGCCGCGCCGTCACTGGCCCCACCGAACAGATCCTCGCGGAGCTGCCCGGCACCTACGGCTACGGCAGCCAGGCCGCCGACCTGCACGCCGCGCGGCCCGGACGGTGACGCCATGAGTAGTCTCGTCGCGCCGTTCAGCGTGCCGTTCATGGGCCGCGCCCTCGCCGAGCTGCTCCTGCTCGCCTTGGTGTGCGGGCCGGTCAGCGTGCTGGTCTTCCTGCGCCGGCTGGCCTTCGTCGCCGACGCGCTGACCCACACCGTCTTCCCCGGCGTGGTCATCGGATTCCTCGTCGCCGGCTGGACCGGCATCGCCGGCGGCGCCCTCGTCGCCGCCCTGCTGACCGCGGTCGCGCTCACCGTGCTGACCCGCTGGGGGCGGCTCAGCGACGACACCACCGTGGCTGTGCTGCTGACCGCCATGTTCTCCCTCGGCGTGGTGCTCGTGTCCCGTCAGCACTCCTACACCAGCGACCTGACCGCGTTCCTGTTCGGCCGGCTGCTCACCGTCACCCCCGCTCAGCTCGCGCAGACCGCCGTGCTGGCCGCGATCGTGCTCACCGGCCTCGCCGTCACCGCCCGGCCGCTGATCCTGCGGGCCTTCGACCCCATCGCCGCCGCCACCGCCGGGTACCGCCTCACCCTGCTCGATCTCGGGCTCAACACGGCCGTCGCGCTGGTCGTCGTCGCCGCCGTGCAGGCCGTCGGCACCATTCTGGTGATCGCCCTGCTCATCGTGCCCGCCGCCACCGCGCGCCTGCTGACCGACCGGCTCACCGCCATGGCCGTGATCGCCACCGCCGTCACCGGCCTCGCCGCCTACCTGGGCCTGCTGGCCAGCTGGACCGCCTCCGTCCGATACGGCGTCCGGCTCACCTCCGCCGCCGCGGTGGTGCTCACCCTCGTGGCCTGCTACCTGCTCGCCCTGCTCGCTGGCCACCTCCGCCGCAGGCCGCACCGACCCGCTGCGACGGTGACCCGGTGAGCTGGCTACTGCAGGACACCTTCGGCCGCGCCCTGGTCGAAGCCATCACCGTAGGGGTGCTCACCGGACTGGTCGGCGTGCACGTCGTGCTGCGCCGGCTGTCGTTCTTCACCATGACCATGGCCCACGCCACGTTCCCCGGCGTGGTCGCCGCGTCCATCCTCGGCATCAACATCTACCTCGGCGGCGTGGTCGCCGGGCTGCTGACCGCCGCCGCCGTCGCCGCGCTGGCGCGTACCCCTGGTCAAGAGGCCACCGCCGCAACCGGAGTGATCCTCTCCGCCGGTTTCGCGCTCGGCGTCGCGCTGGTCGCCACTCAGAACGGTTTCAGCCGGGACCTGTCCGCCTTCCTCGTCGGCTCGATCCTCACCGTCACCACCGAGAACCTGGTCGTGACCGTCGCCCTGTTGGCGGTCACGGCGGTCGCGCTCGCCGTCGGCGGCCGGCACCTGCTATACGTCGGTTTTGATCCCGCCGGCGCCCGCGCCGCCGGGTACCGCGTCCGGCTGCTCGACCTCGCTCTCCTGCTGCTGGTCGACCTCGTCGTCGTCGCGATCGTGCCCGCCGTCGGCACCATCCTCGCCCTGGCGCTCATCGTCGCCCCCGCCGCGGCCGCCCGCGCCTGGACCGACCGTCTCGCCCCCATGACCGCTCTCGCCGCCACACTCGGTGCCAGCAGCGCCGCCGCGGGACTGTGGTTCTCCCGGCTATGGGATGTTGCTGCCGGTGGCAGCATCTCCCTGACCGCCGCCGCCGTCCTGCTCGGGTCGCTGGCGGTGCACCGCCTGCGCGACGGGTTCCGCACGATCTTCCTCACCGCGCCGTGACCGCAGCGCCCGCCTCGATTGAGGAGATCAGCGAGCTGCTACGCACCATCGCCCACCCGGCGCGCATCCGCATCCTGCAGCAGCTCACGCGAGCCGACGCGTGCGTCACCGAACTCAGCAGCTCGCTGCAGCTATCCGCCTCGCACGTGTCGCACCAGCTTCGGCACCTGCGCCACGCCCGCCTCGTACGCCGCTACCGCCAGCAGGGCCGGATGCACTACGCGCTCACCAGCGTCCCCGCCGTCTCTCTCGTCCTGGACGTGCTCAAGCACTGCAGATGAGCGTGCCAGGCGTCGACGGGCCCGACGCGGACGAACTGTCGATGCAGCGTGGCTCCTCGCCTGGCCCGGAGAGGAGCCACGCCGCGTCGGGTTGTCCAACCGGACTCACCAATCCCCTGCTGACGCACCCGCTCCAGTTGCCTCCGCTGTCGGGAGGACGAGCGCCCGCGCCGACAGCGGCGCGGGCGCTCAGCCCGGTGGTTGGCGTTGTTACCAGGACGCCTTGCGGATCCCCGGCAGCTCGCCCCGCAGCGCCATCTCCCGGAACCGCACCCGCGACAATCCGAAGCGGGTCAGCACACCTCGCGGCCGGCCATCGATGACATCCCGGTTGCGCAGCCGCACCGGACTGGAGTCGCGGGGCAGCTGCGCCAGTTGGCGGACGGCGTCGTCCCGTACCGCCGGTTCGGTGTCCGGGTGGGCGATGGTCCGCTTCAGCTCGGCGCGGCGCTGCGCATGGCGGGTGACCAGGTCGGCGCGGCGGGCCTGTCGGTTCGCGAGGCTCTTGCGGGCCATGTCAGCGCGCCTCTCGGAACTCGACGTGCCGGCGGACGACCGGGTCGTACTTGCGCAGCACCATCCGGTCCGGGTCGTTGCGGCGGTTCTTGCGGGTGACGTACGTGTAGCCGGTGCCGGCGGTGCTGCGCAGCCGGACGATCGGGCGGACGTCGGTCTGCCGGGCCATCAGACCGTCACCCCCTGGGCGCGCAGCTCCGCGACGACCTTTTCGATGCCCTTACGGTCCACGGTCTTCAGCGCCTTGGCGGTCAGCGTCAGGCGGACCCAGCGCCGCTCAGAGGGCAGCCAGTAGCGGTGGTTCTGCAGGTTGGGGTTCCACCGTCGGCGGGTGCGCCGGTGGGAGTGGGACACGGCGTTGCCGAAGCTCGGCTTCGCGCCGGTGACATCACAGCGACGGGACACAAGTACTCCTTCAGGAACGGTTCGCCATAACGAAAATCGTTTTCATTCTTACGTGGCCGATCGGACAGCCTCCACTCGGGGTCCCCAGCGACCTCGACCGGCACTGACGAACCGAGCCAGCACCTCCAGGGCAATGGCCCGAGAGCGGGACGGCCAGCAGAGTCGTGGGCCCAAGAGGAGGCGCGCCGGCTCGGCAGCGAAGCGGGCGTCACCTCTGTGCCGACCAGACGCCGGGACGTGACACCCGCACCGCGACCTTGCGCCCCCGACGCCGCCAGGCCGCCGTGGCGTTTCATGCGAGAAGACCTCGCCCGCCACTCGCCGTCGACCACGTGCTTATAATGACAATCGTTTTCGACTAAGTCGAGAGGACTGTGATGTCGACGTCCCCGCTCGCACCGGCCAACGCCGGAGTTCCGGCGTCCGACGCCCGACCGTCGTTGACCGTGCTCAGTGGCTTCTGGCCGTCCGCCACGTACGCCGTTGCCCGCAGCCTGCTCGCGGCGGACCCGTCGTTGCTGCTGATCCGGCACGACCTCGCCGGCCTCGGCACCGGCACCGTCCACCGGATCGTGCGCGACGGCGAGGGAATACTCGAGGACGAGCGCATCACACTCGCGCACAGCTGCGTCTCCTGCACCCTGCGCGAGGACGTGCTGCCGACCCTCGCCCGGCTCGCGCGCGCCCACCCGCACCGCGACCTGGTACTGATGCTGCCCGAGGTGGTCGAGCCGGAAGCCGTCGCCGCCGTCTGCGCGCACTGCCTGGTCGACGGCGCGCCGATCACCGACCTGCTGCACGTCGACTCGTACGTCACCGTCGTCGACGCCGAGCACCTGCTCGACGGGCTGGCCAGCACCGACGACCTCAAGACCCTCGGCATCCACGCCGCCGACAACGACGACCGCGGGCTCGCCGACGTCATCGTCCGCCAGATCGAGTACGCCGACACCCTCGTCCTGTGCGGACAGTCCCGCGAGGGCGCCTACGACACCAGCCGGTTGTCGGTGCTGCTGGACCGCATGGTGCCATGGGCAACACAGGTGCGGGTCGACGGTAACGTCATCGACGCCGGCGCGCTGACCCGCCAGCTGCGCGGCACCCGCCGGCACCGCCCCGAGATCCCCGGCGTCCTGACCCGCGGGTTGGAGGGCTACCACCTCGGCCTGCACGAGCCGCACCCCGACTGCGGAGTGGTGTCGGTGGTTTTCCGCGCCCGCCGCCCCTTCCACGCTCGACGGCTGCACGACGTCCTCGAGGAGGTCAACGCCGAGGTGATCCGCTCCCGAGGGCACCTGTGGCTGGCCAGCCAACCGGACAGCGTCATCGCCTGGGACTTCGCCGGCGGCGGCCTCAGCCTCGGCTCCCTCGGCCGCTGGCTGGCCGCACTCCCTGACCCGCACTGGGACGAGGCGTCGGACCATCGCCGGCTCGCCGCTGCCCTCGACTGGGACCCCTACTACGGCGACCGCAACCAGCACCTCGTCTTCATCGGCCTCGACCTCGACCCCGCCGGCCTGCACCGCACCCTCGCCAGTTGCCTGCTCACCGACGCCGAACTCGCCGACGGCGAGGACACCTGGCGCGGCTACGACGACCCGTTCACCGGCTGCTTCCCGCTCGCCGATCTCGACCCGACCGATACCGACACCGAAGGAGAACCCGCATGAAGCCCGACATCCACCCCAGCTACAAGCCCGTCGTCTACCGCGACCGCGCCGCCGACTTCGCCTTCCTCACCCGCTCCACCGCCACCAGCGACCAGACGATCGAGTGGACCGACGGCAACACCTACCCGGTCATCGACGTGCAGATCTCCTCCGCCAGCCACCCCTTCTGGACCGGCAAGCAGCGGCTACTCGACACCGAGGGCCGGGTGGAAAAGTTCCGCGCCAAGTACGCCCGCCGCGGACGGCAGCAAGCCCGATGAGCACGGCGCCCATCGACTGGGCGGTGCACCCCGCCTCGTCGGCGCCCCCGAGGACGACCGAGCCTGGTACTAGGCCGTCGCCCGCGAGTTGGTCGCCCCGGCGACCGGCTCGCGGGCGACGTTGGCTGCGGAGCTCTGGGACGTTGGGATCAGAGTCATTCCGACCTGTTCCGGACGCCACGCAGGCGTGAAAATGGTGGTCCGGTCGCCCGCTGACGTCGCCAGCTTCTTGGGAGGTTGAACCCGTATCAGAGTCTGACGCTGGGGCCCCGACCTGAAGGGTCACGCACTGTTGCTTCGAGCACGCCGGTCAGAATTTCGGTTCCCGACCGAGGCCCCCGGGCGGCTGGGCTGATGTCCATCACACGGGGAGGGAGCGGTGTCAGATGAGGACTGTGCCCGAGGAGATCCCCGACCCGGATCACGAGCAGATCCTGCAGCGGGTGGCCGCGGTCGATGTGGCCAAGGAATCCGGCATGGTGTGCACCCGCCTGCCTGCTGGGGTCAGTGGGCGGCGCACCAGCCGGGTGTGGCAGGTGCCGGCAACCACCAACACGGTCAGCGACCTGGCCGATCGGCTGGTGGAGCTGGGAATCGACAAGGTGACCGTGGAGTCCACCTCCGACTACTGGCGGATCTGGTACTACCTGCTGGAAGCGGCGGGTCTGGACGTGCAGCTGGTCAACGCCCGCGATGTCAAGAACGTGCCCGGCCGACCCAAGACCGACAAGCTGGACGCGGTGTGGCTGGCCAAGCTGACGGAAAAGGGACTGCTGCGGCCGTCGTTCGTGCCGCCAGCACCGATCCGTGTCCTGCGGGACTACACCCGGATGCGGTCCGACCTGACCCGGGACCGCACGCGTTACTGGCAGCGGCTGGAGAAGCTGCTCGAAGACGCCCTGATCAAGATCTCCGCGGTGGCCAGCACCCTGAAGACCCTCTCGACCCGCGACATGATCGAGGCGTTGATCGCCGGGCAGCGTGACCCGCAGCAGCTGGCAGGCCTGGCCCGCGGGCGCATGCGAAGCAAACACGCCGCCCTGACACAGGCGCTGACCGGCCGGTTCGACGACCACCACGGCGAACTCGCCCGCATCCTGCTAGACCAGATCGACGGCCTCGACACGCAGATCGCCACGCTCACCACCCGCATCGAGCAACTGATCGGCACACTGGGCCAGCCGGCCACCCCCGCGCCACCACATCCCGCCGGCGATGACAACGACCCACCACACCAGCAACTGCCGTCCACCACCGGCGCCGCCCACAATGCGGTGCGACGCCTGGCCGAGATCCCCGGCCTCAGCCCCGAAACCGCCCAACTCATCATCGGTGAGATCGGCCTGGACATGACCCGGTTCCCCACCGCCGGGCACCTCGTCTCCTGGGCCAAACTGTCCCCCCGCGCCATCCAATCCGGCACCAAAACCGGCAACGGCAACACCGGCAAGGGCAACCCATACCTCAAAGCCGTCCTCGGACAAGCCGCCGCAACAGCCGGCCGCAACCACGGCACATTCCTCACCGAACGTTACCGACGCATCGTCAAACGCCGAGGCAAAGGCAAAGCCCTCGTAGCCGTCGCCCGCTCCATCCTGGTGATCATCTGGCACCTACTCGCCGACCCGACCGCCCACTACTACGACCTCGGCCCGGACCACTACGACAAGCGCATCAACACCAATCGCAAGGTCACCAGACTCGTCCGAGAACTGGAAGCACTCGGCCACACCGTCACCCTGCAACCAGCCGCCTGACAACCACCAACACCACACCGGACCGGCCCCCACCAGCCCGGCGACGCCCCCTGCACAAGACCCGCCCTGGTCAGGCTCATTTTCCGGTCAGACGCTTGATAGGTGCGGTTCGAGGATTTCAACCAGGTGGACCGCCTGGGTTGTTGTTCAGTTTCCGTCGCGGGCTGTGAAGTGCACCAGGACGCGGCTGGTCAGCCCGATCCGTGATCGTCGGCGATCAGCGTGACGCGGCCGTCGGTGTGCTCTATCGCGAGCAGCGCGCCTGGCCGGAAGGAATCCAATACCTCGGGGGGCAGCTGCACTGTGCCATCGCCGGCGATCACCGCGAACTCCCGCCCATTGCGGCCCTCGGAGCCGACCCGGCCATCGCGGATGGTCACGGCCCGGCCGAGCCGGGCACCCACCTCCGGGTCATGAGTGACCGCGACGATCGTCGTACCGCGTTCCTGGTTGACGGTGGCCAGCGCGTTCAGCACCTCGTCGCGGGCTCCGCGGTCCAGTTGGCTGGTCGGTTCGTCGACGAGCAGCAGGCCGGGCGAGGCGGCGATGCCGACGGCGATCGCGACGCGCTGCGCCGTGCCTGGCGGGAGGTCCCGGACACGCCGATGACCGAGCCCGGTCAGCCCCAGCAGTGCCAGGATCCGCTCTGGCGGCTCGACATCGGCCGGCCGCACCTGGGCGGCGCGGCGCTGGGCGAGCCACAGGTTGCTGAGCACGGTGGCGTACGGCAGCAGGTTGCGTCGGGCCCCCTGCAGCATCACGCCCAGATCCGTGCCGCGTAACCGGGCGAGCTCGGCCTCGCTGACCCGTCCGATGTCCACCATTCCGATCTGGACCCGTCCGGCGCTTGGCCGCATCAGGCCGGCCAGGAGAGCGATCAAGGTGGACTTGCCGGATCCCGAGGGCCCGACGAGGGCGAGGGTCTCCCCGGGCGCGATGTCCAGATCGACACCGGCCAGCGCCACCACGTCGCTGCCCTCGGCGCGATAGATGTGCATCACCCTGCGGCACACCACGGCCAGTCCGGTCATGTGCCACGCCCTTGTCTCTTGCCGCTCGCCAGCCGGCCGGCGAACCAGCAGGTGAGGAGCAGAACCAGGACGGCGCCGGCCACCGGCACCGCCACCCCCGCGATGGTCGGCACCACCGGGGGCGGCACCGCCATTGTCCGCTCCGCCGCCACGTACATCGGTAGCACGTCCCTGGCCAACCACCATGACACGGCGGTGGCGGCCAGTCCGAGTGCGGCCGCCAGGATGACGAGGCCGCAGCGACGCAACACGGCAACCGCGCGCAGGGTTCGCCCCGGGACGCCGTGCTCCCGCAGCGCGGCCAGGCCGTCGGCCGGGTGGCCGCGTTCCAGGGCCGCGGTCACCAGGATCGAGCCCATGGCGAAGACCACTGCCGCGTACGCGGCCATGAGCAGGAACCGCAGGGCGAATGCGGGCGCCTGGCTGGCGAGGACGGCCCGTCGCGCCACCACGCTGCGGTCATCCGTCACCGTCAAGCCGGCTGCCCGCAACCGATCGGCCACATCGGGGGGTGCGTCGGCGGCGAGCCACACCTCCATGGAAGCGGGGTCGACGTCCAGGCTCAGCTCGTCGGCGTATTCGAGATCGACCAGTGCGCCAGCCGTACCGTGGCGGGGCACGAGGGCCGCTTCCCCAGCCCGGGTGACCTCGATGCGGCGCGCGCCGCCGTGGCCGAGGACGTCGTCGGGCAGCGGCGCGGTAGCCACCATCGGCAACGGCTCCGCGACCGTGGCGGGAAAGATCCGCAGGTCGGCCCAGAGGGGCGAGTCCACTGCCATGCCGAGTCCGCCCGGAGTGCCGCGCAGTTCGGCAACCGGTCGGGCGGCGCTGGGTGTCGGTTGCCGCCATCGGTCCGGTTCGGCGATGCGGGCGGTATCGGTGAGGAGGGCGCCGTTGGTGCCGTCCCGGATCGGGCCCAGGATCAGGTTGATGCGGTGCCGCCGCGTCACGGACATCTCCGGCGCGATCTCGTCGAGCCGGCAGGCAGCCTCCGTGCACGGTGGCACCGCGATCGAATAGCGATGCTCGCCGGGGCGTAGCTCGTCGGTTCGCGCCACCACCACTGCTCCGCTCTGCGTGGTCAGCCGCACGCCTACGCGCGCCGTCGCGCCCGGCGCGATGTCGACGAGGGTGACGGTGAGCTCCAGTCGGGCGGCCCGGAGTTCCAGTGGCTGAGGCGGGGCCGGCCGTAGCCGCTGCGCCACGTCGGCGGGCGAGAGCGGCCCGAACTCCGACGACCAGATCGCCACGTTTGCCAGCCGGGCGCTGTCCACGCCGAGCACGGGTGGCGTGCCGGGCACCTGGAAGCCGGCCACCGCCATCGCGTACGTGCCTTGCGGATCGACCGTGCGTACCGCCGCCAGCAGGGCCGGTACCGACGCCTGCTGGACCGACAGGGCACGCGCCGCGCCGGTCTCAAGCCGGGAGCGCTGCGTCCATGCCCGCTGCGCGGTGTCGTTCGCGGTCACCGCGAAACCCACCAGCCCGAGGGCCACCGTCAGCAGCGCCACGATCCGGTTCGACTCGGGGCGCCGCGCGAGCGTCATCGCCGCGATGCCCAGTGCCAGCCGGCCGTGCCGCAGTGCCCAGCGGCCGAGCCGGTCCGCCGGCGACACCAGAGCGCGGGACGCCACCAGGCCCAGGCCGAGGCTTATGCACAGCGGTGCGACCAGGGCGATCCCACCGCCACCGCTGTCGACCTCGCCGCCGGTGAGCGAGAGCTGGTAGCCGGCGGCGATCGCGAGCGCGCCGATCACGACCTCAGCGGCTCCGACCACGCCGGAGCGGCGCCTGGCGCCCACCCGGCGCAGCAGGCTCAGCAGTGGCGCGGTGAGGATGCGTACCTGCGCCAGCAGGCCGGCCAGCAGCGCGCCCAGCACCGCCGCGGCCGCGTACGCCATGGACGTCCAAGAGGGACTCACGTCGGGGGCGCCCGGCAGCACCAGCGCGGAGTAGGCCGCTGTCGCGCCGAGGCCGACCAGGTACCCCGGCACCGCCGCGAGCAGCATCGGCAGTGCGGTCTCGACGCTCGGCAACAGCCAGCGCAGCCTCGTCGGTACTCCGCGCAGCACCGCCAGACCGAGTTCGCCACGGCGTTGCTCGGCCGCACCCGCCGCCGCGAGGAAGAGCACGAACCAGCACAGCAGTACGAGCGGCAGAATGGCGATGGTCAGGCTGTCGCCCAGCGTTCGCCGGTTGCGATCGACCCGATCGGCGAGGTCGCGGATGCCGGTGTCGGGTGTGTAGCCGCCCGCCACCAACGTTTCCGCCGCACGGGTGATCTCGACCCGAAGCCGCTGCAGGTTGGCGAAGGCGGTCGGGCCGGCGACCAGGTCTACCGTCTGCAAACCCGTTCGGCCGGCTCGCTCGACGGTGCGCTCAGTGGTGAGGAACACCCCGCCGTCAGCACCCACCAGGCTGCGCCGCTGCGCCCAGTAGGCATCCTGCGGTTGCGGTGTCCGATAGAGGCCCACCACGCTCAACGCCACCGGCGACCGGGTATCCGCGGGGTCGAACACGACCTCGCTGCCCACCCGCGCGCCGGTCAGCTCCGCGGTGTCCTCGCGCACTAACACCTCATGGTCCGCGACCGCACACCGCCCCGCGGTGAGCACCACCTCGCGGCAGAAACCGGTCCGGGTGGCCAGCCACACCTTGTGGCGGAGATGATCGCCACCTGCGTCGCCGAGGACGGATCCGGTGACCTGACGGCCGCTGATCGTGCGGAAGCCGGTCAGGTGGGGTAGCGGCGGCGGCTCGCCGTCGAGCAGTGGTTTCTGGTCATCTCCGACGCGCTGTGCGCTGAGCAGCCGCTCGGCCACGGGCGCCCGGTCGACCTCGACGCTCACGATGGCGGCGCCCGCCGCCTGCCGGTAGAGCGGCCCGGCGGCAGCGGCCGCCGCAGCGGCCATGCCGATGACCAGCATGATCGCGGCGACCGCCGAGCGCGCGCGCACCATGGACCACAGCAGCGTCGTCATCCGCGCGCCTCCGCCGCGTCGAGCGGCCGCGCCTCGGTCGCTCTGGCCAGCCCGTGCGCGGCCAGGAGGGCCACGCCGACCAGCAGGGCGGCGGCGCCGAGCATTGCCGGCACGACCACCGCCAGGCGCGGTCCGGGCATCGCGAGGGCGCTCGGCAGGTCGACGAACGCCGCGAGGGCCCCTTGTCCGGCGACCCACGCCAGGCCGGTGGCGAGGGCGCCGACCGGGACGGCGACGCCCACCAGGGCGAGGTAGCAGCCGCGAACCGCGCGGGCGACGGTGCGCCGGTCGACGCCTTGGAGGCGCAGCGCGTCCAAGTCGACGGCCCGCCGTGGCCGGTCCGTGGCGGCCAGGACCACCACGGCGAGCGCCGCGAGCAGTATGGTGAGGATCGACGCGATCAGCTGCAGCAGCAGGCCCAGCCCGGGCCCCCGCATCCGGTAACGGGCCGCACGGTCCACGACGGCCTCGTCGCGCAGCGGGACCAGGCCGGCAGCGCGCAGCCGGGCAACGGCGTCGGCCGGGGCATCCGCGCCGAGCCACACCTGCAGCTCGGCCTCGTTGTCCTGCTGATCGCTGAGCCGGTCCGCGTACTCCAGGTCGGCCAGGATCCCGTCGCTGCCGACGCCGGGCAGCACCGGCAGCGCCTGAGCCACCTCGACCCGCCGTAGCCCGGCGAACACCGGCGCCGCCCGAAGCTCCTGCGTATCAGCCAGCCGAGCCGGCGCCGCCGCGACCACGGGCAGCGGCAACGGCGCGTCGGCCACCTGCAGCCGAATGTCCGTGCTGACCGTCTGTGCGTCGCGCGGCGGCGCATAGCTGAGCACCACGCCCTCATCGCCACCGTGGATGCGCACCGCGTCCTCGGCGCCGATGGCCGATCGCCACCGCGCGGCAGCCGCCAGCGCACGGCCCTCGAGGATCGGTCGCTCCGGTGCGAGTTGCCCGATCCGGTTCAGGACGAGGCGGTCCGGCGACCTGGCAAAGCTCAGCCACCCCAGGCGGCAGCCCGGCGGCTGGACGCAGGCTGGCACCTCGATGCGGTACTGGCGCCGGCCCGGTTCGGCGGTGATCTCGAAGCTGCCGGTCAGTGGCTCCCCACGCGGGCCGGTCAGCGCCACCGTCACGGGCAACGGCCGGCTCAACGGTTCGCGCACGGTGACGTCCAGAGCCAACGCCGCCCCGGTCAGCTGCACCGGCGGGTTCGCCGCCGGCCGCAGGGTAGCGGCCACCTGCGCCGGGGCCGACGCGCCGGCGGCGCTCGGCCACAGGGCGACCGCGGCCAGTCGAGGGCTGTCCACCGCGACGAGCGTGGTGTCGCTGGTCGTCTGCCTGGCCGCCGCCATCGCCCAGCGGCCGTCCGGGTCGGCCGCGCGGACCGCGGAGAGCAGAGCCGGGCGAGACACGGCATGCACGGTGAGCACCCGCGCGGCGCCCAACTCCACCGCGGCGCGGTCGCGCATCGCCTGGCCCCGCGCATCCCACGCGCTCGCCGCGAAACCCACCAGCGCCAACGCGACCACGATCAGCGCGACGAGCCGATCCGCCCCCCGACGCCGAGCGATCTGGATGGCCGCCAGTCCGACGGCGACCCGGCCGCGATGGAGGCTGCGCGCGCCGAGCGCGGCGGCGATCGACCGCATCAACCGCGCGGCGAGGATCCCGGCGACCAGCGCCAGCAGTGCCGGGGCGAGCAGCGGGAGGCCGCCACCGGGTGCCTGGCGACTCGTCATCGACTGGGCGACCGCGGCGAGCGCCAACACGATCGCGCCGAGTTCGACCAGGCCGGTGGGTACCCTGCGGCGTGGGGGAATCTGCCGCAGAGCATGGGCGAGCGGTCCGCCGTGCGAGCGTCGCTCCGCGATCGCGGCGCCGGCGAGCACCGCGAGCAGCGTGATACCGGCAGCCGCCAGGCTCGTCGAGTCGACCGGAACCGCACCGGAATCGGTGAAGACGGTCCAGGTGATCGCACGTACGAGGAGCCAACCAAGGCCGAACCCGAACGGTGCGGCGGCCGCCAGCACCAGCGCGGTGGGGCCGAGCGCGAGCAGGATGCGGTGGCGGGTCGGTGCGCCACGCAGGGTGGTGAGCGCCGTCTCGGTGCGGCGCTCCGCCGCGGCGTAGCCCGCCGCCAGCAGCAGGACGAGCCAGGACAGCACGAGCAGTTGCAGCGCGCCCAGCGGCGCCGACAGGTGCAGCACCTGCCGGGTATGCTCGATGCGCGCCAGCAGTTGGGGCAGGCCACTGGCCACCTCGAGACCAGGTCCGTAGCTGGCCTGGGCCAACGCCGGGGCGAGCCGGCGGACGCTCTCGGGGGTGAGCGCGTGCTCCCCGGCGACCAGATCCACCGTGCCGACCATCGTTTCGAGTCCGGCCGCGCTCAGCGTCGCCATCGAGGTGAAGATCGGGTTGGCCGCGTGCACCGGCTGTGGCGCGAGTTCGTGCCGCCCCGCCCAGTACGGGTCGGCCACCGGTGTCGCGTACCGCCCACCGTCGCTCGGCCCAACCGGGTCGTAGATGCTGACGACGCGCAGCGCCAGTGGCTGCTCCCGTCCGTCCACCTGGTAGCTCAACTCGGCGCCGGGGTGGAGCCCGAGTTGCCGCGCGGTCGGCGTGCTGATCGCCACCTCGTTCGCGTTGCTCGGGCAGGTGCCGGACAGCGCGAGGTGGTGACAGACCTCGTCGCGGACGACCAGTGACACGCCCAGAGGCCCGGTCGGCGCATCAGCGACCACCGCGCGGCCGCGTACCCACCCCCCGGTGATCTCGGTCAGGTCGGACTGGCGCACGGCGCCTCGGAGCTGGCTGACCAGGTCGGCGAGCGCGGCGGCGGCGCCTACCGAGGAGGAGACCTGCGCGGTCATGGCGACACTGCGTTCGATCGGGGTCGCCGCTGCCACCTCGGCGAAGACCACCTGGCGGTCGGCAGCGGCGGCGTACAGGGGCGCCGCGGTGCCCGCCGCGAGCGCGAGCACGGCCAGCAAGGCGAGACTCAACGCCTGGCGTTTTCGGCTGGCGAGCACACCGAACACCAAGTGGAGCATGGCCACCCTCGTCGTCGACGGACGTCCGCAGAGGCTAACGGGAGACCATTTGTCGACACGAGGTTTCGGGCCAGGCCGTTATGGCATCGTTGCGAGCCCGTCGATCAGGCCGGTCCCCTGACGCACCACCTCAGCGAGGCCGTCCGTCAGGTGCAGTTCGACCTCGCACGCCGCCGCCGTCTCCGGGTCGTGTGTGGCCACGACGACCGCCGCGCCCCGACTCGCCTCGGCCCGCAGCAGGTCGAGCACCCGTTGCCGGTTCGCCGCGTCCAACTCGCTCGTCACCTCGTCGGCCAGCAGCACGTCGCCGCGCAGCGCCAGGCCTCGGGCGATCGCCGTACGCTGCTGCTGGCCGCCGGAGAGCTCCTCGACGAGCTGGTTCGCTTGGCCGGTGAGGCCGACCCGCTCCAACCACTCGGCGGTGCGCCGGCGGGCATCGTCGGCGTCCACCCCGTTCGCCACCAGCACGACCTGCAGGTTCTCTTCGGCGGTCAGGATGGTCGCCAGTCCATTGTGCTGCGGGATCAGCACCACCCGCCGGGCCACCGCATGATCGCGGTCCCGCAACGGCTCGCCGGCCACCGCAACCGCGCCGGCCGTGGGCCGAAGCTGCCCGGCCATGGCGCGCAACAGCGTGGTCTTGCCGGCCCCGGATGACCCGGTCACCGCGAGCATCTGACCGGAGGGCACCGTGATCGACACGTCACGCAACACCGCCGGACCCTCGCCGTAACCTACGGTGACGCGGTCCGCCACAAGAGTCAACGGCATGCAGCATTCCCCCTGGGGTTCGGACCGCATCTCACGGCTGTGCGAGTGTACGTGGACGGCGCGTACCGCCGACATTCCCGCCCGGGGAGCAGCCACGATGGCGCCGGTGGTTTTGCTGGCAACGGGTTGACCGGCGTGATGCTCCCCTGCATGATCACGACGATTGACGGAGCTGTACGGCGGCGTTCTCGACAACTGCACCATGGCGCCCCGCTCGTGCCGTCTTTAGTGTCGTGCCACGTGGGCTCTTCGGCCGTGCGGTGCCCAAGCTGCGCTGAGGGTCGCCAAGGGAGAAATGCCAAAGGGAGAAACGTGGTGAAAACGAAACCCCTCGTGGCGGGTGCCGTCGCTCTGGCGACGGCTGTGGCAGTGCAGCTGGGTGGAGCTGGCGCGGCATCTGCCGCCGAGCCGCCAGGATCGAGCCCGTCGGACAACTCCGCCCACGGCGGCGCGGTCCTCGACGACATCCACAATGTGCCGACGACCGCCGTTGCAAAGAACGTCACGTTCATCGACAACGTCAGGGGAGTCAGCGGCTATTCGGCGCTGAACTTCATCAAGTACGACAAGTACGGCTACGACTTCATGTTCGCCAACGGCACCGGCGGCCTCGCCGTCTGGTCGCTGGAGGACCCCCAGCACCCGGCCTTGGTCTCGAAGATCACGGCGGCCGAGCTGCGCCTGCCGGGGGACACCCAGGACAGGTTCTGGGAAGGCGAGAACATGACCGTCGACCCGAAGCGCAAGCTGGTCTTCCTCATTCGGGACCCGCGCGGCTTCGGCGGCACCGTCAAGACCGGTCAGTCCGGCGTCTACATCGTCGATGTCAAGAATCCGTGGAAGCCGGAGATCGTCACCTTCCACCCGATTCCGGCCGGGCACACGTCCACCTGCATCAACGACTGCAAGTACCTGTGGTCGGTCGGTCCGGCCAACACGGGGACGCCAGGCCACGACCCCTCCTGGAACGGCGTCCCGGTGCGGGTGACCGACATCCACGACATCAAGCACCCGTACACCTTCGACCGGGCGGTCGATCTCGATCGGCTCGACGGGGTCACCGACTACGTGCACAGCGTTGACGTCGACAAGGACGGCATCGCCTGGGTCTCCGGTGAGGGTGGCGTACGCGGCTACTGGACCGAGGGCAACCACTACGACCCGGTGCAGAAGCGCAACCGCGTCGCGACGGCGTACGACCCGGTGCCGTACGCGGGCGGGACCGTCACTCCCATCAACCCGGCGGGCACCGCCTTCTACGACTTCTTCGACCACAACGCCTATCACCCCACCGAGAAGGTCGGCTCCTTCGACAAGGGCGAGCTGCTCTACATCACCAACGAGAACGTCACGTCCTGCGCGCAGGCGGGCGAGTTCAAGATCGCCTCGTTGAAGGGCAGCTACGACGGCGAGAGCTGGCGTTCCACGCCGGAGAACCCGTTCCGGCTGGAACTGCTCAGCCACTGGTCGCCGTGGGGCAAGGAAGGGTCGGCCACCACGGGTAGCTGCTCCGCGCACTGGTTCACGGTGAACGGCAACATCGTGGCGCAGGGGTGGTACGGGCAGGGCACTCGCTTCCTCGACGTGTCGGATCCGAGGAACCCGACGCAGGTCGGCTATTTCCGCGTGCCGTCGGGCCAGGGCGTGACCGGCGGTTCGGCGTCGGCCGTCTACTGGCACAACGGGCTGGTCTACGTCGCGGACTACAACCGGGGCGTCGACGTCCTGCGGTTCGACGGCAAGCTGGCCGGCCCGCCGGACGACAAGATCTGTTGGAACTCGTGCGACAAGTAACCGTCTGAGCGAAAGCACCGGCCCGAGCGCGGCGACCGCTGCGCCCGGGCCGGCTTTCGGTGGTGACGGACATGGAGGTAGAACGGTGCGACGCAGAGGTGCCGTGCGCGTGGCCGCGCTGGGCGCGACCGCGCTGGTGGTGAGCGGTCTGCTCGCCGCGTGCTCTGCCTCTGACGAGGGCGGGGGCGCCCCGAGGCCGCGGGGCGAGATCACGTTCGGGGTGCTGGCCCCGCTGTCAGGCGACCTGGCTGAGCGTGGGCAGGACCTCGTCGACGGGGCGCAGCTGGCCGCCGCTGAGATCAACGATCAGGGCGGTGTGCTGGGGCGGCAGGTGAAGTTGGCCGTCGAGGACGGCGGCTGCGCGCCGGCGACCGGCGAGCAGGGGGCAACCAGGCTGGCCGCCAAGAAGGTCGTGGGGGTGGTCGGCGGGCTGTGTGAGGATGCGGCGGTGGCGGCGGCGAACGCCGTGGCCGCGGCTGGCACGCCGTTCCTGGTCTCCTCCGCCCGCGCCGACCGGCTGATCGAGGCCGGGGTGCCGTCGGTGTTCCCGATGGAGGGGACGGTCTATCAGGAGGCGCTGGCCGCGGTGCACTGGATGGGCTACCGGAGCCCGCAGCGGGTGGCGGTGTTCGATGACGGCTCACCGGCCGCACAGCGGCTGTCCGGCCTGGTGACCGACCGGGTCAAGGCAGACGGCCTGACGGTGAGCAGGCAGAGCGCCGAAGCGAACGCTCCTGATCTCGTTAAGCTCGCCAGCACCGTGACCGCTGCCAAGGCGGACTTCGTCTACTGGGCGGGGGCCGCGGAACCAGGTGGACGACTGGTGAGCGCACTACGTCAGGCCGGCTACGCCGGCCATTTCATGGCCTCCGCTGAGTCGGACAGCCCCGAGTTTCTGCAGGCGGCCGGCGCGGCGGCCGAGGACGCATACCTCGCCATGGCCGCGGGCCCACGGCTTCTCCCCGCAGCGGCGGACTGGGCTGCCCGTTTCAAGGATCGCTACCAACGGGAGCCGGGCCGCGACGCCATGCAGGCCTACGACGCGCTCCGCGCGCTGGCGCAGGCGGTGCGCCAGGCGGGGGGCACGGCACCCCCGAAGGTCGTCGACAACCTCCCGCGGCTCGAGAACTTCACCACCTTCACCGGAACGCTCCGCTTCGCCGCCGATCACTCCCTGACGTACGACAACTACATCGTCGCCCAAGTGAGGGGCGGCAAGCTCATCCTGGCCAGCAAGCTGCGTACGGACTAGGTCGGATGACGCAGATGCACTACGCACGCCATCGCTGGGCCCGGCTGGTCACGCGGCTGGCGGTGGTCGTCCTCCTCGCGACCGGCGGCCTGGTCACGGACCTCGCGTCCACCGCGACCACACATCCGGCGTACGCCCACGCCTACCTGCTGGAGACTTCGCCGGTCGACGGCGAGGTCCTGGCCTCGCCCCCGGCGGAGGTCCGGCTTCGCTTCGACGACGCGGTCAGCTTCAACGAGCGGTCGATCCAGCTGCTCGACACGAACGCGAAGAAGCTGGCGATCGGCACCCCCGGTCACCTGGACGGGAAGGCCAACACGGCGCGGGTCAGCCTGCCCACGGATCTGACCGAGGGAACCTACGTCCTGGCCTGGCGGGTCACCTCCGCGGACTCGCACGTGGTGTCGGGCGCGTTCAGCTTCAGCATCGGCCACCCGAGTGCTACGGCCGCGCCAGTGGAGCAGGACGCCGACCGTGCCGTCCTCGTCGTCGACGCCGTCGGCCGCGCCCTTGCCTTTCTCGGGGTGGCCCTCGCCCTCGGTGGCGCGCTGTTCGTGGCCGTGCTCTGGCCCGCTGGCCGCACCGACCGCCGTGGCCGGCGCATCGTGTGGTCAGGATTCGGCGTGCTGACCGCCGGCACCGTGGTGGTCCTGCTCGTACAGGGGCCGTACGCCGCCGGCACGTCGCTGGCCGGAGTGTTCGACCCGGACCTGCTCGGCGCGGCGCTGTCCACCCGGTTGGGCCACGCGCTGCTGGCGCGGCTGGTGATCGTGCTCGCCCTCGGCGTGGCCTTCGGGATCGCCGTACGCCCCAACTCTCCCTCTCCCTCTGCCCCGGCCGCGACGGCCGGCGCCGGCGCCACCCGCCGGATCGTCCTGCCCGCGGTCGCCGCGGTCGGCGCTGTCGCCCTGACGCTGACCTGGGCGTTGGCGGATCACGCGCAGACCGGCGTGCAGACCTGGCTGGCCGTGCCGGCGACCAGCCTGCACCTACTCGCCATGGCCCTGTGGCTGGGCGGCCTGATCACGCTCGCGATCTGCGTACTCATCCCGACCGGGAGGCGGGAGACCAGCAAGGTCATCACCCTGGAGCCCGCGCTGCCCAGGTTCTCCCGGCTCGCGCAGGTCTGCTTCGCGGTGGTCGCGGCGACCGGCGTCTACCTGTCCTGGCGGCAGGTGGGGACGTGGGCCGCGGTCGGCGCGACCGACTTCGGGCGGCTGCTTCTCGGCAAGCTCGCCGTCGTCCTCGCCGTGGTGGGTCTCGCCGCCGGAGCGCGGCGGTTCGTGCGGCGGCGCGGCCGCGAACCCCTCGGCCTCGACGCCGCCCCCGCCGCCGCGGTGCGCTGGCTGCGCCGCTCGGTCGTGGGCGAGATCCTGCTCGGGGTCGCGGTCGTGTCGATCACGGCCGTCCTCGTCAACACCGCCCCGGCCCGCACCAGCTACGCGCCGCCGGTGCACACCACCGTCCCCATTCCCGCCGCCGCGGCCGGCTCGGCCGCCGGGCTGCGGGACAGCTCGGTCGAGGTGAAGATCGAGCCGGCGAGGTCGGGCAGCAACGTGGCCGACATCTACCTCACCGGCCCGGATGGCTCGCTGGTCGCGGTACCCGAGATCTCCGGTCAGCTCGAATCACCCGACCGCGAGGTCCCGGCACTGCCCATCACCGTCACCGCGGCCGAACCCGGCCACTACGTGGCGAACTCGATGTCCATCCCCTTCCCCGGGGTGTGGGTGCTGCGGCTGGACATCCGAGTCTCCGACTTCGACGAGACACCCGTGCGCGTCCAGTTCACGGCACGCTGAAAGGTTTGGTGACACATGCGAGGCGCTGACCGGAAGGGGTCCCGGGGCCGATGGACCGCGTTCGCCGCCGGCTTGCTCGCCCTCGGCGTCCTGGCCGGCTGCTCCAGCGGGAGTCCGGAACCCTTGGCCAAGCCGCCCTACACCGTGGACTCCATTCGGTTCGGCCTCGTCAGCCCCAGTGACCTGGGCGAAGGCGCGACCGAGATCAAGGACGAGGGCCACTCCTCGCACGTCGTCTACACGCCCCCGAACAGCATCCCGACCTGCCCGTACGTCCAGCGTTCCGAGGACGTCGAGGTCAATGTGGAGCCAGCGGTCGAGCCGGTGGGTGGGAATCCGACCGGACGGATCATCGTCGCGCCGCAGATCGTGGGACCGTCATCACTGCCGGTAGTCACGCAGGGTGCGGTGGTCTTCCAGAGCGCCTCGCTCGTCGACGGCACGATGAACACCGTGATGGCCGAGGCCACCAAGTGTCCGGCGACGTTCAGCGTGCTCGGCGGGCCGCCGTCCGTGGTGGGCGAATACAAGGTCGGCAGCCGGTCGATCGAGATCAACGGGTGGAAAGGGTTCGCCCAGCACCTCGTACACACCTCGCCCCCAGAGGTGAACCCGGACACCTACGACGATCTGGTCACCGTCGTGGTGCACAAGGAGAACGCCATCCTCTATGTCGGCTACGCCCAGATCAAGGCCGTAGGCAAGCGCGCCGACTCCGACGAGAAGGTCAAGGCGTTGATGAAGACCACGCTGGCCCGCCTCGGCTAGCGCGAGTATCTGTGCCGTAGTGCGTATCGCGGCTGCAGCTCGCTTGTTCGAATGATGATTCTCGATGAATGGAAACTGGAGAATGCACCTGCTTCGCCGAGCCGTGCGTAGCCTGGTAACCGTAGGCGTGGCGGCCTGCCTGGTCGGCGTCATGCCGACGGCGGCGTTCGCGCACGTGACGGTAAACCCGGGCACGGCCACCCAGGGCGGCTATGCAGCCCTGACGTTCCGCGTTCCCACCGAGAGCGACGACGCGAGCACCACCAAGATCGAGGTGCAGTTCCCGACCGGCTTCCCGCTGGCCTCGGTCTCGATGAAGCCACACCCCGGCTGGTCGTACGAGATCACGAAGAAGAAGCTGGCCACGCCGATCGAGGCGCACGGTGCGCAGATCAGCGAGGTCATCGACAAGGTCACCTGGACTGCGGCGGACCCGCAGTCGGCGATCAAACCGGGTGAGTACGACGAGTTCTCCGTGAGCGGCGGACCGCTGCCCGCGACCGATCAACTGGTATTCAAGACGCTCCAGCACTACAGCGACGGCGAGGTCGTGCGCTGGATCCAGGAGGCAGCCCCCGGTGCCGACGAGCCGGAGCGGCCCGCACCAGTGCTCCGGCTCGTGCCCGCGGCATCGCCCACGGCGACAGGCACCGGGCAGGCGGCTCTGGCCGTGGGCAGCGCGCCTGCGACCCAGTCGGATGCGGGGGTCTGGTGGGCGGTCGGGCTGTCCGTGGCCTCGCTGGTGATCAGCCTCCCGGGCGCGACGATCGCCGTGCGGTCGCGCCGGGCGCGATAAGCCACAACGGTCACGTCGTGAAGTACGGCCATCGCGAAGGTGTAGCGCCCGGGCAAGGTCGTCGAACGGACCAGCGGACCGCTGCGCGGCAACCCAGGCGAAGCCCGGACGAGGGCGAACCTGTGGACCGCGCGACGCCGAGCGTGCGGCCGGATGTGCAACCTTGGCGGTGTGCGGACGACAGGTGATGTGCGAGTTTGTCGGTGAATAGGCGATGCGCTGCGGTCTTGGCGATGGTTCTGATCGCACCCTCGATGCTGGCCTGCTCCTTGGGCGAGACCGTCGTCGGGTGCGGTAGTCACGGCACCGAGGACATCACAATGGCGGACGTTGCTGGCACGTGGAGCGGACCGGACGCGGGCACGATCAAGCTCAACGCCGACGGTAGTTTCATCGCGCCGAACTACGCGAGAAGGACGGCGACAAGACCAAGCTGGTTTCCGGACAGGGCGTCTGGTCGCTGAACCAGACGTCGTCAGAGGAAAATGAGCGTACGCCGGGCGTCAGCGACGTTCAGTTGACGTTCGCCTATGCGGACGGCGCCGAACGCGCATGGAACAAGATTGACGTGGCACAGGTCAGGCCGGTCTCCAGATTGGAATACGTGTACAGCTTCGCGGAAGAGATATGGGACGACTGCGACCTTCGGAAATTGACGAGGGCCGCCGAGTCGCCGGAAGCTACTGTAACGACGCCAAAGACGACACCGAGCTGAGCCAGCCGCCTGGCGGACGAGCTCGGGGCTCCCAGGGCGCTAGCGTGCTCGGCCAACGGATGTGGTTGGCACCCCTGGCCCCGGGAGACGGGCCGGCGGTGTGGGGCACACAGGGGGCACAAGACACTGTCAAGCGTCGTCAACCGGCCCGCAGCCATGCCAGACGCAGACGCCGGGCGAACAGGCGTCGAGCGCTGTTCCCGCTGGTGGCGGGCTAGCCACGTCAGAAGCGGAAGCGAGGTACGAGGAGCGTTCAACGTTGCATGAGTCCCCGCGTGGGTGACCAGAAGAGCGGCAGCTTGCACGTTCCGGTTAGGATTCCCGTGGCTGAGACGTGTTCACGCCGTGAACTTTGCGGGTGGTGGCGCTTCGCGGACCGCCCATCGGCGAGGTTTCGCGCCCTGTTACCGCCAGCCCGGCGGCGAGAAGGTTCTTGGCCGCGTTCACGTCGGCGTGGTCCGGTAAGACCCACGACGCCGTAGGCCAGCGCTTGGGGGCTCGGGTCGTGTCCCTCGGGACCGGCGTCGAGCCGCGTTCGTTCGACTAGTTCCGGGCGCGCCGTGACCTTCTGATTAGCCGATCCTGCCGCTGTGCGTGGTCGCCGTCATCGTCATGACTACCCTCCAGTCGGAGCTCATCACCGACCGGTATTCGTCCCAGTCCGGATGCTCCCCGGCGCGGCGGTGGTAGTCCACGGGGTGACGATCCGGTGCCCGGGGACCGGCCTTTACGCGTCGGCCGTGTCTGCGTTGCCGACGTGCACGTTACCGATGGCGTCCATTCGGCCCCAGCGTCCGGGAATGTCAAGCAGTTCGATGCGACCGAACCTGGCGGGCAGCACCGGATCAACTATCAGGTCGTCTTCGTACGGCTCGAGGCCGAGCATGGTCCGCAGCAGCAGGAACGGCGTTCCGGTGGACCCGGCCTGTGGGCTGG
>NZ_VSFA01000070.1 GCF_008119785.1 Micromonospora sp. MP36 | reverse complement strand
AGGGCAAGGCGTTCGCCCTGTCGATCGGCGGCTTCCATCCCAAGTTCATCGCCCCGCCCGGTTTCCCGCCGGTCAAGCGGTTCAGCATCGCCCTGTCGAAGTCCGGCAAGGGCCTGGACCTGACCGCGTACCTCGCCGTCACCAGCAACACCGCACAGTTCGGGGCCGAGCTGAAGCTGCATTTCGAGGCCGGCGGGTTCGTCATCGACGGCCGGGCCTGGCTGGACGTGATGTTCCAGTTCAAGCCGTTCTGGTTCACCGCCGAGATCGGCGCGACGGTGTCGCTGAAGTACAAGGACACCGAACTGCTGGCGGTCAACCTGCTGATCGGCGTCAGCGGGCCCAAGCCGTGGCGGGCCTGGGGCGAGGCCCGGATCAAGTTCCTGTTCTGGGAGGTGTCGGCGCACTTCACCTGGACCGACGGGGACACCGCCGCCACCGACGAGCCCACGTACGTCAGCGCGGCCGAGGCGCTGCAGCGGGCGCTGAACGCCCCGGACGCCTGGGAGGTCCGGCCCGCGCTCACCGCCGGGGAACCGGTGACCCTGCGCGACCTGACCGGCTGGGCCGGACCGATGCTGCTGCAACCCGGCGCCCTGCTCGCGGTGCGGGAGAACGTGCTGCCGCTGGACACCGACCTGTCCCGGCTGGGCACCTCCAAGATCAGTGGCGCGAACCGGTTCACCCTCACCGGGGTGACCGTCGGCGCCGGCGACGACGAGCTCGCCGGCCAGCTCGGCGAGCCGGTCGAGGACGACTTCGCCCCCGGCCAGTTCCGCGACCTGTCGCCCGAGGAGCAGCTCACCACCCCCGGATTCGTCCGCCTCGCGGCGGGCCGCACCGTGGCGCTGCCCGACGGCACCGCGCTGCCCCCGGCCGAGTTGACCACCTTCGCCGCGCTCAGCGACGACTCGGCGTACGACCGGATCATCATCGACGACCCGGACGCGGCCGGGCGGCCGCTGCCCGCGGCGCGGCGCCTGACCGCGGCGGGCGGCGGCGACCTGCTGGCCCGGTTCGCGGCCACCTCGCCGGCCGCGTTCGCCGGCAGCCGCCGCGCCGGCCCGGCCCGCTTCACCGGCCCGGCGTTCACCCTGGCCGACGCCGGCCCCGGCGACGCCGGTCTGACCGTTCCCGCGCCCCGCCGCGCGGAGCGGACGACGGACGCCGGCCCGATCCCCACGCCGCGCCGCGGCGTCGACACCACACGGTCCCCGTCCCGGCGCGCCGGGACGCTACGCCGCCCCCGGGTGCGGGTGCCGCAGCCCCGGATCGTCCCCGCCGAACTGGAGGTCTGCTGACATGGGTGGCCTGCGTTTCCTGCCCTGGGTACGCGACGGCGTCACCCGCGTCGTCGCCGACACCGACCCGTTGGCCGGGGCCCTGCCGCACGCCCGGGCCACCGTCAGCCTCCACGTCACCGCCCTGGGCACCGAGACCGCCACCGGCGAGACCCAGGAGATAGTCGGTACCTCGACGGCGCTGCTGCACGGCCCGGGCGACGTGGTCGGCATCGACCCGCAGGAGATCATCCGCAGCTACCCGGCGCCGGGCGCGGAGAACGTCGAGGTGTCCCTGCTGGCCGCGGTCGAGTTCGACCGGCCCGACCTGCCCTGGCTCTACACCCCGGCCAAGCCCGACGCCCGGGGCGCCCTGCGCCCCTGGCTGGTCCTGGTCGTGGTGCCCGTCGACGGCGGCGGAGAGCTGCGGACCGAGGCGGGCCAGGCGCTGCCCCGGCTCGCCACCACCGTGCGGCAACTGCCCGTCCTGGCCGACTCGTGGGCCTGGGCGCACGCCCAGGTGCTGGTCACCGCCGAGACCGAGGACGTCGCCGCGGTGATCGCCGGTGCGCCGGAACGTACCCTGTCCCGGCTGCTCTGCCCGCGCCGGCTCGCCGCCGGCGCCGACTACCTGGCCGCCGTGGTCCCCGCCTTCGAGGCCGGGGTCCGCGCCGGCCTCGGCGAGCCGGTCGACGACGCCGGTCCGCTCGCACCCGCCTGGGGACCCGGGTCGGCGCACGTCGGGCCGGACGACCCGGTGCTGTTGCCCGTCTACCACCACTGGACGTTCCGCACCGGGCCGGACGGCGACTTCGAGTCACTCGCCCGCCGGCTGCGGGCCCGACCGCTGCCGCCCGACGTCGGCCGGCAGCCGGTGGACATCGCCGCACCCGGCGGCGGCCTGCCGCCGCAACCCGACGACGGTGTCGAGGGCCGCTCGGTGCTGGGCTTCGAGGGCGCCCTCGCCGCGCCCGGGATGACCCCGACCAGCTGGGCCGAGGACGTCCGCACCGCCTGGCAGACCGCCCTGACCGGGCTGCTGCGGCACGCGGCGGACCGGCTCACCCCGCCGCTGTACGGCGACATCCACAGCCAGGAGACCCAGCTGCCCGCCCCCGGCGCCGAACCGCGCTGGCTGGCCGGACTCAACCTGGACCCCCGCTACCGCGCGGCGGCCGCGCTCGGCACCCAGGTGGTGCAGCGGCATCAGGAGGACCTGGCGGCGGCGGCCTGGCAGCGGGCCGCCGAGATCCGCGAGGCCAACGAGCAGCTGCGCCGGGGCCAGGCGGCCCGGGACACGGCCACCGCCCTGTACGCCCGCCGGGTCGACCCCGACACCCCCGGCGCGGCGGTCGACGACGACCGTCTGGTGGCCCTGACCCAACCGGTGCACGACCTGGTCGAGATGCCGACCCGCGGCCTCGCCGTCGGCACCGCAGACCCGCTGGACCAGCAGTTGGCGGACAACCCGGGCGCGAAGGCGGCGACCTCGGCGCCGGTCCGCCGGCTGCTGCGCGCCCGCGGCCCGCTGGCCCGCCGGGTGGACGCCGACGCCGGGACGGCCGCGCTGGCCCGGCTGGCCGGCGGCGCCAGCGCGGTACCGCCCGCCCGGGTGCCGAAGGGCGGCACGGTCCTGGACAACCTGGTCAGCGACGGCCGCGGCGTGGGCGACCTGACCCGCGCGGTGATCGAGCAGGCCGCCGCGAACGGCTGGTGGCGCACCGGGACCACCGGGCTGCGGGCCGCGGCGACCGGCAGCGTCGCGCTGGCCGCCGACGACCCGGTCACCCGGGTCGTCACCAACGGCGGTGACCTGCTCACCGGCGACCGGTTCTTCGTCGGGGCGGCCGACGGCCGGCTGTTCGAGCGGCGCCGGCTCGGCCCGGACAACTGGGTCTGGCGGGACCACGGCACCCCGCCGGGCACCACCGTGGCGACCTCCGGCGCCGTCCTGTCCCCCGGCCGGGTGTACGTGCGGACCCGGGACAGCCGGCTGTTCGAGCGGAGCTGGGACGGCGACCGCTGGGTGTGGGCCGACTGCGGCGCCCCGACCGGCGGAGTGCACAGCCGCCCGGCGGCCGGCGGCTCGCTGCTGTACGTGCTCGGCGGCGACGGGGCGCTGTGGCGCTTCGATCCGACGGGCCGTTCCTGGACCTCGCTGGGCACCCCCGTCGGCGGCAACGAACGACTCTGGGGCACGCCCCGGCCGTCGTTCGTCGGCGTGCTGGTCGCCACCAGCGCCAACCGGCTGTTCGCCCACAACGGGCAGTGGCGGTCGTTCGGCGGGCCGGCCGTCTGGGGCTCTCCGGCCGCGGAGCACCGCTACCCCAACGGCCAGTACGGCATCGAGTACGTCACGCCGGACGGGCGGCTGGTGTCCCTGTACGGCGACGGGTCGACGTACCTGCACGACCCGGCGCCGGACGGCCGCCGGGTGGTGTCGCTGGCGCAGCAGGCGGCACCGTTCGGCAACGACGAGGAGTTGGGCATCGTCACCCTCGCCGCCGGCCCCGCCGACGTCCGCCTGATGACCCGCTACCTCTGGTACCACGACGTGCAGGAGCGCTACCTCTGGGGATGGCGCGCGGAGACCACGCAGGTCCCGGCCGGCGGGTTCGGCGCGCACCGGCCCGGGCCACTGGTCGGCGACTCGCGCGACGGGGAACTCTTCGCGGTCACCGCCGACGGCCGGCTCACCTCGTACCGCTGGGCATACCCGCGCCCGTCCGGTTGGCTCGATCACGGCACGCCGGCCGACCCGCGCGGCGCCGGGCCGGTCGACGCCCCCGCCCCGGCCGACGTGCGGTTCGCGCCGAAGGTGGGGCTGCTCTCCTCGCTGGTCTTCACCCACACGGTCACCCAGGGCACCGGCAGCCGGCCCCGGACCCAGGTCGCCCACAACCTCGGCGAAAACGGTGCGGTGCAGGAGCCGGCGCTGACCGCCGCGGTGGACGGGCCGGCGATCCCGGCGGTCGCCCTGGCCACCGCCACCACGCTGGGCACCGTCCTGCCGACCGGCCGGCCCACCCTGGTCACCGCCGCGCTGCTGCCGGGCACGGTGGCCGGCACCTGCCGGCTCGCCTACTGGGTGGGCCGGGACGCCAGCGCGAACGGGACGGCGACCGGCGGCTGGACCGGCCCGTACGAGCTGCCCGACCCGGTCAGCGGAAACGCGGCCGGGCTCGACGTGGCACTGGCCGACCTGGACGGCGACGGTCGCCCCGAGCTGGTCGTCGCGTACGCGCTGAACCGGGCCGGCGGCGCCAACAACCGGGTGCTCTACCGGATCGGCTGGCGGCTCGACGAGGCCGGCGCGGTCAGCAACGGCTGGACCGATTCGCTGCCCACCCCCATGCAGCTCGACCGGATCACCTCGGTCGGCATCGACGTGGTGGACATGACCGGTGACCAGGTGCCCGACCTGCTGGTCTTCGCCGTCGGCACGGTCGGCGGCACGGCGGTGGCCCGCTACCTCACCGGGCGGGAGCTCAACCGGCGCGGCCGGGTGGTCGGCGGATGGACCGCACCCCAGCCGGTGCGGGACGAGGTGGCGACGGCCAGCGCCGAGGCGGCGGGCGTGGTGGTGGCCGACATCACCGGCACCCGCCGGCCGGACCTGGTGGTCGCCCGGCGCACCGGCGGGACCATCACCTACCGGGCCGCCTTCGACCTCGACCCGGACGGCGTCCCGGTGCAGTGGGCCCCGGCGGTCACGCTGACCGGCGCCGCCGACGCCGGCGCCGCCCGAGGCTGCACGGTGGCCGTGGCCGACCTGCGCGCCGACCTGGTCGCCGACCGGGCGAAGATGGGTGACGACTTCATGGGCGCCGCCGCGCGCCACCAGGGCCGGCTCGCCCCCGCCCAGGCACTGGCCCGGGACCACCGGCCCGCCCCGGTGGACGTGGCCAGTGCGGCCGCGGCGGTGCGCGAGACGGTACGCCCGGAGACCGCGGTGGCCGGCGAGGTGCTGGCCGGGCTCACCCTGGGCGGCGGCGACCTGGTCGACGCCCTGCCGGACAGCGGCGACCCGCTGCGCCGGCTGCTCGCCGGGGTCACCTTCGACGTGCCCGCCTACGAGCTGCTGCGTGGGCTCTCCCAGGAGCACGTGGTGCCGAACCTACCGGCGGTGGCACCGGAGACGATGACCGCGCTGGCCGCCAACCCCCGGTTCATCGAGGCGTTCCTGGTCGGGCTCAACCACGAGATGAGCCGGGAGATGCTGTGGCGGGAGTTCCCCGCCGACCCGAAGCAGACCTGGTTCCGGCAGTTCTGGGACGTACGCGGCGCCGTGTCGGCCGGCGCGCCGCTGACCGACATCCCGCCGCTGACCGACCCGGCCTGGCGCAACGGGCCGCTCGGCACCCACCTGACCGCCGTCGGCGCGCCCGGCGAACAGTCGCTGGTGCTGGTCATCCGGGGCGAGCTGCTGCGCCGCTACCCGTCCACCATCGTCACCATGCGGGCCGCGAGCTGGACCGGCGCGGAGGAGCGCACCCCGACCGGGCCGGACGTGCTGCCCATCTTCAACGCCTGGCTCTCCCCCGACCTGCTGCTGTTCGGCTTCCCCTACCCGGCCGAGGTGGCGCGGGGCGCCGGCCGCCAGGCCGACGGGCCGGCCGGGCACTTCTTCGTGCTCCGCGAACAGCCGACCGCGTCCCGCTTCGGGGTGGACCTCACCGGCGACCCGCCGCCGCCGGACGCGGTGGTCTTCGCCGCCCGGCAGGACGGCAACGCCGCCGACACCGCCCTCGCGCTCCTGCAACGCCCCGTCCTCCTGGCCCGCCACGCCAGCGACCTGCTACCCCCGCCGGAGAGCCAGCCATGAGCGAGCGTCAGCGAGCGAATCATCAGCACAGCGCGGAGGTGCCTCATGCCGGCGCCGAGCGGAGCGAGGTGACGGCATGAGCACCTCGTCGTCGTACGCCGACCGGCCGCCGCTGTCCGGCGTGCTCACCGGCACCCCGTGGGCGCTGACCGCCACCGCCCCGGCGGTCATGCTGCCGGTACGCCTGGAGACCCGGTTCGCCGGCACCACCCTGAAGATCCGCGTCTACCCCGACCAGATCCACGTCGACGACCACGAGCCCGGGCTGACCGCCGAGGAGATTGCCGCCGGGCGGGCGTACTGGGGGGAGGGACGCCCGGGCGGGCTGACCGACACCCCCGACGAGGCGGCCTGGAGCGACCTGGTCCGCCGCTTCGGGGCGCCCCGCGCCGCCTGGATCGCGCGGGTGCTGGAACCGGCCGGCGGGGTCTTCCCCGACCCGCTGACCCGCCCCGGCCCGTGGTGCGAGCCGGCCCGGGCCCGGCTGCTGCCCACCCAGTGGTACGCGGTCGGCCGCACCAGCAGCGGCAAACTGTTCACCGGCACGTCCACCACGGTCACCCCCGACCTGCCGGTCGGCCCCAGCCCGGTGCTCAGCGGCGACAGCAGCATCGCGCGCCTCTCCCCCGAGGCTCCCCCGGTCGACGACGGGATGCGCTGGACCGTCGACTTCGCCACCGCCGTCGCCGCCGGCATGGCGCTCACCGTCACCGTGCCCGTAAACAACAAGGGCGAGCCGGAGCGGGTGGAGCGGCTACTGGTGTTCGGGCTGAACAGCGTCACCGGCCCGGCCGCCTCCGCTCAGGCGCTGAGCCGGCTGCTGGAGGCGCACGCCGCCACCGACGGGCTGGCCTTCCTCGCCCCGGACACCCCCACCAACAACACCGGCACGGACACCCCGGCGGCCACCCCGACCGTGGCGCCGGTGTCCACCGCGGACAGCGCCGCCGGGGTTGCCCCGGAGGCCGCCGCCGCCCTGGTCGCCACCGCGCTCGGCGTGCCGCTGACCGCGGCGCCGAACGACGCGCTCGCCGCCGCCCGCCGGCGGCCGGCCCGCACCGGCGCGCCGACCGCGCTGGCCCGGGGCACCGGCGCCAGCGCCGTCGACCGGCCCACCGGACGGCTGGTCCGCCGGGCGCTCTGGCCGGCCAGCTTCGGCGGCCTGCTGCGGCATCTGCTGCCGGTGGCCACCCCGGCCGAGCAGGCCGCGGTACGCGCGCACTTCGTCGAGCAGGTGCACGCCGAGGGCCCGCTGCCGACGCTGCGGGTCGGCCGGCAGCCGTACGGGCTGCTGCCGGTGGCGAGCCTGCGCGACTGGCAGCCGGCCGGGCCGGGCGAGGCGAAGGCGGTGGCGCTGCTGAACAACCTGTGGCGGAAGGTCTGGCTGCCGTCGCCCATGAAGCGGATCGTGCCGGGACTGCCCGACCCCGAGGGCACCCTGCTGGAGATCCTCGCCACCGACGCCCGGGTGCTGGAGCTCCGGGCCCGCAGCATGCTCGGCAACGAGTACGTCAGCTGGCTGTGGCGCTTCGCCCGGCTCGGCCTCGGGCCGGACTGGCGGGAGCAGGTGGTGGAACCGGCCCGGGACCTGCTGGCCGCCGTCGGGCTGGGCGACGCCACCGACCCGCGGCTGTCCCTGGCGGTCTTCGCCAAGCAGGCGTACGCGCTGGGCACCCCGCTGCTCGACGGGCCCGGACGACCCAGGGCCGATCGGGTCCGGGCCTACCTGGACGCGCTGGCCGCGGTCGGGCTGCGCGGCGACGCGGTCCCGGTCAGCCCCGGCGACGGGCCGGTGCCGCTGTTCCACCGGCTGCTGCGGGCCGCCCTGATCGCCGAACACTCGGCCGCCGCAGACGCCTTCGCCGCCGAGGCGGGGCTGCCGGCGGCGGCGGAGATCCCCGAGCCGGAGCTGGTGGACATCCGCCCGCACGACCGTACCGGGGTGCTGCGGCGGCGGCTGGCCGTGCAGGTGCCGGGCACCACGACCACCGTCGGTGGCCACCTGGCCGGCACGTCGGACGACGCCCGACAGGTCCGCGCCACCGCCGACCTGCGGCCCTTCCGTGCCGCGCTGGCCGGGCTGCGCGACGCGCTCGACGCCGGGCTGCCCGTCGCCGACCTGGAACGGCATGTGGCGGGGACGCTCGGGTTGGCCAGCCACCGGCTGGACGCCTGGATCACCTCGCTGGCCACCCGGCGGCTCGCCCAGCTCACCGCCGGCCCGGCGCCCGGGGTGCACGTGGGCGGCTACGGCTGGCTGGTCGATCTCGCGCCCGCCGGGAAGCCCACCATGGTGGACCGTCCGGCGGACATCCCGGAGTCGGTGGCGCCGCCGAAGCTGCCCCTCGCCCCGACCGGGGCCGGGCACGTGCACGCCCCTTCGCCGGCCCAGGCGGTGACCGCCGCGGTGCTGCGCAGCGCCTCGCGGACGCACGGCGGGGAGCCGGCGCTCGCCGTGGAGCTGTCCTCCCGCCGGGTCCGCCTCGCCGAGCAGCTCCTCGACGGGGTACGCGCCGGGCAGAGCCTCGGCGCGCTGCTCGGCTACCGCTTCGAACGCGGCCTGCACGACCACCCGGCCGGCCCGTGGGACCAACTCCTGCCGGCGTTCCGCGCGCTGGCCCCGGTCCGCGCGCACCGGGTGGATCCGACCGACGACGGCCGCACCAGGATCGCCGCCACCGTCGAGTCGACCGCGACGGTGGACGGGCTGGAGCTGCACCGGCTGTACCAGGCCGGCCAGCTGGACCAGTGGCTGCGCAACCGGCCGGCCGCCGAACGCGCCGCCGTCACGGAGGTCCTCGCCGAACTGGCCGACGCGGTCGACGCGGTGGCCGACACCCTGCTCGCCGAGAGCGTGCATCAGCTCGCCCTGGGCGACATGAACCGGGCGGCGGCGGCCGTGGACGCCGCCTCGGGGGCGGCCACCAACCCGCCCGAGCTGCACGTCACCCGGACCCCGGTCACCGGGGCCACGCTCACCCACCGGGTGCTGCTGCTGGTCAACGACGACACCCGCTTCGCCCAGCTCCGCCGGGACTGGCCGGCGGCCCGCGGCGAGCACCCGCGCATGGCCGGGGCCGCCGTGGACGAACTCACCTCCGTGCTGCTGCCGCCCTCGTTCCGGGTGTTCTGGCGCTACCGCTGGCACGCCCCGGACGGGGTCACCGCCACCGTCTGGCGGCCGGCGAGCCTGGACCGGATGCAGACGCCGGCGGTGGACCTGCTCGCCGCGCCGCCGCACCCCGGCCGGCCGGACGACGCCGAGCTGGACCGGCGGATCGCGCTGGACGCCTGGGGGCCGCTGCGGCCGGCCGAGGTCGGTGACGACTGGACGCTGGAACTGGACTACGACCGGGCGCCCGACTGGCCGCTGGAGCGGGTCAGCCTCGCCGAGTTCCTGCACGCGGTGAACGTCCTGCGCGACCTGCACGGCCGGTCCCGGCCGGTGGTCGCCGCCGACCTCGGCGCCGACCCGTCGGTCCCGCCGCAGATGGACGAGAGCACCCGGGCACAGGCCGACGAGACCTGGCAGGCGGCCCGGCGGATCGCCACCGGGCTGGCCGCGCTGCCCGCCGAGCCGGCCCCCGGCTGGGACGAGACCGCGGCCCGGAACCTGCTCACCGTCGCCGCCGGCCTCGGCGTGGTCGGCGCGGTGCCGCCGCCGGCGCGTCCGGGCGCCGCCGGTGCGGTCGCCGACACCGCGGTCACCGCCCGGTTCGAGCTGGACCGCCGGCTCGCCGCGCACTGCCGGGTGATCGGCGAGCTGCACGACCACCCGCCGTGCCCGCCCGGCGACTGCACGTGCGACCCGGCCACCGACTTCGATCGGCCCGACGCGCCGCCGGCCCGCCGCCGGGAGGCACAGATCGCCCGGCTGCGGGCCCTGCTCGGCCCGGACATGCCGGTGTTCCCCAAGGCCACCGCGCCGCAGCCGGCGCAGCTCGCCGCCGCGCTCGCGGCCAGCGACGCACTCCAGGGCGGCTCACCTCATCCGGTACGCCGCTGGCTGTCCCGCTACGGCCGGGTCCGCCCGGCGGTGGGCCGGCTGCAGGAGGTGCTCACCACGGCGGACGCGCTCGACGCCGGCGGCGTGGTGAAGGTGCCCGCCACCGTCCGGGTGGCTCAGCTGCCGTATGCGCCCGGCGACCGATGGGTCGGCGAGGCCGCCCCGAAGGCGACCACGGACCCACTGTCCCTGGTGGTGGTCGCCCCCGGGGACATCGACCCTAACCGCCCCGTGCAGGGCCTGGTGGTCGACGAATGGACCGAGGTGGTGCCGGCCCAGCGGGTGCAGACCGGGCTCACCTTCGAGTACGACGCGCCCGGCGCCGCCGCCCCGCAGGCGGTGCTGCTGGGGCTGGCGCCGCAGGGGGCGACGAGCTGGCAGCCGGCCAGCCTCGCCCAGGTGCTGGAGGAGGCCCTGGACCTGGCCCTGGCCCGGGCCGTGGACCTGGATTCCCTCGGCGCGGCCGGGCAGTTCCTGCCCGCCCTCTACTTCCCGACCAACGTCGCCGAGGCCACGACCACCACCGACTTCGTGCCGGACGCGACGCTGACGCCGCAGGGCGGACAGGTGGCCCCGTGAGCGCGAGGAGTGAGCCGGGCCTGCGAGCCCCACAGTCGCGAACAGGAGATGCACTGTGACCACCGTCGAGCAGCCGCTGACCGAGACCGAGCCGCCGTCGGTGACCACCTGGACCCGGCTGGAACCGCGTACCCGCCGGGCGGATCTCGCGCCGGCCGTGGACGCCCGGATCGCCGATCCGCTGTGGCTGCTCGCCCGGCAGTGGCAGCTCGGGGAGTTCACCGGCGAGGACGCCGGCTCCCCGGTCGCCGCCCGGGTGCACGCCGAGGTTGCCCGCTTCACCCGCTACCGGCCCGGCCCGGCCGCCGGGGCGGTGGGGTTGCCCGCCGGCGTGCCGTGGGAGGCGCTGGTGGAACGGGAGGTCGCCGCGACCGCCGATGACCTGCGCTTCGCCGTGGAGAGCGGGCAGCAACTGCTGCGGCTGCTCGCCGACGCCCACGCCGGCGGGCTGGCACCCCGGCTGTGCGACACCTACCGGGTACCGGCCACCCCGCCGGACGGCGCCTCGGCGGCCGACCCGGCGACGGTCGGCTACCTGCGCATCGCCGCCGGCCGGGTGCCGCACGGAGGGTTGGCGCTGCGCGCCTGGGCGGAGGGCCGGTTCATCCGCGAGGTGCAGGTGCCCGACGACCTGGTCGCCGCCGTCAACAGGGCCGTCGCGGACTGGCTGGCCTGGCTGGGCGCGCCACCCCGGCCCGCCGGACCACCCCCCGGCTACCTGCTGCAACTGCCGGCGGTGCTGGCGCCCGGCAGCTCCCGGCCGGCCGCGCCGCCGTGGCCGCCGGCCGACTTCACCCCGCTGTTCAGCGCCCCCGGGCTGGAAGGGTCGGCGTGGCGCCGGGAGCGGATGGAGTACGAGGCGGCCGTCGCCGCGCACGACGGCCAGGCCGAGCTGGTGCTCACCGCGCACGAGTACGACGGGAACCGGCTGGACTGGTACCACTTCGACCACGAGCCGGGCACCACGCTGGAGGCGCGCAAGGCCGTCGACGACGTGGTGAAGGTGCTGCTGCCCAGCCCGGTCGCGTACGCCGGCATGCCATCAACCCGGTTCTGGGAGCTGGAGGACGCCCAGGTCAACCTGGCCGGCATCGGTGCCGGGGCCGGCGATCTGGCCCGGATGTTCGTGGTGGAGTACGGCCTGGTCTACGCCAACGACCACTTCCTGCTGCCGCTGGAGCTGCCGGTCGGCTCGGCCACCCGGATCCGCTCGCTGCTGGTCACCGACACGTTCGGCGGGCAGACGCTGGTGCCCGCCGCCCCGGAGTCCACCGCCCTGTTCCGGCCCGCCGCCGCCGACGGGCGTGGGGCGACCGACGTGCTGGTCCTGCCGGCGACCGCCGCCGCCACCCTCGACTCCGCCCCGGTGGAGGAGGTCCGCCTCGGCCGGGACGAGACGGCCAACCTGGCCTGGGCCGTCGAACGCACGGTCACCGGCGTCACCGGCCGGCCGATCGACCGCACCGCCCAGGTCGGCCGGGCGGCCGTGTCGCCGCGCCCACCGGTCGCCGCCGACGCGGAGGTGCCCGCGCTGTCGTACGCCTTCGCCACCACCGTGCCGGAGAACTGGGTGCCGCTGCTGCCCGGCCCGACCCAGGACCGCCCCGACGTGGTCCGGCTGCGCCGGGTGCCCCTGCAACAGCCCAGCCGCGACGGGGAGCCGGTCGCGGTGACCGGCTACAGCCGGCTGCTCGACTGGCGCGAGCGGGACGGGCGGCTGGTCGAGCTGGCCTTCCCGGAGGAGGAGGTCCCGCGCGCCGGCAGCCGGGTGCTGCGGCAGTGGCAGCTGGCCCGGTGGACCGACGGCTCGGTGCACCTCTGGCTCGGCCGCGCCCGGCACGTCGGCGCCGGCGAGATCTCCAGCGGCCTGCGCTACGACACCGTCCAACCGCGCTGACCACCCGCCCGCGACCGACCACAGACAGCGGAGAACACGCATGACGATCATCTGGAAGAAGGACCTGCCGCTGCCGATGGCGCGGCCCCGGTACTACGACTACGAGTACCTGCGCGCCGACGACCTCACCCAGGCGTTGGACTATCTGCTGGCCCGGCAGAACCTGGCCGCCCGGCTGCTGCGGCCGATGGGCGTGGTCAGCGGGCTCGAGCTGACCGCCACCGGCAGCGACGTGACCGTCGGCCAGGGCGTCGCGATCGACGGCGACGGCATCGTGATCGTGCTGCCGGAGAGCCGGCGCACCGCGCTGCCCGGCGACGGCACCTTCTTCGTCTGGGTGGAGTACCACGAATTCCTGTCCGACCCGCGCGACGAGGGCGGGGTCGCCGCGGAGACCCGGTGGACGGAGGAGGGGCTGGTCAAGGTCAGCGCGACCGCCCCGCCCGACGCCGCGCACGCGGTGCTGCTGGGCAAGGTGACCCGGACCGGCGGCACGGTGACCGTGCAGGGCACCGGCCGGCAGGTCGCCGGGCTACGGGTGCCGGTCGGCGCGATCGTGCCGGCCGTCGGCGGCGGGTCCCAGGCCGGCATCACCTTCCCCACCGACCCGGGCGGCGGCTCGGGTGACGAGGCGTTCATCCGCTACTGGCCGTACAGCGGGGAGAACACGATCCTGCGGATCGCCAACAACAACGACCCCGACGACCTGATCGCGTTCACCCAGTACGGCGCCGACCGGCTGCGCATCGGCGGCGGGATGCTGCACCTGGGCAGCATGGAGGGCACCCTGGTGAGCGCCGGGCAGGTGGTCACCGCGCTCGGCTTCTGGGGTCCGGGCGTGCAGCACGCCCAGCTGTCGTTCCGGGCCGGCAAGGGCTTCGAGCTAGTCGACCGCAGCGCCGACGGGCCGAACCTCAGCTACGCCGAGGGCAGCAAGCCGTACGCCGACCTGGGCGTGCGGGAGCTGCGCGCGAGCAGCCTGCGCGGGCGTGGCGGCCTGTCGCTGACCGCCGAGGGCAACTTCGCGGTCCGGGCCAGCGGCGGGGTCACCGTGGTCAAGGACGGCAGCGGGAACGGGGACCTGACCGTCCAGGGCAACGCGTGGGTGAACGGCAACCTCACCCTGCCGAACTGGAGCTGGATCAACGGCGGCACCCGGCTGCACATCGGCGGCCCGGAACGGCTGTACCTGCTCAACGCCGCCGGCGTGCACATCGGGTTCGGTGGCGTCGCCGGCAACGACAGCGGCTGTCTCTTCGTGCAGAACCGCAGCTCCTTCGGTGGCGACATGACCGTGACCGGCAAGCTCATGGTCGGCCCGGCGACGCCGCCGCTGGCCTCGTGGAGCGGCGGCGGCATCAGCACCTGGGACCTGTTCGCCTCCGGCGCCATCTACCTCGGCCTCAGCGAGTCCAGCGGCTACACGATCAGCCTGAACGCCGGCAGCGGCGTCATCAAGGGCAAGTCCAAGCAGTTCGCCATCGACCACCCGCTGGACCCGCCGGACGCCACCCAGCGCCGGCAGCTCATCCACGCCGCGATCGAGGGGCCGGAGAACGGCGTCTACTACCGGGGCGAGGGCCGGCTCTCCGGCGGTGTGGCCACGGTGGAGCTGCCCGCGTACTTCGAGGCGCTGACCCGCCCCGAGGACCGGACCGTCCAGCTCACCCCGGTCTTCGACGACGACGAGCCGGTCTCCCCGCTCGCCGCCGGCCGGGTCCGCGACGGCGCGTTCCGGGTCCACACCGTCGACGGGTCGCCCGCCTCGCACGCCTTCTACTGGGAGGTCAAGGCGGTCCGCGCCGACCTGGAGCCGCTGGCCGTCGAGGTACCCGCATGATGCCCACCGGCTGGTGCCCGGGCACCCGCACCGTGCCCGGGCTGCTCACCGCGTACCCGGGGACCAGCTGTGTGCGGATCTTCTTCGGGCCCGGCGACGGGCTGCCCGCGTCGGCCTGGACCGACCAGCGGCAGCGGCTGGCCCAGGTGCCCGCCGCCGCCGACGTCATCGTCTCGCACAAGGACCCGGACGTGGACGCCGCCGCGTTCGTCGCCGCCTGGCAGGCCACCGGCCGGACCGGCCGGCTGATCCTGGTCCCGCACCACGAACCGGAGCAGCAGAGCGGCGGCGACCCGGCACCGGCCGAGTTCCGCAAGTCGTGGACCCGCACCCGGACCCAGGTGGGCGACCACCCCGCCCGGCACGACGGCCGGTTGCGGCTCGCGGTCTGCTGGACCCTGCAATGGGTACGCCGGGTCGACGCCGCCGGCCGTCGGGTCAACAACTGGCGGACCTGGTGGCCGGAGCACGAGGCCGGCGCGGTGGACCTGGTCCTCGCCGACTGGTACCCGTACGACCCGACGGCCCCCAACCCCTTCCGCCCAGCCGCGTACGAGGAACCGCCGGCCGCCCTCGCCGTCATGGTCGAGCTGGCCAGGGCCACCGGGAAGCCGTGGGGCATCGCCGAGATCAACCATCCACGGATCACCACGGCGGGCGGCTACCCGGTCGACCTGGACCCCGACGGCAGCCGCTGCGCCGACTGGTACCGGCGGATGCACGCCTGGGCGAAGGCGAACGGCTGCCAGGTCTGGTCGCACTACCACCGCGACGAGGGCGACCTCACCGAGCGGACGGCCGAACAGCAGGCGCTGCGGGAGCTGATCGCCAACGAGGCCGCCGCGCCCCGCCGGCTCGCCCCGGCGCTGGAGACGCTGCGCGCCGAGCTCACCCGCCGCTGGCCGGGCAGCGGCCGCACGGTGGTCGAGTCGACGCACCACGCCGACCACCGGGCCAACCTGCGGGACACCGTGGACGCGCTCGACGTGGACGTCTCCGGGGTCGACACCACCGCGCTGCTTGCGGCGTTCCAGCGCCACCCGTCGGCGGCACAGTGGATCCTCGCCGGCAGCACCGCCCGCGCCGACGACGGCTGGACCCGGCGGCCGTACGCCGGCACCGATCCCGGCGCGGGCCGGCTGCACCTGGGCATCCGCGCCACCGAGGCGGCCGAACGGGACCAGCGACCCTGGGGCCTGGCCGACGGCAGCGGTGGCGGCGACGACGCGAAGCGGTTCCTCGCCCTGCTGAAGGATCCGGCGGTGGCCACCCAATTGCGCGCCCTGCCCTGGCAGTACGCCGGCGGCGGCATCCCGCGCGGCATGTCCACGCTGGCGGTGCTCAACGAGATCGTCCTGACGGTCCGCACCGTCGGCGAGGCCGTCGCCCGGCTGGCTGCGGACCCGGCACCGGTACGGGCGGCGCTGGCCCGGCTGCCCGAACCGCGCACCGACACCGACGCCGTGACGAGTTCGCCAGCCCAGTCCGATTCACCGGCCGACGCGCCCGCCGACTCACCGGCCGACACCGCGGCGCTCGCCGACGCGGTGGCCGCCCGGGTGCTGGACGCGCTGCCGGCCAACGGCGCGGCACCGTCCCGGGCGGAACTGGCCACCGCGCTGCGCGCCGCGCTCGCCGACCTGGTGCGCTGACCCTTCCGCGCCACCTCCGGCCCGTGGCTGGCGCGGGCGGCCCAGCCGGCGGCGGCCCTCGGCGGCGCGAGCGGTGCGGACGGGCCGACCGAACCGGTGGGCCGCCGCGCCGATCGTGCCAGTGCATCACCGCCCGGCGGAGCGGCCGGCTCCACCGATCCCCCACCACCGGCCCGACCGGTCGGCGGCGGCGCTGCTCGATCGGCGCGGATCGGCCGCCGCTCGGGTCGCCGCGTCGCCGATAGCCGACTCATGCCTTGCCGCGCTGACCTGGACTTTCGACAGTGGACGCAGCCTTCGGCCGGCACGCCTCGGCGGCCGGCGAGGGCGCGGCGACCCGCCGGCGTGGAGGCCACCGCGCCGGCCCGAGCGGAGAGCGGAGACACGGTGATGGACACCGCCACAGTCGACCCGGACTACCAGGTGACCGTCTTCGAGGAGGACGACGACCCGGAGTCCCTGATCGGCGACGACGTCGACTACGACCTTGCCCTGGACGAGGAGCACTGACGTGAGCGCTCACCTGGCGCCCACCCTGCGGGTGCTGCGCGATGAGATCAACGCCCGGTGGCCGCACCGGGACCGTGGCTCCGACGGCTGGATCGGCGACGCCGCCCACCAGGCGCGCGGCTCCCGCTCCGACCACAACCCGGACGGCGACGACCGCTCGGTCAACGCCATCGACGTGGACGTCGACGGCATCGACCCTCTGCTCGTGATCCGCCACTGCATCACCCACCCGTCCTGCCAGTACGTGATCTACAACCGGGTGATCTGGAGCCGCGTCCGCGGCTTCGCCCCCGCCCGCTACACCGGCTCCAACCCCCACAACAAGCACCTGCACGTCAGCGTCAGCCACCAGCGCGCGCTGGAGGACAGCCAGCGGCCGTGGGGCATCGCCGCCGCGGCGGTGACCCGGCTGGGCGACCGGGTGCTGCGCGACGGGTGCCGGGGCAGTGACGTACGGGAGTTGCAGACGCTGGCCAACCGGCTCGATGCCGGGCTCACGGTCGACGGGGCGTTCGGCCCCCGGACCACCGCCTGGGTGCGCGGCTTCCAGCGGGCCCGGGCGCTCACGGTGGACGGCGTCGTCGGCCCGGCCACCCTGGCGGCGCTGCGGAAAGCCACCGCGCCGCCCCCGTCGCAGCCGGGCCGGGCGCCCGGGTCCCGCACCGTGCGGCGGGGCAGCACCGGCGAGGACGTCGCCTTCGTCAAGCGCTTCATCGGCACCCGCCGCTGCGGCCCGCCCGGCGTCGACTTCGACGAGCGCACCGACGCGGGCGTCCGCTGGTACCAGCGGATGCGCGGGCTCACCGACGACGGCATCGTCGGCCGGCTCACCTGGGCGCAGATGGGCGTCCGGGTCACCTACTGAACACACTCGGGAGTCCTCATGCGGGTGTCCTTCCGTCCGGCCTGGGACGGCTTCGCCTTCACCAACGCCTTCGTCAACCAGATCAAGATCATCGGTCTGCCGATCACCGAGACCAAGGGCCGGTGCGGCGGCATGGCGTTCGCCGCGCTGGATCACTGGCACCGGCGGCTCCCGGTGCCCGACGCCGGCACGCTCCCGGCCGACGGCAACCCGGTCGCCGACTACATCTACGACCGGCTGATCACCAGCATCATGGACAACTGGGCGATGTACGCCCAGTTCATGAGCACCCCGGACCACCCGACGACGCTACGCGGGATCGGCGTGGCCCGGATGACCCGGGAGGAGCAGTTCCCCAAGCTCAAGCAACTGCTCGACCAGGGACTCCCGCAGCCGCTCGGGCTGGTCCAGTCCCGCGACCCGGCCGGCTTCGGCAACGACCACCAGGTGGTCGCGTACGGCTACGAGCAGGACGCCACCCGGACCCGGATCTTCATCTGGGACAACCGGTTCCGGCGGCGGGAGGACGTGCTGGAGTTCAAGACCGCGTACGACCCGGCCGACCGGGCGGTGCGGCAGAGCAACGGCGACGAGTGGCGGGGCTTCTTCGTGGAGCGCTACTCCCCCCGGACGCCGTGGTACCTCTCCGCGGGCAAGCTGCTCAGCGACCGCTCCGACCCGCGCATCTACGTGGTGCACGGCGGCGCGAAGTTCTGGGTGACCAGCCCGCAGGAGTTCGATCGGCTGGGGCTGCGCTGGACCGAGGTGGTCGAGCTGCCCGACGGCTCGACGGCGTACGTCGCCGACCGGCCCGGCGACCGCCTGCTGCTCCGCGAGATCGACCGCCCCGAGGTGTACGTCACCTACGGCGGCCACGGCTTCCACATCCCCGACCCCGACACCCTGATCCGGCTCGGCTTCACCTGGTCCGACGTCCGGGTGGTGCCGCGCGACTCGCTGCGCGCACTGACCCCGGTGCCGATCGACGGCACGGCGCTCCGCGAGGAGCACAAGGATCCCGTCTACCTGGTGTCCGGCGGCGCGCTGCACCACGTACCGGACCCCACCACGTTCACCGCGCTCGGGCTGCGCTGGGACCGGGTCGGGGTGGTGCCGGACGGCGCGCTGGCCAAGCTGCCGATGGGCGACCCGCTGCCCACCAGCCACCTGCCGGCCTGGTCCGAGCTGCCGGCGGGTCAGCTGATCACCCGAGACCACGACGCGGTCGACTACCGGATCGAGGCCGGCGCCAAGCCGGCCGACGAGGTGGAGTTCGTGCTGACCCTGGGGTCCGGCCTGACCTGGCGCAAGGAGATCGGGCTGCACGCGAAGGACGGCGACTGGACGATCGCGGTGCAGGACGCCAAGCGCACCGACGCCAACGGGCTCTACCGCTACCAGCTCCCGGAGGGGCAGCTCCGGCTGCGCAAGGCCAAGCTGTTCGGCGCGGTCACCGGCGTGCTGGAGCTGAACGACCTGGACCGGCTGCCGGCCGGCGCCCGGGTCACCTTCACCTGGGTGCGGGACTGATCCGGTCCCGGCCGCCCGGCACCGTGCCCGGGCGGCCGGCCCGGGTCAGCCGTTCTTGCGGCCCACTGCGCAGTATTCCGAGGTGGGGGTGGTGTCGTTGCCGTCCGGACGCCACCGGGAACAGGTGACCAGGCCCGGTTCGAGGAGCTCCAGCCCGTCGAAGTACCGGGTGATCGCCGCCGGGGTCCGGACGGTCATCTGGGCGGCACCGCCCTCGTTCCACATCGCGAGCGCCCGGTCGACCGCCTCCGGGTTGACCTCCCGGGTCGGGTGCGACAGGACCAGGTAGCTGCCGGGCGGCACGGCGTCGACCAGCCGCCGGACGATGCGGGCGGCCTCCTCGTCGTCGACGACGAAGTTGACGATGCCGAGCAGCATGATGGCGATCGGCTGGTCGAAGTCCAGCGTCCGGCGGGCCTCGGTCAGGATCAGCTCCGGGTCGCGCAGGTCCGCCTCGATGTAGTCGGTGGCGCCCTCGGGGCTGCTGGTCAACAGGGCGCGGGCGTGGACCAGCACCATCGGGTCGTTGTCGACGTAGACGATGCGCGACTCCGGCGCGGTGGCCTGGGCGACCTGGTGGGTGTTGTTGGCGGTCGGCAGGCCGGTGCCGATGTCGAGGAACTGCCGGACGCCGGCCTCGCCGGCGAGGTGGCGGACCGCGCGGCCGAGGAACTCGCGGTTGAACCGGGCCGACTGGACGAGCTCCGGCATGAAGGCGAGGACCTGCTCGGCGGCCTGCCGATCGGCCGCGAAGTTGTCCTTGCCGCCGAGGAGGTAGTTCCACAGGCGGGCCGAGTGCGGGACGCTGGTGTCCAGCGCGTCGGCGCGGGCCGGGGCGGTCAGGGGCTGCTCGGTCACCGACGCTCCTTTGTGTCTGGTGGTCGCGCACAGCGTAGGTGCCCGTCGGACGTGCGGCAACCGTCGGCCGGGCCGGTCGGGTCCCGCCCGGTCAGCTCTGCCGCAACGCGGGCATCGGCACCGGGACGGCCAACGCGGTCGCGCCGGCGCCGGCGCCGCGCTCGCAGGTGTTCGGCGGCACCGTGCCGATGCCCCGGGTGGCGGGGCGTTCGGCCGCCCAGAACATGAAGCCGAGCATGCCGGCGGTGGTGCCGGCACCGCGCGGGGCGACGCTCTGCACGTACGGGGCGGCGGCCTGCTGCACCGAGGTGGCGTAGTCGACGCACTCCGGCAGCGGCTTGCCGCCGTAGGCGAGGTAGACGCCGCCGGTGAACTTGGCCGGGGCCAGCGGCGGCACCGGCGGGCTGTACTGCGGCTTTCCGTCGACGTGCTCCTGCCAGCTCGCCTGCGAGGTGCTGGCGGAGGCGGGCCGGGCGGGGACCATCGCGTTGGCGTAGTCCAGGACCGGGGTGTCGGTACGCAGCCAGTCGGCGGTGGCCTTGCGGTTGAGGTCGATGAGCCACCGGTCGCCGGCCGCCACGTCGATGGTGAGCCGGGCCTCGGGCCGGGCGCCGGCGGCGTCGTACGGGTGGATCGCCCGGTAGGCGTCGATGAAGGACTGGAGGCCGGTGAGGTTGGGGCTGCTGTTCCGCTCGTAGTCGATCTCGATGCCCACGCCGAGCCGGGTGGCGACGGCGGCGGCCCGCTGGCCGAGCAGGGTGGGGTTCTCGGCGAGGGCGGCGTCCCAGTCGTCGGTGTAGGTGATGCCCCCGATGGAGAGCATCACCCGCACGCCGTGGGTGGTGAACCAGCCGACGATTTCGGGGGTCATGCCGCGCGGCACGCCGTCGAGGGTGGTGGCGTCGGTGGTCTGGTGCAGCAGGTCGAGCGGGTTGACGAAGCTGAGCACCACCAGGTTGACCGAGGGCCGCCCGTCGCCCCGGTCGATCAGCCAGTGGTTCTGGCTGTCGAACTCGGTCACGGTGCGGGTGGTGCCCCAGGTGCAGTAGTCGTTGCCGCAGTGCCAGGCGCCGTAGACCTGGATCGGGGTGGCCGCGGCGGGTGCGGGCGCCGGCCGGGGTGGCGGCGCGGCGGCGGCGGGCGTGGTGGTGGCGAGCGCGAGCAGGAGCGCGGCCAGCGGTACCGAGCGTCGCATGGGGCCTCCCCGACTCAGCGGTACACCTTGTTTACAGTAGAGCGTCGAACTCCGTCAATGCGCGCCGGCGATTTCGTCGAGGACCCGGCGCTGGAAGGCGCGGGCCTCGGGGCCACTCGGCGGCAGGCCTCCCCGGCGGGCCGCGATCGACCGCTCGATCAGGTCGGCGTCGTCGCGGCCGGGGCCGGGCCGCGCCTGTCCCGCCGCGAGCCGCCGCCCGGCGTCCACCTTGGCCAGCCAGACGCCGTCGCGGCAGCGAACCAGGGAGCGGCAGGCGCCGAGCACGGCGTCCTCCGCGCCGGGGGCCGGGCCGTCCCCGGGTGGGGTCGGCAGCGCCAGCCACCAGGTCAGCGCCGCGACCAGCAGCCGGCGCAGGTCCTCCGGCGTGGGATCGGCGAACACGTCGGCGGCGGTCGGGCCGAGCAGGCTCAGCCCGGACTGGCGCAGGATGCTGCGGTCGAGGGCGTACCAGAAGCGCCCATCGGCGGCGGGCCGGTCGGCCGGGTCGTACGTGGCGCGGAAGGGCATGGTCGCCCCGGTGTTGAGTTCGACCTCGAAGCCCGGCTCGGGGGTGCCGGAGCCGGCGACGTCCCGCCGGTAGGCGACCAGTTCCAGGCCGCGCGCCGGGCAGGGCAGGGCCTCGTGCCGCAGCCGCTCCACCAGCGCCCGCTTCGCCGCGCCGTCGAGTGGGCGGGCGACCACCAGCGCCACGTCCACGTCGCTGCGTCCCGGTTGGTACGCGCCCAGCCCCACCGAGCCGGCCGCGTACGCGCCGACCAGATTCTCGCCGAGCACCGCCCGGGCCCGGTCCACCAGCTCGGCGAGGTATCCGCGTACGTCGTCGTCCATGCCCGCATCCTGCCGGTCGGCCCGGCGGCGGCTCAGACCGGCCCGGCGTACGCCCGGACCTGCCCGCGGACCGTCACCCTGACCTGGGTGCCGGCGGACAGCGCGGCGCCCTCGTCGAGCGTCCGCGCGGTGAGCAGGGTGCCGTCGGGCAGCCGGAGGGTGGTCAGCGCGTCGTGTCCGTGGAAGTCCTGCCGGACCACCGTCGCGGCCGACCCGCCGCTCGGGGCGAGTCGGAGCTGTTCGGGGCGGATGAGCACGGTGACGGTGCCGCCGGTCGCCGGGCCGCGTAGCGGCAACCGGCCGAGCGGGGTGACCGCCACATCGACGTCGACGGTGGCCGGCAGCAGCACGGCGTCGCCGACGAACGCGGCCACCCACGGGTCCGCGGGGTTGCGGTAGACCTCGGCCGGAGGACCGCACTGGACGATCCGGCCGGCCTGCATCACCGCCACGGCGTCCGCCATGGACAGCGCCTCACCCTGGTCGTGGGTGACCAGCACGACGGTCGCCCCGTCGGCGCGCAGCGCTTGGCGGACGTCGGCGCGCAGCTCGCCGCGGAGCTGGGCGTCGAGAGCGCTGAACGGCTCGTCGAGGAGCACCAGCGGCGGGCGAGGGGCCAGGGCCCGGGCCACCGCCACCCGCTGCTGTTGGCCACCGGAGAGCTGGTGCGGCATCCGCCCGCCGTATCCGGCGAGCCCGACCAGGGCCAGCACCTCCTCGACCCGGCTGCCACGCCGGTCGGCCCGGGCCAGGCCGTAGCCGACGTTGTCCGCGACGGACAGGTGCGGGAAGAGCGCGCCGTCCTGCGGCACGACCGCGACCCGGCGGCGGTGCGGCGGCACGTGGACCCGGTCGCCTGCGAGTTGTCGCCCGGCGACGGTGACCACGCCGGAGTCGACCCGTTCGAAGCCGGCGAGGCAGCGCAGCAGGGTGGTCTTGCCGCAGCCGGACGGGCCGAGCACGGCCAGCAGGTCACCGCGGGCGACGTCCAGGTCGACGCCGGCAAGCGCGGTCACCCGGCCGTACGACTTGGTCACCCCGGTCAGGGTCACCATCCTCTCGGTCATCGGGCGCCTCCGGTGAGTCCGGTTCGGACGGCGAGCAACCAGGTCGGCACGGCGGCGAGCGCCACCAGGATCGCGGCGTACGGGGCGGCGGCCGCGTACGCGGCGGTGGACGTGTGGGTCCACAGCTCGGTGGCCAGTGTGTCCATCCCGGTCGGGCGCAGGAGCAGGGTGGCCGGGAGCTCCTTCACGCAGGTGAGGAACGTCAGCGCGGCGCCGGCGCCGATGCCGGGCAGCGTCAGCGGCAGGGTCACCGTGCGGAACACCGTGAACGGGCCACGCCCGAGGGACCGGGCGGCCTCTTCGACGGCGGGCGGGCTCTGCGCGGCGGCGGCGGCCACCGCGCCGACGGCCAGGGGCAGGAAGAGCGCCGCGTACGCCAGGGCGAGCAGCCAGGCGCTCTGGTAGAGGGGGTAGGCCACGTTGACCGCGAAGAACACCAGGGAGAGGCCGATGACCACGCCGGGCAGGGCGTGGGCCACGTAGGTGAGCCGGTCGAGCACGGTGGCGACCGGTCCCGGCGCTCGTGCGGTGAGCAGCCCCAGCGGCAGGGCGAGGAGCATGGTCAGTGCCGCACCGGCGAGGGAGACCGTCAGCGACGCGCCGGCGGCGGCCGCGATCTCGGCGAGGGAGCCGGGGCGGGACACCCCGGCCGCGAGCCATCGGGCCAGGCCGGCGGCCGGCACGCCGAGGGCGAGCCCGTTCACCGCGAGCAGACCGGCCAGCGCAGGCCCGCGCCACCGGGCCAGCCGCAGCCGTACGGGGGGTCGGACGGCGGTGCTGGCGTAGCGGGCGTCGCGGGTGCGGGTGGTCAGCTCGGCGCCGATCAGCAGGACGGTGAGCAGCACCAGCACGGTGGACAGCACGAGCGCGCCGGTGCGGTCGAAGCCGAGGTTGAACGCGGTGAAGATGGCCCGGGTGAAGGTGTCGACCCGGACGATGGAGACCGCGCCGAAGTCGCTGAGCACGTACAAGGCGACCAGCAGGGCTCCGGCGGCGACGGCGGGGCGGATCTGGCGCAGGGTCACCCCGAACAGGGTGGCCCATGGTCCCCTCCCGAGTGATCGGGACACCTCCTCCTGGCCGGGGTCGGTCCGGTTGAGCGCGGCGACCGCGGGCAGGAAGACGTACGGGTAGGAGCAGAGGGTGAGCAGCAGGGCGGCGGCCCAGAAGCCCTCGAAGCCGGTGACCGTGGCGGTCCAGGCGAAGCCGGCCACATAGGTGGGGACGGCCAGCGGCAGCGTGGCGACGACGCCGAAGACCCGCCGGCCGGGCAGGTCGGTACGGGCCACCAGGAGTGCGGTGCCGACGCCGAGCACGGCGCAGGCGGCGGTGACCACGGCGGCGAGAGCGAGGCTGCGTAGGGCGAGCACCGCGACCCGCGCGGTGAACAGCTCGGCGGCGATTCGGTCACCGCCCGCCTCGCCGGCGCGTACGGCGAGGTAGACCAGCGGTAGCAGGGCGACCGCGACGGCGGCGGCCGAGGCGGCGGTGAGCGCCGGACGGCGGATCAGCCGGCGCGGCGACCGCCGGGCGTCCGCCCGACGGTCGCCGGCCAGGACGGCGCTCAGGCCAGCCCCGCTTCCTTGATCATTGCGACGGTGGCGTCGAGGGTGTCGAGGTCGTTGAGGTCGATCTTCGGCGCCTCGAGGGCGGCCAGCTGCGGCAGACCCGGCGCGGCGGGCACCCCGGCCGCCAAGGGGTACTCGAAGGTCTGGGTGGCGAAGTAGGTCTGCGCCTCGGTGCCGAGCAGGTAGTCGACCAGCGCCTGGGCGTCCGGGTCCGCGCCGGCCCGCTCCAGCAGGCCGACGCCGGCCGCGTTGACCAGGCCACCGGTGTCGCCGTCAGGGAAGAAGTGCAGCTTCGCCTTCAGCACGTCGGTGCTGCCGCCGCGCTCCTTGGCCAGCTCGTACACGTAGTAGTGGTTGACCAGGCCGACCGCGAGGGTGCCGGCGTCGATGTCGGCGACGATCTGGACGTTGCCCTCCCGGATCTGCGGCTGGTTGGCCTTGAGCCCGGTGAGGAACTCGCGCGCCTTGGCGTCACCGTGCTGCACCCGCAGGGCGGTGATGAACGCCTGGAAGGAGCCGTTGGTGGGGGCGACACCGATCTTGCCCCGCCACTTCGGGTCGGTCAGCGCGAACACACTCGTCGGCAGTTCGGCGGCGCGGACCTGGTCGGCGTTGTAGGCCAGGACGCGGGACCGGCCGCTGACGCCGACCCACCGGCCGTTGGCGTCGCGGTACGCGGCCGGGACCCGGTCGAGCTGCTCGGCGGGCAACACCGCGAAGAGGCCGGCCTTGCTGACCGCGCCGAGCGCGCCGGCGTCCTGGGCGAAGAACGCGTCGGCGGGGCTGCGCCTGCCCTCCTCCAGCAGCTGCGCGGCCATCTGGGACGTGGTGCCGTAGCGCACGTCGACCTTGACGCCGCGGGCCTTCTCGAACTCCTCCAGCACCGGCTTGACCAGGGCCTCGCTGCGGCCGCTGTAGACGGTCAGCCGCTTGTCGCCGGGCTTGCCCGGGTCGCCGTCGGGGCCGCCGCAGGCGGTCAGGGACAACAGGCCGGCGAGAGTGCTGGCCAGAAGGAAACTGAGACGCTGTCGCACAGGTAAGGCTTACCTTACTGGCCCCGGTTGAAGCAAGCCACCCCCTTGCTGGAAATTAGGTGAGGCTCCCCTAACCTGTCGGCCATGCGCGTCCTCCCCCACACCGGGCCGGCGCCGTTCGTCCGCGCCCTGGCCGGGCACGGCGACCGGCCGGCAGTGATCACCGCCGACGGCCGGCTCAGCTACGCCGAGCTGGCCGAGCGGATCAGCGAGCTGGTCGCCCGGCTCGGCCCGGTCCGCCGGCTGGTGCTGCTCGCTGGCGCGAACCGGGTCGACGAGCTGGTCGCGTACCTGGCCGCGCTGGCCGGCGGACATCCCCTGCTGCTGGTGCCCGGAGACCACGACACCGCGACCACCGAGCTGACCCAGGCGTACGACCCGGATGTCGTGATCGGCCGCGTCGACGGGGAACTCGTGGTGGACGAGCGTCGCCCCGGCAGCCGCCACGAGCTGCACCCCGAGCTGGCGCTGCTGCTCAGCACCTCCGGGTCGACCGGCTCCCCTAAGCTGGTCCGGCTGTCGTCGGCGAACCTGCAGGCCAATGCCGAAGCGATCGCCGAGTATCTCGACATCCGCGACACCGACCGGGCCGCCACCACCCTGCCGCTGCACTACTGCTACGGCCTGTCGGTGGTGAACAGCCACCTGCTCCGCGGGGCGGCGCTGATCCTCACCGGACTGTCGGTCACCGACCGCTGCTTCTGGAAGCTGTTCCACGCCGCGCACGGCACCACCCTGGCCGGCGTGCCGTACACCTTCGACCTGCTGGACCGGGTCGGCTTCGACCGGATGCACCTACCCCACCTGCGCTACCTCACCCAGGCCGGCGGCCGACTCGACCCGCAACGGGTGACCAGGTACGCCGCCCTCGGCCGCCGCCACGGCTGGCGGTTCTTCGTCATGTACGGCCAGACCGAGGCCACCGCCCGGATGGCGTACCTGCCGCCGGAGCTGGCCGAGCACCGACCGGAGGCGATCGGGCTGCCGATCCCCGGCGGGTCGTTCCGGCTGCGCCCGCTGCCGGACCGGCCCGAGCCGGACACCGGCGAGCTGGTCTACGCCGGACCCAACGTGATGCTCGGCTACGCCGAACGGCCGGGCGACCTGGCCCTCGGACGCACCGTCACGGAGCTGCACACCGGCGACGTGGCCCGGCGTGCGCCGGACGGGCTCTACGAGATCGTCGGGCGGGCCGCCGAGTTCGCGAAGATCTTCGGCCTGCGGGTCGACCCACGGCGCGTGGCGGAGCGGCTGCGGCGGGCGGGCGTCGAGGCGTACTGCGTCGGGACGGACCGCGAGCTGGTGGTGGCCGCGACCGGCGCTCACCACCCCGGCCGGGTGCGCCGCCTGGCCGCCGCCGCTGCGGGGCTGCCGGCCCGCGCGGTCCGTGCGCACGTGCTGGCCGAGCTGCCCCGGCTGGGCAACGGCAAGCCGGACCTGGCGGCCGTCCGCGCCCTGGCCGCGCCGCCAGCGCCCGCCTCCGCGCCCTCCGGGGCGGGTCCGGACCAGCTCTGCCGGCTCTACGCCGAACTGCTGGACCAGCCCGACGTCAGCCCCGACCAGAGCTTCGTCGACCTGGGCGGCGACTCGCTGTCCTACGTGGCGGCGTCCGTCCGCCTGCAGGAACTCCTCGGCGACCTGCTCGCCGACTGGCACACCAGCCCCATCCGGGAGCTGGCCCGGCCGGCGCCGACCCGGCCGACCCGGCGGCGGGTGCTGGAGACCGGCGTGGCCCTGCGGGCGCTGGCGATCGTCGTCATCGTCGGCTCACACATCCCGGTCTTCACCATCAAGGGCGGCGCGCATCTGCTGCTCGCCGTCGCCGGGTTCAACTTCGCCCGCTTTCAGCTCACCACCGCGCCCCGGCGGGAGCGGGTACGCGGCGGCGTCCGCGCCGTCGGCCGGATCGTGCTGCCGTCGGTGGCCTGGATCGCCCTGGCCGGCGCGGTCACCGGCGACTACACGCTGGCCAACGTGCTGCTGCTCAACGGCGTCCTCGGCCCGCACGACGGAGCAACCCAGTGGCATTTCTGGTTCATCGAGGCGCTGGTCCACCTCCTCCTGGTGGTCACCGTGCTGATCGCCGTACCGGCCGTGGACCGGATCGAACGCCGGTACCCGTTCGGGCTGCCGCTGGCGCTCGCCCTCCTCGGCCTGGTCACCCGGTACGACCTGCCCGGGCTCGCCACCCGCGGACACGTGCCGGAGTCGGTGGTCGTCGGCTGGCTCTTCGCGCTGGGCTGGGCGGCCGCTCGGGCGCGCGGGACCGCGCGGCGGGTGGTGGTCACCGCCGTCGCCGCGCTCACCGTGCCCGGGTTCTTCGGCCAGCCGTACCGGGAGGCGTTCATCGTGGCCGGCTTCGCCCTGCTGGTCTGGGTGCCCCGGCTGCCCAGCCTGCCGGCCGTCAACCGAGCGGCCGCCGTGTTGGCCGGCAGTTCCCTCTGGATCTACCTGACCCACTGGCAGGTGCTGCCGGTGGTCGGGCCGTGGTCGCCCGAGCTGGCACTGCTCGCCTCGCTCGCCGTCGGGATCGGCTGCGCCGCGGCCGTCCGCGGCGTGACCCGGTGGCTGGCCCGGCTCGGCTCGGCCAGGGCAGCAGACGGTCAACGCCCCGGGCACCGCCTTCACCTTCAGCCGCCGCGCCGTGCCCCGCGCGCCGCCGTCCAGCTCGTACGTCTTCGGCGCGGCGAAGCGCACCCGGACCCGGCGCCCACGGGTGATCCGGACGAACGGCGAGTCGGCGGAGCGGCCGGCGGCCATCCGCCCCAGCGTCCGCGCCCAGTCGACCGCGCCGCTCGCGGTGGCGACGCCGATCTCCAGGGCGCCGTCGTCCGGGCGGGCGTCGTCGAAGGCGGGGATGCCACCGGTGATCGTGCCGACGTTGCCGAAGAGCACGCAGCTCGCCTCGCCGTCGAACCAGTCGGCGCCGTCCACCCGGATCCGGGTGCGGACCAGCTCGCCGCGTACGTGCCGCAGCCCGGTCCAGACGTACGCGACCCGGCCCAGCCGGCCCTTGAGCCTGCGGTCGGCGTCGCGGATCAGGTCGCCGTCGAAGCCCGCGCCGGCCATCACGGCGAAGTGCTCCCCGTTGAGCCGGCCCAGGTCGAGCCTGCGTCGCTGGCCGTGCAGGGCGATCCGGACCGCCTCGGGCAGGTCGGTGGGGATGCCCAGGTTGCCGGCGAAGAGGTTCGCGGTGCCGGCGGGCAGGATGGCCATCGGCACCTCCGTCCCGGCCAGGGCGTCGGCGCAGCGCTGCACCATCCCGTCGCCGCCCCACAACAGGATCAGCGCGGCGCCCCGGTCGAGGGCCTTGCGTACCTTCTTCGGCGCCTTGCGGCTCTTCGGCACCTCGTACCAGAGGAGCTGGCCGACCCCGGCGGCGACCAGGCGGGTCCGCAGCTCGTCGAGGCCACCGCCGAAGGTCTTCTTCCGGTGGGCGACGACCGCGACGACGCCGGCCTCCGGGGTGGCCGGGTCTACGACGGGGCCGTCGGCAGTGGGCGTGCTCATGGTCCCGGTGGTACCCAGCGGTCGGCGCGGGCACGCCTGGACACACCGCGCGACGCGCCGACTTCGACCAGCGGCACCCTGTGATCAATCGACTGCGTTCGGTAGAGTGCGGACGTTGATCGCCGGCGATGGCCGGTGGCCGGAGAGGTGCTGGGATGACTCGACGAGGCGGGCGGTGGACGCGCGTTGCGCTGCGCCTCGGGCTCCTGCTCGGCGGGGTCGTCGTGGCGTGGGGCGCCCACGAGGCCGCCACCAGCCCGGCCGCCTACGCCGCCGACCGTCCGCCGGCCGCGCCGGTGGACGCCGCCGCCGACCTGCTCACCGGCATCCTCCGCCCGGTCCTCGAGGCGGCGGCACCTCCACCGGCACCGGAAGCGCCCACCGACGTCGCGGCCCCACCCACCCCGCCGGCGGCACCCGGCTCCCGCCCGGCGCCGCCGCCGACCCGGACGGCACCGAGCCGCCCGGCCCCGGACCGGGCCTCGCCTCGGCCGGGCCGGGTGTCCACCCCGCCGGCCCGCCACCTGGAGCCACCCGCGCGGGCCGGCACGCCGAAGCCCGCCGAGGCGCCCCGCCCGGCCACCGGGCTGCTCGGTGGGGACGCACTGGCACCGGTGGGTGACGCCCTGGGCACGGTCACCGACCCGGTCCGGTCCGGGGTGCTCGCGCCGGTGGCCGAGGCACTACGTTCCGTCACCGACCCGGTGCGCGGCGGAGCGCTCGCCCCGGTGGCCGACGCGCTACGGCCCGTCACCGAGCCCGTGCGGACCGGCGTGCTCACCCCGGTGGCCGACGCTCTCCGTCCGGTGACGCAGCCGCTCGCCCCGGTCCTCTCGCCCGTCTGGCAAGGGCTGGATCCGGTGCTCGAGCCGCTGGATCCCGTGCTCGAGACCCTCGAACCGGTGACGGACCTGGTGGATCCGCCACCCGCGGCGACGCCGCCGGCCGGCCCGGTCGGCGAACCGACGCCCGGCGACGGCCCGGCCGGCGAGCCGATGCCCGGCACCGGCCCGGGCTGCGTCGGGCCGGCCACCGGACCGGTCGACGCCCCGGCCAGAGCCGCCTCGGAACCCGCACCCGGCAGCGCCCCGACGGACCGGCCCACCACGACGCAACTCTCGTCCCTGCCGCGTCTCGCCGGGTCAGACGGCCCGCATCCGGTCGGGCCCGACGCGGACTCCGCGCCGGCCACGACCTTCCCCGGCACCAGCGGATCCGGCGCGTCCGGCACCGTCCACGGCGGCCCCGCCGACGCCCCCACGTCGGCATGGACACCGCCCAGCCTGGCCGGACACCGTTGCCAACTGACCGGTGACGGCGCTCTCCCCTCCCGCTCGCCCCGCCCGGGCACCCGGCCCGCCTGACCGGCGGGCCGTTTCGTGCCGTCCGCACGGCACGGGCGGCCCCCGCGTACCCGTGTGCTTTGACGGCCCCTGGTGGCCCGTGCCGGCCCGCGGCGGTCCGCGCCGACGCCGGCATCCCTTCCCCGACGTACCCGATCACGATGGTGACCAGGAGTTACCCATGAACGTGAGCATGCCCGTCGTCCGGGCCCGGTGGTGCGACATCGGCCGGATCGCCGATCTCGCCGCCGAGGCCCTCACACCCACCGACCTCGGCGCCTGGCTCGTCCCCGACGAGCACCGCCGGCCGGCCGTCCTCGCCACCGTGGCCCGGATCTGGGCCGAGCACGCGCTACTCTTCGGCGACGCGTTCCTGCTCCCGGACGGCACGGCCGCGACCGTCTGGTTCCACCGCTACCGGCCGATCCCACCGCCGGCCCGGTACGCCGACCGGCTCGACGACGCGTGCGGCGCGGACCGGGACCGCTTCCTCGTGCTCGGCCGAAGCCTCGCGGCACGCCGGCCCACCGAGCCGCACAACCATCTGGCCCTGCTCGCCGCACCGGGCCCGGCGGAGTCGGGCCACGCCGCAGCCGTGCTCGCCAGGTCGCAGCGCTGGATGGACACGCTGAGCCTGCCGACGTACGCGGAGGTCTTCACCGAGGCGGGCCACGAGCTGTTCCGGCGGCACGGCTACACCCACCGGGACGACTTCCCGCTCGACGGCGACACGACCACCTACTCGATGTGGCGGCTGTCGCCGTTCTGGACCGGTCGGTCCAGCCGTAACGCCCGCTCGCCGGTGCGCCGTCCACTCGTCCTGCCACGCAACGGCCCGGTCCACCGGTGGGCGCTGCACTGAGCAGGCCGGAGCCTCGGCGGTGACCGGGCGCCCCGCTGCCCGGTCACCGTCGCGGCGACGTCCGGTGACGCCAGCCGGTAGCCCCCCGGTCACGGGGCGCTGCCGAGCTGGTCCTCAGCTCAGCAGCGACCAGCATCACACCCGGCGGCGGCGACTGCCGCCGTTGTCACCGCAGGTCCGCTAGCCTGGCGGGCCGAGGCGGGGACACGATTCGGCCGAGCAGTCGGAGGGTATCGGGTGCGGATGCTTCCAACCGGTGACAGCGACCACGTCGGGGGTGCCACCGCCCCGAGGCCGGGGCGGCCACGTCGGCGCCGGCGAATACTGATCTTCCTGGCGGTCTTCGCGCTGCTGGCCGGCTCCGGCGTGCTGGCCGGCGGCTACTACTTCGACAGCGTGCCCACGCCCGCCGACCTCAAACTCCCGGAGTCGACCACCGTCTACTACTCGGACGGCCGCACGCCGATGGCCAAGCTGGGCGCGGAGAACCGCACCATCGTCCCGTACGACCAGATGAACGACTCGGCCAAGCAGGCCATCGTGGCGGCCGAGGACCGCACCTTCTGGACCAACAAGGGCATCGACTTCAGCGGCGTGCTCCGGGCCGCCTGGTCGAACCTCACCGGCGGGCAGCGGCAGGGCGCCTCCACCATCACCCAGCAGTACGCCCGCGTCGCCGCCGACCTGCGCGGGGTCACCTACTCCCGGAAGCTTCGTGAGGCGGTGATCGCCTGGAAGCTGGACGACAAGTACAGCAAGGAGGAGATCCTCGGCTTCTACCTGAACACCGTCCCGTTCGGCCGGGGCGCGTACGGGATCGAGGCGGCCGCGCAGACCTACTTCGGCAAGACGGTGCGCCGGGACGCGCCCGCGTCCCAGCAGCTCACCCAGGCGGAGGCGATGGTGCTCTGCGCGATGGTGAAGCAGCCGGAGGCGGATCCGAACGATCCCGAGGGCTCCCCCGGCTACGATCCGCGGCGCAACGCGACGGCCCGGCAGAACTCGATGGACCGCTGGAACTACATCCGCGACGGCATGGTGAAGCTCGGCTACCTGACGCGGGAGGAGGCGGCGAACCTGGCGTACCCGGACGACGTGAAACCGATCGACCCGGACGCCGGCCAGTCCGGCCTCGACCGGCCCACCGGCCTGGTGGTCGACCACGTGCTCAGCGAGCTGCGCCAGACCGAACAGTTCCGCGGCAAGCCGGACGAGGTCATCCGCGACGGCGGCTACCGGATCGTCACCACCATCGACAAGCGGGTCCAGGACGCGGCCGAGGCGGCCGCCGACATCCGGCGCGGCACCGCCCCCGACGCGGTCCGGGGCCAGCCGAAGAACTGGCAGGCCGCCCTGGTGGCGGTGGAACCGGGCACCGGGCGGGTGCTCGGCTACTACGGCGGCAACAGCAGCACCGGCGCGGACTACGCCGGCTGGTACTACGACGAGAAGGGGCAGGCGCGCGGGTTCGGCCAGCACCCGCCGGGCTCGTCGTTCAAGGTGTACGACCTGGCCGCCGCCGTGGAGAACAAGGTTTCCGTGAAGCAGCACTTCGACTCGCCGGACACCAAGGAGTTCCCCGAGTCGGGGCGGACCAAGGCCAGCCCGGCCGGCCCCATCCGTAACGCCGAACACGCGCCGTGCCAGCCGAACTGCGCCCTCTGGGAGGCCACGGTCGCGTCCCTGAACGTCACCTACTTCGAGCTGACCGAGAAGCTGGGGGTCGCGAAGGTGATGGACATGGCCAAGCGGGCCGGCGTCGACTCCATGTGGGAGACGGTGCACGGCAACCCGCAGCCGCAGCGGGTGGAACTGCGCGACAAGCCGACCGACGAGGTCGCGAAGCGCTTCTCCACCGAGGTCGGCATCGGCCAGTACGGCATCACCGTGCAGGACCACGCCAACGGGATGGCCACCTTCGCGGCCGGCGGCAAGCGCGCCGAGGCGCACTTCGTCCGGTCGGTGACAAAGGGCGACGACAAGCTCTACACCGAGCAGCTGAAGACGACGGACCTCGGGCTGAACGAGGAGGCGATCAACCAGCTCGACTGGACGCTGCGCCGGGTCAAGGCGGCCAAGTTGGACAACGGCTGGGACTCCGCCGGGAAGACCGGCACCTGGCAGGCCGGGCAGAGCACCACGCAGAACGTGCACACCTGGATGGTCGGCTGGACCGGGGCTCTCGCGGCCGCCGTCTGGCTCGGCACCACCGACGGAAAGCCGCTGCGGACGAAGGACGGCAGCTACGAGGTGTACGGCGCCAGCGGCCCGGGGCCGATCTGGCGGCAGTTCATGGCACAGGCGACCGAGTCCCTCAAGCTCGACCCGGACAAGTACCGGTTCGACGACCCGAAGTTCCCGGACGACGCCCCGTCGACCACCGGCCCGGCGCAGCCGGCGCCGACCACCTCCGCGCCCCGGCCCACGACGCGGCCGACGCCGAGCGTGACGCCCTCGGAGTCCAGCCCCAGCCCGACCGACTCGCCGACACCGCCGCCGACGGGGTCGCCGTCGCTGCCCCCGCTGCCCACCCTGTCGCCGTCGAAGAGCCGGAAGCCGCAGTGACGGCCGCTCCGCCCGGGCCACCGCCGGCGGTGGGATGATCCACCGGTGGAGAACCTGACGTGAGCGGTGACCTGCCGGAGCTGACCGTCCCGGATGCCGCCGCCTGGCGGCGGTGGCTCGGCGAACACCACGCCGACCCCACCGGGGTGTGGCTGGTCCTGGCCAAGCGTGGCAGCCAGGGGCCCACCACCCTCAGCTACGACCAGGCGCTCGAGGAGGCCCTCTGCCACGGCTGGATCGACGGGCAGGTCAAGGGCCGCGACGAGAGCACCTACCGGCAACGGTTCACCCCGCGGCGGGCTCGTAGCCCCTGGTCGGCCCGGAACGTCGGCATCGTGGCCCGGCTGCTCGCCGAGGGCCGCATGCACCCGGCCGGGATCGCCGAGGTGGAACGCGCCAAGGGCGACGGCCGCTGGGACGCCGCCTACGCGGGACAGGCCGCGGCGGAGGTCCCGGCGGATCTCGCCGCCGCGCTGGCCGCGGAGCCCCGGGCCCGGGCGATGTTCGACATCCTCACCGCGCAGAACCGGTACGCCATCCTGTACCGGCTCACCAGCGCCAAGCGTGCCGACACCCGGGAACGCCGCATCGCCCAGTTCGTCGCCATGCTGGCCCGCGGCGAGACCGTCTACCCGCAGCGCCGGACGCTCGACGAACGGGGGGACGTGGCCGGGTGATCCGGGCTGTCGCGGTCGACGTCGACGACACGCTGTGCCTCACTGAGGCGGCGTGCTTCGAGCTCGAGAACGAGGTGCTGGGGCGGATCGGCCGCGACCCGATGCCGCGGGCCGTGCACCTGGCGACCTGGGGGCAGCCGCTGCTGGACGCGATGCGGCTGCGCTCGCCGGGGGTGGACCTGGACCGGTTCGCGGCGGCGTACCCGGACGTGCTGCACCGCTACGTCGCGGCCGGCCGGCTCGACGTGATCCCGCCGGAGAACCTGCGCGCGCTGGACCGGCTGGTGGCGGCGGGGCGGACGGTGCTGCTGCTGACCTCGCGCACCGAGGCGGAGATGGCGCACCTGCTGGCGCCGGAACACGTCCTGGCCGAGCGGGTCAGCGCCGTCTTCCACGCCGGCAACACCCGCTACCGCAAACCCGATCCCCGGGCCTTCGACGAGCTGCTCGCCCGCACCGGGTTCGCCCCGCACGAGTGCGCCTACGTGGGCGACTCGCCGGGCGACGCCGAGGCCGCCGGGAAGGCGGGACTGTCGTTCGTCGGCTGCCTGCAGAGCGGCGTACGGCGGCGCGAGGATTTCGACCCGCGACACGTCGACCTGTTCATCGACGCGTTCCCCGAGGTGGTGGACGCCGTGGCGCGGTTGGAGTCCGGACGCCGCTGATGGCTGGCGGCGCCGGTCAGGGGGCGAGCACCAGCTGGCGCAGCTGGCCGTCGAGGGTCGGCGCGTCCACGCCGCCCGGCCAGCCCCGCAGCAGCGCACCGCCCTTGGCGACCAGCACCACGGCCGGGGGTTCGCGGACCGCGTACGACCGCCAGATCGCGCCGTCGTCGTCGACCACGACCGGATACTCCACCCGGTGCTCCCGCAGGTAACGCTGCAGATCCTCCGGCTTGTCCTCGGTGACCACCCCAACGAAGACCACCTTGTCCCGGTGGGTGCGGGCCAGCTCGCTGAGGGCGTCCTGCTGTTGCGCGCAGGCGGTGCACCAGGAGCTGAAGAAGACCAGCACGACCGGGCGGTCGGCCCACAGGTCGGCGAAGGCGATCGGGCTGCCGTCGGTGAGCGGGCCGGTGACGGCCGGGGCGCCCGGCTCGCCGGACGGGGCCGGTCGCAGCGCCAGGCCCGCCGGCGCCGGGCCGGGCAGCGCCGATGCCCCACCGGCGACGGCCTCGGTCCGCGCTGGCGCGTCGTCGCCGTCGGAACAGGCGGTCGCGGAGAGCACCGCGCCGAGCGCCAGCGCGAGGGCCGCCAGCCGGACGGCGTACGGGCGGGTCACGAGGGCACCACGGCGACCAGCGCCGGCCCCTCGCTGCTGTTCGGGGTGAGGTCGATCGCCGGGTGGCCGTCGACGACCAGCCGGTACGCGTCCCGGGCGGCCAGCTCGACCGGTATGGAGAACTCGCAGTACGTCGGGACGCGGGTCACCTCCAGGTCCTCCTCGAAGGTGGCCACGGACGTGCCGGAGGACAGCACGCCCTCGGCCAGCGTCCGCCCGCCGGCGTCGATCACCTGAAACGGCGCGCGGTTGTGGAAGTGGGTGTACGGGCCGGTGCCGGCGCACTCCACGCCCTCCGGCCGGATGTTGATGTCCCGCACCAGCACCCGCACGGTCATCGCCGACCGGGCCTCCTCGGCACCACCGCACCCGGCCAGTGCGCCGGTGAGCAGCGACGGCAGCACGACCGCTGCCAGCAGACGCCGCATCTGTCCTCCAGATCGTCGGGGCGGGCCCGGGGTGGCGGGGAACGTGGTCCCCACCGCCCCGGGCCCTTCCGTGGGTCAGCCGAGCAGTGCCCGGGGCCGTTCGACCCGGCACTGGCTGGTCACGGTCTTGCTCGGGTCGCTCTCCGAGGTGGCGGTGAGCGTCACCAGGGTGGTCGCGGCCGCGTCGGCGGTGGCGCCGACCGAGACGTCGACCGGGGTGGTGGCGCCGAACTTGGCGGTGGCCAGCTCGTTGGGCAGCTGAACCCGCCAGCCCTTGCCGTCGACGGTCGCCGAGAGCCGGTACACATCGGACTTCAGGTACGCGCTGGCGTCCTCCGGGTGCACCTGCTCGCCGGCCACGTACCGGCCGGTGTTGGTCAGGTCGAACGTGCAGTTCGCGCCCTTGCCGGTGGGCTTGCCCTGGGTGACCAGGGAGCCCTTCGACAGGGCCACGCCGTGCTCGCTCGGACCGGCGCCGTCCAGCGACCGGACCGCCACCGTGTAGGACAGCACCCCGTCACCGTCGCGGCGGAGGTTGAGCACGTAGAAGTGCAGCCGGTTGGCCTCGTCCACGTACTCGTACTCGCTGCCGGAGTTGGCGCCGGCGTGGAACAGCGCGTCCGACAGCTGCCGGTAGTCGCCCATGGTGATCTTCTGCGGGGTGCCGTTCGGCTGGTAGAAGTCCACCATGTCGATGTCCTGCGGGTTCGCGTCCACGACCCACACGAACGGGGCGCTGTCGGTGTTCTTGGTCTTGCTGATCAGCACGCCGTTGTCAGGGGTGAACGAGTCCGCACCCATCCGCTGGACGACCTCGACGGTGTAGTTGTTGAACCGGCCGCCGTCGCAGAGCGGGTCGGTGGTGGTGCTGCACGCCGGCGAGCGGTCGGCGTTCATCGCGATGTTGATGCCGGTCAGCCCACCCGGGCCGGCGTCGACCGCGCGGGCGGTGACGTCGGCGACGACCAGGCCGGACGACGCGAGCCCCTCCCGCGACAGCCGCAGCGCATGCTCCTCACCGAGCAGCCCGATCTTCAGCTTGTCCCGCAGCGTGTGCAGGGACCCCATCGAGCCACCGTTGACCGGGGGGATCTGCCAGCGGGTGTGCGGCCCGCCCGGGCCGTTGAAGGAGCCGCGCGACATCATGCTCCAGATGCCGGTGTACGCGCGGCGCAACGGAACG
>NZ_VSFA01000007.1 GCF_008119785.1 Micromonospora sp. MP36 | reverse complement strand
TTTTTTGCCGCCGGCGGGGGGGGGGTCGCGAAAACACCTGCATGACCAACGGGGGGGGGGGGGGGGGGGGGGGCCGCGGGGGGGGGGGGGGGGGGGGGGAGGGGGGGGGGGGGCGGGGGGGGGGGGGTCAGGTGGCGGCCCTGCCAGAGGTAGCCGCCGGCGAGCGTGGTGATCATCCCGACCAGGGCGAAGAGCAGGCGGTAGTCGAGGACGCCGACGAGCAGGGCGCCGGCGCCGATGGAGACCGCCTGCGGGCCGCTGACCAGCGCCTCCGAGGTGGCGGCGACCCGGCCGAGCAGCCCCGGCGGGGTACGCCGCTGGACCAGCGTGTTGAGCCCGACCATGGTTAGCGGCAGCGACATCCCGGCCAGCAGCAGCGCCACCACACCCAGCCAGAGCCGCGGGTACGCCAGCGCCAGCGCGGCCGGGCCGAAGAAGGTCACCCCGGCGGCGAGCGTCCCCACCTCGCCGGTCCGGCGCACCACCGTCGCCGAGAAGAGCCCGCCGACCAGCCCGCCGATCCCCTGCACGGTGACGAGCACGCCGACGAACGCGGCGTCCCGGCGCAGCCCCTGGTCCACGTACGCGAAGATCAGCGACTCGGTGAAGCCCATCACCAGCGAGCCCAGCCCGTAGCCGAGCAGGGCCCGGCGCAGCGCCGGTTCACCGGCCAGGTGCCGCAGCCCGGCGCTCAGCTCGGCCGGCCAGCGCAGGCCGGCCCCGGACGGGGTGCTCTCGGTGACCCGGAGCAGGCCGACCACGGCCGCGGCGGTCAGGAAGCCGGCCATGGCGAGGGCGGTCAGCAGCCAGCCGCCGACCGCGGCGTACAGTCCGGCCCCGGCCAGTGGGCCGACCAGCCGGAGGCCCTGCCGGACGGTCTGCAGCACCGCGTTCGCGTCGGCCAGTAGTTCGCTCGGCACGAGCTGCCGGATCAGCCCGCTCAGCACCGCGGTCAACGTGATGTACGACAGGCCGTAGAGCGCCGCCACCACGTAGATGAGCCACACGTCGCCGCGGTCCCGGACCGCGAAGAGCGGGCTGAGCAGCACGGCCGTCCCCAGGTTGGCGGCCACGAAGAAGGGCTGGCGACGGTACCGGTCGACGACCCAGCCGACCAGCGGCGCCAGCGTCATCGGGGCGATGATCGCGAAGATGGTCGCCCCGGCCATGCCGTCCGATCCGGTCAGATCCTTCACCCAGACGGCGAGGGCCAGCAGCAGGATCGACTCGGCCGCCATGCTGGCCAGCAGGGCGGCGAAGAGCAGGCGGAAGTCGGGGCGGCCCAGGACGGTGCGCATCAGGTTCCCTCCGGCGGGGGGTGCGCCCGGAGGCGCGACGGGGCGGGTGCCGGGCCCGGAACGGCCTCGTCCGGACCGGTCGGACCACCTCCACGGTCCTCTTTTTGTCGCAAGACACGCCCTCGCCGGGACCTCCGACACCGGCCGCGCCGTCCATACTGACCGTGGGGGGCGAATTCCATACAGTTACCGTCGCTTCTCGCGGCGGTCGACGGAAAGAGGACACCGTGCCTCCTGCCGCACCAGGCCCGATCCTGCGCCGTCGCAGGCTCGGCACCGAGCTGCGCCGGCTGCGTGAGCAGGCTGGCCTCACCGGCGACCAGGTCATCGAGCGGATCGGCTGGGCGTCCGCGTCCAAGCTGTCCCGCCTGGAGAACGGGCGCAGCCGCCCCGACCCGGACGATGTCGACGTCCTGCTGACCCTCTACGGCGCGACCGACGAGCTGCGCGAGGAACTGCTGGGGATCGCCCAGGAGGCCGGCGACATGCGCGGCTGGCTACGGAACTTCCCGGTGATGACCCAGCAGCAGCGCGGCTTCGCCGAGCTGGAGGCGGGCTGCGCGGAGATCTCCGAGTACAACCCGGTGCTGGTCCCCGGCCTGCTGCAGACCCCCGGGTACGCCCGGCACCGGATCCGCTCGGCGGCCCAGGTGGCGGAGGAGGCCGGCGACCCGGACGTCGAGGACCCGGAGACCCAGGTACGCGCCCGGCAGGCCCGCCAGTCGCTGCTCACCCGCTCCCCCGACGCGCCCCGCTACACGGCCGTGCTGGAGGAGGCCGCGCTCGGCCGCCGGGCCGGTCCACCCGAGGTGCTGCACGAGCAGATCGTCCACCTCTGCGAGCTGGCCATGCTGCCGAACGTGACGCTGCATCTGCTGCTGCGCGACACCCGGGTCGGTGACTGGTACCTGCCGCCGACCGCCTTCTCGGTCTACCGGTTCGCCGATCCGCTCGATCCGGAGACGCTGGCAATCGAAGGCGGGTTCACCGACGTCATGTCGACCGAGGCGAACACCCTAAATCGCTATAAAGTGGTGTTCGAGTGGCTATGCTCGGCGGCGCTCTCCGCATCGGACACCCTCTCCTGGCTCATCGAGGCGACGGGACGGCTGACCGACACGGCGGCCGGGTCCACAGTGGCGCACGGGCCGGCAACGGCGCCGGCCCAGCGCCGCCGCGACTCGGGGCGCCTGGCGACGGACCGGTGATCCACGGGGAGCGCCGTCCGGCCTGCGGCGTCACTCGTCCCCATCGGAGCACTCCAGACCAGGAGCAGAACCATGAACGAGATCCGCAACAACTCGTCCGACCTCGCGCCGCAACTCGCCGGCGCCGCCTGGCGCAAGAGCACCCGGAGCCAGACCTCGAACTGCGTGGAGGTCGCGCCGCTGCGTACCGGGCCGGCGGCGGTGGCACTGCGGGACAGCAAGGACCGGAGCGGTCCGGTGCTGCTGTTCAACCGGGCCGGCTGGCTCGGCTTCATCACCGGCGCGAAGAACGGGCAGTTCTCGCTGAACTGATTAGCTGAGTGACCGGGGCCGTCGGCGTGGCGCCGGCGGCCCCTTCCCCTGCCCATCCCGACAACCGTGCCGACCGGGGTCACCCGATCGGTCGGGGCGCGCGAAGGACGGTCGAGTTCACTTGCTGGGACGACCACGAGGCGTAACATCTCGATTGAGTGACGTGGAAGTTCCATCGCGTATCCGTCCGTCCGTACCGGGGGACAGCCATGCGGTTCCTGATCGTCCGCACCGAGATCCGAGCCGCCGCCGACACCGACATCGCGGCCGTCTGGGCCGACGGTGGCCGGCTGCGGGACGAGACCACCGCGCCGGAGCCGCGCCGCCAGGTCGTCCACGCCGAGGACCGGGACGCCGCCCTGCTGCTGGCCCGGGCGCTGGCGTCCGTCGGAGCAGTACGTGCCGGCCGGCACCGGGTGAAGGTGCTCCCGATCGAGGACCCCGACCCGGGCCCGTGGTACGTCAATCGGACGTGACCTGACGTCCGTCGTGGTCGGACCGGCTCCCCCGCCGCGTTCCTTGCCTCACCCGGCCACGACGGCCCGTGTTCCCGGCCCGTGACCGCCGCGGCAACGACGGCCACGGGCCGGGACCGTGTCCGGCCCCCGCCGGTCGCCGCTCGCCGGTCGCCGGTCGCCGCTCGCCGGTCGCCGGTCGCCGGTCGCCGGTCGCCGGTGCGCAACGCCACTTCGGCGAGGTGGCGGTGTCCCGCTCGCCGCAACCCCGCCATGTCGGCGAAGTGGCGATGACCCACCCGGTCGCTCAGATCCCGTCGGCCCGGCCAGTCAGCAGTGGCCGTCGAGCCAGCGGTGGATCAGGAACAGGGCGATGGAGGACGGTGGCGGAAGGGCCAGCCGGTGGCCGTCGACGTCGACCGCCTCCCCGGCCAGCGCGGCGCCGATCTCCCGCCGGGTGAACCAGCGGGCGTAGGCGATCTCGGCCGGGTCCACCCGGATCTGCTCGTCGGCGTCGGCGCGGGCCAGGAAGCCGAGCATCAGCGAGCCGGGGAACGGCCACGCCTGGCTGCCCGCGTACGCGATCTCCTCGACCCCGACGCCGACCTCCTCGCGGACCTCGCGGAGCACGGCGGCCTCGGCCGATTCCCCGGGCTCCACGTAGCCGGCCAGGCAGGAGAAACGGCGCTCGCCGGGGGTACGCGCCCAGGCGGCGTTGTTGCCGAGCAGGCACCGCCCCTCCGGGCCGGCCACCCCGTCGTGGACCAGCACGATCATGGCCGGGTCGGTACGCGGCCAGACCCGGTCGCCGCCCGGGTCGACCCGGGACCAGCCGGCCTCGTCGACCTGTGTCGGGTGCCCGGTGACCGACGAGTAGCCGTGCCGGACGTGCCAGTTCAGCAGGGCGAGCGCGGTGGTGAAGAGGCCCGCGTCCCGGTCGGCCAGGAGATGCCCCACCTCGCGCAGGTTGGCCCGCCGGGTGCCCGGCAGCTCCGGCAGCGGCGCGTCCACCGCGAAGACCGGTACGCCGTCGGGCTCGACGCCGAGGAACATCGGCACCGACCGGGGCACCTCGGGCAGCTCGGCGGGGCCGACCAGCACCAACTCCGGCGGTGCCGCCGTGCCGCGGACCAGGGCGCGCCCGTCGTCGGCCGAGTCCAGCACCAGCACCCGGGCCCGCTCCCACGCCTCGGCGAGCCAGTCCGGGTCGGTACGCCGGTGCGCCGCCCGATCCAGCGTGGACCGGGCCAGCGGTGGGGCAGGCTCGCCGGTCACGCCTCGCTCCGCTCGCCGGCGGCGCGACCCACCACGGTGCTGAGCCAACTGCTCCGCTCGCTCCGCTCGCTCACGCCGCCTCCGTCCGCACCGGACCGAGCGTGGCCAGCGAATCCGCGATCCGCTCGGCGTCACCGAGCACGACGGTGACCGCCTTCGCCGGGGCGAGGTAGCGGGCCGCCGCCTCGGCCACGTCGTCCACGGTCGCCCTGGCGAGCCGGGACGCGTGCTCGGCGAGGAAGTCCAGGCGCAGCCCGTTGCCGGCGTACGCGCTGGTCAGCGACGCCAGCCCGGTCTGGGTGGACATGCCGAGCTGGAGCGTGCCGAGCGCGTACTGGCGGGCCTGCTCCAGCTCCTCGGGCTTCGGCGGCAGCGCGGCCAGCCGGCCCAGCTCGTACGTGGTCTCCAGCAGGGCGGGGGCGGTCACCTCGGTGGCCACCTCGGCGGCGGCGATCAGCACCGACCCGGCCACCGAGTGCTCGACCAGCGAGTGGGGCCCGTACGTGTAGCCCTTGTCCTCGCGGATGTTCTCCACCCAGCGGGAGGAGAAGTAGCCGCCGAAGAGCAGGTTGGCCAGTTGCAGCGCGGCGTGGTCCGGGTGGGTGCGGGGCACCGCGGGCAGGGCGATCCGCAGCGAGGACTGGACCGAACCGGGCCGGTCGACCAGCAGCAGCGGGCCCGGCTCCAGCGGCGGGGCCGGCGGCAACTCCTCGGCGCGCCCGGCCCCGTTCCACCCGGCGAGCGCCTTCTCGGCGGCGTCCACGGCCCGCTCCGGCTGCACGTCGCCGACCAGCACCAGCACCGCGCCGGCCGGGTGCACACGTTCGGCGTGCAACCGCCGCAGGGCCGGCGGGCGTACCGCGCGCACCTGGTCGGGCTCCGGGGTCTGAACCGCGTACGGGTGCCGGCCGTAGATCCGCTTGAGCAGCGCGGTCCGGGCCAGGTGGGCGGGCTGGCTCTGGGCGACCTGGATCCGGTCGACCAGCCGGTCCCGCTCGGTCTCCACCCAGTCGCCCGGGTAGGTGGCCCCGGTGAGCACGTCGGCGAGGATCTCCAGCATCCGGTCCAGGCCGGTGCCCAGGCTCGCCCCGGAGAGCATCAGCCGGTCAGGGTCGAGCCCGGCGGACAGCGCGCCGCCGACCTTCTGCAACTCGGCGGCGATCTGCGTCGCGCTGAGGGTCGGCGTGCCGGCGAGGATGGTCTGGGCCAGCATCGCGCCCCGGGCCAGGTGGGTACGCCCGGCCGGCATCCAGAGCCGCAGCTCGACCAGCGGGACCGCGTTCCGGCGTACGGCGATCACGGTGAGCCCGTTGGCGAGCGTGCGCTCGGCCTGCTTCGGCACCTTGAGCCTGCGGTTGGGGCCGAGCGGCGGCAGCGGCCGCGTCCCGGTCTCCACGGTTGCCGTCACTGGACCTCCTCCGTTCGCGACTGCGGGGCTCGCAAACCACTCCTCGCGCTCATCGGGCACCTCCGGCGAGGACCTCGATGGACGCGCGGCGCTCCGGCCGCAGGGTGGCGGCGGCGGCGACCACCTGTTCCTCGGTGACCTCGCCGACCAGCCGGGGCAGCTCGTTGAGCAGGCCCGGCTCGCCGCGTTGCTGTTCGAGGACGGCCATCCGCAGCGCCCGGCCGAGCAACGCGTCGGTGTCCCGCAGCAGGTGGGTGGCCATCCGGGCCTGGGTGCGGGCCAACTCGCCGTCGGTCAGCCCGTCGGTGGCGAGCCGGTCCAACTCCTCGTCGATGGTGCGCAGCACCTTGTCCACGTCGCCGCCGGGCGGCAGGTGGGCCTGGAGCAGCAGCGCGGTGGGGTCGCGTACGTCGAACGGGTCGCCCATGAAGCCGAGGTAGCCGCCGAGGCTGGTGACCGTACGGTCCCGCTGGACCAGCCGTTCGACCAGCCGGGACGCGTCCCCGTCGGTGAGCACCTCGGCGAGCACCACGTACGGCAGGTAGCCGGTGAAGTCGGTCAGCGGGTCGGGCACCCGCCAGGCCCCGGCCACCGCGGGCAGCGGGGCCAGCTTGTCGGTGTACGACCGGCGCCGCTCGGCGGTCAGGTCGGGCTCGGCGAAGTCGGGCCGCGCCGGGGCGGGGCGGGCCGGCACGTCCCCGAAGTGCCGCTCGATCAGCTCCGTCGCCTCGGTCACGTCGATGTCGCCGCTGACCGCCAGCACGGCGTTGCCGCTGGCGTAGTAGCGCCGGAAGAAGTCGGCGGCGTCCGCCACGGTCGCCGACTCCAGGTCGTCGAAGGAGCCGTAGCCGTCGTGCGCGTTCGGGAAGGTGTCGAACATCACCGGCGGCAGGGTCAGCCAGGGAAACCCGCCGTACGGCCGGTTGAGCACGTTGACCCGGATCTCCTCCTTGACCACGTCGACCTGGTTGCGCAGGTTCTCCTCGGTCAGCCGGGGGCCGCGCATCCGGTCGGCCTCCAGGAAGAGCGCCCGTTCCAGGGCGTTGCTGGGCAGCGTCTCGAAGTAGTCGGTGTAGTCCAGGTGGGTGGAGCCGTTGAAGGTGCCGCCGGCACCCTGGACATGCCGGAAATGGGCCAGCTTCTCCAGGTTCTCCGAGCCCTGGAACATCAGGTGCTCGAAGAGGTGGGCGAAGCCGGTCCGCCCCTCCGGCTCGGACCGGATGCCGACGTCGTAGACCACCGCCACCCCGATGACCGGGGCGCTGCGGTCGGGGGTGAGCACCACCCGCAGGCCGTTGTCGAGGCTGAACCGCTCGACCGGGTACTTCGTCGCTGGGATCTTCGTTCTCCGCGTCGGCACGAGATCGAATCTAGCCCCTCGGCACCGGACGCACGGGCGGTGTGGCCGCGCACTCCGGACGGACGCGCCGGCAGTCGGCCGTCCGGGGCCACATACTCCACCGAACAGGTGGGAATTGCCGAGAATTCCCAGGTGAGCCGTCCCGGATGCTGGATGGGTCTTGACGCCGCTCCCACCCTGCCCCACTCTTCCTACTAACTAAGTAGGAATACTGTGGATTGGACACACGATGAGACGGCTCCCCTTCCGTCGACTGGTCTCCCTGGCCACCCTCGCCGTGGTCGGCGCGGCGACCCTGGGCAGCACGGCGGCCTGCGGCGACGACACCGGCGACGCGGCCGCCGGCCCGGTGACCCTGCGCCTCGGCTACTTCCCCAACATCACCCACGCGCCCGCCGTGGTCGGCGTGGAGAAGGGGATCTTCAAGGAGAAGCTGGGCAGCGACGTCACGCTGGAGACCAAGACCTTCAACGCCGGCCCGGCGGCCATCGAGGCGGTCTTCTCCGGCGCGCTCGACGCCACGTACATCGGTCCGAACCCGACCGTGAACGCCTTCTCGAAGTCCAAGGGTGAGGCGGTCCGGGTGGTCTCCGGCGCCGCCTCGGGCGGCGTCGCGCTGGTGGTCAAGCCGGACATCACCTCGGTCGAGCAGCTGCGCGGCAAGAAGATCGCCACCCCGCAACTCGGCAACACCCAGGACGTGGCGCTGCGCTACTGGCTCAAGGAGAAGGGCCTCAACACCACCAAGGAGGGCGGCGGCGACGTCACGGTGGTCCCGCAGGAGAACGCGCAGACGGTGGACACCTTCGCCAGCGGCGCGATCGACGGCGCCTGGGTGCCGGAGCCGTACGTCTCCCGGCTGGTCAACGCCGGCGGCAAGGTGCTGGTGGACGAGCGCGACCTCTGGCCGGACCGGAAGTTCGTCATCACCAACCTGCTGGTCAGCACCAAGTTTCTCAAGGCCCACCCGGACGTGGTGAAGAAGCTGGTCGAGGGGCAGGTCGCGGCGAACGAGTTCGTCAACACCAAGCCGGACGAGGCGCAGCAGGCCATCTCCGACCACATCGGCAAGATCACCGGCAAGCCGCTCGACGTCAAGCTGATCAAGCAGGCCTGGCCCACCCTGGAGTTCACCAACGACCCGATCGCGTCCTCGCTGAAGACCGGCCTGGACCACGCCGTCGCCGTCGGGCTGACCCAACCGGTCGACCTGAACGGCCTCTACGACCTGAAGTTCCTCAACGAGGTGCTCAAGGCGCAGGGCAAGCCCGAGGTCACCCAGCCGTGACGTCGACCACGACGACCCCGCGCAGCGCGACCGGCTCGGTCGCGCTGCGCGGCGTGACCAAGGTGTACGGCCAGGGCGAGCACGCCGTACTGGCCCTGGACGGGGTGTCGCTGGACGTCGCCCCCGGTGAGTTCGTCTGCCTGGTCGGCGCGTCCGGGTGCGGCAAGAGCACGCTGCTCAACCTGGTCGCCGGGCTGGACCGGGCCAGCGGCGGCCGGATCGAGCTGGGCGAGGGGGTCAACCCCGGCCTGATGTTCCAGGAGCCGGCCCTGTTCCCCTGGCTCACCGTCGAGGCCAACGTCGAGGTGCCGCTCAAGCTGCGCGGGCTGCCCCGCGCCGAGCGCCGGGCGAAGGTGGCCGACCTGCTGCGTACGGTCCACCTGGCCGAGTTCGGTCGCAAGCGCCCGCACGAGCTCTCCGGCGGCATGCGGCAGCGCGTCGCGCTGGCCCGCACCCTCGCCCTGGACACCCCGGTGCTGTTGATGGACGAGCCGTTCGGCGCGCTCGACGCGATGACCCGGGACATCCTCCACGACGAGCTGGAGCGGATCTGGTCCGAACGCCGGCTGAGCGTGCTCTTCGTGACGCACAACGTCCGCGAGGCGGCGCGGCTCGCCGACCGGATCATCCTGCTCTCCAGCCGGCCCGGCCGGATCATCTGGTCCACCCGGGTCGACGTGCCCCGGCCCCGGCGGATCGACTCCCCGGAGATCGCGACCATCGCCGCCGAGGTCACCGACCGGCTGCGTACGGAGGTGGGCCGCCATGGCCAGTGACACGCTCACCGGATCCACGCGTACCGACGCGGAGATCTCCGGACTGGACGCCCTGGAGACCGCCGGCCGGCAGCGCGGGCCGTCCCGGGTCCGCCGGGCCTGGTCGGCGCTGTGGCCGAAGCTGGCCGCCCTGGCCCTGGCCATCGCCTTCTGGCAGGTCGTGGTCTGGACCGGGTGGAAGGACCCGTGGGCGCTGCCCGGTCCGGCGACGGTGTTCGCGGACCTCGGCCACTACCTGGTCAGCTCGGCGCTCTGGGACGGCCTGGCCACCACCGGCCGCCGGGCGGCCGTGGGCTTCGCCGCCGCGGTCGCCGTCGGGCTGGTGCTCGGCCTGGCCGTGGCCCGGGTGGCGGTGCTGCGGGCCGCGCTCGGCTCGATGATCACGGCGCTGCAGACCATGCCGTCGATCGCCTGGTTCCCGCTGGCCATTCTGCTCTTCCAGCTCAGCGAGCAGGCGATCTTCTTCGTGGTGGTGCTCGGCGCGGCGCCGTCGGTCGCCAACGGCGTCATCCACGGCGTCGACTACGTACCACCGCTGCTGGTGCGGGCCGGCCGCAACCTCGGCGCCCGCGGGCTCCACCTCTACCGGTACGTGATCGCGCCGGCCGCGCTACCCGCCATCGTGGCCGGTCTCAAGCAGGGCTGGGCGTTCGCCTGGCGCAGCCTGATGGCCGGCGAGCTGCTGGTGGTCATCGCCACCCGGACGTCGATCGGCGCACAGCTCACCTACGCCCGGGAACTGAACGAGGCACCCCGGCTGATGGCGATCATGATCGTCATCCTGGTGGTGGGCCTGCTCGTGGACGCCGCCTTCGGCGCGGCGGACAAGGCGATCCGCCGCCGGTGGGGCGTGCTGGACCAGGCCGGCAACTGACGGTGTACGTCTCCGCGCGCGCCGACTACGCGCTCCGTGCCATGCTCGCCGTCGCCGACGCCGCCGGGTCCACCGGCGACGGGGGGTTCGGCGGCGGCGAGCTGGTGAAGGCGGCGATCCTGGCCGAGAGCCAGGACATCCCGCTCAGCTTCCTCCAGGGCATCCTGCTCGACCTGCGTCGGGCCGGGCTGCTGCACAGCCACCGCGGCACCGAGGGCGGCTACACCCTCACCCGGGCCGCCGCGGAGATCAGCGTGGGGGACGTCCTGCGCGCGGTCGGCGACGCGCTGACCAGCGTCCGGGGCATGCCCGCCGACCGGGCCGGCTACCACGGGGTGGCCATCGGGCTGCGGGACGTCTGGCTGGCGGTGGACGGCGCGATCGCCCTGGTGGTGGACCGCACCACCCTGGCCGACCTGCTGGCCGACCGCACCCCGGCGGGCTGACCCCCGGCCGTCCGTCCCGGCGCCTAACCCGCCGTCGACTCGACGGTCCGCCCGGGCGGGCTGTGCAGCTCGACCAGCCCGGCCCGGGCGGGATCGCCGGAGGTCGGATGCCAGGGCCCGAACGCGGCCGCCATGGCGAGCACCAGGCCCAGACCCGCGACCGCGAGGACCAGCAGCAGCTCGCGCGTCGCTTCCGAGTGGGCCCCGCCCGTCATGGTCACCCCTTCCGCGCCCGGCCGGCCCGCCCGACCCGCGCTCCCGGGGGACAGGATGGCGAGCCCGACGGCCGGCCGCAGTCGGCCATCGGACGCACCCGGCGCTGATCCCCGACTCAGCAATGCGATCGGGGATCCCGACGAGCCATCGGCCCGCAGCCGCCGAGCGGTCAGGCGGTCCGGGGACGGCGCGGACGGCGGGAGCGGCTGGAGGTGCGGTGCGCGGAGCGGGCGCCGTCGGCGGCCCCCTCCGCCCTACCGGCCCGGCGGGCGGGCGCCGGCTGCGGGACGGTGATTGTCACCGGCACGCCGGACGGCTCGCGGGCACCGGTCACCCGGGCCAGCACCTCATCGCCGGGCTGGATCTGCCTCGACTGCGGCTTGATGCCAGCCGCGCTCATCAGCCGGGCCACGTCCCGGCGCTGCTCGGGCAGGACCAGGGTGACCACGGTGCCGGACTCCCCCGCCCGGGCGGTACGCCCACCCCGGTGCAGATAGTCCTTCGCCTCCGTCGGCGGGTCCACGTTGACGACCATGTCGAGCCCGTCAACGTGGATGCCACGGGCCGCCACATCGGTCGCGACCAGCGCCGTCACCTGACCGGTACGGAACTGTTCGAGGATCCGGGTGCGCTGCGGCTGCGACTTGCCGCCGTGCAGCGCGGCGGCGCGTACCCCCTTGGCCAGCAACTGGCGGGCGAGCCGGTCGGCGCGGTGCTTGGTGCCCATGAACAGGATGGTGCGACCCTCGCGGGCGGCGATCCGGGCCAGCGCGGCCGGCTTGTCGGCCGCGTCGACGTGCAGCACGTGGTGCGTCATCCCGGTCACCGTGGCGGTGCCCGGGTCGACCGAATGCGACACCGGGTCGGTCAGGAAGCGGCGGACCAGCTTGTCGACGCCGCCGTCCAGGGTGGCGGAGAAGAGCATCCGCTGGCCGCCCGGTGCGACCTGCTCCAGCAGCTTGACGACCTGCGGAAGGAAGCCCATGTCGGCCATCTGGTCGGCCTCGTCCAGCACGGTGATCGCGACCTGGTCGAGCCGGGCGTCGCCCCGGTTGATCAGGTCGTGCAGCCGACCCGGGGTGGCCACGACCACCTCGGCACCGGCGCGCAGCGCGTCCGCCTGACGCTGCAGGGAGAGGCCGCCGACCACCGTGGCGCAGCGCAGCCCGACGGCGCGGGCGTACGGAGCGAGTGCCGTCTCGACCTGCTGGGCAAGCTCACGAGTCGGCACCAGTACCAGGGCGAGCGGACGGCCCGGACGGGCCCGACGACCGGCGGTGCGGGAGAGCAGCGGAAGCCCGAAGGCGAGCGTCTTGCCGGAGCCGGTACGGCCCCGGCCGAGCACGTCGCGGCCGGCGAGCGAGTCCGGCAACGTCGCCGACTGGATCGGGAACGGCTCGGTGATGCCCTGGGCGGCGAGTTCGGCGAGCAGCGCCGGAACCAGCCCGGTACGGGCGAACGACGGAACGACGGTGGTCATGGTCATACGGAATGCCTTCCTCGACGCGGCACGTGTCGAGGAAGGGCGCTGCTGCGCAGCGCGTCACCGGCGTCGCCGGTGGTCACAAGCACGAACCGAAGGGGTACGGGCCGGTCCACCGCGGCATGCCGTCCCGCGGAGGGGCGGCGCGGCGGACCGGGCCCGTCATCGCACCCGGGGGGCGCGATGGGTGTTACTTACTGGTCGATCCGAAGATCAGAGCGGGCGGATGTTCTCCGCCTGCGGGCCCTTCTGGCCCTGGGTCACCTCGAACTCGACCCGCTGGTTCTCGTCCAGGCTCCGGTAGCCGGAGCTCTGGATCGCCGAGAAGTGGGCGAAGACGTCGGCGCCGCCGCCGTCCGGGGTGATGAAGCCGAAGCCCTTGTCAGCGTTGAACCACTTGACGGTGCCAATAGCCATTTGTTTCGTCTCCTTGACGGAACGTTCGAACCCGCACCTGTTGCGGGCCGAAGAGGAGCGTCCCACGCGTCTGATGCGCGGACCGCCTGTCGCTGCTGGTCGCCCCGCCCGGAGAACTCCGGACACAACAAAGTGCGCCTGGGGCCACAATCCGCCAGGCGCACACAGAGTCTCTGGAAACCAAAACTGCAACGCGCCTAACCTATCACGAATTAGGGAACGCCGGGCCGTCCGCCGAAATTTCCGGTACTCCGGCGACCAGCGCGGTCAGCCCGGCGGCGTCGAGCAGGTCGGCGGGACGGACGGTGACCCCGTCCCGGACGTAGTGGAAGGCTGCGCCCACCCGCTCCACCGGCACGCCGGCCAGCTCGGCCCAGGCCAGCCGGTAGACGGCGAGCTGCACCGCGGCCGCGTCGGCCTCCCGGCCGCCGGGCTGCCGGCCGGTCTTCCAGTCGACCACGTCGTACCGGCCGCCGGGGCGGGCGAAGACCGCGTCCATCCGCCCCCGGACCACCACGCCGGCGAGGACGGTGGCGAACGGCACCTCCACCTCCACCGGCACCCGGTCCGCCCACTCGCTGGCCAGGAAACGCTCCTGGAGTTCGGTGAGCGCCTCGTCCGGGGCGGCGTCGTCGTCCGCCGCGCCGGGCAACTCGTCCACGTCGAGCAGTCGATCGGCGCCGAAGCGCTGTTCCAGCCAGGCGTGGAACGCGGTGCCGCGCCGAGCGTACGGGTTGGGCTCGGTGGGCATCGGTCGCCGCAGCGCCCGGGCCAGGGCCTCCGGGTCCCGGCGCAGCGCCACCAGCTGGGTCACCGAGAGATGGCCGGGAAGTTCCACCTCCACCGCCTCGGCCCGGCGGGCCAGCTCGGCCCGCTCGGCGAGAAGCAGGTCCGCCTCGCGCCGCCAGCGGGCCACCTCGGGATCGTCCGCCCGGCCCCCGGGGCCGCCGTCCCTCGGCCCGATCCCGTCCGCCGCCGCGGCCCCGCCGTCCCTGGGCGCGCCCGCCGGCCCGGCGTCCGTCGCGTCGGTGCCGCCGTCCCTGGACGCGCCCGCCCGCCCGGCATCCGTCGCCTCGGCGATCGCCGGCAACGCCGCCTCGCGCCGGGCCGCCTCCGGGTCGGCGAGGTAGCGGCGGACCAGCGCGGCGGCCTCGGCGAGCGCGGGCCGGCGGGCGCCGAGCGGGTCCGCCGGCCACTCGGCCCGCGACACCGTCTCGGTGGTCGGGTTCACCGCGTCCCCGGCCGGCTCCGGCGCCCACTCGTCGACCAGGTGACCGTCCCCACCGGCCAGGCAGGCGTCGTGCACCTCACGCAGGAACACCGCGGGGCCGCGGAACCTCTTCGTGCCCTCCCCCCACCAGTAGCCGGAACAGAGCAGCAGCCGCCGGGGCCGGGTCACCGCCACGTACGCCAGCCGGCGCTCCTCGCGCTCGTCGTGCGCCCGCCAGGCGTCGGTGAAGTCCTCCAGCGCCCGGGCCACCCCGCGCTGGTCCTCCGCCCCGGCCAGGCCCAGCACGGGCAGCCCGTCGGCGTCGCCGCGCAGCGGGAACGGCAGCACGCCCAGCCCGCCCAGCCAGTGGTCGGAGTTGCGGACCGGCCCCGGCCAGACCCCCCGGGTCAGCCCGGCCGCCGCCACCACGTCCCACTCCAGACCCTTGGCGGCGTGCGCGGTGAGGATCTGCACCGCGCCCTCCACCACCTCAACCTCGCCGGGGGTGAGGCCGCGCTCCTCGTCCTCGGCGGCGGCCAGGTAGGCGAGGAACCCGGCGAGGGTCGCGCCGGGCGTCTCGCCGGAGAACCGGGCCGCCACGTCGCCGAGCGCGTCCAGGTGGCCGCGGGCCAGGCCGGCGTCGCCGGTGCCGTCCCGGCCCGCGCGCACCGCCACCTCCACGTCCAGGCCGATGGTCCGCTCGATGTCCGCGATCAGCTCCGGCAGGGACTGGTCCAGGCGGTAGCGCAGCAGCGCCAACTCCATCCCGTACGACCGCAGCCGGGCGTACCCCTCCGCCGAGTACGCCTGCGCCGGCCCCAGGTCGGCGAGCGCCTCGACCAGCGTGGCCTCGTCGAGCGCGTCCACGGTGATCTCGGGCCCGTCGTCGCCGGCCAGGTCCCGGCGGGCCTTGGCGATGGCCTTCGCCCGCCGGTGCAGGGCGACCAGGTCGCGCGGCCCGATCCGCCAGCGCGCACCGGTGAGCAGCCGCAGCAGCGCCGCCCCGTCGGTCGGGTCGGCGAGCACCCGCAGCGTGCAGACCACGTCCCGGACCTCGGGGGTGTCCAGCAGGCCGCCGAGCCCGACCACCTCGACCGGCAGACCCCGGGCGCGCAGCGCCGACTCGATGGCGGGGATCTGGCTGCGCAGGCGGACCAGCACGGCGGTGGTGGGCCGCCGGGGCACCGGGATGTGCTCGGGCAGCGCGTCCGGCATCCCGGCCTCCCCGCGCCAAGCGGCGAGCACACTGTCGCCGATCCACTCGGCCTCGTCGGCGTACGTCTCCAGCAGCGCGCAGTGCACGGTGCCGGCCGCCTGCCCACGGGGGCTACGGTGCGGGATCGGCTCGCGGACGCTGAACGCGGCGTGCAGCTCGGGCACCTGGGCGCCGGCCGCGCGCAGCGGCACCGACAGCGCGTTGGCCACGCCGAGGATCTCCGGCCGGTTACGCCAGCTCGTGGTGAGGCTCAGCACCTGGGCCGGGGTGCCGTCGGCGCGGGCGAACTCGGTGGGGAACCGCTCCAGCGTGCCGGCGCTGGCGCCACGCCAGCCGTAGATGGACTGGCACGGGTCGCCCACTGCGGTCACCGGGTGCCCGCCGCCGAAGAGCGCGTTGAGCAGCACCACCTGGGCGTGGCTGGTGTCCTGGTACTCGTCGAGCAGCACCACCCGGAACCGGTCCCGCTCGATCACCCCGACGCCGGGATGGTCCCGGGCCACCCGGGCGGCGCGGGCGAGTTGGTCGGCGAAGTCCATCGCCTCGAAGTCGTCCTTGCGCCGGGCGTACGCGCGGACCAGCGGCAGCAGCTTCAGCCGGGTCTGCTGGAGCTGCAACGCCTTGCGCACGTCGGCGTAGACCCGACCGGGGCGGGACTGCACCTCGGCGAAGAACCGGCCGGTCCAGGCGGCCAGCGCGTCCGGGTCGACCAGGTGCTCGTCCAGCTCACCGGCGACCGCCAGCACGGCGTCCGTGACGGTGCTGGGCATCCGGTCCACCTCGGACATGTCGCCGTCGTAGTTGCGCACCAGCAGGTCGACGAGCTGCCAGCGGGACGCCTCGGTGAGCAGCCGGGTGGTCGGCTCGTACCCGGCGCGCAGCCCGTGCTCGGTGACGATCCGCCCGGCGTAGGAGTGGTAGGTGGAGACGGTCGGCTCGCCCGCGAGCGGGTCGTCGTGCGGATCGCGACCCTGCCGGCCCAGCCGGCGGATGAGCTGGTCGAGCCGGGTACGCACCCGGTGCGCCAGCTCGCCGGCGGCCTTGCGGGTGAAGGTGAGGCCGAGGATGTGCTCGGGTCGCACGTAGTGGTTGGCGACCAGCCAGACCACCCGGGCGGCCATCGTCTCGGTCTTGCCGGAGCCGGCGCCGGCGACCACGAGCAGCGGCTCGACCGGTGCGGCGATGATCGCCGCCTGCTCCCGGGTGGGCGCCGGCAGCCGCAGCAGCTTCGCCAGCTCGACCGGGGTGTAGCGGGGGCCGGCGTCGGCGGTCCGCGGCGCCGGGGTGGTGGCGGTGCCGAAGAGCGCGGGCTGGGTCACGGCATCGTCCTCGCGCTCACTGGTCCCCGGGCGCCGGCTTGGTCGGCGGCTCGACCACCTGGCGCCCCTGCCCGGACACCGGGCAGCTCGTCCGCACCGGGCAGACCCGGCACTTCGAGTTGGCGACCGCGGCGAAGGTGGCCGCGGCCATGGTATCCGCGGTACGCCGGACCAGCGCCGTCGCCCAGCCGGCCTCCGGTCCCTCCCCCGCCGCGGCCTGGGTCTGCTCCTTCGCGTCCTTGGCCGACGTGCCGAGCTGCACCAGCGCGGCACCCCCGGGCTCGTCGCCGAACTCGGCGAAGGCCCCCGCCTCCACCGCCGCCTGGTACGCGCCGAGCTGCGGGTGCTCGGCCACCTCCCGCTCGGTGACCGCGGTCGACTTGCCGGTCTTCAGGTCGATCACCACGAGCCGCCCCTCGGCGTCGACCTCCAGCCGGTCCACCCGGCCGGTCAGCTCGACGGGCCGGTGCGGGTCGTCGAGGCGTACCGCGAACTCGTGCTCGATGGCGAGCAGCCGACGCGGGTTGCCGGCCAGCCAGCGGAGCAGCTTGTCCACCATGGCCTCGGCGCGGGTGCGTTCCGGGCCGACCATCCAGCGGGCGGCCAGTTCGATCGCGTCGAACCGGGCGGCCACGTAGTCCAGCAGTGCGGTCCGGTCGACGCTGGCGTCCTCGGCCAGCATCGCGGCGGCGTGCACCAGGTTGCCGACGCCCTGCGCAGCGCTGGCCGGGGCGCTGCCGCCGTGCCGTTCCAGCAGCCAGCGCAGGCTGCACCGGAGCGCGCTCTCCATCGCCGACGGGGTGACCCGGACCGGTTCGCCCTCGTCGACCAGCGGCCGGTCGTCGGAGAGGCCGCGCAACCCCCACCAGTCGTCGGGGTGCGCGCCGGGCACCCCGGCGGCGGCCAGCCGGGCCAGCTCGGCCGCCGCCGCGTGCCGCCGGGTGGGCGGCGCCGCCGGGTCGGTGACCGCGGTACGCAGCTCCGCCACCAGCGCGGACAGGGTGAGCCCGCGCGGCGGCAGGGTGACCGGCAGGGCGGCGGGCGGCCCGTCCTGCGGGTCCTCCTCGACGGTCGGCACCGGCCCGTCCGAGCCACCGGACCCGCTCGGCGCAGCGCCCACGCCCGCGCCGGTCGACGCGGCGCCGTCCCCCGGCCCGCCGGCCGGATGGGTCCCGGGCTCAGCCAACGCGGCGCCGTCTTTCGGGCGGGTGGCGCCCGGACCGGGCGGCCGTGGCGCGGGATCCGGGCCGGACGGGGTGGTGCCGCCGCCGGTCGTCGGCGGCTCGGTGGCGCCCAGCTCGTGCAGGAAGCGGCTGGGCTGCTCCTCGTGGTCGTCGCCGCCCACCGCCGCCGACGCGACCGCGGTGACCAGCAGTCGGTGCCGGGCCCGGCTGACCGCGACGTGGAACAGCCGCCGCTCCTCGTCGAGCAGCGCCGAGGTCTGCCCGACCAGGCTGGCCCGGACCGCGGTGCCGTCGGCCCGGCCGGCGAGCACGTCGACCAGCCGTTCCGAGCCGAGCAGGCTGCCGCGCAGCCGCAGGTCCGGCCAGACGCCCTCCTGCACCCCGGCGACCGCGACCAGGTCCCACTCCAGGCCCTTGGCGGCGTGCGCGGTGAGCAGACGTACCGCCTCGCCCCGGTCGGCGCTGGCGGCCAGGGTGTCGGCCGGCAGGTCCTGCCCGAGCACATGGTCGAGGAAGACCTCCGTACGCGCACCGGGCAGCCGGTCGGTGAACCGGGCCGCCGCGTCGAAGAGCACCAGCACGGCGTCGAGGTCCCGGTCGGCGGCCTCCGCCCGCCAGCGCTGCGCGGTCTCGTGCTCGCCGGTGGCCGCCCGGCCCCGGGTGATCGCGCCGGCCCAGCGCTCGGCCAGCCCGCTCTCCCGCCACACCGCCCAGAGCACGTCCTCGGCGGTGGCCCCGGGCGTGGCCGTGGCCTGCCGGGCGGTCGCCAGCAGGTGCGCCACCGCCTGGGCAGGCGCCGCCCAGCGCCGCTCGATGGTGGCCAGCTCGGCCGGGTCGCGCAGCGCCTCGACGATCAGCTCGCCGGACGGGCGGCGGTCGCCGGCAGCCAGCGCGAGCGCGCGCAGCCCCTGGCGCAGCCGCCGCTCGGCGAGCGGGTCGGCGCCACCGAGCGGCGAGTGCAGCAGGGCGACCGCCGCCTCCTCGTCCAGCCGGTCGGGCTCCAGGGCGCAGCGGAGCAGGAGCAGCAGCGGGGCCACCCCGGGCTGGAGGTGCAGCGGCAGGTCCTCGCCGTGCACCACGGTGGGCACCCCGGCGGTGTGCAGGGCGCGTTGCAGCGACGGCAGCTGCCGGCCGGTGGCGCGGACCAGCACCGCCATCCGGGACCAGGGCACCCCGTCGAGCAGGTGCGCCTCGCGCAGGGCGTGGGCCAGCCAGGCGGACTCGCTGGTCGCCGAACGGAAGGTGCGAACCTCGACGGTGCCGGGTGGCGCGTCGGGCAGCGGACGCAGCCGCCGGTGAGCCGCCGGGCCGCGCAGCCGGCGGGACAGCCGGGCGGTCGCGGCGAGCAGCTCCGGACCGGCCCGGTAGGACGTGGTCAGCACGACCTGCGCGGCCGGCGCCCCGGAGGCGGTGCGGAACCGGTGCGGGAAGGTGGTGACGCCGGCCGGGTCGGCGCCGCGGAAGGCGTACGTCGAGGAGTCCGGGTCGGCGAAGGCGACCAGGGACTTGCCCCCGCCAGCCAGGACGGCGAGCAGCTCGAGCTGGGCGGGGTCGGTGTCGGCGAGCTCGTCGACGTAGACGTGGGCCAGCCGGCGGCGCTCCGCCGCCAGCAGCTCCGGGTCGTCGCGCAGCATGCCGGTGGCGGCCCGGACCAGCTCCGCCGGGTCGTACGCGATGGAACCGCGGTTGCTCACGTCGCGCAGGGCGAGGACGGCCACGTACTCCCGGAGGAAGCGGGCGGCGGCCGGCCAGTCGGCGCGGCCCAGCTTCTCCCCCAGCCGGGCCAGCTCGACCGGGCCGACGCCCCGCTCGGCGGCGCGCATCAGCAGGTCGCGCAGCTGCTGCGCGAACGCCCGGGTGCGCAGCGCGGGACGCAGGTCCTCCGGCCACCCGACCGGGTCATCCTCCGGCTCCGCACCGACCACGTCGAGCAGCTCGCGGATGATCAGATCCTGCTCGGGGCCGGTGAGCAGCCGGGGCGACGGCTCGCCCCGCTCGGCGGCGGCCCGGCGGAGCAGGCCGAACCCGTACGCCGGGAAGGTGCGGACCAGCGGCTCGCGGACCACCCGGGCGGGTCGGGCCGCGGTGCTGCTCGCCGCCGGCGGGCTGCTGGTCGCCCGCCCGGTCTCGGGAAACTGGCCCGCGCCGGCGATCCGCGCCTCGATCCGTTGGCGCAGGTCGGTGGCGCCCCGCCGGCTGAAGGTGAGCACCAGGATGCGCTCGGGGTCGACGCCCTCGGCCACCCGCGCGGCGACCGCCTCGACGAGGGTGCTGGTCTTACCGGTGCCCGGCCCGCCGATGACCAGCATCGGCCCGTCGGTGTGCGCGACCACCTCGGCCTGCACCGGGTCGGGCCGGCGTGGCGGCGGGTGCGCGGGATCGCCCGCCGACCCCCCGGATCGCGGCTCCGCCACGGTCGCCCCACCGGGCCGACCGACCCCCTGCCCCGCCCCGCCGGAGTGGGCGACCCCCGCCCCCGCCCCGCCGGGCCGACGCACCAACCGGTACGCCTGCACCACCTCATCCCACCACGCCCCTCCGACACCCCACCGCCCCCACCCGCCCTTCCTGCGTGATCATGAAGTTGGCGACACTCAGGGAGATCGACTTCGCCGCCAACTTCATGATCACCGGGGCGGGGCCAGGCGGGGGGTGGTCAGGTGAGGTGGGCGTCTAGGAGGTCCAGGGCGGCGGGGACCGAGTCGGCGACCAGGAGGAGGTCTAGGCCCGCCGGCTTGAGGAAGTGGCGGTCGGCGAGGGTGCGCAGCCAGTCGAGCAGCGGGCGGTAGAAGCCGTCCGCGTCGACCAGCACCATCGGCTTGGCGTGCAGGGCGAGTGTGGCCGTGGTCCACACCTCGAACAACTCGTCGAGGGTGCCGAGCCCGCCGGGCAGCGTGATGAAGGCGTCCGACTTGTCGATCATCAAGGTCTTACGGCTGGCCATCCCGTCGGTGACCAGCAGCTCGTCGGCGGCCAGGTCGGCGACCTCCAGGTCGACCAGGGCCTGCGGGATCACCCCGAGGGTGTAGCCGCCGGCGGCCCGCGCGGCGTCCGCCACCGCGCCCATCATGCCGACGCAGCCGCCACCACTGACCAGGGTGTGCCCGCGCCGGGCCAGCTCCGCGCCGGTCTCCCGCGCCAGGTCCAGCCAGCGCTGGTCAAGCGTACGGGAGGAGGCGCAGAACACGCAGATGGCGGCCACGGTCAGCCCCGCCCCGCCGGGCGCGACCCGGGCTGGCCTTCGGCCGGGGCCTCGGGCGCGGCCTCGGCCGGCGGCTCGGGTGCGCTCTCCGCGGCGGCCTGCTGGTCGGCGGCGGCCCGGGCGACCGCCTCCTCGCGGATCGCCTCCTGCTCGGCGGAGAGCACCGCCTCGGCCTCCACGATGTGCCGGACCGCCTCGTCCACGTCGTCGGTGAGGCAGATCAGCTCCAGGTCGGTCGGGCCGATCTTGCCCTCGGCGGCCATGCTCTCCCGCAGCCAGTCGATCAGGCCCCGCCAGTAGTCGATGCCCATCAGCACCACCGGGAAGCGGGTGACCTTGCCGGTCTGCACCAGGGTGAGTGCCTCGAAGAGTTCGTCCATGGTGCCGAAGCCGCCGGGCAGCACCACGAACGCCTGGGCGTACTTGACGAACATTGTCTTGCGGGCGAAGAAGTAGCGGAAGTCGATGGCCAGGTCGACCCACTCGTTGATGCCCTGCTCGAACGGCAGCTCGATGCCGAGCCCGACGGAGAGCCCACCCGCCTCGCTGGCCCCGCGGTTGGCCGCCTCCATCACCCCCGGGCCGCCGCCGGTGATCACCGCGTAACCGGCGCGGGCCAGGGCGGCGCCCAACTCCTCGGCGAGCCGGCACTCGGGGCTGTCCGGCTTGGCCCGAGCCGAGCCGAAGACACTGACCGCGGGCGGCAGGTCGGCGAGGGTGTCGAAGCCCTCGACGAACTCGGAGAGGATCCGCAGCGCCCGCCAGGCGTCCTTGGTCTTCCAGTCACCCCGGCCCCGGGAGTCCAGCAGCCGCTGATCCGCCGTGCTGGTCGGGATGGCCCGGTTGCGCAGCGTGACGGCACCCCGGTGCCGTTCCGCGCTCGGCCCGCGGCCGAGTTGCCGCCCGTTGCTCTGACTCATGGAGCCACCGTAGTGGAGCCACGACGGCACGGTGCGGAGCCGGGCCAGCCGGAGAAATTCTTCGCGATCTTGGGCAACTAATTCGGTCGCTCGTACGTCTTACTATTCACATACGGGGTATGCCCCGGCGCGACCTTCGGGGGAGGGAGCAAGCGTTGATCAGCAACACCGAGATGATCCGGATCCGCCGGCAGATGCAGCGGCGGATCCGCGACGTGGTGGCCGAGCGCCGCCGCGCCCGCATGATGGAGACCCACCACACCGACCTCACCGGCGACACCACCGAGCCGGACACCACGCTGACGACGGCCGGCTGACCGTCCGCCGAAACGACCTCGGGGGGTCCGCGTCACCGACGCGGGCCCCCCGGTCGCGTACCCGGGGGGTCAGGCGGGGGCGAGCCAGCGGTGCAGGGTGGCCGCACCGTCGCGGATCTTGGTCAGCTCGACGTGCTCGTCCGGGTGGTGGGCCAGGTTCGGGTCGCCGGGGCCGAAGTTCAGCGCCGGGATGCCCATGGCCGCGAACCGGGCCACGTCGGTCCAGCCGAGCTTGCCGATCGGGGCGGCGCCCACCGCCGCGAGGAACTCCTGCGCCGGTGCGGCCGTCAGGCCGGGCGGTGCGCCGGCCGCCGCGTCGGTCACCGCCAGCTCGAAGCCGGCGAAGACCTCACGCAGGTGCGCCTCGGCCTGCTCCGGTGTACGGTCCGGGGCGAAGCGGTAGTTGACCTCGACCTCGCACCGGTCCGGCACCACGTTGCCAGCCACCCCGCCGTGGATGCGGACCGCATTCATGCCCTCCCGGTAGTCGCAGCCGTCGATGGTGACCCGCCGCGCCTCGTACGCCTGCAGCCGCCGGAGCACCTCGCCGGCCGCGTGGATGGCGTTCACGCCGTGCCAGGAGCGCGCCGAGTGGGCCCGTACGCCGGTGGTCGACACGATCGCCCGCATGGTGCCCTGGCAACCGGCCTCGACGATCCCGTACGTCGGCTCCAGCAGCACCGCGAAGTCGGCCTGGAGCCATTCGGGGTGGGCCTGGGAGACGAGGGTGAGCCCGTTGTACTTCGACTCGATCTCCTCGGCCTCGTAGAAGAAGTAGGTGACGTCGTAGCGCGGGTCGGGCAGGGTCACCGCCAGGTGCAGCGCGAAGGCCACCCCGGACTTCATGTCGGAGGTGCCGCAGCCGTACATCAGGTCCCCGCGCATGGTCGACGGGAAGTTGTTGTTGAGCGGGACGGTGTCCAGGTGGCCCGCGAGCACCACCCGCTGCGCCCGGCCCAGGTCGGTGCGCGCCATCACCGTGTTGCCGTGCCGGAACGTGGTCAGGTGCGGTACGCCCCGAAGCACCGCTTCGACGCAGTCGGCGATGGCCTTCTCGTTGAGGGAGACGGACTCTATGTCGACCAGGGCGCGGGTCAGCGCCACCGGATCTGCCAAGACCTCGGGGGTCAGCGGGTTCTGCATGGTTGGCACGGTACCGTCATTTTCGTGACGACCGCACAACCCGCCTGGGGCATCGGCCTGGCCACCATCACCGCTGACGACCAGGTGCTCGACACCTGGTACCCGACCGGCAAGCTGGGACTCGGCGAGCTGCCGCTGGTCCCCGGGGAGGACCAGGCCGACGTGCTCGACCTGCCGCCCGGCGCGATCGGCGAGCGGGCGCTACCCGGCCTGCGTACCGTCGAGGTGACCACGGTGATCGGTTCGCTGGACGACCCGATCAAGGACGCGGCCGACGCGTACCTCCGGTTGCACCTGCTCTCCCACCGGCTGGTCCGGCCCAACGAGCTCAACCTCGACGGCATCTTCGGCAAGCTGGCCAACGTGGCCTGGACCTCGGCCGGGCCGTGCCCGCCGGAGCGGGTGGACGAGCTGCGCGTCATCGAGCGGGCCGCCGGCCGCCACCTCGCCGTGTACGGGGTGGACAAATTCCCCCGGATGACCGACTACGTGGTCCCCTCCGGCGTGCGGATCGCCGACGCGGACCGGGTCCGGCTCGGCGCGCACCTGGCTTCCGGCACCACCGTCATGCACGAGGGCTTCGTCAACTTCAACGCCGGCACCCTCGGCACCTCGATGGTGGAGGGCCGGATCGTGCAGGGGGTGCTGGTCGGCGACGGCTCCGACATCGGCGGCGGCGCGTCGATCATGGGCACGCTCTCCGGCGGCGGCACGGAGAAGGTGCGGATCGGCGAGCGGAGCTTGATCGGCGCAAACGCCGGCGTGGGCATCTCGCTCGGCGACGACTGCGTGGTGGAGGCCGGCTGCTACATCACCGCCGCCTCGAAGATCACCCTGCCGGACGGCCGGGTGGTCAAGGCCCGCGACCTCTCCGGGGTGGACGGCCTGCTCTTCTGGCGCAACTCGGTCACCGGTGCGCTGGAGGCGAAGCCGCGTACCGGCCGGGGCATCGAGCTGAACGCGGCCCTGCACGCCAACGACTGACGCGGCCCGGGCCGGGGGTTCGACCCCGCCGCCAGCGGCCCCGGGCCGGGGCCGCTGGCCCCGGCCCGTCCGCCGTCCGGGCCCGCGGCGGGGAGACCGCGGACCCGGACGGGTTTCTCATCGCAGGCGGTACGCCTGGATGATCCGCTGGGACACCGTGTTGCCGGCGCTGTCCCGGGCGGTGGCGCGCAGCGAGACGTAGCCGGGGCCGGCCGGGTGCCGGACGATGGCCGCCCAGCCCGCGTCCTGCCGGTGCAGGTCCGCCTTCCGCCAGGTCTTGCCGCCGTCGTACGAGACGTCGACGGTGAGCGCCGCGACCGTGGCGGCCGGTGCGCCGGGCTGCCGTTCGACCGTCACCGGGATGGTGAAGGTCCGACCGGCGGGCGCGCTGTTGTCGACCGCCAGCGGCGGCGCGAACCGGACCGCCATGGCCGGCAGCCGCGCCCAGTCCTCACCCGACACGTGCCCGGAGCGGAACGTCCAGGCGGCCGACACCTCGGTGCTCAGGTCGGTGACGCTCCGGGTGGCCGAGGTCTCGACCCGGTAGTTCGCCAGGCCCGGGGGCACCTCGAACTCGCCGTACCCGGGATAGGGCTGCTCCGCGACCAGCGTGCCGTTGCGGTAGAGGGCGGTCCGCTCGGTGTCAACCAGCGACCCACCGCCGTGCCCGGCGGCGTCGCTGAACACCGGCAGGCTGACCAGCAGGGTGTTGCCGTTACGGGTGATGCCCTGGTACGGGAACCGCGGCCGGGGGAAGGACGGCCCGTACGGCGCCGCGTTCCAGTCCTCCCGGACGGTACGCGCCGGCCGGTAGCCGGCCTGCGTCGAGCTGAGGCCGACCTTCGGCACCAGCCAGCCGTCCTCGTCCAGCGCCCCGAAGTTGATCTCCGAGCTCCAGCGCATCCCGGCCGTGTTGTAGTGCTCGACCCGCTGACCGGGTGCGGTGGTGGGCAGGACGATCGCCGAGCCACCGATGTTGTAGTCGCTCTCGGGGAAGACGACGCGCTCGGCCGCCAGACCCGGGTAGCCGCCGCGGAACCGCTGCACCACGGTCGCCAGGTCCCGCTGCTGGTAGTGCTTGACGAAGCCGGTCGGGAACCGGCCCGGCAGGACCCCGCTGGTCGCGTAGAGGTAGGGGCTGCTCGTCGCCTGCCAGTCGGCCCACTGGACGCTCACCGCGCCGACGAACGTGCTGGCCGTCGCCGCCTGGCCGAGCTGGCCGCTGGTCAGCCCGGCGAAGTCGAACGACCACAGGGTGAAGCCGTAGCTGGCGTCCGCGCTGAACCAGTTGGCGGACACGTCGATCAGCGCCACCTTGGCGTCACGCTGCGGGACAGTGGCGAGGACAGGCTTCGCGGATCGGGCGTCCACGGTGATCCGCAGGTCCTGGTCCACCACCAACTGCGGCTGCGCGAGCATGCCGGCACCGGCCGGCTCGCCCTGCGCGTCCGTCTCGAAGATCACGCTGTTCAGGCCGTACCGGCCCTTGGGGACGCGCACCTGGGCCTCGCCGTCGGCGTCGTAGACGTCGACCGAGCGGTATTCGTCCAGCCCGACCAGGGTGGTGAAGTAGAACTCGGGGGTGCCACCGGCGCGGTCGCGGTGGCTGACGGTCAGGTTGTAGCTCTCCACCTCCCGGTTGACGGCCAGCGGGGTGACCGCGACCAGGCCGCCGGAGCGGGCCCGGATCCGCCCGGTCCAGTAGCCGTCCACCCCGAGGCGGGTGTCCGCGGTGACCGTGACCTGGGCGGTGCCGCCGGCCGGCACGGTGAGCCGGGACGCGCTGAGGGTGAACATGCCGGCCGGCGCGGAGCGCCCGTCCGGACCGGTGACCTCGGGCGCGAGGTCGAGGGTCAACGGCGCGGTACCGGCGTTGCGGTAGGTGAGGGTCCGCGCGATCGGCTGGTCGTCGTTGTGCGGCCAGGCCGCCACCCCGAACGAGACGCTGGCCGGCTCGCTGGTGATCTGCTGGTTGATCGCCTGCGCCACGTCGACCCGCCCGGCGCCCTGCTGGAACGCTGTCTGGTCCGGGTGCGGCTTCGCCGAGGCCATCAGGGTGGCCTTGTACTGCCCGGCCGTCCAGCCGGGGTGCTGCTGGGCCAGCAGCGCCGCCGCGCCGACCACGTGCGGGGTGGCCATCGAGGTGCCGGAGAGTGACACGTACTTCTCCCCGACCGGGTCGCCGATGGCGCCCTTGGCCGCCCGGGCGGCCACGATGTCGACACCGGGCGCGGTGATGTCCGGCTTGAGGCCGCTGTCACCGACGCGCGGCCCCCGGCTCGAGAAGACGGCCAGCTCGTCGTTCCGGTCGACCGCGCCGACGGCCAGCGCGGCGTCGGCGGTGGCCGGCGAGCCGACCGAACCGTCCGAGCCGTCGTTGCCGGCCGCGACGACGAAGAGGGTGCCGTGCTGCGCGGTCAGCGTCTCCACGGCCTGCTCGAGCGGGTCGGTCTCCGGGGTGTCCCAGCCACTGAGGCTCATGTTGACCACGGTGGCCCGCTTCTCCGCGGCGGCCCACTCCATGCCGGCCAGGATCGCGGATTCGGTGCAACCGTAGTCCTCGCAGACCTTGCCGGAGAGCAGGGTGGCGTCCGGGGCGACGCCCCGGTACTTCCCGCCGGAGGCGGCGCCGCTGCCGGCGATGATGGAGGCGACGTGGGTGCCGTGGCCGACCGTGTCGTCCGCGTCGGACTCGCTGAAGTTGCGCGAGTCGGCCACCTTGCCGGCCAGGTCCGGATGGGTCGCGTCCACTCCGGTGTCGAGCACCGCGACCGTGACGCCCTTTCCGGTGAAGCCGGCCGCCCAGGCGGCCGGCGCGCCGATCTGCGGCACGCTGTGGTCCAGCGTGACCTTCCGCCGGCCGTCCAGCCAGATCCGGTCGACACCCTCCGCCGCGTCGATCCGGGCGCCGGCTCCGCCGGTGGTGAGGGCGGCCCAGACCGTCCCCGCCTGTGACTTCGCCGCGCTGAGCGCCGCGCCGCCGATCGCCGGGAGGTCGCGGGTCACCCGGGTGCCGGTCACCGGGGCGCCGCTCCGCCTGGCCAGCCCCTTGGGGTACGCGACCAGCAGCGGCAGGCTGTCCCGGTGGGCGTCGTCGTAGCCGGCGGAGACCAGCTCGGTGATGTCGAAGAGCCGCCGGTCGACCCGGCCCGAACGGATCAGTGGCAGCGCGTCCCGGGGCACCACCGAGAGGTGGCCCCGGTCCCGGCCGACCACGAACTCCATGCCCGTCCGGTCCGGGCCGGGGCGTACCGCGGCCTGCCCGGTGTCGGTGACGGTGACCCGGTCACCGGTGAGCAGGGTGACGGTGACCGGGCGCCCGGCGGTCGTGGCCGCGCGCTCGCCAGCGGCCGGGGTGGTCGGTACCGCGGCCGGGGCGGCGCCGGCCGTCGCCGGCAGGCCGAGCACCAGTCCGACGGCGAGGCCGAGGCCGGCCAGTTTTCTTCTGTTTCCGCGCAACGTTTCCTCCTCCGGAAGCGTCTTCATCGATGAGGGATCCATCGATGCGAACCGCCAGAATTACATACCGCGTATGCAATTGGAAGTCGCCAACCTGACTGTCGCCGCACGAGAAGCAGGGCGAACCGGGCATGATCGGCCGGTGGAATCCATGCGGGAACGGATGCTCGCCGGCGAGCTCTACATCGCGGACGACCCCGAGATCATCGCCGACCTGGACCGGGCGGCCCGGCTCACCGAACGGTTCAACCGCAGCTCCGCCGACGACCCGGAGGGGCGGCTCGCCGCACTGCGCGAACTGCTCGGCTCGGTGGGCGAGGGCGCCTGGGTCCGGCCACCGTTCCACTGCGACTACGGCTGGCAGACCCACCTCGGGCCGCGTACCTTCGTCAACTTCAACGCGGTCTTCCTGGACGTCGCCCGGATCACCATCGGCGCGGACGTACAGGTCGGACCGAACGTGCAACTGCTCACCGCCACCCACCCGATCGAGCCGGAACCCCGGCGGGCCAAGTGGGAGGCGGCGAAGCCCATCACGATCGGGGACAACGCCTGGCTCGGGGGCGGCGCCATCGTGCTGGCCGGGGTCACCATCGGGGAGAACACCGTGGTCGGCGCGGGCGCCGTGGTGACCCGGGACCTGCCCGCCAACGTGGTGGCCATGGGCAACCCCGCTCGCCCCGTACGCACCCTCTGACCGACGGGCCCGTCACTCCGCCAGCGGGTCGGCCAGCCGGACCACCAGGTCGGCGTGCCCGGCGGTCCGGGCGACCAACGCGGCGTTCGTCTCGTCGCTGCCGAGCGCCCAGGCCCGCGCCTGCTCCGGAGTCTTCCCGCACGCCTCGTGCCGGGCGGTCAGCCGGCGCACCCGCAGCTCGGCGTCCAGGTCGAGGAACCAGACCTCGTGCAACAGCGTGCGTACCTCGTCCCACGGTTCGTCGCGGAGCAGCAGGTAGTTGCCCTCCGTCACCACCAAGCGGACCTCTGGCGGCACCTCGATCGACCCGGCGATCGGCTCCTCCAGGTCGCGCCGGAACGCCGGCGCCCACACCGACGTGGGCTCCAGCCGGCGCAGTCGGCGCAGCGTGGTGACGAACCCGTTGACGTCGAACGTGTCCGGGGCGCCCTTGCGCCCGCCCCGGCCCAGCGCGACCAACGCCGACTGGGCCAGGTGGAAACCGTCCATCGGGACCAGCCGGGCGAGCGGACCGACCTCGCCGACGATCCGCTCGGCCAGGGTCGATTTGCCGGCACCGGGCGCACCGGCGATGCCGAGCAGCTGTCGTGGGCCGGCGTCCGCGAGGGCACGTGCCCGGGCCACCAGCTCCTCGACGGGGAGCACCTGCGCCGGAGCGTCCGCCATGCTGCTCACCCTAGTGGCGCGGCAGTTGGCAGGTGCGCCGTGTAGGTGACCGCTCCGGCCTCGACCCGGCAGCCGGTCAGGTGGCCGCCGGCCGCGCCCAGCTCCCGCAGGTAGGCCAGCTCCCCCGCGTGCTCCGCGCTGGCCGGAAACTCGCACCGGTGGGTGGTGAACGAACGCTCACCCAGCGCCGCCCGGGCCGCCCGTCCCTCGTCGAGCCGGCCGGCGAGCGCCCCGGCGTCCCCGGTCCGCAGCGCGTCGGCAAGCTCGTCGAGGACGTCCCGGACCGCGTCCAGCTCGATCAGCACCCGCTCCCGGTTGCCGAGCAGCATGTTCGCGGTCCGCTCGGGCGGGCCGCCGGCCACCCGCGTACCGTCGGAGAAGCTGCCGGCGGCGAGCGCGAGCACCGCGTCGCGCAGCGCGGACCGCTGCACCGCCCCGGCCAGCGCGGCGGCGAGCAGGTGCGGCACGTGTGAGGCGAGCGCCGCGGCGATGTCGTGCTCCGGGGCGGACATCGGCACCACCCGGGCGTGGAAGACGTCGATGACCAGCGTGGCGAGCCGCCGGAACGCGTCCAGCCCGGTCGGCCCCGGGCAGAGCACCCACGCGGCCCCGTCGAGCAGCGTCGGGCTGGCGGCGGCGAGGCCGGCCCGGTCGGCGCCGGCCATCGGATGGCCGGGCACGAACCGGTGCCCGAGCCCGTGCATCATGGCGGCGGTGGCGACGTCCGACTTGGTGCTGCCCACGTCGGTGAGCACGCACCGGTCGTCGGTGGCGGTGGCCACCCGGGCCAACGTGCCGGGCAGCGTCGGCAGTGGGCCGCAGAGAAAGACGACGTCCCGGCCGGCGACCGCCTCCTCCACCGTGTCCGGGGCGGGGACGCCCTGCCGGTGGGCGTACCGCCGGATCGCCGGGTCCGGGTCCCAGCCGGTCACGTCGAGGCCGGCGTCCCGGAGCCGGAGCAGCACCGAACCACCGATCAGGCCGGTGCCGACCACCGCCACCCGCACCTGCCCGCCGACCCCGCCCGTCATCGGCCCACCTCGGCGTCCCGTCGTACGGGGCCCGGTCGGCCCCGCTGGAAGTCCCGCCGAGGATATCGCCCGGGCCCCGGTCCCCACCCCCGGTCACCCGGCACCGTGCCGCCGGCCCGGTGCCGGAACCGCCCATCGGCCCGCCACGATCCTCTTCGAAGATCCAAAGGGTGGTCGGATGGGGACGGAAGGGGGTTGTCCGCGCAGCGCGTACGTCGTACGGTCCCCCGGCGACCCGCCCGGCATCGACGGCGGGCTCTTCTCACGGGGAAAGGAAGCACATGTCCGCGACGTACCGGGCACTCGCCTCGGTGGTCATGTTGATCGGTTTCTACGTCGTCGCGCTGCTGCAGCTCGCCGCGGTGGCCGCGCTCGGCGTGTGGTTGTTCCATCACACCACCGGCGCGGTGACCGTGAAGCTGCTGCTCCCGCTGCTGCTCGCCCTCGGTGCGGTGGCCGTCGGGATGTGGAAGGCGATCAGCACCAAGAGCGAACCGGCGCCCGGCCTGATCCTGAGCGAGCAGGGGGCGCCGCTGCTCTGGGCGACCGTACGGGAGCTGGCGCAGGCGGTCGGCACCCGGGCGCCGGACGAGATCCGCCTGGTGCCGAACGTGAACGCGGCGGTCAGCGAGCAGAGCCGCCTGCTCGGCCTGCTCAGCGGCCGGCGCACCCTCTACGTCGGCCTGCCGCTGCTGCAGGGGATGCGGGTCGACCAGCTCCGGGCGGTGCTCGCGCACGAGCTCGGCCACTACTCGGGCAGCCACACCCGCCTGGGCGGGGTCGCCTACCGGGGCCGCCTGGCCATCGAGGAGACGATCGAGCGGATCAGCCCGCGCAACCCGATCGGGTGGGTCTTCAAGGGCTACTCGAAGCTCTACCTGCTGGTCGACCGGGCCAACGTGCGGCGGCAGGAACTGGAGGCGGACCAGGCCGCGGTGCGCCTCGCCGGCCACGAGGCGATGACCTCCGCGCTGCGTACGCTGCCCGCGCTCGGCGCGGCCTGGAACTTCTACGAGACCCGGTACATCGACCCGGGCTGGGCGGCCGGGCTGGCGCCGGACGACTTCTTCGGCGGTTTCGGTCACCTGCTCGAGGCCCGCCGCGACGAGATCGACGAGCTGCGGGAGAACGCCCCGGACCGGGAGCCGTCCCGCTGGGACACCCACCCGCCGGTCGGGGTCCGGGTGGCCGCGATCGCCCAGATGGCCCCGGTGCCGGTGGCGCCGGACGACCGGCCCGCGTCGCTCATGCTGGCCGACGTGGCCGCCGCCGGCCGCGCCCTGCAGGGCGCCGTCGTGGCGTACGGGTCGCGGCGCTCGCTGCCCTGGGCCCAGTTCACCGCGGAGTCGGTGGCCGCCTCGGTGCAGGAGCGGGCGGACCACCTCTACCGGGCGGCCGGCCGGTTCACCGGTACGCCGTCGCCGGGGCTGCCGACCATCCTGGACCTGGTCCGCGCCGGCCGGCTCGGCGAGTTCGCCGAGCAGTTCTTCACCGGCGCCACCCGCAAGGAGGCGGCGGCCGCCTTCGCCGGGCCGATGGAGACGCTGCTCGACAACGCGGCCGTCCGCTCCGGGCAGGCGTACTGGCAGCTCTCCTGGTCCGGTCCGGCTCAGCTGGTCGGCCGCTCCGGCGAGCCCTGGGACCTGGCCGAGATCGCGAAGCTGGCGGTCTCCCCGGAGACTCTGGACGAGGCGCTCGCCCGTTTGGCCGAGCGCGGTGTCGACGTGCGGCAGTCGACGGTGGTGCAGGCCCGCGCCTCCGCGCGCAACGCCGACCTGATCGGCGCCCTCGCCAACATCAAGATCGACGGCCGGGAGCACGACGTGTTCGTGCTGGACAACGGGCTGGTCCTGGTCCCCGACCCAGGGAAGTCCCACGAGGGCGAGAAGCGGCTCAAGCAGGTGCTCGGCGCGACGCCGATCGCCGAGCTGGCCAGCCGCCACCCGTACCTGCCGTACGAGGAGATCCGCTCGGTGGAGGTGACCAAGCGGGTGCCGCTGAAGGCGACGCTGACCCTGCACGACGGCCGGACGGTGCAGGTGCAGGAGCTGATGGCCAGCGAGCTGCTGGAGAAGCACAGCCGGGACACCCTGCTGCGGGTGTTCGAGCAGTTCGACGACTGACCGGACGCGGCGGCCGACCCCACCGGGCCGGCCGCCGCGCGAGGGCGGCCGGCCGCCGGGTGGATCCCACGCGGGGCCGGCCGCGGTCGACGGTCAGGGTTGGGCGAGCGGCTGAGCTAACGATGCGGCGGCCGCCCCGACGACGGTCAGGGCCGCGCGAGACGATTGGCGACGGCCGCGATGTGCTCGTCGGACTCGGTCAGCGCCGCCCGGACGTGCCGGGCGCCGGCCGGGCCGTAGAAGATCCCGGCGGCGACCAGGATGCCCCGCCGGGCCAGCCAGTCGACGGTCTCCCAGCAGTCCTCGTCCCGGGTCATCCACAGGTAGAGCCCGGCCTCCGAGTGCTCGACCGTGAAGCCGGCGCCGGTGAACGCCGCGTACAGCCGCTCGCGCCGGGCGCGGTAGCGCTCCCGCTGCTCGTCGGCGTGCGCCTGGTCGCCGAGCGCGGCCACCATCGCCGCCTGCACCGGGGCGGGCACGATCATGCCGGCGTGCTTACGGATCTTGAGCAGTTCGGCCACCAGCGCCGGGTCACCGGCGACGAACCCGGCCCGATAGCCGGCCAGGTTGGAGCGCTTGGAGAGCGAGTGCACCGCCAGCACGCCCTCGTACGACCCGCCGCAGACCTCGGGCGAGAGGATCGAGACGGGCTCGGCGTCCCAGCCGAGCGGCAGGTAGCACTCGTCGCTGGCCACCACCGCGCCGCGTTCGCGGGCCCAGTCGACGACCTTGCGCAGATGGGTGGCGGGCAGCACCCGCCCGGTCGGGTTGCCGGGCGAGTTGACCCAGACCAGCCGTACCCGGGGGGTGGGGCCGACCGCGGTCAGTGAGTCGGTGCGCATCGTGGTGGCGCCGGCCAGCCGGGCCCCGTCCTCGTAGGTCGGGTAGGCAATGGACGGCACCACCACCACGTCACCCGGCCCGACGCCGAGCAGGGTGGGCAACCAGGCGACCAGTTCCTTGGAGCCGATCGTCGGCAGGACCCCGAGCCCGTCGACGCCCGCACCGCAGGCCCGGGCCACCCAGGCCACGATGGCGTCGCGCAGCGCGGGGGTGCCCGCGGTGAGCGGGTAGCCCGGGGCGTCCGACGCGTCGGCCAGCGCCTGCCGGATCACCGGCGGCACCGGGTCGACGGGCGTGCCCATGGAGAGGTTGATGAGACCGTCCGGGTGCGCCGCGGCCGTCGCGGCCGCGGCGTCCAGGGTGTCCCAGGTGAACTCGGGCAGCCGCGACGAGACCGGCGCGGGCCGGTTCAGTGGCCCTCTCCGCGCGGCGGCTGGGCGGCCACGAACGTCGCGTCCTTGTCCACCTTGCCGATCTTGGAGGCGCCGCCGGGCGAGCCCAGGTCCTCGAAGAACTCGTAGTTGGCCCCGGTGTAGTCCTTCCACTGCTCCGGGACGTCGTCCTCGTAGAAGATCGCTTCGACCGGGCAGACCGGCTCACAGGCACCGCAGTCGACGCACTCGTCGGGGTGGATGTAGAGCATCCGGTTGCCCTCGTAGATGCAGTCGACCGGGCACTCCTCGATGCATGCCTTGTCGAGCACATCCACGCACGGCTCGGCGATGATGTAGGTCACCGGTCTTCTCCTCCGCAAGACTCATCGCGATCACCCGCGACGGTAAGAGCCTAGTATCTCGCCGGGGAGGGGGTCGATCGTGCTCCGACAGCAGGACGTAGGACACCGGATCGTGGTCCGCCGGATTGTGGGGATTCGCGAGGGCAGACCGCTCTTCTCCGACGCGCTCGGCGACCTGGTCGAGCTGAGCGAGACCCACATCACGTTGGCCACCGACCAGGGGCGGCTCCGGGTCCCGGTCGGCGAGGTGCACCGGGCCAAGCGGGTTCCGGCGGCCCGCCGGCCCACCGCCACCGCGGTGGCCGCGCTGGAACTGGCCGCCGACGAGGCCTGGCCCGCCCCGGTACGCGGGCGGCTCGGTGACTGGCTGCTGCGCAGCGCCGCGGGCTGGACCGGCCGGGCCAACTCGGCGCTGCCGGTGGGCGATCCCGACCGTCCGCTGCCCGCCGCGCTGGACGCCGTGCAGCGCTGGTACGCCGACCACGGCCAGCCGGCCCTGGTGAACACCCCGCTGCCGCTCGCCGCGCCGGTCGGAGCGGAGCTGGACGCCCGCGGCTGGGCGGCCCGACCCCCGGTGCTGGTGCAGACCGCCCCGCTCGCCGCGCTGGCCGCACCCGCGGCGCCACCCGCCCGGCGGACCGGCGCCGGCCTGCCCCCGGTCGAGCTCACCCCGAGCCCGTCGGATGACTGGCTGGCGATAGCCGCGGGCCGCAAGGGCGGCCTGCCGGATGCCGCCCGGCACGTGCTCACCGCCGTGGAGAAGATCCGCTTCGCCCACCTGTACGCCGACGGCCGGCTGCTCGCCGTCGGCCGGGGCACGGTGACCGGCGAGGGCCGTTGGCTCGGCCTGACCCTGATCGAGGTGCTGCCCGAGGCGCGCCGGCAGGGGTTCGCCGGCCGGGTGATCCGAGCGCTGGTCGACTGGGGCGCGGCGGAGGGCGCCACGCGCGCGTTCCTCCAGGTGGAGCAGCGCAACACCCCGGCGGTGAATCTCTACCGGGGGCTCGGCTTCACCACCCACCACACCTATCTGACCCGGGTCGCCCCGGCCTGACCCACGCCCCGGCCTGACCCACGCCCCGGCCGGCCACCGGCCGTGATCAACTCCAGGTCGGCGACCTGGCGGTATCACGCGGCACGGACACCGCCAGGTCGGCGACCTGGCGGCGCCACGGTCAGCGGCGGACCACCTTGCGTGGCTTGGCTGCCTTCAGCTCGGCGAACCGCTTGAGCTGCTGGGAGCGGTAGTCCCGGCCGAGCGCGGTGAGGGTCAGGTAGCCCACCAGCACGCCGGCCCCGGTGGCCGCCAGGTAGAGCCAGATCTGGGCGAAGAACAGGCCGGCGCCCCCGCCGAACGGGTTCTCGCCGACCAGCAGCGGACCGATGAACACGGTCAGCGCCAGCGCCACGGCGACCGCGGCGGCCAGATCACCGGCCAGGCGGCCCAGCGGCCGGTCGGCACCCCAGCGGAAGGCCAGCACCGCGAGGACCAGCCCGATCACCAGGAACATCGCCAGAGAGACGCGGTCACCGGCAGTGTCGTTGTCCGGGAAGGCAAACTTGATCACCAGCCGGGCCACCACGTTGACCACGAACAGCGCCGCCGCCAGCACGCCGACCGCGCGCCACCGCTCCCTCATCGCACGCCTCCCGCCGTAAGCGCCCGCCCCCACGGCGGACTCCTTGGCAGGAATATCTACCACCGCAACCTGTGCGGCGTCTGCACCTCAATGGGCGGTCAGTGGCACCACGAGCTGCCGGAAACCCAGCACCGCGAAGGTGATCGCGCCGGCCACGACCAGCGCCACGCCGAGCACGTTGTCGCCGCTCAGCCCGAGGTCACCCTCGGTGGTCCGGAGCCCGCCCGCGACGATCACCACGAACCAGGGCAGGGCCGGCAGCGCGGCCGCCCAGCGGGTGCCGACCGCGGCGTGGGCGAACGAGGCCACCAGCACCGTCAGCATCACCACCGCGGCGATCCCGCCCACCGCGAGCGCCGTGCCGACCAGGCCCTTGGCCGCGCCGCCGGACAGGCCCTTGACCACCTGCCACGCCCAGGTGGCGAAGAGCAGATCCAGCACCGCGGCCAGCACGCCGGCCCAGACCGCCACCACGCCGCCGGCGACGCGCAGGGCGACGTCCAGTGCCCGCGCCGGCCGGGCCGGCGGCGCGGCGGGCTGCTGCTCGGGGGCAACCGACATCGGTACGGCCGGCAGCGTCACCGGAGGCCGGCCGCCGCGACCGGGGACCGGTCCGGCTCGTCCAGCGCGAGCCCGGCGAAGAGGTCGTCCTCCCAGCCGTACGGGCCGTTGCCCGGGCCCTTCTCGCCGACCGCGAGGGTGAAGTATTCGACGCCCATGAACTCGGCGCCGAAGTTGCCGGCGATCGAGTAGAGCCAGGACGTGGCCGGGATCTGGGTGGCGTGGGCGCGCATGGCCGCCTCCTTGGCGGCGTGCCGGTCGGTGGCGTCGATCCGCGCGGCGATCTCCGGATCCGGCGTGCCGAACGGCAGGTCGTCGGCGCTGTCGATGCCGGCGAAGGGGTTGTCCGAGGCCTCGGTGAAGGCGTCCAGGCCGGCCTCCAGCACGCTGCGCGGCATCGCCGTCCAGTAGACCTTGGCCGGGGCGATCCCCTCCGCGACGGCCAGCTCGTGGGCGCGCATCGCCACCCGGTGCGCCTGGATGTGGTCCGGGTGGCCGTAGAAGCCGTTCGGGTCGTACGTGATCATGACCTGCGGGCGGACCTCGCGCATGATCTCCAGCAGGTGGCCGGCGGCCTCGTCGAGATCGGCACCCCAGAAGGCCCGGGGGTGCTCGTTGGTGGGCAGGCCCATCATGCCGGAGTCGCGATAGCGGCCCGCGCCGCCGAGGAAGCGGTGGTCGGTGACGCCGAGCGCGGCGCAGGCGGCCCTCAGCTCGCCGATCCGATAGCCACCGAGCTGGTCGGCCTCGGCCGCGGCGAGCTGGGTCAGCTCCGGCACGTGGATCTCGCCCTCCTCGCCCAGGGTGCAGGTCACCAGGGTGACGTGAGCGCCGGTGGCCGCGTAGTGGGCCATCGTCGAGCCGGTGCCGATGGACTCGTCGTCGGGATGCGCGTGGACCAGCAGGAGGCGTCGATCGGGCAGCTTCGTCACGACCGTCACTCTATCCGGCGGTCCTCCTCCACCGAGGCTGACGCGTCCGCGCAGGTCGGCCACATCACGCCCGACGCGCCTCTACGATCCGAGGCGTGGACTATCCCGAGCTGGCCGCCCGTACCCGTCGGTTCAGCCACGGGGCGCCGCGCGCCGTCTCCGTCGCGGACGACGGCTCCCGGGTGATCTTCCTGCGCTCCTCTGGGCCGGAGGACCCGGCCGACGCGCTCTGGCTGCTGGACGTCGCTTCCGGCGAGGAGCGGCTGGTCGCCGACCCGGGGGTGCTGCTCGGCTCGGAGAGCGACCCGGCCGCGCTGGCCCCGGGCGAGCGGGCGCTGCGCGAGCGGCTGCGGCTCGCCGCCGGCGGCATCGGCTCGTACGCGCTGGACGCCGCCGGCCGGGTGGCCGCGTTCGCGCTGGCCGGCCGCCTGTTCCGGGCCGACCTGGTACACGGCGACGTGGTCGAGGTGACCGCGATCGGCCCGGTGATCGACCCCCGCCCCGACCCCACCGGCGAGCGGCTTGCCTACGTCACCGACGCCGCCGAGGGGGTACGCCGGGGCCAGCTGCGGGTGGTCGAGCCGGACGGCACCGACAACCTCCTCGCCGGTGAGGACAGCGGCGTGACCTGGGGGCTCGCCGAGCACATCGCGGCGGAGGAGTTCGACCGGTTCCGCGGCTACTGGTGGGCCCCGGACGGGCGCTCGGTGCTGGCCGCCCGGGTGGACGAGTCCCGGCTGCCGCACTGGCACCTGCACGACCCGGCCGACCCGGCGAGCCCACCGACGACCGTCGCGTACCCCCGGGCGGGCGGACCGAACGCCGAGGTCAGCCTGCACCTGCTCGACCTCGACGGCGGCTGGGTCGACGTGCACTGGGACCGGGAGACCTACCCGTACCTGACCTCGGTCGACTGGGCGGACGGCGGGCCGCTGATCACCGTGCTGCGCCGCTCGCAGCAGCACGGGCTGGTGCTCGCGGTCGACCCGCGTACCGGGGAGACGCAGGTGCACGCGGAGCTGGCCGACCCGCGCTGGGTGGAGCCGATCCCCGGCACCCCGGCGCACCTGCCGGACGGTCGGGTGCTGGTCGGCGGCGAACTGGCCCACGACGGGTACGACGCGCGGTGCCTGTTCGCCGACGGCACCCTGCTCACCCCGCCCTCGCTCTACGTACGCCGGGTGGTGGGGCGGCTGCCCACCAGCGGCGGCGGGCCGACCGACCTGCTGGTGGAGGCGAGCGAGGGCGAGCCGAGCCAGCGCCACCTCTACCGGGTGCGCACGGTGATCGGCGGCGGGGTGGACGCCCGCCGGATGGGCAGTGACCCGGGTTGGCACACCGCCGCGATCGGCGGCGCCACGCTGGTGGTCGGCGCCGCCTCGCTGGAACACCCGGGCATCCGCTGGTCGGTGTGGCACGGCGACCGGGAGGTGGGCGAGCTGCGCTCGCTGGCCGCGGTCCCGCCGTACGCGCCGCGGCCGATGATGGTCCGGGTGACCGACCGGCGGCTGCCGAGCGCGGTGCTCTACCCGGGCGAGCACGTCAAGGGCACGAAGCTGCCGGTGCTGCTGGACGTCTACGGCGGGCCGGGGCACCAGGAGGTGATCGCCACCCGGGCGGCCTGGCTGGAGCGGCAGTGGTGGGCGGAGCAGGGCTTCGCCGTGGTGACCATCGACAACCGCGGCACCCCGGGCATCGCCCCGTCGTTCGAGAAGGCGATCCACCGCCGGGTGGCCGACGTGATCCTGAGCGACCAGGTGGACGCGCTGACCGCGCTCGCCGGCAAGCACCCGGACCTCGACCTGGCCCGGGTGGCGGTGCGGGGCTGGTCGTTCGGCGGCTGGCTGGCCGGGTTGGCGGTGCTGCGCCACCCGGAGCTGTTCCGCTGCGCGATAGTCGGCGCCCCGGTCACCGACTGGGCGCTGTACGACACCGCGTACACCGAGCGCTACCTGGGCATGCCGGACGACGGGATGGACGTCTACGCCCACCATTCGCTGGTCGAGCTGGCCGCCGAACCGGTCGGCGACCCGGCGCAGGCCCGGCCGATGCTGCTGGTGCACGGCCTGGTCGACGACAACGTGGTGGCCGCGCACACGCTGCGGCTCTCCGCGGCGCTGCTGGCCGCCGGCCGGCCGCACGCCGTGCTGCCGCTCACCGGGGCCAGCCACATGGCCGCCGGGGGCGTCGCGGAACGACTGCTCCGCCTGGAGCTGGACTTCCTCCGCCGGAACCTGTGACGAAGAGGGCCCCGCCCTGACGCCGGGCGTCAGGAAGGGGCCCCTTGCTCTCAGGCCGTCACTGCTTCACGTAGGCGTCCACGAAGCTGGGCCAGCCGAAGATGCTGCCGATGAAGACGCCGCCGGCCTTCTCGCCGTGCGCGACTGAGGTGACCTCGTTGTACAGCGGCACCGCCGGCGCCGACTCCTTCATGAGCCGCTCGTCCAGCTTGCTCCACTCCTCGGCCTGCTTCGCCGGGTCCTCCGCGAGTACCCGGTCGAATTCCGCGTTGATGGCGTCGTTGTTGAGCTGGGAGGTGTTGTTGCTGCCCTCGGCCTTGATGCCGCGGCCGTCGAAGAGCACCGGCAGGATCGCCGCACCGCTGGGCCAGTCCGCCGCCCACGAGTCGACCCAGATGTCCCACGGGTTGCTCTTCTTCTTCACAAAGTCGAGGTAGCCGTCCGCGGGGATCGGCTTGATGGTGACGGTGAAGCCGGCCTTCTCCAGGGCGGTCTTGACCTGGGTGGCAGTCTCCTGCTGCCAGGTCTCGTCGCCAGTGCCCAGCACCAGGTTCACCGACTTGCCGGCGAGCAGCTCCTTCGCCTTCTCCGGGTTGCCGCTCTCACCGGCCGGGTACGCGTCGAACTTCTGGTAACCGAGCGTGGTGGGCGGCAGCAGCGTGGTCAGCGGCACGGCGCCGTACGGGCCGCCGAGGTTCTTGGTGATGCTGCTGCGGTCGATCGCATAGTTGATCGCCTGCCGCACGGACAGGTCGGTGACCCGCGAGGTGTTGATGCTCAGCCGGTACGCGTTCGGCGTCGCCGCGACGATCATCCGCGCCTTGAGGGCGGGGTCACCGGTAACCTTCGCGATCAGCTCGGAGGGGACGCCACCGGTGGCCACCGCCGCCGCGTCGTTGCCGGTGCCGGCAAGGACCCGGTTGGTCTGGGTGGCCTGGTCTGGGCCGAACGACCAGATGAACTTGTCCGGGTAGGCGTGCCGCACCGGGTCGGTCGCCGGGTCCCAGTTCGTGTTGCGCTCGAGCACCATCTCCACGCCGGGCTTGTGGCTGGTGATCTTGTAAGGCCCGGACGAGAACGGCTGGAGGTCGAGGTTGACGCCGGTGTCCTTGTCCGGCGGCAGCGGCGCGGTGGCCGGCAGCGACACGGCGAACGGCAGGTCACAGCGCGGCTTGTTGAACTCGAAGCGCAGCGTGTGGTCGTCCGGCGTGGTCAGGCCCGGCGGCAGCGAGGTCTTGTTGGCCTTGAAGTTCCACTTGGTGTCGTACTGCGGGCTGTCGACCAGCCACTCCTGCAGGTAGGTCGGGCCGCCGGTGAGATCCGGGTCGAACGAGCGGGCGATCCCGTACGCGATCTCCTTCGACGTGATCGGGCGGCCGTCCTCGAACTTCACCCCCTGCTTGATCTTGAATTCCCAGACCTTGCAGTCGTTGTTCACGTTCTTGCCGGGGGTCTCGGCCAGGTCGCCGACCAGGGTCACGTTGCCCTTGCCGTCATCCTTGAAGGTGGTGAGGAAGCGGGCGTAGAGCTGGCTCCCCATCAGGCCGGCGAACGAGTAGACCCGCTGCGGGTCCAGGTGGGAGATCTTGTTCTCCCGCAGGATATAGAAGGTCCCGCCCTTGGCCGCGCCGGCCACCTCGGCCGCCGGCCCGAGCGAGTCCTTCGGGTCGCTCGCGATGGCGCCGGTGCGCGGCTTGTTGGTGTCCACGCTGTCGGCGTTGTCGCCGGTGTTCTTGCTGCATGCACTGAGGGCAACCACCAGTGCCATCGCACCGCCCATGGCGGTGGCGAGTCTTGCTCGCATACTCACTCCTCCGGGTCCGATGAAGGAAAGCTTCGCCTAGCTTTCGCTCGCGGTAAATTTCGAGCAGATAACGGGGGCACAACGATCGGCACCCGGGCTACGGGAGGTCAGCCGAGGCGTACCCGCGGGTCGATGAACGCGTAGAGCAGGTCGACCACGATGTTCGCGACGACCACGAAGAGCGCGGAGATCAACACGGTGGCCATGATGGTCGGCAGGTCACCCTGGCGGACCGCCTCCACCGCGGTACGCCCCAGCCCCTGGATGCCGAAGGTGGTCTCGGTGATGACGGTGCCGCCGAGCGCGGCGCCCACGTCCAGGCCGGCGATCGTCACGATCGGCGTGATCGCCGCCCGCAGCGCGTGCCGCCCGTAGACCTTCCGCTTCGCCACGCCCTTGGCCCGGGCCGTCCGCACGAAGTCCTCGGACAGCGTCTCGAGCATCTGGGCCCGGGACAGCCGCGCGTAGATCGCGGAGAAGAGCAGTGCCAGGGTCAACCAGGCGAGCACCAACCCACGGGCCCACTCCACCGGATTATCGAAGATCGGCGTGTACCGCGGTGTCGGCAGGATCTTCAGCGAGTAGACGAAGATCAGCAGCAACACGGCCCCGACGAAGTAGAGCTGCAACGAGGCGAAGGTCAGCGTGATCCCGATCGAGACGCGGTCGAGCAGCGAACCTCTCCGGAGTGCCGAGATCATCCCGAGCCCCACCCCGATGGCCAGCCACAGCACCGCCGCCGGGAGCACGATGTTCAACGTCACCGGCAGCACCCGGGCGAAGGTGTCGCTGACCGCCTCGCTGTTGACGTATGAGTAGCCGAGACAGGGCGCCTCGCACTTGCCGCCCTGCGCGCTGCCCAGGTCGCGGCCGACGAAGATGCCCTTCATGTAGTTGACGTACTGCTGCGGCTTCGGATCGTTCAGCCCCAGCTCGGTACGCACCCGCTCCAGGCGTTCGGCGTTGCAGTTCTTCGGACACATGCCGGTCACCGGATCGCGGGGCAGCGCGAAGAACATCAGGAAGCTGACGACGCTCACCGCGAGCAGCACCGAGACCGCCAGCAGCAGCCGCTTCAGCAGGAACCGCACCATGTGCCGAACCCCTTACCGTGACGACTTCGGGTCGAGCGCGTCGCGCAGCGCGTCGCCGAAGAGGTTGAACGCCAGCACGAGCGCGAAGATGGTGATGCCGGGGAAGAAGACGTACGCCGGGTCGGTCTGCAGGTAGTCGATGCTGCGGTAGATCATCCGGCCGAAGCTGGGCACCGACTCGGGCAGCCCGACGCCGAGGAAGGACAGTGCCGCCTCGCCCGTCACGTACGACGGCACGGCGAGCGAGAACGCCACCAGGATCGGGGCCCAGATGTTCGGCAGCAGTTGCCGGAAGAGCATGTGCCACAGCCCAGCCCCGCTGGCCCGGGCCGCCTCCACGAACTCCCGCTCGCGCAGCGACACCACCTGCCCGCGTACCAGTCGGGCGGTGCCGGTCCAGCCGAACGCGGCGAAGACCACGATCAGCGTGGTGACCGCGAACCAGGTCGGGATCGCGTCGCGGGGACCGTAGAAGCGCAGCGAGAACGTCGGCACCACGGCCAGCGCGAAGACGAGGAACGGCATCGCCAGCGCGACGTCGGTGAACCAACCGATCACCGCGTCGACCACGCCGCCCAGGTAGCCGGCGATGATCCCGAGCACCACGCCGATCGTCGTGGTCACCACGGCGGCGCCGAGCGCGATCAGCAGGGAGGTGCGAATGCCGTAGATCATCCGGATGAAGATGTCCCGGCCGAGGCCCGGCTCGAGTCCGAACCAGTGGTCGCCGCTGACCCCGCCGACGTAGCCGAGCGGCATGCCGGTGGCGTCCAGCAGGTCACCGAACTGCTGGCTCGGCGACGTCCCGTAGAGCCGCGAGATCAGCGGCGCCGCCACCGCCGCCAGGATGAGCAGGACCAGCACGATGCCGCTGACCAGCGCGGTGCGGTCGCGTCGCAGCCGGTTCCAGACCAGTTGGCCGGGTGAACGCCCGACGAGTCCCTTCTGCTCCGGCCCCTCACCGGTGGACTCGATCTCGGCGAGTGCCACGCCCTCGACCGGGGACAGGCTCATTTCGACACCTCCTCGGCGGTCGCGCCGACCGGCCCGGAGTCCTGGCTGATCGTTCCCGTCTCCGGGAAGTGGCAGGCGGTGAGTTGCCCGCCGCCGTCGCGGGTGATCAGTGGGGGTTCTTCGGTGGCGCAGCGGTCCTGGGCTTTCCAGCAGCGGGTGCGGAATCGGCAGCCGGATGGTGGGTTGAGTGGGGTGGGTACGTCGCCGGCCAGGCGGATGCGTCCGGCGGGTCCGAGGGTGGTGACGTCGGGGATGGCGGACAGCAGGGCCCGGGTGTAGGGGTGCTGGGGTCGTTGGTAGATGTCGTCGCGGTCGCCGATCTCGACGATTTTGCCGAGGTACATGACCGCGACGCGGTGGCAGAAGTGGCGTACGACGGCGAGGTCGTGGGCGATGAACACGAAGGCCAGGTCGAGGTCGCGTTGCAGGTCGCGGAGCAGGTTGATGACCTGGGCCTGGATGGAGACGTCCAGGGCGGAGACGGGTTCGTCGGCGACGATCAGTTTCGGGCGCAGCGCGAGCGCGCGGGCGATGCCGATGCGTTGGCGTTGGCCGCCGGAGAACTCGTGCGGGTACCGGTTGTAGTGCTCCGGGTTCAACCCGACCAGTTCGAGGAGTTCCTGGACGCGTTTCTTGATGCCGCCGGGTGGGTTGATGCCGTTGACCTGCAACGGCATGGCCACGATCCGGCCGACGGTGTGGCGGGGGTTCAGCGAGGCGTAGGGGTCCTGGAAGATGATCTGCAGGTCCTGCCGCAACGGCCGCAACTGCGCCCGGCGGGCGTGGGTGATGTCCCGCCCGTCGAACTCGATCGACCCGGAGGTCGCGTCCAGCAGCCGCACCAGCATCCGACCCGTGGTGGTCTTCCCACAGCCGGACTCCCCGACCAGACCCAACGTCTCACCCGGCCGCACGTCGAAGTCCAGCCCGTCGACGGCGCGAACGGCGCCTCTGGCCCGGAAACCGTCGCGGACCGGGAAGTGCTTGGTCAGCCCGCGCACCTTCAGCAGTGGTTCGGTCATTGCGCGACTCCCACCTGGGCGATGTCCTGCTGGTAGAGCCGGGTGCGCTCGTCGGCCGGCAGGTGGCACGCGACCAGGTGCCCCGCCTCGCCAGCCGGGCGCAGCTCGGGTACCTCGGTGCGGGAGCGGTCGCCGTTCCGGTCGGCGTAACGACAGCGAGGGTGGAACGCGCACCCCGACGGCAGATTGATCAACGACGGCGGGTTGCCCTTGATCGGCACCAGATCCGCGTCCGCGTCACCGTGCAACGACGGCACACTCGACAACAAACCCCACGTGTACGGATGCTGCGGCCGCCGCAACACCTGCTCCACACTGCCGTGCTCGACCGCCCGCCCCCCATACATCACCAACACGTCATCAGCCACCTGGCTGACCACACCCAGGTCATGCGTGATCAGAATGATCGCCGACCGGAACTCCCCCTGAAGATCCTCCAACAGATCCAGGATCTGCGCCTGCACCGTCACATCCAACGCCGTCGTCGGCTCATCCGCGATCAACAGATCCGGATCGTTCACCAACGCCATCGCGATCATCGCCCGCTGCCGCATCCCACCCGAAAACTCGTGCGGATACTGATCAAACCGCTTCCCCGGCTGCGGAATCCCCACCCGACCCAACATGTCCACCGCCCGGCCACGCGCCTCCCGCTTACCGGCCCTCGGATGATGCACCCGGTACGCCTCAGCGATCTGCCGCCCCACCGTGTAATACGGATGCAACGCCGACAACGGATCCTGAAAGATCATCGCCATGTCCCGGCCCCGCAGCCGCCGCACCTCCTCCTCCGGCATGCCGACCAACTGCCGGCCACCAACGGAGATCTCCCCACTGATCGCGGCGCGCTTCGCGTTGTGCAGACCGAGGATCGCCAGCGACGTGACACTCTTCCCCGAACCCGACTCCCCCACGATGCCCAGGGTGCGACCCCGCTCCACCGAGAAGGACACCCCGTCGACAGCGCGGACGACCCCGTCCTCGGTGTCGAACCGAACACGCAGATCCTTCACCCGCAGGTAGGGGCTCTCACCCGAGCGGGGCTCCGGCAGCTTCACCATCTCGATCCCTCCCTCAGCTCAGCCGAACCCGCGGGTCGATGACCGCGTAGAGCACGTCGACCACGATGTTGGCGACCACGATGAACACCGCCGCCAGCAGCACGGTCGCCATGACCACCGGCAGGTTGAGGAACTGCACCGCCTCCACGGTCGCCTTGCCCAGCCCTTGGAGGCCGAAGATGGTCTCCGTGATGAACGTCCCGCCGAGGCTGGTGCCGATGTCCAGGCCGGCGATGGTGACGATGGGCGTGATGGCGGCCCGCAGCGCGTGCCGGGTGTGCACCTGCCGCGCGGAGAGGCCCTTCGCGCGGGCCGTCCGCACGAAGTCCTCGGACAGGGTCTCCAGCATCTGCGCCCGGGACAGCCGGGCGTACAGCGCCGAGTTGAGGAAGCCGAGCGTCATCCAGGGCAGCAGCAGGCCCACCGCCCACCGGCCCGGGTTCTCGGTCAGCGGGGTGTAGCTGGGGAACGGCAGCAGCCCGGTGGCGTACACCAGCAGGTAGAGCAGGATCAGCCCGAAGAAGTAGACCTGCATGGACGCCCCGGCCAGGGTGATGCCGATCGCGGTCCGGTCGAAGACCGTCCCCCGACGCAGCGCCGACACCATGCCCAGCGAGATGCCCAACACCAGCCAGAGCACCGCGCCACCGAAGACGATGCTGAAGGTGACCGGGAGACGCTGGGCGATGATCTCGGTGACCGGCTGGTTGTTGCGGAACGAGTAGCCCAGGCAGGGGGCCGGACAGTCCTGGCGGAAGTCCCCCGAGCCGTACGTGCGGCCGACGAAGATGCCTTTGACGAAGCCCGCGTACTGGCGGGGCAACGGCTGGTCGATGCCGAGCCGCTGCTCGACCTGCGCGATGTCCGCCGCGGTGCAGTTCTTGCCGCACATCACCTTGGCCGGGCTGCTCGGCACCGCGAAGAAGAGACCGAAGGTGACCAGGCTGATGACCACGAGGGTCACCCCGGCGACGAGCAGCCGCCGGACGACGAAACGGAACACTCCGAACACCTCCCCGGTGGACGGTGGGGGCGGCTCGGGGCCGCCCCCACGGACGGTCACTTCTTCACGTAGATGCCGTTGAGCGAGATGATCCCGAAGGCGTCGCTGAGGAAGGCGTTGCCGACCTTCGACCCGTGCAGCTCGTAGGTGGCGTCGTAGTAGCAGGGCACGACCGGGGCGTACTCCCGCATGATCTTTTCGTCCAGGGCCATCCAGCCGGCGTCCTGCTCGGCGGCGGGCAGGTTGCGGATCCGGTCGACCTCGGCGCTCACGGACGGCTCGTTGAGGTACGAGAGGTTGTTGTTGCCCTCCGCCACGATCTCCCGCCCGTCGTAGACCGGCGGGATGATGGTGGACCCGGTCGGCCAGTCCGAGCCCCAGCCGCTGAGGTAGAGGTCGTACGGGTTGTCTTTCCGGCCGACCTCGTCGTAGTAGCTGCTGCTCTCGATGGGCTTCATCACGATGTCGAAGCCCATGTCGGTGAGGTTCTTCCGGATCGCCTCGGCCTGCTGGGTCCGTAGCTCGGTGTTCGAGTGGGCCAGCACCAGCTTCGGCCGCTTGCCGCCGAGCAGTTCGGTGACCTTCGTCTTGTCCCCGGTGACCGGGGCGTTGAAGACGTCGTACTTCTTCCAGCCGGAGGTGGTCGGCGACATCAGCGTGGTGGCCGGGGAACCCGCCGCCTGCCCGCCGATCGCCTTGAGCGCGGCGTCCTTGTCCACGGCGTAGTTCAGCGCCTTCCGGACGTTCAGGTCGGTGACCCGCTGGGTGTTGATGTCCAGCACCCAGGTGTACTGCGTCGGGCCCTTCACCACCCGCTCGACCACGCCGGCGGTGGTGGTCCGCGGCAGTACGGCCGGCGGCACGTCGGTCCAGCTCAGCGCGGCCTGGTCGGCCGCGGCGTCGGCGACGAGCCGCTCGGCGATCTGCGCCTGCTCCAGGCCGAAGGTGACCCGGATCGCGTCCGGGTACGCGTTGCGGATGGGGTCGGTCGCCGGGTCCCAGTTCGGGTTGCGCTCCAACTCCAGCGCCACGTCCCGCTGGTAGGACTTGACCTTGTAGGGGCCGGAGGAGAACGGCCGCAGGTCGTAGTTGGCGCGGGTGTCCTTCGCCGCGGGCACGGGCGCGCTGGTGGGCAGCGCGGCCGCGTACGGCAGGTCGCAGTGCGCCTCCGGGAAGGTGAACCGGATGGTCCGGTCGTCGGGCGTCTCGACGCCGTCCGGCACGGCCTTGCCGCCGTCGTACGGCCCCTGGTACTTCGCGTTGTACGCCCCACCTGGGTAGAGCCACTGCTGAATGTAGTGCGGCCCCTCGTTCAGGTTGGACGCGAATGAGCGGGCGATGCCGTACGCCACGTCCTTGCTGGTCACCGGCGAGCCGTCCTCGTACTTCACCCCCTCCCGCAGGGTGAACTCCCACACCTTGCAGTCCTTGTTGACGTCCTTGCCCGGATTGGTGGCGAGGTCGCCGACGAGCAGCAGCTTGCCGGTGCCGTCCTCCTTGTAGCCGTTGAGCGCCCGGTAGATCAGCCCGCCGGTGACCTGCTGCACGTTGACGTAGTTGCGGGCCGGGTCGAGGTGCTCGAAGTCGGAGTTCTGCATGACGGTGAGCGTGCCGCCGCGGGCGGCCCCGTCGACCGCCTTCGCCGGGCCCTGGTTGTCGGCGGCCTCGTAGGAGACCGAGCCGGTCTGGGTCTTCGTCTTCTCGTCGCCGCCGCCACCGCTGTCGGTGGTCGGGCTGCAGCCGGCGGCGACGAGCGCCGCGGCGAGGACACCGGTGGTCAGTGTCCGGGTTCGTGCTCGCACGGTGTGCTCCCTTCCCGCCCGGCGGCCCCGCCGGCCGGGCGTGTTGATGGCCGGGGGTTACCGGGTCGACCGAGGATCCAGCGAGTCGCGCAGGGCGTCACCGAAGAGGTTGAACGCCAGGACCAGCAGGAAGATCGTCAATCCGGGGAACAGGGTGTACCAGGGGTCGCTGGCCACGTAGCCGATGCTGTTGTAGATCATCCGACCGAGGTCGGGCGTGGGTTCGGTGACGCCGATGTTGACGAAGGCCAGCGCCGCCTCGATGGCGATGAACTGCGGCACGTTCAGCGAGACCGTGACCAGGATCGGGGCCCAGATGTTCGGCAGCAGCTGCCGGAACAGGATGTGTCCGGTGCCGGCGCCCGCGGCGCGGGCGGCCTCGACGAACTCCCGCTCGCGCAGGGAGATCACCTGGCCGCGGACCAGCCGGGCGGTGTACGTCCAGCTGAACAGGCCGAACGTGGCGATGATCAGGGCGACCCGGAAGGCCGGCGGCGGCGCTTCCCGCTCGGTGTAGAAGCGGTCCTGCAGGATCGGGATCACGGCCAGCGCGAAAATGAGGAACGGAAACGCCAGCGTGAGGTCGACCAGCCAGTTGACGACGCTGTCCAGCCAGCCTCGCGCCCAGCCCGCGATCACCCCCACCGCGACCCCGATGACCGAGGCCAGCAGGGCCGAGGCCAAGGCGATGAACAATGACGTCCGCAGGCCGTACACCAGCTGGAGCATGATGTCGCGGCCGCTGCCCGGTTCGAGTCCGAGCCAGTGCTCGGAGCTGATGCCGCCGGCGTAGCCGATCGGCATTCCGAAATCATTCAGCCGATCCACGAACTTGTCCGTCGGGTCCATTCCGGTGAGCCAGCCGAACAGCGGCGCGCAGAGGGCGACAAGTGCGGCGACGACCAGCGTCAGGGCGCTGGTCCGGGCGGTCCGGTCCCGCTTCAGCCGCAGCCAGGCGAGCTGGTTCGGCGACCGGCCGACGATCTCCCGCCGGCCGCCGACGGGCGGGGATTCGGTCTCGACGGCGAGGTCCGGGGCGGCCGGGTCGCCGGGCGCGGTCAACGACGGTGGGTGGGACATGTCGCTCATGAGGAACCCTCCCGACGGCGACGAAAACGTCCTTCCACCCGACGGTAAACCGCTGGGGAACGGTGAATTGAATCGTTACGGTAACGGCCGGATCGGTTGTCAGGCATTAACAACGATCTGATTTACGGAATGACTCGCTGCAATAACGGCCTGATCTGGTTGTCACCCTTTCGGCCATCTTCGCCGCAGTTTCTGAAAGCGTTGCGGCGAGGCCGCGATCCGGTTGTCACCCGTTCGGACATTCCCGCTCGCCGCCGCCCCGGCACGGGCACGTGACAGTTCGTGGCGCTTGTTCACCCGCGCACTGGGGGTTCAGCGAACCGGATGCGCCCGCCCGGCGCGCATCCCGACTCAGCGGCCGAGCGAGATGGAGGCCCGGTTGATGTGCACGATCTGGACGGCGAAGGCCGCCAGCGCCACCACCACGCCGACCGCGATCGCCAGGCCGGGTGCGGCACCGAACACGCCGCTCAGCAGGGTGGCGCCGAGCCCGATCAGCAGCGCGTTGACCGCGCCGACCAACGCGGCCGTGGTCAGCAGCATCTGCACGCGGCCAGGCTGGCTGCCGACCGCCGCCCACTCCGCTCGCTTGCCGCCCCCTTGAGCCAGGGCGTCGACAAAGAAGTCCAGGTCGCCGGCGAAGCGGTGGTGGTACCAGGCGCGGATGCGCTGGATCCGCTGCAGGTCCACCTCGTTCTCCACCATGCTCTCCACCAGCCGGGCGTAGGTCAGCAACCCGGTGATCACGAGAGTCGGCAGCACCGCACCGAGATACGGCCGCAGCAGGTGCCCGCTGCTGGAGACGAAACCCAAACCGATCAGCCCAGCGGAGAGCATCGACATGAAGATGGTCGCCCGGCCCACCGACTCGGCGATGGTGGCGCTGCGGGAGGTCTGCAGCACGAAGTGCTCGGTGGTGACGGCGGTGAGCAGCGCCTGCTGCCGCGCGTCCTCGTCCATCTCGCCGCCCTCCTTCACCGCCGACGATACGGAGCCACACTCCATTGCGGGGCAGAACGGACATCGTTGCAACCGGCGCCCACTGCCCCCGAGCTGCCTCGCCTCCGGTCGCGGGTGGGCCGTCGCCCACCGCTACGGGCACCCCGCTCGCGTGCCCACCGCCCGGCGAGGCGTGGCCGAATCACACCGATCCGACCCGTCCGACGACGGCTGCGGCGGGGGCGGGAGAATGGCAGCCGGGCGCGACGGTCGCGGCCGGCGGTGGCGAGAGGCGGGAGGCCGGGCACGGTGTCCGAGGCGGCGGAACAGCGGGTGGCGGCGAGCGCGGGGCGTGAGCTGCAGGCCGACTGCGCCCGGTGCTTCGGGATCTGCTGCGTCGCGCCGGCGTTCGCCGCCTCCGCCGACTTCGCCATCGACAAGCCCGCCGGGCAGCCCTGCCCGAACCTGCGGCCCGACTCCCGCTGCGGCATCCACCGCGACCTGCGGCAGCGGGGTTTCCCCGGCTGTACGGTCTTCGACTGCTTCGGCGCGGGTCAGCACGTGGCGCAGGGGACCTTCGGCGGGCGGGACTGGCGGGCAGACCCGGCGACCGCGCGGCGGATGTTCGACACCTTCGCGGTGATGCGGCCGCTGCACGAACTGCTCTGGTACCTCACCGAGGCCCTCGCGCTGGTCCCGGCCGGCCCGCTGCGGGACGACCTGGCCGCGGCCCTGGCCGAGACCGGGCGGCTCACCGACGGCACCCCGGACGAGCTGCTCGCCCTGGACGTCGAGGCGCACCGGGACCGGGTCAACCAGCTGCTGTCCCGGTCCGGCGCGCAGGCCCGGGCCGGCCAGGAAGGCGTGGACCGGCGCGGGGCGGTGCTGATCGGGGCGGACCTGCGCCGGGCCGGGCTGTCCGGGGCCAACCTGCGCGGGGCCTGCCTGATCGGCGCGGACCTACGCGGCGCGGACCTCGGCGCGGCCGACCTGACCGGGGCGGACCTGCGCGGCGCCGACCTGCGCGGCGCCGACCTCGGGCGTTGCCTCTTCGTGCACCAGTCCCAGCTCGACGCCGCTCGCGGCGACCACCGGACCGTCCTGCCGCCCCGCCTGCGCCGACCCGCGCACTGGTCGCTGGCGATCACCCCGGTCCGGCCCTCGCGCGGGCGGGCCTCCGCCCCCCGCCGCCGACGCTGACAACCCACCGTCGGCCGAGCGCCGTCGGCCGGGCGCCGGCGGCCCCCGGCCCACCCGATCCGGGACGTGATCGACTCGGCATGCCGCATCCCGGGCCGTCCCGGCACACGGACAGCACGACGTGCCGCGCACCGAGTGGATCTCTCCCACCGGGGCGGCACGTTTCGCCGGGCCGGAGCGGGGTAGCCGGAGTCGGCGTCACCTCGGGCGGCGCGGCACCGACGGGAGGCGGACGGGTGAAGTATCGGACACGCCAGGGCGAACAGCCGGTCGATCCGGCCCACGCCGAGGACGAGGCCGGTCAGGCCCGCCTGGTCCAGGTCGAGGCGGACACGGACGTGCCGGCGCCGGAGCCGGGCACCCCGAAGCCGGACCTGGTCACCGAGGACGACGGCTCCGGGGTGGCCGGCGGGTCGTCCGGCACCAGCGCCGGTGGATCGTCCATGCCGACGCACCCGGACGCGCCCCGCTGACCGGGCGTTTACCCACGAACGACGCGGGCAGGAGTGCGACATGACGAGTGAACAGTCCTTCGGCCGCGCACCCACGGACGAGCCGGACGGCGCCACCGCGTACGAGGCGTCGCTGCGACCGCCGGGCGAGTCCCTGCACACCACCGACGACACCGGCGACGACTTCGCCGACCTGCCGGCCGAGGATCGCCGCTCCGCCCGGGAGACGAGCCGGGCCGGCTACGACGTCGACCAGGTCTCGGGCACCGGCGAGCTGCCGAACGTGGAATGATCCCGGTCCGCCCGGGGCGAATCGAGGCTGATCGCCCCGGACGGGCACAGGTCAACGGCCCGCCGGACCCGGTCGACCGCGTCCGGCGGAGGCTCGGCGAGGTGGAGCACCACGAGACCGTCCTCGTCGTCCTGGTCGAAGACCTCCGGCGCGGTCACCACGCAGTTTCCCGACCCGCAGCAGCGGTCCCGGTCCACCCGTACCCGCACGGCCCCGGTCACCAGGTCACCGGCAGCGCGTCGAGGCCGTAGACGACCGAGGTGTCCCGGGTGGGCAGCCGCCCGGCGACGGTGGCGGGGCGCAGCCGGGGGAACCGTCGGGCCAGCTCCACCAGGGCGATCCGCAGCTCCGCCCGCGCGAGCGGCTGACCGATGCACTGGTGCACGCCGAAACCGAACGCCACATGCTGCTGCGCCTGCCGGTACGGATCGAACTCGTCCGCCCCCTCGAAGACCCCCGGGTCACGGTTGGCCAGGGAGAGCACCGCGATCGCGCCCTCCCCGGCCCGGATGAGCTGACCCCCGATCTCGACGTCCTGCAGGGCGAGCCGGGGCAGGCCGGTGCGCACGATGCTGAGATAGCGCAGCAGTTCGTCGACCAGTCCGTCGGCGTGCCCGGGGTCGTCGCGCAGGGCGGCGTACCGGGCCGGGTGGCGGAGCAGCAGCAGGGTGCTCAGCCCGATCATGTTGGCGGTGGTCTCGTGGCCGGCGATGAGCAGCAGCACCGCCATGCCGACCAACTCGTCGACGGCGAGCTCACCGGCGCCGACCCGGTCCCGGGCCAGCCGGCTGAGCAGGTCGTCGGTGCGGTCCCCGGCGGCGACCTTCGTCTCGACCAGCCGGTGCAGATAGTCGCGCAGCTCCCGCACGTGCAGCTGGACGCGTTCGGGCGGGGCGTCGCGGTCGATCAGGGTCCGGCTGCGCTCCTGGAAGAAGTCGTGGTCGGCGTACGGGACGCCGAGCAGATGGCAGATCACCATCGACGGCACCGGCAGGGCGAAGTGCGCCACCAGGTCGGCGGGTGGGCCGGCGTCGCGCAGCCCGTCCAGGGCCCGGTCGACGGTCTGCCGGATCAGGGGCTCGATCCGCCGCACGTTCTTGATCATGAATTCGGCGGTGAGCATCCGGCGTAGCCGGGAGTGCTCCGCCCCGTCCATCCGGATGAAGCCGCCCCGCCGGTCGCCGAAGGCGCCAGGGGCCACCCGGCGCAGCAGGGGGAAGCCCGGTCGGCCGAGGTCGGCGCTGAAGCCGGGATGGCGCAGCAGTTGCCGGACGTCGGCGTGCCGGGTGACCAGCCAGGCGGTCTCGTCGGTGGGGAGCCGGACCCGGGTGACCGGACCGGAGAAGCGGCGCCGTTCCGCGGCGTCGAGCGGGACGAGCGGGTCGCGGTCGAGGTTCGTCGGCGGCCACAGCGGCAGGTCGGTGAGCGGCGCAACGGTCACGCGGACACCTCCGGGGGGCGACTGTCCGTGACGTTATCGATCCGCTACGTTACTCATCGACCGGGTTCGACACAACCCGGCGGCGTCAGCGGGGCGGCGACCGCCTCCGCCCGCGCCTCGGCCATCCCCCGGTTGGCCAACGCGTCGGCCCGCTCGTTCTCCGGGTGCCCGTTGTGGCCCTTCACCCACAGCCAGGTCACGTCGTGCCGGGCGCAGGCAGTCTCCAACCGCTGCCACAGGTCCGCGTTCTTCACCGGCTGCTTGGCCGCGGTCAGCCAGCCGTTGCGCTTCCACGAGGCGAGCCAGCCGGTGATGCCGTTGCGGACGTACGTGCTGTCGGTGTGCAGGCGTACGGTGACCGGCCGGGTCAGGCTCTCCAACGCCCGGATCGCGGCGGTCAGCTCCATCCGGTTGTTCGTCGTCGGCGTCGCCTCGCCGCCGCACAACTCGCGCTCGTGGTCTCCCCAGCGCAGCACCACACCCCAGCCGCCGGGGCCGGGATTGCCGCTGCACGCCCCATCGGTCCAGATCTCCACGACCCTGCCGGTCACCACGTCCGCCATGCCGGCAACCTACCCGGTACGCCCGCCGGCGCGACCAGCCGACCCGCCCGGCCGGCACCGACGTGTCGGCCGGAAAAGGCCACGACATCCGCCCGGCGCTTTGGCAGGGTCACCGGTCGTGGATCGACGTTGGGGCGACCTGCGGGCCGCGGTACGCACGAGGATCGACGACCTGGTCAGCTCCGGGCGGGAGGCCGGTGTGCAGGTGGCCGCCTTCCTGCACGGCGAGCCGATCGTGCAGGAGCAGGCCGGCCTGGCCGACCCGACCACCGGGCGGCCGATGACCGCCGACACCCCGGTCCACGCCGTCTCGACCGGCAAGGGACTCACCGCCACCGTGGTGCACGTGCTGGCCGAGCGCGGGCTGCTCGACTACGACCTGCGCATCGCCGAGGTGTGGCCGGAGTTCGCCCGGCACGACAAGGACGCGATCACCCTGCGGCACGCGCTCACCCACACCGCCGGGCTGCCCGCGCTGCCGGCCGACACCACCGCGGAGGACTTCACCGACTGGGATCGGATGTGCGCGCTGCTCGCCGACGCCGAGCCGCTGTGGGCGCCGGGCGAGCGGCTGGCGTACCACGCCTGGACGTGGGGCTGGCTCGTCGGCGAGGTGGTCCGGCGGGTCACCGGCCGGCGGATCTCCCAGGTGCTCGCCGAGGAGGTGGCCGGCCCGCTCGGCGTGACCGGGGAGCTGTTCCTCGGGGTGCCGGAGGCGGACCTGCCCCGGCTGGCCCGGCTGGAGGACGCCGGCCTGGCGGCGATGCTGACGTACGCGAGCGCACACCTGCCGAACCTCGACGCGGTGGCCCCGCCCGGCGTCCGACCCGACGCGACCATCGGCGGCCGCGCCGACGTGCCGGCCGTCGGCACGATGAGCGCCCGCGCGGTGGCCCGGATGTACGCGGCACTGCTCGGCCCGGTCGACGGCGTACGGCTGATCTCGCCCGAGCGGCTCGGGCAGGTGTCGGCGGTGGCGGTCCGCGCCGAGGACTGGGTGTTCGGGCAGGAGGTCACCTTCGGCCTCGGGTACGCGGTCGACGGCGACGGGTCGTTTGGCACCGCGGGTAGCGGCGGCAGCCGGGCGTTCGCGTACCCGGAACTGGGGTTGACGGTGGCGGCGGTGCGCAACCGGCTCGGGGCGGGCGACGGCGACCCGATGGAGGGCCTCCGGACGCTGATCCGTGACGCGGTCATCGCCGGATCCCCCTGAGTGCACCGGATCGCCGACGGCCGGGGACAGCGGGCCGAGCCGGGCGGTCCAGTGTGGCGCGCGTCGGGCTCGCACCTGGACGGTCCGCCGCCTGATCCGTGACTCCGCCCTCGATACACGTGCCGCTGACGTGACGGGCGGGTCGGCACGCCGGGTGAGTGCCCTGTCCCGCCGATCAGGTAAACGGATCGCGCCGAGCGGTCCGGTCCTCAATGGTCTGCTCAGATATTGCCGCCCGGGGCAAACTGGCTGACCTGCGCCACCGTTCGGAGAAACCCTGCGGCTGACGCGGTGGACGGGACGGCGATTTTCGGAGTCGACCGGTCAACCGAACGGACATCGGGCTCGGTGGAAACAATTCCCCGACCGTCGCTGTCCGTGAACGGAAATGGTGAACCGGTCGCCCACCCGACCCCGCGGCTGCCTGCCGTTCGCCTTTGCATGAAAGCTTTTTCGGCTTGCCGGCAACGTCCGCCCCAGCCGCCGGCCCACTCGCCGGAGCGGTCACCGAACGCTATGTAAGGCTTGGCTATCCGTACTCGGCGCAGGTCGCCGCCGACGGCGGACCGCCCCGGGTGACGCGCTGCGGCTGTCGCGTTCACGACTGTTCGCCTGTTAGACACCTCGCGTTTGCCGTCCGTAATCTCTGACGAGCCCGCGGCCATCACGTCAATGCCCACCGCGCCGAGGCCGAACCAGAAAAGGCCAGGTGCCTATTTTCGACTGGCTTCTGTCGCTGTTTCCGAGCCGGATAACCGGCGGATGGTCACTGCCCGGAAGCGCATTTGATGGAGGGTCGAATGACCGAAGTTGCACAGGCGCCTTCGCACCGCTACCTGCACCGGCCCGCATCGGATCAGCAGGTTCGGCTGAGCGTCGTCGTACCCACCCGGAACGAGGCGGAGAACATCCCCGCGCTGCTGTCCCGGCTGGGCCCGGCCCTCGCAGCACTGCGCGCGGAGATCATCGTCGTGGACGACAGCGACGACGACACCATGGACGTCCTGACCCGACACTCGGTCGACGCCCCGGTCGCCGTACGTCTGTGGCATCGGCCGCCGAACGCGCGCGCCGGCGGGCTGAGCGGCGCCGTGACGCTCGGCGCGCGGCACGCCCGCGGCGAGTGGGTCCTGGTGATGGACGCGGACCTGCAGCACCCGCCGGAGTCGGCCGGTCGGCTGGCGGCCGTCGCGATGCGGCACGACGTGGACGTGGTGATCGGCACCCGCTACGCCGGCGAGGGCTCCCCCGAGGGGCTCGACGGCGCCACCCGCGAACTCACCTCGTCATGGGCCACCCGGCTGGCGAAGAGCCTGTTCCCGCGCCGTCTGACCACCATCAGCGATCCGCTGAGCGGGCTGTTCGCCTTCCGCCGGGCGGCCGTCGACCTGGACCGGGTCAACCCCATCGGCTTCAAGGTCCTGCTGGAGCTGCTCATCCGCCACCCCGGCGCCCGCGTCGCCGAGGTTGCCTACGAGATGGCTCCGCGGCACGCCGGCCGGTCCAAGGCGTCGCTGCGGGAGGGGCTGACCTTCCTGCGGCACCTGTGGGGGCTGCGCAGCCAGCGGTTGGTCGGCCAGATACGCGAACGGCCGTCCGAGGTCCGGGGCCGGCTGCGGGAGTTGGTCAGGATGATCGCCTTCGGACTGGTCGGACTGTCCGGGATGGTGGTCAACACGGCCGCCCTGTGGTTCTTCTACGAGCCGGCCAACCTGCACCACCTGCTGGGCGCCGCGCTGGCCACGCAGTTGTCGACGGCGTGGAACTTCGCCCTGGTCGACGCGCTGATCTACCGGCGCGATCGACAGGGCTCCCTCGCCGGCCGGGCCGGCCGCTTCTTCCTGCTGAACAACCTGCTGCTACTGGTGCGCCTGCCCGTGCTGCAGGCGCTGGTCTGGGCCGGCGTCGGCATCCTGACGGCGAACGCCGTCACACTGGTCGCGCTGTTCCTCGTCCGCTTCCTGGTCAACGACCGGGTCATCTACGCCCCGGGCAGCACCGGCCGGCGCGACCCGGTGCGGATGCTGGTCAACCTGCGGGCCCCCGAGACCGCCGCCACTCCCTCCCGCAAGCGGTACCAGTACCTGAAGTACCGGTACGACGTGGCCGGGGTGGTCACCATCGGGTCGCAGATCATGCTGCCGGAACTGGAGTTCTTCCGCGCCCAGTGGGTCGCGGACTCGGACGTCGACATCGCGGTCCGGGTCAGTGACGTCGGCGGCCGCGGGCCGCGGCGCCGGGCCGCGATGACCGAGTACGCCAGCGAGTCGGTCCTGCGCTACGAGGAGCACCTGGGCCGGCTGGGCGCGAACTTCCGGATCCGGCTCGGCTCGCCGATCGACATCCACGTCGGGCCGCTGCTCGCCCGTTCGCCGCACGTGGTCTACACCAACATCATCGAAGCGCTGCTCCGGTTCGTGCTGGTGTCGCGGGGCCACATGCTGCTGCACTCGGCGTGCGTCAGCCTGAACGGCGTCGGGGTGATGCTCTCGGCCCTCACCGACACCGGCAAGACGGCCACGGTGCTGCGGCTGCTGCGCGACCACGGCGGGCTCTTCCTCTCCGACGACATGACGCTGATCAGCCCCGACGGCGTCGCGACGTGCTTCCCCAAGCCGCTGACCATCAGCGCGCACACGTTGCGCGCCGTCCAGGCCCAGGACCTGACCCCGGCCGAATGGCGCCGCCTGCAGTTCCAGAGCCGGCTGCACTCCAAGGGCGGCCGTTCGCTCGCGCTGACCCTGAGCCGGTTCAACGTGCCCATCATGGGCATCAACGCCATCACCCAGCGGCTCGTCCCCCCGCCCAAGTACAGCGTCGACCGGCTGGTTCCCTGCCGGATCGGCACCAGCACCCGGGTGGAGGAGCTGTTCATCATCGAACGGGGCACGCCCCGCATCGGCGACCTCGGCAAGGACGAGACGCTCGAGCGAATGATCCAGAACACCGACGACGCGTACGGGTTCCCCCCGTTCCGCTACCTGGCACCGGCGATCACCATCGACGGGCAGGGGTACGCGCAGCTGCGCCAGCGGGAGCGGGAGATCCTCACCGGCTTCCTGTCCCACGTGCGCAGCCGGGTGGTGGCCTCGGACCGGTTCGGCTGGGCCGACGAGATCCCGCGCCTGTTGCGCGCCGAACGCGGGGACCTGACGAGCGAGCAGCAACTGATCCTGCCGTCCTGGCCGCAGTGGGGTGGCGCGCTGTCGCCGAGCGGAGCTCGTGCGTGAGCGTGACCCGATCCCCGGTCGAGGAGATGGAGCACGACCGTCGCGGGACGATGGTCGTGCTCCACCCGGTGGACACCTCCGTGCTCCACCCGACGTCCCGGCCCGGCGACGCCGGCCAGGAACGCGGGTGGCGCCGGTGGGCGACGCCCGCCGCCCTCCTCGCCGTCGCGGCGCTGGCGTTGGCCCTGCGGGTCTGGCGACTGGACGCGCTCGGCTTCAACAGCGACGAGGCCGTCTACGCCGGGCAGGCCGCCTCGCTCGCCGGGAACCCGAACTACGCGCCGTTCTTCCCGGTGTTCCGCGCCCATCCGATGCTGTTCCAGACCCTCCTGTCACCGTTCTTCCGCGCCGGCGAGGTCGACGTGGCCGGCCGGGTGGTGGTGGCGGCGCTGGGCGTGGCGACGGTGCTGGCCGTGCACCTGCTCGGTGCCCGGCTCTACAGCCGGCGGGTCGGGCTGCTCGCGGCGCTGTTCATGGCGGTCATGCCGTACCACGTGATCGTCACCCGCCAGGTCCTCCTGGACGGGCCGATGGTCCTGTTCGCCACCCTCACCCTGTACTGCCTGGTGCGGTTCGTGCAGGGCCAGCAGGTGATCTGGTACGTCGCGACGGGCGCCATGCTGGGCGTGACGATGCTGACCAAGGAGACGAGCATTGTCCTGGCCGGTGGCGTCTACGCGTTCCTGGCGCTGACCCCCATGGTGCGCCGGCCGGTGCGGATGTCGCTGCTGGCCGTCGCCGCGATGGCGGCGGTCTTCCTGACCCACCCGGTCTCCCAGGCCCTGGCCGGACGCAGCCAGACCGGCAAGAGTTATCTGGTGTGGCAGCTGTTCCGGCGGCCCAACCACTCGATGGGGTTCTATCTCGAGACGGTGCCGCCGGCGCTGGGGCTGCTCGTGGTGGCGGCGGCCGTCGGTGGCCTGTGGTGGCTGCGCCGGCACCGCTCCTGGCGGGAGACGCTGCTGCTGTCGTGGATCGCCGCGCCGGTGGTGTTCTTCCAGCTGTGGCCCGTCAAGGGCTTCCAGTATCTGCTGCCCGCCGCGGCGCCCGTCGCGATGCTCGCCGCGCGGGCCCTGATCGGGATGCCGGTGCCGGATCGGATCCGGCGTCTGCTCCACCGGGCCCACGGGTCGCCGGGCACCGACCGGTCCGGTGTGGTGCGGGCCGCGGTGATCGCGGTGGTCGCCCTGAGTCTGCTCGCGCCGAGCTGGAATGCGGTCAACCGGGCCGACAACTCCACCTTCCTCGCCGGGTCCGGTGGGGTGCCGGGCGGCCGGGAGGCCGGCCGGTGGCTGGCCGCGAACACGCCGGAGGGGTCGGTGGTGCTCACCCTCGGCCCGTCGATGGCCAACATCATCCAGTACTACGGCCACCGCCGCAGCTACGGGCTCTCGGTCAGCCCGAACCCGTTGCGGCGCAACCCGTCGTACGAGCCGCTGCCCAACCCCGACTGGTGGCTGCGCCACAACGACCTGCAGTACGTCGTCTGGGATTCGTTCTCCGCCGGCCGCTCGGCGTTCTTCTCCGAGCGGTTGATGGTCCTGATCCGCCGCTACCACGGCCGCGTCGTGCACACCGAGTACGTCGACGGGGCCGACTCCACCGGGGCCCGCGTCCCCGTCCCGGTGATCATCATCTACGAGGTGCGTCCATGATCGACCCCACTCACCTGCCCCGCCGGCGTGCCGGTCGGCTGCTGGCCCGCGCGCTGCTGATCGCCGGTCTCCTGGCGCTCGCGAACCCGGCCGGCGCCGCGCACGCCGAAGCTCGGACGGCGCCCGCGGGGAACGCCACCACCCCGATCGACCACTTCGTCTTCCTGATGCAGGAGAACCACACGTTCGACAACTACTTCGGCACCCGGCCCGGGGTCGACGGCATTCCCGCGGGCACCTGCATGCCGGTGCGTCGGGGCCAGGCCGAACCCTGCGTCAAGCCGTTCCACCTCGGGGAACTGGGCAGCCTCGACCTCGACCACACCGCCGAGGCCTTCCGGGTGCAGTACAACAACGGCCGGATGGACGGCTTCGTCGAGGGCGTGAGCACGCAGGGCAAGGACGGCAAGCTCGCGATGGCCTACTACGACGACCGGGACCTGCCGTACTACTGGAACATCGCCGACGAGTACGTGCTGTTCGACCGCTTCTTCAGCTCGTCCAACTCGGGCAGCATCCGCAACCACATGTTCCGGGTGACCGGCGGCCCGGGCGCCACCGGAGCCTCGGAGTCCATCCCGGCGAACGGCTGGGGCGACCTCCCGACCATCTTCGACCGGTTGGAGGCCGCCGGGATCAGCTGGAAGTTCTACGTGGAGAACTACGACCCCACCATCACGTTCCGGTCCCGGACCAGCGAGGAGGACATCGACCGGGGGGCGCAGGTGATCTGGGTGCCGCTGCTCGCCTACGCGCGCTACGTCGACGACCCCCGGCTGTTCGGGAAGATCGTGGACCTGGACCAGTACTACGACGACGCCGCCAAGGGTCAGCTGCCCGCCGTGTCGTTCATCGCCCCGGCCGGTGACAGCGAACACCCGCCCGGCAGCATCCGGGCCGGTCAGAACCTCGTCCGGACGCTGCTGACCCAGCTGATGCGCTCACCGAACTGGAATTCGTCGGCCTTCCTGTGGTCGTACGACGACTGGGGCGGCTGGTACGACCACGTGGCGCCCCCGCAGGTCGACCGGTACGGCTACGGCTTCCGGGTGCCCGCCCTGCTGGTCAGCCCCTACGCCAGACGCGGGTACGTGGATTCCACCACCCTCGACTTCACCTCGGCGCTGAAGTTCATCGAGGTCAACTGGCGACTGAAACCGTTGGCCGACCGGGACCGCAAGGCGAAGACGTTCCTCGACGCCTTCGACTTCGACCGGCCACCACGGCCGGCGGTCTTCCTCAGCACCGAACGCACACCCGCGGTCGTGCAGCGACCGAACCCGGTCCCGGTGTACGCCTCGTACGCCGTCACAGGCAGTTTCGTGGCGGCGCTGGTCGGTGTCGCGGCGCTGCGGCGGCGGCGGTGGACGTGACCGGGCGGATCGTGCGGGCGGTCCTGCTGTCGCTGGTCGCGGCCGGGTTGACGGTGCTCGTGCTGCCCTCCGCCGCGAACGCGCGAGCCGCCTCGACCCAGCCGGGGACGCTGCGCCTGCAGACGGTGCCGCCGTTGCGCGGTGTGGTGGTGAAGGTCGACGGGCAGGTGGCCCGGTCCGACGCCAAGGGCCGCATCCAGGTGCGGGTGCGCAACTTCGTCGACCTGGACAAGCGGCTGATCGTTCCGGAGACCGAGATCAGCGCGGATCGCAAGGTGGTCTTCGACCGCTTCCGCGGCGACGTCGACGCCGGCGTGCGCGGCAAGGTCGTGGAGCTCGGCGTACGCACCTCCCGGTTGGTCTCGTGGAGCTTCATCGACCGCTTCGGCAAGGCGGTGCCACCGGACCGGGTCACCGCCATGCGGCTGCGCAGCAACACCGGTGAGATCCACGACCTGAGCGGCCCCGACGTGGCCCGCCCCCGCTGGGTCGCCGAGAGCCGCACCCAGCAGGGCCCGCAGGGGTTGGTGTCCAAGCAGCTCTACTACGTGGTCGACAGCGCGATGGTCGACGGCACGTCCGTGGTCAACCGCGCCGGACAGAAGTTCGTGCCCTGGGAGCAGCAGGCGTGGGTGGTGCAGTTGCTCTTCTTCCGGGTCTCGTTCACCGCGACGGACATGTTCTTCACCCGCCAGGTCGGCGACGGCATCGAGCTGACCCGCGCCGACGGCGACGTCCAGCGGCTGCCGTTCGGCCGGGACGGCACAGCGCTGGTGCCCGACCTGCCCCGCGGCACGTACACGATCACCGTCTTCGGCGGCGGCGTGTCGTTCGGGCGTCCGGTCAGCATCAGCAAGGACCAGGTGGTCACCCTCACCGTGATCAGCGTCGCCGACCTGGCCCTGGTGACGCTCGCGGTGCTGGTCGTCGCGGTGGGCCTGGTGCTGCTCGGACGGCCGCATCTGCTCACCCGGCTGCGCCGGACCGGGACGGCCAGGAACCGGGCCCGCCCGCGTCCGAAGCACCGCCGGCGGTTGCCGACGCGGCGGGCGGGCGCCCGCCCGCGGCAGGTGCGCGCCGAGGAGGACCGGCCGCTGGCCGGGGCGCGGGGCGGAGTCATGTTGCTGCTGCTGGTCGCCGCGCTGGCCGGCACGCTGCTGCCGTCCGGCGCCGCCCGCGCCGACGTCGGTCACCGGCAGGATGGCCCCACCCCGGCGGCGGCTCCCGTGCCGGTCCTCGCCTACTACTACATCTGGTTCAACCCGACGTCCTGGAACCGCGCGAAGATCGACTATCCGCTGCTCGGACGCTACTCCAGCGACGACGTCGAGATCATGCGACGTCACGTGCGGATGGCGAAGTCCGCCGGCATCAACGGGTTCCTGGTGTCGTGGAAACACACGCCGCAACTCGACGAGCGCCTGACCAAGCTGGTGGAGGTGGCCCGGGAGGAGAACTTCCGGCTGGGCATCGTGTACCAGGGGCTCGACTTCTCCCGTACGCCGCTGGCCTTCGACACCGTCCGCACCGACCTGTCGTTCTTCGCGACCCGGTACGCCACCGACCCGGTCTTCGACATCTTCGGCCGGCCGCTGGTGGTCTGGACCGGCAGCGACCGCTTCACCGCCGAGCAGATCAAGGCCACGGTCGGGAGCGTACGCGGCAAGCTGCTGGTCCTCGGCAACGCCAAGAGCCTCGAGGACATCGAGTCGAGCCAGGGCGTGCTCGACGGCCAGGCCTACTACTGGTCGTCCGTGGACCCGGTGGCCGGCGCCAGCGGACCCAAGCTGGCGGAGATGTCCCGGGCGGTGCACCAGCGGGGCGGGTTGTGGATCGCCCCGGTGACCCCCGGCTTCGACGCCCGCCTGGTCGGGGGCAAGCGGGAGGTGCCACGCCGCGAGGGCGACACGCTGCGGGCCTCCTTCGCCGCGGCCCGCCTGTCCCAACCCGACGCGATCGGGGTGATCAGCTGGAACGAGTTCAGCGAGAACACCCACATCGAGCCGAGCGAGCGGTTCGGCGCCGCCGACATCAACGTGCTGGCGGACCTGCTCGGCGTGCGCGTCGACGTGGACGTACCGGTGGACAGCAGCGAGCCGGGCGACGGCGCCCACTGGGGGCTGAACGCCTGGGGCGCGCTCCTGGCCACCGGCGCTGCCGTGGTGCTGCTGCCGCTCGGCGTGGTTTTCCAGCGCCGCCGCTCCCCCGCCCGCACCCGCCGCGACCGGCCCTCCGGCACCGGCCCGGTCGACGGCGTCGTCGGCCGCTGAACAGCCGCTCCTGGGGAGACGCACCCACCAGCTGGAGGTAGCGATGAAGCTGAGCAGACCGGCCCGGCCGAGGACCGCGTCCGCGGTCGTCGCCATGTTCGTGGCCGCCGGACTGACCTTGGTCCTGACCGGTCGCGCGGAGAGCGCCTCCCCCACCTGTCGGACGTCGAGCGCGCCGAGCGGGGCCTACACGGTGCTGGTCTGCCTCACCCAACCGGCGAGTGGCGGCACGCTCGTGGGCGACGCCACCGTCACGGCGACCGTCAACGTGACCGCCGGCACCAGCCCCGGGGTCGCCAAGACCGAGTGGTCCCTGGACGGCCAGTACCTGATCACGGACTTCCAGTCGCCGCACCAGTTCACCATCTCCTCCGCCGACTTCGTCGACGGCGCCCACGTCATCGGCGTCTCGGCGAAAATGCGCGACGGATACGTCACCCCGGAGACGCTCGTCACCGTCACCTTCGCCAACGGCAACGCCACCACACCGACGAACACCCGGCAGTGGTCCGTCCCGCCCATCACGGCTCGCGCCCCGCAGGAACCCTTCGTGGTGGCCGCCGTCGGCGACGGCGCCGGCGGCGAGACGAACGCGCTGAACGTCACCAACGCGCTCGTCGGGTGGAACCCGGACCTGTTCCTGTACCTGGGCGACGTGTACGAGGACGGCACGTTGACGGAGTTCAAGAACTGGTACGGCGGCCCCACGGCGTTCTTCGGCCGGCTGCGCGGCGTCACCACCCCGGTGGTCGGCAACCACGAGTACACCGGCAACACGGCCGACGGCTACTTCAACTACTGGGACAACATCCCGCACTACTACAGCTACGACGCCAACGGCTGGCACTTCATCGCCATCGACTCGACCAGCAACTACAACAAGGTCGCGCCAGGCACCCCCCAGTACGAGTGGCTGGTGGCGGATCTCGCCGCCAACCGCAGTCCGTGCACCATGGTGTTCTGGCACCATCCCCTCTTTAGCATCGGCTCCGAGGACCCCGCCCCGCGGATGCAGGCCATGTGGGACCTGATGGCCGCCCACCACGTCACGATGCTGGTCACGGCACACGACCACAACTACCAGCGGTGGACCCCGATGGGCGCGGGCGGCGTGCCCGCGGCCGACGGCGTGGTCGAGGTCGTGGTGGGCGGCGGCGGCCACTCGAGTCAGGGCTTCCTCAGCTCGGATACCCGGGTGGTCAAGACCAACAAGAGCTACGGCGCGATGCGCATGGAACTCTTCGGCAACCGCGCCGAGTTGCACTACCACGCGGCCGGATCCACCGGCACGACCCTGGTCGACTCGTCGACGGTCTCCTGCAAGGGCGCGGACCGGCTCGCCCCGACCTCACCCGCCGGCCTGACCGCCACCGCGGACGACACCCCGACGGTGAGTCTCCACTGGACCCCGGCGACCGACAACTACGGCCTGACCGGCTACCGCGTCTACCGCGACGGCACCGCCCTGGCCGACCTGCCACCGACCGCGACATCCTGGACGGACACCTCGGTCGCCGGTGCGACGGCCTACGAATACACCCTGGACGCCGCCGACGCGGCCGGTAACCGGTCGGCGCCCACCCCGCCGGTGGCCGTGACGACCCCCGGGCCGGACACCACACCGCCCACCGTGCCGGGTGGGCTCACCGCCACCCCCTCGCCAGCCGCGGTGACCCTCACCTGGTCCCTGGCGACGGACAACGTCGGGGTCACCGGGTATCACGTGCTCCGCGACGGTGCGGTGGTGGCGACCGTGACGGACCCGGCGTACGCCGACACCGGCGTGCCGCCGGACGAGCCGCACCGCTGGACCGTGCGCGCGGTGGACGGGGCCTCGAACGTCAGCGCCGAATCCGACCCGGTCACCGCGGTGCGGGACACCGTGGCACCGTCGGCCCCGCCGAACCTGAGGGCCACCGACGTGACGCCCGGCGCGGTCGGCCTCGCCTGGGACCCGTCCACCGACAACGTCGGGGTCGCCCGGTATCAGGTGTTCCGGGACGGCAGCTTCCTGACGCAGGTCTCGTCGGGCCACACGTTCGTCGACGACACGGTCGGCACGAGTCGCCGGTCGTACACGTACCTGATCACGGCCGTCGACGCCGCCGGGAACGCCTCCGGGCCGAGCAACCAGGTGACGGTCACCACCCCCGACGCCAACCCACCCACGGCCCCCACCAACCTGCAGGCTTCCGTACTCGGACCCAACCGGGTCGGGCTGTCGTGGGAGCCCGCGACGGACGACTTCGGCGTGGCCGGGTACACGGTGTACCGCAACGGCACGGCCATCGGCACCACCACGGGCACCACCTTCACGGACGGCACCGCCCTGTCCGAGACCTCCTACGCGTACGCGGTGTCCACCTTCGACGCGGCCGGAAACTCCTCCGCCCCCAGCACGCCGATCCTGGTCACCACACCGGCAGCCACCCCGTTCGTGGCCGTGGCGGACACCTACGTCAAAGCGTCCAGTCCCACGAGCAGATACGGAAGCACGCCGGTCGTGCGGGTCGACGGTGACCCGGTCACCAACGCCTATCTGAAGTTCACCGTGTCCGGCCTGACCGGCGAGGTGCGTCGCGCGCGGCTGAAGGTCTGGGTCGCGGCCGGCTCGTCCAGCGGCTTCGCGGTCCGTCCGGTCGCCGACTCCAGCTGGTCGGAGACACTGACGAACTGGGACAACGCGCCGCTGATCGACAGCACGTCGATCGCCGCCAGCGGGCGGACGACCACCGGCACCTGGATCACCCTCGACATCACGTCCCTGATCAGCGGAAACGGCACGATCACCGTCGGGTTGACCTCGAGCGGCGCGTCGTCGAGCAGCTACGGCAGCCGCGAGTCCGACACGCCGCCGCAGGTGCTGGTGGACGTGACCTCGTGAGAAGGGCACCAGATGGTCGACACCATCGCCACGACAAGGTGGTGATTACCACCTACGAGCCGGCCTGACCGGCGGCCCACGGCCCGCCCTTCGGCCCGGGGGTGGGGGTCGGGCCGCGGCGCAGCCGGGCGCGCGCCCGGTCGACGGCGTCGCCGAGCAGCGCGCCGGTCATCGGCAGCAGCGGTGTGGACCGCATCACCGCCAGCTCCTCGGCCGGTGAGGTGACGCCGTCGAGGAAGCGCAGCACCCGCTCGGGCGGGTTGCGGTCGAACAGCCGGGCGAAGAACTCCACCCCGTCGACGTGCCCCCGGTCCAGGGCGCGCAGCGCCACCGCGTCCAGCCACCGGTGCCGCCGCGGGTAAGCGGGCGCCGGCACCGGTGGCCGGCCCCCAGCGAGCGCCCGGGCGACCTGGTCGGCCTGCCGGAGCATCGCGGCGAAGGTGAACCCGGTGGACGGTCGGGTGGCGCCGCCGGCGGTGCCGAGCCGGACCACCCGGGGCGACGGGCGGGGCCGGAGCGGGGCGTCGGTCATCGGGATGATCCCGTTCTCCACCTCGCGCACCCGCAGCGCGGTCAGGTCCAGGCCGAGCCGGGCCGCGTACCCGCGCAGCGCCGCGTCGTATCCCGCGTCGGGGAGCAGCGCGGGTCCGAACTCGGTGTACTCGACCAGCGCGTACCGGTCGTCGACCGGGAGCACGTAGCCGAAGGAGACGCCCCGGGCGGGCTGCGGGGTGCGGAAGTCCATCAGCACCGCCCGGTCCGGGTCGAAGGTGGGCCGGTCGGCCGCCAGCCACCAGCCGCGGAAATGCTGCCACCAGGTGGTCCGGCCGGGCCGCTCCGGCGGCCGGGGCCGCGAGTCCAGCACCCAACCGGCCCGGACCAGCACCCGCCCGTCCGGGTCGTGGACGGTCACCCGGTGGCCGTCGTCGTGCAGCGCCCCGGCCGGCGCGCCGATCCGCAGCGCGCCGAGACGGCGTTCCGCCGCGGCAGCCCGGTCGTAGACCGGGGCGGAGCGGAGCATGGCGTACCGCAGCGGGTCGAGCGACAGCACGCGGCGGCCGGCGGGCGTGACCACCTCGACCCGCGACCAGCTGGCGCTCAGCAGCGGGTCGAGGTCGCTGCCGGGGGTGTCCCAGAACGCCCAGGTGCGGTCCTGGCCCCGCTTGTGCACCGGGTCGACCACGGCGATCCGCAGGCCGGTCAGGTCGTGCCGGTCGAGGGCGGCCAGCACCAGCGAGGCGGCACCACCGCCACCCACCAGCGCGAGGTCGACGTCGACCGGGGACGGGTCCACCCGCCCACGCTGTCACATTCCCCGCGCCCGTCCGGCGCGGCCCCCACGACGGGCCGCCCGGCCCTACGGCACCGAGCCCGTCAGGCGACGCTCGCCGGGGTCTCCGGCGCCGCGGGGGCGGAGCCGGATGCGTACGCGGCGGCGACCGTCGCCCGGTCGAAGACCCGCCAGGTCACCGCGATCACCACCAGCGCGACCACGAAACCCACCCAGTACGGCGCGGTGATCCCGAACCGGTCGGCGACCACCCCGCCGAGCAGCGCGCCGACGCAGTTGCCACCGGCGGCGAGGAACAGGTTCGTGCTGCCCACCCGGCCCAGCAGCGCGGGTGGGGTGAGCCGCTGCCGCAGCGAGTTCGCCACCATGTTCCACAGCGCGCCGTGCACGCCGAAGACGAACAGCGCCAGCCCGACGACCACGGCGCTGCGCGACGCGGCCAGGGCCAGGTGCAGGCCGGCCTCGATCAGCAGGCCGATCCGGATCGTCCAGGTCGCGGTGATCGCGGCGACGAGCCGGTCACCGACAGCCGAGCCGAGCAGCCCGCCGACGGCCAGGCAGGTGAACAGCGCGCCGTAGCCGACCGAGCCGAGACCCAGCCGGTCGGTGGCCAGCAGCACCAGCACCGCCAGGGCGGCGGTGAGGGTGACGTTGAGCATGCCGATCAGCAGGGTCATGGTGCGCAGCAGCCGCTGCGAGAGCAGCCAGCGGAACCCCTCGGCGACCTCGGCGCGGACCGAGCGGCGCCGGCCCGGCTCCGACGAGCCGCGGTACGTCCCGGCGACCAGGCCGACCAGCACGGCGCTGAGCGCGTACGTGCCGGCGTTGACGCCGAACGGAATGGCGGGAGCCACCACGAAGAGAAAGCCGCCGAGCGGGCCGGCGACCATGTTCTGCATGACCTGGGTGCCGCCGCCGAGCCAGCCGTTGGCCCGTTCCAGCCTCGACCGGGGCACCACCGCCGGCACGACCGCCTGGGCGGCGGAGCGGAACACCACCTCACCGGTGTTGACCACGAACAGCACCGCATACAGCAGCGCCACCCCGGCCCGGTCGGTGACCATCGCGGCGGCCAGCACCACCAGGACGGCCACCCGTACCCAGTCGATGACCACCATGAGCCGGCGCCGGTCCACCCGGTCCACGAGCACCCCGCCGGGCAGCGCGAACAGCAACCACGGCAGCCACGCCACCGCGGCACCCGCCGACACGATCAGCGGATCGTCGGTCCGCGACGCGACGTACAGCGGCGCGGCCACCGTCGCCATCCCGCTGCCCAGCGCCGACATGGTGCTGGCCGCCCAGAGCCGCGCGAAGCGCCCGCCCAGCCGTTCCCCCGCAGTCCCCGTCACGGCCAGCGAACCTACCAGCGGTCCCGGCTTTCGCCGACCGGGTTACGGTGCCGGATCCGTCCACCGCACCACCGCCGGATGGTGCGGGTCCGCCATGTCGAGCACGACATCCGCCCGCTGCGCCGGCCGCGCCTCGGCCCGGTAGAGCTCCTGGCCGGGCAGGTACCGCTCGCGGTAACGCTGCCGCACCACGTCGGCCGACCCGAACAGGGCGACGTCCCGGGTCAGGGCCCGGCGCAGCGTCTCCTCCGGATCGACGTGCAGGTACACCGTCACGTCCCAGTGCTCGCGCAGCTCAGGGCGGAGCAGGAAAACTCCGTCGAAGAGCAGGACCGCGCCCGCCGGGGCCGGCGGTTCGCACCGCGCGCCCCGCCGGGTCCGAAGCGGCCGTACCGTCACGCCCGGCGGCTGTCATGTGGCCGACCGCCAGCGGCCGTCTGGAGGGAGAGGTCCATCCGGTCAGGATGACCGGTACGTGGCCGGGCTCGCAGCCCCACTATCGGGCCGGGTGAGAAGATCACGCATGCCCGTCACCAATCCCTGGCTCGCCGGTCCCGCCCCCACCGCCCGCCTCGACCGCGACCGCCTCGAGGAGCGGATCCTCAACCTGTTCTCCTCGCAGAACATGTGCGTGCTGGCCACCACCGGCCCGGACGGTCCCCTCGCCACCCCGGTGCGCTACTTCCACCTCGACTTCACCCTGATGTTCACCGCCGTGGCGACCTCGCCGAAGATGCGCAACATCGCCGCCGATCCGCGGGTGTCCATCGGGGTCTTCGCACCGCTGGTCGGTCAGGCCAGCAGCCGCGGCGCGCAGGTCTTCGGCCAAGCCCGGGTGCTGCATGTCGGTGACCCGGACTTCGACCACCACTGGCCGGCGTACCGCTGGCAGTCCGACCACGTGGAGCGGTCGCGGGCGCTGGACGAGCCGCCGACCGGGCCGCTGGTCGTGGTGCCGGCGGAGCGGATCGTCTACACCGAACACTGGCTGCGCCGCGAGGGGTATGCACCCCGCCAGTTCTGGCGGGCGTGACGTCCACCCCGCATACGATTCCCTCGCGCGGCCCAGCGCGGGCTGCGGGCGCTAGGCGGGGACACCGGTCACGGTGGCGGCCATCCGGTCACCGGCGGCACGGACGGTCGGGGCCGCCGCCTCGGGCGCCTGCCCGGTCAGAACGAGCGCCTTGTCCAGCCCCACCGGAATCACCCAGTACGCCTGCCGCCACGGCGCGCCGTCGTGCACGTACGCCAACTCCACCACGTCGATGTCGTCGTCCAGCACCCGCCGGTCGACGACCCGCTGCCCAGGTGCGACCAGGGCATCCGGTGCCGCCAGCCGCTCGAGCGGCACCGGACCCTGCGGAAAGATCACCGTTTCGTCGGGTCCGAGCAGGTAGCACGGCGTGCTGTCCGCCGCATCCGCCGGCGATTCCACGTGGAAACCCGGCGGCCAGCAGAGACTGAACGGCCCCACCTCCAGCCGCCAGTCCCCCTGCGGCCCCGCGTCCACGTCCACCACACCTGGCACCGGCGCCGTGCCGGGCCCGACCACCGCGCGCCGCCCACCGTCGGACCCGAACACAGTGACCTCCACGGTGGGCTGGGCGGGCCCGCCGGCAAACCGGTACGGCCAGTAGGGCACCAGCCGGGCGCCGTGCCCGGCCAGCCTGACGAAGACGTGTCCCACCGCCCCTCCCCCACCGATCCGCCGCGGATCGGACGGTCAGGGTACGCCTGCCCACCGACGCGGCGGGGCGCTCGGGCGGCGCCGGCGGCTACCTCAGCGGGCGGAGCTGGTGCCGGACCAGGTACGCCGTGGCCGCCAAGCCGATCCGCGCCCCCCTGGGACGATCGGCGGGCATACTGCCGGGCATGCGCGTACCGTTCCCCGAGCCCGGCCCGTCGTCGGACGTGCCCGCCCTCTTCCTCACCTATCTCGACTACTACCGGGACACCGTCGCCGACCGGCTCGCCGGGCTGACCGACGCGCAGGCCCGGACCGCCCGGGTGCCCTCCGGCTGGACGCCAGCCGAGCTGGTGAAGCACCTGACCTACATGGAGCGGCGCTGGCTGGTCTGGGGGTTCCTCGGCGAGCCGGTGCCGGATCCGTGGGGCGACCGGGCCGACGACCGCTGGCACGTCGCCCCGGACGAGACGATCGCCGACCTGACGGCCGCGCTGCGCCGAGGCGGGACACGGACCCGGGAGATCGTCGAAGCGACCCCGCTGGCCGCGCCCGCCGCGCTGGGCGGCCGGTTCACCGACGAGGCCAACCGGCCAACCCTCGCAACGATCCTCTTCCACGTGCTGCAGGAGTACGCCCGGCACGCCGGTCACCTCGATGTCGTCCGCGAGCTGATCGACGGACGCACCGGGGAGTGACCGGCGTGCCGGTCACCCGGCGACCCCGACGCGCCGCAGCTCGACCTTGCGGACCTTGCCGCTGACCGTCATCGGGAAGGCGTCCATCACCCGCACGTACCGGGGCACCTTGTAGTGGGCGAGCCGGTCCCGGCAGAACTCGGCCACCTCCTCGACGGTCAGGTTGTCGTACCCGTCGCGCAGGATCACACAGGCCAGAACCTCCTCGCCGTACCGCTCGTCGGGGACGCCGACCACCTGCACGTCGGCGATCTTGGGATGCCGGTAGAGGAACTCCTCGATCTCGCGCGGGTAGACGTTCTCCCCGCCCCGAATGATCATGTCCTTGATCCGGCCGACGATGGTCAGATAACCGTCGTCGCGCATCACCGCCAGGTCGCCGGTGTGCATCCAGCGCGCCGCGTCGATCGCCTCGGCGGACTTCTCCGGCTCGTCCCAGTAGCCCAGCATCACCGAGTAGCCCCGGGTGCACAGCTCCCCCGGCTCGCCGCGCGGCACGGTCACCCCCGTCGCCGGGTCGACCACCTTCACCTCCACGTGCGGCAGCACCCGCCCCACCGTGGCGGTCCGCCGGTCCAGGTCGTCGTCGTGCCGGGTCTAAGTGGACACCGGCGACGTCTCGGTCATGCCATAGCAGATGGCCACCTCGGCCATGCGCATGTCGGTGATGACCCGCTTCATCACCTCCACCGGGCACGGCGAGCCGGCCATGATGCCGGTCCGCAGCGACGACAGGTCGTAGGAGGCGAAGTCGGACAGGCCCAGCTCGGCGATGAACATCGTCGGCACCCCGTACAACGAGGTGGCCCGCTCGGTCGCGACCGCGCGCAGCGTCGCGGCCGGGTCGAAGGTCGGCGCCGGGATGATCATGCAGGCGCCGTGGCTGGTGGCCGCCAGGTTCCCCATCACCATGCCGAAACAGTGATAGAACGGCACCGGCAGGCAGATCCGGTCCGCCTCCGTGTAGCGGACCAACTCCCCCACGAAGTAGCCGTTGTTGAGGATGTTGTGGTGCGACAGCGTCGCGCCCTTCGGGAACCCGGTGGTGCCCGAGGTGTACTGGATGTTGATCGGGTCGTCGCAGCTCAACTCCGCCGCCCGCGCGGCCAGCCGGTCCGCCGGCACCGACGCCCCACCGGCCACCAGGTCGTCCCAGCTCGGCTCGCCCAGGTAGACGACCCGGCGCAGCCCCGGGCAGTCCTCCCGGACCGCCTCCACCATGCCCCGGTAGTCGCTGGTCTTGTAGCCCGGCGAGGAGACCAGCAGGCCCACCCCGGACTGGTTGAGCACGTACTCCAGCTCGTGCCGCCGGTAGGCCGGGTTGATGTTCACCATGATCGCGCCGATGGTCGCCGTCGCGTACTGGACGAGGACCCCACTCCGGGCAGTTCGGCGCCCAGATGCCGACCCGGTCGCCCTTGCCCACCCCCGCCGCGAGCAGGCCGCGGGCCAGCTCACCCACCGCGGCGCCGAATTCGGCGTACGTCCACCGCCGGCCGCTCGGGCAGTCGACCAGCGCCTCCCGCTCCGGGTACGCCTCGACCGCGCGGACCAGGTTCGCGCCGATGGTGTCACCGAGCAGCGGGGCGTCGGAGACCCCGCTCGCATACGACGGCAGACTCACCGGAAGTCCTCCTCGCGGTACTCGCCGGCCGGCCGCGCCTCGGCCCCGGCGTACTTGTCCCGCTCGGCGGCGCGCAGCTCGGTGCGGCGGATCTTCCCCGAGATGGTCTTCGGCAGCTCGGCGAACTCCAACCGGCGCACCCGCAGGTACGGCGCCAGCCGCTCCCGCGAGTGCGCGAAGATCGCCGCCGCGGTCTTCTCGTCGGCGCCCCACCCCTCGGCCAGCACCACGTACGCCTTCGGCACCGCCAGCCGCACCGGGTCCGGCGACGGCACCACCGCCGCCTCCGCCACCGCCTCGTGCTCCAGCAGCACACTCTCCAGCTCGAACGGCGACACCCGGTAGTCCGAGGCCTTGAACACGTCGTCGGTGCGTCCCACGTACGTCAGGTAGCCGTCGGCGTCCCGGGAGGCGATGTCCCCGGTGTGGTAGTAGCCGTCCCGCATCGCGGTGGCGGTCAGCTCCTCGTCGCCGTGGTAGCCGACCATCAGCGCGGTCGGCCGGTGCGCCAGGTCCAGGCACACCTCACCATCGTCGCCGGGCTCGCCGGTCACCGGGTCGACCAGGGTCACCACGTACCCGGGCAGCGGACGCCCCATCGAGCCCGGCCGCACCGGCTGCCCGGGCGGGTTGCCGATCTGCGCGGTGGTCTCCGTCTGCCCGTACCCGTCCCGGACGGTCACCCGCCAGGCCGCCTCGACCTGCTCGATCACCTCCGGATTCAGCGGCTCCCCGGCACCGACCACGCTGCGCGGCGGGGTCCGCAGCTGGGTCAGATCGGCCTGGATCAGCATCCGCCACACGGTCGGCGGCGCGCAGAAGCTGGTCACCCCGCACCGGTCCATCGCCGCCATCATCCCGGCCGGGTCGAAGCGGGAGTAGTTGTAGACGAAGACCGTGGCACCCGCGTTCCACGGCGCGAACACGCTGCTCCAGGCATGCTTGGCCCACCCCGGCGAGGAGATGTTCAGGTGCACGTCGCCGGGGCGGAGCCCGATCCAGTACATGGTCGACAGGTGCCCCACCGGGTACGACGCGTGGGTGTGCTCGACCAGCTTCGGCCGCGCGGTGGTGCCGGAGGTGAAGTAGAGCAACAACGGATCGTCCGCCCGGGTCACCCCGTCGGGCGCGAACACGTCCGACGCCTCGTACGCGTCGGCGTAGGCGTGCCAGCCGTCGACCCGCGCGCCGACCGCGATCCGCGTGTAGTCGCCGGGCAGCGCGGCGAACTTGCCGGTGTGCTCGGCCCCGACCACCACATGCCGGGCCGCGCCGCGCGCCAGCCGGTCGGCCAGGTCCGCCGGGCCCAGCAGCGGCGTCGCCGGGATGATCACGGCGCGCAGCTTGATCGCCGCCAGGATCGTCTCCCAGAGTTCGAGCTGGTTGCCCAGCATGAGGATCAGCCGGTCCCCGGCCCGCACGCCCCGGGCGCGCAGCCAGTTCGCCACCCGGTTCGAGCGGCGGGACAGCTCCGCGTACGACCAGCGGCCCTCTCCCCCGTCGGCCTCGACGATCCAGAGTGCGGTGTCGTCGTTGTCCGCGGCGAGCACGTCGAACCAGTCCAGCGCCCAGTTGAACTCGTCCAGTCGTGGCCAGCGGAATGTCGCGTACGCGGTGTCGGGGTCCTCGCGGTACGCGAGCAGCAGGTCGCGCGCCGCGCGGAAGGCGTCGGTGCCGGTGGTGGCCATGGGGTTTCCTTCCTTCACGCCTGAACGCGCGGCGAGGGGACGCCGCCGCGCGCAGTAGGCTGATCCTCAGTCGGGTGACGTACGTCTCACTACCCCCGGATGGGGGTGGCGGGACCACCCGGTGGACCCGGGGAGGTGGCGACGGTGGCGAAGCTGTATCCGCGCGACGACGCCGACCAGGTCCGCGGCGCCCTGCTGACCCTGCGCCGCGGTACCGGGCTGCCGGTCGCCTTCGGCGGGCTGGTGCAGCCCGGCGGGCCGCCCCGGATGACGATCACCGAGCTGGCCGGCACCACCACGGCGGCGCTGCGCGGGCTGGCCATCACCGCCGGCGCCGGGCTGGGCGGCAAGGCTCTCGCGCTGGGCCTGCCGCTGCGGGTCGACGACTACCCGGCGGCCCGCTCGATCAGCCACGAATACGACGTGCCGGTCTCCGCCGAAGGGTTGCGCTCGGTGGTGGCCGTGCCCGTGGTGGTACGCCGCGAGGTGCGCGCCGTCCTCTACGGCGCGGTACGCCAACGGCTGCCCCTCGGCGACCGCCTGGTCGCCGCCGCCATGGACATCGGCCGGGACCTGGAACGCCGACTCGCCGACCGGGACGCCGCCCGCACGGCGCTGGCCACCCTGCCGGCCGCCCCGGCCTGGCCCGACCGCGATCCGGCCGGACCGGAGTGGGAGCAGGTCCGGCAGGCGCACGCCGAACTACGCGGGCTGCTGCGCCGGATCGACGACCCGGAACTGCGCGACCGGCTCGACGCGGTGGCCGACCGGCTCGCCCACGCCGCCCGCCGGCTCGACACCCCGGCGGTGACGCTGTCGCCCCGGGAGACCGACGTGCTGGCCTGCGTGGCGCTGGGCTGCACCAACACCGACGTTGCCGGGCAGCTCGGGCTGCGCCCGGAGACCGTGAAGAGCTACCTGCGCTCGGCGATGCGCAAGCTGGGCGCGCACACCCGGTTGGAAGTCGTGGTCGCGGCCCGCCGGGCCGGACTGCTCCCCTAGGAGGCGGCGATGAAGCGGTGGCGGCGACCCCGGGCTGGGGCCCTCGTGCTCCTCGCTGTGCTCGCGATCGGGGCGGTGCCGGTGGCCCACGATCTGCTCCGGCCGGCCTCCGAGGGGGTGGCCGTCCAGGCGTACGACCGCACCGCCGATCCCCACGTGATCGTGGCGCTCGTCGAGACCCACCCCGACTTCGTGCTGCACCGGGCGACCGCGCGGGAGGACGCCGGCACGGTCGTCCTGCACGTCTCGATGCGTCCGCCCTCGCGCTGGTGGTGGTCGGGCGGCGATCTCGGCGAGACCCGGTCGGTCCGGATCCGGCTGGACCAGCCGCTCGCCGGTCGCGAGGTGCGCGACGGCCTGCTGGACGCCCCCGTTCCGGAGCGCTGACTCCGGGCTCGCCCCGGGACCCGGGGTGGGCTACCCGGAGACGCGGTCACCGAGGTTGATCCGGTCGTCGCGACCCTTCGCCTTGTCCGCCACGGTGGCGGTCGTCTCCCCGGTCGTTGAGGCGGTCACGACGCCGGTCGCAGCATCGTCCCGGGGTGTCACATCCGCTAAGGCGTCCTAGGAGGCTAGCTCCCCCCGCTGGCGGCGCGTCCGCGCGCTGGACAGGCAGCCATCCGGCTGCCTATGGTGAGGAAAGGCAACCTTGTGGCTGCCTTTATCGAGGGTGGGTGAGCGGTGGACGAGGTGTTCCGGGCGCTGGCGGATCCGAGCCGTCGCCGGCTGCTCGACAGCCTCAACGTCCGCAACGGGCAAAGCCTGCGCGAACTCTGCGCCGGGCTCGACATGACCCGGCAGTCGGTGAGCAAGCACCTCGCGGTGCTGGAGGCGGCCGGGCTGGTGACCACAACGCGACGGGGGCGCGAGAAGCTGCACCACCTCAACGCGGCCCCGATCAACGCCGTCGCCGACCGCTGGATCGGCCGCTACCACCGGGAACGCGCGCGTGCCCTCGCCGACCTGCAGACAGCATTGGAGCGGGAGCCCATGGAGAACCCCACATTCGTCTACACCACCTACATCCGGACCACGCCGGAACGGCTCTGGCGGGCGCTGATCGAGCCGGAGTTCACCCGCCGCTACTGGGGCGGGGTCGCGCTGGTCTCCGACTGGCGGGTCGGGTCGCCGGTGCTCTGGCAGGACGCGCCGGACGCGGAGCCGAAGGACATCGGCCAGCGGGTGCTGGTGGCCGAGCCGTACCGCCGGCTCTCCTACAGCTGGCACAGCTTCCAGCCCGAACACGCGGCCCACTTCGGCTGGTCCGACGAGGCGCTCACCGAACGCCTCCGGGAACGGCGGTCGAAGGTGACCTTCGACCTCGTACCGCACGGCGAAGCGGTCCGGCTGACCGTGACCCACGACGACTTCTCCCCCGACAGTGAGATGCACCGGGCGATCAGCGGCCAGCTCGACGGCAGTGGCGGCTGGCCGGAACTGCTGGCCAGCCTGAAGAGCCTGCTGGAGACCGGCGCGCCGCTGCCGGAGGCGGTCCCGGCCGGCTGACCGACGGACGCCCGGCCGGTCGGGGTGCCCGCCCCAGTCGCGGCACCCTCGACCGGCCGGCAGCGGCGGATTCACCGGCTGGCGGCGCGGACCAGCATCGGGACCAAGACCTGGGTAGGGCCGTTGGTCACGGGAACGCGCGGCTCAGCCGTCGGACCGCGAGTTGGTGACCAGGTGATCGGGCGGGATCCGGCGTTTGGTGAGCTCGTTGACGGCGACGTACGCGACGCCGAGCACGGCGAGGGTGGCGAGCACCGGGACCGGTGGCGGGGCCAGTCCGAGGGGCCGGGCGAGCGGGCTGTACGGCAGGGCCACGGTGACCGCGGCGAGCAGCGTGCCGGTGCCGAGCAGGGTGGCAGACGGGCGGCTGCGCAGGAAGGCCCGGTTGGTGCGCAGCACCATCAGCACGATGATCTCGGTGACGGTGAACTGGATGAACCAGGCGGTCCGGAAGACGTCGGTGGAGATGTGCCACCACCAGTGCAGCACGGCCAGGGCGACGAGGTCGAAGGCGATGCTGATGGGGCCGTACACCAGCATGAAGTGGCGGATCGCGCGGACGTCGACGGCCCGTGGGTGTTGCAACTGCTCCGGGTCGGCGTGGTCGGTGGAGACGGTGGTGTACGGGATGTCGGAGAGGAAGTTCAGCAGCAGGACCTGACGCGGCAGCAGCGGCAGGAACGGCAGGACCAGGGTGGCCACGCTCATGCTGACCACGTTGCCGAACGAGGCGCTAGTGTTGACCCGGATGTACTTGAGGGTGTTGGTGAAGGTGCGCCGGCCCAGCCGGACGCCGTCGGCCACCACGTCCAGGCTCTTCTCGAGCAGGACGATCGCGGCGGCCTGCTTGGCGACGTCGACGGCGGTGTCCACGGAGATGCCGACGTCGGCGGCGTGCAGGGCGGGCGAGTCGTTGATGCCGTCGCCGATGAACCCGACGACGGCGCCGCGGGCCCGCAGCGCGGCCAGGACGCGTTCCTTCTGGGTGGGGTCGACCTCGGCGAAGACGGCGGTGTGGGCGACCCGGGCGGCCAGGTCGGCGTCCGGGCAGGCGGCGATGTCGGCGCCGAGCATGGGCTCACCGGCGAGGCCGACCTCCCGGGCGATGTGGCGGGCGGCGTGCCGGTTGTCGCCGGTGATCAGGCGTACGGAGATGCCCATGCGGGCCAGCCGGCCGATGGCCGACGCCGCGTCGGGCTTGGGCGGGTCCTGGAAGGCGAGCAGCCCGACGAGGGTCATCCCGGTCTCGTCGGCCGGGGTGGCGGTGGTCGCGTCCGGCCGGGGTCGCACGGCGACGCCGAGGACCCGGTGGCCCCGGGCGCTGAGCTCAGTGAACCGCCGCTGCACCTCGTCGCGGACCTCGTCGAGCGGCACGAGCCCGTGGTCGGTCCGGGCGGTGGCGCACACGTCGAGCACGGACGACAGCGCACCCTTGGTGATCAACTTTCGGGTGTCGTGATCCTGGACCAGCACGGACAGCCGCCGCCGGGTGAAGTCGTAGGGGACCTCGGCGATCCTGCGGTGCTCGTCGGCGGCCGGCCGGCCGTGCATGATCGCGGTGTCCATCGGGTTGTGGAAGCCGCGTTGCAGGCCGGCGTTGAGCCGGGCGAGGCGGCCCACCTCGTCGTCGGGTCGGCCGCACACGTCGAGGCTGCCGGTGAGGGTGACCGTTCCGGTGGTCAGCGTGCCGGTCTTGTCGGTCAGCAGCACGGTCATGGCGCCGAAGTCCTCGATGGCCTCGAGCCGTTTGACGATGACCCGCTCGGCGGCCATCATCCGGGCCCCCGCGGACAGGCTCACCGCGACGATCGCCGGCAGCATCTGCGGGGTCAGCCCGACGGCCAGCGCCAGGGAGAACAGCAGGGAGTCGATGATCGGGCGGCCCAGCACCAGGTTCGCCACGAAGATCGCCACGAGCAGCACCACCATGATGCGGACCAGCAGCAGCCCGAAGCGGGTCAGGCCGCGCTGGAAGCCGGTGGCGGCCGGACGGGCGGCGACCCGGCCGGCCACCCCGGCGAAGGCGGTGTCCCGGCCGGTGCGCATCACCACGGCCCGCCCGGTGCCGCTGACCGCGTGCGTACCCATCCACAGGGCGTTGGTCCGCCGGGCCAGGTCGGCGTCCACCGGGGTCTCCCCCGGCGTCTTCTCCACCGGGAACGCCTCGCCGGTCAGCGCCGACTGGTCCACCTGCAACCGTTGGGCGTCGATCAACCGGCAGTCCGCCGGCACCACGTCCCCGGCGCGCAGCACCACCAGGTCACCGACGACGACCTCGGGCACCGGGACGGTCACCTCCCGGCCGTCGCGGATCACCTCCGCCCGTACCCGCACCCGCGCCTGGAGGGCGTCGACGGCGCGTCCGGCGGCGCGTTCCTGCCAGAATCCCAGCCCGCCGCTGGCGACGATGATGGCCAGGATGATCACTCCGTCGGTGAGGTCGCCGAGGGCCATCGACAGCACCGTCGCGGCAAGCAGGATCAGGATGATCGGGCTGGTGAACTGGGTCAGCAGCAGCCGCCACCCCCGCCGGCGGCCCACCTCGACCTGGTTGGGCCCGTGCTCGCGCAGCAGCCGGCCGGCCTCGGCCTGGGTGCGTCCCTGGTCACCGGCCCGGATCGCCCGCAGCGCCTCGGGCAGCGGCCCGGCCCAGAACGCCCCGGTCCGCTCCCGCGGGCCGCTCGCCGACTCCACCCGCCCCTCCGGACCGCCCTGGCAGGCACCGCCCCGCCCGTGACCTGACGCTATCCAGGGGCCGCCGGGCTACGCGGCCGAACCGGCCAACCGCCGGGCGGTGCGGGCCCGGGCGCGGGGACCGCCGCCCGGGCCCGCATTCGGTCAGGGCACCATCCAGTCGAGGACCGGGGAGCCCTGCAACGCGACCAGCACGCACATGAACAGCAGCAGCACCAGGCTCCAGCCGAACACCTTCCGGAAGATCTCCCCTTCCCGGCCGGCCATGCCGACCGCGGCGGCGGCGATCGCCAGGTTCTGCGGGCTGATCATCTTGCCGAGCACCCCGCCGGAGGAGTTGGCCGCGGCCAGCAGCACCGGGTCCAGTCCGGCGCGCGCCGCGGTCTGCACCTGCAACGCGCCGAACAGCGCGTTGGCCGAGGTGTCCGAGCCGGTCACCGCCACGCCGATCCAGCCGAGGATCGCCGAGAGGAAGACGAACGCCCCGCCGGCCGCGGCGAGGAAGGCGCCGAGGGTGTTGGTCTGCCCGGACTGGTTCATCACGTACGCGAGGGCGAGCACCGCCATCACGGTGACGATGGCGTAGCGCAGTTCGGCGTAGGTGCGCCCGTACGCGCGCAGCGCCCGGCCGGCGGAGACCCGCAGCACCAGGGCGGTGAGGACGCCGGCCAGGATCATCAACGTGCCCGCGGCGGGCAGCCAGTTGAAGGTGAACGTGGTCGAGGAGAGCGCCTTGCCGTTGCCGCCGAGGATGTCCAGGCCGGGCCAGGCGAACTTGACCGTCCACGGTTCGCCGGCCAGGGCCGACTTGACCGGGCCGAGGTTGGCGATCGAGAAGATCGCGATGATGATCAGGTAGGGCGCGTACGCCCGGGCCACCTCGACGGGGGTGTCGGCGGGCCGGGGGCCGGCGGCCGGGTACGGGTCCGCCGGGCGCGGCGCGAGGTCCTGGTCGTCCGCGCGGTGTCGGCCGGCGGGTGCGTTCTCGTCGATCCACGGGTCCCCTGGTGGGGCCTGTCCGCCGGAGCCGGCCAGCCCGGGCGCGGCGGTGCTCGTACCCGCGGCGTGACCGGCGCGGACCGGGCCGGGACCGGCCGGCTCAGCCTCGGCGGGGCCACGTGCGGCGGGCACGGTGGCCGGCGCGCGGCCCAGATCGGCCGGGGTCTGCGGGCGCCAGACGCGGACCAGCAGCACCACGGCGGCGGCCGAGACCAGCGCGGCGACGATGTCGGTCAGGGGCACCGAGATGTAGTTCGCCGCGACGAACTGGGCCAGGCCGAAGCTGAGCCCGGCGACCAGCGCGGCGGGCCAGGTCTGCCGGACGCCGCGCCGCCCGTCGACCAGGGCGACCAGCATCAGCGGCACGACCACCGCGAGCAGCGGGGTCTGCCGGCCGACCATCGCGCCGAGGGTGTCGACGGTGAGCCGGGCGTCGTCGTTGGCGCCGCTGCTGACGCTGGCCAGGGTGACGATCGGGGTGGCGAGCGCGCCGAACGCGACCGGCGCGGTGTTGGCCAGCAGCGACACCGAGGCGGCGTGGATCGGACGGAAGCCGAGCGCCATCAGCATCACCACGGTGATCGCCACCGGGGTGCCGAAGCCGGCCAGGGCCTCCAGCAGCGCGCCGAAGCAGAACGCGATGATGATGGCCTGCACCCGCATGTCCGGGCTGACCCGCTCGAAGGAGCGGCGCAGCACGTCGAAGTGTCCGCTCTCGACCGTCAGGTTGTAGACCCAGATCGCGTTGATGACGATCCAGAGGATCGGGAAGAAGCCGAACGCGGCGCCCTCGGTCGCCGACAGCAGCGCCTGCCCGACCGGCATGGCGTAGACGGCGACCGCCACGACCAGCGCCACGGCGAGGGAGATCAGCCCGGCCAGCCAGGCGCGCAGCTTGAGCACGCCGAGCAGGACGAAGAGGGTGAGCAGCGGCAGGACCGCGAAGATGGCCGAGAGCGCGACTGAGTCACCGACCGGGTCGGTGACGACGGTGAACTGGTCGAACATGGGTCACCTCAACGCTTCTGGGACGGTGGTGAGCGTCAAGAGCGGCCCCTTCCCTGCGCGACGCGTTAAGAAGGGGCCCTTCCGTGCAGCAACTCCTCGACGTGTCGGTGGTGGATCGACGCGTCGAGGACCTGGGCGGTGTGGGCCAGCGCGAGCTGGCCGCCGGCGCGGGTCACCGAGGCGGCGACCTGCATCAGGCAACCGGGGTTGGCGGTGACGAGCAGCCGCGCCCCGGTGGCCAGCACGGTGCGGGCCTTGCGGTCGCCGAGTTCGGCGGCCGGCCCGGGGTGAAGCACGTTCCACACGCCCGCCGAGCCGCAGCACAGCTCCGGGTCGGCGATCTCCCGCAGCTCCAGCCCGGGGATGCCGCGCAGCAGCCGGCGGGGCTGGTCGCGGACCCCTTGCGCGTGGGCCAGGTGGCAGGCGTCGTGGTAGGCGACGGTCACCGGCAGCGGGTGCCGGGGAGCGACCGGGCCCAGCTCGTCGAGGAGTTCGGACAGGTCGCGTGCCTTGGCGGCGAAGTCGGCGGCGAGCGCGGCGTAGCGCGGGTCGTCGCGGAGCAGCTCCCCGTACTCCTTGAGGGTGGAGCCGCAGCCGGCCGCGTTGACCACGAAGTAGTCGATGCCGCCGGCGGCGAACGTGTCGAGCAGCCGCCGGGCGAACCGGCGGGCCTCCGCGTCGCGTCCGTTGTGCACGCTGAGCGCGCCGCAGCAGCCCTGCCGGTCAGGCAGGATCACCACGTCGCAGCCCTCGGCGGCGAGCACCCGGGCGGTGGCGGCGTTGACCTCGGGGAAGAACGCGCTCTGCACGCAGCCGGTGAGCATGCCGACCACGGCGCGGCGGGTCCCGACGGCGGGCAGCCGGGCGGGTAGCCGGGGTGGCCGGCGCAGTGGCGGGGTGAGGGCGTCCAGCGCCGCGAGGGTGGGCGCCAGCCGGGCCAGCAGCCCGGTCCGCCGGAGCAGCCGGCGCAGCCCGCTGGCCCGGTACGCGCGCAGCGGCCCACGCAGCAGCCGCAGTCGCCTGGGGTGGGGGAAGAGGGCGAACACGGCCGCCCGCCGGGCGCGGTCCCGCGGGCCGCGGGGGTGCCGGCGTTCCACCTGCTGCCGGGTGGCCTCGATGAGCCGGTCGTAGCGCACCCCGGACGGGCAGGCGGTGACGCAGGACATGCAACCGAGGCAGCGGTCGAAGTGGGTGGCCATGGAGTCGGTCAGCGGCTCGCCCTCCAGGCCCTGCTTCATCAGGTGGATACGTCCGCGCGGCGAGTCCATCTCCTCGCCCCACAGCACGTAGGTGGGGCAGGTGGGCAGGCAGAAGCCGCAGTGGACGCAGTCGGCGACCAGTTCCGCGGCGGGCGGGTGGTACGCGTCGAAGGCGCCCGCCCCGGGCGTCCGGGCGGCCGCGGCGAGCACGTCGTGCGGGCCGTCGGCGGGGTGACCGCTGCCGGGCGAGGTGAGCGGGGAGTCAGCGGGCTGCTGGGGGACGGACATCAGATGCCTCCCACGAACCGGCCGGGCGCCAGCCGGGCGTCCGGATCGAAGCGCTGCTTGACCCGGCGCATCAGCGCCAGGCCGTCGACCGGGCCCCACAGGTCGACCCGCTGCCGCACGGCCGCGGGCGCGGTGAGCACGATCGTGTGCCCGGCCGCGGCGGCGGTGGCCGCCCGCAGCGTGTCGACCAGCGCGGCGACCCGCGCCGGGTCGGCCGTGCCGGGCAGGCCGGCGTACAGGACGCCGACGCCGGCCGAGCCGCGCAGCGCCAGCGGCAGCCCGTGCCGGTCGGCCGCCGCCCGGGCGTCGGCGAGCAGCCGGGGTACGCCGGACAGCGCAACGGTCAGCTTCAGCCCGGTGTCCCCGGGCCGCCACGGCAGGCGCCCCCAGTCGGCGCCGGGTCGGTCGGCCACGGTGGCGTCGACGCCGAGCAGCCGGCGGGCGGCGTCGGCCCGGGCGGCCACCCCGGCCGGGGTGCCCTCCACCAGCACGGTCACCGTGGCGGGGCCGGTGACCGGGGCGTCCACCTCCAGCGCGGCCGGCACGAGCTGCGCCCCGCGTACGGCGGCGGCGAGCCGGCCCGCCTCGGCGGCGTCGTCGACGGTCCGGGCGACGTAGGCGACCGCGGCGGGCAGCGGGTGCAGCCGGAACGCGCACTCGGTGATCAGCCCCAGCGTGCCGTACGCCCCGGTGACCAGCTTGCCCAGGTCGTAGCCGGCGACGTTCTTGACCACCTTGCCGCCGGCGTGCGCCACCACGCCGTCGGCGCGGACCAGGGTGACGCCGATGAGCAGGTCGCGCGGAGTGCCGTAGAGCAGCCGGCGCGGCCCGGCGGCGTTGGTGGCGACCGCGCCGCCGACCGTGCCGCCGGGCAGCGGCGCGTCCAGGGCGAGTTTCTGCCCGGCGCCGGCCAGGACGGGCGCCAGTGCGTCGAGGCGGGCGCCGGCGCGGACCACGGTGATCAGGTCACCGGCGGCGTGTTCGACGACGCCGGCCAGGGCGGTGGTGTCGAGGATCAGGTCGAGGCGGCGGGGCGGGCTGCCCCAGTCCTGTCGGGTGCCGCCGCCCCGGAAGGTCACCGCCAGGTCGAGGTCGGCGGCGGCGCGCAGCAGCGCGGCGGCCTGGGCGGTGTCGCGGGGCGCGGCGACGTAGCGGGCGGGCACGCCGGCGATGTGGTCGCCCTCCCCCGCCGCGCGCACCGGGTCGGCGCTGCGGCACGTGGCCCGGAGCTGGTTGAGGGTCCGGTCGGCGGGCATCAGAACACCTCCGCCAGGCCGGCCGCCTGGGCCGGGTTGACGCCCTTGCGGCGGCCGGGGATCTCCCCGCAGAGCCGGGGCGTCGGGAAGACCTTGCCGGGGTTGGCCAGCCCGGCCGGGTCGAAGGCGCAGCGCAGCAGGTGCATGGTGTCCAGGTCGTCGGCGGTGAACATGCGCGGCATGAACTTCGCCTTGTCCATGCCGACGCCGTGCTCGCCGGTGATCGAGCCGCCGTGGGCCACGCAGAGGTCGAGGATCGCGCCGGAGACCTCCTCGGCGCGTTCGGCCTGCCCGTCGGCGGCGGCGTCGAAGAGGACCAGGGGGTGCAGGTTGCCGTCGCCGGCGTGGAACACGTTCGCCACCCGGATGCCGCGTTCGGCGGACAGCTCGCCGATGCGGCGCAGCACCTCGGGCAGGGCGGTCCGCGGGATCACCCCGTCCTGGACGATGTAGTCGGGGCTGATCCGGCCGACGGCGGCGAACGCGGACTTGCGGCCCTTCCAGAACAGTGCCCGCTCGGCGTCGTCGGCGGCGATCCGGATCTCGAACGCCCGGTTCTCCCGGCACAGCGCCTCCACCTGGGCGAACTGGGCGTCCACCTCGGGTGCCGGGCCGTCCAGCTCGACGATGAGCACCGCCCCGGCGCCCTCGGGGTACCCACAGTGCACGGCCGCCTCGGCCGCCGAGATGGCCAGCGCGTCCATCATCTCCACCGCCGCCGGCACCACCCCGGCCGCGATGATCGCCGAGGTGGCCGCGCCGGCCTGGTCGGTGGTCCCGAACGCGGCGAGCAACGTCCGTACCGTCTCGGGCAGCCGGGTCAGCCGCACGGTGACCTCGGTGGCGATGCCGAGGGTGCCCTCGGAGCCGACGAACGCGCCGAGCAGGTCGTAGCCGGGGGTGTCCGGGGCGCGGCCGCCGAGGCGTACCCGCTCGCCGTCCGGCGTGACCAGTTCGACGCCGGTGACGTGGTGAATGGTGAAGCCGTACTTGAGGCAGTGCGCGCCGCCGGAGTTCTCCGCGACGTTGCCGCCGATGGAGCAGATCTGCTGGCTGGACGGGTCGGGCGCGTAGTAGTAGCCGTGCGGGTTCGCGGCCCGGCTGATCGCCAGGTTGATCACGCCGGGCTGCACCACGGCCCGTTCGTCCTCGGGCGCGACCTCGACGATGTCGCGCATCTGGGAGGTGACCACGAGGACGCCGTCGGCGTGCGGCAGCGCCCCGCCGGACAGCCCGGTGCCCGAGCCGCGGGCGACGAACGGCGCGCCGGCGGCGACGCAGGCCCGCACCACCGTGGCGCACTGCGCGGCGTCGGCGGGCAGCGCGACGAGGGCCGGGACCACCTTGTACTGCGCCAGCCCGTCGCACTCGTAGGTGCGCAGTTCCTGCCGGTCGCTGATCACCCGGTCGGCGCCGATCGCGGCCCGCAGGGCGGCGGCGAGAGCCCCGATGTCCGTCGTGGTCGTGCTCATCGCCCACCTCCGCGTCGCGTGGGTCCTCGGTCAGGGCATCCGTTCGTACGCCGGCACGGTGCGGAAGTCGGCGAAGTCGTCGGCGACCGCGACCGGCTCGGCGGCGCGGCGGCGCCGGTCCAGCAGGTCCCGTCGACGCGGGTCGAACGCGCGGTGCGGCTCGGCGAGGAAGGCCAGCGCCTTGGGGGTGCGGATCTGCTCGTGGCGGGGACCGACAGGGCCGGTGACCTCGACGCCGGCGCGACTGGTCATCGACTCGCTCCTCACCGCGATATGCGTGGCCATCTATCCGGTGGTGCCCCTGCCGACTGTAGTTCTCGCGCTCACCCGGGCGACCTGAGCGACGGCACAGCAGCCGGGAGCGGTCGGCGGGGTGCGGCGAGCGGTCCGTCCCGAACGACGAGCGGTATCGCCCGGCCGGGACCTGGCGGCATTTCCGGCACTCGGGACACCGACACCCGGGGGAACCGGTGCCGATCAGGCTCAGCCCGAACGGGACAAGCGACGCGAAGGGGCCGTGACGTGCGGGCGATCCGGGCGCGGCTGGGCGGGCATGTCCGCCGCTCTCCGGCGGGAGGGAGGACACGTGACGGCAACGAGGATTTCTCATTTACGCCGAGTGACCGTCGCAACCCTCCTAGTGTTGGCCACACCGGTGCTAGTCACGGAGTTGGCCACCCGAACGACGTCCCACGCAGTCAGCGGACGAAGAGTGAGGGAAGACGCGGATGAAGGCACAGAGAATCCTCGGATCGGCGGCGATCGGCGTGGGCCTCGGCACACTCGTGATGCCGGCCGCCGCGCTCGCGGACACCACGGTGTCGCCCGCCACCACCCCGGTCGGCGGGACGGTCGTGCTCACCACGACGGAGTGCAACCCGAAGGACGGTGACGCGATCTTCCGCGTCACCGGGCCCAACCGGGACGAAAACGTCCGGTCCACCACGGCCGCGGCCGGCGGCGGACTGAGCGCGGAACTCTTCACCGCCGGGTTCACCCTCGGCACGTACACGGTCACCACGACCTGCGGCAACGGCAGCAACGGTGGCACGGCCACCTTCACAGTCATCGCGATCGGAGCCACGCCGGTCGGCGGCGCCCCGGCGGGTGCCGGCGGCAAGGACGGCGACACCGGAGTGCTCGTCGCCGGCGGTGCCCTGGCCGCCGCGGCGGTCGCCGGCGGAACGTACGTGCTGGTGCGCCGCCGACGGCGGGTCGGCACCGCGGCCTGACGGTCGCGCCACACCATCCCTGAGCAAGGGTGCCCGCGCCGGGCGACAACCGGCGCGGGCATCACGCCCACGTCGAACCGGAGGTGGGACCTGTCGCCGCACAACAGCCCCGGGGAAGGGCCGTCGAAGGCCCGGACCGCCGCCATCGTCGCCGTGGTCACCATCGCCGGAGCCACCGGCACCGGCATGGTCGCCGCCGGTCTCGGGACCACATCCCTCCGGCCACCGCAGCCCGGCACCGCAGTGGCCCCGTCCGCCGAACGCTCCGGTCCACCCGGGCCGGTGCTCCCCCGCTCCGAACCAGTCCGCATCGCCATCCCCCGCATCGGCGTCGACGCCGGCATCGTCCCGGTCGCCACCGACGACGACGGCGCGCTGGAGGTACCGCCGCTGGACCACCCCGAGATCACCGGCTGGTACCGTCCCGGCCCCACGCCGGGCGAGGCCGGCAACGCGGTCATCGTCGGGCACGTCGACACGCAGGACGGTCCGGCGGTCTTCTTCGACCTGGGTCGGCTCCGTCCCGGCGACACCGTCCGGGTCACCCGCGCCGACGGGCGGGTCGCCGCGTTCACCGTGGACGGTGTCGGGGCGTACCCGAAGGACCACTTCCCCACCCACCGGGTCTACGGCGGTGGCGCGGACGCGCGGCTGCGCCTGATCACCTGCGGCGGCCGGTTCAACCCGCGGACCGGCAGCTACCCGGACAACATCGTCGTCTTCGCCACCGCCACCCGCTGACGCGGGCCGGACACCGCCGGCCCGTCCGCACGCCGTACGGTAGGCCGTCAGTTCCCGGCGGACGGCGGCTCCAGGTCGCGGCGCGGCACCAGACCGGCCTTCATTCGGTCCGGAGCGCCGCCTAGCGGCGCAGAGGCCGAACTATGGCCGCCCGCCGAGCTGGAGTTGCCGAAGGAGGTGCGTGGTGGACGGGTCGACAGCGCGGACCCGGCGGAGTGGTCGGCTGATCCCCACCCTGCTCGCCCGCCTGCTGGGACGCGGGACGGAAGCGGCGGTGCCGGCGCGGCGGTCCAATCCGGACGCGGTGGTGGACTGCGCGGTCTACGTGTCCGGCCGGCGGGAGCCGGGCCGCCCGCACTACGCCGACGCGTACGCGCGGGTCCGCCGCGCCCGCCGGTCGTTCGTCTGGCTGGGCCTGCACGATCCGGGGGCCGCCGTGATGGCCGCGGTCGGGCACACCTTCGGGCTGGACGAGCTGAGCGTCGCGCAGGCCCTCGCCGGCGGGCACCGCCCCACCGTGCAACGACACGGCGCGGTGACGCTGCTGGTGCTGCGCACGGCCGGCTACGTCGAGCACGCCGAGTTGACCGACACCTCCGAGGTGATCGACACCGGGGACGTGATGGTGTTCCTCGGCGACCGGTTCGTGATCACCGTGCGGCACGGCGCGGCGGGCGCCCTCACCGCGGTACGAGAGGAGATCCAACGCCGGCCGGGCGTGCTGGCCGAGGGGCCGTGGGCGGTCGCGTACGCGGTCTGCGCCCGGATGGTCGACCTCTACCTGGAGGTCGCCGCGCACCTGGAGCGGGACCTGGAGCGGGTGGAGGAACGCGTCTTCGCCCGCGACCGCGACGCCGACATCCAGCACATCTACCAGCTCAAACGGGAGGTGGTGGAGTTCAAGCGGGCGGTCCTGCCGTTGCCGGCGCCGCTGCGCGCCCTATTGGAGCAGCGGGACGGCCCGCCGCCGGCGCTGCATCGCTGGTTCGCCGACGTGGAGGGCCGGCTGACCCGGGCGGTAGACCGGATCGGCACGTACGACGACCTGCTCAACTCGCTGCTGCAGGCCCGGCTGGCAAAGCTCACCGTGGACCAGAACAACGACATGCGCAAGATCGCCGCGTGGGCGGCCATCGCCGCGACGCAGACCGCGGTGGCCGGCATCTACGGCATGAACTTCGCCCACATGCCCGAGCTCGGCTGGCGGTACGGCTACCCGGGCGCCCTGCTGGTGATGGCCCTGGCCGCGTTCACCCTGTACCGGCTGTTCCGCCGCTCAGGCTGGCTCTGACCGGGCACGGTTTGTCGGGGCCGGACGGTTCCTGGTCGAGCCGTTCGGCGCGGCGGGCCACCGCGCGTCCGTCCGGTGAGAGACGGCCGCGCGGCTCGTAAGCTGGCGCTCGTGCTGTGGCGGCGGTACGTAGCGATCGGTGACAGCACCACGGAGGGCCTGGACGACCCGGACGGCGCCGGCGGCTACCGGGGCTGGGCGGACCGGTTCGCCCTCGCGTTGGCGCGGGCGCAGGGCGGCCTGGCGTACACGGCCGGGCTGCCCAGCTACGACGACTCGTGGTCGCGTCCGCTGCCGGCGGCAATCCCTCGCCCCCGCCACGAGGTGGTGCGCGCCGAGCTGGCCTGGACCCGGCGACACCTGCTGCCCTGGCTGGCGCGGCACCTGCACGGCCGCTCGTCCGGCGACGATCGGGTGGCCAAACGGCCGGTGCCGCTGCCCGTGGAGCTGCCGCCGGCCTGACCACCCCGGACCATGGCGGCCGGGCCCGGCTCAGTCCTCGATCGGCCGGCGGGTCCGCGCCCGCTTCAGCTCGAAGAAGCCGTCGGTGCCGGAGACCAGCAGCACGCCGTCCCAGAGCCGGCCGGCGTCCTCGCCGCGCGGGATCGGCGCCACCACCGGCCCGAAGAACGCGTTCACCCGTCCGTCGGGGCCGGTGACGTGGATGGTCGGGGTGCCCAGGTCCTCACCGACCGGCGCCAGCCCGGCGTGGTGGCTGGCCAGCAGGGCCGCGTCGTGCTCGGCGGAGTCGGCGGCGTCGGCCAGCTCGACGGGCAGGCCCACCTCGGTCAGCGCCGCCACGTACAGCTCCCGGCCGATCGGGGCCCGCTCGTGGTGAATCCGGTTGCCCAGCGCCGTGTACAGGTCGCGCAGCACCTCGGTGCCGAACTTCTGCTCCGCGGCGACCGCCACCCGGACGGGGCCCATGCCCGGCTTCAGCCACTCGCGGTACCACTCCTCCAGCCCTTCGCGCCCCTCGTTGAGCACGGCCAGGCTCATCACGTGGAAGCGGACCCGCACGTCGCGTACCCGCTCGACCTCCAGCAGCCAGCGGGAGGCGTTCCACGCCCACGGGCAGCGCGGGTCGAACCACATGTCGGCGGTCGTCATCGTCGTCTCGGTCCCTTCGGTGAAGCGGATACAAGCCGACCGTACGGCGGGAAGCGGCCCATCTGGAGAGCCGATTCACGCGCCGATCATTGGGCCAATTCCGCGTCACGCCGGTCGCAGCAGCGTGGCGCGTTCCGCCTCCAGGGCGGCCAGTCGAGCGCCCAGGTCGGCGACCCGCAGCTCAAGCAGCCGGCGCAGCGACGCCACCTCGCCCAGCGACCGGGCTACCTCTTCGACGGACCGCTCGACCCGCCGCTGCACGAGGACGTCGGTCACCACGTTGTCCAGCCACACGTCGGTGAACCGGGTCAGGCCGTCGACGGCGACGCCGGGCGCCGGCGGGGTCGCGCCGGGCACCTCGACCAGCTCGGTCCGCAGCACGGCGAGGGCCCGGTCCACCTGGGCGGACGCCTCGGCCGCCTCGTCGAGGATGTCGTGCTTGACCATGCTGGTGACCAGGCCCCCGCCCAGCGCGTCGTACGTCGACCAGTCCGAGGCACGGCTCAGCAGCTCGCGCAGGTGGTGCAGGGCCGACTCGGCGTTGCGGGCCGCACGCACCGCGTCGGTCAGCTCGCGGTGCTCCACCGTCAGCCGGCCACGCAGTTCAGCGAGCTCTAGCAGGCGCGACCGGCGCGGGTCGTCGGAGTCGGTCAGCAGGCGCTCCCGCTCGTCGAGCAGGGCCGCGTACTCTCCCCGGGAGGTGGCCAGGCGCCGCCGCCGGGCCTGCGTGCGCGCGGACTCGTCGCGCAGCGCGGCGAGCAGTCGTTCGGCCTCGGCGAGCCGCAGCCGGGCGGCGTCGACCTCGGCGTGTTCCCGCGCCAGCGCGTCGTCACGGACGCCGCGCAGCGCGGCGACCACCCGGCTCACGGTCAGCCCCGCCAGCCGGTCGACGTCGGCCAGTTCGGCGTTGAGCCGCTCGCTCAGCGCGGCGACGGCGGCCCGCGCCGCCGCGATCCGGACCGCCAGCTCCCGCATCCGCTCCCCGGCCAGGTCGTGCTCGCGCATCGCCTCGGCCGCCGCGGCGAGGCGTTCCTCGATGTCGCTGCCCATGCCGTCATTGCACTACGGCTCGGCAACACGCCCGGTGTTTGAGCACCGACGCGGCGGGAAGACACGCGCGCCGGGCGGGCTGATCGGCCCGACGATGCCGGACGACGCCAGCACCGGTCCGGCCGCGGCGGATGGCGAGGAGGAGCGATGGCCCAGGCGGCGACCAGGCCCAGCAGCGCCCGGAAGGCCACCGGCGCGCGGAAGGCCCCGATGCCGAACAAGGCCGCGGCGAAGAAGGTCGCGACCGTCGCGAAGCGGGCCACCGCGGCCACCCAGGCGAAGACGCCGGGTGGCAAGCCGACCCCGACGACGGCCCGGGCCGCCCGGAAGAAGACCACCGCTGCCACGGCGACCCCGGCCCGGACCAGGAAGGCACCGGCCACGAAGGCGCCCGCGACGAAGGCGCCGGCCACGAAGGCCACGGCGAAGAAGGCCCCCGCGAAGAAGGCCACGGCGAAGAAGGTCGCCGCGAAGGCGCCGGCCAAGCGGGCGACGGAGGCGTCGCTGACCCGCACCACCGCCGCTACGCGGGCCCCGGCGAAGGCGGCGAAGAAGGCCACCACGATGGCGTCGTTCGGTAAACGGAACACGGCGAGCACGCCCGGCCGCAAGACGGTGGGCAGGGCGACTCGTGCGCCCCGCTGACCGGTCGACGAGAATGGCCGGGTGGCGAAACGCGCTGGCCGCCGGGGCGCGGCCGATCCGACCGGGTCCTGTCCGTGCGGCTCCGGCCTGCCGTACGCGGACTGTTGCGGCCCGATCCACCAGGGCGCTTCGACGGCGGCGACCACCGAGGCGTTGATGCGCTCGCGCTACAGCGCCTTCGCCGTCGGGGACGCCGACTACCTGCTGCGCAGCTGGCACTCCAGCACCCGGCCGGGGCGGCTGCGGCTGGATCCGGGGCAGCGGTGGACCCGGCTGGAGGTCCTCGGCGTCGACCGGGGCGGCCTCTTCGACACCGCCGGCACGGTCCGGTTCCGCGCCCACTACCGCGAGGCGGGCCGCCCTGGCTCGGTGGACGAGCACAGCCGCTTCGTCCGGGAGGACGGCCGCTGGGTCTACCTCGACGCGCTGCCCGACTGACCGGGTCGCCGCGGCCGGCCCGGACGGCACGCCCGGGCCGGCCCGGTCAGCGTCCGACGACCGGGGTGTTCAGCAGGGACAGGCCGAGCCGGCTGATCGCGGTGGCGACCAGCTCGTCCGGCGTGGCGCTCACCTCCAGCACCACCCCGGACTCGTCCGGCTCTAGGGGCTCCAGGATCGCCCGCTGGGAGTCGAGCAGGCTGGCCGGCATGTAGTGCCCGACCCGCCGGTCCAGCCGGTCCCGGATCAGCTCCGCGGTGCCGTCCAGGTGGAGGAACTCCACCTCCGGCGGCCCCTGCCGCAGCACGTCGCGGTAGGAGCGTTTCAGCGCCGAGCAGGTCAGGATCGTGGACACCCCTTCGGCGTGCCGCTCGGCCATCCAGGCGGCCAGGGCCCGCAGCCACGGCCAGCGCTGCGCGTCCTCCAGCGGGATGCCGGCGCGCATCTGCGCCACGTTGGCCGCCGAGTGGAACTCGTCTGCCTCGGCGAACCGCAGCCCGGTCAGCTCGCTGATCCCCCGGGCCACCGTCGTCTTGCCCGCCCCGGACACGCCCATCACCACGATGTGCCGGGTGGGCCGCCGCTCACCAGTCATGGACGGTGCCGTCCTTGAGCCGGTTGAACGGCAGGTACGCCGGCTGGTACGGGAACCGGGCGGCGGCCTCCTCGTCGAGTTCCACGCCGAGGCCGGGCTGCTCCCCGGGGTGCAGGTATCCGTCGGTGAAGCTGAACGACTGGCGGAACACCTCGTTGGTGAGCGCCCCGTGCTGCATGTACTCCTGGATGCCGAAGTTGTGGATGGCCAGGTCCAGGTGCAGGGCGGCGGCCATGCCGACCGGCGAGATGTCGGTGGGGCCGTGGATGCCCGACTTGATCTGGTACTGGGCGGCGTAGTCGAGCAGCTTGCGCATGGCCGTGATGCCGCCGGTGTGGGTGACGGCGGAGCGCACGTAGTCGATCAGCTGTTCCCGGATCAGCGTCTGGTAGTCCCAGACGGTGTTGAAGATCTCGCCGATGGCCAGTGGGGTGGTGGTGTGCTGGCGGACCAGCCGCAGCGCCTCCTGGTTCTCCGCCGGGGTGCAGTCCTCCAGCCAGAACAGGTCGTACGGTTCGAGGGCCTTGCCCAGCTTGGCGGCCTGGATCGGGGTCATCCGGTGGTGCCCGTCGTGCAGCAGCGGCAGCTCGGGGCCGAACTCGTTGCGTACCGCCTCGAACACCCCGGGCAGGTGGCGCAGGTACGCGCGGGTGTCCCAGTCCTCCTCGGCGGGCAGCGGGGTGCGCTGCGCCGGCTCGTAGTCGTAGCGCTTGCCGTCGATGCTGGGCTGGGCGGCCACCCCGTAGACGGCGTTGATGCCGGGCACCGAGGTCTGCACCCGGATCGACCGGTAGCCCAGCTCGAGGTGCCGGCGGATCGAGTCGAACAGCTCCGGCAGGTCCCGCCCGGAGGCGTGCCCGTACGCCATGATCCCGGTCCGGGAGGCACCACCGAGGAGCTGGTAAAGCGGCATCCCGGCGGCCTTGGCCTTGATGTCCCAGAGCGCGACGTCCACGGCGGCGATGGCGGCCATGGTGACCGGGCCTCGCCGCCAGTAGGCCGACCGGTAGAGGAACTGCCAGGTGTCCTCGATCCGGTGCGGGTCCCGCCCGATCAGCAGGGGGACGACGTGGTCGGCCAGGTAGGACGCGACGGAGAGTTCGCGCCCGTTGAGGGTGCCGTCCCCCAGCCCGGTCAGCCCCTCGTCCGTGGTGATCTTAAGGGTGACGAAGTTGCGGTCGGGGCTGGAGACGATGACGTCCGCTGCGACGATCTTCACGCGGGTGCCTTTCTCGGGGTGGGTTCAGCGAAGGGTGCTGCCGGGCTGCAGGCCGTCCAGGAGGGACAGCTCGTCGCGGCGCGGCAGGGCCTCCCAGTCGCCGTGCCCGGCGACGGCGAAGGCGCCGAGGGTGACCGCACGGCGCAGCCGCCCGGCCAGGTCGAGTCCGTCCAGGTGGCCGGAGAGGTAGCCGGCGGTGAAGGCGTCCCCCGCGCCGACCGTGTCCACCGCCGTCACGGGCAGGGCCGCCGCGTGCCGGCAGCCGTCCCGGGTGTACGCGCGGGCGCCGTCGCCGCCGAGCTTCACCAGCACCGTCGACACGCCCCGGTCCAGCAGCCCGGCGACCAGGGTCGGCTCGTCCGCACCCGGCGCGCCGACCAGGTCCAGCTCGTCGGCGGAGGCCACGACGACCGAGGCGTGGCCGGCGAGCGGGGTGAGCACGGCCCGGGCGGCGTCCCGGCTCCACAGCTTCGCCCGGTGGTTGACGTCGAGGCAGACCAGCGCCCCGGCCCGGGCAGCGGCCTGCGCCGCCCACGTCGTGGCCTCCCGGGCGCGGTCGGACAGCGCCGGGGTGATCCCGGTCAGGTGCAGCACCCGGGTGCCCGCCGCGAGGGCCGGGCGCAGGTCGTCGACGGTCAACGCCGACCCGGCCGAACCGGCCCGCTGGTAGATCACCCGGGTCAGGTCGGCGGTGCGCCGTTCCAGAAACATCAGCCCGGCCGGGCGGCGCGGGTCGCGGGTCACGTGCGCCACGTCGACCCCCTCGGCGCGCAGCTGCCGCAGCAGGAACCCGCCCAGCTCGTCGTCGCTGACCCGGCCGGCGAAGGCGGCGCGGTGGCCGAGCCGGGCCACCGCGACGGCCACGTTGGACTCCGCCCCGGCCAGGTGCGGGGTGAGCGCGCCGCCGGCCGCGAGCGGTCCGGCCGACCGCAGCGAGACGAGCGCCTCGCCGAAGGTGAGCAGGTCGACGCCGGTCAGGTGGCGGCCAGGTGGGCGCGGGGCGGGCTCGTGCGGGGCGTCGAGGTCGGCTGCGGTCATGAGACGGCGGCGAGGTAGGAGCGGGCCCGCTCGCGCAGGGCGTCGAGGTCGCCGCCGGAGGCGGCGTCGCCGACCAGCGGGCCGCCGACGCCGACGGCGATCGCCCCCGCGGCGAGGTAGCCGGGCAGGTCGGCCAGGCCGACCCCGCCCACCGCGACGAACGGGATGTCCGGGAACGGGTCCCGCAGCGCCTTCAGGTACGCCGGCCCGCCGAGCGACGCCGGGAAGAGCTTCACCACGGCCGCGCCCTGCTGGATCGCCGCGTAGGCCTCGGTCGGGGTGAGCGCCCCGGCGGCGACCGGGAGTCCCCGGCGGGCCGCCGCGCCGATGGAGTCGACGACGGCCGGGGTGACGACGAACTGAGCGCCGGCGGCGGCGACGTCGGCCACGGCGGCCGGGGTGAGCACCGTGCCGGCGCCGACCAGCGAGCCGGCCGGGGCGGCGGCCCGGATCGCCGCGATGGCGTCGAGCGCGCCGGGGGTGGTCAGCGCCACCTCCACCACGCGTACGCCCTCGGCGAGCAGGGTGGTGCCGGTGGCGATGGCGGCGGCGGTGTCGGTGCCGCGGATGACCGCCAGCAGGCGGGTGCCGGCGAGTTCGGCGGTGAGGTCGAGGGTCATCTGGTCACCATTCCGCGTAGGAGCCGTCCCGGTGCCGCCACATCGGGCTGCGCCAGGCGTGGCCGCGCCGGTCGGCGGCGCGGACGGCCTGCTCGTCGATCTCGATGCCCAGTCCGGGCGCGGTGAGTCGTTCGACGTATCCGTCCACGAAGGTCAGCGGCTTCTTGTCGAGGCAGTAGTCGAGCACCTCGGCGCCGAGGTTGTAGTGGATGCCGATGCTCTGCTCCTGGATCAGGTAGTTCGGCGTGGCGAAGCCGACCTGCAGGCACGCCGCCAGGGCGATCGGACCGAGCGGGCAGTGCGGGGCGAGCTGCACGTCGTACACCTCGGCCAGCGCGGCGATCTTGCGGACCTCGGTGATGCCACCGGCGTGCGAGAGGTCCGGCTGGGCGACGGCGATGCCGGCCTGGAAGACGGGCAGGAACTCCTGCCGGCTGTAGAGCCGCTCCCCCGTCGACACCGGGGTGGTGGTCGACCGGACGAAGTCGCCGATGAGGTGGGAGTTCTCCGGGACGACCGGTTCCTCCAGGAAGAAGGGCCGGTACGGCTCCAGCAGCGGGGCGACCCGGCGGGCGCTGGCCAGCGTGAACCGGCCGTGGAAGTCGATGGCCACGTCCCGGTCGTCGCCGAGCACCTCCCGGGCGGCGGCCACCCGGGCCACCACCCCGTCCAGTTCGGCCACCGAGGCGACCGGGCTCATCTTGCCGGAGGCGTTCATCTTGACCGCGGTGAGGCCCGTTTCGACGGCGGCGCTGATCTGGTCGCGGACCTCGCTGGGCTCGTCTCCGCCGACCCAGCCGTACACCCGGATCCGGTCCCGGACCGGGCCGCCGAGCAGCTGGTGCACCGGGGCGCCGTAGTGCTTGCCGGCGATGTCCCAGAGCGCCTGGTCGAGGCCGGCCACCGCGCTGGCCAGGATCGGCCCGCCCCGGTAGAACGACCCCTTGGTCAGCACCTGCCAGTGGTCCTCGATGCGCAGCGCGTCCCGGCCGATCAGCAGCTCGGCGAGCTGGTCGACGGCGGCGCGGACCGTCTCGGAGCGCCCCTCGCAGGTGGCCTCGCCCCAGCCGACGATCCCGTTTTCGGTCTCGACGCGGACGAAGAGCCAGCGGGGTGCGACCAGGAAGGTCTCGATGCGGGCGATGGTGGTCATGGTGCTCAGCCCTTCGTCGCGCCGGCGGTGAGGCCGGAGACCACGTACTTCTGCACGAACAGGGCGATCACCATGATCGGCAGGGTGACCACGGTGGCCGCGGCCATCAGGCCGCCCCAGTCGATGCTGGCGTAGCCGACGAAGTCGAAGATCGCCACCGGCAGGGTCTTGGTGTCCGCGCCGGAGAGCACCAGGGCGAACATGAAGTTGTTCCAGGAGAAGATGAAGGACAGGATCCCGGCGGTGGCGATGCCCGGCACGGACAGCGGCAGGGTGATCCGGCGGAACGCGCCGATGTTGGTCAGCCCGTCGACCAGCGCCGCCTCTTCCAACTCGTCGGGCAGGCTGTCGAAGAAGCCCATCATGATGTAGACGATCAGCGGCAGCGACACGAACATGTGGCTGAGGATCAGCACGGTGAAGCCGCCGACCATCTGCAGGTTGGAGAAGACGTAGTACCAGGGCACCAGCAGCGAGACGCCGGGAATGACCCGGGCCATCAGCACCACCAGCGCGGACTTCTTCATGTTGAACCGGCTCATCGAGTACGCGGCCGGCACGCCGAGGATCAGCGACAGCACGGTGGCGGCGAACGCCACCCAGAGGCTGTTGCCGATGAACTGGGCGTAGTGCGCCTGCTTGAGCACGTTGGTGTAGTTGTCCAGGGTGGGCGAGAAGACCAGCGCCTTGCCGGTGTCGTAGATGTCGACGTTGGTCTTGAACGAGGCGGCGACCATCCAGAGCAGCGGGGCGATCAACGACAGCACCACGATGGCGAGCGCCACCACACGGAAGACCCGGTACGCGGGACCAGCCTTCATCGCTTGGCCTCCTTGCGTCGCGCGGTCAGGGCCCACATCGCCCCGATGATGATCAGGAAGAAGAGGATGAGGACGGTGGAGGAGACGCCGTACTCGTTGTAGTCGAAGCTCAGCCCGTAGGCGTACACGTTGAGGGTCTCCACCTCGTGGAAGGAACCGCCGCCGCGGCCCTTGGTGGCGTAGAGGATGTCGAAGGTCTTCAGCGCGTCGATGCCGCGCAGCAGGATCGCCACGATCACCGTGGGCATCAGCAGCGGCAGGGTGACGTGCCGGAACCGCTGCCAGGTGCTGGCGCCGTCGATCCGGGCCGCCTCCTGCGGCTCCTCGGACAGCGAGGTCAGGCCGGCGAGCAGGATCAGCACGACCATCGGCGTCCACTGCCAGACGTCGATGAAGATGGTGGTGGGCAGCGCGGAGTGCTGGCCGGCGAGCCACGGCTGCGGGCCGATGCCCACCCAGCCGAGCAGCTGGTTGGCCAGGCCGATGTTCGGGTCGAAGATGAGCCGCCACATCATGCCGACCGCGACCGGGGTGGCGACCAGCGGCATGAGGATGGCGACCCGGACCCACTTCTGGCCGCGGAACGGGCGCCAGAGCAGCAGCGCGATCGCCATGCCGAGGACGACCTCGAACAGCAGCGCGACGAGGGTGAAGGTGGCGGTCCGTCCGACGGCCGGCCAGAACCGCTCGGTGTCCGAGAGGACGTCGAGGTAGTTCTGGAAGCCCACGAACTCGCTCTCGGCGCGGACCGACCCCTCGGCGTCGGTGAGGCTGAGGTACCCGGTCCAGGCCAGTGGGAACACGATCAGCGCGGCGACGAAGATCATCGCCGGCGCGGCGAAGAGCCACTTGCGGTGGTCGTTGGCCCAACGCGCCCAGCCGGGCGTGTCGGGGATGGCCGTGGCGCGGCGGGGCGCCTCGGTGGGGGTGACGGTTGCCATGAGATCTCCGGGGTGGGCGGACCGGACGGGGTGGCGGGGTGGTGGAGCCGCCCGGCTCCACCACCCCGCGCTCGGCTTACTTGGCCTCGTCGTCCAGGAACTTCTGGAACGCCTCGTTGGCCGTGTCGGCGGCGGCGGCGACGTCCTTGCCGGCGATGGCGTCGACGATCGGCTGGCCGACGATCTCGCGGGCCTGGGCGACCTTCACGACCAGCGGCCGGTCGTGGCCCACGCCGTCCTTGGTGCTGGCCGCGATGGCCTCGACCAGGTCCTTCGGGTAGGTCGCGGTGCCCTCGGGGTTGGTCCAGACGGAGGTACGGGCGCCCGGCACGCCGGACTTCTGCTGGGCGAGCGTCTGCTCCTTGCCGGTCGCCCACTCGATGAACTTCCAGGCGTTGCTCTTGTTCTTGGAGCTGTCGTTGATGCCCAGCGCCCACGAGGGGATGTTGTACGGCTTGGAGCCGGCCGGGCCGGCCGGGAACGGCGCGAAGCCGACCTTGTCGGCCACCTTGGACTTGGCCGGGTCGGTGGCGTTCTTGTAGAGCGAGTCGGCCTCGGTGTAGAAGGCCGCCTTGCCCTGGGTGAAGATGGCCATCGCCTCGGGCCAGCTCATGTCGGTGCTGACGTTGGCCGGGCCGGAGTCCTTGATCAGCCCGCCGTAGAGCGCGTACGCCTGCTTGGCGGCGTCGCTGTTGACGGCGGCCTTGCCGCTGCCGTCGACGAAGTCACCGCCGAAGCTGTACAGGAAGCTGGAGAACTGGGTGACCGCGGGCGACTTGCCGGTGCGGGCGACGAAGCCGGCGACGCCCGGCTCGCTGGCCTTGATCTTGGCGGCCGCGGTCTTGAGCTCGTCGAGGGTCTTCGGCGGGGCGGTCAGGCCGGCCTTGGCGAGCAGGTCCTTGCGGTAGTAGAGGACCTCCTGCTAGGTGATGATCGGGACACCCACGGGCTTGCCCTCGTACGAGGTGGCCTCCACCGGGCCGGACTGGAAGTCGCTGAAGTCCCAGTCCTTGTTCGACTTGACCTGGTCCGACAGGTCGGCGAGGTACTTGTTCTTGGCGAAGAGCTTCCCCTCCTGCAGGGGGCGGTACATCATCACGTCGATGTCGGACGAGCCGGCGTTGAGCTTGACGTTGTACTGGTCGGAGAGCTGGTCCTCGCCGAGCTGGGTGATCTCGACCTTGAGGCCGGTCTGCTTCTCGAACTCGGGCAGGGCCGCCTTGATGTTCTCCGTCCAGACGTGGTTCGCCAGGGTCACCCGGACCGTCTTGGACGCGCCGCTGTCGTCGCCACCACCGCCGCCGCAGGCGGACAGGCCCATGGCGGCAACCACGGCCAGAGACGTACCGATTATCGATCGACGTCGCACGTCATCTCTCCATTTCTCGTGGTCGCCGCCCCGGGGGAAGAGCGCCACAACGCTGTAACGTCTGCTTAACGACCGGATGCTAGGCCGATAAAGCTGACTTATTCAAGGGTTGAGTTCGAACTGATATGCTCCGTCGCGTGGATCACTCCTCCCCAGGGGTCGCCCCCGTTCAGCCGGCCCCTGCCGAGGCCGGGCTGCACGCGCGCGTTCTCGACCACCTCGGCACCGCCATCTGCGGGGGCGAGGTGCCCGCCGGCTCCGTCCTGAACATCGACGATCTCGTCGACCGGTACGCGGTCTCCCGCTCGGTGATCCGCGAGGTGCTGCGGGTGCTCGCGTCGATGGGGCTCATCGAGACCCGCCGCCGGGTCGGGGTCCTGATCCGCCCCGCCGAGGCGTGGAACGTCTTCGATCCGCAGGTGATCCGCTGGCGGCTCGCCTCGGCCGGCCGGATGGCGCAGATGCGCTCGATCACCGAGCTGCGGACCGCGATCGAGCCGCACGCCGCCTGGCTCGCCGCCAGCCGGATCGATCACGACGAGGCGAGCGAACTGGTCGGGCTCGCCGCCAAGATGTGGGCCGCCGGGAAGGCCGGCGACGAGGCCCGCTTCCTCAGCCTGGACATCGAGTTCCACCGGCAGGTGCTGGCCGCCTCCGGCAACGAGATGTTCGTGAAACTGCAGCAGATCGTCGCCGAGGTGCTGACCGGTCGGCACCACTACCACCTGATGCCGCACTACCCGGACGAGCAGGCGTTGCAGTTGCACGCCGACGTGGCCCAGGCGATCCAGCGGCGCGACGGCGAGCAGGCCCGCCGGGCCATGGTGCAGATCATGGAGCAGGCGTTCGACGAGATGAAGTCGATGTGGGAGCAGGCCGCCGAACCCGTCACGGGTTCCTGAGCCCGACCTCCCCCACGGCGGGCGATCGAGGCGTAGACTGGTGCCGGCGCAGTCCCGCGCCTCACCTCCTTCCCGGTGCTCACGCCGCCGGCCTCGCGGAGGCAAAGGGGACCTCGGGTCCTCGGGGCGCGGTGCCGACTGGCCCACATCGACACGCCACATGCACTCCGGTGCGGCGAGGTCGACGGGAGCGTGAGTCCCTACGACCGCGCCGTCGAGGGAGCATGTGATGACGACTCAGAAGTCGTTCAAGACCCGGGTGCGGGCCCGGATGGCGAAGACCGGCGAGAGCTACACGACCGCCCGCCGCCAACTGCTCGCCAAGGCCACCACCGACGCCCCGGCCACCACGAGGGCCGGCACGCCCGAGACCGCCCCGGCCGCAGGCGGCCGGGGGCAGCGGGACCGGATCTCGGACGCGCTGCTGCGCGAGCGGACCGGACGCGACTGGGACGCCTGGTTCCGGCTGCTCGACGAGTGGAGTGCCGCCGACCACGGCCACACCGAGATCGCTCGCTGGCTGGTCACGGCGCACGACGTGCCCGGCTGGTGGGCGCAGACCATCACCGTCGGATACGAGCAGGCCCGCGGGCTGCGCGAGCCGGGGCAGCGACGGGGCGGCGGCTTCGAGGCCACCGGCAGCCGGACCGTGGCGGTGCCGGTGGCGGTGCTGTTCGCCGCGTTCGCCGACGAGACGGTGCGCGGGCGGTGGCTGCCCGACGTGCCGGTGCGGGTCCGGACCGCCACCGCACCGAAGACCTTCCGGGCGGACTGGGCGGACGGGCCCACCCGGATCGCCGTCGGCTTCACCCCGGTCGGCGAGGCCAAGGCGCGGGTGGCCGTCCTGCATGAGAAGCTGGCCGACGCCGACGAGGCCGACCGGCTCAGGGCGTACTGGCGGGACCGGCTGGCCGCCCTCAAACAGCTCCTGGAGTCGCCGGAGGAGGCCCGATGAGCAGCGGAACCTTCGTCAACCTGCCGGTACGCGACCTGGACCGGGCGGTCGAGTTCTTCACCGCCCTCGGCTTCACCGCCGGGCCCCGGCCGCCGGGCGGGGAGAGCGCCCAACTCACCCTCGGCGGCACCACCCACCTGATCCTGCACACCCCGGCGGCCTTCGCCGCGTACGCCGGGACCGCGGTGTGCGACCCCGAGACCAGCCGGGAGGTCATCGTCGGCCTCGGCGTCGACCGGCGGGAACGGGTCGACGAGCTGGTCGACCTGGCGGTCGTCGCGGGCGGGCAGTCGCTCGGACCGGGCCAGGACCTCGGGTACATGTACATGCGCGGGTTCCGGGACCCCGACGGCCACCAGTGGTCGTTCCTGCACCTGCCCGGCTGACCCGGCGGTCCCGGCGGTCACGGGTGGCCGCCGGGACCAGGGGCAGGTCGCGTAGGCCAGGGCCGGTCAGCGCCCGCGCGGCACCGGCTGGGCCAGGCCGCGGATCTCCGCCGGCAGCTGCGACAACGCCTGGCTGAACTGCTGGTGCCCGACCACCGGGTCCAGGGTCCGCAGGACGGCCCGCGCGCCCTGCTCGGCGACCTCGGGTGCCACCCCCGCGCGCTCCGCCACCCGCCGCAGGAACTCGTCGTACCCGAACGCCTCCGGCTCCTCGGGGCGGGCCCGGGCCAGGAGCGGGCGCAGCTCGTGCGCCACGTGGTCGGCCAGGTCGGCCGCCTCGCCGCCGCTGATCCGCTCCGCGAGGGTACGCAGGGTGGCCTCGGTCAGCGCTCGCGCCGTCTCCGCCGGGACCTGGGCCCCCGCGGCTACCTTCTCGAAGAACTCCAGCTCAGCCATGCCCCGTCCTTCCCGTCCCGGACACGCGTGGCTACCCGCGGCTGCCAGCCACAAACGATGGCGGTCCGGTCCCCGGATGAAAGGCCGGAAACCGGCGTTGCCCGGGCGTGGAACTGGCCATGATCGAGGCGTGGGTGCCCGGATGCCGAAGCTCGTGCCGCCGATGCTGGCCTCCAGTGGCGCGCTGCCCACCGGGTCCGGTTGGGGCTACGAGTTCAAGTGGGACGGGGTCCGCGCGATCGCCTACGTCGACGACGGGTTCCGGCTGCTCAGCCGCAACGACCGGGACGTCACCCGGGCGTATCCGGAGCTGGGCGAGCTGGCGCGGCTGCTGGCCGGGCGGCGGGCGGTGCTCGACGGGGAGATCGTGGCCCTCGACGGCCACGGGCGGCCCAGCTTCTCGGCGCTGCAGCATCGGATGCACGTGCGGGCGCCGGCCGCCGCGCTGGTCGAGGCGACCCCGGTACGGCTGTACCTGTTCGATCTCCTGTACCTGGACGGACGGGACCTCACCGCCCTGCCGTACACCGAGCGCCGGGCGGCGCTGGAGGAGCTGGGGCTCAGCGGCGAAAGTGTCGAGACGCCGCCGTACTGGACCGGCGAGGCCGGCCGGGACCTGGCCACGGCGGCGGCCGAACTCGGCCTGGAAGGGGTCGTCGCCAAGCAGCTGGGCGCGCCGTACCAGCCCGGCCGGCGGGCGCCGGCGTGGGTGAAGGTGCCGCTCAACGACACGGTGGAGGTGATCGTGGGCGGCTGGAAGCCGGGGTCCGGCCGGCGGGCCGGCACCATCGGCTCCCTGCTGCTCGGCATGTACGACGCGGCCGACAAGCTGGTCTACATCGGCCACGTCGGCACGGGCTTCACCCAGACCGTGCTGCGCGACCTGCAGCAGCGCCTGAAGCCGTTGAGCCGGCCGGACTCGCCGTTCGACTCCCCCGTGCCGCGCGAGCACGCCCGCCACGCCGTCTGGGTCGACCCGGCCCTGGTCGGGGACGTCACCTTCCGTTCCTGGACTCCCGACCGCCGGCTGCGCCACCCCTCCTGGAAGGGGCTGCGCAGCGACCGCGAACCGGCGGAGATCCGGCTGCAGGGGTGACCCCGCTCCGGCCGGCCCGCCTAGGTGCCGACCCGGCGGGTTTCGAACCGGTTGACCGACGGCCCGGTCAGCTGCCAGAACTCCTGCGGCAGCTGGTCGACGACGTCCCCGTACTCCTTCGCGCTGATCTTCTCCCGCAGGGTGTTCAGCACAGCGCGCGCCCCGTCGGTCGCCGCCTGCCGATCCACCCCGGCCCGGTTCTGCACCCGCTCGAGGAACTCCGTCAGCCCGAACGGCTCGGGATGCTCGTCGGGCTTGTCGACGCACGACCGCAGTTCCTCGGGAAGTTGGGAGGCGAGGTCCTGCGCCTGCCCGCCGGTAATCCGTTCCGCCAGCGTCACGAGCGTGGCACGGGCGATCGGCTCGGTCTGCGTCGGCGCCTTCGGTTTTGCCGCCACCGACTGGATGAACTCCGTGTAGTTCACCTGGACCCCCTCTCGGACCGGACCTGCGGGTACCCGCGCCGGCGGGGGTGAAACGACGGGGTCGGTGCGGCTGCGGCCGTCAGGCCAGGGCGCGCGCCGCCGAGACGATGGCGGTCACCCCGATCCCTGCCTGGTCCATCAGCTGGGTCGACGTCCCGGAGGTGGGCAGCCCGCGTACCGCCAGGTGGTTCACCCGCACCGGTTCGGCGAGGTCCGCCAGCGACTCGAGCACGGCCGAGCCCAGCCCGCCCTCCGGGTAGTGGTCCTCGACCACGACCAGCCGGCCGGCGGTGTCCCGGACCGCGTCGAGCAGCCGCTGCCGGTCCAGTGGCTTGACCGAGTAGAGGTCGATGACCCGGGCGTCGATCCCCTCGCGCGCCAGTTCGTCGGCGGCGGCGAGGCAGTTGTGCACCGTGACCCCGGCGCCGATCAGCGCGACGTCGCCGCCGCCGCGGAGCAGTTTGCTGCCCCCGACGGGGAACTCGTCGCCGTTGTCGTAGAGCACCGGGTACTTCCCGCGGGTGGTGCGCAGGTAGCAGATGCCCTTCCGGTCGACCATCTGGGCGACGAGGGCGGCACAGGACACGGCGTCACTGGGATAGAGGACGGTCGAGCCCTGCACGGCGCGCAGGGCGGCCAGGTCCTCCAGCCCCATCTGTGAGGGGCCGTCCGCCCCGATCTCCACCCCGGCGTGGGAGCCGGACAACGCGATGTCGGCCCGGGAGATGGCGGCCATCCGGATGAAGTCGTAGGCGCGGGACAGGAACGCCGCGAAGGTCGCGGCGAACGGGCGGTAGCCGCGTACCTGCAGGCCGACCGCGGCGGCGACCAGTTGCTGTTCGGAGATGAACATCTCGAAGAACCGGTCGGGGTACGCCTCGCCGAACTTGTCGGCCCGGGTGGAGTCGCTCACCTCGCCGTCGAGGGCGACCACGTCCGGCCGCGAGCCGAGCGCGCGCAGCGCGTCACCGTACGCGTTCCGGGTGGCCACCTTCGCTCCCTTGTCGTAGCGGGGAAGTTCCGGCGGTTTGGCTTCGGGCTTGGCGGCGGGCTTGGCGGGCTCGGGCTTCGGGCCGGTGACGCGGATCTGCCGGACGCCGCCGAGCGCCTGGACGGCCCGCTCGGCCATGTCGGGTTTCAGGGGCTTGCCGTGCCACCCCGGCTTGTTCTCGACCTCGGCCACGCCCTTGCCCTTGACCGTGCGGGCGAGCACCACCGTCGGGCCGGTCGCCTGCCGGGCCCGGCCGAACGCCTCGTCGATCGCGGCGAGGTCGTGCCCGTCGACGACGATCGGGTGGCAGCCGAACGCCTCGACCCGCCGCCGGTAGGTGTCCAGGTCCCACTCCAGCTCGGTCGGCCCCCGCTGCCCGAACCGGTTCACGTCCACGATCGCGGTGAGGTTGCGCAGCCCGTAGTGGCTCGCCTTGTCCAGGGCCTCCCAGATCGAGCCCTCGGCGGTCTCGCTGTCGCCGCAGAGCACCCAGACGTGGAACGGCAGCTGGTCGAGGTACTGGCCGGCCAGCGCGATGCCGACGCCGACCGGCAGGCCCTGGCCGAGCGAACCGGTGGCGACGTCCACCCAGGGCAGCGCCGGGGTGGGGTGGCCCTGCAGGCGCGACCCGAGCTGCCGGTAGGTGTCCATCAGTTCCTGGTCGCTGATCGCGCCGACCGCCTTGAGGACCGCGTACAGCAGCGGGGAGGCGTGGCCCTTGGAGAAGATCAGGTGGTCGTTGGCGCGATTGCCGGCGTTCACCCAGTCGTAGCGCAGGTGCCGGGAGATCAGCACCGCCATCAGGTCGGCGGCGGACAGGCTGGAGGTGGGGTGCCCGGAGCCGGCCTGGGTGCTGCAGCGGATCGAGTCCACCCGTAGCTGGGCGGCGAGTTCACTGAGCTGGCTGATCTCGTCCTCGCGCAACATGCGCTCGGCTTCCATCGTCACCGGTATCGCCTCCCGAGGTCCACCCGGCCCGGCCCGCACGGCCGCTGGCCGCCTCCCCGTTCACCGTAGACCGGAAGGCGGCTCATCAACCGTTAACACCTGATTTGTCAGTCCGGCCGTAGGCGTCGCCCCTGGGCCCGTGACCTGGATCTTGCGGCCCACGCCGGCCCGGAACTGGGCCATCGCCTCGGCGTACCGGTCGAGCGGGAGGCGGTGGCTGATGAACACCTCCGGGTCGAGCACGCCGGCGGCGAACAGCTCCCCGGCCCGTTCGAAACTGTGCAGCACCGCCATCGAGCCGGTGATGGTGATCTCCTGGTTGTAGATCCGGTACGGCTCGACCGCCGCCCGCGTACGGTACTCGGAGACGCCGAACTGGAGGAACGTCCCAGCCGGGGCGACCCGGCTCAGCCCGTCGTCGATCGCCGCCCGCACGCCCGTGCAGTCGATCACGATGTCCCACCCCCGGGGGCGGAGCAGCTCGTCGGCGCTCGCGCCACTGGCCGAGCAGCCCAACCGCACCGCGGTGGCGAGCCGGTCCGGGTTCGGGTCCACCACGCTGACGCTCGCCGCGCCGCACCGCTTCGCCAGCTCCAGCATCATCAGGCCCATGGTGCCGGCGCCGTAGATCAGGTAGTGGTCGGCGAGCCGGCGGGGCAGCACGTCGAAGCCGCGTACCGCGCAGGAGAGCGGCTCGATCAGCGCGGCGTCCGCCGGCGCGATCGTCTCGGGGAGCGGGAAGCAGTTCCGCACCGGCGCCACCGCGTACTCGGCCGCACCGCCGGAGACGGTGACGCCGATGGCCGCCCAGCGTTCGCAGAGGTTGCCCCGGCCGCGCCGGCACTGGTAGCACTCGCCGCAGTGCAGCGACGGGTCGACGGCGACCGCGTCGCCCGGGCGCACCTCGGTGACGTCCCGCCCGGTGGCGACCACCGTGCCGGCGAACTCATGCCCGGGCACGATCGGGTACGCGGGCGCGAACTCGCCGTCCATGATGTGCAGGTCCGTGCCGCAGATCCCGCACCCGGCGACCTCGACGACCACGTCCCGTGGCCCCGGCATGGGATCCAGCACGGATTCCAGCGAGATCTGTCCCGGCGTGACGATGACCGCTGCCCTCATTTGACCGCCCCCATGGAGAGTCCTCGGACGAGCTGCTTCTGGGCGATCCAGCCGGCCAGCACGACCGGCAGCGACACGATGGTCGCGGCCGCGCAGAGCCGGGCGAGGAACAGCCCTTCGGAGGTGATGAAGCCGACCAGGAAGATCGGTGAGGTGCCGGCGCGGGTCGCGGTGAGGTTGACCGCGAAGAAGAACTCGTTCCAGCTGAAGATGAAGCAGATCAGCGCGGTGGCGGCCAGGCCCGGCGCGACGATCGGCAGGAGGATCCGCCGGATCGTGACGGTCAGGCTGGCTCCGTCCATCGCCGCCGCTTCGATCAGCGCCGACGGGACCTCCAGCAGGAACGAGCGCATCATCCACACCGCGAGCGGCAGGTTCATCGACGTGTAGAGGAGGACCATGGTCCAGATGTTGTCGAGCATGCCGAGCTGCTTGACCAGCAGGTAGATCGGCAGCAGCGCGGCGACGGCCGGCAGCATCTTGGTGCTGATGAAGAAGAACAGCACGTCGCGCCATTTGGCGACCGGCCGGATCGACAACGCGTACGCCGCGGGAGTGGCCAGCAGCAGCACCAGCAGGGTGGACAGCAGGCTGGCCATCAGGGAGTTGAGCAGGTACGGCGTGAGGTCCCGGTCGAAGACCTGTCGGTAGCCGTCGAGCACCGGGGTGAAGAACCAGGCCGGCGGGTTGCTGGCCGCGTCGACCTCCCGTTTGAACCCGGTGAGCACCATCCACAGCACCGGCAGGAAGAACAGCAGCCCGGCGAGCCAGGCCAGCACCGCCCAGGCCGCCCCGCGTACGCCGCTGGTCCGCCGGGCCGGGCCGGTCGGCCGGGAGGCGCGTCGGGTGGGTGTCATCGTCATCGCGCGCCCTCCATCCGGAACAGGCTGGAGATCACTCGCAGCGCGAAGGTGGCGACGACGATCGTGCCGAGCACCACCACGACGCCGGCCGCGGCGGCCTCGCCGTACTCGAACTTGCGGAAGGTGGTCAGGTAGATCTCGTACGGCAGGTTGGTGGTGGCGGTGCCGGGACCGCCCTGGGTGATGGTGAAGACGGCGTCGAAGGTCTGCACCAGGTAGATGGAGCCGAGCAGGGCGCTCAGTTCCAGGTAGGGGCGCAGGTAGGGCAGGGTGATGCGGGTGAAGGTCTGCCACGGTCCGGCCCCGTCGACGCGGGCGGCCTCCAGGGTCTCCAGCGACTGGCTCTGCAGCCCGGCCAGGATGATCAGCATCATGAACGGGGTCCACTGCCAGACCAGGGTGGTGACCACCGACAGCATCGGATACCGGGACACCCAGTCGGTGCTGCCGCCCACGACGCCGTTGATCAGGCCGTACGACGGGTTGTAGATGGCGTGCTTCCAGAGCAGCGCCGCGGCCATGGGCATCACCAGGAACGGGGTGATGAGCAGGGTACGGACGACGCCGCGGCCGGGGAACCGGCGGTCCAGCAGGATGGCCAGGCCGAGGCCGAGCAGCACCGAGATGACGACGGAGGCGGCGGTGAGCACCACCGTGTTCAGCAGGGCGGCGCGCAGCCGCCCGTCGGTGAGGACCTGGCCGTAGTTGGCGGGGCCAACGAAGGCGCGGCGGCCGGGTCGCAGCGCGTTCCAGTCCAGGGTCGACAGGTAGAGGGTGACCAGGAACGGGATCTGGGTCACCACGATGGCGAAGATCAGGGCGGGCAGCAGCGGGGCGCGGCGGGTCCAGCGCTGCCGCGCGGCGGCGGGGACGGGTCGGACATTATGCCGGCGTGCCGCGCCCGGGCCGGCGGTGACGGTCTGGGTCATGGAACCACCTCGGGACAGGGCCGGGGCCGGCCGGCGGTCGACCGGCCCGGATGGGCGGCTACCGGTATTCCTTGGCGACGTCCTCGGCCAGGCGCTGGCCGTCGGCGAGCGCCTTCTCGACGGTGGTGCTGCCGGCGATGGCGGCGGAGACCTCCTGCGAGACCTTGGTGCCGAGGTCGGCGAACTCGGGGATGCCGACGAACTGCACCCCGAGCGCGGGGCGGGGCTGCAGGCCGGGGTTGACCGGGTCGGCCTCCTGGATCGACTTCAGGGTGAGGTCGGCGAAGGCGGCGGCGGACTGCCGGTACTCCGGGATCTCGTAGGTGGACTGGCGTTTGCCGGCCGGCACCCGGGACCAGCCGAGCGAGGAGCCGACCAGCTTCTCGTACTCCTTGCCGGTGGCCCAGGAGATGAACTTCCAGGCGGCGTCGGCGTTCTTGGTGGTCTTCGGCATCGCCAGCGCCCAGGCCCACAGCCAGCCCGACGACTTCGTCCGGTCGACCGGCGCGTACGCGTAGCCGACCTTGCCGGCGACCTTGCTCGCGCTCTTGTCCTCCAGCGTGCCTGCGGCGGAGGTGGCGTCGTACCACATCGCCGCCTTGCCCTGGCCGAAGGTGTTCAGGCACTCGGTGAAGCCGGCCTGCGGGGCGCCCGCCTCGCCGTGGGCGCGGATCAGGTCGACGTAGAACCTCGTCGCCCGGGTGAACTCGGGCGCGTTCACCTTCGGCGTCCAGTCCTTCTCGAACCAGGTGCCGCCGAAGGTGTTGACGACGGTGGTCAGCGGGGCGAAGAGCTCACCCCAACCGGGCAGGCCGCGCAGGCAGATGCCGGCGACCCCGGCCTTCTTGTCGTCCAGTTTCGCGGCGAACTGCGCCACCTGCTGCCAGGTCGGCCGCTGCGGCATGGTCAGGCCCTTGGCCGCGAAGAGCTCCTTGTTGTGCATGAGGAAGGACGACTCGCCGTAGAACGGCGCCGCGTAGAGCTTGCCGTCCTCGCCGGAGAGTGAGGCGACCATCGGCTTGAGCAGGTCACCCTCGTCATAGCCGCCGTCGGCGTCGGCGTACGAGCTCAGTTCGTGCAACCACCCGTTCTTGGCCCAGATCGGTGCCTCGTACGCGCCGATCGTCGCCACGTCGTACTGTCCGCCCTGGGTGGCGACGTCCTGGGTGACCTTGTCGCGCAGTTCGTTCTCCGGCAGGATCGTGAACCGCACGGCGATCCCGGTCTGCTTGGTGAAGTTGTCGGCGGTGACCTTCGCCAGGTCCTCCATCTGCGGGTTGCCGACCATCAGCACGGTGATGGTCTTGCCGCCGCCGCCGGATGAGGAGCCGCCACCGGCTCCGGAGCAGGCGGTCAGCGTCAGGCCGGCCGCGACGGCGGCCGCGAACGCGCCGCGCCATCGGCGAGGAGACCGGGTTCTGGACACAGTGGACCTCCGTGGGTGGTGGGATGGTGGTGGTGGAGGTGGGTCGGCCGGGCGCTCAGACGCGCAGCACCACGGGGCCGAGCAACGAGTAGCGGTGCGCCTCGGACGCCGGCAGCGCGGTGTCCGTGACGATGGTGTCGACGTCGGCGACATCGGCGAAGCGGCAGAAGCTGTGGCCGCCGAACTTGGTGTGCACGCCGGCGAAGACCACCCGCCGAGCCACCCCGACCGCCTGCGCCTTGACCGCGGCCACGGCCGGGTCGGGCGTGGTCAGCCCGTGTTCCCGGGAGATCCCGTTCGCGCCGACGAAGGCGAGGTCGATGACGAAGCCGGCGAGCATCGCGGTGGCCCAGTGGTCGACGGTGGCGAGCGTACGGCCGCGGACCCGGCCACCGAGCAGGAGGACCGTGACGGTGGGTGAGTGGGCCAGCGCCGCGGCGGTAGGCAGCGAGGCGGTGACCACGGTCAGCGGCCGGCGGGTGGGTAGCGCCTCGGCGATCAACTGCGGGGTGTAGCCCTCGTCGATGAAGATCGACTCCGCGTCGCCGAGGTGTTCGACCGCGGCGGCGGCGATCCGCCGCTTCTCCGCCACCATCCGCGTGGTGCGGGTCTCCAGGGTGGTCTCGAAGCGGGCGGTCTCCACCGGGTACGCGCCACCGTGGGTGCGCCGCACCAGGCCGTGCTGGGCCAGCAGGCTCAGGTCGCGCCGGATGGTCTCGGGTGCGACGCCCAGGTCGGCCGCCAGCTTCTGCACGTCGACCTCGCCCTGGTGGCGGGCCAGCGTGAGGATGTGGTGCCTGCGTTGCGCTGCGTCCATCTGGCACCTCCCGCCCGCTTGTGCCTTTGTTTCTAACACCGCCAAACGGGCGTGACGACGGTCACATCTCGGGTAAATAGTTGGGTTTTCTGCCCGGCAGGTCGCCCGAACGGGCAGTAGAGATCGTGCCGCCTCCGGCAAAACTCTCTTTTGACCTGCCCGTTTCCCACCTCTCGATGCCCGATCTCGACCCATCCCGCCCGGACGGGCACGGGCGGGGACCGGGCCGTCCGGCCCCCGCCCGGACGGTCAGGTCCGGCGGGCGACCAGCCAGAGCGCCACCACCAGGTACGGCACCAGGGCCACCGCGAACGCCACGGCATTGCCGGCGACGGTGGCGATCGCGCCGTAGCCGGCGTAGACCGCGATGATGCTCAGGTCGGTGGCCATCCCCGCGACGGAGGTGACCGTCGCCCGGCTCGGCCCGGTGATCCGGGACTGCAGCCGGACGCCGGCGAGCACCGTGGCGAGCTGGAACGCGCCGAACGCGCCCCCGATCAGCACGAACCCGGCGGGGTGGCGGGCCAGGGCACCGGCGGCCAGGGCCAGCGCCGCGACCACGAGCAGGGCCGCGTACCCGCGGCTGGTCAGCCGCTCCCCCACCGGGGTCAGCAGCCCGCCGAGGGTCGTCCCCGCCCAGACCAGTACGAGCAGCAGCGGCACCCGGTCCAGCGCGACACCGGTGTCCCGGGCCAGCAGCGGCGTGTACTCCTCCAGCGCGCCCCAGATCGCGGCGACGGCCGGGACCAGCAGCAACGCGGCCCGCTCGGACCGGTCGGCGCGGGCCTCGGCCAGCCCGTCGCGCAGGCTCGCCAGAAACCCCGGGTCGGCGTCGTCCGACCCGTCGTCGACCGGGACGGCACCGCCGGCCGTGTGGTGCTCCGGGAAGCGGGTCGCGACGGCCGCGGCGAGCAGGCAGGCGGCGACGCTGGCCGCGCCGACGGCCGGGTAGCCGCCGAGGGCGAGGACCGGGGCGGCGAGGCCCATCGCGGCGAGCACACCGAGGATCTCGGCGGTCTTCGCCCGGCCCATGAGGCGGGCGTACCGGCCGGTGTCGTCGAGGCGCTCCAGCTCGGTGAAGACCAGCGCCTCCAGTGCGCCGGAGCGCAGCGCCCCGCCGGCGCCCCAGAGCAGGAAGCCGGCGGCGAACGCCGGGTAGGACGGGACGAGCACCCAGAGGGCGAAGCCGGCGGCGGGCAGCAGCGGCGCGAGGCAGAGCAGCAGTCGCCGGGAGACCGCGTCGGCCCAGGCGCCGGAGGGCACCTCCAGCAGGATGCCGGTGGCCGACCAGATGACGAACAGCGAGGAGATCTGCCCGACCGACAGGCCGGTGTCGGCGAAGAGCAGCGCGTACACCGGGTAGAGCAGGACGAGGTCGGTGAGGAACGCGTACGCGTAGAGCGTCGCCGCCAGCGGGCGGGTGCCGGAGCGGCGCGCGGAGACGATGAGCATGGAGGCCTTCCCACGGGGACGTGACGGACACCGGACGTGCGGTGTCCGCGGCGGCCCGCGGCCTCGGCCCTCAGGATGGGATCAACATCGCCAGGTCATGCGCCGATGGTAGTCGCCGCCGGTCCGCTGCGCCGCCCCGTCGCACGCGGAACCGGGGTGGGACCCGGCTGGGCCCCACCCCGGTCACGACGCGGGCGGTCAGCGGCGGAACTTCTGCACGTCCGCCTGCGGGATGACCATCGTCGCCTCGTTGTCCACCGCCTGCTCGGCCGTGGGCTGCCGCGGCGTGGCCGCCGTGCCGGCGCGCGGCATGGGCTGGGTGGGCTCCGCCGCGCCGTGCGGGGCGACCGGCTGGGTCAGCTCCGCCTCGGCGTACGGGCTGCCGAGCTGCGCGTCGACGTCCCGCCGCCCGGCCTGGTACGCCCGGGCGTGCTCGGCGATGGTCCGGCGCTCCTCCTCGGCGCGGGCCAGCCAGTTCTCCCAGCGGCTCTGCATCGGCCGGACCAGACCGCCGCCGACCCCGACGACCAGGATGCCGCCGAGCGTGGCGAGGACGGCGATCAGCACCGGAGTGGTCACCGTGGTGGCGACGCCGATCTGGTTGAGCGCGGCGATCACGCCCAGGCCGAGGATGAACACCGAGGCGATGGTGGCGAGCACCCGGCCGTAGGAGAGGCCGCCGAGGGCGCCGGAGACGATGTCCTTCACCGCCGTGGCGATAGCCGCGGCCACCACCACGATCACGATGGCGACGAACGCCTTGGGCAGCCACGCCACCACGCCGTGGATCAGGTCCGAGATCGGGTTCGGGCCCCAGATGCCGAACGCGAGCTGGAGGGTGACCAGCAGCACGGCGTAGTAGGCCAGCCTGGCGACGATGTCGCTGGCGTCGTACTTCGATCGGGCCAGGGCTGACTTGATGCCGCCGCGCTCGACGGCCCGGTCGAAGTGCACCCGCTCGAGGACCTTGTCCACGAGCTTCAGCACGGCCTTGGCGACCAGCCAGCCCACCAACAGGATGGCGATGAAGGCGACCGCCTTGGGCAGGAACAGCATCACCGAACGGAACGCGTCTCCCACCGCGTCACCGAAGTTGTCTCTCATCGAAGGGCCTCCACGGGATCTGGGTCAGGTCTCAGTCCCGTGAGGACCTACCCGGAGCGCCCGGGCGGAAAACGCGGTCAGCCCCGCCGGCAGCGGGATCCTCACGCGAGCTCGCCGGTCAGATGGCGGTGGCCTTGACGACCTTCCACTCCCCGTCGACCGGGACCATGGTGAGCACGACCCGGTTCTGGTCGACCTTCTCCCCCGCGGTGGTCACGTTGCGCCGGTACTGGTTGAGGTAGAGCAGCAGCTCCACCCGGTCGGTGTCGGCGCTGACCACGCCGGTGGCGGAGACCTCGGCCAGCACCACCGCCTGCTGTTTCGTGGCGGTCGGCTTGAGCGCCGCGGTGGTCTGCGCGTACTCGTCGGCGAACCCGCCGGTGGCGAAGGTGCGGCCGTTGGCGATGCTCTCGTCGAAGGTCCGGTAGTCGTACGAGAAGAGGGCCTTGGCCGCGGCGGGTGCGGTGGCCAGGGCCTGGCGTACGGCCTGTTCGCGCTGGCCGGCGCGGCGGTCGCCGTACCAGGCGGCGAGCGCTACCGCCGCCACCAGGACGATCGCGACGACCAGGACGGGCACGGGGCGCAGCCGCGGCAGGCGGCGCAGGGCGGTCGGAACACGCATCGGGCTCTTCTCCTCCGGTCAGCCGACGAACTGGAGCTTGGCCACCAGCCAGTCGCCCGAGTCCTTGTCCCGGACGAGGTCGAGCTGGATCCGGTAGTGCGACGGCCGCCCGTCGGGTGCCTTCACGTTCTTCACCGTGGCGTCGACCGCCACCAGCACCACGGCGTGCTGGCGGTCCCCGGAGACCAGTCCGGCGCGCAGCACGGTGCCCTGCGAGTGAACCTTGTTCTCCACCACCGCCGCGCGGACCTGCGCCTGGCCTCGGGTGAACTCGTCCTTGAAGTCGCCGGTCGCCCCGGCGATGACCCGCTGCAGGTCCCGGTCGACGCTGGCGGCGCTGACCGAGACGAAGTTGACGGCGGCCTGCCGGGCGGCGGCGACCGCGTCGCTGCGGGCCTGGTCGGTGGCCCGGTCGACGTACCAGCGGTGGCCGTAGACGGCGGCGCCGGCGAGGGCGACGGCGAGCAGCACGACGAGCAGCGCGGTCAGCGCCCGGCCGCGGCCCGGCGTGCCCGGTGCGGGGTCGGCGTCCCGTCGCTCAGCCCTGGTCTCGGCGTCGGCCCGTCGACCGCGGTCCGGCGTGGCCGGGGTGTCGCTGCCGGCCTCGGACCCGGCGTCGGCGTCGGTCGGCTTCCCGTCGGTCTCGGGCGGGTCTTCGAGCTGTGCGGGATCGCCGACGACGGTCAGGCCGGCGGCCTCGGCGGGGTCCTCGACCGGCTCCTGGTCCAGGCGTTCCAGGACCTCTTCGATCGGCTCGGCCGACTGGGGCACGGGACGGCTGACCAGGCGGCGGCGCGCCGGGGCGGGGCCGCCGGCCAGGGCTCCCTTGATGACTTTCAGCGTGGTGTTCCTGCGGCTGGTCACCGCCACCTCCTCCGGTACGCCGGTCACGGGGTCAACCCGGCGAGCAACAGCTGTTTCCAGGACTGGTCACCGGCCGTCCGGTACTGGCCGCCGGTCCCGCCGAACTGCAGCGGTCGCCCGTCGGAGCCGAGCACCAGTCCGGTCGCCGGGTCGTAGCCGGCGTTAGCCCCCTGGTCGGGCGGTGGCGCCGGCTCCCGGCCGGACGGTCGCGGCGCGTTCTGGGCTCCGCGTACGCTCGCCCCCGACGCGCGTTCCTTGCCGCTGCACCGGGTGCTGCCGCCCCGGTAGACGCAGGACGGCGGATCGCTCACGTTGAGCACGAGCCCGAGGTGCGCGGTGCCGTCGCCCGGGGTGACGGTGAAGCCGCCCGCCACGACGACCGGGTATTCCACCAGCAGCTGTTCGATGCCGGGCAGCCGGCGGGCGGCGATCCCGTTGACGGTGATCAGGTTGCCGAGCAGTGTGCCGATGGTCGGGTCCAGTCCGCGGAGCAGCGCCCGCAACTCGGCACCGGCCGGCGGCCCGTTCGCGAGCAGCCGCCGCAGGTCGGGGTCGGCGGCGCGGAGGGTGGCGGCCAGCTCGGCGAGCCCCGCCGACCACCGGCGCAGCGCCTCGGCGGACTCCGCCTGGGTGGTGAGCACGGTCCGGCCGTCGCGGATCAGCGCCAGCGTCTCGGGCAGCCGGGCGTCGGCGTCGGCGAGCAGTGCGTCGCCCGCGTCGAGGATCCGGGCCAGGGCCTGCTCGTTGCCTTCGAAGGCGGTGCCGAGTTCGGTGATCAGCACGGTCAGGTCGTCCGGGTTGACCGAGCGGACCAGGGCGTCGAGGTTGGTCAGGAGCGTCTCCGGGGCGAGTGGGACGCCGGTGCGGTCGACCGGGATCACCGCCCCGTCGGCGAGGAAGGGGCCCCCGTCGCGTTCGGGCCGCAGATCGAGGTACTGCTCGCCGACCGCGGAGCGTTGGGTGACGACGGCGCGCAGCGCGTCGGGCACCCGTACCCCACGGTCGATCCGCAGGTCGGCGCGCACGCCGTCGGAGCGCAGGTGGACGCCGGTGACCCGGCCGACGGGTACGCCACGGTAGGTGACGGGGGCGTTGGCGAAGATGCCACCGGCCCTGGCGAGGTCGACGTGTACGACGTAGCCGTTGCCGAGCAGCCGGTCCCCGATGCCGACGTAGCGGATCCCGACGTAGCCGATGCCGAGCGCGCTCACCAGGAGGAAGGCGAGGACCTGCAGTTTCGCCGTGCGTCCGATCACGGGATCAGCCCTCCTCCCAGGATGTCGGTAAGGCCGCCGATCTGGCCGGTGATGGCGCCGGTCAGCGGCAGCACGCAGTCGGCCGTCAGCACGGTGTCGGGCGGCAGTTTCGTGCCGGCGGGGAACGCCGTGCCGGCCGGCACGATCCCCGTGGGCACGAGCAGTCCGCCGATGGGCACCGTGGAGCCGGGTTTGAGCAGGAGGCAGCCCTCCGGCAGCCCGCACTCCTTGGGTGGGGTCCAGGTCGCCGGGAAGTTCTTCAGATCCGGCAGGCACTTGGTCAGCGGTAGCTCGGGGAGGCCGGGGAGGGCGGGCAGACCGGGGAGGCCGCCCGGTAGGGCCGGGGAACCGCCGGTGGCGGGCGGCCGAGGCGCGGCGGGAACGGTGGGCCGGGTGGCCGGCCGGGCCGGTGCCGGCGCGGCGGCGACCAGGTTGGACAGGATGTTGGCCGCGTCCAGGTCGGCGGTGATCGCCAGGTTGACGAAGTCGCCGACGATCGCGCCCTCCACGTTGGGCGGGAACGGGTACGACAGCATGAACTCCAGCGACTTCGGCAGGTTGTCGCCGGCCCGGGCGAGCTGCTCGAGGATCGGCTGCAGCGCCCGTACGCTGGCCACGGTGTCCTGCCGGCTGCGGTTGACCACCCGCGTGCCGACCTTGCCGAGTTCCCCGAGGGCGGTCAGCGCCTTGGTGAGCTGCTCGCGCTGCTCGGCCAGCACGGTCAGACCGGGAGCGAGGGAGTCGAGGGCATCGCCGACGACCTGCCGTTGCCGGTTGAGCCGGCCGGTCAGCCGGTCGAGCGCCTCGATGGCGCGGACGATGTCCGTCTTCTGCCGGTCCAGGCCGCCGATGAAGGTGTCGAGCTGCTGCAGGGTGTCCCGGAGCACGGGCTCGCGACCGTCGAGGGCTTTGGCCAGCTCCTGGTTGATGGTCCGGAGTTGGGCCAGGCCACCGCCGTTGAGCAGCAGGCCGAGGGCGGCGAGAACCTCCTCCACCTCCGTGCCGCGGGTGGTGCGGGACAGCGGGATGAGGTCGCCGTCGGCCAGCTGGCCGCGGGCCGGCTCGGTGGGCGGCCGCGCCACGGTCACGTACTTCTCGCCGAGCAGGCTGCTCTGGCGTACGGCCGCGGTGGCGTTGGCGGGCAGCCGCACCCCGCGGTCGATGCGCAGCCGGACCCGGGCGTGCCAGCCGGACAGGGAGATCTTCTCCACACTGCCGACGGTGACGTCGTCGACCTTCACGGCGGCCTGCGGCACGAGGTCGAGCACGTCGGTGAACTCGGCGGTGACGGTGTAGCCGTCACCGGCCGGCTTGCCGCCGGGCAACGGCAGGTCGGCGACCTCGGGGAGGCCGCAGCCGGCGGGCAGCAGGGCCACCGCGAGCGCGCCGGTCAGCAGGCGGAGCAGCCGCACGCTCATGCCGCCACCTCGCTTCGCTCCGTGCCGTCATGAGGCACCACCGCGCTGTGCCGATGATTCGCTCGCTGACGCTCGCTCATGCCGGCCCTCGCAGGATGCCGCCGAGCGTGGGGTCGCTCGTGGTGGTGGGGAGGCCGCCCGGCGCCTCGTCGGGGATCGGCGCACCGGGGGAGCTGATTGGAGGGTTTCCCGGTGAGGACCCGCCGGTCGCCGGGGCGCCGGGCGGCAGCTTGATCAGCTTGCGCAGCTGGTCGGTCATGGGCAGGCCGCGGGAGTGCAGCGTCTGCGCCAGGGCGGTGCACTTCGCCGGCACCTCGGAGGCGGGGAGCTGGCCCGCCATCAGGGAGCAGACGAACGTGGCCGGGTCGTAGGGGCCCAGGGCGTTGTCGCGGGTGTCGAGGGTGCCGGAGCGCGGGTTGTAGGCGAGGCTGAGGTTGCTCACGGCGAGCGGCGTCACGTCGAGGATGTCGATGAGCGCCTGCTGCTGGCGGACCAGGACGCGGGTGACATCGGCCAGCCCGGCGACGTTGTCGGTCAGCGCCGCTCGGTTCTGCTTCACGAACGTGGTCACCTCGGCCAACGCGGCCGCGAGGTTGCGCAGCGCGGCGGCCAGTTCCTCCTTCTCCCCCGCGAGCTGCCCGGCGACGTCCGCGAGCTGCTGGTTGAAGCCGCGGACCTGCTGGTCGCTGCTGGCCAGCGCGGTGGTGAAGCGTTGCAGGTTGGCCACCGAGCCGAACAGGTCGCCGCGACCGTCGGAGAGGGTGGTCAGCGCGCGGGAGAGGCCGTCGAGGGTGTCGTGCAGGTTGGCGCCGTTGCCCTCCAGATTGGCCCGGCCGGTGGCCACCAGGCCGGACAGGGCGCCGTCGGCGTTGGCGCCCTCCGGGCCGAGGGTGCGGTTGAACTCGTCCAGCGCCTGGTAGATGTCGTCGATCTCCATCGGCGCCGCGGTACGCGCCAGCGTGATCTCGGCCCCGTCGGCGAGTACGGGACCGCCGGTGAAGGCCGGCGTGAGCTGCACGTACCGGTCGCTGACCACGCTGGGCGGAACGATCACCGCCTGCGCGTCGGCCGGGATGTCCACCTCGGGGTCGTAGCGCATCGCGACGCGGACAGTGCGACCCTGGGGGGTGACGGACTCGACCTCACCGACGCGGACGCCGAGCACCCGCACGTCGGAGCCGGGATAGACGCCCACCGCCTTGGTGAAGTAGGCGACCACCCGCCGCTGGGGTGCCTCGTGGCGCCACAGCACGACACCGACGGCGACGGCGGTCAGCAGCACGGTGGCGGCGGCCAGGGGACGCCGCCAGCGCTGGATCGGACCGGGCATCAGCGTCCTCCCGTAGAGGGCAGGTACGGCTGGAGCAGACCGTCGACGTACGAGTCGAACCACCGGCCGTTGCCGACCACGTTGGCGAAGGTGGTGACGAACGGTCCCATCCGTCGGATGGTCTGCTCCAGGTCGTCGCGGTTGCGTTGCAGGACGGCGACCACGTCGCGCAGCTTGCGCAGGGCTGGTTCGAGCTGGGCGCGGTTGTCGGCGACCAGCCCGGAGAGCTGGGTGGCGAGCTCGTCGGTGCCGACCAGAAGCTGGTGGATGGCGTCGCGGCGGCGGCTGACCTCGGCGAGCAGCTTCTCGCCGTCGGCGACGAGCTTGCGGAACTCCTCGTCGCGCTGCGCGAGCACGCCGGTGACCTCGCGGGCCCGGGCGAGCAGCGTACGCAGTTCGGCGTCCCGGCTGGCGACGGTGCGCGACAGCCGGGACAACCCGGTCAGCGAGGTGCTGACGCTGGCCGGGGTGTCGGCGAAGGTCTCCGACAGCGTGGTGAACGCCTTCGCGAGCTGATCGGTGTCCACCTTGTCGAGGGTGTCGGCGAGCCCGGTGACGGCCTGCACCACGTCGAACGGCGCGGCGGTGCGGTCCAGGGGGATCTGGGCGCCCTCGGGCAGCTTCCCGGGGCCGGCCGGGGACAGCGCGAGGTACTTCTGCCCGAGCACCGTCTTGATGCGGATGGTGGCGCCGGTGTCCCGGCCGAGCCGTACGCCGTCGTCGTCGACCCGGAAGCGCACCCGCACGTACGGCTGGGTGCCGTGGGCCAGGTCCACTCCGGTCACCACGCCGACCCGGACGCCGGCCACCCGGACCTCGTTGCCGGTGGCAAGGCCGCTGGCGTCGTGGAAGGCGGCCTGGTAGCCCCGACCGGTGAGTGCGGCCAGCCGGTCGAACTGGAAGGCGCCGAGCAGGGCGGCGAGGATCACGGCCAGCCCGACCGCGCCGACGACGACGGGATTGCGTTCGCGGAAGGGTTTCATCGGCTGCCTCCGGTGGCGCAGCGGGCCGCGGTGGCGCTGACGGTGGCCGGGTTGAGCGGTGCCTGCCCGGCGACGGCCACCCGCCCGTCGAAGTCGCAGAGGTAGTAGTTGAACCAGGAGCCGTAGGACGCCACCCGGGTCAGCGACGCGTAGCGCTGGGGCAGCCGGCCCAGGGTGCCGTCGATGACGGCGGAGTTGCGGTCCAGCGTGCCGGCCAACTCGTTCAGGGCGCGCACGTCGGCGGCCAGCGGCGGCCGCACGTCCTGCAGCAGCGAGGAGGTGGTGCTGGTCAGCTCGCCGAGGTTGGCCAGCGCGTCGCCGATCGGGGTGCGGTCGGCGGAGAGGCCGGAGATGAACTGCTGCAACTGGGCGATGCTCTGGTCCAGTTCCCGGTCCCGGCTCGCCAGCGTCCCGAGGACGCTGTTGAGGTTGGTGACCACTCGACCGATGACCGCGTCCCGGTCGGCGAGAGTGTTGGTCAGTGAGGCGGTGCGTTGCAGCAGGCTCGCGACGGTGCCGCCCTCGCCCTGCAGGACCTGGATGATCTCGTAGGCGAGCTTGTTGACATCCTCCGGGTTCAGCGCGGTGAACAGTGGCCGGAATCCGTTGAACAGGACGGTCAGGTCCAGCGCGGGGGTGGTCTGCGCGAGCGGGATGAGGCCGTCGGCGCGCAGCGGGCGGCCGTCGCCCGGTCCCTCGGTCAGCGCGACGTACCGCTGGCCGACCAGGTTCCGGTACCGGATCTTGGCGCGGACGCTGGTCGCCACCGGCACGTCGCGGTCCACGGTGAACGTCACCTCGGCGACCGTGTCGTCGACCACCGCGATGTCGCTGACCTTGCCGACCCGGACGCCGGCGATCCGGACGTCGTCGCCGGGCAGCAGCCCGGTGACGTCGGTGAACCGCGCCCGGTAGGTGACGCCGTCGGGTGGGAACGCGCCCAGGGTCTGCGCGAGCAGCGCGGTGGCCAGCAGCGTCACCACGGCGAAGATCACCAGCTTGATCAGCGAGGAGGCCGTCTTCCCGGTCATCGTGCGTTCACCACCGCTCCGCGCAGCAGCGGCCCCCAGAGCAGGACCGCGATGTCGGGCACCTCCACCGGTGGGGTGCCGGTCAGCCCGCCGACGAGAGGCTTGACCAGCGCGCTCTCCTCACTGGTGCCGGCCCGCCCCATCGCGGCCGGGGCGGGCGCCGCCCCGGAAGATCCGCCCGCGGTGCCGACCGGCAGGAGCGGGTGGGTACGGCTGCCGCCGTAGTCGTACCCGTCGGCGACGGGCACCTCGGGCGCGGGCACGTGCGGGTCGGGCAGGCCGCGGCAGTCGGGGCCGTCGTGGGCGGCGTAGACCGGTTCGTCGCGGCCCCGCTCGTACGGGCCACCGTCGCGGGTCACCTCGAGGGTGATGCGCATCCGCCCGCCGGAGAAGGCCTGCTCGACCCGGGGCTGCAGGGCGACCAGCCCGTCGACCAGGCACGGGTACTCGGGGGCGTAGGTGGCGAACAGCTCCAGCACCGGGCGGCTGACCTGCCCGAGCCGGATGAGCTGGTCGCCGTGCCGGTCGAGGAAGGTCCGGGTGACGTCCGCGGTGTCGGTGGTGTCGGCGAGCAACGCGGCCAGCTGGGTCCGCTGGTCGGTGACCGTGCTGGCGGTGACGGTGACGTCGCGCAGCAGGGAGAGCAGGTCCGGCAGCGCGGCGTCGTAGCTGTCCAGCACGACGGCGAGCTTGCGGACGTCCTCGGCGATGGTGGGTAGCTCGGGGTTGAGCTGGCGCAGGTAGGCGTCGAGCCGGGCGAGGTTCGCCCCGAGCCGGTCGCCGCGTCCCTCCAGCGCGGTGGAGATCGCGCCGAGGGTGGCGGCGAGCTGGTCGGGGCGGATGGCCTGCAGCAGCGGCAACGCCTGGTCGAGCACCCGTTCCAGCTCCACCGCGGTGCGGCTGCGGTCCTGGCTGATGACCGCGCCGTCGCGAATCGGCGCGGCGCTCCCGCCGGACGGTGGAACGAGTTCGACGTACCGCTCGCCGAAGAGGGTCTTGGGCAGCAGCCGAGCGGTCACGTCGGCGGGGATGCGGTCGGTGGTGGCGGGGTCGAGGGCCAGCCGGATGACGGCGCCGTCACCGTCGCTGCGGATCGAACGGACCTCCCCGACCACGACGCCGCGTACCTTGACGTCGGCGCCCTCGAGGAGTTGCAGGCCGGCACGGTCGGCGTGCAGGGTGACCCAGTCGACCGGGGTGAACGCCTTGCGGTACTGCAGCACCGAGGCGGTAAGCGCTACGGCCAGCACGGCGATGAAGACGATGCCGAGGACGCGATGTCTCATGTTCACCCCGCGATCCGCACCGTGGTCGTGGCGCCCCAGATGGCCAGCGACAGGAAGAAGTCGACGACGTTGACGGCGACGATGGCCAACCGGACGGCTCGCCCGACAGCGATGCCCACGCCCGCCGGCCCGCCCTTGGCGGTGTAGCCGTACCAGCAGTGGACCAGCACCACGATCACGCTGAACACCAGCACCTTGCCGAAGGACCAGAGCACGTCCTCCGGCGGCAGGAAGAGGTGGAAGTAGTAGTCGTAGGTGCCAGCGGACTGGTCGAAGTAGACGACCGCGATGGTGCGGGTGGCGAGGTAGCTGGAGAGCAGGCCGATCACGTACAGCGGGATGACCGCGATGAAGCCGGCGATCATCCGGGTGGTGACCAGGAACGGCAGTGAGGGCACGCCCATCACCTCGAGCGCGTCGACCTCCTCAGAGATCCGCATCGCACCGAGTTGGGCGGTGAACCCGCAGCCGACCGTGGCGGACAGCGCCAGCGCCGCCACCAGCGGCGAGATCTCCCGGGTGTTGAAGTAGGCCGAGACGAACCCGGTGAAGGCGCTGCTGCCGATCTGGTCGAGCGCCTGGTAGCCCTGGAGCCCGACCTCGGTGCCGGTGAAGAAGGTGAGGAAGCAGATCACGCCGACGGTGCCGCCGAGCACGGCGAGCGCGCCGGTGCCGAAGCTGACCTCGGCCAGCAGCCGGACCACCTCGCGCTTGTAGCGGCTCACCGTGCGCGGCGTCCAGGCGAAGGCGCGCAGGTAGAAGGCGAGCTGCCCGCCGAGGTCGTCCAGGTAGCGCAGCACGGCCATGTCAGCTTCCCTTCTGCGGTACGACCTGGAAGTACACGGCCGTGACGATGAAGTTCAGCGCGAACAGCAGCATGAAGGTGATGACCACGCTCTGGTTGACCGCGTCGCCGACGCCCTTCGGGCCGCCCTTGGCGGTCATCCCCTTGTAGGAGGCGACCAGCGCCGCGGCGGCCCCGAACAGCACCGCCTTGACCTCGCCGACCAGCAGGTCGGGTAGCTGTCCGAGCGCCTGGAAGCTGGCCAGGTACGCCCCGGGGGTGCCGCCCTGGAGCAGGACGTTGAACGCGTAGCCGCCGGTCACGCCGACGACGCTGACCAGCCCGTTGAGGAGCACGGCGACCAGCATCGAGGCGAGCACCCGGGGCACGACGAGGCGCTGGATCGGGTCGATGCCGAGCACCTGCATCGCGTCCAGTTCCTCGCGGATCTTGCGCGAGCCCAGGTCGGCGCAGATCGCCGAGCCGCCGGCGCCGGCGATGATCAGGGCGGTGACGATCGGGCCGGCCTCGCGGACCACGGCGAGCACCGAGGCGGCGCCGGTGAACGACTGCGCGCCGAGCTGGCGGACCAGCGAGCCGAGCTGGAGGGCGATGACCGCGCCGAACGGGATGGAGACCAGGGCGGCCGGCAGGATCGACACCGAGCTGATGAACCAGGCCTGCTGGACGAACTCGCGTACCTGCACCGGCCGCCGGCCGAGCCCGCGCAGGGTGTCCAGGCAGAACGCGAAGAACTCGCCGGAACGGCGGACGGCGGTCACCGGGGCGCTCATGCCACCGCCCCCCTTCGGTCGGCATCGGCATGAGGCCAAAGCGCACCGAGCCCGCTGATTCGCTCGCTCATCCGGCCACCTCCCGGTGCCGCTCGTCGGCGGCGAGGTGCCGGCCCAGCTCGATGGTGGGTCGTTCCTCGTCCCAGCGGCGGCCCTCGAAGGAACCCGGGGGCGGGGTGACGCCGTGCTCACGGCACCACTGGCCGGGTCGGCGTTCGGCGCGGCGGGGCAGCCCGTCCGAGGGCGGCAGCTGCAGCGGGATGGGCGGCAGCGGCGGCAGCTCCATCCCGGACTCCGCCTCGGCGGCCAGTTCGTCGGCGTCCTTCTCCTCCGCCATGCCGATCGGGCCGATCCGCTGGGCGTTGAGGAACTGCCGGACCACCGGCTCGGTGCTGGACAGCAGCATCTCCCGCGGCCCGAACATGGCCAGGTGCCCGTGGTAGATCAGGCCGATGTTGTCGGGCACCGTGCGGGCCGTGTTGATGTCGTGGGTGACGATCAGGAACGTCGCGTCGGTGCTCTGGTTGAGGTCGATGATGAGCTGGTTGAGGTAGGCGGTGCGCACCGGGTCCAGCCCGGAGTCCGGCTCGTCGAAGAGGATGATCTGCGGGTCGAGGACGAGCGCCCGGGCCAGGCCGGCCCGCTTGCGCATGCCGCCGGAGATCTCGCCGGGCAGCTTCTTCTCCGCCCCGACCAGGCCCACCATCTCCAGCTTCTCGCTGACGACGGCGCGGATCTGCGACTCGGACTTGCGGGTGTGCTCACGCAGCGGGAACGCCACGTTGTCGTAGATGTTCATCGAGCCGAACAGGGCGCCGTCCTGGAACAGCACGCCGAACAGCTTGCGCACCTCGTACAGGTCGCGTTCGGACAGCCGCGGCAGGTCCCTGCCCTCGATCAGGATGGAGCCCCGGTCGGGTCGCAGCAGCCCGACCAGGGTCTTGAGGAACACGGACTTCCCGGTGCCGGAGGGTCCCAGCAGGACGGAGATTTCCCCGGCGGGCAGGTTCAGCGTGATGTCCGACCAGACCGGCTGGCCGCCGAACGACTTGGTCAGCCCCTGCACGGCCACCTCGACGCCCACTGATCCCTCCCCTCTCCGTCGCTGCCTGACACATCGGCGCGCCAGTGGAGAACGCAACAACTTCTTTCCGGTGCGTCTTCGTCACAAACCGTGAGCTAGGAAATTTGAGCGATGCTCGATACCGTGCCGGTAACCCGCCGGTAACGAAGGTGCGTCGCGACCGACATGACAGTGATCCAGCAGCCAGAACTCGTCCGCCGGGCCGCCGCGGGCGACCCGGCGGCCACCGCGACGCTGCTCACCGACGTGCGCCCCGGCCTGGTCCGATACTGTCGGGCCCGGCTGGGCCGGGTCGGCGGGGCGTACACCACCGCCGACGACGTCGCCCAGGAGGTGTGCGTGGCGGTGCTGCGCGCCCTTCCCCGCTACCGCGAACAGGGCGTCCCGTTCGCCGCGTTCGTCTACGGGATCGCTGCGCACAAGGTGGCCGACGCGCAACGCGCGGCAATCCGGGATTCGGCGGTCACCCCCACCGACGCACCGCTGGAGCAGCCCGACGCCGCGCCCGGGCCGGAGCAGCAGGCGATGGCGAGCGATCTGGCCCGGCGGCTGTCCGCGCTGCTGGACCGGCTGCCCGACGTCCAGCGCGAGATCATCCTGCTGCGCGTCGCGGTCGGCCTGTCCGCCGACGAGGTGGGCACGATCGTCGGCATGACGGCCGCCGCCGTCCGGATGGCCCAGTCCCGCGCCCTCGCCCGGCTCCGTACCCTTGCCGGAGGTTCCCTGGACGAGGTGGCGGCATGAGCGAGCGTCAGCGAGCGAATCGTCAGCTCAGCGCGGAATTGCCTCATGCCGGCGCCGAGCGGAGCGGGGTGACGGCATGAGCGGGCGGACGCCGAGCGGCGGCGAGGCGATGGACCTGGAGGTCCTCGCCCGCGACGACGCGCTGCTCGACGCGCTGGGTCGGGGTGAGCCGGCCCCGGCCGGCGACGAGCTGGCCGAGCTGTTCGCCGCCTGGCACGCCGACGTCGTCGACGGCGCTCCCGCCGAAATCCGTCCGGCCGCGCCGACCGCCGAGCCCGCCGAGCCCACGTCGCCGCCGGCACGTCCGGCCCGGACCCGGCGACCGCGCCCCTGGACCGTACGCCTCGCGGCGGCCGCGGTCGCGCTGCTCGCCCTGGGGTCCGGGCTCGGGATCGGCAGCCGCAACGCGGCGCCGGACAGCCCGCTGTGGTCGCTGACCAAGCTGCTCTATCCGCAGCAGGCCGAGGTGCGGGACATCGAGGACAGCATCGACCGGGCCCGCGCGGCGCTGGCCGACGGCCGCTTCGACGAGGCCCAGCAGCTCGTCGACCGGGCGCGCGGCGACCTCGAGAAGATCACCGACGCGGCAACCGTGGCCCGGCTGCGCGCCGGGCTCGACGCCCTGACGCGGGAGCTGACCGCGGCCCGGGCGGAGGTCCGGCCGACCGCGGTGCCGACCTCCCCCGCGCCGGGCGGCCGACCGACGACCCCCGCCGCTCGCCCGGGCACCGGCGCGTCGGCCCCGCAGCCCCAGCCGTCCCGGCCGCCGACCTCCACCTCGACCTCGCCGGGCGGCTCCGCGAGCGACACCGGCAAGCCCCTGCTGCCGCTGCCCAAGCTGCCGCTGCCGCCCTCGCCCAGCCTGTCGCCGCTGCTGCCCGGGCTGCCCCTGCCCACGCTGCTGGACTGACTGCGGAGCCGGGGCGGCCGGCCCGCGCCTGCCGGTGGCCCCGGCGGGACAGCGCGGGGCCACCGGCGGCGGTCCGCGGTCAAGGCTGCGGCCGGTGCCCGTCCCCCTCGGCGGCCGCGGCGACGCGTTCCGTGGTCGGGCCGAGCGCCGGGGGCTGCTCCGTCGCTCCCGCCCCACCTTGGGCCACCTGCTCGCGGCCCCGCCGCCCGTACTCCTGGAAGAACTGCAGCAGCTCCACCGGGAACGGCATGACCAGGGTGCTGTTCTTCTCCGCCGCCACGTCCACCACGGTCTGCAGCAAGCGCAGCTGGTAGGCCCCGGGCGTGTTCGCCATCGCCCGGGAGGCGTCGGCGAGCCGGCGGGAAGCCTGGAACTCGCCGTCGGCGGCGATCACCCGCGCCCGCCGTTCCCGCTCCGCCTCGGCCTGCCGGGACATCGACCGCTTCATTCCCTCGGGCAGCGACACGTCCTTGACCTCGACCCGCTCGATGAGCAGGCCCCACGGCTTCTCCGTGGGCGCGTCGATGACGGCCTTCAGCTCGGCGTTGATCTTGTCCCGGTCGCGCAGCAGGGTGTCGAGGTCGGCCTTGCCGATCACCGAACGCAGCGCGGTCTGCGCCACCTGGAGCACGGCCGAGGGATAGTCCCGCACGTTGACCAGGACCTTCACCGGGTCGACCACCCGGTAGTAGACGACCGCGTCGACGGTGAGCGTGACGTTGTCGCGGGTGATGACACCCTGCGCGGGCACCCCGATCACCGTGGTCTGCATGCTGACCCGCACCATCCGGTCCGCGATCGGTACGATCAGGTGGAAACCGGGCTGCCGGATCCGCTCCAGCACGCGACCGAAGCGGAACACCACGCCGCGCTGATACTGCTGCACCAGCCGGACGCTCAGCGACAGCACGATCAGCGCGAGCACGACGACGATCACCACTGCGACGATGGCGGCGACTGCCATGGTCCCCCTCGATCCCGGAGGCGCCCGCCTCCCGGCGCCGCGGCTACCCGTTCCGCCGCCGTTCAGTCCTGCCCGATCGGGGTGCGGACGGGCGGATGTCACCCGATCCGGTACGACGCCGCCGCGGACTCGTCGAACCGCAGCCCGTGCCCGGGCACCGAGAGGTCGGGCCGGAGCAGGCCGCCCGGCTCGGGCGTGACGGTGCCCTGGAAGAACATCGACTCGATGCGGACGTGGTCGTGGAACCACTCCAGGTGCCGCAGGTTGGGCGTCGCGGCGGCGACGTCGAGGTGCAGGTGCGGGGCGCAGTGGCCGGAGAGCTGGAGGTTGTCCGCAGCGGTCACCGCGGCCACCCGCTGCCACTCGGTGATGCCGCCGCACCGGGAGACGTCCGCCTGCAGGCAGTCCACCGCGCCCGCCCGGACCATCGCGGCAAAGTAGGGCAGGTGGTAGCCGTACTCCCCGGCGGCGACGTCGGGGAGTACGGCGTCGCGCACCTGCCGCAGGCCGGCCAGGTCGTCGGAGGAGACCGGCTCCTCGTACCACCGCACGTCCTGGTCGGCCAGCGCCCGCCCCACCCGGATCGCCTGTTTGCGCTGGTAGCCACCGTTTGCGTCGACGTACAGCTCGGCATCCGGGCCAATGATCTCCCGCGCCCGGGCGACCCGGGCCAGGTCGCGCTCGACGCGGGTCCCCCACGACTCGCCGATCTTCATCTTCACCCGCGGGATGCCCAGCTCGTGCACCCAGTGGGTGAACTGGGCGCGCAGCTGAGCCTCGTCGTAGGTGGTGAAGCCGCCGCTGCCGTAGACCGGCACGGCCTCCCGGGCCAGGCCGAGCAGCCGGGCCAGGCGGATCCCGAGCAGCCGGGCCTTGAGGTCCCACAACGCCACGTCGACGGCGGAGATGGCGTAGGCGGCGACGCCGGGGCGGCCCACGTTGCGGACGGCCGCCTGCATGGCCTGGTAGCTGCCGGGAACGTCGACCGCGTCGCGCCCGGTCACCACCCCGGCCAGCAGTTCGTTGACCAGCTCGCCGGCGGCGGCCGCCGCGTACGTCCAGCCGGTGCCCACCTCGCCGCCCGCCCGGACCTGGACCAGCACCACGGTGGTGCCGCCCCAGGCCGCGGTGCCATCCGCCTCCGGGGCGTCGGTGGGGACCCGGTACGCCCCGGCGGTCACTTGGTCGACCGCGGAGTCACCCCGCACGGCGGGCCTGCCGGCGCGGTGTCACGGCACGGCCCGGGCCCCGGGCCCCGAGCCAGGAGTGAAGGACTGACGAGGTGATACGCATGGGCCACGGATACCGCGGATCACCGGGACGCAAACCCGGTGCCGGACCCCCACCTCCCGGCGTGTAGTCTCCGCCGTCGATGACCGCGGCGTACCCGTGGAAGGCGCCGGTCATGGCGGTGAGCCAGGGTGCGGCCAGGGGCTGCCGGGCGTGAGCGAGAAGATGCTGATCCAGCATCTGCGGGAGCTGGAGGAGGACGGGCTCGCGCACCGTGAGGTGTGCCGGGAGGTCCCGCCGAAGGTCGAAAATTCCCTGACCGAGCTCGCCGTCACCCTCAACACCCCGCTGGCCTCGCTCGGGGAGTGGGGGACCGAACGGATCCGCCGCATCGGCGCGGAGAAGGTCCCGGTGGACGTGGCGTGAGGCCGGTCAGGTCCGGAAGCGGCGGGCCGCGGGGACGCCCCGCGGCGGCGCCTGGCGCAGCAGCCAGGTCGGGTTGCTGACGCCGACGATCGCCCCGTCCCGCCCCCGGACCTGGGTGCGGACGTACGCCCCGACGCCCGGCTCGACCCGCAGATCGTGCCAGCCCGATCGGAGCTGGCGGGCAGGGACCGTGCTGGTGCGGGTCGCCGGGGTCGGGTCGGCGAGGCCGGCCAGGTCCGCCGTGCCGGTGACCACCTCCAGCGAACCGCCGGCCGGCAGGTCGCTGGCACGCAGGCGCAGTGTCAGCTCGGCGGCGTCGGTGAGCAGCACGCCGCCCATCGCGGTCCGGCCGCCGACCTCGATGTCGAGGGCGCCGCGGTAACGGGCCAGGTCGGTGAACCAGGCCTGCCCGGCGCGCAGCGCCGCCACCAGGGCGTCCCGGTCGGTGGCGCTCGCCCAGACGTACGTGAGGTGGCGCTCCTTCCCCGCCCGCCAGTCGGTGCCGTCGTGGTCGTCGGTGACCCCGACCGCGGTGACCGGGACCGCGTTGCGGGCCGCCACGTCGTACGCCCAGAGGTGATCGTCCAGCGGCGCGCGACCGATTTCGATCAGGTCGACGCCGAGCGCGTTCCGGTCCACCAGCAGCCGCGCCAGCGAGTCCCGCCGCTCCACGTCGAGCGGGTGGTTCCAGCAGACCACACCGCCGTGCGCGTGCAGGAACTCGACCATCCGCTCGGTCTTCGCCACGTCGTTGTCGCGGTACGGCGGCGACGGGAACTCCGGCAGCGTCTGGTCACCGCCGAACCAGTTGAGGTGCCGCACCAGCGACACCTCGTACGCCCGATGGTGGGTGACCTCCGGGAACGCCCCCTCGTACGCCCGCAGCACCTCGGCGCGCAGCTCCTCGCCGGCCTGGCCGGCGCGGCGGGCGCGGTCGAAGACCAGCCGGTCGACGACGAACGCGCCCTGCGCTCCGGCCTGCACGCTGACCCCGAGGCGTAGCCCGCGCAGCGAGTTGTCCCCGGCGACCAGGCCGGGCCAGAGTCGCCGGACGTCCGCCAGCAGGGGCAGGGTGTGCCGCTGCCACTCCCCGGGCCGGGCCGGCAGGTCGACGGTGCCGAACAGCCCGTCGGTGGTGTGCGCCGCGCGCCGGCCGGCGCTGATGCGGTAGCGCAGGACGAGTTGGCCGGCGGGTCGGCCGGGGCCGGCCGGGTGGTGGGAGAGGGCGATCTCGACGATCAGCGCCGCCTGCGGCCCGGACGCCTCGGGCAGCACGTCGAGGTGCAGCGTGGTGTCCGAGATGTTGCCGGTGTGGGTCCAGTTCCACGCCTTGCCGGCGTACCAGAGGATGCCGTCGCCGGTGGCGGTGAGGCGCAGCGCCCTGCCGGGGTCGTCGGGGCTGCGTGGGCGGTCGACGTGGTCGGCGGCGGAGGCGGTGAGCCCGCCCTCGGTGGACGCCTGCCAGGTCCAGGCGAGCCCGCCCTCGGCCTCCTCGACGCCGTCGAAGTGGACGGTGCGCCGGTGGTCGTGGGCGGCCACGCGGAAGTCGTGGTCGGTCCACCAGATGACGTCGACGTCGTTGCGGCGGCCCTGGTCGAGGTGGGCGGCGTAGCTGGCGATGCCCTCACTGAACGAGGCGTGGATGTGCATGGCCATGCTGATCGGACGCCGGCCCCGACTCGGGCTGCCCGGCGTCGTGGCGGAGGTGGCGGCGAGGCCGACGGGCACCCCCACCCCGGCGACCGCGAGGCCGCTGGCGGCGAGGAGCAGACTCCGCCGGTCGAGCCGTGGCCGATCACCCATCCCATTCCCCCTGTCCGCTGCCGGCCGCGCCAGCGTACGGGCGGCATCGGAATGGCGGGATCCGCTGATCGCGTCTGTCGGCTTACGGACCATCGGCCGGCGGCGCCGGCTCCGCGCCGTACAGCCGCAGGACGGCGGCCTGCACCGCGGTGGCCGCCTCGTCGGCAGGCATCCGGCCGGCGGTGACCTCCGCCCAGCCGGCGTGGCCGAGGGCGACGGTGGCGGCGAAGAGCCAGTCCGGGGACGCCTCCGGGTCGAACTCGCCGGCTTGCTGGCCGCGAATGATCAGGCGGGTGAGCCGGTCGTAGACCGGTTGGTGCAGAGCCGCTCACGACCGAGAGCCGCATGGCCCATCAAACCCGGCGAACGTGCCTGGTTACCGCACTAGCTGATCTCCTCGCACGCCTTGCCGCTCACACCGCCGCCGCGGCCCGCATGCGGGCGTACTCGACTTCCATGTCGGGTGGGCCGAAGCCGTAGTTGGCGTAGTCGGCACGCATGTCCTCGATCGCGGGATCGAGCTCGGCCGACGGGCCGCCCTCGGCGAGCAGCACCACCAGCGGCTCCCACATCGCGCCGCCGAAATCGGGTATGCCGCGCAGCGCCTCGAGGTAACGGCCCGGCCGGAGCAGGTCGAGCGCGGTGCGGGCGAGCTTGTCGGCCGCACCGACCAGCAGCGCCGCAGCGTGGTCCAACTCCTCGATCGTCGTCACGGTCGCCGGATACTTGTCAGGGTCCAGGCGCAGGTGGTGGTAACTGCCCTCCGGGCATTGGCGGGTCTCGACGAACCCGATCCGGTAAGACGTAGCGTTTTTGTCCAACGGAATCGGAGGCTGGCCCCAGCGGGCGGCACGCCAGTTCAGGTACTCCCACCACGCAACCGGCACCACACCGATGCTCACGTTGACGAAGATCGTGCCGCCGCCGACGCTGCGCATCACACTCCGTCCGGCATTGACCTGTGCGACGCCGCCGGTCGTGACGACCGACCAGGTCCCGCGAGTGCCGTGGAAGCCCAGCGGCCGCACAACGGCGCCGATCTCCTTGTTCAGCCGGTTCGTCGTCTGCGCGGGAGTGATCATCCGGTACACCGTACCCACCGGAAACCCGGTGAACGTCAATGGACACCGGAGCCTCTCCTCGATCGCGTCTGGATCTCGGTTCGCAGGTGATCTCGTACCGGCACCTGCCGGCGGTCAGGTGGCGTAGCGGGCGGCGAGGTCGACGACCCGGCGGGCGGCGGCCACCATCGCCCGGTCGGCGAACCGCCCGTCGGGCAGCACCACGGTGCCGGAGTCGCGGGTCTGCGCCTCGGCGACGGCGGCGAGCAGTTCCCGGGCCCGGGCCACCTCGTGCTCGGCCGGGCGGAACGCGGCGGCGATCACCGGGAGCTGTCGCGGGTGGATGGCCGACCGGCCGAGGAAGCCGAGCCGCCGGCCGACCGCGCAGGAGGCGGCCAGCCCGTCGAGGTCGGCGACGTTCGCGTACACCGACATGGCCGGCGGCGGCAGGCCGGCTGCGCGGGCCGCGACGACGATCCGGCCGCGGGCCCAGAGCAGGCCGTCGTCGTCGGCGACGCCCAGGTCGGAGCGGAGGTCGGCCTCGCCCAGGCCGAGCGAGGCCACCGCCGGGTGGGCGGCGGCGATCGGGTACGCGGACTCCAGCCCGGCGGCGGACTCGATCAGCGGGTGCAGCGGGGTGTCGACCCGGGCGGCGACGGCCGCGACGGTTGCCGGGGACTCCACCTTGGGCAGGCGCAGCCCGGCCAGGCCCGGCCTGCCGCCGACGGCGGCCAGGTCGGCGTCGACGTCCGGGCCGGTCAGCTCGTTGACGCGGACCTGGACCGGCACCGGCGACGGTTCGGTGAGGAACTCGGCGACGGCGTCCCGGGCGTACGCCTTGCGACCGGCGACGACGGCGTCCTCCAGGTCGAGGATGACCGCGTCGGCGCCGGAGGCGACCGCCTTGGCGAACCGGTCCGGCCGGTCCCCGGGCACGTAGAGCCAGGTCAGCAGCATCAGATCACCCCGCGCTCGCGCAGCGCGGCCAGTTCCGCGTCGGTCAGGCCGAGCGTCCGGAACACCTCGTCGGTGTCCTGGCCGTGGCGTCGACCGGCGTGCCGGATCTCGCCGGGGGTGGCCGACATCCGGAACGGGACGTTCTGCATCCGTACCTCGCCGAGTTCCTCGTCGGGGACGGTGAGGACGGTGCCGAGCGCCGCGTACTGCGGGTCGGTGAGGATGTCGCGGACGTCGTAGACGGGCGCGACGGCCGCCTGGGCCGCCTCGAAGGCGGCCACCACCTCGTCCCGGTCCCGCTGCGCCACCCAGGCGCCGACCGCGGCGTCGAGTTCGTCGGCGTGCGCGGCCCGGCCGGTGCCGGTGGCGAACCAGGGCTCGTCGACCAGTTCGGGGCGGCCGACGAGGCGCATGACCCGCTCGGCGATGCTCTGCGCGCTGGTGGACACGGCCACCCAGCGCCCGTCGGCGCAGCGGTAGGTGTTGCGCGGGGCGTTGTTGTTGGACCGGTTGCCGAGCCGGGGCTGCACGTAGCCGAGCTGGTCGTACCAGGTGATCTGCGGGCCGAGCATCGCCATGATCGGTTCGATGATGGCCAGGTCGACCACCTGGCCCCGGCCGGTCAGGTCGCGGCCGCGCAGGGCCAGCATGACCGCGTACGCGGCGGCGAGCGCGGTGACCGAGTCGGCCAGCCCGAACGGCGGCAGGGTGGGTGGCCCGTCCGGTTCCCCGGTGGCGGCGGCGAAGCCGCTCATCGCCTCGGCGAGGGTGCCGAACCCGGGCCGGGGCGCGTACGGGCCGATCTGGCCGAAGCCGCTGATCCGGGCGATCACCAGGCGCGGGTTGACCGCGTGCAGCTCGGCCGGGCCGAGGCCCCAGCGTTCCAGGGTGCCCGGGCGGAAGTTCTCCACCAGCACGTCGGCGTCGACGAGCAGCCGGCGCAGCAGCTCCGCGCCCTGCGGATCCGACAGGTTGAGCGTGACGGTCCGCTTGTTGCGGCCGAGCACCTTCCACCACAGGCCGACGCCGTCCTTGGCGGGGCCGTGCCCGCGCGACGGGTCGGGTTTGGCAGGGTGCTCGACCTTGACCACGTCGGCGCCGAAGTCGCCGAGGAACGCGGCGGCGAGCGGGCCGGCGAAGAGGGTGGCCAGGTCGACCACCCGGACGCCGTGCAGCGGGGCGGGCGCGGTCATGGTGTTCCCTTCGCCGGGTCGACGGCGGCGAGGAACACGTCGCCGTTGCCGAGGGCGGCGCCGCCCGTGGGGGTGCCGGCGGTGCGGCCGCTGACCAGCAGCCGCCCGTCGGGGGCCAGGGTGGCGTAGCCGTTCTCCTCGCCGAACGGGTCGGCCGCGTCGTCGCGGGCCGTGCCGTACTGCGCGACGGCGAGCTGCCGGCCGCGGGCGTCGAGGCGCAGGGTGAGCACGTCCGCCCCGCCGGCCGGCACGCCGAGCGTGCTGCCGGTGAAGCCGACCACCGCGAGCGAGCCGTCGGCCAGGGCCAGGACGTCGGTGCCGGCGTCCGTGCCGCGCCCGCCGGTGACCGTCCGCCAGCGCTGCGCGCCCTTGCTGGTGTACGCCACGGTCAGCACGTCGCCGGAGGTGGTGCCGGTGGCCACGACCTGGCCGGCGCCGGTGACGGTGACGCCGCCGAGCAGGTCGTCCCCGTCGCCGCCGGCGACGGTGAGCCAGTCGCGGGTGCCGTCGGGGGTGAACCGGGCGAGCCAGCCGTCGGTGCCGCCGAGCGGGGTGGTGCCGGGCAGGGCGGCGGAGGTGCCGCCGGCGACGTAGACGCCGTCGGGGCCGACGGCGACGGCGTACGCCTTGTCCTCGCCGGGGCCGCCGAACTGGCGGGTCCAGGCGAGCGTGCCGTCCGGGGCGACCCGGGCGAGCACGGCGTCCTTGTCGCCGGCGCTGGTGCCGCCGAACGCGCCGCTGGTGTAACCGACGACGTACGCGCCACCGTCCGGGGCGGCGGCGAGGGCGTAGAAGCGGTCGGGCTTGGCCGGGTCACCGGCCTGAATGAGCCAGGCGCGCTGCCCGGTGGCGGTCAGCTTGGCCACGAACCCGTCGTCCGCCGGGCTGCCCGGGTGCCGGTCGTCGAGGTCGCCGCGGGTGTAACCGGCGGTGAGCACACTCCCGTCGGGCAGCGGCACCGTCCCGTAGAGCCGGTCGTTGGCGGCGGTGCCGAACTGGGTGGTCCAGCGGGCGGTGGTGCGGTCGGCGGCGAGCCGGGTGACCACGGCGTCGAGGCCGCCGGCGTACGGCTGGCCGGCGATACTGCCGGACGCCGCGTAGCCGAGGGTGACGTCGCCGTCGGGGTGGGCGGCGACCCCGCCGGCCCAGTCCGCGCCGCCGGTGCCGTGCAGCGGGGCGGGCAGCCCGGCCGGCGGAGTGACGCTCAGGGTGGCGGCGAGGTGGGTGAGGCCGGCGACGAAGGCGGGGCGCCAGACGTCCCAGTCGTGTCCCCCGTCGAGGACGCGGAACTCGGGGGCGAGGCCGTCAGTGCGCCGGATGGTGTTGTAGAGGGTGGCGGCCTCGTAGTCGAGGTCGTGGACGGCGTCGGCCGGGTCCGGGTTGGCCCATTCGTCGTCGCCGACGGCGAGGAACATCCGGACCGGGGACTCCGGGTCGACGCCGGGGAGCAGGGCCGGGTAGTTCAGCCGCCGGTAGACGTCGTCGGAGAAGAGCTGGTCGCCGTCGCCGAAGGCGCCGAACTCGCGGGCCGAGGAGTCGGCCGGCGGCAGCGGCTGGTAGACGGCGGGGCTGAGCACCAGCGCGTTGGCGAAGAGGTCCTGGTGGGCGAGGGCGTAGCGCAGCGCGCCCGCGCCGCCCATCGAGTAGCCGCCGATGAGCCGGGCGTTCCGGTGCGCGGCGGTGCGGTAGGTGGCGTCGACGTGGCTGACGAGGTCGCGGGTGAGTGCGGTCTCCACGGGGCGGCCCGGGTTGTCGGCGCCGGTGTACGCGGAGTCGACGTACCAGCTGCCGCGGCTGCTCCACGGGGCGTCGGGCAGCACGGCGATCACCGGTGGCACCTGCCGGTCGGCGATCAGCCGGTCGAGGTCCGCCTTGATCCGGGTCCACGCCTGCATGGTGTCGCCGCGCCCGTGCAGCAGGTACAGCACCGGGTAGCGGGTGGCGGCCTGCGCGGGGTCGGTGTAGCCGTACGGCAGGTAGACGGTGTAGTCCATGCTGCCGCCGAGGGCCGGTGAGGGGGCGGTGGCGGTGCGGAGCGTGCCGGCCGGATCCTTGGCCGCGACGGCGGTCTCGGGCGCCAGGGCGGTGAGCCCGACGGCGGTCAGCAGAGCGACGAGGACGGCGCAGGTGCGCCAGGGTCTGCTCATCGGTGGGTTCCTTCGGCGGGCAGGTCGGCGGCGCAGCGGAAGCCGATCGAGTCGGAACGGGTGAGGCCGGCGCCGGTGAGCAGCAGCTTCACCGACACCTCGGGCGGTTGCGGGCCGCCGTCGAGGTACCAGTCCGAGCCCTCCGCCCGGTGCGCGCAGCCGCCCTTGAGGATGACGAACCGGGTACGCCCGTCGGAGTGTTCGCTCTCGGTCAGGTTCCACACCAGCGGTTCCCGGCGCGCGAGCAGTCCCGCCTCGGCGGCGACCTGCCACTCGTCCTCGGTGGGCAGCCGCAGCCCGGCCCAGTCGGCGTACGCCCGGGCGTCGGCCAGGTCGACGCCGGTGACCGGGGCGTCGGTGGGTCCCTGCCCGGCGGTGAACCGTTCCGGCCGGACCGGCCGGTAGCCGGTGGCGGCGAGGAAGCGGGCGTACTGGCCGTGGGTGACCTCGTGGGTGTCGATGGCGAAGCGGCCGAGCCGGACTGGGCGGCGCAGGGTGCCGGTGTGGTGCAGGCGCGGCGGCAGCGGCTTCCACTCGTCGACGTAGGGCGCCTCGCCGTACAGGCCGGTCTCCCGGACCCGGTGGCGGACGGTCAGCTCGTGGTGGCCGCCGTCGACGGTGACCATGCCGGCGGGCAGGGCCGCGAGGGGCGACCACGGGGTGCGGGCGCGCACGGCGGCGCGGGCCGGGAAGGAGGGGTCACCGGTCGGCGGCTCGTGCCGCGGCACGGGCGTGTCGGTGGCGGCCACGGCGGCGATCGCCCCGGCGGGCAGCGGCCCGCCGACGGCGACCCGCCCGTCCTCGAGTTCGGTGACGGTCAGCTCGGCGCCGGTGACCAGGTCGACGAAGCGGCCGGGTCGGGCGTCGGTGAGCAGCCAGGGGCCGTCGTGGTCCGCGCCCCGGTTGACCACCGTCCACAGCGGCTGGCCGTCGTGGGTCCAGCGGGAGGCGTACACCTGGCCGGTGCCGGGGTGGTCGGCGAGCGGGACCCAGTCCTCGGCCCGCAGCCACGCCGCGTGGCTGGCCTGCACCCGCCGCATGGCGCGCAGCACGGCCTTGTCCCGGTCGTTCCAGCCGACCCAGACACCGAAGACGCTCTCCCAGACCAGCACGCCGCAGCCGTTGAGCCAGGCGGAGTGCAGCTCGTCGAGGTGGCTGCGGTGCCAGCGGCGGGTGTGGTGCAGGACGTGCCGCCGCTCGAACCACTTGGCCCGCAGCACGCCGGGCACGTCGGAGTCGGCGAACCACTGCGCCCAGGACATGGCGTGGTCGGCGATCCGGGCCAGCGGCACCCGGCTCTCGCCCTCGAGGACCAGGCCGGGGCGGACGGCGTCGAGGGTCTTGCGCAGCTCGCCGGCGCCCTCCTTGAGGGTGTCCAGGAAGACCCCGTCGACGCCGAGGGTGGCGGCCAGCGCGGCGACCTCCTCCGCGTCGGTGCCGGCCTGCCGCCGGGTGCCGGTGTCCCACGGGTTGTAGTCGACGAACACCCGCACCCCGTGGGCCTGGAACGCGCGGACCACGTCGGGCAGCTCGGGGACGTCCCGGTACCAGTCGAACTGGTTGCGCGCGTCCAGCCCGATCAGCGGGTACGCGTGCCAGAGCACCACCCCGTCGAAGCCGCCGAAGTCCCGGCGGGCCGCGTCAAGGAACGCGTCGACGGTGAACACGCCCCGGTCGTGGTCGTAGAGGGTCTCGTCCCACAGCCAGGCGAGGCAGACGGTGAAGCAGTCTCCGGTGATCTCGTCGTAGTGCTCGCCGGTGTAGGCGAGCCGGGCCCGGGCGTCGGCCCGCCAGCGGGTGAGCTGATCGCGCCAGGCGGGCCAGTCGGCCGGGTCGTCCGGGGCGGCGAAGATCTTCGCCTCGTCCAGGCTGGTCAGGTCGGCGTGCCCTCCGAGCGGCACCTCGGTGGGCCGGTCGATGGGGCGCGGGACGTACGGGTTGAAGCTCACGCCGCCGCCTGCCCCGCGGTCGGCCCCGGCAGGCGGCTCGACCGTGCTGGGCTTGCTGGTTCGCTCGCTACGCTCGTTCACTCTTCCGCTCCGTAGGTCGCGGCGTACAGTGCGTCAATGGCGGCCCGGTCGGGCAGCGCGGTGGACGCGCCAGGACGTTGGGCGCAGGCCGCCCCGGCGGCGCACGCCCAGCGCAGCACGGCCGGCGCGGTGGTGGCGGTGAGGGTGCCGCCGCGTTCGGCGAGGGCGACCGCGAGGGCGCCGGTGAACGCGTCGCCGGCCGCGGTGGTGTCCACCGCGTCGATCGCCGGCGGGGGCACCTGCAGGCGGGTGCCGTGCCGGTCGGCGTAGGCGGCGCCGCGGGCGCCGAGCGTCAGCACCACCCGGGGCACCAGCGTCACCAGCGCGTCGAGCAGGGCGGCGGGCTCGTCGACGAACATCCCGGCGACGACGGCCGCCTCGTGTTCGTTGACCACCAGCACGTCGACGAGGTCGAGCAGGTCGTCGGGGAGCGGGCGGGCCGGGGCGGCGTTGAGCACCACGGTGGTGGCCTCGGCGCGGGCCCGGTCGGCGGCCTGGGTGACGGCCGCCAGCGGCACCTCGAGCTGGAGCAGCAGCACGTCGGCCGCGCCGACCGCCGCCCGGTCGGCGGAGTGCAGGTCGGTCAGGGCGGCGTTGGCGCCGGGGGCGACGACGATGCAGTTCTCCGCCGCGTGGTCGACGGCGATCAGCGCGACGCCGGAGGGTCCGTCGACGGAGCGCAGGCCGCGCACGTCCACGCCGGCGGCGGTCAGGTTGTCCCGCAGCTGCACCCCGAAGTCGTCGGCGCCGACCGCGCCGATGAAGGCGCAGTCCGCGCCGGCCCGGGCGGCCGCGACCGCCTGGTTGGCGCCCTTGCCACCGGGCACGGTGCGGAAGTGGTCACCGAGCACCGTCTCGCCGGGCTTGGGCAGCTGCGGTGTGGTCACCACCAGGTCCAGGTTGGCGCTGCCGACCACGATCACCCGTGCGCTCACGCCGCCGCCCCGCTTCGCCCCGCGGCGACGCGAGGCGCCCCGCTACTGAGCCTGATGGTTCGCTCGCTCCGCTCGCTCACGCCGCCGCTCCGCTCCGCCGGGCCAGGGCAAGCGTGCGGCCGGCCAACTCGTCGAAGCCTATGCCGTCGAAGCCGGCGATGCTGCTGGCCAGCCGGTTGCGCAACGGGGCGACCCAACGACCGGGCAGGCGGGACGCGCCGGTGAGCGCCCCGGTGACCGCCCCGACCGTGGCGCCGGTCGAGTCGGTGTCCCAGCCGCCGGAAACGACCGCGCAGATGGACCGCTCCAGCTCGCCGCGCCCGTACGCGAGGGCCGCGGCGACCAGTGCGGCGTTGTTGCGGACGTGCACCCAGTGCAGGTGCCCGTGCCGGGCGTAGAGGGTGTCCACGATGCTCTCCCAGTCGTCGGTGCCGGCGCCGAGGGCGCGCGCCTCCCGGATCGCGGCGGTGAACCGGCTGTCCGGGGGCAGCACCGACTCGCCCGCGTCCAGCACCTCGTCGATGCTGGTGGCGACCGGCGCGGCCGCGGCGAGGGCGGCCACCCAGATCGCCCCGTACGCCCCGGCGCGGACGTGGCTGACGGCGGCGTCCCGCCAGGCCGCCTCGGCGGCCCGGTCGGGGCGGCCGGGGTTGGTCCAGCCGTACACGTCGGTGCGGATCTGCGCGCCGATCCACTCCCGGAACGGGTTGTGCCGGCGGGCGGTGGCCGGCGGGGTGAGGCCGAGCAACAGGTTGCGGTAGGCGACCCGTTCGGCGGTGAAGACCCGCCCGGCGGGCAGCCAGTCCAGCCAGGCCTGGGCCACGTCGGCGCTGGTGAAGTCCGGCCCGTACGTCTCCAGGATGCGCAGCGCGAGCAGCGCGAAGTTGAGGTCGTCGTCCTCGGGCATGCCGGCGATATTCTCGGCGAGGCTGGTGGGGGCGCTGCGCCGGTTCCACGGCCAGCGGGCGGCCACCTCGGCCGGCAGCCCTTGCGCGGTGAACCACCCGCGCAGCGGCCACCGGCCGGTGGTGGTGAGGATCTCCCGGATCCCGTGGCGGGGGATCTTCTCCACCGGCTTGCCGAGCAGGCAGCCGGCCGCCCGGCCGAGCCAGGCGCCGTGCAGCCGGTCCCGCTCGACGCTGGTCGGCAGGTGCCAGGTGCTCGGCCAGGTGGCGCGGACCGCGTCGAGGTCGTCGGGCTCCTGCGCGGTGTCGGGGCCGGGCAGCGCGTCGGCGGCGTCGAGCAGGTCGACGGCGAGGGCGCGCAGCCGCGGTGACGCCGGCACGGGTGAGGCTCCGCTGACCGGGGCGGTGACGTCGCCGCCGGCCGCCGTCCAGCGGTCGGCGAGGGCGGTGACGTCGCGGCCCTCGTCGCGGCTCGCGGCCAGCTCGTGCGGCAGCAGGTCCTCGGGCTGCACCCAGGTCAGCCGCAGCCCGCGCGCCGGGCCGCCCGTCGCGCCGCCACTCGCGTCCGCAGCGGTCATGCCAGCCCGCCGAAGCGTTCGGCGCGGCGGGCGAACCGCTCCCGGTCGCGGTCGAAGACCTCGGTGGCCACCTGGGCGAGGACCCGGGCGGGTTCGACCAGGTCGGTGCGGGACGCGGCGGCGACCGCCTGCGACCACTCGGCCGGGACGGCCGCCGCGCCGCCGAGCGCCCCGGCGATCGCGCCGGCCATGGTGGCGGTGGAGTCGGCGTCGCGGCCGTAGTTGACCGCGCCGAGCACCGCCGACCGGTAGTTGCCGCGGGCCACCACCAGCATGCCCAGCGCCACCGGCAGTTCCTCGATGGCGTGCAGCCGGCTGGGCCGGCGGGCGCCCAGGCCCGGGCTGCGGTATTCCTCCCCCACCGTGTCGTAGGGGGCGACGGCGGCGCGCAGCGCGGGGATGGCGGCCTTCCAGTCGTCGTGCCCGCGGGCCTCCTTGACCACCGCGTCGACGGCGGCGCGGGTGCCGTCGCGGGCGAGGTCGAGGGCCGCGGCGATGACGTCGTCGACGCCCGCGCCGGGTGCCGCGGCGGCGGCGACCGCGGCGGCGAACACCGCCGCGGCCTCCCGTCCGTAGCTGTGCTGGTGTGCCCCGGTGAGCTCCACCGCCTCCGCGTACGCCCCCGCCGGGTCGCCGGCGTTGACGATGCCGACCGGGGCCATGTACATGGCGGCGCCGCAGTTGACGATGTTGCCCACGCCGGCCTCGCGGGGGTCGGCGTGCGCGTGGTGCAGGCGGGTGACCAGCCACCGTTCGGCCGCGGCCAGCCGGTGGAAGGTCACCCCCTCCCGCTCCAGGTCCGGGATGTACACCACCCGCTCGATCAGGTCGGGGACGAGCAGTTCCACCACGTCGTACGCGTCGAGGTGGTCCCGTTTGGCCGCGTACGCGCGGACCAGGGCGTGGGTCATCAGCGTGTCATCGGTGATGTGTCCGTCGCCCTTGTGGTACGGCGCGAGTGGCCGCGCGGTGGCCCAGTCGGCGTGGTACGGGGGCACGATCCCCTCGACCCAGCCGCCGAAGCGGGCGCGGATCTGCTCCGGCAGGGCCGTCTCGGTGGCCCCGCCGAGGGCGTCGCCCACCGCGGCGCCGACCAGGCAGCCGACCGACTTGTCGAGCAAGAGTGACATGGTTACCTCAGCACCTGCTTGCCCCCGTCGACCAGCTGCGTGCCGAGCTGGTCCAGGGTGATCTTGTTGGCGAAGTACTGCTGCAGCGCCGGGGTGGCGTACTTGGTCTTCCACTCCGGGTAGCCGTCGGCCTTCTGGAACGGGGCGACGGTCAGGTCGGCGGCGCTGTCGGCGGCGACGTCCCAGCCCTGCTTGCCCTCGGTGAGCTTGACCAGCTCCTGGTTGGCCTGCTTGCCGGTGGGCACCAGCCAGTCACCCTTGGCGAGGGTGGCCATGTTGGTCGGGTTGAGGAACCACTCCAGGAACTGCGCGGCCTGCTTCTTGTGCTTGCTGTCCTCGGAGATGGACAGCGTCTGCGGGTTGGCGGCCTGCTTGCTGGACAGCCCCTTGATCGGCGGGAGCGTCACCCACTCGAAGCCGGCGGGGGCCTGCTCGACCATCTGCTGGCGCAGCGAGACCGAGCCGGGGAGCATGGCGTACTTGCCGCCGAAGAAGCCGGGCAGGGTGTCCGCGCCGCTCATGCCGAGCGCCTCCGGGGAGGCGGACTTGGTGGTGTAGAGCATGTCGTGGATCCGCTTCGGCACCTCCTTCTCCGCGTCGCCGACCTTCACCTCGGTCTTGCCGCCGTCGGTGTAGAAGAACTTGCCGTCGTAGTTCAGCGCCAGGTTCATCACGCGGTTGGTCGGCGACTTGAGCGCCCAGGCCACGCCGTACTGGCCGGGCTTGGTGAGCTTCTGCGCGTTGGCCTGGAACTCGTCCCAGGTCCAGCCACCGTCGGCGGGCGGGACGGCGACGCCGGCGGCGTCGAGCAGCTTCTTGTTGGCGATGACGACCTGCGACTCCAGCAGGAACGGCACGCCGGTGACCTTGCCGTCGAAGGTGACGGTGTCCCAGACGCCCGGGTCGATCTGGCTCTTGAAGTCGTCGCTGAGCAGCTTGGAGACGTCGGTCAGGTAGCCCTGCTTGCTGAACTCGCCGATCGCCGAGGCCTCGTAGTGCACGATGTCGGCGGCGTCGCCGCCCTCGAACGAGGTGACCAGCTGGTCGTGGATCGAGTTCCAGTCGCCCTGGACGTACTCCACCTGGATGTCCGGGTGTTCGCTGTTCCACTTGGCGACCAGGTCCTTGTTGGCCTGCAGCGACTCCTTCTGCCAGGCCAGGCTCAGGAAGCGCAGCTTGACCGGGCCGGACGACGACGCGTCGTCCTCGCCGCCGCCGTCACCGCACGCGGTGAGGGAGCCGAGGCCGACGGCCGCGACCGCGGCGGCCGCGACGAGTCGGCCGAATCTACGACGGTGCATGGGGGTTTCCTCCTTGGTGGTGGGTGGGGGATGCGGTTCAGCCCTTGACCGCGCCGGCGAGCGACCCGGACGAGAGCCGGCGTTGCATGAACGCGAAGAAGATCAGGCTGGGCAGGGTGGCGAGCAGGGATCCGGCCGCCAGGGGGCCGAGCCGGGCGGTGCCCTCGATGCCGACGAATCGGGCCAGCGCGACCGGCAGGGTCGCCAGCTCGGGCGTCTTGACCAGCACCAGGGCGAAGAAGAACTCGTTCCAGGCGGAGATGAAGGAGAACAGCGCGGTCGCCACGATGCCCGGCGCGAGCAGCGGGAAGACCACCCGGCGCAGCACCTCCAGCCGGCTGGCGCCGTCGACGGCGGCGGCCTCTTCCAGGTCGCGCGGGATGTTGCGGACGAAGCCCTGCAGCATCCACAGGGCGAACGGCAGCGCCCAGACCACGTAGATCAGCACCAGCCCGGCGTGCGTGTTGGCCAGCCCGACCTGCCGCAGGATCAGGAAGATCGGGATGATCAGCAGCACGAACGGGAACAGCTGCGACAGCAGCACCCAGCCGAGCGCGACGGTGCCGAGCCTCGTGCGGAATCGGGCGAGGGCGTACGAGGCGGGCAGCGCGACCAGCACGGTGAGCACCGCCGAGGCGAGCGACACCTGGAGGCTGTTCAGCGCGGCCCGGCCGAGCTGCTGCTCGGTGAAGGCCTGCACGAAGTTCTGCACGGTCGGGTTGCTGGGGATCAGCGTGGGGTGCAGCTGGACCAGTTCCCGGGGCGGCTTGAACGCGGTGGACAGCAGCCAGACCAGCGGGAACCCGAGGAAGATCAGGTAGCCGGTCAGCGCGACGTACTGCAGGGCCCGCCCGGTGCGGGTCGGCTTTCCGAACATGTCAGTTCGCCTCCCTCAGTCGGCGTCGCAGGTAGACCGCGAGCAGCGCGACGATGATCACGACCATGACGTTGCCGAGGGCGGCGGCGTAGCCGTAGTTGCCGTAGCGGAACGCCTCCTCGTAGGCGAAGAGCATCGGCAGCATCGTCTTGCCGCCCGGCCCGCCCGCGGTGAGCACGTAGACCAGGCCGAACGAGTTGAAGTTCCAGATGAAGTCGAGCGAGGTGATCGCCACGATCACCGGGGTGATCGCGGGCAGCGTGACGTTGCGGAACCGGTGCCAGGTGCTGGCGCCGTCGACCGCGGCCGCCTCGTGCAGCTCGCGCGGCACGCCCTGCAACCCCGCCAGGAGTACGACGGTGGTCTGCGGCATGCCGGCCCAGACGCCCACCAGGATCACCGCGGGCAGGGCGGTGCTGAAGTCGCCGAGCCAGTTGGTGCGCAGCGCGTCGGCGCCGACCCGGTGGAAGAACTCGTTGAGCAGGCCGGCGTCGGGGTGGTAGACGAGCTTCCACAGGATGCCGACCACGACCGGCGGCATCGCCCAGGGCACCACGGCCAGCACCCGGGCCAGGCCGCGGAAGCGCAGTTGCTGGTTGAGCAGCAGGGCCAGGCCGAGGGCGAGCAGGAACTGCAGCACGGTCACCCCGACCGCCCAGAGCAGGCCGATCTTGAACGAGTTCCAGAACAGCTCGTCGCCGAGGAGTTCCCGGTAGTTGGCCAGCCCGGTGAAGCTGATCTCGACGTGGCGTCCGGCGCGGGCGTCGGTGAAGCCCAGGTAGATGCCGCGCACCAGCGGGAAGACCGACAGCACCACGATCGGCAGCAGCGACGGGAGCAGCAGCAGGTAGATGCCCAGCCGGTCGGACCGGGACCGGGCCACCCGCGGCCCGTCGCTGCGGGCGACGTCGGGACGTTCGGCCAGGGTCGTCATGCCGTCACCTCCGGGGTACGCGGTGCGGGCAGCTCGGCGCCGGTCGTGGCGACCGTGGCGCTGGAGGCGCGGACGGCGAGGCTGGGCGCGACCTGCTCCCGCCGGGGCGGCAGGGTGGGGTCGGCGATGCGTTGCAGCAGCAGTTCGGCGGCGCGCCGACCACGCTCGGCGGAGCCGAGGGAGACGCTGGACAGCTGCGGGAACATCATCCGGGCCAGCTCGGTGTCGTCCATGCCGACCAGCGCGACGTCCTGCGGGACGCGGTGGCCGGCGGCGAGCAGGGCGTGCAGGGCGCCGACGGCGATCAGGTCGTTGGCGCAGACCAGGGCGTCGGGGCAGGCCCGGGCGAGCAGCCGTTCGGTGGCGGCGCGGCCGGCGGCGTACTGGAAGTCGCCGACCTCGACGAGCCGCTCGTCGAGGTCGATGCCGTGCGCGGCCAGGGCGGCCCGGAAGCCGGCGTCGCGGGCGGCGCCAGGGACGGTGTCGAGCGGGCCGTTGACGAACCCGATCCGCCGCCGCCCGGCCGCGACCAGGTGGTCGACGGCCAGCGCCACGCCGGTACGCGAGTCGGTGCGCACGTTGTCCACCGGCGCGTCGGCGCCGAGCTGCCCGACCACGACCACCGGCACCGGGCTGTCCACCAGCGCGGCGAGGTGGTCGTCGGTGACCCGGATCGGCGAGACGATCATCCCGTCGACGTAGCGGTGGGCGAGCCGGCGCAGCAGCGCGGTCTCGTTGGCGATCTGCCCGCCGGTGGCGTGCACCAGCAGTTGCCGACCGGAGGCGGCGACCACCGACTCGATGGCCCGCATCATCTCGACGTAGACCGGGTTGCCGATGTCTTCGACGGCGAGCGCGACCAGGCCGGTGCGCTGCGACTGGAGCGAGCGGGCGATGGCGTTGGGCACGTACCCGACCTCGGCCGCCGCCGCGCGGACCTTGCGGACGGTCTCCGGGCTGCCGCCGACGCCGTTGAGCACGCGGGAGGCGGACGCGATGGAGACACCGGCGCGGGCGGCGACGGTGTGGACGGTGGGCCGGCCGTCGGCCGACTCCGGTAAACGTTTACGACCCACGCCCTGCACCTCCACCTGCCTGCTGTAAACGTTTCCGGGAGTCTGCGCCTGATCCGACGGTCAGGTCAAGAGCTCGTTACGAAAACGTTTCCAACCGCGATGACCTGGGGGTCGGGCACCGGCGCCGCGGAGCCTAACGGCCCGTCCGACCGGCAGGCCCGCCGGCCCGACGCGCGGTTCACCCGGCACGATCCGGCCCGGGCGGTGGTCGGCGACGGATGGGGGCGCGGGCGGGCGGGGAGGTCCGATGGGGACCGGCGCGCAGCCGTGCGGGCCGCTCCGGTGTCCGCCCGAGTTGCGCGGGCTGGCCCACATTCGACCGTCCGCAGTTGCCTGCGGATCGATTCTGGTCGGCGTCAACCTCTAGCGCGAGGCACACCGTTGGCAATATCCTCCGTGCCACGCGCGGCTCTTGAAGTTCCTTTTCATGCCCTGGTCCTTGCCCGGCCGCGGAGGAGACGACATGCACTTCAACCACCCTGAGCTCGACCGCCGTACCCTGCTGCGGGCCGGATTCGGCGCCGCCGCGGTCGCGGTCGTCGGGAGCGAACTCGCCTTCCCGGCCGCCGCGCAGGCCGCGCCCGGCGCGAACCTCGACTGGATCATCAGCTGCGACGAGTGGGGCGCGCGCCCGCCGGCCGACCCGCTGTCGATCAGCGCCATCGCCACCAACAAGATCATCGTGCACCACATGGCGTTCCCGAACGTCACGGACTACTCGGAGGAGCACGCCAAGCAGTTGGCCCGTGACTGCCAGGACCTGCACATGGACGGCAACCGGTGGTCGGACACCGGGCAGCACTTCACGGTCAGCCGGGGCGGGCACGTCCTGGAGGGCCGGCACGGCAGCCTGGAGCGGCTCCAGGCCGGCGACCGGCAGATGATCTCGGCGCACTGCCCGGGCGAGAACGGCCGGGCCATCGGCATCGAGAACGAGGGCACGTACGTCACCGAGACGCCGCCGCAGGAACTGCTCGACTCGCTGGTCAAGCTCTGCACCACCATCTGCCAGCAGTACGGCCTGCACGCGCACGACATCTTCGGCCACTGGGACTTCCGGGCCACGCTGTGCCCCGGCGCGATGTTCTACCGGGAGTTCCCCACCCTGCGCCGCCGGGTCTTCGCCAAGCTCGGCACGCACCTGGCCGACGTGCCGGCCCGCCGGTGGCCGGACATCTGGCGGTTCGTCGGCGGCCCGGTGGTCCGCGTCGCCCAGTACCTGCTCACCTTCCGCGGCTACACCGTGCCGGTCAACGGCGTCTTCGACGCGGCCACCGTCGCCGCGGTGCAGGACTGGCAGGCCCGCAACGGCATCCCGGTCGACGTCGACGCCACCCTCACCGCGCCGACCTGGGAGACCCTGGCGCCCGAGCTGGACAAGGACGCGACCGGGATCCCGGTGAGCGCGGTGCAGTTCATGCTCAACTCCAAGGGCTACGCCGACGTGGCGATCACCGGCGAGTACGACTACGTGACCAAGAAGGCGCTGAAGGACCTGCAGCATCTGCACGGTCTGGACCCGAACGGCAAGGTCAGCACCACCACCTGGTGCGCCCTGGTGGGGGGTGTGGTGCGGCAGTCCTTCCAGGAGGGCTGACGCGCCGGCGGGGAGAGCGGTGGGGGTGGCAACGGTGCCACCCCCACCGCGTCCGTTTCGATCCGACTCGCCCGGCACGCGTCGTTGTCACTGTCGGACCCGGCTGCGACGATGACCCTCGTCAAGGACGAAGGAGGGTCGCACAATGGCGTCTCGGCTCAACCCGTACCTCAGCTTCCGCGACAGCGCGCGGCAGGCCATGGAGTTCTACCAGCAGGTGTTCGGCGGCAACCTGACGCTGAGCACGTTCGGCGAGTTCGGCAACCCGGATCCGGCGGTGGCCGACAAGGTCATGCACGCCATGTTGGAGACCGACCGGGGGTTCACCCTGATGGCCTCCGACACCCCGCCGGAGATGGAATACAGCCCCGGGAACAACATCTCGATCAGCCTGAGCGGCGACGACGCCGACGAGCTGCGCGGCTACTGGAAGCAGCTCGCCGAGGGCGGGACCATCGCGGTGCCGCTGGAGAAGCAGATGTGGGGCGACGAGTTCGGCATGTGCGTGGACCGGTTCGGCATCGGCTGGATGGTCAACATCGCGCAGCCGCAGGCCTGACCGGGCGGCAGCGAACGCGCCGTCCCGCCCTGGCCGACGCGCGCTGATCCGGCCCGCCGGGAGGTCGGGCCACCGGCCAGCGGCGAGCCGGTCACGTGCGCCGGCCGGGTGGCCCGAATACGATCATCACGTGGCCGGCGCTGACGACCTCCCCCGCGACGAGCCCCGGGCCGGCCGATGAGCGGCGGGGCGGTGAGCAGCGGCACCGTGCCCATCGGGCCGACCCTGGTGGTCGCCCTCGCCGGGCTCACCCTGGCCGGCGCCGCCGTGCTGCGGCTGTCCGGGCTCGGCCGGGCCCGAGCCGTGCTGGCCGCGGCGGGCCGGGCCACCGTCCAGCTCGGCGCCGTCTCGCTGGTCATCGTCGCGGTGCTGCGGGCCTGGTGGAGCACCCTGGCGTTCATCCTGCTCATGTACGCGGTCGCCAGCTTCACCGCGGCCCGGCGGATCGGTCCGGCGGGCCCGCGTCGGGTCGCCCCGCTGGCCATCGCGGTCGGGGTGGTGCCGAGTCTCGCCGTACTCCTGGGCAGCCGGGCCCTGCCCGCCACGCCGCTGGTTGTGCTGCCGACGGCAGGCATCCTGATCGGCGGCGCGATGACCGCGACGAGCCTGGCCGGCCGGCGGACCCTCGACGAGCTGCGCACCCGGCACGGCGAGTACGAGGCTGGGCTGGCCCTGGGCCTGCTCCCCCGCGACGCCGCGCTGGAGATCTGCCGGCCAGCCGCCGGGCAGGCCCTCATCCCGGCGCTGGACCAGACCCGCACGGTCGGGTTGGTCACCCTGCCGGGCGCATTCGTCGGTGTGCTGCTCGGCGGGGCGGGGCCGCTCCAGGCCGGCGCGACCCAGCTGCTCATCCTGCTCACCCTGCTCGCCGTCGAGGCGGTGGCGATCGCCCTCGCCGTCGAGCTGCTCGTCCGCCACCAGGCGCGGATCCGGCCATAGGGCCGCCGGGTGTACCCCGGACGTGACGGGGTACCCGCGTGCCCGATGACCAGGGTGCGCAACCTCCGCGTCCGGCCCGACCTGCTCTACGTGGCGAGTGGGTGGAGCACGCTGGTCACCGACGTACGATGCCGGGTCACCGGCACCGACCCGCAGGGGTTCTTCGCCCGCAACACCCGGGTGCTCAGCGTCGAGCGGGTCACGGTCGACGGCCGGGAGCCGATCCCGTTCAGCGCCGCGAACGTGCTGGGCAACGCCCAACTGTCGTACGCCGCGCTGGGTGACGGGGAGGAGCTGCCGTCGCGGGCGGCCTACCTGCTGACGGAACGGTTCGTCGGCCCGGGGCTGCGGACCAGGCTCACCGTGGTCAGCTACGCCCAGCAGCCGCTGCGGATGACACTGACGATCCGGGTCGAGGCGGACTTCGCCGACAGCGTCGAGGCGGAGAAAGGCCGCCGGCTGCAGACCGGCGACGTCGGCGCGGACTGGGACGCCGCGACGCAGGAGCTGCGCCTGACCTACCTGCGTGACGACATCGACCGTGCGGTCGCCGTCGGGGTCCACGCCGACACCCCGGTGCGGTGCGCCGACGGCGCGTTCACGCTCGAGGTCGAGGTGGCGCCGCGCGGCAGTGCCCGGGTGGACCTGGTCGTGGAGCCGATCTTCGACGGCATCCGGCTGCCCGCGCCCCCGGCCACGTTCACCGGCGCCCCCGACGCCGCCGCCCGCGCCCGCGCCCGGCTGGTCGACGAATTCGCCGGGCTCACCAGCAGCAACTTCGACGTCGCGGCGGCCTGGCGGAACGCGGTGGAGGAGCTGGCCGTGCTGCCGCTCGGCGAACCGGCCGGGCCGACCGCGCCGATGGCCGGGCTGCCCATGTACCAGGAGATCTTCGGCCGGGACACGATGACCGCCTCCTGGCAGGCGCTGCTGGCCGGGTCGACCATGCTGGCCGACAGCCTGCGGCTCAACGCCCAGCATCTCGGCCAGCGGTTCGACGACTGGCGGGACGAGGAACCCGGCAAGCCGCTGCACGAGGCCCGCCAGGGACCGGTCTCGGTGCTCGGCCTGGACCCGTTCACCGGCTACTACGGCGACTGGTCGACCGCACCGGACTTCCTGGTCTTCCTCGGCCAGTACCTGTCCTGGACCGGGGACCTGGACACCGTGCGGGACCTGCTGCCGACCGCCCGGCAGGCACTGAACTGGATCGAGCGGTACGGCGATCCGGACGGCGACGGCTTCCTCGAGTACCACCGCCGCTCCCGGGCGGGGCTGAAGAACCAGGGGTGGAAGGACTCCGACACCGCCATCGTCGACGAGGACGGGAAGGTGGTGCCCAACCCGATCGCGACCAGCGAGTTGCAGGGCTACTGGTACGCGGCGCTGCGGCACGCCGCGGCGGTGTTCACCGTGACCGGCCATCCGGCCCGGGGCGCGGCGCTGCTGTCCCGGGCCCGGGCGCTGCGGCGCCGCTTCCACGAGGCGTACTGGCTGCCGGACCGGGGCTGCTACGCGATGGCGCTCGGGCCGGACCGGCGGCCGGTGCGGTCGACGAACTCCAACGACGGGCACCTGCTCACCACCGGCATCGTGCCGACCCGGGCCGCCGCCCGGGTGGTGGACCGGCTATTCGCGCCCGACATGTTCAGCGGCTGGGGGGTGCGGACGCTGTCGGCGGACCACCCGGCGTACAACCCGTTCAGCTACCACCGGGGCAGCGTCTGGCCGGTGGAGGCCGGCACGATCAGCCTGGGGCTGGCCCGGTACGGGTGCTGGGACCACCTGCACCGGTTGGCCGAGGGAATGTTCGCCGCGGCGGCGCTGTTCGAGGAGCACCGCCTGCCCGAGGCGCTCAGCGGTCTGCCCCGCGACCCCGATCACCCGCACCCCGGCGTGTACCCGAACTCCTGCGCGCCGCAGGCCTGGTCGGCCAGTGCCATCGTGGCGCTGGTGCAGGCGCTACTGGCGCTGCGCCCGGTCGCACCGCTGCGGACGATCATCGTGGACCCGCACCTGCCCGAGTGGCTGCCCGACCTGCGGCTGGAGGGCGTACAGGTGGGGGGCGCCACCGTCGACCTGACGGTGCGCCGCCGGCGTGGCGGGCGGACCTCGATCAGCGCCCGCGGGGACCGGCTGGCCCTGATCCGCCGTCCCCCGCGGCAGGCCATCTCTCCCCACCGGCGCCGGGCCTGACCGGTCGGTCCCGTGGGCCGGCACGTGTAGCCCAGCTTGCGCGGGGAATGCGGGCTCGCCTACACAGACAGGAGGGCTGGCATGGAGAGTCGCGCCAAGGCGATGGGGCACGGGATCCACCCCATCCTGATCGTGTTTCCGCTGGGTCTGCTCGCCACAGGGGTGATCTTCGACATTCTCTACCTGATTACCGATCGCGCCGGCTTCCAGATCTCGGCGGCGTACACGATCGGCATTGGGGTCATCGGGGGCTTGCTCGCCGCGGTTTTCGGTCTGATCGACTGGCGGGCCATCCCGTCCGGCACCCGCGCGAAGCGGGTCGGCGCGATCCACGGCCTCGGCAACCTGGTGGTGGTGCTGCTGTTCGCGGCGAGCTGGTTCCTGCGCCTGTCCGCGACCAACTGGGAACCCCCCGCTGCGGCCCTGGCCTGCAGCTTCGTGGGGATCGTGCTGGCCGGCTTCACGGGTTGGCTCGGCGGTGAGTTGGTCGAGCGGCTCGGCATCAGCGTCAGCGACGAGGCGGGCGTGAACGCGCCGAGTTCGCTGTCGCGCCGCGGCGCCCGCCCCCGCGCCAGGGGCGCCTGACCGGCCGCGGCGAAGGAAGGGAACGGCGCATGCGGGCAATCACGCTGGACAAGGAGGGCGCGGGGCCCGGTCTCCGCGACGACCTGCCCCAGCCCAGCCCGGGCCCGGGCGAGGTGCTCGTCCGGGTCCGGGCGTCCTCGGTCAACGGCTTCGACAAGAAGGCGGCGGCCGGGATGATGACGGGGATGCTCGAATACCGGTACCCGGTCGTGCTCGGCAAGGACTTCGCCGGCGAGGTCGCGGCGATCGGCGACGGCGCGACCCGTTTCCGCGTCGGCGACCCGGTGTTCGGCGTGGTCATGCGGTCCTACCTGGGTGACGGTTCGTGGGCCGAGCACGTGGCGGTCGGCGACCAGTTCGGCATCACCCGCCTTCCCGCAGGCCTGGACCCGTCGACTGCGGGCGCGCTCGGGCTGGCCGGCGCGACCGCGGTCGACGTGGTGAACGCCGTCGCGCCCGGGCAGGGAGACACCGTCCTGGTCGCCGGCGCGACCGGCGGCGTCGGCGCGCTCGCCGTCCAGTACGCGACCGCGGCCGGCGCGCGGGTCATCGCCACCGCCCGCCCCGGCGCCGCCACGGACTTCGTGCAGCAACTGGGCGCCGCCGAGGTGGTGGACTACACCGGCGACCTGAGTGCCCAGGTCCGCGCGGTCGCTCCCGACGGGGTGTCCGCGGTGGTGCACCTGGCCGGCGACGGCACCGAACTCGCCGGGCTGCTCGCCTCCGGCGGGCGGCTCGCGTCGACCATCGGCTTCGGCCCGGACCAGCACCCGGCCGCCACCTCGATCATGGGCAGCCCGAGCCCCGAGACCCTCGTCCGGCTCGCCGAGGACGTCACGGCCGGTCGGCTGCAGGTCCCGGTCACCCGACGCTACGACCTGGCCGAGGTACCCAAGGCACTGGACGACTTCGCGGGCGCGCTGGGCAAGCTCGCCATCACCGTGCCCTGACGGGCCCGCAGCAGCACGACGGCCGGCGGCCGCCCTGGACCAGGGCGGCCGCCGGTTTGCTACCCGTGCCCTGGTGGCCTTGTCGTCCGGCCCCCTCGCCGCTGCCCTCGGACCTGCCCGAACCGCCCGAACGGCGGTGTCCACGATGGTCACCGCGGCGCTACCGTACGCCCTGGCACCCGACGCGGATCATCCGCCGCAGAGAGGACCGGGGCGTATGGACGGCAGAGCACGTTTCCGACTGACCCGGCTGGTCACCGCCGCCGCCCTCGTGGCGGCCAGCCTGGGGCTCCTCCCGGCACCGGCCCACGCGCAGGCCGGTCCCAAGGTGACGGTGCTGACCCGCAACCTCTATCTCGGCGGCGACCTCACCCCGTCGATGACCGCGACGACCCTGCCCGGATTCCTGGCCGCGAACGCGGCCCTGCTCAGTCACGTCGACCTGGTGGACTTCCCGGCCCGGGCCCGGCTGGTCGCCGCGGAGATCCGGGAGCGCAAGCCCGACCTGGTCGGCCTGCAGGAGGTGGCGCTCTGGCGCACCGGGCCGCTCGGCGACCCGGCGCCGGCCACCACGATCCGCTACGACTACCTCGCTCTGCTGATGGCCGAGCTGGCCCGCTCCGGCCACCCGTACGACGTGGCGGTGGCGCAGAACGAGGCGGATCTGGAGGCCCCGGCGGGGGCGCCGCACAACGTGGACGCCCGGCTCACCATGCGCGACGTGATCCTGGTGCGGCACGGCGGCCGGGTGAAGGTGACCGGGACATCGTCGGGGAACTTCATGCACAACCTGGTGATCCCACTTCCGCCGGTCAACAGCAGCGCCACCAGCACCCGCGGCTGGACTGCGGTGGACGTGGCGCAGGGCAGCCGGACGTACCGGTTCGTCAACACCCACCTGGAGGCGTTCCACCCGGGCGTCCGGGTGCAGCAGGCCCAGGAGCTGCTGCAGGGACCGCTGCGCACCTCCGGCCGGCTGATCCTGGTCGGCGACCTCAACTCCGGACCGGAACTGCCCGAGGAGAACAACCGGCTCGCGTACGCCGCGCTGGTGGCCGGCGGCATGGTCGACACCTGGCCCGTGCTGCACCCGGGCGACCCCGGCTACACCTCCGGGCTGGGTGACGACCTGAACCAACCGGCCGGCGACGTCGAGCACCGCATCGACATGGTCCTGGTCAGGGGCGCGGTCATGCCGCTGAGCAGCGAGGTGTTCGGCACCGAGCGGCAGACCCCCGGCGGCCGGTGGGCGTCGGACCACCTCGGGCACGCCGCCGTGCTCGCGCTGCCGTGACGCGCCCACGCTGAACCCACCCCGGCCTGCGTGGTCGGCTGAGGGGAGCCGTTTCGGCAGTTCACCGCAGCACGGTCGAACACGTGTGCGAACATGGGTTCGTGTCGGGCGAGGCCACCATCCTGCATGCCGACCTGGACGCCTTCTACGCGTCGGTCGAGCAGCGCGACGATCCCCGGCTGCGCGGGCGGCCGGTGATCGTCGGCGGCGGGGTGGTGCTGGCAGCCAGCTACGAGGCCAAGGCCCGAGGCGTACGCAGCGCGATGGGCGGGCGGCAGGCGCGGCGGCTGTGCCCGGAGGCGATCGTGGTGCGGCCGCGGATGTCCGCCTACACGGCGGCGAGCCGAGCGGTGTTCGAGATCTTCCGGCAGACCACCCCGCTGGTGGAGGGGCTCTCCATCGACGAGGCGTTCCTGGACGTGGGCGGGCTGCGCCGGCTGGTCGGGCCGCCCGCCGACATCGCCGTGCGGCTGCGCCGGGAGGTACGCGAGCGCGTCGGCCTGCCGATCACCGTGGGCGTGGCCCGGACGAAGTTCCTCGCCAAGGTGGCCAGCGGGGTGGCCAAGCCGGACGGGCTGCTGGTCGTCGAGCCGGGTCGGGAGCTGGCGTTCCTGCATCCGCTGCCGGTGGAGCGGCTGTGGGGCGTCGGCCCGGTGACCGCGGCGAAGCTGCGCGAGCGGGGCATCCGTACCGTGGGGCAGGTGGCGCGGCTGGGCGAGGCCGCCCTGGTGTCGCTGCTCGGCGGTGGCGCCGGCCACCACCTGCACGCCCTCGCCCACAACCGCGACCCCCGCCGGGTGCAGGTCGGGCGACGGCGGTCGTCGATGGGTGCTCAGCACGCGCTGGGCCGGGAGCCGCACTCCCCCGCCGAGCTCGACGCCGTGCTGGCCGGCCTGGTCGACCGGGTGACCGGGCGGATGCGCGCGGCCCGGCGCACCGGCCGCACCGTCACCCTGCGGCTGCGCTTCGCCGACTACACGCGGGCGACCCGCTCGCACACCATCGACAAGGCCACCGCGCAGACCCGACCGCTGCTGGAGGCCGCCCGCGCGCTGCTGCGGACGGCGCTGCCGGAGATCGACGCCCGGGGCATCACGCTGATCGGGGTGTCCGTCGGCAACCTCGACAACGGGCACGTGCAGCTGACGCTGCCGTTCACCCGCGACCCGGGCGCGGAGCTGGACGCGGCGGTGGACGCGGTCCGGGATCGGTTCGGGTCGTCCGCGCTGACCCGGGCCGTGCTGCTCGGCCAGGATCCCGGCCTGGAGATGCCCCGCCTGCCGGACTGACGCTAGGGTGCCCGGATGTTCCGGACGCCGCAGATAATCCTGTTCAGCGAGGACGTCACCCGCGCCGCCGCCTTCTACACCCGGCTCGGGTTCACCGAGACCTTCCGGGTGCCCACCGAGGGCGAGCCGATCCACGTGGACCTGACCCTCGACGGCTACCGCATCGGCATCGCGTCGGTCACGTCCACCCGCGACGACCACGGCCTCGACCCGGTGCCGTCGGGTCAGCGCGCGGCGGTCGTGCTCTGGACCGACGACACCGCCGCCGCGTACGCGAAGCTCACCGCCGACGGTGCGCCCGCGCTGGCCGCCCCGCACGTCTGGCTCGACCGGCTGCTGATCGCCTGGACGGCCGACCCGGACGGCAACCCGATCCAACTCGTCCAGCACCTGCCAGCCGGACAACAACCTGGGGATCAATAGTGGTGACCGTCTCCGCCGCTGGCCGTACTGCCATCGGCCATGGCGCGGCGAGCGTCATCCGGTGCCGACGGTCGCCGCCAGAAACCGCAAGGTAGACGATCAGGGCACTCGGGCGAGCGCCAACACGTGGGCGGGACGAGACGCCGTTTGCTTCGGCCAACGGCGGGAAAGTCCGCCCGGTTGGGCACCGCGTCCCAGTCTCGAGGAGGAGGTCCGAGATGGCCCGCAGGAGAAAACGGCCAAATCTGCCCGGGCAGGGCCAAGGGTGTGCTGGGTTCCGTCTCGCCTTGCGGTCGCTGCGCGACGTACGCGGCCTGACCCGTTAGGTGCGGGCTCGTGCCCCGGTTTCGCCCAACCAGCAACACCCCCACTACCGCAGAGGACGAAGCCCGGTCCAGTAACCCAGTCGGTGCGGAGCGAGACCCACGGCGGGTCGTCATGTTCAGTGACGGGGTCATCGCCATCGCCGTCACCCTGCTCGTCTTGGAAATCCGCCCTCCGGAGGACACTCAACACCTGCTGGAGGGCCTCGGTAAGCTCTGGCCCTCGTACCTGACCTACGCCATCACATTTCTGCTCATCGGGCAGATGTGGGTGAACCACCACGTCATGTTCGACCACATCCGCTCCGCCGACCGCCTGGTGCTCCTGTTCAACACGCTGCTGCTGATGCAAATCGCGTTTCTACCGTTCGCCTCAGCCGTCCTCGCCAGCGCGCTCAGGTCCGGCCACGGAGAGCGAACCGCCGTCGTCTTCTACGGAATCTCCTACGAGGTGGCGGCCATCCTGTTCAACGTGATCTGGGAATACGCGAGGCACGGCCGCCGCCTGCTTGCTCAGACGACTGACTCGGCCGGCGCGAGAGCGATCAGCAGACGCTTCCGTCCGGCGCCCATCTGGATTGCCGTGGGGATCGTGCTGGGCCTACTGCATCCCTTCCTCGGCGTGGCCGTGGTTGCTGCCTTCATCCCCTTCTATTGGTTGCCGATCAAGGGCGAGATCGCGAGCGTCAAACGCGCCCGCAGCCGCGGCACTTCCCAATCCTGAGTGAGCGCGCAGAAGGGAGGGCGACAACAAGAAACGAGGGGCGAGCGGTTAACCGGTCGCCGCGCCGCGGGCCGCTGCCGCAGAATCAGCGGATCATGAGTACGCGCCTGCGGGCCATCGCCCGCGACACCCTGGAGATCCTCGACGCCGGCCGATACGTCAACGCTCACGGCGAGACCGTCGAGCTCACCGGCCCGGTACGCGCCGCCGTCGCCGGCACCCGCCTGCACCTGCCCGACGATCCGCTGCCCACCCCACCGACCGGTGGCGCCGCCCCGGCGGTGGAGGTGACCGGGGAGAGCACCCTGCTGGCCGCCCGGCGCCTCGCCGTTTCCGGGGACGTGGCCGCGCTGGTGTTCGCCTCGGCGAAGAACCCGGGCGGCGGGTTCCGCACCGGGGCGCAGGCGCAGGAGGAGAGCATCGCCCGGGCGTCGGCGCTCTTCCCCTGCCTGGCCGTGGTCCCCGAGTTCTACGACTTCCATCGCGAGCAGCGGGACCTGCTCTACAGCGACCGGGTCATCCACTCGCCCCGGGTGCCGGTGTTCCGCGACGACAAGGGGCGGCTGCTCGATGCCGCCCACGAGGTGTCCTTCCTGACCGCCGCCGCGCCCAACCGCGGCGCGCTGCTGCGCAACCAGCCCGCCGACGCCGAGCGGGTCGGGCCGGCGCTGCGTACCCGGGCCCGTCGGGTGCTGGCCGTCGCCGCCGCGTACGGCCACCGGCGGTTGGTGCTCGGCGCGTGGGGCTGTGGCGTGTTCCGCAACTACCCGGCGACGGTGGCGGACGCGTTCGCGCTGGCCCTGGCCGACGCGGCGGGCTGGTTCGACCAGGTCACCTTCGCGGTGCTGGACCGGGCCGGCGGGCCGGTGCACGGCGCGTTCGCGGCCCGTTTCGGGGCGGCCTGACGGCCGGTCGCCGCCGCGCCGGCCGTCGGAACGGTCAGCGGTTCTGCGGGAAGCCGAGGTTGACGCCGCCGTGGGAGGGGTCGGGCCAGCGGCTGGTGACCACCTTGGACCTGACGAAGAAGTTCACCCCTTCCGGCCCGTAGGCGTGGGCGTCGCCGAACAGGGAGTCCTTCCAGCCGCCGAAGGAGTAGTACGACACCGGGACCGGGATCGGGACGTTCACCCCGACCATGCCGACCTCGATCTCGTTCTGGTAGCGCCGGGCCGCGCCGCCGTCGTTGGTGAAGATGGCGGTGCCGTTGCCCCACGGGTTGGCGTTGACCAGCTCGACGGCCGCGTCGTAGCTGGGCACCCGGAGCACCGACAGCACCGGCCCGAAGATCTCGTCGGTGTAGACGGACATGTCGGTGTCGACGTGGTCGAACAGGGTCGGCCCGAGCCAGAAGCCGCCCGGCTCGCCGTCGATCGGGTGGCTCCGCCCGTCGACCACGAGCTGCGCCCCCTCGGCCCGGCCGGCGTCCAGGTACGCCGTCACCCGGTCCCGGTGGGCGCCGGTGACCAGCGGTCCCATCTCGCAGCCGGGGCGGCGGCCGTCGCCGACATGCAGGTCGGCCATCCGCTCGCTGATCTTGGCAACGAGTTCGTCGCCGACCGGATCGACGGCCACGACGGCGGAGATGGCCATGCAGCGTTCGCCGGCCGACCCGAAGCCGGCGGAGACGGCAGCGTCGGCGGCGAGGTCGAGGTCGGCGGCGGGCAGCACGACCATGTGGTTCTTCGCGCCGCCGAGCGCCTGCACCCGCTTCCCGTGCCGGCTGCCGGTCTCGTGGACGTAGCGGGCGATCGGGGTGGAGCCGACGAACGAGACGGCCTTGACCTGCGGATGCTCGAGGATCCGGTCGACCGCCTCCTTGTCGCCGTGCACCACGTTGCACACCCCGTCCGGCAGCCCGGCCTCGGCGAGCAGCTCCGCCAGGAAGTTCGCCGCGGACGGGTCCTTCTCACTCGGCTTGAGCACCACCGTGTTGCCACAGGCGATGGCGTTCGGCACGAACCACAGCGGCACCATGGCCGGGAAGTTGAACGGGGAGATCACCCCGACCACGCCGAGTGGCTGCCGGATCGAGTACACGTCCACCTGGGTCGAGGCGTTCTCGCTGTATCCGCCCTTGAGCAGCTGCGGGATCCCGCAGGCGAACTCGACGTTCTCCAGCCCGCGTTGGATCTCTCCCGCCGCGTCGGAGAGCACCTTGCCGTGCTCGGCGGTGATGATGGCGGCCAGGTCGGTCCGGCGGGCGTTCAGCAGTTCCCGGAAGGCGAACAGCACGCTGGTCCGCTGGGCGAGGGAGGCGCTGCGCCACCGGGTGAACGCCTCGCGGGCGGCGGCGACCGCCTCGTCGACGACCGCGGCCGTGGCGAAGTCGACCTGTCCGACGACCCGGCCGGTGGCGGGGTCGTAGATGTCCCCGGTGCGCTCGGCGACGCCGTGCCACGGCTTGCCGCCGATCCAGTGGGTGGTCCTCATCGGGCCTGCACCTCCTTGTCCACCGCCTCGATCGACTGGGTGAGGATCTCCAGGGCCTCCTCCGCCTCGGCCCGGGTCAGGGTCATCGGTGGCGCCAGCCGGATGACGTTGCCGTACAGGCCGCCCTTGCCGACGAGCAGGCCCCGTGCCCGGGTCTCCTCGAGCAGGGCGGTCGCGGCCGCCGGGTAGGGTTCGCCGTCGGGTCCGACGAACTCCAGCGCGATCATCAGGCCCTTGCCGCGTACGTCTCCGACCACCGGGTGCGCCGCGGCGACCGCGCGCAGGCCGTCGAGCAGGCGGGCGCCGAGTTGCGCGGCGTTGGCCTGGAGGTCGTGCTCCAGCAGATAGGTCAGCGACGCCAGTGCGCCGGCGGTGGCCAGCGGGTTGCCGCCGAAGGTGGAGATCGAGTTGGCCCGCAGGCAGTCCATCAGGTCGGCGCGGGCGATCACGCCGCCGATCGCGAGGCCGTTG
>NZ_VSFA01000069.1 GCF_008119785.1 Micromonospora sp. MP36 | reverse complement strand
CGGACCAGGCGGAGAGGTTTGGGGGGGGCGCGCCGGCCCGGTGGCAGCCCCCCGACCGGCAGGCGGCCGGCCCAGGCCCCCCTCCAGCCACCCCGCCACACCGCGAGTCCGGCGTGGGTGAACACGCATCCCACTCCGATACCCCGATCAAGATCGCTGCACCAGAGGGCGGGATCGGTCAGAGTGTTGCGCAGACCGTCTACGCCGATGACTGTGAATTGGTCGCTGGCAGCCTCGGAGTAGCGGCGTACCTCGATCAAGCCATCGCGGACGAAGGGCAGCAACACTGCCAGCTACCCATCGGCCCAGTTCAAGCGCTGCCTGGCGTCCAGCTCAGCCGGCGGGCCGTCCCAGATACCGAACGGCCCGGTCAGCATCCCGCTAGCCTCGGCGGCGCGGACCAGGACCTCGCGCTGACCTACCTCCAGCTCGTCCCAGCGGAGAAGATCGCTGCTGTCTGCCGTGGGGTATGCGTCGTCGAACCACTGCTCCCAGACGAGCCGCGGGGCGGACAACCGGAACTGGGATGGCATATGCGGTGACCAGAGCCAGTTTTCCGCCTCCGCGCCGTATCGGCCACGGGATCGGGCACGCTCCGCCGCGGGGACCGCTGTTTACGGCGACCGGCAGCGTCTGAACACGCTGCGGGGCCCGGAGTAGGACGACGTGACCGCTGTATCCGGGGCCGAAGACGATGGCCTGGTTGGTGGGTGGGGCGCCGACGACACTGCTCTGCACCGTGGGTATCGCAGGAGCGAAGTCCGGCCCGCCCAGGTCTGCGGCGTCTGCTGCGTCACCGTCGCCCATGACGACTCCTTGTCTCGTCGACTCGGCGGGTCTGAGGCGCCTGATGAAACCGTGCCGGCCATCGAGGTCCCGGCTCGCACTATATCTTGTCATCCACTATATTCGGTGGATGGGTTCTAGGGCGATGACGGAACCGGCCTTCTTCATCCTCACCGCGCTGGTCGACGCTCCACGCCACGGCTACGGGATCGTCGCGGACGTGGCAGAGCTGTCGCGAGGGCGGGTGCAGCTGAAGATCGGCTCCCTGTACGGGGCTCTGGACCGGCTCGTCGGCGACGGCTTGGTCGAGCTGGACCGCGAGGAGGCATGGCAAGGGCGGTTACGCCGGTACTACCGATTGACTGAGCGGGGCCGCGACGCCCTCGCCGCGGAGGCGCAGCGGCTGGCTGCGAACGCGCGTCTCGCCTCGACCCGGCTAAGTGGCCGGCGGAACCCGATCACGGGGCCGGCGCCGTCATGAGCCGGCTCGAAGAGCGCTACCGCCTCGTGCTGCGGCTGCTGCCCGCCGCCTATCGGCAGCAGTGGGAAGACGACATGGTCGCCGCCTTCCTGGACAGCATGGACAACGACGACCCGGAAACCGCCGCGTACGCCGCAGACTACGGCCGGCCGAGCCTGGCGGAGGTCGCCAGCATCGTGTCCCTGGCTGTCCGGTTGCGTCTCGGGGGCCCCGACGCGCCAGCCCGTTCCTACGCCTGGGGACAAGCCGTGCGACTGGCGACCCTGATGGCGGCGCTGACCCACGCCGTCATGGTCACCGCCAGCGTCGCCGTCGCACTGTGGCTGTCCGGGAAGATCGCCTGGTTGCCGGCGCCCGCACCCGCGTGGGCGCTCACGCCGTCGGGGAGTATCTGGCACACCGCGTGGAACCTGGCCGGCTACGCCTGGCTGCCGGCCTACATCGCGCTCGTCCTCGGACACCGCCGCGTGGCCCAGGCCGTCGCCCTGCTCGCCATCGTGCCCCCCGCCGTCACCACCGCCGTGGAGCAGGCCGCCACCGATGTACCGCTATCCGTGACGCCCTGGGCGCTGCGGCTCACCGACGTCGTCCTGGTACTCGCCATGGCGGTGTTTCACCGCGACGCCCCACCGGTGCCGCGCCGCCCCTGGCTCCTCGCGATACCGATCGGCATCCTGCTCGTTCCCCTGCCGCTGTTCGCCATCCAGGCCACCAGCCAGGCACCGAGGCTGCTGGACTGGCCTGGCCTGTCCTGCGCCATAGTCGCCGCCGCCATCGCGGTCCACCTGGCCGGACGGACACCCAGGCAGCCAGCTCGCACGCTGCCGTGGTCACTGGCGCTCACCCTGCTCGCCGCGACCACCCTCGCCCTACGAATCGTCACCCTGCCTGACTACATCGACCAGGCACAACGCACCACACTCGTCACAATCGCAGCAACGGAAGTCATCGCCGTCCTGACGATGGCCCTACCGCTCGCCCGACGAGCCATCCGAGCACTGCGCCGACTTCCACCGATCCCCGCCGACGCCCAATGGCCCACCACACGGACCGAGTAGGACTCACCGCCATCGGGATGCCAAGGATGCACCCCCACATGCTGCGCCACACGTTCGTGACGACCATGCTCGACGCCGGCGTCAGCCTGCGCGACGTGCAGATCGCCGCCCGCCACGCCGACCCGCGAACCACCATGCGCTACGACCGAGCCCGCAAGAACCTCGACCGCCACCCCAACTACATCCTCGCCGCCTACATGGCCTCCGGAACATAGACCGCCGCTTGCCCCCTGCCGAGCTCAGGACGCAGCGTCGCTGACAACCGCCGACACCCTGTCGGGGGCCTGACCGGTATGTTGCGCGTATGTCTTCCCACCTGGGTCATGGTGCATCAGGAGCGATCCGGCGCTTCGCCGGATGGGTCGCGCGTGGCTCGGTCGGCTACCCCTTGTTGAAGGGCATCAACTACTGGGACGAGTTGAAGGACTCGCCTTCCCAGATGGAGATCTGCTTCGCCATCTTCGCTAACGTCCTTGAGCTCGACGAGCACGGAGTCCCAACCAACGAAAAGCACGCCGAGCGTCGCGCCGCGACGTGGCTCTACCAGTACTGCACTGGCAAGCTTCCTCCTGGAGAAGCCGAGCTTGCCTCGTGGGAGGTGCAGCTCTACTGACTGTTGGGTTTCTGGACCGGTTGCCCTGCTCCTGGTTGCCTGGGGACCGTCTCTTCGCGCGCATCGAGCCGGCTTGTCGGCCATCCGGATCTGCGGCCGGTCGTGCACGCCGGCCGACGGTGAGCCGTCACGCCCAGCGGCGACGAGGCCGAGTTGCGCGACGCCGCCGGCGAGCCGGTGGACACCTGGTCTGGACGGGCCGGGAAGGCCAGGGCTGGACGGTGTGCTGACCGATGCTCGGACCGGCTGACCACACGGCCTTGTGTCGTACCCCACCCGTACGCTTCGTGCCCATGGATCCCGTGTCGTCGGAACGGAAGCCGTGGGCCGAGCGTTCACAAACCATCGGCGCGCTGCCGGGCAAGCGCGACAACCTCCTCGCCGTTCTCCGCGTCGTCCTTGAAAGCCTTCCCGCCGGCCCCGGCACGCGGGTCAGCCTCGTGCGGGCGAACGGGGCGAGCGTCGACGCGGATCTCGAGGAGGTCTGCAAGCGCCAGCTGTCCGCCATGGGCCTGGTGTCGCGACGCCGGGACGGCGTCTGGGTGCCCGCGGCGGCGGCCTCGTCATGGCTGGCTGACGAATCCTCCCAGTCGCTCGCGGTCTACCTGCAGGGCCGGGTGAAATTCTTCGGCGAGCTGCTCCAGGCGCTGCCGGAGACCCATGCGCGGGCTGATCTGCTCGAAAAGGCGAAATCTTTCGGCCTGTTCTGGACCAGCCCCGATCAGATTCATCGGCGGATCACCTGGTTCACCGCTCTTGGGCTGGTCGAGCGCTGGGGAAACAGATACGTGCTGACCACCTCCGGCGAAGCGTTCCTCGGCGAGGTGATCCTGACGTCTCCCGACGAAGCTGCGAAATCTTCGCTTTTCACTCGGCTGGACGAGGCCGAGCTGCCGGAGCCAGCCGACTGGGTCGCCCGGCGGATCCGCGAACTGACTTCCGTGGCCCTGCGCGGGCGCAAGTCGCTTATCGGATACATCCCGCGCGGCCGCAACGCTCGGGGCCGCGACGAAGCGGGCGCTGGCCAGTCGCTCATCGAGTCGGTCAAGGCGGTGTGCGACATCCTCGGCGGCGGTGCCACCGCCGAGGAGTTCTTCGAACGCTGCAACGCCAGGCTCGGGATGAAGAAGAGCTCGTTCAACTCCACGCTGCACAGCTTCCGGCATCTCGGCGCCATCGACCTCGTCGCGTTCCAACGCTACGGCGTCTCCGCCGAGTTCTCCGGCCTCCTCGAGCTGGGCAACGAGATCGATCTGGTCCGCTATCTGCATACCCGCTACGCGTTCGTCGCCGAGATGCTCGGCCACGCCGACGCCGCGACGCCGGTCGGTGAGCTGGTCCGCATCGCCAAGGAGCAGTACGGACAACCCCTGTCCGACGCCGAGGTGCGGACCCGACTGGGTTTCCTGAACGACGCGGGCCTAGTCGAGCGGATCGACTGGATGCGATACCGCACCACCGAGTTGGGTCGCTTGCTCGCCGCTGAGTTGCCACTGTCGGAGCCGCTCGGCGAACGCGCCGACGGAGCCACCGACGAGGAAGCCGTCAACGCCGACGACCCGCCGGCCACCGCGGAGACGCTCGCGGGTCAACTACGCGCATGCGCCTACCGCAGCGACGCGAGCGAGGAGTTCGAGGCAGCCGTGGCGACCGCGTTCCGCTTCCTCGGGTTCCGCGCGGAGCATCTCGGCGGCAGCGGCCGGACGGACGTGCTGTTGACAGCCGAGCTGGCCGCAGCCGAGCGGTACCAAGCCATCGTCGAGGTGAAGTCCTCGGCCGCCGGGGTGGTCGCGGAAAACAGCATCAAGTTTGACGCGCTCAAGGACCACCAGCGTAAGCACCTCGCCGACTACGGGTTGGTCGTCGGTCCCGGCTTCGGCGGCCGCATCCGAGACTGGGCAGTCAACAACGGCTTCACGCTGCTGACCGTCGACGACCTCGCGGCCCTGCTCTGTCGGCATCAGATCAGTCCACTCACCCTAACCGAACTCCGCGTGCTGTTCGAACGGACCGGTGACGACCTCACCGATATCGAGGAGCAGTACAACGGCGCCGAACGATCGATCGATCTGATCACCCGCCTGATGGAGCTGCTGTACAACGAGGCCAACGACGAGGAACCGCTCAAGGGCGGCGCGATCAGCCGGGAGAACATCTCGTACGCCCTCAGGTCGATGAACCCCCGACCCACAAAAGCCGCGATCGACGAGTGCCTCCAGCTGTTGACGCACGACCTCGTCCGCGGCGCCGTCCAGGACGGGCCGCATTACCGTCTGGCGGACGCCCCGTCCAATGTCATGCGGCGGCTTGCCGGTCTCGGCATGGCCCTGGGCCGCTTTCAGCGCGTGTGACGCGATTCCTAGCGCTGGAACATGTGATCGGTCATGAGCTCGACGACGCACACGAGCGCGACGAGCAATCCCTCCGTCGAGCGAACCGGTCTGCCCGGCCGTACTGGCCAGTAGCGATCCGTTGGTCGGTGGCGCGCAGCCCAGCATGGATAGCGTCGAGATCCTTCACCAATTCTCTCCCACCCACTCGTAGACGTTAGCCACGCCGACGATGCCCTCGCACTCGTACAGGCCGAGGCGCCGCTCATAGTTTCGGCCCTCGAAGTCATCGAGGCGAGGCCAGATCGTCGGCAGCTCGGCGGAGGTGAACAACGCCGCCGGAACCCTCTGCCCGGACACGTCGGCCTCGAAGGCGGGAGAGCTGGACTGGTTGCGCAGCCACCCGGTCAGCGTGATCTCGGTCCAGTCGCCGGCGACACTGACTTCGTCCTGGTTGGGCTGAGCTGGCCGCAGCGTCCCGTAGGCGGCGAGCCTGTGGGAAGGCCGGACAAGCACAGCGTCGACGATTGCCTCGAGGATGGGAAGGACGAGCCGCCCCACCGCCTGGTTCCGCTCGCGCCGCTGCACGTCAGGTCCAGACGGCGTCTTCTCTCCGTGCTGGATGTTGTTCCGGACCACCAGCACCGCGCGGATCAGCTTGTTCAGCGTCTGCGCCGTGCCAGATTTCCGCTCATCCCAACGCAGCCAGCTATCGCGAAACTCCCGGTGCTGCCTCGACGCGCCGTGGACAACCGGCTCGGTCAGATCCGCGATCCGCTGACTCATGCCCGGCGATCCATGATCGAGGACCAGGGGCTCGAAGCGGGCAAACGCCGCCACCGCTGGGTGGCCAAGCAGACCGCGTTGGTTCGCGGCAGTCATCTCAAGAAGCAGGTTCTGGTGCTTGATCGATTCGGTGCGTCGGCCAGGCGCGTTTGGCCGATCCGGATGCGGAGAAAGCGGGGGCATCGTGCCGTCGAGACAATTCGCCAGCTGATTGAGCGCCCGGAAGTAGTCGGCGCATGCGGCCAGCTCCCAGCCGGCCCGACGTCGAGGCGCGGCTCGAGCATCGTTGATCAAATCCAGTACGACGAGCAAACCGTCACGCAGCGACGGGCTCTGCCACCAATGGTCTCCGCCCACGGCACCGAGTATCCCGACGCCGACACTTCCGTCAACACGCAACCTGAACCCAACCTCTGACCACGTGCGCCCGGATGGTGCTCAAGATTTTCACGGCCAGTCGTGTTCCCAAGCGACCCGCCCAGGGATCAACTGGATGGGCGCGGCCCTTCCAAGATCATGGGTGAGGCTGAGGATGGCGAAGGGCCTGCTCATGTAGCGGCAGGCCAAGCAGGTCGCTTCGGTGATGTCGGTGCGTCCGGCCAGGCGTAACGCGCCGACTGCGAGGTTGCGGAGGGACGCCATGGCGCGGGGGCGGGAGCGGGTACGGGTGCGGATGCGTGAGTGGTGAGACTTGGGTCCCATGGCAACCTTCTGAGCAGGTCTTTCTGCTCGGTGACCTTTTCGGCGAGCTCGAAGGGGTCAGCTCCGGTGGGTTGCATGATCGCTCGGGTGACGTCCTCTTTTGCCGAGAAGAGTGCATGCCTCGGGTGTGCGGATCGTCCTGTCGGTCTGCGGTAATCCGTGCGACCTTGATGGTGAAGATGGGTCGCGCCGGGCGGTCCGAGGCGGCCCTGGCCTAGGTGTCCTGCGGACGCGGTTTGGTGGTGGCATCACCGAGAGTCGCTCGCATGCGGCCGTGAGACCGGATACTGCCCGACCGAGACTCGAACCTCTCGTGTGGGTTGGCGGCGCAGAGATCACTCCGAGTCGACGTACGCTGACCAGGAACGAGGAGGAGCCGAGGTGATCCGAGTACTGCTGGCCGAGGACGTGCGCGTGCTGCGGGAGGCGCTGGCGGAGCTGCTGGGTCACGAGGACGACATCGAGGTCGTTGCGGCGGTCGACCGGGGCGATGCGGTCGTGCCGGCCGCGGTGCGGCACCGGCCGGACGTCGCGGTGATCGACATCGAGATGCCCGGCATCGACGGCCTCGATGCGGCCGCGCGCCTGCGGCGGGAGCTGCCCACCTGCCGGACCCTGGTACTGACCGGGATCGGCGGCCCGGCCACCCTGCGACGCGGAGTGCAGGCGCAGGTAGCAGGGTTCATGCTCAAGGACTCGGGGCCACGCGAGGTCGCCGACGCGATCCGTACCGTGGCCGCCGGTGGACGGGTGCTCGACCCGCAGCTGGCCTACGTGGCGCTCGGCTCGACCGACAGCCCGCTCACCGAGCGGGAGACCGAGGTGCTCCGGCTCACCGCCTCAGGCGCGACGCCGCGGGAGGTCGCCGCCAGCCTCTACCTGACGTACGGCACGGTCCGGAACTACCTGGCCTCAGCGGTCACCAAGCTCGACGCCCGCAACCGGGTCGACGCGATCCGGATCGCGGCCGAGGCGGGTTGGCTGTAGCCGTCCCGGCCGCCCGGCCCGCAGAGGTACGTCGGCGGCGAGGACGAACGCCTCCCCGTGGGTCTCCGTACTGAGCCGTCCGCCGGCCGCGGTGAGTCGGGCGCTCAGGCCGACCAGGCCGGTGCCGGTCCGGTGGGTGGTGTCCGCGTCGCCGACGCCGTCGTTGACGACGAGCAACGTCGCCGTACCGGCCCGTACGGTCAGGGTGATCGTGCAGGTACTCGCGGCGGCGTGGCGCACGACGTTGGTGACCGCCTCCCGCAGCACGGTCGCCAGCAGCATGTCGACGCCGGCCGGTACGGAGCTGGTGTCCGCGGTCGCCTCGCCCCGGATTTCCGAGGCGTCGAGCAGGGACCTGGCGGCCCGGAGTTCCGCGGCGAAGTCCAGCTGGTGGGTGTCCGCGGTGACCGCGCGAAGCTCCGCGAGGCCGCGTTCGGCGAGCCGGCCGAGTTCGGCGATCTCGGACCGGGCCCGGGCCCGGTCGGTGCCGAGCAGTCGCACGATCAGCTCGCACTTCAGGCCGATGCCGGTCACGCTGAACCCGAGCAGGTCGTGCACGTCGCGCGCGACCCGGAGCCGTTCGCGTACCACGGCCAGCCGGGCGAGGCCATCGCGCGCCTCGGTGAGTTCTCGCGCGAGCTCCGGCAGCCGGCAGTAGGCGTACACCTGGAGAAGGGTCGCGGTCAGGCTCGCGACCAGGTAGACGCGGTCGCCGAGGGTGGTTGTCGGCGGCTGCATCAGCAGCAGTTCCACCAACACGACCGCCAGCACGCCGGCGGAGAAGACGGGACGGCACCGGTAGAGCACCGCGCCGGCGACCAGCACGATCACCGGGGCGAAGTGCGGCCCGGTGAGCGCGACCACGACCATCAGCAGGACGAGGTGGCCGGGCAGCGTCCACCGCCACCACCGCGGTACGCGACCGCCCACCCGCGGCGCGCCGTGGTACATCTGCAGACCGACGGATCCGGCCAGAACCAGCACCGCGAGCGCCCACCCGGCGGCACCCGGCCGGACGTAGAAGGCGAGGTTCACCAGGACGAGCAGGGCGCAGCCGATCGTCGTGGCCAGGGTGAACGACCGGGCGAGCCGTGGCGAGATCGTGGTCGCCGGCGCGGTGTCCGTACCGGTCGGACGCGGGTGCATCGCGCGCCGGAGATCGGTGATGGACCGCGCGGTGTGCGCCGCGTGCCGGGCGTGCGCGGCGATCTCGGCCAGCCGTGCCGGGGCATCCGGGTCGTCGATGCCGTGTCCGCTCAGCCGGCGTACCGCGGACAGGTCCGCGCCCAGCACCGTACGCAGGTGTTCGGCGGTGTCGAGGCGTTCCGCCGCCACCGCGAGCGCCGTGTACTCGGTCCGCTCGGCTGCGACGCGCCGGGTCAGGTCGGTCAGCACCACCACACCGAACAGGCTCAACCCGACTAGGACGTCGATGACCAGCCGGCCGACCAGGGCAAGCCCGGCCACTCCGGGTTCCTGGAACGCCGCGCTCAGGCCAATGTCCACCGCGACCGCGAGTACCGACAGCGGCCAGGAGACCCGGCGCGGTGCGGCGAACAGCAGCGAGGCGACCACCACACCGGCGACCGGGCCCCACACCCCGCCCACCACGACGTACGGGGCGAACGCCAGGACGGCCTGGGCGGTCAGCACGGCGTCGGTGGCACGGGCGGACAGGCGCCGGGTCGCGGTCACGAACAGCAGCGCGGCGAGCCCGCCGATCGCCGCTACAGCGACCCCGGTGGGCACCCCGGAAGCTGCTGACGGTCCGTAGTCGCCGGAGAAGACGAATCCGCTGCGGCCCACGAACCAGGCGGCGAGCGTGACGGTCAGCAGTACGAGTGCCAGCTGCGGTCTTGCTCGCACTCCGCCTCCCTGACCTCGACGAACTGCATAATGCACGGGTCGCTCGTGCAGTGTCAACGCGGGTTGCGGGCACTGTGCCGGCCGACCGGTGCGTCACGCACTGTCGTCGGCGCCGCGGTCACCGCAGGCTGGTGCCATGACGAACAACGACACCGAGATCCGGCCTTTCCGGGTCTCCGTGCCCGATGCCGATCTCGCCGATCTGCGGGACCGGCTGGACCGTGTCCGGTGGACCGACCCGGCGCCGGATGCCGGCTACGGGGTGGATTTGGCCGACCTGCGCCGGCTGGTCGACCACTGGCGGTCCGGTTTCGACTGGCGCGCACAGGAAGCGAGGATCAACGAACATCCCCAGTTCACCACCACGATCGACGGCCAGAACATCCACTTCCTGCACGTACGGTCGCCGGAATCCAGTGCGACGCCGCTGATCCTGACTCACGGGTGGCCGGGATCGGTGGTGGAGTTCCTGGACCTGATCGGTCCGCTGACCGATCCGGCCGCGCACGGCGGGGATCCGGCGGACGCGTTCCACCTGGTGATCCCGTCCCTGCCGGGCTTCGGTTTCTCCGGGCCGACCACCGAGGCCGGCTGGGGCAGCGACCGTACGGCGGCGGCCTGGGCGGAGCTGATGGCGCGCCTCGGCTACGAGCGGTACGGGGCGCACGGCAACGATGCGGGGTCGATGATCTCGCCGCGGCTGGCCGCGTACGCCGGCGAGCGCGTGCTCGGCGTCCACGTCACGCAGGTGTTCTCGTTCCCGTCCGGCGACCCGGCCGAGTTCGCCGGCATGTCCGAGCAGGACATGGCCCAGATGCAGCAGTTGCAGTGGTTCATGGCGGCGAAGTTCTCGTTCAACCAGCTCCAGTCGCAGCAGCCGCAGACGCTCGCGCACGCGCTGGCCGACTCGCCGGCCGGCCTGCTCGGCTGGAACCTGCAGCTGATGGACGACGAGGCGATGGGCGGGCGGCGGCTCGACGACGACTTCGTCCTGACCAACACGGCCATCTACTGGCTCACCAACACCGGCGGCTCCGCGATCCGCTTCTACCGCGAGGACGCCAACGCCGACAGCGCGCCCGCCGAGCCCAGTACGTTTCCGCTCGGCCTGGCCGGTTTCGCCGGAGACTTCTCGGGCGTCCGGAAGTTCGCCGAGCGCGACCACACGAACATCGTCCAGTGGAACCTCTACGAGGCCCGCGGCGGCCACTACGCCGCGCACCTGGAACCGGAGCTGATGGTCTCCGACATCCGGGGTTTCTTCCGCGCCCTGCGACCGACTGCCAAGAACAGCAAGACCCATGACGAACACCAGACAGGAGGAGCATCACGATGAGTGACGAGATCACGCCGTTTCGGGTCGACGTCCCCCAGGCCGACCTCGACGATCTCCGGCAGCGGCTGGCCTGGACCCGGTGGGCGGAGGAACTGCCCGCGGGCGAGTCGGCGCCGGCCGGCCCGGTGCCGCCCGGTTGGGAGTACGGCGTACCGGTGGGTTACGTCAAGCAGTTGGTCGAGCGGTGGCGCACCAGCTACGACTGGCGGGCCTGGGAGGCGAAGCTGAACGCGTACCCGCAGTTCACTACTGAGATCGACGGCCAGAACGTCCACTTCCTGCACGTGCGGTCGCCGGAGCCGGACGCGACGCCGCTGATCCTGACCCACGGCTGGCCGACCTCGGTGGTGGAGTGGCTGGACGTGATCGGCCCGCTCACCGACCCGCGGGGTCACGGCGGCGACCCGGCGGGCGCGTTCCACCTCGTCATTCCGTCGGTGCCGGGCTTCGGCTTCTCCGGGCCGACCCGGGAGCGCGGTTGGGACCGGTACCGGGTGGCCAGGGCCTGGACCGAGCTGATGCGCCGGCTCGGGTACGACCGGTACGGCGCGGTCGGCAACGACGGCGGGTCGCTGATCTCGCCCGAGGTGGGCCGGGTCGACCCCGAGCACGTGTGCGGCGTGCACGTGACGCAGGTCTTCTCATTCCCGTCGGGCGACCCCGCCGAGCTGGCCGGCCTGTCCGAGGAGGAGCGCGGCAAGCTCGCGTTCGCCGAGTGGTTCACCCAGAACCGGGGCGCGTACGACAAGCTCCAGTCCACCGAGCCGCAGAATCTGGCGCACGCCCTGGCCGACTCCCCGGCCGGTCTGCTGGGCTGGCACGCGCAGCTGCTCGGCGCTTCGCTCGACCCGGATTATGTGCTCACGAACGTGATGATCTACTGGCTGACCAACACGGCCGCCTCAGCCGCCCGGTTCTACTACGAGGACGCGGCGGCGGCCCCCGCACAGCAGAAGTCGAACGGCCGGGGCACGTCCGTGCCCGAGCCGACCACCGTGCCCCTCGGCCTGGCCAATTTCGCCTGGGACTTCCAGTCGATCCGGACGTTCGCCGACCGCGACCACAAGAACATCCTCTCCTGGAACGTCTACGACCGGGGCAGCCACTTCGCCGCGCACGACGCGCCCGATCTGCTCGTCGACGACATCCGGCAGTTCTTCCGCAAGGTTCGCTGATCCGCCGCCGGTTGTCGGCGGACCCCATCAGATCCCCATGTTTTCGCACGAAGGGAAACCCTCATGTATCTCGTCATCGGTGCCACGGCTCACTTCGGACGTCAGGCGGTAGAGGAGCTGGTCGCCGCGGGTGCGCCGGTGCGGGCGCTGACCCGTACCCCGGAGCGGGCCGGGCTCCCGGCGGAGGTCGACGTCGTCCGGGGCGATCTGACCAAGCCCGAGACGCTGCCGGCGGCGCTGGCCGGCGTCGAGGCCGCCTTCCTAGTTCTGCAGTACGGGATGGATGTCGCTCCGCTGCTGGCGGCCGCGGGCCGGGCCGGGGTGCGTCGGCTGGTGTTCCTGTCCTCGGGGGCGGTCGTCCCGGGCGCCGAGCGGCAGCCCGACGTGATCGCCCAGTACCACCGCGACGTCGAGCGGGCCATCGAGGCGTCCGGGATCGAGTGGACGTTCCTGCGGCTGCTGTTCCCCGCCATCAACTCGTTGACGTTCGCGATGCAGCTCCAGGGCGGTGACGTCATTCGCGCGCCGTACGCCGAAGCGGCCTTCAGCGCCGTGCACGAGCGGGACGTCGCCGAGGTGGCCGCGCGGATCCTGATCGGCGGCGGGCACGTGGGGCGGGCCTACGACCTGACCGGCCCGGAGTCGCTGACCCAGGCACGGCAGGTCCGCATCCTCGGCGAGGCGCTGGGGCGCCCGCTCACCGTCGAGGACCTCGACCCGGAGCCCGTGCTGGAGCAGATGAGCCAGTTCATGGACCCCGAGTTCCTGGCCGCGCTGTTCGCTCTCATGGCGGACGCGGTCGGCAAGCCCGCGCCGGTCAACGACGTCATCGAGCAGATCACCGGGCACCCCGCGCGCACCTACGCCCGGTGGGCCGCGGATCACCGGGCCGACTTCGGCGGTTGATCAACGAGGCAGGGGCGGCATCCGTCGCCCCTGCCGTGTGGACGGAAAGGACGGCACGGTGGCACAGGTGCTGGGGCGACGGGAGTTGGGACGCGCCCTGCTGGCCCGTCAGATGCTGCTGGAACGGGCCGACGCGACCGTCGAGGAGGCGGTCACCCGGCTGGTCGGCATGCAGGCGCAGGCGCCGTACGCGCCCTACTTCGGGCTCTGGAGCAGATTGCGGAAGTTCGGCACCGCCGACCTGGCGGACGCGCTGACCGAGCGCCGCCTGGTGCGGGTCGCGCTGATGCGCAGCACCGTTCACCTGGTCACCACGGCGGACTACCGCTCGTTTCGGCCATGGGTGCAGCCCGCGCTCGACCGTGAGCTGGACACCGCATTCAAAACGGCCCTAACCGGTCTGGACCGTGTGGCCGTGGCGGAGTCCGGCCGGGCGCTGCTCGGCGCACGGCACCTCACCCCCAAGGAGCTCGGGGCGGCGCTGCACCAGCGGTGGCCCGATCGCGAACCCCGCGCGCTCGCCACCGTAGTGCGCAACCTCGTGCCGCTGGTGCAGGTGCCGCCACGCGCCGTCTGGGGCGTCGGCGGCACCACCCGGTACGCGACGGCGGCCGGCTGGACCGGAGCCGAGCCCGCCCCCGCCGCCGACTCCGAACAGATCGTGCTGCGCTACCTCGCCGCGTTCGGCCCGGCCTCGGTCACCGACGTGCAGACATGGGCCGGCCGAACCCGGCTGCGTCCCGTCCTGGAGAGGCTGCGGCCGCGGCTGGCGGTCTTCCACGACGAGCACGGGGTGGAACTGTTCGACCTCCCGGATGCGCCACGCCCCGGCGCCGACGCCCACGCGCCGGTCCGCTTCCTGCCCGAATACGACAACCTGCTGGCCTCCCACGCCGACCGCACCCGCGTGATCTCGGAGGAGGCCCGCAAACGAGTCATGACACGCAACGGGATGCGCGCCACCTTCCTGGTGGACGGGCAGGTGACGGGCGCCTGGAAGCTCCACCTGGGCAAGGCGTCAGCGACTCTGGAGATCGACCCGTTCCGGCCGCTGACCGCCAGCGAGCGCGCCGAGGTCGAGGCCGAAGGCGCCCGGCTGTTGGAGTTCGCCGCGCCCGGCGCCAGCCACGACCTCCGAGCGGCAGGGCCATGACAGGCCAGATGTCTTGGTGGTTCACCCGCCCCGGGATCGGCCGAGCCCGTGATCGGCCGGCTCCTGCTGGACACCGCCGGGCGGCTGCTTCTGTGTGTCGCCGTCACGGCGGGCCCCGGCGGCGTGCTGGTGGGCCCGGGGTGACGGTCGAGTCCACGCTCACCGTCCGGCCGATCAATCCGGCCGCGTCCGCGCGGGCCGGCAACAAGGCCAGGATCTGTGCCCAGACACCGTCGCGCTGCCACCGGCGAAACCACCGCTACAAGGTCTGCCACGGCGGATACACCGTGGGCACGTCGCGCCACGGTGAGCCGGTCCGGACCCGCCACCGGATCCCGTCGATGATCACTCGCATGGTCCATCTGCGTGGCCGATCACGACCCGTTCCCGCAGGCAGCAACGCCTCCAGCGCCGCCCACTGCAAGTCGGTCAGGTCGTGCCGCCTCGCTGCCGCACGAGGTCTCCGGTGTGAAGTTCTGGCTTGGTCGCTGAACCACATACCGGAGACCTCTTCAGTTATCGATCACCGCCACGCCGCAACATCGACGGCGCTACGAGACAAGGCCTAGCCTAGTACCGACGCAGTTGTCTGCTGGTCGACCCAGTACCACAGGCTGGGCGTCGCCGCTCTGCGCCGAACCGCCGGCGACGCGGTCGACGCCGAGCCGGGGACCACGCCGGAGCCCTGACCGCGTCAGCCGTTGAAGTCAGTCATCAGCCAGATCCGGTCGAAGGCGCGCTCGGCCAGATCCGCATGCTTGATCATGAAGTTGACTACAATCAGCGTCTCGCCGAACGCGTCACCCACCTGCCCCTCGTCCAGCCAGACGGTGGCTAGCACGGTGTGCTCGTTTGCGTTGAGGATGGGGTTGTCCGCGCCGCCGGTGCTGGCGCCGCCGTAACCGCCGAGAGAAAACTCGTAATCGTTGTCCTCGAGGTCCCACATCACCTCTCCGATCACTTCCTCGACCTCGTCGTCCAAGCGAAGGTCGAACGGCACCTCGTGCTCGTTCTCTGGAAGGCTCCAGCCGGCACGAGCGTGCAGCAGAATCGGACCGAAGACCGGCACCCCGGGGTTCGGGTGCTCGGTTACCGGGGTGCCGGCCGGCACATGAACGATCCGGCAGTCGTTGGGCGTGAAGTCCGGCTCGACGAAGAACAGCAGCGACCCGTCGGTCGGCAGGTCAAGGTCGTGCCCGTGCGAGGGGATCGCGGCGAGGTCGAGCGTCAACACGAGACTCTGCCCGGGAGGCCACTCCTCGCCCTCCGGCAACGCCGCGAGACCGCCGAACCGACCGGCCACAGGCAGGCCGTCGCCCTCCGGAACCAGCTCCGTCTGTGGTCGGGCTAGCCGCACCCTGCGCTCGATCTCGTCCACCGGCACGCCCTTTTCCCGGGCTGCGCCCCGAAACTCCTGTCGTACATCCATGGCCGGGCATGGTGCCTGAAGGATCCGACAAACATCAAAAGGCCAGTTCGCGGCAGGCGCCGAGGCGCAGGCCACCAGGCGGAACGGTGGAGGTGAGACCGGTCAAGCTGCCGTCGGGGACGTTGCGCAGCTGGTCGACAAGCTGGAACCGCGCGACAAGTCGACGTACTACGAAACACGGCCTAGCAGCGGAAACGCCTCTCGACACCTCACACCACTGCCTCACTGTCCGCCGGCCTCTTGCGGACTGGATGCGGACCGCTGACCCCCCCTGATCCGTAGCCTCGACGCGAGGCCGGTCACGGATGGGGCAACGACTTGGCGTGAGCGACGGGTAATATCTCCACGTTTTGCCTGCAGCGGGGAGGAAGATCCACATGCGATGGAAGCTACCGGCCGGCGTCCTAATGGCGCTGGCCTTCCTGGTTCCGGCGGCGCCGGCGATGGCTCAAACGGAACCGCCCGTGCTGAACGAGGCCTGCCAAACGGTCGAGCGCAAGGTGTACAAGGATATCCGCGAGCTTGTCACCATCGACCTGGACACCGCCACCAATGTAGAGGTGCGCGTGTTGGCCAACCAGATCCTGGCCGCGGCGAAGGCCGACTCGTTGCCCGTTCTGCCTGACGCCATTCAGGAGCGCCTGGACGGCACTGCGGATGATCTGCGCGCATTCCTCAAGGCGGACGTGCAGAACGCTTGGTCAACGGCTCTGCGGGTCACGGTGGTCCGGACGTTGACGGGCGCTGGTGCCAACGTGAAGGCGGCCGCGCAGAAGGCGCTTGATGAGGGGACCGTCGATGCCTACCTGGCTTACCTGAACAACGGCCTGTACGTCGCACGTGCGCTCGACTGCGCGTCTCAGCCCGCACCGACAGCAACGTCTGAGCCCACGCCCACACCGAGCGCCACGCCCAGCGCCACGATGACCATTGCACCGGCTCCTGCTTCCTCCGCCAGCCTGGGCGTCCCCGGCGGCGGTGAGGGCGGTGGGCTGCCCGTCACCGGTGACGACACCGCGACCGTGGCCGGCATCGGCGGTGCGCTTCTGCTCCTCGGCGGCGCTGGCTACCTGATCGGACGCCGACGCCGTTCCCGCTTCGTGGCATAGCCCGCTCGACGCGCCCAGCTCGATGCTTCGTCGGGCTGGGCGCTGTCTCGTCCGGGCTGTCTCGCTGGCGCGTGGGCTGATCGCGATCCGGGTCATCGCCTCGGTCGGACGTAGAACTCGTCACCGGCGGACGGGTGCCTGGGTGGCCGTTCGCCGACCGGGGGCAAGATGGGCGGATGCTCGAGCCGATCGGTGTCCGCCCCGAGGACGAGTCGGTCTACCGCGAACTCCTGTCCCGCCCCGAGGCGTCCCAGCGCGACCTCGCCGCGGCGCTGAGCCGTGGCACGGCCGAGGTGGGCAGCTCGTTGACCAGACTCGAGGAGTTGGGCCTGGTGCACCGGCTGCCTGGCCAGCCCGCCAGGATGCGCGCGGCGCGACCCGACGTCGCCGTCGATGCGCTGGTCGACCGACGCCGCGAGGAGTTGGCGCGTACGCAGCTCGCCGCGCGCACCCTGCTCGCCGAGATGCCCGCCGAGGAGCGGTACCGCCCGGAGGAGATCGTCGAGGTGCTGGTCGGTCGCGCAGCGATCGCTGCCCGGTTCGAGCAACTGCTCAGCACCACCCGGCACGAGCTCATGGTGATCGATCGTCCGCCGTACGTAGCCGATCCTCGGCGGTCGGACAACTCGGTTCGCCGGCTCCTGCGCGCGAAGGTGCGGGTGCGCGGCATCTACGCCCCAGAGGCGCTGGAGCTGCCGGGTGCGCTCGAGGAGGTCCAGGACGCAGCCGGCGTGGGTGAGCAGTCTCGGGTGCACACCGGCCTCCGGATGAAGCTGGCGATCGGCGACCGCCGGCTGGCGATCCTGCCGGTCGGTGCGCAGAGCGCCGATGCGGCGGTCTGCATCCGACCGTCCACCCTCCTCGACGCGCTGGTCCAGCTCTTCGAGCTGCTCTGGGCGCAGGCGACGCCGATCGTCGCCCCGGCACAGGACGGCGGGTTCAGCGATCGCCAGCTCGCCGCGTTGCTCGCCTCAGGTGCGAAGGATGACGTGGTCGCCCGTCGGCTGGGCACCAGCACCCGTACGCTCAGCCGCCGGATCGCCGAGCTGATGGACCACCTGCACGTCCGCACGCGCTTCCAGGCGGGCGTGCAGGCGGTCCGGCTCGGTTGGCTCGACAGCTCAGTGCACGACGGCGAAGGCCCGGACGATCGTCTGGTCGACCGCTGAGCCGCCGGTGTCCTCCGCGTGTAGCCGCAGCGACACCAGGCCGCTGCCCGCCGGCAGTTCGACGCGCCAGCCGTCCGTACCGCGGGTGACGGTCGCCGGCTGCCAGGTCGCACCGTCGTTGTACGAGGCGTCGATGCTCGGCTCGCCGGCCGGCGTGGCCGGTACGCCGTCAGGGCGCCGCAGCCGCAGGTCGAACGCCACCTGGCCCTGGCGGTCGGCCCGGACCTGGTTGTGCAGGTCGACGCCGACGTCGTAGTCCGGCAGCAGCAGCGGCTGGGTCTCCGTTGCACCCTCGGCGGTCGTCGTCGACGGGAAGCTCCAGGCGGTGTCGGTGTGTGTCGACAGCTCGTTCCAGGCCTGCGGGTTGTCCGCGGTGAACGAGATCGAGACACGAGACTCGCCGGCCGGAAGCCGGACCGTGCCGGAGGGGAGGTTGTCCGTCTCCCCGACCAGGGCGCCGTCGGCCCTGATCTCGAGGTGGGTGCGCACCCCACTCGGGTGGGTGTACTCCGTTCCGTGGTTTCCGTCCGCGTCGGTGAAGCCGTCAACGGCCACCCGCAGCTGATCACCGGAGCGCTGGACGGGCCGAGCGGGATTCGGGGCCGCCGTGATCGGCGCCCGGCCGAAGGGCAGCTGGTCCTGTTCGCGGTCCGCGTACGCCTGGCGCCCCGGCATGCTCAGGCTCATCGCCAGCACCGGCGCCTTGGGAAACATGGCATTGTAGGGGGACTCCGGAGCGAACACCGCGTGGCTCCACTCCGTGTCGGGGTCGGGGATGCGGTACTCGGTGCGCGTACGCGGCCCGCCCTGGAAGGGGAACACCGTCGAGACGACGAACGAGTTGCCAGGCTGCCACGGGTACGCCGCCTCGGAGAACGTCGAGGGAAGCGTCGGCTGCCCGTACACCTGACGCACCTGCGTGGTGAGCTGCTGGGGGAGGGCGACGTAAGTGGGGTCCTCCGGGATCCGGTCCTTCTCCTTCAGGTAGAGGTCGTACACATAGGGGCTGGCCGGCTCTCCCTCGACGGTCACCATGGCTCCCTTAGGGAGGCGGGCGAGCGCGAGACCCTCGGCCTCGTTCAGCCGGATCGTCGGCACCTGCAGCTTGACCCCGCTGCCGCCCGGGTCGCTGATGTCACCGGGGCCGTCGTTGCGGATCACGACCACGCCCGCACCGTGCGCGGCGGCATTGTTGGACTGTTCCGCGATCGACATGTCGGGTGAGTGCGTGACCAGCGCCAGCGCCCCGTGCAGTTGCTGGCCGGCGAGATCGGCCGCCGTGGCGTGGCCGACGTCCACCACGGGGAGGCGGGACCGGCCGTTGACGACCGGGAAGTCCGAAGGGACGTCGGAGAACCAAATCCGGTCGACGTACTCGGGGTGCAGGGTCGGCGCGGTCGGCGCGGACAGGGTGATGTCGGGCGCCTCCAGCCGGACCCGGGTGCGCGCCTGGAACGTCCCGATGGACACCTGCGGCGTCGGCTGCAGGTAGAAGTGCTGGTCGAGGAGGTATGCCGGGCGCATGTCCAGGTGGACTGCGGACCCGTCCGCGGCCGTGCGGTCGTAGCCGATGAGCATGGCGCCCTGCGGTGGCACCTTGGTGCTGCGCCCCGGGGTCCTGATCGTGAGCTGCCGGGCATCGCGGGCGTCGAACGCGAAGGTCCGCTCACCGCTCACCGTCGTCTCCGGCTCACCCACGAGCGAGATGTTCTGGACCGTGCGGCTGCTTCCGATAGCCGGCTTCTCGGCGGGCAGAGTGGTGACGAACGCCATCACCGAGTACTCGCCGGGCGGCACGAGCACGCAGGTGGTCCGGGCGAAGGTGGCCCCGGAGCACTCGTTGCCCGGAGCCGGGTCGGTGGCCATCTGCCGGGTCCACGCCGCGCCGTGCTCAAGGTCGAACACCGTGATGTAAGCCTGGGCGGCCTGGCCGTCCCGACCCACTGCGGAGAAGTGCAGCGGCACGGTGTCGGCAGCGCTGGCGTCCAGAAGGGCGGCGTGGCCCTCGATCACGGTCGGCGTGCTGGCGACATCGGTCGTCTGGACGGTCGTGCCTGTCTTGGTCGTCGCGACGACGAGGCCCGGGGTCACACCGTCGGCGTCGGGCAGCGCGGCGAGCGAGGTGGCGCCGGTGTCTCCGAGCGGCGTCAGGGCGACCTTGGCTCCGCCGCCCACGGAGACAACCCGTCCGGCCGGCGCCGGGGCGAGGCCGTCAGTGGAGGTCGCCGCGTTCGCCGCGGACCATGGCGCCGCGGTGAGTAGGCCGACCACGACGGCGAGCGAGGTGACGGAGGCAGCGCTCGCTCGGTGCAGGGCCGATTGTGGCATGGTCATGGGACTCCCAGTGATCAGAGATGCGTCCCCCTTTCATAGTCGAGCCGGACCGCCGACGGACAGCATGATCGCTGGCGGCTACCAGAAATGGCGACCGCCCGCCATCGGGCTGGCCCGGCTCGACCTGACCGGTGGCTTGAGGTGTTCGTCATCGTGGGGTGCTCAGGTTTCGGTATCCGGGGTGCACGTGCGGAACGAGTCCCTGCTGGTCGGCGATCCGCTGCAGCAGGCTGGCGAGTTGGGATCGCTCGTCGGTACTGAGGGCGGCGCAGAGGTCGTCTTCGTGGGCGGTGGCGATGGATCGCATCCGCATCAGCACCTGCTCGCCTGCGGTGGTGAGGTGCAGCGCGTGGTGGCGGCGGTCGGTCGCGCTGGGCCGCCGCTCGACCAGCTCTTTGCGTTCGAGGTTGTCCACGAGGGCGACGACCCGACTCGGTACGACACCAAGGTCCGTGGCGATTGACCGCTGGCTTCGCCCGGGCTGGCTGGCGATCATGCGCAGCAGCCCGACGTCGGGCGGTGTCAACCCGAGCTCTTTCACCCGTTGGGCGAAGCGCTCGGCTGCGTGTGCGCCGAGCTGAGCCAGCAGGAACGCGGCTCCGCTGGGGCCGGCTTGCCGTCGTGAGGTCACCCAGATATCTTACACAGAAGTGAACGGTTCAGTCAGCTGAACTGTTCACCTCCGAGAAGGGAGATCTGGAATGCCAGCCATCCGTTATCCCGATCTGGCCGGCAGGGTTGCGCTCGTCACGGGCGGTTCACGCGGCATCGGCGCGGCAACCTGCCGCGCGTTGGCGGCCAACGGTGTGCGGGTCGCCGTCAACGGCCGGGACGAGGCGGCGCTCGCCGGCGTCGTGGCCGGCATCGCCGCCGACGGCGGCGAGGCCATCGCCGTGCCCGGTGACGTGACCGACGCCACCACGGTGCGCCGTATTCGTGAGGAGGTGGAGGACGCTTTCGGTCCGGTCGACATCCTCGCCACCGTCGCCGGCGGGCAGGGCCGGCCCGTGCCTACCGTCGACCTTGACGCCGAGCGGTGGCGCGCGACGCTGGAGTCGGAGCTGACCTCGACGTTCCTTGCCGTGCACGAGGTGCTGCCCGGCATGGTGCATCGCCGACGCGGCGCGATCATCACCATGGCCTCCAGCGCTGGACGCCAACCAAGCCAGGCCAACGCCGCGTACGCGTCCGCGAAAGCCGGCGTCGTCATGTTCACCCGACACCTGGCCAACGAGGTCGGCCAGCATGCCGTCCGGGTCAACTGCCTGGCCCCGTCCGCTGTCCGCAACGACCGCATGCAGCAGGCAATGAGCGCTCAGCAGCTCGACGAACTGGCCCGACACTTCCCGCTCGGACGCATCGGCGAGCCCGACGACGTCGCCGAGGCGGTGCTGTTCCTGGCCTCCGACGCGTCGTCCTGGATCACCGGCGTCACCCTCGACCTGACCGGCGGACGGGTGATCGCATGACCACCACCAATGCGCCCCAGCGCCGCCGCCAAGCCGGGCCGCCGCTCGGCGTCCTCGCCGTCGTGTTCGCCGCCCTGTTCATCGCCAGCTTGGTCCTCGGCACCCTGCTCGCCAGCGGCAAGCCCTACCCGTCGCCGTTCGGCCCGGCCGCCGACATCCTGGCGTACTTCCGCGATCATCAGCACGCGGTGCAGGTCAGCGCGGCGCTGCAGTTCGCCGCCGCCATCCCGCTGGCCATCTACACCGCGACCGCCTCCGCGCGTCTGCACCAGCTCGGCGTCCGGGCACCCGGTGCGACCATCACCCTCATCGGCGGGGCTCTCTCCGCCGGATTCCTCGCCCTCTGCGGCCTGCTCGGCTGGGTCACTTCCCAACCCGAGGTACTCGACGAGCCCGCCCTCGTGCGCGCCCTGCAATTCCTCACCTTCGCCACCGGCGGCGTCGGGCACGTCGTGCCGCTGGGCCTGCTGATCGCCGGCGTGGCCGTGCCCGGACTGCTCGCCCGGCTACTGCCACGCTGGCTTGCCTGGTCAGGCCTGGCCATCGCCGCCGTCGCCGAGATCGCCACCGTGAGCCTGCTCATCGACAACGCGGCGATCCTCCTACCGATCGCCCGCTTCACCGGCCTCGTCTGGCTGATCACCGCGGGCTTCCGCCTGCCCCGGCAGCGACCATCCAGAGCCGAGAACGCCAGCAACTGAACCTTGCCGGGCCATCGGAAAGGCCCGACGGCGGCCAGACCTGGCCGCCGTCGGGCCTTTCCGCGTTGACGGTGGACCGTGCCCGCAGGCAGCCGTCAACCTGCTCCAGCGTTGTGTCGCGTGATCAACGATCGGATGTCAGCGAAGATCCGCTCGTGTGCGGCCGCCGCCTCCGGATCAGTCAGATCCATTCCCTGAATGAATCCGTGCAGCAAGCCAGGTTCGCAGCGGTACGTCACGTCTATTCCGGCATCAGCCAGACGGAGGGCGTAGTTGGCGCCCTCGTCGCGTAGGGGGTCGTGTTCGGCGGTCACCACGAGAGCGGCCGGCAGGCCGGACAGGTCGGGCTGATGCAAAGGGCTCGCCCCGCGCCGCTCGGTCGGATCAGGCACCCACTGGGCTACGAACCAGCTCAGCATTTCGGTGTCCAGCCCGTAGCCGGTGCCCTTCTCAGTGACGCTGGGCTGGGACAGCAGGAGGTCGGTGTTGGGGCAGATCAGGATCTGCGCGGCGGGCAGCGGATCGCCTTGATCACGTAGCCGCAGACAGGCCATGGTGGCGAGGTATCCACCCGCGCTGTCCCCCGCGACGGCGGCGGGCCTGGCCCATCGGAGCACGTCGACGGCATCGTTGATCGCAGCCGGGTGCGGATGCTCCGGGGCCAGCCGGTAGTCCACCGCCAGCACCTCGACATCGCATTCTTTCGAGAATCGGCGACAGGTCCTGTCGTGGGTCTCCAGATCACCGACGACCCAGCCGCCACCGTGCAGGAACACCATCAGGGGACGCGGCTGCGAGGAAGGCCGGTAGCGGCGCAACCGTAGACCCGCCGGGCCGGCCACGTCCTCGACGTGGACCAGTTCGGGTCCTCTGGGGCGCGCGCCGGCACGCTGCCGAGCGCCCGCACGGAGTTCGCCGGCAATATCTCGCCACATGTCCGGTGATGATAAGCGCATGGTCGAGGTGACCCGCCGTGACCAGCGATGGGGCCGGGCGACGCGGGGAGTGGTCAAGCCGGCGGGGGTCCGGCCGGGTCGTTTGTGCTGGCGGACCACGAAGGTGGCCACGCTCTGCCGACGGGCCGGGCCCGCGCCGAGTGATCGGCGCGGGCCCGGCTGATCTCAGTTGTCGGTCAGCACTTGGTGGGTCGGAGGACGAAGTCGACCGTCACCGTCTTGCCTGACTTGATGCTCGCCTTCTGGGTCTGCGGGATCCAACCGTCCCGGGCAGCGATCACCTCGATCGGGTTGGCGCCCGACGGCGCCCAGATGGCGTACTTGCCGTCGGCGTCGGCCTCCAAGGTGAACGTCCAGCCACCCTTGCCGTTGATCTGGACGGTAGTACCGCGCAGGGCGGCACTCTTGCCCTGGCAGTCGACCCCGGTGACGGTGCCGGCCACCTTGCCCCAGTCCTTGGGCGGCTGGACCACCATCGTCACATCGATCGGCGCCACCGCGTACGGGGTGTTGGACTTGACCCCGAGCTGCGCGGTGTAGGTGCCGGGCTGACCCACGCCCGCCGCCGAGGTGGCGTCGAGCGTGACGGTCACCGTGACGCTCTGTCCGGGCTGCAGCGTCGCCGTGGTCGGGGACGCGGCCAGCCACGGCACGTCGGTGACGGTGGCGCACTGGTCGAAGCCGGGCAGCATCTCGCTGTCCGGCGTCGGGGTGAACCCGCCGGTCGATCCACCGACCTTCACGAAGCCGCACGCCGCCGCGCCCCGGTATCGGGCAAAGTTGGCGTTCGGCAGCGCCGACCAGGAGTTGGCCTCCGGGTCGTACGCCCAGCCCTGGTTGGTGACGATGGTGGAGTTGTTGATGACACCCGTCGACAGCAGCAGCAGGCCGTTGGCGGTGTCCGCGGCCACGCCCCAGAAGTCGACCGGCAGGTCGGCCAGCTGGGTCCAGGTGTCGTTGCCCGGGTTGTAGCCGTAGGTGCTCTTCAGGGTCGTCGGCCCGTTACCACCGGCGCAGTAGACCGTGCCGTTGATCCCGCCGCAGCCCTGCCAGGCGATGGCGACCGGGTACGGTGCGACGGTGGTGAACGAGTCGGCTCCCGGGTTGTACCGGACGACCGCGTTGGACTTGGTGCAGTTGCCGTCCGTGCACCCGCCGACCAGGTAGATCTGGCCGTCGGAAACCGCGATGCCGGGGGCTGCCCTCGGCGCCGGGTTGACCGAAGCCCGGGTCTGCCAGGCATTGGTGGCGGGGTCGTAGGCGTACACCTTGCTGGACGTGTTGCCGACCGAGTCCCAGCCGCCGAACACGTACAGCTTGCCGTCGACGAACGCCGCCGCCGGCTTCTCCAGCGCCGCCGGCAGGTCCGCGATGCGGGTCCACACGTTTGTGGCCGGGTCGTAGACGTAGCTGTTGGCGAGGTTGGCGGTGCCGTTCGTGCCGCCGACCGAGTACACCTTGCCGTCGAACGAGGCGACGGCGTTGTCCATGACCGGGATCGGGTAGTTGGCGGTGTTGACCCACGGCGGTGCGTACGGGGACGGCTCGACCGGGTCACCGGCCTTGTTGTCGCCCAGCCAGCCGATGGACGTGCCGCTGCCCTTGACCAGGTTGTTCTGCAGTGGCGCGCCGCGCGGTCCGAGGATCTCGAAGCCGCCACGCCGCTCGGACAGGTCGACGCTGGCCGGCGCGTCGCCGGTGTTGGTGATCTTCGTGGTCACCGTCGTCTTCTGACCGAGCGTCTGGGTGCCGGTCAGCGACGGCGGGGTGATGGTCAACCGGCCGGCCTTGAGCGAGAAGTCGGCTCGGGTGGTCCGGTCCGCCGCGACGTTCACGGTGGAGGTGACCGATCCGTAGTTGCTCTTCGCCGCCGTGAACGGGTGCTCACCGGTCAGCGAGGAGAACATCCAGTAGAAGCCGTCGCCGAGGTTCTCGTCGTCCGGCGTCGACCCGGTGGTGGCCTTCTCGGCCGGCTTGTCCACGCTGGTCACCGTGGCGCCGTTGAGGCCGGTCGAGGTGTTGCTGTCGAGCGCCTGGCCGAGCACGAGTCCGCCGGGGACCGGGTCGCAGGCCCGGTTGACGACGGAGACGTTGTCGACCTCCCACCACCAGGCGTAGGTGGCCTGGTGGTGGAACCGGATCCGAACGTCGGCGTGCCCACCGGCCTGCGGAATCTGGACCTCCTCGAGCACCGGGCCACGGCGGCTGGTGGTGGTCCAGTTCGCGGCGATCACCCAGGTGTTACCGCCGTCGAGGCTGAACTCGACGTTGGCGAACCCGTTGAGCGCCCGGTAGTCGCTGTTGAACCGCAGCACCGGCGACGGCACGGCGGTCAGGTCCAGCGACGGGGTGATCAGGTCGGAGTCGACGGGCTTGCCGGAACCGGCCGCATCGCTGTCCACGATCGCGTACTTGCCGGTGCCGCCGGTGAGGTTGCCCCGGTTCTTCGGGTCGTTGAACACCCAGCCGCCGTTGGCGGTGCGGTTCACCACGTTCCAGCCCACGGGGGTCGTCCCCGACTCGAACTGCTCGGTGAGCACCGGGGTGCCGTAGTTGAACTTGTAGCCGGCGGCGGTGCAGCCGTTCTCGACGGCCAGGTCGAAGTTCTTCACCTGGTCGCCGTCACCGACGGTGAGCTGCGCGGTGCCCTGCTTATACGCCGGGTACATCGCCTTGACGGTCAGCCCGTACTCGCCAGCGGGCAGGTCGACGGAGTAAGCGCCGGTGACGGGGTCGGTGAACACCGGCCCGCCCGGCTTGCCGGCCACGTCGATCCGCGCGTACAAGGGCCAGCCGTGCCCGGACCCGTCCTTCACCACACCGGAGATCTTGCGCGCCGGCACCGCGTCGAGGGTGAAGTTGACCGTGACCGTGCCGCCGTCGGTGACCGTGACCGTCTGGGTCTTCGGGGCGTAGCCGAACGCCGACGCGGTCACCTCGTGCTGCCCGGCCGGCAGGGTCAGCTTGTAGCTGCCCTGGTCGTCGGTGACGGTGCCGCCGCCGCCGACGCGCACCGAGGCGCCGGCGATCGGCGCGCCACCGGACTTGGTGACCTTGCCGGTGACCTCACCGCGCGGTCCGGCCACACAGTTCGGGAACTTCATCGCGCCGACCCGGGTCTGCCACGTGGCGGAGCTGGTCGTGGTCAGGTACTCGGAGGTGAACCAGAAGGTGCAGCCGTCGGTCGGGTCCACCGACATCGAGCTGTAGTCACCCCAGCGGGCCGCCGAGTGGGTCTGCGCTCCGGTGCCGGCGATCAGCGTGCGCTCGCTCTGCCCGAGCTGGCCCAGCGGGTCACCGGAGAGCCGGCCGGCCATCCGGATGGACGGGAACGAGTTGCTGCTCGACGCCGAGTAGCCGAAGGCGATGTTGCCGGAGACGTCGATCGCGCCGCTGGCCATCCAGCGGTGCTCGGCGTCGGGGGCGTAGGTGCCCTGCTGGTTGATCCGCCAGTTGGTGGGCGAGGTGCTCTGCAGCTCGTACCAGCGCACGCCGGCGTGGTCGGTGCCGTCAGCGTCGACCGTGTGGTTGAGCACGATCGAGGCGTGGTCGCCGAAGTTCCGGTACGCGGCCCGGTACATCAACCGGTCGGCGATGGCGTCCAACCGCGCCGAGGTGCCCTGCTGAGGAACACAGGCGCGGGCGTAGTTGCACATGTTCGAGTCGAACGGCGCGGTCTCCAGGAATCGGCTCGGCGCGAGGTTGTTGCCGAACGTGGAGTTTGCGGGAGTGGCCCAGTCGACCTTGAAGTCCCACATCAGCAGCCGGTCGGTGGGCGAGATGCCCCACGCGTCGTCGTCGAACATGACGAACGGGTTCGGTGCTCCGGCAGGCGGGGCGAGACCCTCCGCGTCGGACGGCAGCACGCCACCGAAGTCCGGTCCGAGGTGGAAGTACACCATCCGGGCCGCCTGGCCGGAGAGCATCTTCTCCCGCTCGAACGCCACTGCGCCGACACCGACGAACGACGGCGCGAACTCGTTGGCCGTCATGTAGTAGGCGTCCGGCCAGATCCCGTACTTCGGGTAGTCGTTCATCCGGGTCTGGTGGTAGAAGAAGTCGTACCGGAAGTACGCGCCCGTCGGGTCCGGGGTCTGAGAGATCGCCATGCACTGGTGATTGCCGGCCGTCCCGCCGGGCAGGGCGAACTGGGTGACCATCCACCGGTCGGCGGCCTCGTCGTAGAGGACGACGGGGTCGCCGTCGTTGCGGGTCTCGCACGGGCCGCCGAAGCCGGACCAGATCGCGTTGGCCGGCAGCGGGCCGAGCAGCAGGCTGCCGGTCTTGCTGTAGACGGCGTAGTGCAGGTTCACCATCTGCACGTAGTGGTTGGGCCCCACGTCGCCGTTGGTGTCCGGCGGCAGCACCCCGTCGATGTTGCCGACGCCTTCGAAGTTCGCGCTGAACTCAGGCACCTGGCTGGCGGTGAAGCCGCGCTGCACGCCGTCACTTCCGGCCTTGGCGGAAGTGTCCGCCTGCCGGTTTAGCGACTGAGCTGGCTGGGCCGCAATTTTCGAGCCTTGTCCGTTTTTGGTTTTCGGAGCGATGTCGCGCAGTTTCTGAGAAACATCGTGTTTGGCGGCTTGGCGCACTTCGGCCTTTGCCGCTGCGGGCGCGGGCGCGGCGGCTTCCGGGTCGACGGGTTGGGCGGCTGCTGGTAGTGCACCGAGGAGCAGAGCGGCGACGGCCACGACGGCGACCGGGCCCGCTCTCAGCAGCCCTCTTCGTGATTTGCGCATCAGGTGATGACCTCCTGGCTGGTGGCGGCCAAGGGTGTTCGGCCACCGAGGGTGCAGGACTGGAAACCGCAGGTAAGCGGAATCCCGCGATCATCGTCGATGGGCTTCGATCTTCACTCAAGCGCAAATGGTGGGCAGAAGAGGGGCAAAATCGGGTCAAGATCGAGCTTTAGGTTTCAGCGACAAAAGTTTTGATATTGACCTGCGTTGTGCAAGTTGCTTTCCTACACCCATGAGCACTCCGGTGGGGGATTTCGAGGAGCAGCCGGTCATACTCTGTGTGACCGCCAGCCGCAGCAAGCGAGCGCAAGTGGCTCGGCTCATGAGTGGTCACGGTGTCGTGCTGATGTTTCCTGATCTGCAGACGGTTCGTGCGATGCTGCTCGACCAAGCGGCCGCTTCCGCCGCCCCCGAGACCGGCGTAGTGGCGCTGGGACGGCTGGTGGTCGATCAGCAGCGGCAACAGGTCAGCTGGGCCGGCCGGGCACTCCCCCTGACCCGCCTGGAACGGGACGTGCTCGCCGCACTGGCCAGCCCACCCCTGCGCGTCTGGACCTATCAGCAGCTCTACGAGCGTGTGTGGGGCGCGGACTATCTGGACGACGCGGCGGCCGTCCGGTCCACTGTCAAACGCCTGCGTGCCAAGCTCCGCGAGGCGAACGCCAGCGTTGCGGTGGAGTCCGCACGTGGCGTCGGTTACTCCCTGGTAGACGCCACCGTCCACGGTCGAATTAGCGGTACCAGCGCCGACGCGATGTAAGCAAAATCGCCGCAACTTGCCGCCACAACGGACCGCTGCAGGCCCGCCAAGAACCGACGCCCAGCGGCGAATCTCTGCCGCGGCAGCGTTGCAGGGCTGCACTTGCGCCCTCGATCCCAGCACTGGTCGAGGGGCGGCGGGTCACCCCGCTGACTTGGACGGCTGCTGACTAGTCCACTCCTACATGTGCATCGCTAGATCAACCGGACATTCCGTCACTTGATCAGTGCGGTCAATGTCCGACCCGGCCTAGCGTTTGCTGGGCTGACTAGACACGCGGAAAGGAAGTGGGTCATGACCGAATCCGCAGATCAGAGAGCGGGAAGTCCACCCGAACCATTACGCGCCCATGGCAGGCTGCGGCCCCGGCGAGCCATCGCGACGTTGCTCGCACTACTGCTGGGCGTCACGGGGCTCGGCGTCGCGGCGACCAGCCCGGCCGCCGCATCGGGCAAGAAACCCGTCGACCCCGCCCTCTACGAGTCGCTGCAGTGGCGCAACATCGGCCCGACCACGGGCGGCCGATCGATCGCCGTGGCGGGCAGCACCGCCCGCCCGAACGAGTACTACTTCGGCGCCACGGGCGGCGGCCTGTATAAAACCACCGACGGCGGAACGAACTGGTCCCCGGTCACCGACGGCCAAATCACGACCTCCTCGGTCGGCGCGATCGAGGTCTGCCCGACTAATCCCGACATCGTCTACATCGGCATGGGCGAGGTCGAGTTCCGGGGCAACGTCCTGCCTGGTGACGGCGTCTACAAGAGCACCGACGGAGGCGCCACGTGGAAGCACATGGGACTCTCCGACGCCCACATGATCGGACGCGTCCGGGTGGATCCGGCCAACTGTGACCGGGTGTTCGTCGCCGCGCTTGGCCACGCGTTCGGCCCCAACACCGAGCGCGGCGTGTTCCGCTCCACCGATGGTGGCAAGACCTGGCAGCGGACCCTGTACCGCGACGACCTCACCGGGGCGGTGGACCTGTCGATCGATCCGTCGAACCCGCAGGTGATGTACGCCGCACTGTGGCACGCCTACCGCAAGCCGTGGCTGCTCAACAGTGGCGGGGAGTCGAGTGGCCTGTTCAAGTCCACCGACGGCGGCAGCACCTGGACCGAGCTGACCAGCAACCCGGGCCTGCCGGACGGTCCGCTGGGCAAGATCGGCGTGAGTGTCTCCGGTGCCGACTCCAACCGGGTCTACGCCGTCATCGAGGCGGCCGACGGCGGGGTGTTCCGGTCCGACGACGCTGGTGCCACCTGGCAACTGGTCGATGACAACGCGAACCGACGCCAGCGGGCGTTCTACTACAACCGCATCTACGCCGACCCGGTGAACCGTGACCGGGTCTACGCCCTCAACACCTCCTTCTACCGCTCCGACGACGCGGGCCGCACCTGGCAGACGATCTCCACGCCGCACGGCGACAACCACGACCTGTGGATCGACCCGAGCAACAACCGCAGGATGATCGAGGCCAACGACGGCGGCGCGAACGTCTCCACCAACGGCGGAGCCAACTGGACCGATCAGGACTACCAGACGGCCCAGATGTATCACGTCACCACGACGAACAACGATCCTTACCTGGTGTGCGGCGCCCAGCAGGACCGGTCGACCGTTTGCGTGTCCAGCACCGGAGGCACCGACGCCTTCACGGTGGGTGGCGGCGAGAGCAGCTACGTTGCCGTGGATCCCCGGGACTCCAATGTCTTCTACGCCGGCAACTACGGCGGCAACCTCACTCGACTCGACCGCAGCGGCCTCAGCGGGATCGGCTCGCGCCGCATCGACGTCTGGCCGGACAACCCCATGGGCTCTCCGGCCAAGGACATCAAGGAGCGGTTCCAGTGGACGTACCCGATCATGACCAACCCGGCGGAGCCGAACGCGGTGTTCGTGGGTTCCCAGTACGTCTACAAAAGCACCAATGGCGGGCAGAACTGGCAGCGGATCAGCCCGGACCTCACCTACGCCGACCCGGAGACCCTCGGCGATTCCGGCGGCCCGATCACCAAGGACCAGACCAGCGTCGAGTACTACGCGACGGTCTTCTCGATCGCGCCGTCCACGCGTGACCCCAACGTCATCTGGGCCGGCTCCGACGACGGCCTGGTGCACGTCACCCGGCAGGGCGGTGCGCCCAAGCCGCGGCCGGAGGCGTGGCGCAAGGTCACGCCACCAGGACTGAAGAAATACAGCACCGTCAGCATGATCGACGCCGGGCACCACAACACCGACACAGCGTACGTGTCCGCCCACCGGTACCGGCTGGACGACTTCCGGCCGTACATCTACCGCACGCATTCCTTTGGAGCCTCCTGGGAGAAGATCACGAACGGCATCGCCGACGACGACTGGATCTACGCGGTACGGGAGGACCCCGAGCGCAAGGGGCTGCTGTACGCCGCGGCCGAGCACGGCGTGTACGTGTCGTTCAACGACGGGGACAACTGGCAGCCCTTGTCGCTCAACCTGCCGGATGTCCCGGTGTCCGACCTCACGGTGAAGGACGGCGACCTGGTAATCGCCACCCACGGCCGCAGCTTCTGGGTGCTCGACGACGGCGCCACGCTGCTGCGTCGGCTGACGCCGAAGACGACGCCGGGCGACATCGCCGACTTCGAGCAGACGGTGCCTGCGGTGACGCCGCTGCCATCAGTGAGCCCGCCACCCGCCGTGATCCCGCCGACGAACACCGCACCGGACCGGGAGAACGACCTGGCGATCCTCAAGGACCCGAACAACCCGGTCCGCGGGGTGAGCAGCAACGCCACGGTCAGCTACACGATCAAACAACCGGTCGAATCGGCCACGATGTCGTTCCTCGACGCGCAGGGGAAGGTGATCCAGACCGTCAACCTCCCGACCACCGCGGGCACCCGGACCCAGAACTGGAACCTGCGGTACCCGGGTTCTACGAGCTTCCCCGGTCTCATCTACTGGTCGGCGAACTCGACCGGGGCGCTCGCGCCCGTCGGCACGCACGGTGTCCGGCTCACCGTGAACGGGCAGTCTCTGGACCAAAGCTTCGAGATCCTGCGGGACTCGCGGCTGACCGGGGTCAGCGACGCCGATCTGGTCGCACAGTTCAACCTGGCGAAGGAGTCCGTCGATCGCACCAGCGACGCCAACAGCGGCGTCATCGCGATTCGCGACTGTTCCGGGCAGATCGCCGACGGGATCGGGGGGGGGGGCGACGCCGCCGTCACGGCGCCGGGGCGCCGGCCCCAGGACGGCCTGGTTGTTGGGGAGAACGAGCTGTACCAGACCCGCCTGCGCAGCGGACAGGACCCGCTCAACTTCCCGATCAAGCTGAACAACAAGCTCGCGGCGTTGCGTGGCGTCATCGAGAGCACGCAGAGCCCGCCGACGGATCAGAGCTACGAGGTCCTGGCGGAGCTGTCCGGCCAACTTCAGAAGCAACTCGACCGGCTCGACGAGATCGTTGCGGCCGACGTGCCCGCCTTCAACCAGGTACTCCAGTCGAAGGGTCTCCCGCCGATCACCTGCGCGGCCTGAAACGCTGTCGATAGAAGTGTCAGAGGAGCCTCGGCCCAGCCGAGGCTCCTCTGACACTTCGCGGCGAACGTTCCCTCCTAGTTCGCCCGGCGCAGAACCGAGGTAGCCATCGGCCCGACTGCGGCGGCGCTGTCCTCTCGCGGTCACCACCCGGCGTGTCGTGGGGCCTGGGTTGGCGGCGATTGCCGTGGTTACGGGTCGCCTTCGGGGTCTTCCTGCCCGCTCGGGCTCGGCCTGCTCGCCTTCATGCTCGTCGACCGCGTCCTGGCCCTACCGGCGCCGCGCCCCCTTGCGGTCCAGGTGATGCGGGCGTCGACGTGGACGACGTCGCCGACCCGCACCGCACGCAGGAAGGCGGTCTCGTCGCTGGCGGCGGTGACGGCGGGCCCGTCGGAGTGTCGGGCCGCGACGACAGGGTGCAGGGGCGGGTGGGCGCCACCGGGGCGGCTGTGCCGCCGCCCCGGGGACGGTGCCTCAGAAGTCGTCGTCGAAGGTGACCGCCCCGCTCACTCCGACCTGATACGCCGACACCCGGCGTTCGAAGAAGTTGGACAGCTCCTGCACGTCCTGCAGCTCCATGAAGGCGAACGGGTTGCTCGATCCGTACACCGGTGGGATGCCGAGTTGGGTGAGCCGACGGTCGGCGACGTGCTGGAGGTACTGGCGCATGTCGGCCAGCGTCAGTCCGGGTACTCCTTGGCCGAGGAGGTCCTCGGCGAACTGTGCCTCGCAGTCGACGGCCTCGGTGAGCATCTGCCGGACCTGGTCGGCGAGGTCGTCGTCGAACAGGTCCGGCTCCTCCCGGCGTACGGTGTCGACGACGTCGAAGGCGAACGCCATGTGCATGGACTCATCGCGGAACACCCAGTTGGTGCCGGAGGCGAGGCCGTGCAGCAGGCCGCGGGAGCGCAGGAAGTAGACGTAGGCGAACGCGCCGTAGAAGAACAGGCCCTCGATGCAGGCGGCGAAGCAGATCAGGTTGAGCAGGAACGCCCGTCGATCTTCCCGGGTGCGCAGCTCGCGCAGGTCGTGCAGGGAGTCGATCCACCGGAAACAGAATTCGGCCTTGCGGCGGATCGACGGGATGTTCTCGATGGCGGCGAACGCTGCGCCGCGTTCGGTCTCGTCGGGTACGTAGGTGTCGAGGAGGTTGAGGTAGAACTGGACGTGCACCGCCTCTTCGAACAGTTGGCGGGACAGGTAGAGGCGGCCTTCGGGGCTGTTGACGTGCTGGTAGAGGTTCAGCACGAGGTTGTTGGCGACGATGGTGTCGCCGGTGGCGAAGAACGCGACGAGCCGGCTGACCAGGTGGCGCTCGGCGGGGGAGAGCCGGTCGAGGTCGGTCAGGTCGGCGTGCAGGTCGACCTCCTCGACGGTCCAGGTGTTGCGGATGGCGTCGCGGAAGCGGTCGAAGAAGTGCGGGTAGCGCATCGGGCGGAGGGTGAGGTCCATCCCGGGGTCGAGCAGCATGGGTGCGGTCTCCGTGGTGGTGTGGGCCGGGGTGGTCACTGGCATGCCTCGCACGCCTCGGGGTTCTCCAGCGAGCAGGCCAGCGCCTCCACGTCGAGGCTCACGGTGGGAATCACGCTGGAGACGGTGGCTTGCTGGATCCGGGTGGCCGGGCGGGAGCGCAGGTAGTAGGTGCTCTTCAGCCCGCTCTTCCAGGCGTACAGGTACATCGAGGAGAGCTTGCCGATCGTCGGCGCGGCCAGGAACAGGTTCAACGACTGGGACTGGTCGATGAACGGGGCGCGGGCCGCGGCCAGGTCGATCAGCGCCCGCTGCGGCAACTCCCACGCGGTGCGGAACAGCTCCCGCACCTCCGCCGGCAGCTCCGCGACCTCCTGGACGGACCCGTCGGCGCGTTTGATCTCGGCGCGGATCTGCTCGGTCCACAGCCCGCGAGCCTTGAGCTCGGCAACCAGGGCGGTGTTGACCTGGAGGAACTCCCCGGACAAGGTCTCGCGTTTGAACAGGTTGGACACCTGCGGCTCGACGCACTCGTAGCAGCCAGCGATCGAGGCGATGGTGGCGGTCGGGGCGATCGCGACCAGCAGCGAGTTGCGCAGCCCGTGCGCGGCCACCCGCTCCCGCAGCGCGTCCCAGCGCGCGGACTGGCTGCCGGTGACACCCCACAGGTCCGGTTGCAGCTGCCCACGCGCCGCCCGGGTCTGCGCGAAGGCGGGGTGCGGGCCGTGCCGTTCGGCGAGGTCGGCGGAGGTTTCGAGGGCGGTCAGGTAGAGCTCTTCGCTGATCCGGGTGGACAGCTCCCGCGCGGCGGGGGAGTCGAACGGCAGCCGCAGCGCGAAGAACACGTCCTGTAGGCCCATCATGCCGAGGCCGACTGGCCGCCAGCGGGGATTGCTCGCCGCCGCCTGCGGGGTCGGGTAGTAGTTGATGTCGATCACCCGGTCGAGGAAGATGACCGCGGTGCGGACGGTGTGCCGCAGCCGCTCCCAGTCCAGGTCGTCCCCGGCCAGGTGGGCGGCCAGGTTCACCGAGCCCAGGTTGCACACCGCGGTCTCGGCGTCGCTGGAGACCTCGATGATCTCGGTGCACAGGTTCGACAGGTGCACCACGTTGCCGGGCTCCGCGGTCTGGTTGCAGAGCCGGTTGGCGGCGTCCTTGAACGTCATCCACCCGTTGCCGGTCTGCGCGAGGGTGCGCATCATCCGCCCGTACAGTTCCCGGGCCGGTACCTGCCGTACCCAGCGGCCCTGCGCCTCCGCCGCCCGGTACGCGGCGTCGAACTCCCCACCCCACAGGTCGGGCAACTCCGGCACCTCGTCCGGGTCGAACAGCGACCACATCCCGTCGGCCTCCACCCGGCGCATGAACTCGTCCGGAATCCAGTTCGCCAGGTTCAGGTTGTGCGTACGCCGGGCGTCCTCGCCGGTGTTGTCCCGCAGCTGCAGAAACTCCTCGATGTCCGGGTGCCACGGCTCCAGATAGACGCAGGCGGCGCCCTTGCGCCGGCCGCCCTGGTTCACCGCAGCAACGCTGGCGTCCAGTGTCCGCAGCCACGGCACGATGCCGTTGGACCGCCCGTTCGTGCCGCGAATCAGCGCCCCGCGGGAGCGGACCCGGGAGAACGCGATGCCGATGCCGCCGGCGAACTTGGACAGGTTGGCCACCTGCGCGTACCGCTGGTAGATGGAGTCCAACTCGTCGCGGGGCGAGTCCACCAGGTAGCAGGACGACATCTGGGTGTGCCGGGTGCCGGAATTGAACAGAGTCGGCGAACTCGGCAGGTACGCCAGACTCGACATCAGCCGGTAGAAGTCGATCGCCTCGGCCGGCGTGTGCGACAGCCCGCACGCCACCCGCAGCAGCCAGTACTGCGGCGTTTCCAGCACCAGCCGGCTGGTCGGGTGCCGCAGCAGGTACCGGTCGTAGACGGTGCGCAGCCCGAAATACTCGAACCGCAGGTCACCGGACAGGTCGACCGCCTCGTCGAGGATGCGGGCGTGGGCGGCCACGAACGCAGCGCTGTCGTCGCCGATCAGCCCTTCGGCGTGGCCGTGGCGGATCGCCTGGCTGAACGAGGTGATGCCTTGGCCGCGTACCTCCTTGTCGACGTAGCCGGCGAGCAGGCGGGCGGCGAGCCGCGAGTACTGCGGTTCCTCGCCGATCAGCTCGGCCGCGGTCTGGATCGACAGCCGATCCAACTCGTCGGTGCTCGCCCCGTCGTACAGCCCGCTGATGGTGCGGGTCGCCACCCGCAGCGGGTCGACGTCGGTGAGATCCGCGGTCCACCGCTCGACCGCCCGGACGATCCGGTTGACGTCGACCGGTTCGAGGTCGCCGTTGCGCTTGCGGACGTGCATCTGCAGGCGCCGCTGCCCGCGTAGAGCCGCATCCCCGGGCGTTCCATCGACGACGGGGTGGACGTCGGTGACTGTCACTACTCACTCCTCGCGAGCTCGAGACCGGATGGGCCTCGGCGCGCGGGGGTGCAGACACCGACGGACACGCGCCGGCATGGCGGTGTCCCGTGGGCGTCGGCCGTCCCGCGCGGCCTCGGACCGTCACACGCCGGGTCGGGGCGTGTGACGCGCTGGCAGGTCTTCGGACTCGCGGGCACGACCGGACGAAACCGGTCTCCTACTGGCCGTCGCTTCCCAGGCCACGAATGGCCCAGTGCTGATGACGGCGGTCGTTCCCACTCACCGCTGCGGGGCAGTCCCGGATTCCCACCGGGTTCCCTCTTGCCTCGACCGCCCCCGCTGAGGACGGCCGAACCAGCTGCGTCAGACACCATATATGGCCGCATGCTTGGTTGAGCAACACCAGATGTCGCGTCGGCGTGTCAGATCCGTCTCACAGCTGTGCGTTGTTCGCAGCGGGACGGCGGTGCGTGGCCGGGGCCGGAGCGGTTGCTGCTGCCCATGACGGAGAAGCGGCTGGCGAGGGTGCCCGGACGCGCCGATGATCGGACGCTTATTGCCAAAGCTTGGCAACTACGTAATGCTGGCAGCAGTGGGCGGGCGTCCCGGCTCGCGATGATCCGCACCTCGCCGGGACACCTGCCCGCTGCGCTGTCGCCAATGAGGAAGGAGCCCGGCCGGTGGGCGTCTACACGCTGCCCGACATGCCGTACGACTACGGTGCGCTGGAGCCGGCGATGTCCGGCGAGATCCTGGAACTGCACCACAGCAAGCACCACGCGGCGTACGTGAAGGGCAGCAACGACACCCTGGACCAGTTGGCCGAGGCGCGGGACAAGGGTGACTTCGCGGCACTGGTCGGGTTGGAGAAGACCCTCGCGTTCCACCTGTCCGGGCACGTGCTGCACTCGATCTTCTGGAACAACCTGTCCCCAGAAGGTGGTGACCGCCCGGACGGGGAGCTGGCCGCCGCGATCGACGAGCACTTCGGCTCGTTCGACGGCTTCGCCGGACAGCTGTCCGCGGCGACGAAGGGCGTGCAGGGCTCCGGCTGGGGTGTGCTGGCCTGGGAGCCGCTCGGCCGGCGGCTGATCGTGCAGCAGGTGTATGACCACCACGGCAACGTCGGGCACGGCAGCACCCCGTTGCTGGTCTTCGACGCCTGGGAGCACGCCTACTACCTGCAGTACCGCAACGTGCGTCCGGACTACGTGGACCGGCTGTGGGACCTGGTGAACTGGGCCGACGTCACCGCCCGCTTCGACGCTGCCCGCGCGGCTTCGCCGAAGCCGTGACCGGCGTGCCGGGCCTGTCCCGGTCGCGACGGGACTCGTCCTCGCGCTGGTCCGGCCAGCCGTCCAGTCCCGGGATGGGCTGGTCCAGGAGTTGGCCTTGCAAGTCGTCGACGCGGGCGCAGCCGCCACCGGCCTGAGCAATCCCCGTGGGCACGTCGGCAAACGCGGCCGCAAGCCCGACCAGTCACGCACTCTGTTCCATCGGCTCGGCACGAGCGGCCGTGGCCTCCGCAACCACAGGAGCACATCCATGGGTAAGCGTCCCTGATCAGCTTAGCGATCCTGAGTCGGATTGGGTTTCCGGGATCGTTTCCCACCGTGGTGGGGTCGCGTGGGCGTGGAAGTGGAATCCTGCGCCCAGTGCGGCTCCGCGTGGCTGGTGGCCGGTGGTGGGTGTGCTGGTCGTGTTCACGCCCTGGTGTCGGTGGGCTGCGCGGGGCAGCCTCA
>NZ_VSFA01000068.1 GCF_008119785.1 Micromonospora sp. MP36 | reverse complement strand
CAGCCTGCCACCCGCACCCATGATCGTTGGACTCGTCCTGCTCGCACTCGGCCTCAAACGCGCGTTGAGCTCGGTCGAGCCCCCAACCGCCCACCATTGGGACCGGCTGAGCGTGTTCGTTCTCTACGGAGGTGCCCTCCTCTACCTGCTCAGCCTGACGGCCGTCGAGCGCCGCACCATCGGCCTGCTCGGTCGAAGCCCGCTGCTGGGAATCGTCCTGATCATCGCCCTGGCACCGGTCGCGGTTCACCTACCGACCTTGGCCGCGGTGGGCCTGCTCGCCGCCGTCCTCGTCAGCATGGTGCTGGCCGACCTCACCGTGTTCCGGCGGCGCCATCGCGAACTGCACGAGCTGGTCGCGCCGGCGGCTGCCCGTGCCATCGGTACCGGTGTCACCCCGAGGGAGCTCTTCCTCGACCTGGTGGTCGTCTACGCGTTCATCCAGGTCACCGTTCTGATGACCCGGCACCCCTCCGCGGTCGGGGTCGTCCAGGGACTGGCGGTGCTCACCCTGCTCTGGGCTGCCTGGTGCGTCTACACGGGCATCGGTAACGCGCTGCGCAGCGAGTCCATCGTCGCCCGGTTGAGCGTCCTGCTAATCGTGGCGCTGACCCTGACGATCGGTATCGCCATCCCGCAGGCGTTCGACCGGGTTCCGGGGGGCCTGCCCGGTCCCATGATCGTTGTGCTGTGCTACGCCGCGCTCCGCCTGCTGCACCTGGCCGCGTTCTGGCGGGTCGCTGACGCGGCGCTACGCGCACGGGCCTGGCGGGTCACCGTCCCGACCGTGACAGCGCTGATCCTGCTGCTGTTCGCTGCACAGGCCGCCTCCCGACCTCCCGGCCCCGACACAGGCCGGCTCGAAGCCGCCCTCTGGCTCGCGGCCGTCACCGTCGACCTCTCCAGCGGCTACCTCGTCGGGCGGAGGTTCTGGAACATAGGGTCCGCGAAGCACTGGACCGACCGCTACGAACTGATCATCCTCATCGCGCTGGGCGAAGCGATCATCTCGACCGGGGTGGCCGTGTTCGACCGTCCGATCTCCTGGTCGGTCATCCTCGCCATCGCAGCCAACATGATCCTGCTGGCCAGCCTCTGGTGGGCGTATTTCGACACCGACGCCATCGTCGGACACCAAACCATGCAATCCTCGACCGGCAGACAGCGCGCGGCACTGGCCCGAGACGCCTACGCCTTCCTACACCTTCCCATGATCGCCGGCCTGATGCTGCTCGCCTTCGGCCTGCGCAAACTCCTCGGCCTGATCGCCCACCCGTCAAGTACGCACACACCGCTCGGGCACCTGGCCCTCTTCACCGGAGTCATCCTCTATCTCCTGGCCAACCAGGCATTCCGGTGGCGTGTCCGAGGGGACATCCGCCCGGTCCGGATCCTCGGAATCCTGCTCATCGCGGCCCTCGCCCCGATCACCAGCCCCCTGCCCCCGCTTTGGGTGCTGACCATCCTGGCCGCCACCACCGCCACCGTCATAGTGATCGATTCCCAACAGGCCGTCGACCTAAGGCGGCAGCTACGCGAACCGCCGCCATCGGCCATCCTTGCCGACGCCCGACCCATGAAACCCCTTCAGTAACGCGTGCGGCACCCCAGCTTCCGCCGCCCGCTCGACGGGAAGCCGCGCAGCCAGCCAGGCACGCGCAGCCCTCATGCCTATCTTCGGGTCGGTTTCAGCGGTTCTGTCGTTCAATGCCGCGCCGGACGAGGCCGCGGATGCCGGGGAGGGTGATCGCTCGGATTGTGACGTCGTTCATCCAGACGTGGAACTGGCTCGGTGGTGCGTACTGGTACATGCCGCGGCGGGCGAGCGCCTGCCGCTTGATGATCTCGGGTCGCAGGTCGGTCTCCCATTCCGCGAGAGCGGATGGGATGTCGGGGCCGTGCCGCTGCAGGGCGGCGCCGAGTTGGTCGGCGCCGGCGAGTGCTAGGGCGGCGCCGTGCCCGGCGAAGAGGGTGACGCACCAGGCCGCGTCGCCGAGGAGCACGGTGCGGCCGGTGCTCCATCGTGGTATGTCCACCTGGCTGACCCGGTCGAAGTAGGCGCTGGCCGGGTCGGTCTCCAGGTGACGGATCGCCTCGGGTACGCCCCCGGCCAGGTCTCCGAACGCTGCGCGAAGCGCATCCACCGGTCCGCGCTTCAGCTCCCGGCCTGGGTTCGCGCAGCGGTACGTGAAGAAGGCCGAGGACCGTTGCGGGCCCAGGTTGACGATTGCCGCCGTGCGGCCGGGGCCGATGAAGGTCGTGGCGGACGACTCGGGCACGGCCGCTACTGGATGCGTGATCGGGAACGCGGCCACGACGTACGGCAGGTCGACCCGGTGATCGGGGCCGAACATCGCAGTCCGGGTCGCGGAGTGAACGCCGTCGGTGCCGATGAGCAGGTCGGCATCCTCGGTGGTGCCGTCGCTGAGGTTGATCTCTACCCGGTCGGTGTCCTGGTTGATGGAGGAGACGGTGGTGCCGAAGCGGATATCGGCGTTGTCGCGTACCGCTTCGTACAGTGCGGTCTCAAGGTCGCCGCGGAACACCGTCATGGTGCGGGGGCCTAGTGCGGCCTCGGCGACGGCTGAGGGCGCCGTGAGCTTCGGCCGCCCGTCCGCTCGGACCAACACGGTAGTGAACAGGCCCAACGCGCGGTCGGACAGGGCGGGGATCAGCCCGAGCCGCTCGGCGGCGTCGTAGCCCGTGCCGAGCAGGTTCACCAGGTAGCCACCGCTGCGCCGGGCCGGGGCGCGTTCCACGACGAGCGTGTGCCACTCGTCCTGCGCCAGTCGTAGGGCCGTGGCGAGACCGGCTATGCCGGCGCCGACGATCACCGCTCGTTTCATTCGCACTCTCAAGGCCAGAATGAGCAATCGCTCAAACAGTATGAGCATATGCTCATCACCGCGCAACATGCTTAGACTTCGGGCATGCCACGCGGAGTCGCCATCGCCGAACCTCGGCAGCACCTGTTCGCCGCCGCGGAACGCGTGATCGCCGCAGAAGGCCCCAGCCAGCTCACCAGCCGAGCCGTGACCCGCGAGGCCGGCGTCGCCACGGGGCTGCTGTTCGCCCACTTCGCGAACTTCGACGACTTCCTGGTCGGCTACGCGGTCGACCGGAGCTTCCAGATCGCTGGCGCCGCAGCCGGCCTTCCCGGGCGCGCCGGCACCGGCACGGTCGCCGCGAACCTCAGCGAGACAGTCCTCGCGACCCCGTTGATCACCGTGCTCGCTGTCACCCGCCTGACCGCCTCTCGGCCGGCGTTGGCGGCAAACATCGAAGCCGTGCTGGGCAACGGAACCGCCGCACTGCGCCCACTCGAACGCGCAGTCGTCGAATACCTGGTCGCCGAACAACAACTCGAACGGATACCTGCAGGCGCCGACACCGAGGCGCTGGCCCTGGCCGTGGTCGGCGTTCTCCACCACGTCGCACTCACCGACGGAACCGACCCGGCGGCAGATGGCCGCATCCGCCGCACCATGACCGCACTGATCGACGGCTCCCAAGCCGTCACTTCCTGACTCGATCCCGCGCGACCAGGCACCCGCCGCCAACCACCATCCGGATCTGCCGCCGAGCGGGCGTCACCGAGCGTGGTCGCGCTCCCGTGCAGAACGCGTGGACGTAGCCGATGTGCGGATGTTGCCCGCCGGCTACCTGCGGCCGGATTTTCTGCACTTGCGCCCCGCGTGTGGCTATGCCGAGAGCGCGTCGACCGTGGAGGGCGGATCACGCCCTAGCCCGGTTGAATCGGGCACCCCAGTTGTGGATCTGCTCGAGCAGTTCAGGCGGGTCGAGGACGCGAAAGTCGGCGCCGAGCGCGCCCAGTGCCATGGTCGGCCAGTCCAGGGAGTCGGCGGTCATCCGCACTCGGCAATGCTTGGCGTCGAGCTCCTCGACTGTGCCCCACCGACCGATCCGCTCGCGCACGGCTGCGGCCGGGGCGTCGACCAAGGCCTCCACCCGGTACGGGCGGGGCAGGTTGCCGAGACTGGTGCGGACGAACTCGGCGGCGTCGGCGGCGGGCAGGTCGCGGGGCCGGAACCGGGAGCCGGTGCCGCGTGGCGCGGTGAGGCGGTCGATTCGGAAGCTGCGCCAATGGTGCCGGGTGATGTCGTAGGCGACCAGGTACCAGCGGCGGCCGAGGGAGACTAGCCGATGCGGTTCGACGTGCCGGTCGGTGTCCTGGCCGTCGGCGGCGGTGTAGGAGAAGCGGAGGTGTTCGCTGTCCCGGCATGCCAGCGCGACCGCGGTGAGCACGCCCGGGTCGACGCCTGGCCGAGTCGGGCTGTCCCAGCCGGCGGGCAGGGTCATCGCGCGCAGCGCCTCGACTTGGCGCCGTAGCCGGGCCGGCATCACCTGCACCACCTTGGCCAGCATCCGCACGGAAGACTCGGCGAGGCCCTCCACCGAGCTGTGCGCCGCGGCCTGCAGCCCCACGGCTAGGGCCACTGCCTCCTCGTCGTCGACCACCAGCGGCGGCAGTGACGCGCCCGCGGTGAGCTGGTAGCCGCCGTCGACGCCGCGCTGCGCCTCGACCGGGTAGCCCAACTCGCGCAGCCGGTCGATGTCGCGGCGCAGGGTGCGGACGGAGACGCCCAGCCGCTCGGCCAGTTCGGTGCCCGGCCAGTACCGGTGGGTCTGGAGCAAGGACAGCAGCCGCAGTGTCCGAGTGCTGGTGTTCGCCATGATCTCGATTCTTCCCCAATTCAGGCCAGAAAGTGACCGCTACGGTCCCTAGCGTGTCCGTGACCGAACCACCAGGAAAGGCAGAGACCATGACCGTCGACGAAGCGACCACCCGCGACCTGTCCGCCGCGCCCGCCGTCACCGGCGAGCGCGCCGACCTGCTGGCGATGCTGGCCAAGCACCGGCACTTCCTGCGCTTCACCACCCGCGACCTCACCGACGAGCAGGCCGGGAGCCGGACCACCACCAGCGAGCTGTGCCTCGGCGGCCTGATCAAGCACGTCACCTCGGCCGAACGGAACTGGGTGGGCTTCATCCTGGACGGCAAGTCGGCGATGGGGGGTGACTTCACCGACATGACCGAGGCCGACTGGGCCCGACGGGCCGACGAGTTCCGGATGCTGCCCGGCGAGACGCTGGCCGGTGTGCTGGCCGACTACGCCGACGTGGCCCGCCGCACCGACGAACTGGTCGCCACCCTGCCCGACCTGGACGCCACCCAGGAGCTGCCGAAGGCCCCGTGGTTCCAGCCCGAGGACCGGTGGTCGGCCCGCCGGGTGCTGATGCACATCATCACCGAGACCGCCCAGCACGCCGGCCACGCCGACATCATCCGCGAGTCCCTGGACGGTGCCAAGAGCATGGGCTAAGCAGTGGCATGGTGAGGGCGCACTACGGGCGCCCCCCACACCACCAGTACGAGGACGCGGGGCGCCTCCACAAACAGCGCCCCCTCGAAAGGGCGCATCCCTCCCGCGCCCCGAGCCGCAGCAGGAAGCCAACGCCGTTGCCAGCCGGGTCAACGCCTTAGCCGAACCCGGTCGGCCACCTCCATGCCGTCGAACAGACCGCCCTACACCCGCTACAGACTCGATCTGACCTTCGCCTCGCCCCGGCTACGGCTGGTGCTACCCGACACCACCTGCACGACACCGCAGCCCACAACCCTGGCTAACCTACTCGAATCAGTTGCTGCATCAACGCCCGCTATTGCCGTTGCGACACGCCTTGCTCGAGCCGGATGCATCCAACTGCACGTCCGGTTCTGAGGGGGCGGCGGCGCAGCAATGCGCCGCCGCTACCCGGCCCGACCGCGCCCGCAGCGGGCATCCTAAAGTAGCCGATGAGCGCGTGCCCGGAACTCGTTGGAGTGTCATGATCGGCGGCGATGAGCAGCGGTGAGGATTCCGAATTCGTTCTCGATGAGGCACGCCAGCACCACCTGACGCGGGTGAACGGGGTACTTCGTCGCCCTGGCATGTACGGCAGGGACGAGATGGCCGAAAGGCTTCTGCTGGACGCGATGGCCGCCGTGGATGGAAGCTTGAAGCGCTTGTCGGCGGAGTGGGATGGACTACGCGATCGCGACGCGTTCACCGCGACGGGTGTCATGGGCGCCTACAGCAACATCCTTCCGGCAGATGCCTTGCGTGATGCCACGGCCTCCGTCTACGCCGAGATCGCCCACCGCCTCGGCTGGCTCGAGCTGGATAGGGCGTTGTCGGAGGCCGAGTTCCAGCAGTTGAGTAGCGATGTCGGCGAGTGGGTGACGCAGGACCGGATGCTACCCGAGGTCATCGAGACGTTCGGGCCCTCGTCGCTGTGGATCGGCGGAACCAACCCCTTCTACGCCAAGACTCTTGCCTACACCACGGCCGATCCCGACCACGCCCTGATCTGCTTCCACCTGTGGAATGCCTTTGCGAACATCCCAGCTGGGACGGGGCTACGAGGCGTACACCCCGAACCCGTGGTTCTCGCCGTACGTCATCGGCCGGGCAGCTTCCCCGACTCGTTCTCGTTCACACCCGAGGGCCTGCGCCGCAGGCCAACTGCTGACCAGAGCAGCCCGCTCAGGTCGACCGTCTGGATCTTCCACGGTGACCGCGCCCGATACGCCTCTGGGGTGTTCGACACCTTGGACGCCGGACTCGCCTGGGCGGCCGAGCACCACGTGACCGGGATCCTGGCCGAGTACGCTAACGGGGGCGCCTACGACGCCGCGGTCAGCGAAGGCCGCTTCACGCCATCGAAAACGCACCACGGCACCGCGGACCACGTCGCCGCCTTTGGTCCGGGGCTACGTCACATCCACTTGACCGAGGGCCGTCGGGATTAGGGCGTGTCCTGCCGATCTTGGTGGGGCGAGGCGGGACCTCAGGGTGTAGCACGACGTCTCCGACCACGTGGGTGTCTAAGGCCGTCGACGTAGTCGCGAAGCTCTCGTAACCGGCCCGAGTCGAGTACATCGACAAAGACGAGCGCGGGTGATGCTGCTGCCTGGCGCCTCGGGTCATGCGAGTGCCTTGGCGGTGATCTCCGCCGGTGTGAGGGTGGCGTCGATGTGGAGATCAGCTTGCCTGATGCGCGGTGTGCGAATCCGGGCCACCGTGGACGGCAGAGAAGGCCGTGCTGGGCCGCTCAGTGGATTCGGAAGACCGGCGCTGCGGCCGGTGCAATCGAGAGCCGGCGGGACGTGGCCCGCATCAGCGGCAGGAAGGCCGCTCGGCATCTCCGGCATCGAGTCCAGCGGTCCGGCAGGAAGGCCGCGCTGGCGTGCTCGACGAGGGCCAGGGTAGCACCGGGGACCGAGGCGTCAACGTGCCGTGAAACTGCTGTCGAGCCAATTAGGTTCGGCGCTGCCTACAGAACGATGCGGTTGACGACCGATCGCTGAACCGGACCGGTGTACTCGGTGAGGCTGAAGCGGCGATGCCCATCCGTGGGATGCGCGGTAACGGGGACAACGCTCTCGTCTTCGAATCGCAGCGTGAAGACGGGGTCGAGTTCGCACAGGAATGCAAACGCTTCGCGGTCCTCGTCGCTCTCGCTGACCAGGCGACCGTCGGCCTCCCAGCCGCCGGTGGCGGCGACAATCACGACGGCCACCTCGACGCTACCGAGCAGGGTGGATGAGTTCGCCCACCAGTCCAGCCAGCACCGGCCCTCGAAGCGGTCCATGCCGTCATCCTTCCCCAGGGGCGGCGGCGAGGCGGTGGGTGGTCTGGGCGACCCGGACCCCGTTGTCGTGCGAGGCCCGGCCGGCTGCCGGCCGAGTGGGAGAACCTTCCTTACATCCATCAAGGCGGCCCTTGACGGGCCGCATGCGCCGCCGCCTGGGCGCGCGCCGGCCGCTGTCGCTGTCGCTCTGCGGCCGTCACGCCTGATGCCCGGCGGCTGGCGCGGAGAGCGGGGAGCCCGGGGCCGCCGCAGACGGGATAGCGGGGAGAGTGGTGGAGGTTCGTCGCCCGCAGCCGGCCGCGCCGTGCCTGCGCAGCGCGGCGCAGGGAGGGGCGCGCCGGGTCCGCGCGGGCAAGCCCCAAGCATGGGGGCGGTGGCCGCGGAGGGCATGCCTGTCGTCCAGGAGCCGGCTCCGCAGCCGGTCAGGGTCAGGTCAACCGCTCGCCTGGGAGGGGGAGGGGTGGCCGCCGGTGGCCGGCTCCGACCCCGGGAGCCGGGTCCGTGCCGGGCGAGGTTGGGTCAACTGCGCCACTGTGGCGGTGTCCGCCGGGGGCGCGGTCCGTGACACGAGAGCCGACTCAGTCTGTGCCGGCAGCGTCCATACTGCGTCAAGGTCTGCTTGACGCTGTGCGTCCAGCGCAGGTGCGCCAGGTAGCCTCGCTTCATGTCGAGCAGCCACCTTCCGCTGTCAGAAGCTTGGTGGAATGGACCAATCGAGCGGTACCGACATGACGTTGAGAGGTGGACTGTCGGACAGCTACGGGCTGCGCTGGATGGTCTGCCGGATGACATGGTGCTGAGGGCAGAGGTGGCTGATGGCCCGAGTACCGGTCACCCTGACCCGTGGGGCAACGATCAATTCGTAGTCACCGACGCCATCGTCGATGACGGCGATTATCTGAGGTCGGATGAGTTGATCATTCGGGTGGATTATTCCTCTGGTGGGTATGTACGACCCGCGAGTTCAGGACGACCTGAGGCCGACTCTGGCGCCAGACCGACACCAGGCCAAGGCGCGTGATCGGATCATTGCGCAGACCCGGCTCGTCGTGACAGAATGTCTCGCGGATGCGCCATTCTGCACGGTCGCAGTGGCTTGGTTCGCTCATGTAGTGGTCCTGGTTGATGGGTTCGAATCCCGGCGCATTCATTCATGTCGGAAGACCGCTCCCGCGCCTCGGGCGTAAGGGAGCTGTCTTCTTTTTGACGCATCCGTCCGCACTTCCGTTGCGGCGCCTAGCATGGCCGATGGGGCTGTCGTCGGGGTGCGAGGTGGGGGACGTGAGTATCGCCGTCGTCCGGAAACCGTCGCCGGATAGCGATCCTTCGCAATCCACAACGGCGCAGGTCGAGGTGCTGCGGCATTTCCGCATCATCAAGGACGGCTCGGTGCTCGACCTTGGCCACTCCGGTGAGCGACTGGTGGCGTACCTCGCCTTGGAGGACCGGTCCCGGACCCGCGACCAGGTGGCTGCCGCACTCTGGGCGGAGGCCACGCAGCCCCAGGCTGCAGCGAGCCTGCGGCGGGCCTTATCCATCGTTCGACGGCGGGTGCCGGGGTTGGTCCGGCGGGAGACGAACAGGCTCAGCCTCTCCGCCGAGGTGGCCGTCGATGCGCGGGTTCAGCGGGGGTTGATCGACGCCATCACCATCGGCGAGAAGAACACAGCCGACGGCCACGAATTGCGCCTGCTGCGCGAGGACCTCCTACCGGACTGGGACGAGCTCTGGCTTTCGGCCGCTCGTCAGGAATTGCGGCTGCTGCGTCTGCTCAGCATCGAGGCCATCGCCGCGGCGCAACTGGCCGAGCAGCGGCCGGGGGCGGCGTTGGCGATCGTGCTGCTTGCCGTCCGGGATGAGCCGCTGCGTGAGAGCGCGCACCGGCTGGTGATTCAGGCCCACCTTGCTCAGGGCAACCAGGTCGAGGCCGCTCACCAGTACCTGCGCTACCGGAACCTGCTCTGGGAGAATCTCCGGCTGCTTCCGAGTCCCGGGATGGAAGCCCTCGTTCAACCCCTCAGGTGCGAAGCACTGCTTCCGCAATAGATCCTGTGCAGTGGCGCACGCCCATCGATCAAGGTCACCGTTTCGGCCCACGAATCTGCCAGCAGCGGTAGACGTTTGTCCGGGCCACGCTGGCGATCTGGACAGAAATCCTGCCCCGCATGTCCCGGGCGGCCCCCAGTGGAGGCTCGCGTACCCGTCACGAACCACCGCATGACGGACATCAATCACGTCGACGTCACGTTCGCGTCACGCGGGCGGGTCGTTCCGCGGGCGCTGCCGCATACAGGATCGGCCTGGCGCACATAGCGACGTGGAGGACTCCGATGGCGGTGCAGACCACCTATCCGGGCGTGTACATCGTCGAGCAGATGACGAGCTCGCATGCCATTGCCGGTGTCTCGACATCGGTCACCGCTTTCGTCGGGGCGGCTCGCAAGGGGACGCCCGACGTGCCAACACCAATCGACAGCTACGCCGATTTTGTCCGCCAATTCGGCGACCCGATCGACAACGGCGACAATCCCATGGGTCACTGCGTCGCGCACTTCTTCGCGAACGGGGGCAGTCAGGCCATCGTGGTTCGCGCGCTGGCCGCGAACGCTCTGGCGGCCAAGCTGGCTCTTCCGGCCGTCAACGGCATCACTGTGACGCTGACTGCCCGTAGCCGCGGTGCCTGGGCCAACGGGACGGGCACCGGCGCTGCCCAGAATGGCGTCTTCGTCGAGGTGGCACCCGCCGCCATTAACCCCAGCGACCGGTTCACTCTCGTGGTCACGAACTGGGCCCCCGGCACCGGCTCGGCCACCCTGGTCGCGCGGGAGACGTGGCCCGAGCTGTCGATGTCGCCGGGCAATCCGCGGTACGTAGCAGATGTGCTGGCTGGCAGCGCCCTCGTCATCGCGCAGGTGAGCGGCGCTGAGACCGGCGCCGCGGCTGCCGGCCGGTCCGAGGGCAGCAAGGACCTCTCCGCCGGAGTCACCGGTCTGCCGGGCCGGACGCTGCGCATCTCCGTCGACATGGGGCCCGCGGTCGACCACGTGCTCTGGCCAGACGAGGACCCAGCCGACTCGCACGATGTGGACGACCTGATCACGTTCATCAACGCAGCAACGAACGGCTTCCCGGTCACGGCGTCGAAGAGCTCGGGCAAGCTTGTGCTTACCAGCAAGACCACTGGCCCGGACAGCGCGGTCGTCGTCGGCCTGAGCGGCGCCGGCGATGCAAGCAGCATGCTTGGGCTGGGCGTAGCCGCGGGCGGCAAGGAGATCTCCGGCAGTGCCGCCGACCGTCCGGCGGTCGCGGCGGCCAAGGGGCTCGCCGGCGGCATCGACGGCTCGGCGGTGGGGGCCGACAGCATCGTCAGCCCCGCCGAGGGGCAGGGCATGAAGGCGCTCGACGTGCTGAACTTTCCCCGGTTCAACCTGCTCTGTCTGCCCGGCGTTACGACCGCGAACGTCGACGAGGTGAACACGGCACTGGCCTACTGCGCGGACCAGAACGCCTTCCTGCTGGTCGACCCGGATTCGAGCGTCACCAAAGCGAACGCCGCCGGCAAGGCGGCCCTGTTCGCCGCTCAAGGTGCGCACGGCGCCCTGTACTGGCCGCGGCTCATCACCGCGGATTCCACCCACGCCGGACTGCCGCCCTGCGGCGCCGTCGCCGGTGTGATGGCCAGAACCGATGGGGTGCGCGGCGTGTGGAAGGCGCCGGCCGGGCTGACGGCTGGAGTAGCGGGCGCCATCGGCGTCGCCTACCCCACCAGCGACCCGGTCTCCGGCGCGCTCAACCCGTTCGGCATCAACGTGCTGCGCAGCTTTCCCGGAGCGGGCCTGGTCGTCTGGGGCGCGCGAACCCTGGCCGGCTCCGACTTGCGCGGAGACCCCTTCAAATACGTGCCGCTTCGCCGCCTCACCGACTTCATCGAAGCGAGCCTCTACCTCGGTACCCAGTTCGCCGTCTTCGAACCGAACGACCCCGTGTTGTGGGGCCAACTGCGCCTTGCGGTGACCGGATTCATGCGCGGGCTGTTCCGGCAGGGGGCCTTCCAGCAGTCGGAGAGCCACGCCGAGTCCGACAGCTTCTTCGTGACCTGCGATAGCACCGTCAACCCGCAGACGGAAATCGACCTGGGCCGGGTCAACGTCGTGGTCGGATTCGCTCCGCTCAAACCCGCCGAGTTCGTCGTAGTCACCATCACGCACATCGTCAACGGAGAGGGCTGAGCCGGCGATGGCCGAATTCACCGTCAATCCCACTCGTTACGACCCGTACAAGACACACATGTTCCGAATCAAGTGGGACAAGGTCTATGTCGCCGGTCTCTCCAAGATGGGACCGCTCACCCGCAGCACCGCGCCGGTGTCACACCGCGTCGGTGGCGACCCGTCGCACGATCGCCGCAGCCCGGGCCTGACGACGTACACGTCGGTGCAGTTCGATCGCGGCGTCACGCACGACCCCGCGTTCGAGGACTGGGCCAACAAGGTCTCCAGCTTCACCGCCCCGGGCATTTCGCTGCCGGACTTCCGCAAGGATGTCACGGTCGACGTCTTCAACGAGGCCAACCAGTTGGTGCTCAGCTACCACCTCTACCGGTGCTGGGTCTCGGAGTACACCGCTCTGCCCGCGCTTGACGCGGCCACCGCGGCCGTAGCCATCCAGTCGATCAAGATCGAGCTCGAAGGGTGGGAACGGGACACCTCCGTGAAGGAGCCCAAGGAGTTGGTGATCTAGGCCGCGGTGCCGGCCGGCCATCGCTGGATGGTGTAACTCGCCGTGGAAGAGAGGGGTCCGGTGGTGACGCCCGACGTCGTGATGCGGCTGCCGCGCACGCTTGCCGCGCCGCCGCGGATGGTGCTGCTGCGCCTGCTCGAGGACGCCGCGAGTGAGCTGGAGGAGGCGCTGGTGCTGCTGACGGCCTGCGGCGTCCCGGAATGCGCCCACCTTCCGATCGGAGTGATCGACCGTTTGCTCCTCGCCGCGCACCGCGCCGTGGTGGGACGCGATCTGGAGGTGGTGGTGGAGTGTCCGGCGTGCAGAACCCTGAACGAGTTGCCGCTGGGTGCCGCCGACGTGCCGGCGTACGCACCGCGCTGGGCCTGGTGCGGCCCCGGCGCAGGCGTGCGCGAACCGACCGGTGCTGACCTGCTGGGCCTGCCGGACGATCCCGATGCAGCAGCGAGCGAACTGCTGCGGCGCTGCACCGCAGGGCCGACCGACGCTGTCGACGTCCCCCGCACCCACGCCGCTCTGGACCGTGCCGAGCAGTCGCTGTGCGGTGAGGTGCGCGTGGCCTGTATCCAGTGCGAGCAGACGGTCGTGCACCACGTCGACGTGCAGCAACTCGTCGTGGCAGCCGTCGCCCGGGCTGTCGCCCACGTGGACATCGAGGTCCACCTCATCGCCTCCCGCTACGGATGGGACCTCAGCACCATCGAAGCTCTGCCGGAAAGGCGGCGGGTCCGGCTCGCTGCGCTGGCTGCCGGAGCGGCGCGATGACCCTACCTGAGCCCACGCTCCGGCCAAATCACAGCTCGCCGGCGCATCCGCCCGACACGGCGCGGCGAGCATCGGCGGCGACGCCGGGGGTCCCTGCGCAACCGGGGATCACGGCGACGCCGTCGTCCGCAGCACAGGTGATACGAGGGGGCGGCGCCGGGCACGACGTCCCCGTATCGGCTCGGGCACTGGCCGCTCGCGGCCGTCGTTCGTCGACGTCCTCCGCGGTCGCCCCGATCGCCCTGGACAGGTACAGCCGCTCACTGGCAGACAATGGTGCCGAACCGCTGGTGAGCCAAGCCGATTGGGACATCGCCGGCGAGCGCCCGCCGATGACAGAACGATCAACTCCCGGGACCACCCAGCGTCTCCCAGGCCGGCCCGGCTCCGGCGACGTGACCGCCGGCTCGCGCGGGGCCGCCGCGCTGCCCGTGCACACCGACCCGATCAGCCCAGCGGCAGGGATACCTTCCACCGCACGAGCGGCCAGGGACGCGCGGGTTCGCCACCCCAGCAGGGTGGAGGTCGTCAAGGCACTACCGGCGACCCTCGATGCCTATGCCGTGGCCGGTGATGCCGCGGCGGATCGGCGAAGCCGCCGCCTCAGCCCCGACCTGAGCCACCACCTCGAGCGCGGACCGGGGGCCCGTCCGGCTGCCGGACGGGAAGGCGAACAGTCCCGCGGCGGTGACCCGCCGCTGACATCACGTGCGGGCCGCCCGCCTGTGAGTTACGGCGACCTCGGCGACGGCGCCGGGCACGGTCCGCACCCGATGGACCGTGCCCGAGGCGAGACGATGCAGACTCCGGGACCGGACGTGAACGTCGTAGGACAACGGACCCAGCAGGCAGCGGTGCCGGCCCAGCCGGGCGGCCAGGCCGAACCGCATCCGGATCTGACCGCCGTGCATCACGCCGGGCTGCCGGCGCACCCGCCGGTCACGATCGGCGAGATCCATGTGCACCAGGCGGCTCCCGTCCAGGCGCCACCCGACCCCTTGAGCCTGCTCTCGCCCTACGCCGGGGGGCTCACCGCGCGCCGGGGCCCCTGGGCCAATCCGGCTGGTGCCCGATGAGCGTCCTTCCCGCACCCGCACCGGTACTGACCGGCGTCGACGAGGTGCTGGTCGCCATGACCCGGGACGTGGTGGGCAGCAGCATCGGAGTCAGCACCGGACCGCTCGACCGGCCGAAGGACACCACCGCCCGGCTGAACTGGTTCCTCTACCGGGTCACGCCGGCGCCGGCGCTGATCAACATGGAGCCACCGCAGACCGGCTGGACCACCCGCCGGGGACGCCCGCCCCTTGCGCTAACGCTGCACTACCTGCTGTCCGCCGACCCCGGCGAGCTGAATGCCACGGGCAACGAGGTGCCGCCGGCCCACAACGCGCTGACCGCCGTGATGATGCTGCTGCACGAACGCGCGGTGCTGGGCCCGGACACGCTGATCACGTCCAGCCCGGCCAAGACGGTCAGCCAGGTCGTGGCCAACGCCTTCGACGGCCTCGTCGAGCCGTTGCGGATCACGATGGACACGGTGCCCCTGGAGACCATCACCGGGCTGTGGGCCAGCGGCCTGAAGTCGCTTCGGCTGTCCGTGGCCTACCAAGTGAGCCTCGTGATCGTGCCGTCGCCGGTGCCCTTCTCGCCCGGCCCGCCCGTGCAGGAGCGCCGGATCGCGGTCAGTCCATCCGCCGGACCCCGGATCGCCGGTGTCGCGCCCGTCGCGGCCTCGTTCGGCGATCAGATTTCGGTCGCGGTGACCGGGCTCGGCGGGCAGGTCACCGTCACCCTGTCCCGAGCCGCTGGCGACCCGGACGATCCCACCGACGGCCGGCCCGACCCTGCCACCACGCGCAGCACCGGGCCGTGGGCGTTGACCGCTCACCCCACCGCGGCTGGCCTGACCGTGATGCTGCCGAACGCGGAACTGGTGCCCGGCCGCCGGGCGCTGGACGTCACCAACCTGGCCTCGGGCCTGCCTGCCGGAACGGCCGGAGCTGGGCTGACGGTGGCCCCCGCTGTTCGCGGCGCCGGCGCACCACTGCAGCCGGGACAGCAGGCCACGCTCACGGTGGCGCACGTGCTGCCCGAGGGCCGGGTCGCCTTCGGCGGCGTGGCGGTGCCGTACACGCGGATCAACCCGACCACGGTGACCGTGATGGTGCCAGCGGGCGTGGCGGCGTTCGCCGGTCGCCGGATCCCGGTCAGCGTCGAGTCCGGCACGGTCACCGGCCGCCCCCTGCTGCTGGCGGTGGCGCCATGATGCAGGAGCTGCGTCCTCCGGGCGTGCGCACCGGAACCCCGTCCCGTGCGGCGACTCCGGCCGCGCCGGACAGCGTCACCGGAGCGGAAGCTGCGGTCGAGGCAGTGGTACCGGCGGACCTGACCCTCGGCTACCTCAAGCTGCTTCGGGACGCCTTCGAGCGGCTGATGCGCCAGTACCGTCAGATCTGGGACCACGCGGGGGGCCATCCGGAGATGCTGACCGCAGCCGGGATCGGGCTTCGCCCGACTGCTGCCGCGAGGACGGTGCACGAGCCGGTGGACCTCTTCCCGAAGCTGGGGCTGTCGCAGAGCGCAGAGGCCATGATCGCCGCAGCCTGGTGGGCGGTGGCCGACCCGCAGTTGGCAGCGGCGTTCGGGTGGGTCCACGACGACGCTTCTCGCCGCTACCCGAGCTTGTCGGCGCTCAGGCTGCTGCTCGAGCCCGATGGACTGTTCATCCCGCTGGCGCTGCCGCAGGACTCCGGTCCGGTCGCGATCGGCCTGCTGCAGCCGGTCGCCGACGCCGCCGCGCCGGTGCGCCTGACTGAAACTGCCGCGCTGTTGGTCGACGGCTGGCGGCCGCCCGCCGAACCGCCGGTCCCGCTGCCCGCCCGGCTGCGCTCGACGGCCGACCAGGCCTGCCTGCTGATCGCCGCCGGGAACCGGCTCAGCCTGCGGTGCGCGGACGCCGACGATGGCCCCGTGCTTGCCCGGGCCATCGCCGCGCGGCTGGACCGGGCCCTCGATGACGGTAGCGAAAGGCCACCCGCGCAGACCCGGCTGCTGGAGCGGCTCGGCCTCGTGCTGCCCTGGTCAGCCGACGAGACGTCCGGGGCCGTGCTGCGGCTGACGGCGCCGGGCGCTCCGTCCGCACCCGGATGGCAGGTGCTGGACGTCGCCGCGATCGATTCGGCGGGTGTGGCCAAGGCATGGCGTCGGGTGCTGGGATCGGCCGGTCTGGACACCCGCGCCGCGGGCCAACTCTCGGCCCGCATGCGGCTGACCGAAGCAACCATCCAGTCCCTGCATGCGACCGCCCAGGCGGCTGCCGATGTACAACGTCGTCACCTTACCCTGGACGATCTGCACGCGGCCGTACGGCGGCATCCGCAGCACACGCTTAACGGGATGGCCCGGCTCGTTCCACCGTCCCTGCGGCTCGACGACCTGGTGCTGCCGGACGCCACCCGGGCCGGGCTCCGCGACCTGCTGGCGCACGCGCGGCACAGCGACGAGGCGCTGACGGCCTTGCCGGGGGCCGGCGTGCGCGGCCGGGGTGTCGCCGTGCTCCTGCACGGCCCGAGCGGCACCGGCAAGACGGCGGCCACCGAGGCGGTCGCCGCCGAGCTGGATCGCGACCTGTGGATTGTCGACCTGGCCCAGCTGGTGAGCAAGTGGTTGGGGGAGACCTCCCGCAACCTGGACCGCGTGCTGACTGAGGCCGCGCGGGCCGGGGCCGTCCTGCTGTTCGACGAGGCGGAGGGTCTGTTCGGCCGCCGTGCCGAGGTGAACGACGCCCGCGACCGCTACGCGAACCTCGAAATTGACCACCTGCTGCAGCGGATCGAGCTGCACGAGGGCTTGGTGGTGCTGACCAGTAACCGGCCTGCTGCACTGGACGACGGGTTCCAGCGGCGGCTGCGGCTGTCGGTGCGCTTCGAACTGCCCGATCACGTCGCGCGGCAAGCGATCTGGGCGGCGCTGTTGCCCTCCGAGCGGCTCGGCGAAGGCGTGGATCTCGACGACGTGGCCGGCGCCGAGCTGTCCCCGTCGTCGATCCGGGCCGCCGCTCTCGCGGCGCTGGTCTTCGCGACTGACGACGTCCGGGCGGCGGGGCAGACGCAGCCGCGCATCGAGGCCGTCCATCTGCATCGGGCCGTGCAGCGCGAACTGGAAAAGAGCGGCCGGACCTGGGCCCCCGCGGCAGTCGCCGCCGCGGCTGATTTCCGAGGAGGTAACCGATGACGAGTTCCACGGGCGGCCCGCAGATCCCTCGGCTGGACGTCGACGTCGACAGCGCACCCAACCCTGGCCTGATTCGTCCCACCATCGAGGCGGCGCTCGCCGGCCGGGCCCTGCCCGCCGGGCCGGAAACTGCCCTCGCGCAGGCTGTCGCGAACGCCGTCACCGCACTGACCACCACCGCTGGAGGTCCTTCCCGATGCTGATGCGCGGCATGCTGATCTCGTTCTCCGATCCGAACATCGGGTTGGTGCCGACGGCCGTCCCATTCCAGTACAACCCCGCAGAGATCACCCGGACGATCACGGTGGCCGCCGGCGTTGCGGGCGGTCCAGCGCTGCGGGTACCGAACGCCCCGGTCGAGGCGTACACGCTCAAGATTGAGCTGGACGCCGTGGACGCGGTGGACAAGCCGATCAGCGGCCTGATGGGCGTGCAGCCCATGCTCGCGACCATCGAGGCGATGATGGAACCGGCCGACAACCTCGGCGTGCTCGGCGCCATCGGTACCCTGAGCGGTGCGGTGTCCGCGCTGACCGGCGGCAGTGCCAGCGGCGGACCCATCCCCGCGCCGTCGCTGCCACTGGTCGTCCTGGCCTGGAGCCTGACCCGCATCGTGCCGGTGCGGATCACCAGCTTCAGCGCCCACGAGACCGGCTTCAACGCAGGACTCTTGCCGGTGCAGGCCTCAGTCGACCTCGGTCTGACCGTGCTGCGGCCGTCCGACCTGGACAGCGGGCTGAAGATGGCCGGCTTCCTCGCCCAGGCCTACCAGGCCACCCGCAGCACCCTGGCTGTCGCCGGGGTCGCCCAAGGTGTGGAGCTGATGCTATGACCGCCTCCCGATACGCCGGTCAGGCAACGATCAGCGTGCCCCAGGACGACGGGTCGACCCGACCAATGGGCGTTCCGCGGGTCGCCGCCACGCTTCCCGCTGCCATCACCTACCAGGTGCGCGACGGCGATCGAATCGATTTGCTGGCGGCGGCCGGGCTGGGTGACAGCACCGGCTGGTGGCGGATCGCCGACAGCAACCCCTACGCCGACGCGCTGCGCGCCACCGAGCCCGGCACTGTTCTTGCGATACCGGCTGAGTGACGGCCAGCCGTGCGGGTGACGAAGCGAGCCACCACCGGGCCGACCCGGCCGTGGCCGGCTCGGGCCGGCAGGGCGGGCAGGTGACCGAGCGATGAGCGACACGTCCGTGACCGTCTCCCTTGACGGCAAGCCGCTGCCCTCCTCGGCGCTGGATCGTGTGCAGAGCGTCGACGTCAACGAGGCGATGGGCGCGCAGACGCAGGTCAGCATCGTGGTCTCGGCGGGCGTGGACGACACCAGCAACTGGAGCACCCCGCTGGACTCGCTGATCGCCCCGTTCGCGAAGTTTGAGATCGCGATGACCCGCGGCAAGGACTCGCTGGTAGTGCCGTCCCGCGCCACCAGCGCCAGTTGGTCCCTGCAGGCCGGCGCGCTGTCCACCCTGACCATCGCCGGGCTGGACGCAAGCGCAGACCTCGACCGCGAGGAGCACGACAAGCCGTGGGGCGGGGTCAGCGACGCCGACATCGCCAGATCGCTGCTCAGTCCGATCTGCACCCCGCGGGTCGGCACCACCCCGCAGCCCGCCGGGACCGACACGTTCACCCGGCATCAACGCGGCACGGACTGGAGTTTCCTACGCACGCTCGCGTCCCGCAACGATTTCGACGTCTACGTGACCAGCGAACAAGGCCGGCTCATCGGCGTGTTCGACCGCATCGACCCGCTGGCCGAGCCCCAGGCGTCGCTTGACCTGGGCTACGGCTCGCTCGGTGGCGCCACGTCCGTGAGTGTGCAGCTCGTGGCTGGGCAGAAGGTGCAGGTCACGCACAGCGCCGAGGGACAGGCCGAGCAGCAGGTCGCCACAAACGACGGCACCGGTAACGCCATGGGCTCGATCTCGCTGGGCGGCGCGACCACGGTGCTGCGGGACGAGCACGACCTGCCGGGCCGCCTGCCTCCGGACACCGCGGCGCGGGTCCTGGCGGAGAGCTCCGCCTTCGGCGCGAACCTGTCGGTGACGCTGTCGGCGCCGTCCATGCCGCTGGTGCGGGCTCGCCGCACGGTGACCGTCCGCGGGCTGGGGTCGCTGATCTCCGGCCTGTGGCTGGTGAAGTCGGTCCGGCACACGATCACGCCCGGCGGCCACACCCAGGCGTTGTCCCTGACCCGCAACGCGCTGGGCGACAGCTTCAGCTCCGGCGGCGCCCCCGGAAAGCTCGGCGCCGCGGTCAGCATGGCGGTGTCGCTGTGACCGACACGTCGATCGGCAGGGTGGACAAACCGTGATGGAGGGAGGCGGGCATGCCTGACCGGTACTGGGGCAAGTTCGAAGGGGTCGTCGTCGACAACGACGATCCGTCCGGCCTGTGCCGGCTGGACGTTCACGTGCCATCCGTGCTCAGCCAGTCCACCGGCTGGTGCCGGCCATCACTGCCCTACGCGGGTAACGGCTCCGGCTTCGCGCTGGTGCCACCCGTGGGCGCCACCGTGTGGGTGGAGTGGCCCGGCGGTGACCTCGGCAAGCCGCCGGTGTGGTCGGGTGCGGCCTGGACGTCAGGCAACGGCATCGACGGGGCCGGACCCGGGAAGATCTTGCTGGTCAGCCCGAAGGGGCACCGGGTCGAAATCTCGGACGACGACCAGTCGATCACCCTGAAGGCCGCCGGCGGGGCCTCGCTCACTATCAACGCTGACGGCATCGTGCTGGACAACGGGCAGGGCGCCACGGTCGAACTGACCGGCGCCACGGTGGCCCTCAACGGCGAGTCGTTCAAGGTCGGCTGATGGGCGACCCCGTGCTCACGAGCGCCTCGACGATCACCTGCCCGCACGGTGGCCAAGGTTCGATCTTGCCCGGCCAGACCGCGGCATCCGCCGCAAGCGCGATCTGCACGAAGGACGACCGGGTAACCATCGCCGGCTGTGCGTTCACCATCGGGCCCAACCCGAGCCCGTGCGTCTCCGTGGAGTGGAAGACCGCCGTGTCGTCGGTTACCGCGGGCGGCACCGAGATCCTCACGATCGGCAGCACGGGCATCTGCATGAGCGCGGCCAACGTCCCGCAGGGCCCGGTCGTCCTGATCCCCGCGCAGGTGGCGGTGACGGCCCAATGATCCCCGCTGGAAGTCCAGGCTCCGGGAAGCCGGCAATGCCTGCGCGGCAGCCGTGGCGGCTGGGCACCGCGCGACGGTTGTCGCCCGGCGACTCCTTCGAGCACCTCGACGACCTTGTCCGCGCCGTACTGCTCACCGGCGCCGGGGAACGACTCCACCGGCCGGGCTTCGGTGCGGGCCTGGGCGCGTCGACATTGTTCGAGCCGCTCTCCGATGCCCTCGGCGCGACCGTCGCGGCCCGCGCGCGCGGCAGCCTGACCGACGCGCTCGGTGACCGCATCCAGGTGATCGAGGTGGTGGTGACCGTGGAGAACAACACCCTCTCGGCAGCCGTGACCTATCGGCCGCTGCCCGCCGGCACCAGCCGAAGCCTCACCCTGACTCTGCCGGGGGCGGCCCCATGAGCAGTCCCGACCAGTACACCCTGCCCGCCCAGCCGGTGGCCCCGCCCGTCGAACGGCCCCGGGCGCTGTTCGACGGCACCGGCGGCGTGATCGGCCTGCGCGCGGCAACCACCCGCCTCGACGGTACCTCCCGCCTCCTCGACGTCTGGCTCTACGGCGATCCACCCCCATCACACGCCGACCCGTCAAGGTGGATGTTGCGGCCCGCGCCAGGGGCGCCCCGACCCATGATCACGGCGGTGACCATCGTTCCCGCCGGTACAGACGCCGACGGCACCCCTGTTCCATCGCATTTCACGCTCACCCTGGACGGTGCCCTGCCCGGCCGGGGCGTCTACCAGCTGCGGCTGGACCCCGCCGGTCTCGACGTCGATCCGCTCCGGATCCATCTGCCGGTGCGGCTGCGGCCCGAGTGCGGGGACATCGCGGACTGCGTCGAAGCCCCGCCACCACGGCCGGCCCTGACCCCGCCCGACTACGACACCCTCGCGCGCGACTATCCCGCGCTGCGGGACATGCTCATCGAACGGCTGCGGTTCCTCGACCCGGCCGCGGATCTGTCGGCACCGGACCTGGTCCTCACCACGCTGGAACTCTTTGCCCACCTCGGCGATCTGCTGCACTACCGCCTGGACCGGGTCACCACCGAGGGCTGGCTGTCCACCGCGCGGCGCCGCGCCAGCGTTCTGCGGCACGCCCGAGCTGTGGACTACCCGGTGTATCCCGCGATCAGCGCGCGTACCACGGTGCAGGTCGTGGTCCGGCGGCGACCGGGCGGCGACCCGGCAGCGACCGTACTGCCCGGGGACCTGGCCACCGACGCGCCCAGCAGCGCCACCCAGATCAGCAGCGCAGCAACCTGCTTCACCCTCGACAGCGCCGCCCCGGTGACCGTGCTGAGCAGCTACGCCGAGGTTGCCCTCTACGACTGGACCGAGCACGACGCCACTCTCACCGTCGGAGCCACCAGCGCCGTCCTGGTCCGGCCACCCACGGCGTCCACAGCGGGGGACTGGCTCGTACCCGGGGCCCTGCTCGCCTTCGAAGTGGTCGCCGTCGACGACACCACCCGCCAACGCGACTGGGCCACGGGAACGCAGGAAACCGCGGCGGACGACTGGCCCCGACAACCCCTTGCCAGCCAACCGGCCCAGGTGGTGTCGGTCACCGCGGTGACCCCCTTCACCGACCCGCTCAGCCCGGGCCTGAACCTGATCCGCGTTTTCTGGGGCAGACATGAGGCACTGACCATGCCGGTGCCATGCAGCATCGACACCGGCGCCGACCACCAGGCCGGCGCGCGGGTAGGCGTCGCACGGCTCGGCCTGTTCCCCGCCCACCACGGCCTTGTGGTGGACGGCCCGGCCACCCTCGTGCCGGTGGACCGGCTCACCGGGTTGCCGGCGGACCCGGCAGTCGACGAGGTCGCCGACTACATGATGGTCGCCGCGGGTCCCGAAGCCGCGCCCGGACTCGCGCACACGCCCGGCGGGCGGCCCTGGCAGCTTGACGTCACCGTGACCCTGCCCAACGGCACCCGGGTGCACGCCGAACGGGTGACCAGCATGTTGCGGGCAGCCCCGGCCGGGTTCAGCGTCGTGGTCGACCCGGACGACGAGTTGCCCGCAACGCTGCGCTTCCGCACCGGTGCACTCGGCCTCGCACCCCCGGCGGGCAGTGTCGTCTCAGCCCGGTATCAAATCGGCGCTGGACCCGCGGGCAACGTCGCGGCCAACGTCACCCACCGGCTGGCCCGCAGTACGACCGCCGCCGGTGTGCCGTGCGACTGGCTGGACGTGTGCGACGCCGATGGCGTTGCCGTCACCGCCCGCAACCTGACGCCCGGCTCAGGCGGTGCCCACGCCACACCGCTGGACGACGTGCGACGCGACGCTCCGCAGGCCTACTCCGCCGTCCCCCGCCGCGCCGTGCTGACCGGGGACCTGCCGGGCTTCGCCGTGCAGGTGCCGGGCGTGCGGCGAGCCTCGGCACGCCGCTCCTGGTGCGGCTCCTGGCCCGTCGCGGTGGTGGCCTACGAGCCGCCTGCCCCCGACCCGGCCGAATCGGCCCGGGTCGCCACCCAGGTCCAGTCGGCGCTCGACGCGGTACGAATGGCCGGCACCGAGGTGGTGAGCCTGGTGGCCACACCGGTCGGGATCCTGATCGCCCTCACGGTCTGCCTGTATCCCGGCTCGGACCCTGGCGCCAGCCGGGCCGCGATACTGGCTGCCCTACGACCCGGAACTGCGCAGGCACCCGGGCTGTTCGCGCCCGGCACCGGCCGAATGGGCGCCGACGTCTATCTGTCGGCGGTGGTCGCGGCGGTCGCGGCACTGCCTCAGGTCGACGCCGTCGCCGTCACCGAGGCCCGCCGCTTGACCGATCCCGCCGGGACGCTTCAATCCGTGCTGCCGATGGGCCCGACAGAGGTCGCAGTCTGCGACGACAATCCCGACGCACCCGACCGCGGCCGAATCCTGCTCACCCTGGAGGGTGGCCGATGATCGAGCCAAAGCCCCTCGTTCCGCTGCCCGACCCGCTGCCCGGCCTGCTCAGACTGCGCCGCCGCCTCGCCGACCGCACGGCGCTGCGCGACGATCTGCTGGCCCGGCTTGCCGCCATCCCCCGGACCGACGCCCCACCCACCGGCGGGGTCCTCGCAGGCGTGCTCGATATCGCCGGTGACCCGACCCTGGTCACACTCGCCGAGCTGTGGTCACGAGTGGCCGACGGAGTCGGCGCCTACACCGAACTGGCCGCGGGCGAGCTGTACCTGCGCACCGCGCAGGAATGGACCGACCTGCGCCGCGTGGTCGACCTCGTCGGCCACCGGCCGGCGCAACGAACGGCCGCCCACGGATTCATCCGGGCCGAAATCGCGCCAGGCACCTCACCGATGCTGCCCGCCAGAACCCAGGTGCAAGCGCCCGGCACACCCCAGCACGACGCCCAGACCTACGAGGTGGCCGTCGACACCCAGCTACGCACGGAGTGGCACGGCCTTACCCTCACCGCCGTCCCGGTTCCCAAAGCCCCACCCGGCAACCAGATCCGGTTCCTGGTCGACCCAGGGTTCCAGCCGCCCGACCGGGTTGTCCTCGTGTCCGAAGGCGCCGCCGCGCCGTTCCCCATGGCCTGGCAGGAATGGCTGGCGTGGATGATCGCGCTGATGACCGGCACACCCTTCTACGGGTCCACCGGCCAGGCCGTCCGCGGCATTGCCCGGGTCACCAAGCGGGCCAGCGACCTCGGCGCCACCCTGCTGGACTTCGACCGCTCGCTCGCGCCACTGCTGCCGCAGGCTGCCGAAACCAGCTATGCCGCCTACCGCCTGCGAGCTGAACTAACCCTCGCCCACCGGCTGGACACCCTGGCCTATGTCTCCGGCGACGCCGCCAAGACCGTGACCGCCCCCTACCCCGCCAGCGAGCAGGCTCAGCCCTGGGACACGAATTCCGTCCTGGTCACCGACGCCTCCCAGGTCAGCATCGGACAAACACTGATCCTGTACGCCGGGTCCGGCGGCTGCATGGTCACCACCGTCGACTCGATCACCCCGATGGACCGGCACGTGGCTCCAGGAACCATCAAGCGGGTAGCCCGGATCGGCCTGGCGCATCCGCTGCTCAACTCGCTGCGCACAGCCGGCTTGACGGTATTGCTCACCGACGACCGGCACGTGGCCCAGCACTACGAACTGCCAGACCTCACCCCAGCCGGGACCACGGCCCGGCTGCACCCGCGGTTGGCTCAGCTGCCGCAACGGCTCGCGGTGCAGACAGTCGGCCCCGACGGGCGGATCGGCTGGGAGCTGACCGGCTGCACCACCAGCGCCCTGGACGCGTCGGACGACCCCGGCGGTCAGCTGATCTCACTCACCGATCCGCGCACCGGCACGATCAGCCGGGGCGCCGCCTCGGGCAACATCGCGGCCATCCGACACGGCGCGACAAAGAGAGAAGAACTCACCCTCAACACCCCGGCGGCGACCGCAGGCAGCCCATCCCTGGGCGGCGCCACAGCGATCATCACCGGCCCCGTGACCGGCGACCTCAGCGCCGACGGCACGGTCACCAGCAGCCTGGTCATCGACGTCGCAGGCGTCCGATACGACGAAGTCCCCAGCCTGTACGGACGCGCACCCGCAGACCTCGTCTACACCACACGGCTGGCCGCTGACGGTCGGCTCGTGGTCACCTTTGGTAACGGCGTGGCCGGCGCGCTGCCCCGCGGAGGTGTCACGGCCACCTGGCGGACCGGCGGTGGCCTGGGCGGCGAGATCACCAGCGCAGAGATCAACACCTTGGTCAGCAGCGTCAACGGCATCCGCAAGATCGCCGGCGTCGGCGCGCTCACGGGTGCCGCCGATCAGGAAGACTCGCACCGAATGCAACGGGCGGCCGGCGCCCGGATCCGCGCCCTGGACCGAGCCGTCGGGCTGGCGGACCTGAGCGACCTCGCGCTCAACGTCCCCGGCACCACCCACAGCGTGGCCTGGCGAGGCTCCGGACCACCCGGATGCCCGTGCGGCCGCTCCGGTCTGCACGTCGCCGTCCTACGGATGACCGCGCACGGTGTCCGCCCGCCCGTTCCGGCCGAACTGCTGGCCCTCAGCGGTTTCCTCGACGCCCGCCGGGACACCACCATCCCGCTGTGCATCTGCGCGGCCGTGAGCAGCGCCATCACGATCAAAGCGACCGTGCTGGGCGACCCCCGGCGGCTGGCGGCCACGATCGCCGCCGACGTCGAGGCCACCCTGCTCAACGACGCCGGCCCCCTGGCTGCCCTCCCGCGTGAGCTGGGCGTGCCGCTGGACGGCAGCGACGTGATCGCCGTCGCGCAGCCGGTGAACGGTGTCCTCGGGATCACCGGCCTGGAACTGACCGGCGGGCTCACCGCCCCGACGCAGGGGGACCTGTCCCTGGGCCGGCTGCCGGCCGAACCCTACGAGCTGCTCTATGCCGGGGCCGTCACACTGGGGGTGCAGACCGGATGACCACACTCCACGGACCGTCGGCACGATTCCTGGCGATGCTGCCACCCGCGCTGCTGGCTCCCGTTCCGCCGGACAGCACCTCGATCTTGCTGTCGCTGCTACAGGCCCTAGAGGAGCAGTGGCTGGAGCTGGCCAGCGACGTCGACCGGGTGCTGGATGACGCTTTTGCCGACAGCGCCGCCGACTGGGCCCTGCCGTACCTGGCGCAGGTCCTGGGCCTGCCACCGGATGTCGGGCGAACCGAGATCGGCTCGGTCACCGCGCTGCGCCGCCGTCGCGGAACGCCGTCGGCCATCGAGGACTTCGCCGCCGTCGTGACCGGTTGGCGGACCCGGGTGACCGAGGGCTGGCAAACCACACTCTGGTCCCAGCAACTGGGGCACCCCGTCCGGCGTACCGCCAGTCTCTCGATGCGCCGCCGGGAGCACCTGCTGGCCGGCACCGGCCTCGACCCGGCCCGCCGTAGTGTCACACCCGGCGGCTCGCACCATCCAGCCGCCGCCACGGCAACTGTCTTCCCCTGGCAGGTCAGGGGTTTCCATCTCGCCGAGGCATGCCCGCTGCCGGACGGCCGGCTCGCGTTGCATCCGCTCGGCCTGCCGACACCGCTGTACCTGCGCCCCGACGCGCTGGTGATCGCCAGCGACGCCGAGGACGAGCGCCCGCCCGGCACCCCGCCGGCAGCGCGCCCGCCCCGGGGACCGGGCGAGCTGCCGCTGCGGGCGACCTGGCGGCTGATCGAGGCACTGGCACCCGATGAGGTGACGTACGGCCCGGTCTGGGAACTGGCCGCCGACCATCCCCTCGCCGCCGGTGGTGACGAGGATCCGATGCTCCTGGCGATCACCGTGGGCGGATTGCCGGTGCACTGGCCTGACATCGGACTCACCAGCCTGCCGTCCACCGGAGGGCCGGTCCCCGGCGATGATCAGGTGCTGGCCGACCCGAACCGTGGCGTGCTGTCGGTGGGCGCAAACCTGACAGGAACGGTCCGGGCCACGTTCTACCGGCCCGCCGCCGGTGGAATCGGCGCACTGGCCAGCCAGGCCGAGGGCGATGACCGCACCGCAACGGTGATCGTGGTCGACCCCGCCCTGCATCCGCATGCGCCCGGGCAACAGGTGGTGGCAACACTGGACGACGCCGTCGCCGCCGCCCTGGCCCTGACGGGTACGCACACCGGACCCGGACCCGACGTCGAGATCCGGCTCGCCACCAACGACCGGCTGCCCGCGCCCGCCCCGATCACCGCGGAACCCACGGTCACCCGATGGCGCATCATCGCACCCGCGGGGCTGGCACCGGTGATCACCGGGACCCTGTCGATCGCGTCGCCGGGACTGGACCTTGAACTGGCCGGTGTCTTCCTCGAGGGCGATCTGCAGATCGGCGCCGACGTCGACGCCGTGACACTGAGCGGAATCACCATGAATCCCTCGGCGGGCCGGACCCTCTCGGTCGAGGCCGGAGCATGGACCCTGCGCCTTGCGGCAACCCGCTGCCACCTCGGCCCGATCCTCGCCGACCTGAGTGCGTTCCCGATCGAGCTGACCGACTGCATCGTCGATGGTGCGGGCGTGCCGCTCAGCCCCTGCGGCGCACCACCGCCATCGCCCCCCACCGTGCCTGCCGTCAGCGCGATCGACAGGTTTCCACCCCAGCTGCGCGCGACGGCCTGCACCTTCGTCGGGCCCGTCGCGGTGGACACCATCACGGCCGCCGACTGCCTGTTCATGGACGGCGTCCGCGCGGTCGTGACCTCGGCCGGATGCCTGCGGTACTGCCACCTCGGCGACGCCGACGACCCCCTGGCGCACCCACCGCCGTTCCAATGCATCAGCGGCCCGCTGCCAGCGATCGGCTCCACCGGGGTCGAATCGGCCGGGTACTACGCGCCCGTGCTCACCGCACCCTCCGCAAGGGGAGCGGACCGGATCCTTACCGGCGCCTCGGACGGCGGGGAGATCGGCGCCTACCACCACGCCCGGCGCGGCCTGCTCGCCCTGCGGCTGGCTCAGCGGCTGCCGGAGATGACTCCGCTCACCGTGCACCCGCACCTGCACATCACCACCTCGGAGGAATGACGTGACCGGCGACTACACCTCAGTCCCACTGCGGCCGGGCGCCCGGTGGACCGGCGCCCGCATGCAGCAGGGCCGGGTCCTGCTGGACGGCGACTACAACCTGACTGTGGATGCCGCCAGCCGCGAGGCGCAGAGGCTGACAGCGGCGGCGGTCGGGCCGGCCGGAGTTGCGGACGGCAGCTCGGCGTTCCGCATCGGCTTCGCGACTGACGGCACGCTGCAGATCGGCGCCGGAGAGATGTGGATCGGCGGACTGCGGGCGGTCAACTCAACCCTGATCGCCTACACCATCCAGGAATCCGTGCCGCCCCTGCCCACCAGCGGGAAGGCGCTGCTCTACCTGGACGCCTTCGTGGAAGAGATCCAAGCCGCCGAGAATCCGCCGGACCTGCTGGACCCGGCGCTGGACGGCATCGACACGATGACCCGCACCCGGGTGGGCTGGCGGGTGCGGGCCAAGCCCGTGAACGCCACCAGTTGCGCCGGCGCCGCACAGGCCCTACCTCCGCTGGAGCTCAGCACCGGACTGCTCGACATCGTCCGCACCTCCCCGCCGGTGCCGATGGATCCCTGCGCACCACCGGACGACCCGCGCGGAAAGCTGCCCGACGGGTTGCTACGGGTCGAGGTGCTCGACTCGGGTACCGAGTCGACTGCCCGCTTCGCCTGGTCCTACGAGAACGCAGCCGCTGCCGTCTCGGCCAGCGTCGTCGGAGCCGCGGCCACCCTCAAGCCGTCACCGGAGGTCACCTTCGTCTCCGACGACCTGGTCGAGGTCAGCACCCTGGTGCGGCGCGCGGACCGGGTGAACCACGGCCCGCTGTTCGTGGTGGACCACGTGCAGCCCGGCGCCGGCGGCAGCCTCGTCACGCTGAAGACCCCGGCCGCCGTCACGGGCTCACCGTCCGGGCTGTGCCTGCGCCGGTGGGACGGCCAGAGCATCGGGGCCGCAGCGCAGACCAAGGCCCTGCTCAACGGCGTCGACGTCGGGGTGGCGTTCCGGGCCCGTCCAGGCAGCTACCTGGCCGGCGACTGGTGGGCCGTGCGTGTGCGCGGCAGCAGCGCAGACGCCGTCGAGGAGTTGAGCGCCGCACCCGCGGACGGAACGCGGCACTTCGTGCAGTCGCTCGCCGTGGTCGACCTGGACGCCCGACAGGTGCTGACCGACTGCCGGCCCACGTTCCCGGCACTCACCGCACTCAAGGACACAACCTGCACCGTCACCGCATTCCCCGGAGACGACCTGCAGGTCGCCGCCGACAAACTCCCGGACTCCGGCGGTGAACTGTGCCTGGCAGCCGGCCTCTACCCCCTGAACAACCCGGTGATCATCAAGGGCAAGCGCCGGATCGTGGTCGCCGGGATCGGCCCCGCCACCGTGCTGGCCTGCACGGGCCACGAGAGCGTGGTGCAGTTCCACGGCTGCAGCGACATCACCGTGCGCGACCTGCGGGCTGAATCGGGCCTGGCCAGCACGCCGGAGCGACCCGCCGGTGACGAGCACCTGCTGGGCACGCTGAGCTTCATCGACAGTTCCGATGTGACCGTCCGCGACTGCGAACTGGCCTGCCCGGACAGCGCGGGCCGCACGCAGTCGACGGTGTTCGCGGGCAGCTTTGAACGCGGACGGTCCACCGGGCAGGTGCGGGTGTTGAACAACCGGCTGGAGGTGGGCAATCAACAGACTGGTGTGCTGGTCGTGTCCCCCGATGAGGTCACCGTGACCGGCAACGAGATTCGACTCGGGCCGGCGACGGACGACAGGGTAGGGTTCCATCCGCGGCTGGTGAACGAGCTGTCGCGCTTCGTCGGGTCGCACGTGGTGGCCAACGACTCGGAATCCGGCCACACCATTTCCCTGCCCGGTGGGGCAACCATGCGGGTGGCCGGTGCCACCGTGGTGCAGCGACTGGCCGGCCAGTTCGCACGGACGGTGACCGAAAAGGCCCTGTCGCGCGGAACACCCCGCCAGCAGCTGCAACAATTCACCCGGCGGGCCCTGCTCGCCCCCGACAGCCTGGACCTCTCCCGCGAGGCGAATCGGTTCCTGACCGGCGCCGTCCGCTCCCGCAGCATGTCTCAGGGCATCGTCGTGGCCGGCCTGCGGGCCAACCACGTCCGGATCGAAGGCAACCAGGTCAGCGGCGTCCTCCAGGGCATCCACGTTGGGCTCGCCGGGTCAGGCGACGCCACCGCGGACGCCGGCCAGGTGGTGATCAACGGCAACCATGTCGCCTGCGCCGTTCCCTTCTTCTGGACCAGGTCTCGGCACGCCTACTACGTCGGCAGCGTCCAAAGCCTCACGCTGACGCAGAACAGCGCCTCCCTGACCCGGATCGGCGCAGCTCTGAGCCTGCTGGGATCCATCGCCGGGTCACCGGTCGAGGCGGTCCGGATTCACGGCAGGCTCGGCTACCTAATACGGGTACAGGGCTTGGACCTGACCGGACCGTTCGCGGCTGGGGTCGCGATCACGGACCTCTCAGCGTGGGGCAAGACACCCCGGCTCTTCCACGTCAGCGACGTGATCAACATGTCCGGAACAGGCCCCGCCCTGGTCCCGCTGTCGATCCCACATGATCGGTGCGTGCCATGACCACGGCCGACCCAGCCCCGAGAGCGCGTGCGGCGGATGGGAACTGAGACCGCGAGCGCCGCGGCCCCCGCAGCAGCCCTGACCGGGTTCGCCCCGCGGCAGCTGTCCCGGCCCGGCGACGCCGCCGAACGCGCCGCGGACACCCTCACGCGCCGGGCGCTGAGCGGGCAAACGCCGAGCCATCTGGCGCAGCCCGCGCACTGCGGCCACGAGACCGGTGCCTCGCAGCCGAACCACGGGCCGTACGCGCAGCCGACCCGGCCCGCTGCGCTGCTGCCGCCCGGCACGCCACCCGCGGTCGCCAGCCGGACCGGGTACGGCCGCCCGCTGGCCCCCGGGATCGCCGCGACGTACGGCCGGCGACTCGGGGCGGATCTCGACAACGTGCGCATCCACACCGACGCGCCGGCCGCAGAACTCGCCGACCGTGCAAACGCCCGTGCCTTCACCATCGGCAGCCACGTGTTCTTCGGCGCGAACGAGTACGCCCCGCACACCCAGGCAGGGGAGCGGCTACTCACCCACGAACTGGCACACGTGGTGACGGCTCCGCCCGGCTCCGCCCAACTGCTGCGCGACCTGAAGAGTCCCGACGACGTGAAGGCCCCGCGCGGCACCGTGACCAAGGGGGACGCCACCCAGAAGCAGAAGAGCGCCCAGGCCGAGCAATGGGACCGGCTGCAGGTGTTCGCCGGTGGTATGGACGCCGCCGCGCAGACCCTGGCCGCAGCCACCGCCAAGTTCGGCCGCAACTTCGTATGGATCGGCCTGACCGCCTCCTTCGTCAAGGCCTACGACCCGCAGGGCCGGCCGCTGGGCCCGCGAATCCCGTTCAAGCAAGGCCCGAAGCTCACCTTCAACCCAGGCATCTACGCCACCCGCCCCGACGGGTCCCTCGCGGCGATCGAAATCGAGGCCACGTCGGGCCGAAAGCGCCTCGACGTCGACGACAAGGGCCATGGACGCAGCGTGGTGGCCACCCGCCCGCTGACCAAGAAGGAGCAGGAAGCGGCCGCCGAGGAACAGGAGTTGGCGAACAAGGAGGGCCGGACACCGAAGGAGACCATCGGCCGCCTCGACCTGCACACGCAGCTGACCGAGCCGGACAAGCTACAGGCGATGGTCAACACGGTGTCGCAGGCCGCGGTGCTCTACTTCGTGCCGACGATCACCAGCGGCGGCGGCGGCAAAGGCGGCGGTGAGAACGCGACCGTCTACGCCAGCCCGATCGCCGGGCGCGGTGACGGGCAACCAGCCAACGCCCCGCCCTGGCCGGTCTCCATCGATGGCCCGAAGCTGGTGCCCAACGACTCCAGCCCGACGTACACGGCAAAGATCGACTGGTCGGCGAACGGCAACTTTTCACTCGCGTCCCAGGTCATCACGCAGGTCGGCGAGAGCATCCACTACCAGTGGGAGTACTTCGACATCACGAAGTACGCGCGTAAACAGATCGCCAAGGACCCAGCACACAGCAAGGACCAAGGCACCGACGAGGGCCGGACGACCGAGCAGCACATCGAGGACTTCAAGACCGCCAAGCGGGGCGCGGGGACGGACGTCACCGGGACCGTGGCGGCGCAGCGCGAGTTCAGGCGCGAGTTCGAGGACTGGTGGAGGGACAACCGGCGCGCGGCGAGGGCGGCCCGCAAACCCCACGGTGAGACCACCGCCGAGCAACTGATGAACCGCGAAGCAAACCGGCTGACACTGGAACTCGCGCCAGTCTCGCTGCTGGTCACGACGGTCGGCGCGATCGCCCACTTCATCGCCGACCTGTTCTCCGGTCCTCGCCAGCAGCAGGAGGTCAACCTCGCCAAGGACGGCATCTACCTGATCCGAGTGATCACGACACCCGCCGTCCACGAGGACCGCGACGGCAAGCCGATCATCCGGCCGCCCTCGGTCGCCGGGCACATCGTCGAGGTCATGCCGATGGAGCGCGCGGTCAAGGAAGCCCTCGACGACCCGGCGGCGCAGATGGCGGCCCTGGACGCGGACATCACGCTCGCGGAAAAGACCGGCAACACGGCCAAGGCCGAGTACCTGCATGACCTGAAAAAGCGCGCCGAGGATCAGTACAACGCCTCGCCGGTGACCCTCCTGTCCCGACGGCTCGACGAGAAGCAGAAGGAACTCGCGAAGTTCCGCAAGGACTTCCCGTCCCTGTCGGCGTACTCCAAGGAACGTGAGGTCGAGCAGCTCAAGGAACAGATCGCCCTATACGAGGCCAACGAGAAGGATCGGCTGGCGACCTTCAGCAAGGACGATCTCCACGGCACGGCGCCGCAGGCCATGACCCGCGTCAACGCCACCCTCATCTCTGAGGTCTCCGCCCAGGTCTACCCATTGATGATGACCGCCGGGCCGATGGGCGGAACCGGCAACCAGCACCGCTGGATGATCAACGACATCACGCAACTCGACACCGGCGGCGCCTACGTCGGTGAGCTGCGGAACACCCCCAGCAAAGCCTTCCATTCCGCACTGGAAAAGTTCGGCCGCAGCGCCGCCTACGGCCGGGGCACCGTCGGCGCCCGCACCGCCGGCCTCCCCGGGATGGAGAAGGGCGCCAAGCCCGAGTTCCAGGTCAAGAGCGAGCCGGCCGACACAGCCCTGGCCCTGAAACGCATCGACGACCTGGTGACGACGCTGGCCGCGGTCGGCCTGTTCGTCGCCTCAGCCGGTACCGCCAGTGCGGTGATCGGCGCGGTGGCGGCCGGGACACGGCTGATCCAGCGCTGGAAGGCGCACAAGCTCTCGCTCAACGGCGAAACGGTGGGCGACGTGCTAGGCGTGCTCGGCGGCCTGGGCGCGACCGGAGCGCTGGTGGCCGGCCTGCGGGTGGAAAGGCTGGGTCGGGCCTTCACGATCCTCGAGGAAGGCGGCACCAGCCCCGCCCAACTCGCGCGCGCCGCCGAGGCGCTCAAGGGCGCCCAGACGCTCATGACGGCCGCGGAGGTGGCCAACGAAGCGATCGGCTACGCGGGCCTGCTCTGGGGCGACATCGCGTTCGTCGACGAGATGTTGAAGATCAACGCCGCCGAGAACGACCCAAATTCCGGCATGACCCACGCCGCCGCCCGCCGCGCCCGGGCCGACGCGCTGAACTCGGCGATCCAGAACAACGGGTTCTTTCTCGCCGGAAACATGCTCAAGTACCGTGCCGAAGCCAAAGCCGCAAACAAGGCCGTGAACGAGCAGACCGGGGCGGCCAAGAAACCCACGGTGGGGAAGCCTGGCGGTGGCGAGAAGCTCCCACCAGCCGAACCCGCGGCCGCCGACCAACTGCCCGCGGAGCAGGCTCCGGCCAAGACCCCGGCCAAGACCCCGGCGGAAAAGGCGCCGGGAAAGGAGGAACCAGCACCGAAAGGTCGTATCGAGGAGCAGCCGACCCAGGAGACCGAACAGCCCCGGCGGCAGACAGCGGAGAAGGCCCCGATCGAGGACCGGCCGCCCACCGCGGCCGAGCTGAAAAACGCGCTGCCGGAGGACCTGCGCAGACTGGCGGTCATCGACGACAGCCTCACGGGCAACCGGGTGACGGTGGAATGGGTGCCCGACGAGAGCGGGCTGGTCGGCGAAATCAAGATCAGGATCAGCCCCGAGGCGACCCCGCGGATGGTGGCCTTGCACGAGGCCACCGTGCGGACGATGCAGAAGTACCAGGGCTTCCTCGGCCGGGTCCGGGTGGCGCTGGCACGGATCATGAACCTGCTCGGCAGGGAGACGCCAACTCCAGGCAACAAGCCACTCTTCGACGCTCAGCTCGAGATCGGCAAGCTGCCGAAGATCATCAACGACCACCTCACAGCCATGGAATCCCTGACGGGCAATGCCCGCGAGGAGGCCGAGGCACATCTCCACAGCCTGCGCGGCCAGCTCGAGGAACACCTCGGCAAGCTGGAGATCGGCGACCTCACGGCCAGCAGCGGCGTCAGCGCACGCGGAGTGGCCAAAAAGGACCTGGCCAGGTACAGGGAGTTGCTCAATCGGCTCAAGACCCAGACGCCAGGCGAGAACGACCACATGGCGACCCGCTGGGAGATGTACCAGCTCGACCACGGCGAGCTGCCCAGGGCCACCTGGGAGAAGATCTACCGCTCGAACATGGAACGGGCCAACCGCGCCAACGAAATCGTCGCCTCCGAACGGACGCGACTGGGATGGGCCGAGAAGGAGTACGTGGTCCCCGGGTTGCCCGGCGACGAGGTACGCCGGCTCGACATGGCGGAGCCGACGCTGCAGAAGGGCGCCGAGGTCAAGGCCTACACCGGCGAGACGGTCTGGCTGAGCAAGGACGTCAAGTCGGAGGTCGCGCGTGACGCCAAGATCGTGAACCTCCTCGGCTGGGAGATGACCTGGATCTTCATCGACTGCGAACCGAGCGGGCCGCTGAGGTCGGCACTTCAGACGGCGGGCATCACGATCGAGCTGCGAACAAAATCGGAGCGAAGTTCGCGCTTACTGGAGCGCATACCGCCACCCATCAAGAAGAGGTAGCGGAGGACCCTGAACATGCTGCCGCCCGTGCCAGAATGGCCGGCATGAGCCTTGCCGCCATGCGCATGCACTCCCGAGAGGAGTTCCAAACCTGGCTCGCCCAGGATCTGGATGTCCGGGAGGAGTTGTACGGCGTGCTCGACACCGAACTCGACGTGGACGTGCCGTCCCTCGAACAGCTCGAGGCGTTCCTCCTACGCCGATACCCCGGCCCGGACGCCATCCTGGCGCTGGACCAGCGCGGGATCGCCGACGCCGCAGCCCGGCACGTCGGCCGTGTGCTGGTGCTGAACGTCGACGACGCCGTCTGGGACATCGACCTCGACAACGAGAAAAACGTGTGCTACCGGCTGCCAGTAGTCCGGATGTCCGACGGCTTAGAGGCCTGTCCGCTGACCATGGTCACCGCAAGCCTCGACCGGCGGACCGGTCACTTCCTGAGGGACACCGCCGAGGCGCTGCAGGATGCCTACAACGGTGACGACTCCGACGGCCAATCCCAGCAATGAACAGCGAACGAGAGTAGCCAAGGTTGAAGGCCCGGGTTATCGAACCCGATTCTGCCTGCCGTGTGGTCAAGGACCACCGCGAGTGCCCACAACGCGCCACGCGCCGTACCGTGCACGAGCGCCCCCGCGATCCACGGCAGCGCCGACAGGCCGTACCAGAACAGCCCGCGCACGCCGGTTATGGATATCCCAGTAGTCGACTGCCGTAAGCCGCCGGCCTCGAAGGTCGTTCAGCTTCGCCTCGAAACGTGCACGGGGACCATCGGCCCCGGTTGCCAATTCCACGTCAGGATGTTCCCTGGTCATTCTCCCTGGCGCACGCTGTTTTGCCGCCGACCGTGCAGTCTTGCCGAGACGACTGGGTCATCCGCTGGCCCGATAGCAGGGGCTGTACCGCGCGTCACGTTCCGTCACGAGCCATCGGGCGCCGATTGGGCGCGGGCTTCGAAGACTCGGTCCATGTGCATCTCCGCCCAGCTCTTGATCGCGATCATGACCGGAAACAGTTCATGGCCGAGCGGAGTGAGTTCCTACTCGACGCGGACCGGTACCGAGGCCGTGACCGTGCGGGTGATAGGCCGTCGCGCTCCAGCGTGCGCAGGGTCTGAGTGAGCATCTTCTGGCTGACGCCGGCGATGCGGCCGGCGAGTTCGCTGTGCCGCTGCGGGCCGTCGGCGAGGGCTGGGATCAGGCTCAAGAACTACTTCGAGACCATTCCGGTCAGCCTAGTACGGCAGCCGCCGTTTGAGATCTTGCTGCTGAACTGCGGCGGACGCGAGACGGCCACCGCGTGATCGTCTGTGCGTTGTGGACACAACATCAGATCTTGCGGTGGCCGCGTGCCACAGCGTAGCCGTTGGTCGGTGGGAGCGTGTGCTGGCCGGGGTGTTGGGGTGCTTCGCGGGCCGGTTCGGGCGGGTGGAGCCTCGTCGTGCGGCGGCGGCGTTCGTGACGGGGCTGCTAGCCGATCTTGAGGTGAAGACATGTTGGCAGTTGGCCGAGCAGGCCGGTCACGCCCGGCCGGATGCGATGCAGCGGTTGTTGTACCGGGCGGTGTGGGATGCCGACGCCGTCCGCGATGACCTGCGGCAGCTGATCGTCGACCGGTTCGGTGGCCCGGACGCGGTTCTGGTGGTCGATGAGACCGGTGATCTGAAGAAGGGCGCTCATTCGGTCGGTGTGCAGCGGCAGTACAGCGGCACCGCCGGGCGGATCGAGAACAGCCAGGTGGGGGTGTTCCTGGGCTACGCCGGCTCCGACGGGCACACCCTGATCGACCGACGCGTGTATCTACCGGCATCGTGGACCGACGACCGGGATCGGTGTCAGGCCGCCGGCGTGCCGGACGAGATCGAATTCGCCACCAAGTCGCAGTTGGCCGCAGACATGATCACCGCCGCCGTCGACGCCGGCGTGCCGGCGGGATGGGCCGCCGCGGACGAGGCATACGGCAACAGCGCCGCGTTCCGCGCCCATCTGCGCGAACACCGGCTCGGCTACGTCCTCGCGGTGTCCTGCAGCCATCTGATCCCGATCGACGGCGGCAAAGTCAAGGTCCGGGCCGACCGGGCAGCCGCCGAACTGCCGGCATCAGCGTGGCAGCGCCGCTCAGCCGGCGCCGGATCCAAGGGCCCCCGCTTCTACGACTGGGCCTGGCTCGACGACGTGTGCACCGACGCCGACCCCGACGACGGCGGCCGGCACAGCCTCCTGATCCGCCGCAACACCACCACCAGTGAGCTGGCCTTCTACCGCTGCTGGACCCCACGCCCGGCCACCCTCGCGCAGCTCGTGCGAGTCGCGGGAATCCGTTGGACCGTTGAGGAGAGCTTCCAGGCCGCCAAGAGCCAGGTCGGCTTGGACCAGCACCAAGTCCGCCGCTGGGACTCCTGGCACCGGTTCACCACCCTCGCCCTGGCCGCTCTCGCCGTCCTGGCGATCTGCGCCGCCGACGCGGCCCATCACGACCCAGCCGACACCGGGCTGATCAAGCTGACGGTCAACGAAGTTCGCCGCCTCATCAACGCCTGCATCATCCGCCCGATCAGCGACCTCACCCATCGTTTGCACTGGTCAGGCTGGCGACGCCGGCATCAAGCCCAAGCCCGACAATCCCACTACACACGCCGCCTCAACCTCGAACTTCAGCATTGATCGCGAACGGCGGCTGCCGTACTAGCCGGCCTTTTCGGCCCGGATCGCCCGTTTCCTGGATAGGGTCGGTCCAGTCCAGAGCGATCGGAGTCGGATGGCGACCGAGACACTAAAGGTGCCCCGGGCCGGGCACCAGTTGCACGTCGAGGTGACCGGCAACGAGGGCGTGCCGCTGGTGCTGCTGCACGGCTTCCCGGACAACCTGCACCTCTACGACGAGCTGATGCCGCACCTCGGCGATCGGCGGGTCGTCCGGTTCGACTTTCTCGGCTGGGGCCGCTCCGACAAGCCCGTCGGCTACCCGTACACGGCGGACAACCAGACCGGGGACCTCGTCACGGTGATCGACCACCTCGGGCTGGAGCGGGTCGTGCTGGTGGCCCACGACGCGTCCGGGCCACCGGCGATCGACTGGGCGCTGTTGCATCCGCACCGGGTCTCCGCGCTGGTGCTGCTCAACACCTACTACCACCAGATGCTGGGTCTGCGCCGACCACCCGTCATCGCGCTGTACTCGACTCCGCTGCTCCGCGTCGCAGCCCGGGCGTTGGCTGGCCAGGGGTCGGCCCTCGCGCGGCGCCTCTACCGGTGGCAGGTGGGCAGGTTCATCCGCGACGACCAACGCCGCGCCACCCTGGTCAACCGCCTCTACGACGACTTCACCGCGGCGCAGCCGGCCTTCTGGCGACTCAACGACGACCTGCTCGGCACGGTCTTGACGCGCCGGCGCCGGCTACCCGACCTGCGCCGGTTCGACCGGCCGGTGCGCGTGGTCTTCGGCGCGGAGGACAGCTCCCTCAACCCGCGGGTCGCGCGCCGCTTCGCCGAGCTCTTCCCGCGCGCCGATCTGCACCTGCTGCCAGGTGCGGGCCATTTCGTGCAGGTCGACCAGCCAGAGCGGATCGCCGAGCTCGTCCTGACTGCAGGTTGACTGCGCCACTGCCCACATCCCTCCTCTTCTTCGCCATCGAGTGGCTGCTCACCGAGGGGTCACCAGCGGCATGGAGAAAAGAGCTGATTGGCCTTGGCGGATCTCGGCACCAGGATGGCCAAGTGCGCGCAACAGGCGCAGATCACGCCTGGCGCCTAGCCAAGGACGTCGATCCGCATTGGGCCGGGACCGACGGGATCCGGGCGCTGATCACCCAGCTCATCACCGACTCGCGCCTCAACGTGGTCCCCGCCGACCCCACCCAGGACCAGCCGCTCTTCCGATAGCAGCCCGTGCCCAGTCGACGAGTTCTTTGCGGACCGCTGACGGGGCCTGCCGTGCTCAAGTCGGAACGCACGGATCTGCCGCTGGTGGTGCGGAGCCATGACCTGCCATTCGACATCAGAGGTGTCGGAGGGATAGTGCCGTGGCCGGGCGGTGGGCAGGTGATCGTCGAGAGTGCCCGGGGTGGTGGATGCGGCGACGCCGGCGACAAGGTATACAGACAGGGTTGGGCCTTCGGTCGTGCTGGTTTAGTCGCCTTTGCTCGTACCGGAGGCCCTTCCCCATGTCACGCCACCACGCCGGCCGCCGTCACGGTTGGCGATCTCCACCGGGCCCGCCGGAACCGGAAACCCTTATTTACCAGGCTTTAAGCTGATCAGGGACGCTGCTTAAGGCACGCTCCTTCCTGCGGCAGGTCCCA
>NZ_VSFA01000067.1 GCF_008119785.1 Micromonospora sp. MP36 | reverse complement strand
CCCGGCAGGTCGCGGACGCCGGCTTCGGTGAGATCCGCCGACAGGTCGCGTACAAGGCCGAATGGAACGGCGGCCGGCGGATCGTGGCCAACCGCTGGTATCCCTCCAGCAAGACCTGTTCGGACTGCGGCGCGGTGAAAGCCAAACTGCCGCTGCGTGTCCGAACCTACATCTGCGACTCTTGCGGCCTGGCCCTCGACCGCGATGTGAACGCCGCCCGTAACCTTGCCGCGCTCGCGCGTGAGGTCACCACCGCCGGGAGTGGCCCGGTGGCAGGACGTGGAGCCGACCGTAAGACCCGCCCCGGCGGGCCGGTGGCCGTGAAGCGTCAACCCGGCACCGCTCAGGCGGGTAAGACCGGGACCGTCCCACCGCAAGGCGGGACATGCCGATCAGTCGCTAGAGCGCACTGACAGGTAACGGTTCAGCCGGATCTCCTTTTTTATTTTTAGCCGAGCCCGCGGCTGAGCACCCGCCGGGGACTTCGAGGGACACGTCAGCTTCGGCCTCGGGGTGCAGACCTCGGGCGGGCGGCTGCCGGTGCGGCTGGGCGAGTCGACCTGGCCGGACGGCACCCACGTCGTCTTGGTGGACGTGCGGCGAGGCTGACCGGCGCGTGGGCGGCACTCACGTCGTCTCGGGGACGGGTGGCGGTAGTTGACCGGCGCGGGCGGCACCGACCGGCCTGGTCGGACGGCCGACGCGGTCGGATGAGGCGTGCCTCAGGACGTCGCGCCGCGGACGATCGCCACGGCCACCCGGCAGAACTCGTCCATGTCCGGGTTGAAGCCGGCGGCGATGTCCGGGTGCAGGCCGGCGCGGGTCTCGTCGAGCAGCCGGCGGCAGACCTCCTCGACGGGTTCGCCCGCGTAGCCGGCGCGGACCCGCTCGGTGGCCGCCTGCAGGGCCGAGGTCAGCTGATCCTCCAGCGGGCCGCGCAGCTTCTGCTGTACCGGGTCGAGCCCGCTCGGGTCGAGCGTGACGTGTGGCTCCGACATGCTGCTCCCTTCGTCGGCGTCCGCGATACCCCACCGCGGCCGTCGGTCAAACCACCGCCGGTACGGCGGCCACCCGGACCTGGTACGAGAAGTCCTCCGCCGGTTCCTCCGCGTACGACAGCCGGCGGATCTGCCGGTCGTCGGCGTAGAGGGCGACGTCGACCAGCACCCCGAGGTGGGCCAGGCCGATGTTCGCCACCCGCTTCTTGTCCTGCAGCACCGCGCACACCCCGCCCAGCAGTGTGCTGGCGTCGGCGGTGCGGTGCCCGGGCGGGCAGCGCAGGGTCAGGTCCACCTCGATCGGGCCGGCGAGCGGGGTCCAGCCGGTGCGCTGGGCCGCCTCACAGGCGGCCTGGAGCAGGGCGCGGACTCTTGCCGCCTGCCGGTGCCCGGCGGCGAAGATGGACAGGGCCTCGGTCTTGACCGGGGGCAGGCCGCTCACCTCGAACATCAGGGCGAGAGCGCGGGTGGTGTCCTGCACGACGGACCTCCTCGGTTGGGACGATCCTGCCCAACCGGTGGTGCCGCAGAGGCGTGTTCGCGCGAGAACCAACCGAAAGGGCGGGCTGGGGTCGGCCGGAGGCGTATCGACGTCGGCGGCGAACGCGCTGGCTGCGGGGCTACGGAAACCTAGCCGAGCGGGCGCGGGCTGGGTAGGTGCGCTGCTCACTGGTTGGGACGGGAGGGGAAAGCGCAGAACTCGTTGCCCTCCGGGTCCGCCATCACCCACCACCGGGTGGTGTCGGTGGGCTCGCGCAGCAGGGTCGCGCCGGCTGCGATCAGCGCGGTGGGGTCCGGGCCGGTCAGGTCGACGTCCCAGTGCACCCGGTTCTTCACCCGCTTGCGCTCGGGCACCGGGTCGAAGACCCAGTGATCCCAGGGGAAGCCTGCCGCGCCCACCACCGAGGCGGCGCCCTCGTCGGTGGTCTCCACCCGGCCACCGGCCACCCCGGCCCACCAGCTGGCCTGGGCCGCCGGGTCGGCGCTGTCGACCACCAGGTCGAAGACCCCGGGCCGGGCGCCCTCGCGCGGCCGGAAGGCGCAGAATTGGTTGCCCTCCGGGTCGGCCAGCACCCACCAGCTGATCTCGGCGTCCGGCTCGCGGACCAGCCGCGCGCCGGCGGCCAGCAGCGCGGCCGGTTCCGGCTCGGCGAGCCGCAGGTCCAGGTGGACGCGGGTCTTGCCGGTGCGCGGTTCGGGCACCGTGTTGACCCAGATCGACTCGGCCTTGGTGGCGGCTGTCCGGGGATCGATCCGGGTGTCGCCGTCGCCGAGGTCGACGAGTTCCGCGTCGAGGATGGCGGCCCAGAACGCGCCGAGCCGGTGGGCGTCGGCGGCGTCCATGCAGAGGTCTTTGAAGCTCGCGATCATGCCCCCACTATGCCGCCCGGCTCCGACACCGCCCAGCGGCGCGGGAGCGGCGGGAGGGCGTGACCTGGCTCACGCGACGCCCCTGTCGGGCTCCTCGCGTGGCGGTCAGGTTTCGCGCTGTGGCAGGTCGGGCACTGTCAGGCGCACGAAACGCCTGGGGCCGGGGTGGATCGTCGCTGGCCGGCCCCGACGGTCTCGCCGTGCGCCGGGGCACGGGCGACTTCCCCGGCCTTCGCCGACGGAAGGGGGAGGGCGATGACGAGGGACCCCGGCGACGCCGCGGTGCGGCGGCGGCCCGGCAGGCGTGCGGCGGCGGCAGCCGCCGTACTGGCGTTGGTGGCGCCGTTGGCCGCGTGCGGTTCCGGTGCAGACGCCGGTACGCCGACGATCAACCTGTACTACCCGCCGGAGCAGAACCTGCAGAAGGTGGTCGACGACTGCAACGCCCAGGCCCAGGGGCGTTACCGGATCGTCTACCGGGTGTTGCCCCGGCAGGCCGACGACCAGCGGGTGCAGATGGTGCGTCGGCTGGCCGCGCAGGACAGCGGGATGGACGTGCTGGGCCTCGACGTCACGTGGACCCAGGAGTTCGCCAGCGCGCACTGGATTCGGGAGTGGACCGGTCAGGACAAGGCGGAGGCGGAGCAGGGCACCCTGGCCGGCCCGTTGGACACCGCCCGGTACGAGGGCAAGCTCTATGCCGCGCCGAAGAACACCAACGTGCAGCTGCTGTGGTACCGCACCGACCTGGTGCCGGAGCCGCCGAAGACCTGGGACGAGATGATCTCCGCCGCCCAGCGGCTGAAGGAGCAGGGCAAGCCGTACCAGGTGCTCACCATGGGCGCCCAGTACGAGGGCCTGGTCGTCCTCTACAACACGCTTGCGGAGAGCGCCGGCGGGAGGATCCTCAGCGACGACGGCAAGCGGGCGGCGATGGACGGGGGTGCCGTCAAGGCCCTCGACCAGCTGCGCAAGCTCGCCACGTCGGGCGTGACGTCGCCGTCGTTCAGCAACGCCACCGAGGACCCGGTGCGGCTGGAGTTCCAGTCCGGCGGCGGCGCCTTCGAGGTCAACTGGCCGTTCGTCTACCCGGCCATGCAGGAGGCGGCGCCGGAGATGGCGAAGAAGGTCAAGTGGGCGCGGGTGCCGGGCATCGACGCGAACACCCCGAGCAAGGTCACCATCGGCGGGGTCAACCTGGCGGTCAGCACCTATTCGAAGCACCCGACGGAGTCCTTTGAGGCGGCCCGGTGCCTCCGCGACGCCGAGCACCAGAAGTTCTCGGCGGTCAACGACGGCGTGCCGCCGACCATCGAGCGGGTCTACGACGATCCGGAGATGGACAAGGCGTACCCGATGAAGGAGACCATCCTGGAGGAGCTGAAGGAGCCGGCCGTCCGGCCGTTGACCCCGGCGTACCAGAGCATCTCCACGGTCATGTCGGCGATGCTGTCGCCGCCGTCGGCGATCCGGCCCGAGCAGACGGCCAGTGAGCTGCGCAAGGCCATCGGCGACGCCCTCGAGTCGAAGGGGGTCCTCCCGTGAGCGTCAACGCCACCCCGGCCGGCGCGGACGTCGCCGTCGAGGCCGAACGCGGCACCGGGCGGCACGCCGCGGTGCCGGCGCAGCGGGGCCGCCGCCGGACCAAGGCTCCGTTGAGCGAGAACAAGCGGGCCGAGCGGCGGCTCGGGCTGCTGCTCTGCGCGCCGGCCGCGCTGGTCATGCTGCTGGTCACCGCGTACCCGATCCTTTACTCGGTGTGGTTGTCCCTGCAGCGCTTCGACCTGCGTTTCCCGGACCAGCGCGAGTTCGTCGGGCTGGAGAACTACGCGACCGTGTTGACCAACCAGTTCTGGTGGACCGCGTTCGGGGTGACCGCCCTGATCACCGTGGTCACCGTCGCGGTGGAGTTGGTGCTGGGCATGGGTCTGGCGCTGATCATGCACCGGACGCTGGTCGGTCGGGGCATCGTTCGCACCGCGGCGCTGATCCCGTACGGGATCGTCACGGTGGTCGCCGCGTTCTCCTGGCGGTACGCCTGGACGCCGGGCACCGGTTACCTGGCGAACCTGTTCGACGGCAGCGCGCCGCTGACCGAGCGGGCCAGTTCGCTGGCGATCATCATGTTGGCGGAGATCTGGAAGACCACGCCGTTCATGGCGCTGCTGCTGATGGCCGGCCTGGCGCTGGTGCCCGAGGATCTGCTCAAGGCGGCCTCCACCGACGGCGCGACGGGGTGGCAGCGGTTCACCAAGGTGATGCTGCCGGTGATGAAGCCGGCGATCCTGGTCGCCCTGCTGTTCCGCACCCTGGACGCGTTCCGGGTCTTCGACAACATCTTCATCCTGACCGCCGGCGGCAACGAGACCTCGTCGGTGTCGATGCTCGCCTACAACAACCTGATCCGGGGTTTGAACCTCGGCATCGGCTCGACGATGTCGGTGCTGATCTTCATCGCCGTGGCGATCATCGCCTTCGTCTTCGTGAGACTGTTCGGCACCGCTGCCCCCGGCAGCGACGACGGGGAGAGGCGCTGAGATGGCCACCGAAACCACCACGCGGGCGAAGCTGCGCTGGGGTCTGCTGGACGTGATCGTCGTCGTCTTCGCGCTGGTCCCGGTGCTCTGGATCGCCTCGCTGTCGTTCAAGACCCCGGCGACGCTCACCGACGGGAAGTTCATCCCCCGGGAGTGGACGCTGGAGAACTACCGGACGATCTTCGCGACCGACCAGTTCGTCCGGGCCTTGGTCAACTCGATCGGCATCGCGCTGATCGCCACCCTGATCGCGGTGGTGCTGGGCGCGATGGCCGCGTACGCGATCTCGCGGTTGGACTTTCCCGGCAAGCGGCTGCTGGTCGGGGTGTCCCTGCTGATCGCGATGTTCCCGCAGGTGTCGTTGGTGTCGCCGCTGTTCGAGATCGAGCGGCAGGTCGGCCTCTTCGACACCTGGCCGGGGCTGATCCTGCCGTACATCACTTTCGCCCTGCCGCTGGCGATCTACACGCTGTCGGCGTTCTTCAAGCAGATCCCGTGGGACCTGGAGAAGGCGGCGAAGATGGACGGCGCCACCCAGGGTCAGGCGTTCCGGCGGGTGATCGCCCCGCTGGCCGCGCCGGGGCTGTTCACCACGGCGATCCTGGTCTTCATCTTCTGCTGGAACGACTTCCTGTTCGCCATCTCGCTGACCTCCACCGAGCGGTCGCGTACGGTGCCGGCGGCGTTGTCGTTCTTCACCGGCGCGTCGCAGTTCGAGGATCCCACCGGGGCGATCTGCGCGGCCGCCGTGGTGATCACGATTCCGATCATCGTATTCGTGCTCTTCTTCCAGCGCCGCATCGTGTCCGGCCTGACCTCCGGCGCAGTCAAGGGATAGGTGGTGTAGTCATGGCCGACATCGTGCTGGACAAGGTGAGCAAGCGGTTCCCGGACGGGACCGTGGCGGTGCGGGACGTCGACCTGGAGATCGCCGACGGCGAGTTCGTGATCCTGGTCGGCCCGTCGGGCTGCGGGAAGTCCACCACGCTCAACATGATCGCCGGGTTGGAGGACATCAGCTCCGGTGAGTTGCGCATCGCGGGGGAGCGGGTCAACGACCGGGCTCCCCGGGACCGGGACATCGCCATGGTGTTCCAGTCGTACGCGCTGTATCCGAACATGACGGTGCGGGAGAACATGGCCTTCCCGCTGCGGCTGGCGAAGCTGGACCGGGAGACCATCAACAGCAAGGTCGAGGAGGCGGCGAAGGTCCTGGAGTTGACCCCGCTGTTGGACCGCAGGCCGGCCAACCTGTCGGGCGGGCAGCGGCAGCGGGTGGCGATGGGCCGGGCGATCGTCCGGCAGCCCAAGGCGTTCCTGATGGACGAGCCGCTGTCGAACCTGGACGCCAAGCTGCGGGTGCAGATGCGGACGGTGGTGTCCCGGCTGCAGCGGCAGCTGGGCACCACCACGGTCTACGTCACGCACGACCAGACCGAGGCGATGACCCTCGGCGACCGTGTGGTGATCATGCGGGGTGGGGCGGTGCAGCAGGTCGGCCCGCCGCAGGAGCTCTACGACCACCCGCGCAACCTTTTCGTCGCCGGCTTCATCGGTTCGCCGTCGATGAACTTCCTGCCCGCCGCGGTGGAGGACGGTCGGCTGCGGACCGCGCTGGGTGACGTGCCGATCGGCAACCGGGTCCGCCATCAGTTGGCCGGCGGTGACGCGCCGCGGGAGCTGATCCTCGGCGTCCGGCCGGAGCACTTCGAGGACGCCGCGCTGATTGACGAGGAGACCCGCCGCCGGGGGCTGGAGTTCGAGGCGCCGGTGGAGATCGTCGAGTCGATGGGCTCCGACAAGTACGTGTACCTCACCGTCGAGGGGGAGCGGGCCAACGCCGCCGAGCTGGAGGAGTTGGCCGCCGATGCGGGCACCGGGGACTTCACCGGCGCGGGCTCCAGCCTGGTCACCCGGCTGTCGGCCGAGTCGTCGGCGCGCGAGGGGGAGAATCGGCGGGTCTGGTTCAACCTGGAGAAGATCCACCTGTTCGACCCGCACACCGGGCGGAACCTGACCCTGCACGAGGGCCGGGCGGCTGGCGCGCTCGCCGACTGAGCGGCGCGGACGACAGGGGCCGGTGGGACGCTCGCCGGCCCCTCATCCGGCCGGTAGCCGGTCCAGCAGCTTGTCCAGCCGGATGGGCAGGTCCCGGACCCGTACGCCGGTGGCGTGGTGCACGGCGTTGGCGACGGCGGCGGCGCTGCCCACGATGCCGATCTCGCCGATGCCCTTCACTCCGGCCGGGTTCAGCTCCGGGTCCTCCTCCGGCAGCCAGTACGCCTCGATCCGTTCGATGTCGGCGCAGGCGCTGACGTGGTAGGTGGCGAGGTCGTGGTTGACCCAGTCGCCGTACCGCTCGTCGAGCAGGCCCTCCTCGTGCAGCGCCATCGACAGGCCCATGGTCATGCCGCCGATGAGCTGGCTGCGGGCGGTGCTCGGGTTCACCACCCGGCCGACGGCGAACATGCCGAGCATCCGGTCCACCCGGATCTCGCCGGTGTCCGCGTCCACCCGCACCTGCACGAAGTGGGCGCCGTACGCGTACCGGGCCAGCGGGCGTTGCGCCCGGACCTCGTCGGCGGTGCTCGCCTCGACGGTCAGCCCGTCGGCGGGCACCGCCGCGCCGGGGACGTGCCGGAGCCGGTCCCGCAGCCCCTGGCAGGCGCGGATGACGGCCCAGCTCCACGAGGCGGTGCCCATCGAGCCGCCGGCGACGCCCGCCGGCGGCAGGTCGCTGTCGCCGATGCGGATCGTGATGCGGTCCGCTGGAACCTCCAGCGCGTCGGCGGCCACCTGCCACAGCGCGGTCCGGGCGCCGGTGCCGATGTCGGTCGCGTTGATCCGTACCTCGAAGGTGCCGTCCGGGGCGGCGGTGGCCGCCGCGGCGGCGGCCCGGGACCTGGCGGGGTAGCTGGAGCCGGCCACCCCGGTGCCGATCAGCCACCGCCCGAGCCGCCGGACGCCCGGCGTCGGGTCGCGGTCGGCCCAGTCGAACCGGCGGGCCCCCTCCCGCAGGCAGGCGACCAGGTTGCGGCTGCTGAACGGCTGCCCGCTGTCCGGGTCGACCGTCACGTCGTTGCGGATCCGCAGCTCGACCGGGTCGACGCCGCACGCCGAGGCCAGCTCGTCCAGCGCCGACTCCAGCGCGTACGCCCCCGGGCACTCGCCGGGTGCGCGCATCCAGAACGGGGTCGGCACGTCCAGCCGGGCCAGCCGGTGGGTGGTGCGCCGGTGCCGCCCGGCGTACATGCTGCGGGTGTAGACGGCGGTCTGCTCGGCGAACTCGTGCACCCCGGAGGTCTGGCTGATCGCGTCGTGGCAGATCGCGGCGATCCGCCCGTCGGCGTCGGCGCCGAGCCGGACCCGCTGGATGGTCGGGGTGCGGTAGCCGAGCGGGCCGAAGAGCTGCTGCCGGGTCAGGGCCAGCCGGACGGGCCGGTCGACCTGCCGGGCGGCGAGCGCGGCGAGCACCACCGGTGCCTTCGCTGCCCCCTTGCTGCCGAAGCCGCCGCCGACGTGCTCGGCGACCACCCGGACCGCCTCCGGGGGCAGCCCGAACAGCTGCGCCAGGGTGGCCTGCACGGGCGTCGAGCCCTGGGTGGAGTCGTGCACCAGCAGCCGCCCGTTCCGCCACTGGGCGGTGGTGGCGTGCGGTTCCATCGGGTTGTTGTGGTAGGCCGGGGTGCGGTAGGTGGCGTCCAGCCGGACCTCGGCGGCCGCGAAACCGGCGTCGAAGTCCCCGTCGGTGGTGTCCGTCGGGTAGCCGGGGTTGACCGTGTCGGGGCGGTACAGGCCCGGGTGGTGTTCGGAGAGGACGGTGCTGTGCGGCTGCGTGTCGTAGTCGATGCGGACCAGCCGGGCACCCTCCCGCGCCGCCTCGAGGCTGTCGGCCACCACGACGGCGACGTACTCGCCCCGGTAGTGCACGGTCGGCTCCTGCAGCAGGAACAGCGTGTCGTCCACGCCGGGGGTCAGCCGGGGCGCGTTGCCGTGGTGCAGCACGTCCAGCACACCGGGCACGGCCAGCGCCGGGGCCACGTCGACCCGGGTGATCCGCCCGCGGGTGGCCGCGGCCGGCACCACCCAGCCGTACGCCACGCCGTCGACCGGGTATTCGACCGCGTACCGGGCCGCCCCGGTGACCTTGTCCGGGCCCTCCAGCCGCGGGTGTTCCCGGCCCACCGCGCTCATCGGGGCGCCGTCCCGGCCAGTGTGGTCAACGCCCGGACGGTGAGGTTGCGGATCAGCGGCACCTTGAACCCGTTGTGCGGCAGGGGGCGGGCCGCGGCGAGTTCGGCGTCCGCCGCCTGGGCGGCCAGCTCGGCGGTGAACGGGCGGCCGCGCAGCGCCTCCTCCGCCCGGTACGCCCGCCACGGCCGGTGCGCGACCGCCCCGTACGCCAGCCTGACGTCGCGGACGGTGTCCCCGTCCAGGTCCAGCGCCGCGGCCACCGAGCCGACCGCGAACGCGAAGCTGGCCCGGTCGCGGGCCTTGAGGTAGGTGCAGCGTCGCGCGAACGGCAGCGGCGGGACCCGGACCGCGGTGATCAGCGCGCCGCGGGGGAGGCTGGTCTCTCGCTCGGGGTGCTCGCCGGGTGTCCGGTGCAGCTCGGCCACGGGGATCTCCCGGGCGCCGCCCGGGTCGTGCGCCTCCACCACCGCGTCCAGCGCCACCAGGGCGACCGCCAGGTCCGACGGGTGGGTGGCCACGCACAGCTCGGACCAGCCGAGGATGGCCAGGTCGCGGTTCTGCCCGTGGCGTGCCGCGCAGCCGGTGCCGGGCTCCCGCTTGTTGCACGCCTTGCCGGTGTCCTGGAAGTAGACGCAGCGGGTGCGTTGCAGCAGGTTCCCCGCGGTGGTGGCCAGGTTGCGCAGTTGCCCGGAGGCGCCGGCGAGCAGCGCCCGGGAGAGCAACGGGTGTTCGCGCCGGATGACCGGATCCGCGGCGAGGTCGCTGTTGCGCACGGTGGCGCCGATCCGCAGCCCGCCGCCCGGTAGGACCTCCACCGTGTCCAGCGGCAGGCCGGTGACGTCGACCAGCAGCTCCGGGCGTTGCACCCCGAGTTTCATCAGGTCCACCAGGTTGGTGCCGCCGGCGAGGTAGGCCGCCGCCGGCTCCGCGTCGAGCAGCGCCACCGCCTCCGCCACGTCGGCCGGCCGGTGGTAGCGGAACGCCTTCACCGTGCCGCCGCCGCGTCCCGGATGGCGGCCACGATGTTCGGGTACGCGGCGCAGCGGCACAGGTTGCCGCTCATCCGTTCCCGTACCTCCGCGTCGGTCAGCTCCACCGGTGCGGTCAGGTCTCCGGTGACCGCGCTGGGCCAGCCCCGGGCCACCTCGTCGAGCATGCCGCGGGCGGAGCAGAGCTGGCCGGGCGTGCAGTAGCCGCACTGGAAGGCGTCGTGGGCGACGAACGCCGCTTGGAGCGGGGAGAGGCCCGTCGGGTCGGCGAGGCCCTCCACGGTGACCACGGTCCGTCCGTCGAGGGTGACGGCGAGGATCAGGCAGCTCTTCACCCGCCGGCCGTCGAGCAGCACGGTGCACGAGCCGCACTGGCCGTGGTCGCAGCCCTTCTTGCTGCCGGTGAGGGCGAGCCGTTCGCGCAGGGCGTCGAGCAGGGTGGTCCGGTTGTCCAGGGTCAGGTTGTGGCCGGTGCCGTTGACCGTGAGGGTGACGGTGGACGACCACCCGTCTTCCGTCGGTTTCGCGCTCTCCCGCACCGGGCCAGACTACCGTTGTCCGGGCGATGTACTGACAAATCCGGCTAATAGCGGGAAGTGGAGCATGCGCGAGGTGCTGGCCATGCTGGACGGCTGGAGCCGGCAGGGTGTCCCGTTCGGACTGGCGACCGTGGTGGCGAGCACCGCGGGCAGCGTCACCGCGCCCGGCGACCTGCTGGCCGTGGACCCGGCCGGCGAGGTGTGCGGCGGCATCCCGGCGGGCTGCGTCGAGTCGGCGGTGCTCGACGCGGCGACCGAGACACTCCGGACCGGTCGCACCCGGCTGGCCCGCTACCCGGTCGGCGGGGACGGCCCCTGGCCGGCGCGGCCCGGCTGCGCCGGAGTGCTGGAGGTCCTGCACCGGCGGGTGACCCCGGACGGCCCGGCGCGGCGGGTGCTCGCCGCCCTCACCGGCCCCGGCCCGGTCGCCGCGGCCACCGTCGTCGGCGGCCCCGCACCCTTCGGCGCCCAGTGCGTGCTGCGGGCGGACCGGACGGAGGGCACCCTCGGCGACTCGAAGCTGGACGACTGGGTGGCCGGCCAGGCAGCCGGGCTGTGGCCCGGTGGCGGCGCCGTGGTCCGGCACCGGGCGGGCCGACCGCCGGTGCGGGTGCTCGTCCAGGCGGTGCCGGTCGCGCCGCAGATGGTGCTGTTCGGCGCCACCGCCGTCGCCGCCGCGCTCAGCCGCATCGCCGCCGGGCTCGGCTACCGGGTGATCGTCTGCGACCCGCGACCGGCATTCACCACGCCCCGGCGGTTCCCGGACGCGCACGAGGTCCACCGGGCCTGGCCGCACCGCTGGCTGGCCGGCACCCCGGTCGACCCGGCCACCGTGCTCTGCCTGCTCGGCCACGACCCGCGCTACGAGATCCCGCTGCTGCACGCGGCGCTGGCCACCCCGGCCGGCTACGTCGGGGTGCTCGGCAGCCGCAGCGCGCACGCCGCCCGCCTCGCCCGGCTGCGGGCCGACGGGGTGCCGCCGGCACAGCTCACCCGCCTGATCGCACCGGCCGGGCTGGACCTGGGCGGCCGGAACGCGGCGGAGACGGCGCTGGCGATCGCCGCGGAGGTGGTGGCCCGGCGCCACGACGGCACGGGCCGGGCGCTGCACGGGCTGGCCGGCCCGATCCACCGCGTCCCGGCTCGCGACCGGCAGCCGGCCGCGTCGCTGCCGTGACGGTCGCCGGGCTGGTGCTCGCCGCCGGCGCCGGACGCCGACTGGGCCGGCCGAAGGCGCTCGTCGAATGGGCCGGCGAGCCGCTCGTTCGGCGCGCGGTCCGGCTGCTGCGCGCCGGCGGTTGCGACCCGGTGCACGTGGTGGTCGGCGCGGGCGCCGGCCGGCTTCCCCCGCTGCCCGGCGCGGTCGCGGTGGTCAACCCGCAGTGGCGGGACGGGCTCGGCAGTTCCCTGCTGTGCGGCCTGGACTCACTGCCGGGCGCCGCCGACGCGGTCGTGGTGGTGCTCGTCGACCAGCCCTGGCTGACCTCGGCCGCGGTCCGCCGGGTCCGGGCGGCGTACGCGGCCGGCGCCGCCGTCGCCGTGGCCAGCTACGCCGGCCGGCCCGGGCATCCGGTCCTGCTCAGTCGCATCACCTGGCCGCTGCTCGCGCCGTACGCGACGGGGGACCGGGGCGCCCGCGACTTCCTGCGGGCCCGGGCCGACCTGGTGACTTCGGTACCGTGCGACGGGTCACCGGCCGACGTGGACACCCCGGCCGACCTGGCCCGAGTCCGGGCGCGTCATCAGGCGTAGAACCGGGCGGCGCATGTGCCGGGTGCGGCAGCTGCTGTGCCCGGCTTGCGTTGCCGGAAGTCGTCCTTGACCTGCGATCAGCTACCTGTATATTCAACTGTCTAGTTAATTAGCTACCCGGTTGAATAGGACATGAAACCCGATCAGCTCAACCGCACCTTCGCCGCCCTGGCCGACCCGACCCGCCGGGCGATCCTCGCCAAGCTGGCCGAGGGTGAGGCCACCGTCAACGAACTGGCCGAGCCGTTGCCGCTCACCCTGCAAGCGGTCTCCAAGCACCTCAAGGTCCTCGAGCAGGCCGGACTCATCAGCCGCGGGCGCACCGCCCAGTGGCGTCCGTGCCGCTTGGAGCCCGCACCACTGCGCGAAGCCACCCACTGGTTGGAGCGCTACCGGCAGTTCTGGGAGGGCAGTTTCGATCGACTCGCCGCACACCTACATGAGATTCAGAAAGGCGACACTCATGGCTGAAACCTCGGCCACCAACGGCACGCCCACCCGGGAGTTCACCATCACCCGCGTGTTCGAGGCACCCCGCCACCTGGTCTTCACAGCGTGGACCGACCCGCGACAGATTGCCCGGTGGTTCGGACCGGTGGGCATCACCACACCCCTGTCCACAATCTCGCTGGACGTCAGACCCGGCGGCGTGTGGCAGCTGCGCATGATCGATGATGCCGACGGCGCGGAGTACCCGTTGACCTTCATTTGCCGAGAAGTGGTGGAACCTGAGCGGCTGGTGCTGAGCACGCGAGTGCCGACCGGGCCGGGGCCCATTGTCCGGCAGGCGGTGCTGACCGTGACTCTCGCCGAGCTTGGGGACCGAACCGAGATGACGTTCCACGTCACGGGCCTCGCAATGAGCGAGGAGAACGCCGGGCTGGAGAGCGGCTGGTCCAGCTCCTTCGATCGGCTCGCCGAACATCTGACCCCGGTCGCGCCCACGTCATCGGGAGCAGCCCGATGACCACCACACCCACCGAAGACATGACGGTATTGCCGCAGGGAGACGTTCGGCTGCTGCACAGTCCGGTCGCGCAGCGGCTGTTGTCGTCGACCGAACTGGCCCGCATCGCGTACGTGGCGTCCGACGGCACACCTCGGGTCTTCCCGATGCTCTTCCACTGGACCGGCGCCGAGCTGGTGCTCTCCACGTTCGGCGGAGCAAAGGTCGCTGCCCTGCGCGCCCGTCCGGCGGTTGCGATCACCATCGACGCCGCTTCCACACCACCGGAAGTGCTGCTCATCCGCGGCCGGGCCGAGGTCACCGAAGTCGACGGGATCGTGCCGGAGTACATCCTGGCTCACCATCGCTACGCCGGTCCGGAGCAGGGTGCCGCCAATATCGCCGCGGTCGACCACCCGGACACGAGGATGTTCCGCATCGCGGTCCGCCCGACCTGGGTTGGCGTGCTGGACTTCCAGACCCGCCTGCCCGGTGGAACCAGCGCGGAGGAGTTCAACCGGCGGGGCCGATCGTGACCGGTACCCGCCCGGGCGCACCGAACCGGGCCACCTACGTCCTGATCCACGGAGCTGCGGCGGATTCCTGGTGCTGGCATCTGCTGGCCGACGAGTTGCGTGGCCGGGGCCACGACGTGGTGGCCGTCGACCTGCCATGTGCCGACGAGTCGGCGGGCCTGTCGGAGTACGCCGACAAGGTGATCCAGGCCATCGGCGACCGCTCCGACGTCGTCGTGGTGGCCCACTCCTTCGGCGGGTTCACCGCCCCGCTCGTATGCGATCGGGCGTCAGTAAGCCTCCTGGTCATGTTGCAGGCGATGATCCCGTTGCCCGGCGAAGCGCCCGGCGACTGGTGGGCCGCCACCGGACACGACCAGGCCAGACGTGAACAGGACACACGCGACGGCGGAGCTGAAGATGATCTGGTGGCCCTGTTCGTGCACGACCTCCCGTCGAAGCTCGCGGCCGAGGCGCTCAGCCGGCAGAAAGCCCAGGCCAGCACCCCCTTCACGGAACCATGGCCGCTACCGGCATGGCCGGACGTGCCGACGAGGTTCCTCCTCAGCCGCGGCGACCGCTTCTTCCCCGCCGACTTCATGCGCCGCGTCGTACGCGAGCGCCTACACCTCACCCCGGACGAGATGCCCGGAGACCACCTCCCGATGCTCGGCCACCCGACCGAGCTGGCCGACCGACTTGAGGCGTACTGGAGCCAGCAGCGCCCACCGAGCGAACCGCCGCCCCACTGACGGTCAAGCAGGCGGCCGCCCGGACCGGCTGCGCCGGCGTCCTGGAGGTCCCGCGCAGCCTGGCCCGCCGCGCCCGATGGGACGGTGCTTTCTCACCTACGGCGCGGGGCGGCGGGCAGCAGCAAGGCCGGGACGAACGCGAGTGCGGTGAAGGCCAGTGCCCACCAGAAGGTGTGCCCGTATGCGGCGGCCCGGGCGGCCGCGCCACCGTCGGCGGCCCCGGTGAGCCGGCGTTGCAGGATCACCACCAGGACGGCGGCCCCGAACGACGCGCCGACCGTCTGGATGGTGGTGATGGCGCTGGTCGCCCGCGGGATCAGGCTGGGCGCGAGGCCCTGGTACGCGGCGGCCATCACCGGCACGGTCGCGGCGGCGATGCCGATCCCCCAGACCAACAGGGCGACCGCGAGCAGCACCGGGTCGGAGTCCGGCCGCACCTGGGTGTACGCCACCGTGCCGCCGACGGCGACCGTCAGGCCGACCAGCACGACCGGACGGGCACCGATCCGGTCGGTGAGCTTTCCGACGAACAGTAGACCGAGCATGGTGCCCACGCTCTGCGGCGCCAGCAGCAGGCCGGCCGACAGCGCACTCTCGCCCCGCACCTGCTGGTAGTAGAGCGGCAGCAGGATCATCGCCCCGAAGATCGACATCCGGGACAGGAAGTTCAGCGCCGACGCCGCGGCGAACGCCCGGCTGGTGAACAGACGCAGGTCGAGGACCGGCGTGGCCCTGGCCCGCAGCGCGTGCACCACGAAGGCGCCAAGCAGCGCCAGCCCGATTGCGAGCGCGACCAGGACCGGCGGAGCGGCGACCGAGCGTTGCACACCGGCCCGGTACAGGCCGTAGATCGTGACGGCGAGGCCCGGCGACAGCAGCGCCAGCCCGAGTACGTCGAGCGATCCGGCGGATGGTGCCTGTGCGGCGCGCGGTATCCCGCGCCAGGCCAGGAGCAGTGCAACGAGCCCGATCGGCAGGTTGACAAAGAAGATCCACCGCCAGCTCGCGGCGTCCACAATCAGGCCGCCGAGCAACGGACCGGCGATCGGCGCGAGTTGTCCGGGAACGGCGACCATGCTCATCACTCGACCTCGGCGCGCCGGACCGGCCGCTTGGGCCAGGATCATCATCGCCAGCGGCACGATCATGCCGCCGCCGATGCCCTGCACCAGCCGGAACGCGATCAGGCTGCCCACCGACCAGGCGGTGCCGCACAATGCCGAGCCGGCCAGGAAGACGGTGAGGGCCGTCAGCCACATCCGCCTGGTGCCGAAGCGTTCGACCGCCCAGGCGGTCAGCGGGATGACCATGGCGATGGCGAGCAGGTAACCGGTGCTGACCCACTGCACCGTCGCGACCGAGGTGCTCAGGTCGTCGGTCAGCCGGGCCAGCGCCACGCTGACCATCGTCATGTCGAGCATGGCGGTCAGCGCCCCCAGCACCACGATGGCGGCCAACCTGACCAGGGCGGAATCGATCTGGGTGGCGCTGCGATCGGAACCAGGTTCCGTCGCGGGGCCGGGCCCGGCCGGGCGATCAGGTCTGGGCGTCGGACCGGAATCGGGCCCGGCCGGCCTGCCTGCAGGTTGCGCGGGATTCGTGGCGGAAGAGGTCATGGCCCAACACTACACCGTGCAGTGTAGGCGCGTACGCTGCACGGTGTAGAAACCATCCACTCCCGATGAGGAGCGCGCCTGTGCCCCTTCCGCCGGCCAACACCGACCGACCGCTGCGTCAGGGCTCCGCAGACAAGCGGGCCGCCATCGAGCGGGCCGCCTTGGCGGTGTTCGTCCGGGAGGGCTATGCGCGGGCCAGCGTTGACGCGATCGCCGCCGAGGCCGGAGTGTCCAAGCGGACCATCTACGACTACTACGGCGACAAAGAGCGGCTGTTCGTAGGCGTGCTGACGGACACCATCGAGGCCAGCGACGCCGTCTTCAGCGCGCTGCTGGACCGGACCCTGCCGGCGGACGGCGACCTGCCCAGCGGCCTGCTCGCGTTCGGTCGTGAATTCGCCACCGCTGTCGCCCGGTCGCCGGAGCGGGCCGCCGTGATGCGGCTGATGATCGCCGAGGCCCACCACTTCCCTGCCCTGCTACGGCAGTTGCAGGGGGCGGGCGCGACCCAACGGATGCTGGCCACACGGCTCGCCACCTTCGCCGACCGCGGGCTGCTGGACCTGCCCGATCCGCTGGAGGCGGCCGGCCACCTCGGGGCCCTGGTCACCAACGCCGTCAGTCTCCGATCGCTGATCGGTGCCGACCTAGTCGACGAGGCCGAGCTCGATCAGATCGTCACGAGCGGCGTACGGGTCTTCCTGCGCGCCTACCGTCCCGATCGCGACTGACCCGTCAAACTAGCCTCCGTCCAGCGCGTCCGCCTCAGGTACGCAGGGACAGTCCGAGGTAGCGGGCGTAGTCGGCCAGGGCGGACTCGACGCGGGAGCGCAGCGCGGCGTCGAACGGCGCCAGCGGCTGCACGGTCACCGCGACGGAGGTCTTGCCGATGGTCCGCTTCCAGGTGCCCACCACCCGGCCGGCGTGGACCACGGTCGGCAGGAACATCCCGTTGTTGCCCGGGACCACGGCGGCGGCGTGCGCCGGGTCGAGCATCAGCGTGCGGTCCTTGAAGCCGAGCAGGTATTCGTCGAACCCGAGCAGCGTGTGCACGTCGTCGACCGGCTCGCGGGGCGCGTCGAGCAGCGCGGCGTCGACCATCGCCTCGACGCCGTCCACCTCCACCGACGCCAAGGCGTCGCCGGCCACCGCGAGGCCCCGCCGCGCGTCGGTGACCGTCAGGCCGGTCCACCGGGCCAGCTCCTGCCGGGTGACCGGCCCGTGGCTGCGCACGTAGCGCAGGGCGAGGATGCCCAGCGCCTCGTCGCGTTCCGGCCGGTGCGGGTCGGGCACCCACTCGTCCAGCAGCGCGAACGTCTGCTCGGTGCCGACGTGCGGGGCGATGCACGTGACGCCGCGCTGGGCGGCGTACCAGAGCAGGTGGTAGCCCCGTTGGCCGGTGGTGTCGATGCCGGCGTCGGCGAGAGTGGCCAGGCACTGGGCACGGGTGAGGCGGCCGCCGCCGGCCAGCGCCGCGCCGAGCACGTCCGCGGCCCGGTCCGCCTCGGCCTCGGTGAGGCCGAGCTGCGCTCGGCGGGTGGCGGCGCCGGCGAGCGTGCGGACGCCGGTCACCGCGAGCATCCAGTGGGCGTCGCGGGACGGCACCAGGTGGACCGTGCCCCGCATCGGCCAGGTCCGCAGCGCCTCCCGCCGCTCCAGCGCCGCCCGCACGTCGGCCAGGGTGCGCCCCGGCAGGCGTACGCCGAGCGACCACAGGCCGCTGGCGTTGTCCTGGGCCTGCATCGCGCCGAACCACTCGACCACCCCGGCGACCCCGTCGGGGCGCGCGACCGGGTGCGGGCGCAGTAGCAGGCTGGTCATCCGCAGCGCCAGCGCCTCGGCGCCGCTGAGCCGTACCGGCACGTGAGGCCTCCCGTCAGTGGTGGACGGTCAGCATAGGGGGCCCGGCCGACATTCACCCGCGACCGGGCGGGTGGTCGCCCACCCGCCCGGGATACCGTCGGCTCACTCCTCCGGCCGGGCCTCGTCGGGCACGTCCGCCTCGACCACTTCCCGGCGGACCTGCGCGTGGGCCGGCTGCTGCTCGACCACCTGGTGCGTGGCCAGCCGGACCCGTTCGACCGGGACCCGTTCCTTGACCACCACCGGGCGTTCGGCGTGCAGCACCAGTTCGCGCTGTTCCACATCGCTGCCCGCCGGAACGGTACCCCGGTCGGCCTCCGCGATCGGTTCCCGGACGAGGGTCGCCTCCTCGTGGGCGACCGGCACGGTGGTCTGCACGTTCTCGGTCACCACGCGCTTGCGGAGCCGGGCGGTGCCGGCCGGCACGGTTTCGGTGCCGAATCGGGGTTGTTCCTCGAAACGGGTCAGCTCCGGTGGCCCGGGCCGTCCGGCCGTGCCCTCGGGCGGCAACTGGTAGTGCCGGCGGAGCAGGGTGAGCTGGTCCACGCCGAGCGGCTGGTCGGTGCCGGGCTCCACGGCGGGGGCGCCGCGGACGGTCGCCCCGTCGTACGGGACCTGCAGCCGCTCCGCCTGCAACCGGGCCGCGTGCAGCGGAGCCATCGACTCGCGCTGACCCGTGACGCCGGTCCGCACGCTGATCCAGGTCGGCCGGCCGCTGGCGTCCTCCCAGACCTGGCTCACGGTGCCGATCGTCGCGCCCGAGCGGTCCTGGACGTCCTGCCCGTACAGCGAGCGGATCTGCGGTTCGCTGAGCCGCATGGTTCGTCCTCCCTCTCGTGGGTCAACCGAGAGGATCCCCGCCCGCGCGGACGGCATGCCCGGGAATCGGGACGAATAGGAGGAGCAGCAGAAGAACACCTGATCGCGCTGCGCCGGACCGCCGGCGGAGCGCGATCCCCCGTTCAGGTGCCCTTTGGGCGGTGGGACGCGGCCCGGCACCGATGCGAACAGGATCCCCGGTGTCCGGTATTACGGGCGCGGTTCCGCGCGGAACTTGCGCAAATCTTGAGCAGCCACAACCGATCGACCGAGCTGAGCCGCAAAACCACCCCTTTGACGGCTGACCGAACGCGAGCGGAAAGGTCACCGCAAGGCGATCCAGTAGCGCCGCACCGGGCCGTGCTCGGTGTCGCGGATGCCTTCGAGGACACCGCCGTTGCGTTCGATCGTGCGGGCCGAGGCGACGTTGTCCGCGAGGCAGGGGCTGAGGACACGGTCCAGGCCCAGGACAGCGCGGGCCTCCCCGAGCATCTCACCCAGCGCCCAGCTCGCCAGGCCACGGCGGCGCGCGGACGGGCGTACGCCGTAGCCGATGTGGCCGATATCGTCGTCGAATTTGTGCCGCAGGGCGATTCCCCCGAGTACCCGGCCGTCCTCGACGATCCACCGCGGTGAGCCGTGCCTCTCGTCTGGGCAGGGGTCACCGGCCCGGTGGGTCAGCCGGACCCGCTCGTGCACCCAGGCGGCGAAGCCGTCGGGCGAGTCCACGTCGTCGTCGGCTCCCAGGCCGAAGCCGTCCTCGTGGAGGCCGGGGCCCCAGTCGTCGCGGCACTCCAGGAAGGCGGCGTGCAGGCGCGTGGTCGGCAGAATCAGCTCCGGCATGCGGCCACGGTATGCGAAGCCGGACCGCTGGACGAGCCGATGACTGGCCGGCTGAGCATGCGACCGGTGGTCGGACGGGCCGCCACCGGCCGCCCCCAGCCCTATCCCTGCTCGGCCGGAGCGTGCCCGGCCAACGCGGGATGATCGAGCAGGTGCGCGAGCAGTTCGGCGAGGATGACCAGGCCGTCCCGGCTGAGCACCGACTCGGGGTGGAACTGCACGCCGGCGAAGCCGGGTCCGCGCAGCGCGTGCACCGCCCCGTCCGCCGGGTCGCGGGACAGCTCCACCGGACCGTACGCGGTGGCGACCCGGTCCGCGCCGGCCCGGGCGGTGAAGCTGGAGTAGAAGCCGACCCGGCGGGTGGCGCCGAACAGCGACACGTCCCGCGGCAGCCCCTGGTACGGCGCGTCCCGCCGGTGCAGCGGCAGCCCGAGCAGCCCGGCGAGCAACTGGTGCCCGAGGCAGACGGCGAGGATCGGCCGGCCGGCCGCCAGCAGATCCGCCAGCAGCGCCCGCATCGTCGCCATCTTCGGCTCGGCCAGGTCGTTAGGGTCGCCCGGACCGGGACCCATCACCACCAGGTCGTACTCCTCGACCGGGCCGGGTTGCTGCCAGGGCCGGCGCGCCACGGTCAGGCCGAGGGCGCCGAGCTGGTGGGCGAGCATCCCGGTGAAGGTGTCCTCGCCGTCCACGATCAGCGCTCGCCGGCCGGCCAGCCCGGGCAGGGCCGTTGCCCCGGGGAGCCGCTGGTCCAGCCAGAACCGGGCCAGCGGCGCGTTGCGGGCGGCGAGCGCGGCGCGTACCTCCGGGTCTTCGGCGAGCGACGGCGTGTCCGGGCCCGCCGGGCCGGGGCGAGCCGGCGCGTCCGGGCCGAGGCCAAGCGCGGCGAGCACCCCCGCCGCCTTGGCGTGCGTCTCCGCCACCTCACCTTCGGCGGTGGAGTGCCGGACCAGCGTCGCCCCGACCGGCACCCGCAGCTCGCCGGTGGGGGAGAGCTCCGCGGTGCGGATCAGGATGGGCGCGTCGAGGGTCTGCCGGCCCGCGGCGTCCCGGCCGAGCAGGGCGAGCACCCCGGCGTAGTAGCGGCGGCCGGTCCGCTCGTGCCGGGCGATCACCCGGCACGCGTTCTCCATCGGGCTGCCGGTGACCGTGGGCGCGAACATGGTCTCCCGCAGCACCTCCCGGACGTCGCGGGAACCCCGCCCGGCTAGCAGGTACTCGGTGTGGGCCAGGTGCGCCATCTCCTTCAGGTACGGCCCGACCACCTGCCCGCCGTGCTCGGCGACGGTGGCCATCATCTTCAGCTCCTCGTCGAGCACCATGTACAGCTCCTCGACCTCCTTCGGGTCGTAGAGGAACCGCAGCAGCGCGTCCCGGTCCGCGGCCGCGCCGGTGTGCCGGAACGTGCCGCTGATCGGGTTCATCATGACCAGGCCGTCGTCCACGCTGACGTGCCGTTCCGGGCTGGCGCCGACCAGGATCCGGGTGCCGGTGTGCACGACGAAGGTCCAGTAGGCGCCGCGTTCGCGCAGCAGCAGCCGGCGCAGCGCGGCCAGGGCCGCCGCCAGGGGGTCGCCCTGCACGGTGGCCCGCAGGGTGCGGTGGATGACGAAGTTCGCGCCCTCGCCCCGGCCGATCTCCTCGGCGAGCACCCGGCCGACGGTGGCGGCGTACTCGGCGTCGGAGATGTCGAAGCCGGCGCCGGTGGTGACCACCGGGGCGTCCGGCAGCGCGGCCAGCGCGTCGGCCAGCGGGATCTGGCGGTGCTCCCCGATCACCAGGCACTCCAGCGGCATCGCGTCGTCGGCGCAGGCGAACCCCCGCTCGGTGATCTGCCGGTACGGGACCAGGGCCAGCGTGCGCGGCCCGGGGCCGCCCTCGGGCAGTGGGATGTCGGCGAGCCGGTCGGCCGTGCGTACCGTGCCGGTGAACAGGTCGAGATGCTCGGCGCCGGCGCGGCGGACGAGCGCGAACGGGCCGGGGTCGACGCCGGCGGCGACGGCGGCGAGCGGGTCGTGCGGGCGGGTCATCGGGTCTCCTCGCTGGGCCGGTGGCCGCCGGCGGGGCGACCCGGGGTGCCGGGGAGAGACCGGCGGCCGCCTCGTCGGGCGGCCGCGTGGGGAAGCTACGCGCGGGGGTGGGCCGCCGGGTCGGCGGGCCACCAGCAGGACAAAAGCGCGGGCATGGCGATCACTCTACGCGACCGCGCCGCCGCCGGGAAGGCGATCACGGGGCCGGCGTGCGGATCTTGGCTTGGCGGCCGTCCCCGGCGGGTAGGTTGTCCGGCGATGGCCATTCTCGCTCTGGACCTGGGCACCTCCTCCGTACGCGGACTGGTGCTGGAGGCGGACGCCACCCCGCGCCCCGGCGTGCTGGCCCGCCGGCGGGTGCGGCTGACCACCGGCGAGGACGGCACCGGCACGCTGGACGCCGCCGGCTACCTCGCCTGCCTGGTCGAGTGCCTGGACGAGCTGGCCGACGGCGGCCACCTGCGCGACGTCGACCTGGTGACCGCCTCGGCGCAGTGGCACTCGGTGCTGCCGCTGGGCCGCGGCGGCGAGCCGCTCGGCCCGGTGCTGACCTGGCTGGACACCCGGCCGGAACCGGCCCCGGGCAGCGCCGGCCCGGCCGACCCCGCGGCGTTCCACCAGCGCACCGGCGCGTGGTGGCACCGGTGCTACTGGACGATGCGGCTGCCGTGGCTGCGCGAGCGGGCCGGCAGCCGCGTGGTCCGGTTCGTCGGGCTGGTCGACTACGTCCTCGACGCCCTGCTGGCCGAGGCGCCGATGTCCGTGTCGATGGCCTCCGGCACCGGACTGCTCGACCTGCGCCGGATGGCGTGGGACGCCGAGGCGTGCGCGCTGGCCGGCGTACGCCCCGAGGAGCTGTTGGAGCTGGCCCCGCAACACTGGCGCGGCCGGCTCCGCCCCGAGCACGCCCGGCGCTGGCCGGACCTGGCCGACGCCCGGTGGGCCGCCCCGGTCGGCGACGGCGCGGCGTCCAACGTCGGCTCCGGCTGCGTCGACCCGTCCCGCGCGGCGGTGACCGTGGGCACCTCCGCCGCGGTACGCGTCGTGCGGGCCGTGCCCGCCGGCGCGGCGCTGCCGCCGCTGCCCGACCAGCTCTGGCGCTACCGGGTGGACGACGAGCACGTGGTCACCGGAGCCGCCTACTCCAGCGGCGGGAACCTGTTCGCCTGGGCCAACCGCGAGCTGCGGCTGCCCGCCGGCGCCGAGTTGGAGGCGGCGCTGGCCCGGTCCACCCGGGACCTGCGGGTGCGCGCCGATCCCCGGTTCGGTGGGGACCGCCCGCCGGGAGTCGCCCCCGCCGGCTCTGGTGAGCTGCACGGGCTCAGCTTCGGCAGCACGGCCGTCGACGTCCTCGCCGGGCTGATGACCGGCCTGTGTCGGCTGGTCGCCGACGACCTCGCCGTGCTGGAGTCCGACGTGGACCATCCGTTCGAGGTGGTGCTGGGCGGCGGTGCGATGGCCGCGTCCGCCTGGTGGCGGGGCGCGTTCGCCGACGCGCTGGCCCCGCGTCCGGTGCGTTTGCAACGCAATCCGGAGATCGGGGCGACCGGGGCCGCGTTGGTGGCGCTCGGCCGGGTTGCGGCGGCGGCACACGTCGGCGGTATCGGCCGGACGGACGAGGCGGCCCCGACGAACACCGTAGGCGGTGCCCGGCCGCACTGACCATCCTGATCGCGCGACCGGTCATCCCGTTGACAGGGCCGGCCGGCCTGGTTGGATGGACTCCGCTCCCTGTGCGGCGGGAGTCGACGGGACCGAGGAGGCATGTGTGGGCGCAGGTCCCGACCCGGCTCGCGCAAGGGCCGCCCGCCGGGGCCGGAGCCGGGCCGACCTGGTGGTGCCGCACCGGCGGCACTCGGCCTTCCGGTTGCGGGACTGGCGGATGGGCACCAAGCTCGCGGCGGTGCTGGTCATCCCGTCGCTGGCGTTCCTGGTGCTGGCCGGGGTGCAGACCCGGGGGCTGGTGGGTCAGACCAGCACGCTGAGCGCCTTCGCCGAGCAGGTCGGCATCGGCCGGCAGATCACCGCCGTGGTGGACCGGCTCCAGCAGGAGCGGGACCGCGCGGCCGGAGAACTGGCCGCGCTGCGACGGTCGGGCGCCGGCGCCGACCGAGACGCCGCCATCGCCGCGCTGAAACCGTTGCAGGACGCCGCCAACCAGGCGTTGTCCGAGCTGCGCCGGGCGGCCGAGCCGCTCGCCGACGCCGACGCCGCCTGGCGGGTCGCGTACTCGGAGGTCCTGGAGGCGTACGACCAGGTGGTCTACATCCGAGCCGCGATCCCGCCGGCGGTGCTCAGCAGCGACACCATCCTGAGCAACTATCACCGGGCCATCGCGGCCCTGCTCAACCTGCTGGCCGAGCCGTCGCCCGGGCAGGGCAAGCGGGCGCTCACCGACGCGGTGCTGCGGTACGTGCAGCTGTCCCGGGTCAAGGAGTTCACCTCCCGGATCCGCGCCGAGCTCTACGCCGCCGCCCGGGCCGGCCGGTACGAACTCGACGACCAGGTCACCCTGACCGACCTGCGGGCCCAGCAGCTCACCGCGCTGGGCGCGTTCCGGGTGGCGGCGACCACCGAGCAGGTCCGCCGCTACGACCTGGTGTCGCTGAACCCGGCGTTCGTGGCGGCCGCCCGGCTCGAGGAGCAGACGCTGCCCACCGGCGCCGCCGAGCCGGCGGTGCTCTCCGCGCCCGAATGGTGGGCGGCCAGCGAGCGGCGCCAGGAGCTGCTCGGCAACCTCGAACAGGAGGTCCTCGACGACGCCGTACGCCGCGCCGACGACGCCCGCGCACAGCAGCTGCGGGACACCCTGCTGGTGGTGGGCGGCATCGTCGCGGTGCTGCTGGTCGCGGTGCTGATCTCGCTGCTGATCGGCCGGTCCATCGCCCGGTCCCTGCGGCTGCTGCGCGGCGCGGCACTGCGGATCGCGCAGGTCGAGCTGCCGCACACCCTGGACCGGCTGCGCGCCGTGGACCGCCAGGTCGCGGCGATCGAGGTGCCGCCCGCGGTGGTCCGCTCCCGCGACGAGATCGGCGAGCTGGCGGAGGCGTTCGTGGCCGTGCACCGCAGCGCCGTCGACGTCGCGGTCGAGCAGGCGATGATGCGGCGCAACGTCAACGCCATGTTCGTCAACCTGGCCCGGCGCAGCCAGGTGCTGGTCGAGCGGCAGCTGGAACTCCTCGACCAGCTGGAACGCGAGGAGAACGACCCGGAGCAGCTGGAGAACCTGTTCAAGCTCGACCATCTCGCGGCCCGCATGCGGCGCAACGACGAGAGCCTGCTGGTGCTCGCCGGCACGGAGTCCAGCCGGCGGTGGAACCGGCCGGTCGGGCTGGGCGCGGTGCTGCTCGCGGCGAGCGCCGAAATCGAGCAATACCAGCGGATCCGCCACCGGTCCAGCGCCGCGCTGCACGTCGTCGGCCACGCGGTCGGTGACCTGGTGCACCTGTTCGCCGAACTGCTGGAGAACGCCACCGCCTTCTCCCGGCCGGACACCGTCGTGCACGTCGTCGCCTGGAGCGACGGGACCGGCGCAGTAGTGCAGATCATCGACGAGGGGCTCGGGATGAGCCCGACCGCGTTGGCCGAGGCGAACGCGGTGCTGGCCGAACCGCCGGCCGCGGACGTGGCGGCCTCCGAGCGGATGGGCCTGTTCGTGGTCAGCCACCTAGGCGCCCGGCACGGGGTCGAGGTGAAGTTGCGCAGCGACCACGAGGGCCTGGTGGCCCGGGTGCGCATCCCCGCCGACCTGCTGGCCCCGGCACCCGAACCCGAGCTGGATCAGCCCGCCTCGCCGCGGATGCTCACCCACCAGCTCGCCGCCCGATCCCGGCCCTACGCCGCCGTCCCGCTCACCGCCCCGCCGGCGGACCTGCCAGCGGCGGGACGCCGGCCGGAGATGCCCGCGCCCGAGCTGCCGGTGGCGGGCCGGTTCCCCGGTTTCCCGCCCGACCTGCCGGTGGCCGGCCGCCGTCCGGCGATGCCGTCCGCGGGGATCCACCCCGAGCCGCCGGCCCCGGCCGCGCCGCCGGTGCCGCGGCAGGCCCGCCCGGTGCCGGTGCGGGCCGAGGACGTGCTGACCCCGGCGGCCGGCGCGCCCGCGGGCGGCGGATGGTTCACCCGCCAGGGTCCGTCGTCCGCGATGCTCGGCGTGACCCCGCCGCCGGCCGCGACCCCGGTCACCGCCGGGATCAACGCGCGGGGCCTGCCGGTACGCGTGCCGATGGCCCAGCTCAACGCCCAGCCCGCCCGCCCGGCCGAGCCGGCGCCCCGCCACGACCCGGACCCGGACGCGGTCGGCGGCATGCTGTCCCGCTTCTACAGCGGGGTGCGGCGGGCCGAGGCCGAGGAGACCACCGAATTTTTCCTGCCGCCCGCCGGCCTACGCAGCGAAGGGGGACAACGACCGTGACGACGTTGAGCCAGGAGGCACGCGACCTGAGCTGGTTGGTGAACGCGTTCGCCGAGCGGGTCCCGGGAGTGGCGCACGCCGTGGTGGTCTCCTCCGACGGGCTGCTGGTGGCGATCTCCGCCCACCTGCCCCGCGACCACGCGGACAAGCTCGCCGCGGTGACCTCGGGGCTGATGAGCATCACCGCCGGCGCCGCCCAGATGTTCGACGGGGACATCGTCAAGCAGACCGTGGTCGAGATGGGACGGGGCTACTTCCTGGTCATGCAGATCCGGGACGGCTCCATCCTGGCCACCCTGGCCGGCGCCGACGCCGACATCGGCGTGGTCGGCTACGAGATGGCGCGGCTGGCCAAACAGGCCGGTGAGATGCTTACCCCCGCGCTGCGGGCGGAGCTGCAGCAGGCGCTGCCTCGCTGAGCGGACCGGCCCGGCCGGCGGCGGCGCGTCCCGGCCGGGCCGGCGAGCGTCCCACGCCTGGCTGCGGTGGATGCGGTACGTCCGGTCGTGCCGTGAGGGGTCTGAATCCGCCGGTTTCGAGGAGTGCCCTGGCGATGTAGTGGGTGAGGTTGCGGAAGCCGAGGGCGATGCCGCCGGGCCGCCGGCGATACTGTGGGCGTGGAGTACGTGTCCAGAGTGCCGCGACCGCCGCTGGACGGGCTGATCGACGACCTTTACTACCTGGAGGGTGCGTCGCCGTACGCCCGGCTGACGCTGCCGCCGATGCCGGCGGCGTTGCTCATCGTCAACCTCGGGGCGCCGTTCCGCATCCGCGCCGGCACCGACATCGAGCCGGCCGAGTACGCCGACGGCTGCGTGGTCACCATGCCCACCCGCGCGTTGGAGTTCGGCTACCCACTCCGCACCCGGTCCGTCGGCGTGCACTTCAAGCCGTGGGGGCTGGCGCCGTTCCTGCCGATGCCCGCAGCCGAGCTGTGTGACCGGCCGGTGACGGTAGAGCAGGTTTGGGGCCGGCCCGCCATTGCTGAGCTGCGAGACCGGCTGGCCACGGCGGACGGACCGCACGAGATGCTGACGCTGCTCGAGGAAGAGCTAACACGACGGCTGTGCGAGACCGCCGGCCTGGGACTGGTCCGCCATACGAGCAGCGTCATCGCGGCGACCAGCGGGGCGGTGGCGATCGGCGACCTGAGGGTGGCAGCCGGTGTCAGCAGCACTCATCTGGCACAGCGGTTCAAGGAGCTCATCGGCGTCACGCCGAAGCGGCTGGCCCGCACCTACCGCTTCGCCGCCACCGTGTTCGCGATCGACCCCGCCGGACCGATCGACTGGGGCGACCTCGCCGGTCGCGCGGGCTACTTCGACCAGGCCCACTTCGGCCACGAGTTCCGGGCGTTCACCGGGCTCACGCCGACCCGGTACGTCGAAGTCCGGCGGCAGTTCCTGCGCGAGCATCCCGGCCACGTGCTGGACAGCTGGCCGCTGCCGGCCGATTGATTTCTTACAAGAGCGACAGCGCACGACACGCTAATTTTGGGGGCATCCCAAAGCAGAGGAGCGCCCCGTGGGCAAGGTGGTCATGTACAGCTCGGTGTCGGTGGACGGCTTCGTCGCGGACGAGAATGACCAGCCCGGACCGCTGTTCGACTGGTTGTCCAGCGGTGACGTCCCGTTGGACGAGAGCGGCGAGTTGAAGGTGTCGCAGACGTCCTACGACTACACCCGGCCGTACTGGGACCAGATCGGGGCGACAATCGTCGGCCGCCACGTCTTCGACATGACGGACGGCTGGGACGGGAAGCCTCCGGGCGGGATCGACCACGTGGTCGTCGTGACGCACCGGCCGGAGCCCGAGGGCTGGGACCCCGAGGCGCCGTTTCACTTCGTCGACGGCGTCGAGGCAGCCGTGGCCAAGGCGCAGGAGCTTGCGGGTGACCGCATGGTCGAGGTCGCCGCTGGCGACGTCGGTGGCCAGGTGCTTGCCGCGGGCCTGGTCGACGAGGTGCGCATGGACGTCGTACCCGTCGTGTTCGGGTCCGGCAAGCGCTACTTCGGGTCGGTCCACGCGCAGCACCTGTTGGAGGACCCTGACGTAGTGATTCAGGGCAACCGGGTGCTTCACCTGCGCTATCGGGTGCGCCGCTGACCGATCTGAGCGGGTACGCGAAGAAGTCCACTGAACGGTGACACAAGATCGGGCCTCCGGCTGCGTCTGCGGAGGGTCGGTGGTCGCGCATGGCCGCGCTCCTGAAGCCGGGTGGCGTGTTCGCCTCATTCGGTGGACCACTCCAGCTGGCTGATCACATCACCGTCCATCTCGCGCGTCGTCGCTGCGAGCAGGTGCCTCGACAATCAGATGCCCGTCCGGCGGTGGGCACGGCGATGACATGAACGTCTGCAGGCGGTCATCCGGACATGCCGAGATCAGTACGTCTGCTTCTTCCCGCTCGGCACATCGAATGGCGCGGTTGCGGGCTCATCGAGGCGAGGATCGTTTCCTCGATTTCAGTGTTTCGCCCGTTGGCGAAGGACGTCTCCGTGCCTGTGATCGCGAATCCTGCTCTCTGCAGCACCTTCAGCGATCCCACGTTGTCACTCGCGGCGCGGGCGAACAAGGGCCGGACGTGGACCGTTTCCAGAAGGAGGGCCAGCGCTCGGGAAGCGATGCGCTGTCCCCAGAACGATCTGTCGATCCAGTAGGTAACTTCGGTGTCGCCGTCGATGACGAAGCTGGCGATACTGCCGACGAGCTGTCCATCGAGCGTGATCACGCGGTTTGTGACGTCGGGTGATGTCCTGATCTTCACCATGTGGGCATCGAAGCGGTGCGATCATCGGGGTCCTTGGCGGTAAAGGCCGCCATCCGGACCGACTCGGGATCCCGCATCTGTTCGAAGAGCGCGTCGAGGTCGGAGTCGTCGACCGGTCGCAGCGCCACCTCAGCCTCAGCCACAAACGCCCCCAAACTTGATCCAGCATCCATCAGTGGGGAAACATACCCACAGCCTCCGACAGTCTGTGGAGATCCAACGTCCGCATCTGGCCGCTGGCCGAGCGTCACGCACGGTAGCCGTCGGGAAACCGCGCCGACGAGTCACCGTCCTTGCGGGCTTTCGCCGCGGCGAACCAGGCATCGGAAAACCGGCGCAACACCGACCGGGCGCCCACCGAATCCAGCTCACCGAAGGTGCCCGGCCCCGAGTCGGCCAACTCCCGACACAACGCCTGATAACCGACCAGCGGCGCGTCCTGGCGGCGGCGTCGTCACCCGTTGATCTCCAGGACAGGCCCACACGTCACCAGCCGAACGCAGCAACCCGAAACACCGCCGCCGCTGCCCAACCGTCACCCGCACCGCAACACGAGCCGTGCGATACACCACCATGGGCGCGGCCGGATCCCGACGGCGAGGCACGACCACACCCAACACCACCGGTACGACAATTTCCGGCAGCGGCCCACCCGACGAACGTTGGTGGACACCGCATTAGCATCGTCGGGATGGCAACGCGGCTTGTTCAAATCAACATGAAGGCTCGGGACGACTCCGCGCTGGGCGGTTTCTGGGCGGAGGTGCTCGGCTGGGGAGTCTCCAGCGAGGGGCCCGGCGTGACCAACCTCGAACCCGAGGACTTCGTCTACCCCGACCCCGTCGCTGTCTGCATCGACCTCGTCGTCTCGCCGGAACCCAAGACGGTGAAGAACCGGGTGCACGTCGACCTCGCCACCACCTCGGCGGCCCATCAGGCGGAGGTGGTCACGCGCCTGAAGGATCTCGGCGCGACACCCGCCGACGTGGGTCAGGGTGACGTGCCGTGGACGGTCATGGCCGACCCAGAGGGCAACGAGTTCTGTGTGCTGGATCCCCGACCGCTCTACCGGGACACTGGACCGATCGCCGCGGTAGTGGTCGACTGCGCGGATCCGCGAGCCATGGCCCGCTTCTGGGGCGAGGCCATGGACTGGACCGTGCACGAGGTGACCGACCACAAGGCGGTAATGCGCTCCGCCAAGGGCGTCGGCCCGTATCTGCAGTTCATTCGCACACCCGACGTGAAGACCGGGTGGAACCGCGTCCATCTCGACATCCGCCCATACCCAGGCGACGACCCGGAGGCCGAGGCGGCCAGACTGCGGACGCTCGGTGCCACCGCCATCGACCTGGACCCCGATGTCCCGTGGACCGTCCTCGCCGACCCGGAAGGCAACGAGTTCTGCCTCCTCGCCCCAGCCTGACCCAAACCCACTTCATCCGCCCACTACGGCACCAGCCCGGACTTTTGCGATGCGCCTAGCCGGCATTGCTTACGAGTAACTCGCTGGATCTGTACCTCCACGTCCAGGCGGCGGCCTGATCGGCGGTGGCAGATTTCGATCGGCGCGGATGAGAAGACCGCGATCAGGCCCGCCGCCAGGGCGGGTTAGCCGCGTTCGTCCTCGCATCGGCCGTGTGGTTACCGGCGAGCACGAAACGACCGGCATCCCGCTCTACTCTGAGGATCTTGAGCAGGGGTGAAGCCCGGGCATTACACACTCCGTGCCCGTCATCGCGCATCCCATCGGCCAAGGCGTCTCGAGACAGAGACGGGTCGGCCTGTTGGACCGTCCGCTGATCGTCTCTGCCGTGGTCGATCATGCCGAACAGCAACTTGACCGAGACGAGCATGGACAGGCGCTGGCCACCCGGCCAGCGCCTGCCGATGGGATCGGGGCCGCCAACGGCGACGTGCGCCGCGAGACTGACCACGGTACCGACCACAAGCGCGCAAGATCGTCCACGGACTACGCCTGCCCACCCTCGACGACCTCGGGCCCGCCGGAGCCCTGCGTTCCCAGGCGGACCGGCTGACCGCAGGATGCGCACTGCAGGTCACCATCGACAGCGACGGCCTACCGGAGCTGCCCGCTGCGATCGAGGTCGCCGCCTACCGCACTGCCGTCGAGGCGATCACCAACACGGTGCGGCACAGCAACGGGCACCTGCAGCCAGGCCATCGTCCGCGCCCGCGACGCCGGCCTGGGCCGCCCACGCTGACCGCTGCCCCCACAGTGCACAGTGAGATTTTCCACTGTCTCCGTATCGATAACCTTATTTACATCGCAGGACGGGCTGGTGAGCATGACCGCATGCTCACCACCGGGGGACACACCGAAGCCATTCACCCTCACGACCACGTACGGTGGCGCCGTAAGACCGGCCGCCTCGCGCTGGCCGTATCGCTGGCGCTGGTCCTGCTCCTCTCCCCGGCGGCCACCGCCCGCGCCGCCGAACCGCCCGCCGGCGGCATGTCCGCGGCCGCACTCAACGCGGCCTTCGCCGCGTACGGCGACAGCAGTGGCCGGTGGAACGGCGGTGACAGCACCGCCTCGGTGCAGCTCCCCGACGGCCGGGTGGTGTGGCTTTTCTCGGACACCTTCGTCGGGCCGGTGAACGCCGACGGCTCCCGGCCGGCCTTCCAACCGATGATCCACAACTCGATCGTGGTGCAGGACGGCGCCGCGCTCACCGAGACGCTCACCGGCGGTACGGCGGAGGGGCCGGCGTCGCTGGTCGGCGGGGAGCGCGACGGCGACCCGGCCAACGCCGGGTATTGGGTGGCCGACGGCACGGTGGAGGGCACGACGCTGCAGGTGCTCTACAACCACTACCGGCGCACTGGGACGCACCCGCTCGACGTGGCGCTGGACGGCACCTCCCTCGCCTCCTTCGACCTGCCGGGCCTGGCCCTGCGCTCGCTGACGCCGCTGCCGCTGGGCAGCCGGATCGCCTGGGGCTCGGCGATCCTCGAGGACGGCGATACCACGTACGTCTACGGCACCAGCCTGCGCAACGACGCCGGTCCGGTGAAGTCCGTCTACCTGGCCAAGGTCGCGGCCGGGCAGCTCGCCGGCGCCTGGCAGTTCTGGACGGGCACCGGCTGGTCGGACCGCGAGTCCGACGCCGGGCGGCTGATGGGGGGAGTGACCACCGCGTTCGGCGTGCAGAAGGTCGGCGGCGAGTACGTCCTGATCACCGTGGACGGCAACCTGGTGTTCAACTCTGAGGTGGTGGCCTACACGGCCCCCTCGCCCACCGGCCCGTTCACCGGCCCGGTCCACCTGTTCCGGGCGCCCGAGCCGCAGCCGGGCCGGGAGATCATCGTTTACGACGCCCGCTTCCACCCGGAGCTGGCCCGGTCCGGGAAGCTGCTCGTCTCGTACAACCTCAACAGCCTCGCCGCCGGCGACAACCAGACCGACGCCGGCCTCTACCGGCCCCGGTTCGTGGAGGTGGACTGGCCGCGCCCGGCACCCGACCCGGCGACCCTGCCGCCGGTCCCGGCCGGGCTGGCCGTCACCGCCGACGAGCAGCGCAACGCCCAGCTCACCTGGACCGCCTCGGCCGGCGCCACCGCCTACCGGGTCTACCGGCGCGACGTCTCGTACGGCCAGAGCCACCCCGTGCGGCTGCCGAACGACCTGCCGGCACCATCCTTCACCGACGCGGGTCTGGTCGACGGCCACCTCTACGAGTTCTCCATCGCCGCGGTGAACGCCAACGGGGAGAGCGCCCGGTCGGCTCCGGTGGCGGTCACCGCCCGGGGCGGCCCGACCCAGGAGGGCACCTTCCAGACCGCGCCGGAGGGCACCGCCATCGCCGGGTCGTACCTGGTGGACCTGCGCGACAACGCCGCAGCCGGTGAGTACGGCATCCGGGAGATCGCCGGCCGCCTGGTCGCCCGCTACGGCGGCACGCTGGAGTCGGTCTACTCGGCCGTCCTCGGCGGGTTCTCGATGACCGGCCTGACCGACGCCCAGGCCCGCCAGCTCGCCACCGACCCGGCGGTCGAGGCGGTCGAGGAGGACCAGCAGGCCGAGCTCGACGGGGCCACCACCGGCGGGGTCCAGCAGTCCCCACCGTCCTGGGGCCTGGACCGGATCGACGGCACGCCCGACGGCAGGTACGTCTATCCGTCGACCGGCGCCGGGGTGAACGTCTACGTCGTGGACACCGGTGTCCGCATCACCCACGAGGACTTCGGCGGCCGGGCCGAGCACGGCTTCAGCGTCCTGCCTCGGCCCGATCCCGACCTGTGCGCCGCGCACGGCACCCACGCCGCCGGCATCGCCGGCGGATCCTCCTACGGGGTGGCCAAGCAGTCCGAGGTGGTGGACGTACAGGTCGGTTGCAGGGAGCTTCCCGAGTACAGCGTGGCCCGGATCACCGCCGGCGTGAACTGGGTCGTCGAGAACGCGTCCCAACCCGCCGTGATGAACATGAGCCTGTCCGTGCGGCGGCCCTCCCGCGACCGGGACAGCCTTGCCAAGGCCGTGCGGGAGGCGGTGCAGAAGAACGTCACGGTGGTCGCCGCCGCCGGCAACCAGGGCGAGGACAGCTGCGACAGGATACCCGCGAGCATCCCCGAGGTAATCACCGTCGCAGCCACCCAGCAGGGGGACCGGCGGTGGCCGGACAGCAACTTCGGATCCTGCGTCGACCTCTTCGCCCCCGGCGCGAACATCACGTCCGCCGGGCACACGCAGGACGACGGCCCGAGCACGGGCAGCGGTACGTCGGCGGCCGCGCCGCACGTGGCCGGCGCTGCCGCGCTGGTGCTGCAGGCGCACCGGACCTACCAGCCCAAGCAGGTGGCCGACGCGCTCATCGGCCAGGCCGAGCAGGGCGTGGTCACGGATCCCGGTGTGGGTACGCCCAACCGGCTGCTGCGGGTGGCGCCGCCGCTGGCCGAGGCGCCCACCGGCCTGACCGCCAGCCCGGCCGACGACGGCACCATCAACCTGGCCTGGCAGCCGGTCGACGCCGACGGGGTCAGCTACCGGGTCTCGCAGCGGGACGTGACCGCCGGGCAGCCGGACCTCACCCCGTGGGACACCGACGTGTACAGCGGCACCACCGCGGTCGCGAAGAACCTCGTGCCCGGGCACACCTACGAGTTCACCGTGGCCGCCGTGAACACCATGGCGGTCAGCCCGCCGTCGAACGTCGCCACCGCGAAGTCGACCATCGCCCCGCCGCCCGCCCCGGGCGGGCTGACCGCGACCGCCCAGGGCAACGGCACGATCAAGCTGACCTGGACGGAGCCGCAGCCGGACGTCTGGTACTGGGTCTACCAGCGCGACGTCACCGCCGACGAGCAGGAGTTCACCAAGCTGCCGCTGCCGATCACCGAGTGCTGCCAGATGGAGGCAGGCTTCCTCGTCCACGGCCACACGTACGAGTTCAAGGTCAGCGCCACCAACCGGGGCGGGGAGGGCCCGGCGTCGGCGCCGGCGAGCGCGACCGTGTTCTTCGACGCGCCGGCACCGCCGACCAACCTGCGAGCCGCGCCGGGCGACGGGCGGGCCACTCTGACCTGGGACCCGTCGCCCACCCCCGACGTCTGGTACTGGGTCTACCAGCGAGACGCCACCGAGAACGAGGAGTGGCAGCAGCTCCCCCTGCCGATCAGCGACTGCTGCACGATGCCCGCGCAGTTCCTGACCAACGGCCACGACTACGAGTTCAAGGTGACCGCGACCCGGGGTTCGGAGAGCGTCGCGAGCAACGTCGTCCGGGTCAAGCCCATGCCCGCCAAGCCGGGCAAGCCCACCAACCTGCGCCTGCAACCGCTGCCGACCGGGGAGATCACCCTGACCTGGGACGCTCCCGGACCAGACCTCTACTACCGGGTCTACTGGCGGGACGTGACCGCCGGGGAAACGTCGTTCCGGCGCAGCGACGTGCCGACCGACGCCACGACCGCGACCTGGGGCTTCCTCACCCACCAGCACGTGTACGAGTTCAAGGTGACCGGCGAGAACCTGGCCGGCGAGGGCCCGGCGTCCGACCCGGCGCAGGCCAAGAGCCAGGTCGCGCTGCCGAAGGCGCCCACCAACCTGCGGGCCAGCGCCGCCGGCAGCCTGGAGATCGCGCTGTCCTGGGACGCACCCGGGCCGAACGTCCTCTACTGGGTGTACTGGCGCGACGTGACGGCGGGCGAGACCACCTTCCGCAAGTCGCAGTACCCCACCGACCGCACCGAGGCGACCTGGCAATACCTGACCAACCAGCACGTCTACGAATTCAAGGTCAGCGCCACCAACGTCGCAGGCGAGGGGCCGGCATCGGCGACGGCTCGGGCCACCGCGGTCGGCATCGCGCCGCAGCCCCCGACGAACCTGAACGCGACCCCCGGCGACGGCGCCGTCCGGCTCACCTGGACCGCCAGCCCCACCGCCGGGGTCGACTACGTCGTCTACCTGCGGGACACCACGAAGGGGCAGTCCTGGCAGAAACTGCCCTACCCCGTCGGCTCCTGCTGCACCTTCACCGCCCAGTACCTGACCAACGGCGACACCTACGAGTTCAAGGTGGCCGCGACGAACGCCGGCGGGGAGAGCAAACCGTCGAACGTGGCCACCGCCAAGCCGATGCCTCCGTTCCCGCAGCCGCCGACGAACCTGCGGGCCACCGCCGGTGACGGCGAGGTCAGACTCGCCTGGTCGGCGAGCCCCACGCCGAACGTGTACTACTGGATCGAGTACCGCAAGGCCGGCGGCTCCTGGACCCGGTTAAAATACCCGCTCAGCACCTGCTGCACGTTCACCGTTGGCTACCTGAACAACGGCACCACGTACGAGTTCCGGGCCCGCGCCACCAACGTCGCCGGGGACAGCAGCCCCTCGAACACCGACAGCGCCCGGCCGATGCCGCCGTTCCCGCAGCCGCCGTCGAACCTGTCGGCGACCGCGGCGGGCGACGGAAAGGTCAAGCTGACCTGGTCGGCGAGCCCGACGCGGAACGTGTACTACTGGATCGAGTACCGCAAGGCCGGCGGCTCCTGGATCCGGCTGGAATACCCGGTCACCACCTGCTGCTCGTTCACCGTCAAGTACCTCACCAACGGCGTCACCTACGAGTTCCGAGTGCGGGCCACCAACCTCGCCGGGACCAGCGCCGCCTCGAACACCGACAGCGCGCGGCCGATGCCACCGTTCCCGCAGCCGCCGACGAACCTGCGGGGAACCGCCGGGGACAGCCAGGTCAAGCTGACCTGGTCGGCCAGCCCAACCCCGAACGTGCTGTACAACGTCTACCAGCGCGACGCCAGCCTCAACGGCTGGTGGGAGAAGCTGCCCTACCCGGTCAGCGGGACGTCGCTCACCGCCCGTTACCTGGCCAACGGGCACGTGTACAACTTCAAGATCACAGCGATCAACGTGGCCGGCGAGAGCAGCCCGTCGAACATCATCAGCGTCATGCCCCGCTGGGCGGACGGAACAGCCGCTTCGGCGTCGGTGACCAGCAGCTGGATCTTCAACGACTACCAGGGGTTCGACCCGATCCAGCGCTACGACGTCACCGCCTCGGTGCGGGGCACCCGGGACGGCGACTACCTCCGGCTGAACGGGGACTGGCACACCAACAACGGCAAGACGCTGCTCTCCGGCATCTTCTGGTATCTCATCATCGACTGCACCGAGGGCTATGTGGTTGCGCACGACACATTGGCCTATGAGACCGGCCCGGCCACCGGCGGCGGCATCAGCTTCCAGTACCGGATGAACCCGCAGCGGATGTACAAGGTCCAGGTATGGGGCCAGGGCGATCTCACCTACATGAACGGCATCTACGGCAAGTTCGCCCGGTACCCAGCCCGGGGAATCATCCCGTTCATCAACGAGACCGCATGCTTCTGACCGATCGCCGAGCGCACGGCGGTTGACCGATCCGGTCGGCCCTGCCCCGCGGCACAGCCGCGGGGCAGAGCCTTCGCCGGTCAGGGCGAGGCGAGCGCCTCCGTCGGCGCGAGCCGGGCCGCCCGGATCGCCGGGTACAAGCACGTCCGGATCTGGGCCGCCGATCGGGCATCGCGGTACGTGACGGGGGCGTTGGCCCCCGATGCGCAGGGCTTCGCGTCGGCGTCAGGCTCACAGGAGCAGGCCGCCCGTTGCGCGGATGTTCTGACCAGTGATCCACTGCGCGTCGGGGCCGGCGAGGAAGGCGACCACGGCCGCGATGTCGTCGGGCTGGCCGAGCCGTTGCAACGCGGTGAGGGCGACGGTTTGGGCCAGGGCCTCCGGGGGGTTGGCGGCACGCAGCAGGTCGGTCTCGGTCGCGCCCGGCGAGATCGTGTTGACCGTGATGCCACGGCCGCCGAACTCTCGGGCGGCGACCGCGGTGAACTGTTCGAGCGCGGCCTTGCTGGCACAGTAGAGGGAGTGGCCGGGCGCCGGCACCACCGTGTTGAGGGTGGAGATGTTGATGATGCGGCCGTTGTCGCGCAGCAGCGGCGCCGCCTCGCGCATGGCCAGCACGGGGAATTTGGTGTTGACCGTCAAGACCCGGTCGAGCTCGTCCTCGGTCAGGTCGGCGATCAACATTCGTGGGTTGATGGCGGCGTTGTTGACGAGGATGTCCAGGCCGTCGCGAACCGGTTGGAACATCGCCGAGATGCTGGTGAGTTCTTCCTGGTCGGCGCGGACGGCGGTCGTGCCGGCGAGTTGGCTGACGAGGTCATCGGCCGCCATCTTGTTCTCCTTGTACGTGAACACGACCGTTGCGCCTTCGCGGGCGAGTCGCTGCACGATCGCCCGGCCGATCCCCCGCGAACCGCCGGTCACGAGTGCTGTCTTACCGGTGAGCCTCATGCCGGGGACGCTATTCGGGGACGCGCTCGCGGTATTGAAAGAATGCGCACAGCTCGGTGGGCGTCAGGCCGGACATGGCGCGGATCTCCCGGTTGAAGTGCGGCTGGTCGGCGTACCCGCAGTCGACCGCCGTCCGCGGCAGGCCAGCGGACTGGGTGAGCAGGTGTACGGCGCGCTGAAAGCGGGCGATCCTGGCGACGGTGCCGGGCGACAGGCCGATCTGCCGTTGGAACCGGAGCTCAAGGTTGCGTCGGCTGACGCCGAGCTCGTCGGCCAACGTGCTGATCCGGAGCCGATTCGCGGATCGCTGGAGTCGCCACCAGGCGTGCATCGTCAGCCGGTCCGGCTGCCGGTCGGCGGCGAGCCGAGCGGTCAAGTAGTCGTCCAGCACCGCGAACCATGTCGGCCGGTCCGGTGCCTCCCCCAGCCGCTCGGCCAACTCCGCCTCCCGGTGGCCGAGGAGATCCGCCAGTTGGAAGGTGCCGCCGGCTAACTCCCGCATCGGTATGCCGAGGAGGGCGGTGGTCCCGGCCGGCGTCAAGCCGATGGAGACGCCGTCTCCCCACGCGGTCTGCTCGTGGATGACGGGGCCACTGCGGGGTCCGGTGATCACCCTGCTCGGCCCGGCGAAGTCGACGATCATCGTGGTCAGGTTCATCGGCAGGACGCGGTGCCGGACGGCTGCCCCCGAACCGGAACGGAAGCCCGCGTAGCCCACGACATACGGGCGCAGTCGCGGATGCGGGAGGCTGACGAATGTTTCGCACGGCTCGGGATCGACCAGCACCGGTACGGAGTGCACGTGGCTCACAGCAGCCATCATCCGCTCGTCACGGCGCTGATACGAGGTGTCGGCTCGCTTCTAGAGGCCGTTGTCGTGGATCACCGTGCGGTACCAGTGGGCGCTGCGCTTGAGCACCCGGCGCTGCGTCGGGTAGTCCACGTAGACCAGTCCCCAGCGCTGGTCGTATCCCTCGGCCCACTCGAAGTTGTCCAGCAGCGACCAGACGTGGTAGCTCTCCAGCGGCACGCCGTCGCGGATCGCCCGGTGGGCGGCGGCGAGGTGGTCGCGGAGGAAGTCGATCCGGGCGGCGTCGTCGACCGTGCCGTCGGGTGCGAGGGTGTCCGGGCAGGGCAGCCCGTTCTCGGTGACGGTGAGCGGGATCGGCCCGTAGTCGCGGGTGACCCGGGTGAGGATGTCGTACATCCCCTGCGGGTAAAGCTGCTGCCACTCCGCCTCGGAGGTTGGCCACCTCCGCACCGTCGTGCCCTGGCCGGTGACGTAGATGGGCGTGTAGTACTGCACCGCGAGCAGGTCCACCGGGCTGGCGATCACCGCGAGGTCGCCGTCGCGGATGCCCCGTACCATCCGGCTGTCCGCGCCCAGGTCGGCCAGCACGTCCTGCGGGTAGGCGCCATTGAGCACCGGGTCCAGGTAGAGCCGGTTCTCGTAGCCGTCGTAGAGCCGGGTCGCGGCCGCCGTCTCGGCGGTGTCGTCGGCCGGGTAGCAGGGGTGCAGGTTGAGCGCCGGGCCGATCCGCCCGTCGACGCCGGCGGCGCGCAGCGCGCGTACGGCGAGGCCGTGGGCGAGCTGGAGGTGGTGGGCGACTAGGTACGCGGCGTCCGGGTCCTGCCGGCCGGGGGCGTGGTGCCCCGTCAGGTAGCCGTTCTGCACGACGGTCTTCGGCTCGTTGATGGTCAGCCAGGCCGGCACGCGGTCGCCGAGGGCGCGGAAGACGATGTCCGCGTACGCGCCGAAGCGTTCGGCGGTGTCGCGGTTCTCCCAGCCGCCGGCGTCCTGCAGGGCCTGCGGGAGGTCCCAGTGGAACAGGGTGGCCATCGGGGCGATGCCACGTTCGTGCAGCCCGTCCACGAGGCGGTGGTAGAAGTCGAGGCCGCGCTGGTTGGGTCGGCCGGAGCCGTCGGCCTGGATGCGTGACCAGGAGATGGAGAACCGGTAGCTGCGCAGCCCGAGGTCGCGCATGAGGTCCAGGTCCTGGGCGTAGCGGTGGTAGTGGTCGGCGGCGACGTCGCCGGTGTCGCCGTTGCGGATCCGTCCCGGGGTGTGGCTGAAGGTGTCCCAGATCGACTCGCCCCGGCCGTCCTCCTTGGCGGCGCCCTCGATCTGGTAGGCCGAGGTGGCCGCGCCCCAGCCGAAGCCGGGCGGGAAGCGCAGCGACCCGGGCGTGGGGTCCGCCTCCCGGGTGGTGTCGGGCGTGTCGTCGCAGCCGGCGGCGGCGGACGCGGCGGTCCCGGCCGCAGTGGTGCCGGCGAGCCCGGTGCGGACCGCGCCGGCGGCGGTCGCGGAGTGGGCGGCGTGCCGGAGCAGGCGCCGTCGGGTGAGTAGCGACATGCGTTTCTGCTTCCTACTTCTTGCTCATTGC
>NZ_VSFA01000066.1 GCF_008119785.1 Micromonospora sp. MP36 | reverse complement strand
CGCCTCCATGCGGGAACGGGTCGAACTGCTCGGCGGCATGCTCCTCCTACACAGCGCGCCGGGCCGCGGCACCCGCGTCGAAGCCTTCATCCCACTCCCGGAACTCGCGAGACGACCCTGCAGGCCACCTCGTACTCGACAAGCAGTTGACGCCTCCTCGTCCTGCACCGCGTCGAGACCAGCCGCTACACAGGATGAAACGGCTCGTTGTGCCGCATCGTAGGTATACCGTTAATCCCGTTTGATCTTTTCAGGCGCGGGCTCCCTCGGCCGGCGGTGGGGCAACTGGGGAGGCCGAGGTGCGCGAGCATCTGGCGGGCGGTGACGATGCGTCAAGGACTAGCCGGCATGGGAAGGGTCTCCGCTTCTTTGCATGCATCCTCGATCATTCTTGCTGTTGTCATCCTGCGGATGCTTTGTCGGCGGTTGTGGACCATATTCCGACGCGTGCTGCCGCAAGGGCGGCTTTGGCAGCACGGTCGCCGTCGGCCTCCGTGAGAGGGCCGCCGGTGTTGAGGAGTGTGTAGTACAGGGGGGCGGAGACCGCGGCGATGACGCGGTGGGCGTCGGTGTCGTCGGGGATTTCGCCGCGTTGGATGGCGTCGGTGACGCAGCCGGCCCACTCGGCGATGCGGGTGGCGTAGAAGCGGTGGAGTGCCTCGGCGGCCTGTTCGTTGCAGAGTGAGGCGGCGATCAGGGCTTTGAACAGCCGTCCCTGTCGGGGGTCGGTGAGCGCCTTGACCACCAGGTGGGCGTTGGCGCGCAGGTCGCCCTCGATGGAGCCGGTGTCGGCACGAGGCAGGGACTGCGCGGCCATGTCGTCGAGCAGGTCGGCGGCGAGGGCGCCGGGGGTGCCCCAACGGCGGTAGACGGTGGTCTTGCCAACCCCGGCCTGACGGGCGATCTCGGCCAGATCGAGGGCCTCGAAGCCCTCCCGGGCCAGGACGTCGCCAGCCGTCTGCAGGACGGTTTCGCGGACGCGGGCGGTGCGGCCACCTGGCCGGATGGTGCCGGGAGCGGGGGTGTCGGCCATGGGTGGACCTCCTTCGTGCGGCGCTTCACGATGCCACAGACAACAGTATCGGTACTGGAGTTCCGTTACGGGGTCCTGCGGTGCTACGGTTGGCAACCTAACGGAACGGAAGACCCGTTAGAGGTCCGAGGGTCTTCGACGACGTCCCGTCTTGCACCCTTCTACCCCTTTCTCCCACAGGGGCGGACTCGAAAGGAAACGCGCTTCATGTCCACAACCAGCGCCGCATCGCGACGCACATCACCTGCCGTCGCTCACTCACCGCAGCCACAGCGGCTGACCGGTCGTCTCAAGCTGGTCCTCACCGTCCTGCTGGTCGCCCAGTTCATGCTGGCCGTCGACTTCTCGATCCTGAACGTCGCGTTGCCCGCGATCGGCGACGGTCTCGGCTTCTCCCTGGCCAACCTGCAGTGGATCGCCACCTCGTTCGCACTGTGCGCGGCCGGCTTCACCCTCTTCTTCGGCCGCATCGGCGACTTGGTCGGCCGCAAGCGGATCTTCCTCGGCAGTCTCAGCCTGTTGGGCGTGGCCTCTCTCGTCGGCGGCCTCGCCACCAGCCCCGAGATCCTGATCGTCGCCCGCGTCGCCCAGGGCCTGGCCACCGCGGCCGCCACCCCAGCCGGGCTCTCCCTGCTGACCATCGCCTTCCCCGAAGGCCCGCCGCGGCAAAAGGCCCTCGGCCTCAACGGCGCGCTGATGTCCGCCGGTTTCACCACCGGCGCCGTCCTCGGCGGCGTGCTCACGGACCTGCTGTCCTGGCGCTGGGCCTTCTTTATCAACGTGCCCGTCGCCGTCGCCGTCCTGCTGATCGCTCCCTCGGTCATCCGGGAGTCGAGACCCACCGACCGTCCCAAGCTCGACCTGCCCGGCGCCCTGACCGTCACCCTCGGCTTGCTGGGACTCGTCTACGGCCTGACCCAGGCCGGCGAGCACGGCTGGACGAACCCGCACGCCCTGACCGGGCTGATCGCCGGCGCCCTGCTGCTGGTGGCGTTCTACGGCGTCGAGCAGAAGGCGGCACAGCCGCTCGTCCCGCTCAGGGTGCTGGGTCGCCGGAATGTGGCCTGGGGCAACGTACTGGGCCTGCTGGCCTTTGTCACCGAAACCTCGCTGGTCTACCTACTCACCCTGTACATGCAGAAGACTCTCGGGTTCTCCGCCCTGGCAGCCGGGACCTCCTTCGGCGTCCTGGGCCTCGGCACCGTGGTCGGCGGCCTGCTGGCCCCGAAGGTGATCGCCAAGACCTCCACGCTGACCGCGCTGGTCGCAGGCGGCCTGATCCAAACGATCTTCACCGCCGCTCTGCTCTTCCTGGGCACGAGCCCGACCTCTTCGATGGTGCTACTCCTGCCCGCCACCTTCTTCGGCGGCGTCGGCAACATGTTGGTCATCGTCGGCTTCATGGTCACCGCCACCAGCGGACTGCCCGACAGGGAACAGGGCCTGGCCACTGGACTGGCCACCATGTCCCAGCAGGTCGGCATCACCATGGGCATCCCGATCATGTCCGCGACCGTCACCGCCGCCGGCGCGGGCGCCGGCACAGCCGCAGCGATCCTGGACGGCGTAACCACCGCCATCGCCGTCAACGCCGCCCTGGTCGGGCTCGGTGTCCTCATCGCGGCCATCTTCCTGAACACCAAGTGGCACCACCAACACACCCGAACTGGCGCCGTTGCCTTCACGGATCGGCACACGCAGTGAACCGTGCCGAGAGCGCCGTTCAGATTGCCTGGACGAGCGCCCACCGGCGCCGTGGAAAACCACGCGGTCCGAGAGTTCCTGGCCGACCTCCAGCGGAACATGCACGCCACCATCAAAGACCGGCTCGCCCGCGGCGTCACCGACGGCGGCATCGCCAGGTCCAGCTCGTATCACTGTTTGGTCCTCATGCTGTGGCGAGGGCTTCAGTGGGCGCGAGGCGGGCGGCTCGGATGGCGGGGTAGAGGCCGGCGATGGCGCCGATGAGCAGCGTGGCGGCGATACCGCCGGTACTGGCCCAGGCGGGGACGACGGTGGGCCAGGATTGTGTGGCGGCGTATCCGGTGGTGACGGCAATGCCGATGACTACCCCGCCGACGCCGCCGAGGGCGGACTGCAGCAGGGATTCGGCGAGGAATTGGAGCCGGATTTGGCCGCGGGTGGCGCCGAGGGAGCGGCGTAGGCCGATTTCGGGACGGCGTTCGAGGACGGAGATGACCATGGTGTTGGCCACGCCGACGCCGCCGACGAGTAGCGCGACGGCGCCGAGGCCGAGCAGGAGGCCGGTGAAGGCCTTGTCGGTGGCTTGGCGGGCGGCCAGTGCGTCGGAGGGGCGAGACACTTTGACCTCGTTGGGTGCTTGCGGGTTGGCGGTGGCGGCCAGGACAGCGCGTACGGCTTCGACGGCGGTGTCGTTGGTGCGGGTGTAGACGGTGGTGGGGTGCCCGTCGAAGCCGAGGTAGGTTTCCGCTGCGGGCCAGCCGATCAATGCCGCAGAGTCGAGCTCGGATGCGAGTGGAACCGGGTGGAGGATGCCCACGACCGTGAACCATGTGCCGCCGAGGTAGATCTGGGTCTCCGGGCCTGCCGTGGTGATGCCCAGCCGGTGGGCGGTGGTGGCGCCGAGCACCACGGCGGGATATTTGTCGGTTGCGGCGTTGAGCCACGTGCCGTGGGCGAGGGTGGCGCCGACCGTGGCCGGTAGGTTGAGGTTGGCGGCGTGGACCGAGATGCCGCCGCTCTGCGCGGTGGGGATCTTGTCGTTGCGGTAGACCTTGGCGTCGGTGACTTTGCCGGTGGCGGCGACCTGGTTGACCGGCCCGATCCGGGAGATCATCGCGACGGACTCGGTCGGGAGCGCGGCATCCCCGCCGGTCAGGGTATTGCCCGGCGATACGGTGAGCAGGTTGGTGCCGAGTGCGGCGAGGGTGCGGTCCACTTCGGCCCGGCTGGAGGAGGAGATGCCCACCACCGCGGTCATTGCGGCGATGCCGATGGCGATGCCCAACGCGGACAGGAACGCCCGCAACGGCCGCGCACGTAGGCCGGCGCCGCCGACGCGGAGGACGTCGCGGGGTCGTAGCCGGGCGCGGGACAGTACCGCGGTCACCTAGACCACCGTCCCATCGCGCATGGCGACCTGCCGGGGCAGGCTGGCCGCGATCTCCCGGTCGTGCGTGATCACCACAATCGTGGTGCCGGTGGCATGTAGTTCCCGCAGCAGTTGCATCACCCCAGCCCCGGACGCGGTGTCCAGGTTCCCGGTCGGTTCATCCGCCAGCAGCAACGCCGGCTCACCGGCGACCGCACGGGCGATGGCCACCCGTTGCCGCTGGCCGCCGGACAGCTCGTGGGGCCGGTGGTCGAGCCGGTCACCTAGACCGACGCGGACCAGTGTGGCCTCGGCGCGACGTCGGCGTTCCTTGCGGGGTACGCCCGCGTAGAGCAGTCCGTCGGCGACGTTGTCCAGGGCAGACTGTCCTGGTGCGAGGTGGAACTGCTGGAACACGAAACCGATCCGCCGAGCCCGCAGCGCCGACAGTTGCCGGTCCGACAGGCGTGCGATGTCGTGCCCGTCGATGCGTATCGTGCCGGTCGAGGGCCCATCCAGCGTCCCGATCAGGTGCAGCATGGTCGACTTACCCGACCCCGACGGGCCCACGATGGCAACCATTTCCCCACGCCGAATGCACAGGGTGACCTCACGCACTGCGGTAACCCCACCGGAATACGTCTTGGTCACCTGCTCCAACTCGACCACAGCTTCGTCGCCCGGAACAGGCCTGCTTTCACGCGTGCTGTGGGCGCTGACTGTAGCGGTCATGACGGCGCTCCCACCGTCATTCCCTCGGCCAGCCCGTCACCGGACACCTCGACCCGACCATTGGCGAACAGGCCGGTCTGCACGGACACGATCCGGGTAGTGGTTCCCTCGACGACCTGTACGCCGTACCCGCCCTCAGCGAGGGCGAGCAGCGCCGCCACCGGCACGGTCAACACGTTCTCCCGTTGTGAGGCGGTGAAGCCGACGTCCACCGCAGCCTGGTCGAGGCCGTTCAGGGCTTTGGCGTCGTTGACGGTGACGATGGCCTCGATCTTCGTCTCGGGCTCATTCGACCCGTTTCCGCCGTTGCCACTGCCACCAGTGTCGATCACGGTCTGGGTCTTGGCGATCTTCCCCGCGACCGTCTTGCCGTTCGGCAACGTCACGGTCACCGTAGCCCCCTTCTTCGCCAGCCGCTGCTCGTCCACATCGAGCTCAACGGTGATCACCCGCGCCGTACCCGTGTAGGTGAGCACGGCCGTTCCTGGCTGGACGGCATCCCCCACCGCCGCCTTCTGGCTATCCACCCGCACCGGCCCCGCGGCGTACACGATCCGGCCCAACTCCACCGTTCCGGTCTCCGGCAACCCAAGATCCTCCTGCCACTGCTTCACCGTGGCGGCGGTGCTGGCCCCGTACTCGTCATCGACGGTGAACCCCGAGTAGCCGAGTGCCTTCAGGTTCTGTTCGAACTGCTTGACATCCGTCCCCTCGACCCCGGTCTGCAAACTCCGGTACGCGGGCAGCGAGCCGTACAGCAGCACCACCGGGGTGTTATCGACCCGGTAGAGAGCCTGTCCGCGCTTGACCGTGGCACCGGTCGCGGCCAGTGCGGTGATCGTCCCGCCCAGCTTCGCGCTGGCACTTTCCGTCGCGCCGTACCCGAGACTGCCGTCCTTGGTCTGCGAGTCGACGAGTGTCTGCCGGGTCACCTGCGCGGTCGCTGGCGACAGGCCGCCGGTACCGCTGTTCCGGTCACCACCGTGACGGCCGACGCCGAAGCCGAATCCGGCGGTGGCGGCCGTGGCGGCGGCGCCAGCGGCCACCACCACAACCACCACCGCGACCGCCACCCGGCCGATACCTCCGCGGCGCCGCCGACCAGTACCGGTCACCGGTTGCTCCAGGTCTGGGGCGCGCCGGACGGGCCGCCCGACGGCGCAGCCGGCTGGTACCTGGCGCACGTTTGCTGGGCCGCCTTCACCTTGGGATCGCCCGGGTCGAACCCGCTGTTGGAGTCGATCTTGATGCCACCGTTCGCGTCCGGGTCTGGGAACTTCGGCACACCGTTGTTCCGCATGCACTGGGCATACGCCCGCTGCTGTTCCACCGTCTGCGGATCCGCCTTCTGCGGCTCACCGCCGTCGGGCAGATACTCTTTGCACTGCTGCGTTGCCGCCTGGGCCTGCTGCGGATCGGTTCCCTCAGGGAGCCTGATCTGAACTCCTCCGCCGTCCTGCGGGTCCGGAATATCGATGCCGTGCTCCCGCATGCACTGCGCGAACCTCAGTCCGCGTTCCTGGTCGCTCAGCTGGTCGGCTTTAGCGCTGCTGGCGGAATCACCCGAGCCATCAGCGGTAGCCACCCCTTCGCTACTGTCCGGGGTGCCGCAGCCGGCCATCCCCAGGACCAGCAGAAGGCCAAGCACCAATCCTGCCCTGATACGACGCATTGTTGTCTCCTTTTCGGCGGCCGGTCGTCGCCCTGCCGCGTTTCCTTGGTTCGTTGGCCAACCTGGCCAGCGGCTCCGCTCCGGGGGCCGGGCAGCACGCCCGGCTCCCCGGTTCGTCATTGATGTCAGTGGTCGAGCAGGGTGAGCGCCTTGGCGATGGCGGGGTCGCGTCCGGTGGACACGTCCTTTGCGGTGAGGGGGAGGTAGTGGTCGGGTGCGACGCCGACGCCGTCGATGAGTTCGCGGTTGGGCCCGAGGTGGCGCAATGCCGGCAGGAGTAGGAGGCTGTTGTCGTTGAGCAGATAAGGCGCGGAGGGGCCGGCGATGATGCCGCTGGTGCGGGTGCCGATCAGCGGGCCGAGCTGAAGGTCTTTGACCGCGGAGCTGAAGTGGTCGCAGGCCGATGCGCAGTCACGGTCGGTGAGCACGACCAGGGGCAGGTTGAGCAGGGGAACCGTGTCGTCGGTGCGGTTCGCGGTGCAGTTGCTGTCGGCGTCGCAGTGATAGGCGGTGGTTTTGCCGTGGGTGAAGGCGCCCAGCAGTCTGTTGGCCTCGGTGGGTGAGCCGCCGCGGTTGCCGCGCAGGTCGAGGACGACCCCACGCAAGCGCCTGCTGTTGCGGAGTTCAGCGATCGCCTGCAGGACCAGGTCCGCCGATTTCTGCGTGAAACCGGTGAGCCGGAAGTACGCGACCCCACCCCGCAGCAACTGTGAGGTCATCGTCGTGGTGGCTTCGGCCGTCGGTTTGAACAGGGCGGGCTTCAGTGTCACGGCCCAGGTACGGCCGGTGGCGGGCCGGCGCAGCGCCAGCCGCACCGGGTCGGCATCCGGGTACTGCGGGTAAAGCTGCTCCACCGCACCGGTGGAGAGGATCCCGGCGGCGAACGGTGGCGCCCCGTTGACCGATTCAATGATGTCGCCGGGACGTAGCGCCTTGTCGGCGGCTGGTCCACCCCGTACCGAGTTGACATACAGCGGTGGCAACGCCTCTTGCGGAGCATTCCTCGTCAGGCCGCTGGAGGGGGAGGTGGCGATGCCCAACCCGTACTCGTAGCCGGGCTGGTAGCCGGGCGGCAGTTCGACGTACTGCCAGCGGGCGTGGTTGTCCCGCAGCATGCTCACCATCGCGGTGATGGTGGCGGCGGCCAGTGCCTGCCGCAGCGCGGCATCGTCGGGCAAGTCACCACCAACCCGCTCGTAGACGGCGCGGAACGCGGCCCAGTCATGCTGGCGGTCGCCAGTCAGCGGGGGCATCGTCGCATCAGCCGCCTCGAGACCACGCCGGTTCAGTTCCTGCGTGAACCCGGCGAACGCTGCGGTCAGCAGCACCCGGTTGTCGAGGGTCCTGCCGCCGTACCAGCGCTCGAAGATGCAGTGGTACGCCTGCTCGATGGTGCTCACCGTGGTGGGTTTCGCCGGCCCCGGTGGCGCCGTCGGCGCAGCACACACCGGCACATCCTGTGCGGTCTGCGTGGCCTGCACCACCCTGCCGCCGCCGGCCGCCAACACCACCAGACTCAGGCAGACCGGCACTGTCGCGACAAGCCACCGCCGGGTCTTCGATTGACGTTTCACTTTGTGGGAGTCCCTGTTCTTGAGTCGGCTCTACGCGGACGGGAAGATGACTTCCGGGTATCGGGTGGATGGGCCGTCCAGCAGGTGGGCGTCGCGACTGCGCAACCACAGGCCGAAGAAAGCCCCGATGTAGGTGCGTTGGGCGTCAGTCGCACGGTTCGGGTCGACCCTCTCGCCAACCAGGGCCGCCGGGATGATCCCGGCCGCCGACAACTGGTGAAACAGCTGCATGTCGTCCGTGTAGCTACTGTGAGTCGACCCAGTGATCGACAGGAACCGCCGCCAGCCGCGCAGCTTGTACCAGAACCCGGTCATCAGAACGCCGAGCTGATCGGGGCCCCGGCCGTCACTGCTCATGATCATGAAGGGCCGGTCGCCGATCCGAGTGGCGACCTCTCCCACCAGCTCGGCCACCGTCTCCCTCGGCGTGGGCGGCGCGACGGAAACGGTCGGAATAACGTGGCCGTCCAGGTCGATTCCGGCACTGATCCTGCCGTCGTGGGCCATGGTCTGAGCGGTCGTGGCGCCGCCCAGCGAGTGCCCGAACATGCCGATCCTGGCCAGGTCAAGGCAACCACGCAGGCCGGCGGGCAGTGGGTGGTGCCCTGCGTCGGGAGTCCGGCCGGCGTTGAGCGCCGCGAGCGTGTCGAGCACGAACCGCGTGTCGGCGATGCGTACCTTCAAGGCGCTGTAGAGGCCGTCCGGGTCCAGGTTCGGCCGGTCCGGCTCGACCCGGCCACCGGGGAACTCCACCTGGCCGGCGTCATAGGTGTGATCGATGGTGAGCACGACGTAGCCGTGGCTGGCGAGGTCTTCCACCAGCGTGGTTCCCTCCGCCCGAGGCGTGTTGGCTCCGGGTGAGTAGAGCACCACCGGATAGGGGTCGACGGGCGGTTCGACCGGTGCGCCTGCCTGCGCATGGGTGATCGGAAAGTCCACGCCGTCCAGCGAGATCTCGACCTCACCCAGGCCAAGCCGCTGCGCCATGTCTTCGAGCCGACTGGCCGTCACCGCGCGGTGGTGGGCCAGCGCCCCCGGCGGCATCCACGGGGCGAGCGGGCGGCGGCCGACCCGCCGGGCCGGATACCACAAACTGATCATGATCTCCCGCGAGTGCGCGGTGGGCCACCACGGGTCCTGCCGGGTGTGGTCAACCAGGTGGAGCGAGACCGTGCCGATGTCGTACGGGCCGGTCGGGGCCGGCAACGCCAACCGCGGTCGGGGCGACTTTTCGGCCGCGAGCGCGGTGCCGGCCGAGGCCGACACGGCCAGGCCGGCGGCCAGTGCCGCCCCGCTGCCCAGCAGTCGACGCCGACTGATGACGGCTTTGTGGGACCGCAGGCCCGCCCGGTCAAGGACGGGATCGGCCGCTGGGATCAGGCCGTTGCCGTACTTCGTGTTGTCTGCCATGCCCAACGGTCTACGCCGTTGTCGGTATCAGAATCGTATCGTCGGCCGCGGTCATCGGATCCGCTGGCGGTGGTGTCTGCAGGGCGTGACCGGGGACGAAACCTTGCTGATACCCCTGGTGCGGCATGCTTGATCAGACGCGGTGCGCCCCGTGACCTCACCGGGATCGCCGCAGCGGGTCAGGCCACCCCAACGTGGTCGAAGGGAATGACATGCGGGTACTCGTGATCGAAGACGACGAGAAAATGGCCAAGGCGATTGCCGTCGGCCTGCGCCAAGCCCGAATGGCCGTCGACGTCGCACTCGACGGCTCCGGTGGACTGACCCGAGCCATCGACAACGACTACGACGTGATCGTGCTGGACCGGGACCTTCCCGGCCTCCACGGCGACCAAGTCTGTGCCCAGCTGGTCAACACCGGATGTCGCAGCCGGCTGCTCATGCTCACCGCGGCGGCCACGAACGAGGACCTGGTCGATGGGCTCAGCCTCGGCGCGGACGACTACCTACCCAAGCCGTTCGACTTTCCCGTGCTCGTTGCCCGCATCGGTGCGCTGGCACGGCGTGCCCAGCCCGCCATCCCACCGGTCCTTCGCCACGGCGACCTGACGGTCGACACCGCACAACGTCGCGCCTATCGAGCCGACCGGCTGCTGAAACTCACCCCGAAGGAGTTCGGGGTCCTCGAACTTCTACTCGCGGCCCAGGGCCGGACGGTTTCCGCCGAAGAACTCCTCGAGCGGGCGTGGGACGAGTTCGCCGATCCGTTCACGCACGCCGTCAAGCTCACAATCAGCCGGCTCCGAGGCAAGCTCGGGGATCCGCCAATCATCCAGACCGTGGCCAAGTCCGGCTACCGGATCTGAAGGTGCCCGATGCCCGCACGCAACCGATTCACCACGCTAGCATCGCGTCTCCGCCTTCCCCGACGCACAATACGCATGCGGTTGACGATGCTGTACGGCACCCTAATCCTGCTGTCCGGCGCCAGTCTGCTGGCCATCACTTATGGGCTGGTCGTCACCGCCACCAGAGACGTCATCTTTACCGGGCAGGACGTCATGGTTAGCGTGCCGACCGGCGAAATCCCGAATCCGGGCACTGAGCGCCAGATCGGGTCCGGGATCCTGCCCCCTGAACAGGTCCAGGCCCAGGCACACCAACTGAAGGAACTCCAAGAACGGGCGATCCAGCAACACAACGCTGAATTGCACCAGCTCCTCACTCAGTCAGCGACCGCGCTCGGCATCATGGCGATCGTTTCCGTTGCGCTCGGCTGGATCGTCGCCGGCCGCGTCCTGCGCTCGCTAAGCACGATCACGAGGACAGTGCAGGACATCTCCGCCACTAACCTGCACGAGCGCCTCGCCCTCGACGGCCCCGACGACGAACTCAAGGAACTCGGCGACACATTCGACAGCCTGCTCGGCAGACTGGAGGCGTCCTTCCGATCCCAACGGCAGTTCGTCGCCAACGCCTCCCACGAACTACGCACCCCACTCGCCCGGCAGCGCACCATGGTCCAGGTCGCCATGTCCGACCCCGACGTCACCATCAAGTCGCTACGCGCAGCCCTTGACGAGACGCTGACGGCAAACCAGCAGCAGGACCGACTGATCGAAGCGCTACTCACCCTCGCCCGCAGCGAAGCGGGACTCGATCGACGAGAGCCCCTCGACCTGGCCGACGTGACCGACCGCGTCCTCCTCGCCCGCGGTCCGGAAGCCACCCGACGGGGACTACACCTGACCATGGCGCTCAACCCCGCCCGAACCGCCGGCGACCCCCACCTCGTCGAACGCCTGGTGATCAACCTGGTGGACAACGCAGTACGCCACAACATCGCCTCGGGCGGAGTCCACATCACCACCGGCATATCGGCAGGTCAGGCCGTGCTCTCGATCACAAACACCGGCCCCATAATCCCGGCGACAGAAATCGGCCGGCTGTTCCAACCCTTCCAACGACTCGGCCGCAACCGCACCAACCACGACGAGGGGCTCGGTCTCGGATTGTCCATCGTCCAAGCCATCGCCGCAGCCCATGACGCCACACTCGCCGCGCATTCACGCCCAGACGGCGGCATGCAGGTCACCGTAACCTTTCCCAGTCCGCCCCGGCCGTCCAGATGGAAGTCCACCCCGGCCGACCTCGAGGACCTCCTGGCCCGGATCGAACGACACGAACAGAAAGAGCCGAACCTCCAACAGCCCGCCGACGGCAACCATCAGCCTGCCGCGCCAACCACCGCGGCGTCCCCCGGCGCCTTGGCCTTTCGCTTCGGCGCGTCTCCCAAGGAACAGCACCAAGGGGACGTGTGATCGCTGCGAAATCGGGTAGCCCCGGCACGGCCAGCCGTCCGAGGTGTCGGGCCGGCCACGGAGCGGGAGGGCGTTGCCTGATGGTGGGGCTGACCGATGAGTTCTTCGAGGAATTCACCAGGCGGGCCTCCAGGAGGCTGCGCGCCCGGGACTTCGGGACTATCCGACTCGACGCCAGCGCGGACGGCCGGACTGACCATTGGTATCTTACGGTCACGAATGGAACCGTCACGGTCAGCAGGGACGAACGGTCCGCCGACTGCGTCATGCGCGCCGATCGGAAGTTCTTCGAGGCGCTGCTGACCGGGCGGACCAACCTGGACGCGGCAGTGCTGCGGCGCCGTTACACGATAGAGGGCGACCCGACGAAACTGTACTTGCTGGAGCGGATGCTGCCTGACCCGCCCGGCGCCCGGGACCCCCGGGGCCTGGCTCCCACCGCCGCCGCAGTACCGGAGTATCCGGCCGACCGCTTCCAGCGGCGGACAACGGTGAGGGAGGACAACAAGAGGAGACGTCACCGCCAGTTCGGCGTCCTCGACGGCAACACGTTCGCGGTCAGCGACGGTCACGGCGACATCGTTCCGTCGCCGGATTATCTGACCGGGCTGTACTCGTTCGACACCCGGTTCCTGTCGGTGTGGCGGTTGACCGTTGACGGCGAGCGGCTGCACTCGCTCTCGGTGGACAACCTGCAGTACTACCAGGTGCGGTTCTTCCTGGTCCCCGGCGAGCCGACGCAATACGTCAATGCCAAGGTGACGGTGATCCGGGACCGCTCGCTGGGCGGGAGCCTGCAGGAGCGGGTGACGGTGCTCAACCATGATGCCAAGCCGGTGCGGCTACGGGTCCGAATGGAGATCGAAAGCGACTTCGCAGACCTGTTCGAGGCCACGGGCGTGCCGGCGAAGCCGGGCCGGACGACGGCCGAGGTCGCCGACGGCCAACTGCGCCTGAGGTACGACCGGGAGACGTTCACCCGCGCGACGATCGTCTCGTCGTCGGTCCCGGCCACCATCGACCAGCGCGGGATGACCTTCGACATCCAGGTGGAACCGCACGGCGCCTGGGCCACCGACCTGCAGGTGGAGGCCGTGGTGACCGGGGCGCACGGCCGAGACATCCGGGAGAGCCTGCGCAGCTACGCGAACCGGACCCAGAAGCAGATGCGCCAGCAGCTGGACGAGTGGCTCGCCGGTGCACCCCGCCTGCTCGCCGATTCCCGGCCGTTGACGGTGACGTACCAGCGAAGCCTGGTCGACCTGGCGGCCCTGCGCTACCGGACCCTCCTCTTCTGGGAGCCGGTGCCGGTCGCCGGGTCGCCGTGGTTCATGACCCTCTTCGGCCGGGACAGCATCCTCACCTGCCTGCAGGCGCTGCCGTTCAAGCCGGAGTTGGCCGCCCCGACGCTGCGGGTGCTCGCCACGAACCAGTCCACCAAACTGGACGACTTCCGGGAACGGGACCCGGGCAAGATCATGCAGGAGATCCGGTACGGGGAGCTGGCGGCCTTCGAGGAGGAACCGTACGCGGTGTACTACGGGGCGGCGGACACCACCTCGCTGTTCGTGGTGCTGCTCGACGAGTACGAGCGCTGGTCCGGCGACGTCGAACTGGTGAAAGGCCTGGAGGAGAACGTCCGTGCGGCGCTTGACTGGATTGACACCTACGCCGACCTGCGCGGCGACGGCTATGTCTGGTATCAGCGGCGGAACACCCGGCACGGGTCGCCCAACCAGTGCTGGAAGGTCTCCTGGGATGCGATCTCCTACCGGGACGGCCGGCTGCCGGGCTTTCCCCGAGCCACCTGCGAACTGCAAGGCTACGCCTACGACGCGAAGATTCGGGCGGCCCGGCTGGCGCGGGAGTTCTGGGGCGACCCGGAGTACGCCGACCGGCTGGAACGCGACGCGGCGGAGCTGAAGGAACGGTTCAACCGGGACTTCTGGGTAGCCAACGGGGAGTACTACGCGTTGGCTCTCGACGCGGACGGCTCCCAGGTCGACGCGCTCGCCTCGAACATAGGTCACCTGCTGTGGAGCGGGATCGTCGACGAGTCGCGGGCGGCGCGGGTGGCCGAACTGCTGATGAGCCCACGGTTGTTCTCCGGGTGGGGGGTGCGGACGCTGGCGACGGACCAGACCCGGTTCAACCCGGTCGGCTACCACGTGGGCACGGTCTGGCCGTTCGACAACTCGTTCATCGCCTGGGGCCTGCGCCGGTACGGCTTTCACGAGGAGGCCGCGCGGATCTCCCGGGCGATGATCGACGCGGCTGAGCACTTCGGGGGCCGACTGCCGGAGGCGTTCGCTGGTTACGACCGCGCCCTGACCAAGGACCCGGTGCCCTATCCCACCGCGTGCAGCCCGCAGGCCTGGTCCGCAGGGGCACCCCTGCTGCTGCTGCGCACCATGCTCGGGCTGCAACCGCTCGGGGAGCACCTGATGATCGATCCCGCGTTGCCAGAAGGGCTGGGCCGCATTGAGTTGATGGACATCCCCGGCCGGTGGGGGCGGATCGACGCCCTGGGCCGCAGCAGGGCCAGCGTCGACGAGCAGCGACCGGTCGCCTGAGCTGGTCGGCGGTCGGCCCGGACTGGAATCCGTGCTCGCGGCGATCGTGGGCATCACGCTCCTCAGAGCGTCCCTGGCAATCGAGCCCCTGTCCTCCGCCAGCACGGACGATCTGGCCGGCCTCGTCAGCGCACTCCTGCGCCCCCGATGACACGCCCGCGCTGCACGCCGAACACCGTACCCGTCGGCGCTGCACTGGCCGACTGCTTCATGCCGTTTTCAGAATGCACTTCAAGTGCAGTATCCTGCACGCATGGATCCGGGTACCTCAGCCCTCGCGTCCGCGATCGGTGTGCGTGTCAAGCAAGAGCGCCAGTCACGGCGGTGGACGCTCGATCAACTGGCGGAGGCCGCCGGGGTGAGCCGCCGGATGCTGATCAACGTCGAGCAGGGTGCCGCGAATCCCAGCGTGGGGACCCTGCTGCGGATCAGCGACGCGCTCGGCGTCGGCCTGCCGACGCTGGTCGAGCCGCCCGCGCCCAAGCGGGTGAAGGTGATCAGGCACGGCGAGGGCGCTGCCCTGTGGACCGGCCGGCACGGAGGGCGGGGACTGCTGGTGGCCGGCACCGAACCGCCAGACATGCTGGAGCTGTGGGACTGGACGCTTCAGCCCGGTGACCGGCACGCTAGCGAGGCGCACCTCGCCGGAACCAGGGAGCTCCTGCAGGTCCAGGACGGCACGATCACGGTCGAGGTGGCGGACCAGTCGTTCACCCTGGACACCGGTGATGCGCTCACGTTCCATGGCGACGTCGCCCACGCGTACGCCAACGATGGAACGCGGCCGGCCCGGTTCACCCTCGCCGTCTTCGAGCCCGGTGTGGGATCGCCCAGCCGATCGGAGGCCTCCGATGTCTGACCTGCGCAACCTCGAGGAGTTCCTCGCCGGGGCCCAGGTCGGCGCCGACGTATTCGAGCTGCGCCCCGACTACCGCGCCGCCCTGCCGACGAGTTCGCTTCCCACGGCGCACCCAATTACTGTTATTCCGCTCGATCACCCTCTCGATGAGCGTTCTAAACGCCGACTCGCCATTGCTGCTGACGTTCGAGACTGAGGTGGACGGGCCGTTCGCCGACGACCGGCTGCGCCTGATCTGCCGGAACGACCGCGACCAGTTCGACGCTCGTCTGCGGCGATAAGGGGTGCTTGCACTCGAGTGGTCCGGGCAGCGGCATGCGGCCATGCACGAACTGCTCGATCATGGCGTCGGCCCGTTGGAGTGCGTCCGCCCCGCTATCGCCAGACGCTCGTCGACCAATGCAGCTAGGTGTGCCCCGACCTGCATCATGCGTGGTACGACTGATGGCATATGACGTGAAGCCGACAGAACGGGCTTGCGATGACCGCCGGCAACACGAGGGACCTGCTGCGGGATCACGCCGAGCCGCAGCGTGCCACCTACGTCGAACTCTTCTTCGACGTGATCTTCGTGTTCGCGCTGACCCGACTGTCGAACACCCTGTTCCACAACCTCACCTGGCTCGGCGCCCTGCACACCGTAATCCTGCTGGCCGCATTCTGGTGGGTCTGGGTCTTCACCGCCTGGACCACGAACCGCCTCAACCCCGCCCAGCCGGCGATCCAGCTCGTCATCGTCCCGATCGCGTTAGGCACCCTGATCATGGCAGGCACGGTCCCCGCGGCATTCGGCAAGGACGGCCTGGCCTTCGCTGTCACCGACGTCGTCATCCAGATCGGCCGGGCCTTCTTCGTCACGGTCGCGCTGCGCGGCCGGGAGGTGTCGATCGGCTCGCTGCAACAGCTCATCTGGGCCTGCTTCTCGGGCGTGTTGTGGATTGTGGGCGCGTTCACCACAGGCCCGGTCCGGGTGTTGATCTGGCTGTTCGCGGCCGCCCTCGGCTACACGATGACCCAGCTGGATTTCCGGCTGCCCCGGCTCGGTCCGGCCCGGGATCGCCACCCAGGCGGTCAACGCGGAACACCTCGCCGAACGCTACCAGCAGTTCATGATCGTCGCGTTCGGCGAGGCGATCCTGGCCTCCGGCGGGCAGTTCGCCGCGTTCGGCTTCAAGCCGAATCGGGTGATCGCCCTCGTGCTGGCGTTCGCCATCACCGCGCTGTTGTGGCGGATCTACTTCTACCGGGCGGGCCTGCTCCTGCCGGCCGTGATCGCCGCGAGTGCCCGGCCGGCAGTGTTCGCCCGGTCCGCCTCGTACGCCCATCTGCTCATGGCCGGCGGCATCGTGCTCAGCTCGGTCGGCGATGAGATCATCATCAACCACCCGTTCGCCAAGCCCAACCTGGTCTGGTCTGCCGTCATTCTCTGCGGGCCGGCGATCTACCTGGCCGGCCGCGCCCGGCTCGACTACCTGTCCTTCAGCCGCGTCGCCCTGTCCAGGGTGATCGGTCTGCTCGTACTCGTCGCGCTGGCACCCGTGGTCGCGTTCCTGCCACCGATCCTGATCGCCGTGGTCGCCGTCGTCATCCTCCTCATCATCGCCACCTCGGACACCGTCTCCTGGCAGTTCCGCCCCAGCAAGCCGACTCCGCCGCCGCCGCGCGAGCGGTATCGAGGCTGAGCGACTTGATTAGGAATCGTCAGTGATCATTACCTCCTCGACTCTCACAGGCCGCGCAGCGTCTCGGTGTACCCCTCTGACGCTAGGTGCTTGGGTTGACTCGGAAGAGATTCAGGTGACGTGGGTCGGTCGTGAGCACTGGTTTCTCGATGGCCCGAGCCTACGGGCGTCCCGGTTCCAGCAACGCTGGCGACCAGCCTGCGGCCCACACGTGCGCACGATCTCATCCCACGGTGAAGTGTTTGTCCCCGCCCGGGCTCTCCAGTTCGTCGAGGACGGCGACGGCGAGGTCCTCCGCAGAGATCCGGGACGTACCGTCGGCACCGGTGATGAGCGTCGTGGTGCCCCGTTGGTACGTCCCAGTGCGGGTTCCGGGTTCGAGGATGGCGGGCGGGCTGAGGTAGACCCAGTCGGTGCGGTGCGCCCGGCAGGCGTCGAGCTGCGCGACGCTGGCGGCGGCGATGGACCGCCAGGCATCCGGCACATACTCGGGGCTGTCGAGGACGAGCCGGTCGGGGTGCCCGGGGATTCGCAGTGGAGCGGCGCCGCCGACGACGAGGATGCGCGCCCGGGCCGCCTCGGCCGCGTCGAGCAGCGCCGTGGTGGTCGCGGCGACGGTGTGTTCGTATCCGGGAGCGGGACAGGTCGCCGCCACGATCGCATCGATGCCGCCGAAGAGCCGGCTCAGCCGCCCGGGATCGTCCGCGTTGCCCGCGACGGCGGTTACGCCGGAAGGCAGAGCCGCCGGTTTCCGCCTGCGGAAGACGGCAAGCGGCTCGTGTCCCCTGGCCGCGGCCTCGTCGACGACGCGCGAACCGACCATTCCCGCGGCTCCGACTACGGCGATCTTCATCGGGTTGCCCCTTCCTGTACGAGCTGCGCGCCCCCGCGGCGGGGGCGGGCGGGCGCGGGAAGCTGTCCCGCGACGATTGCGGCTAGTGAGAGCCCGAACCCGAGAAGCTCGATCGGGCCGAGCGTCTGATCGAGCAGGACGGCGCCGAGCAACGCGGCGACCAGCGGCGAGAGCAGACCGAGAACCGCGACGGAGGTCACGGGTAGCGCGGTGACGCCACGGAACCACAGGACATACGCCGCCAGACCGCCGACCAGGCCCAGCCAGAGGTAGCCGAGAGCGGCGGACGGGTCGACCACTGGTGGCGGCCCCTCGACAAGGAAGGTGACGGGCGCCAGGAAGAGACCGCCCGCGCTGAGCTGCCAGCCAGCGAAGGCCGTGGGACTCACCCCGGCGGGACGCCCCCAGCGCTTGGTCAGCGTCACTCCGAGCGCCATCGTGGCCGCGCCACCGAGGCCGGCCACGATCCCCACGACGTCGAGCGCGGCGTCCGGTCCGATCACCACCAGGCCAACGCCCAGCACCCCGGCCACGCCCCAGACGGTGCGCCAGACGGAAAGTCCCTCCCGCAGGACGGTTACGGCCAGGACGGCGACGACGAGCGGCTGCACCGCACCAAGGGTCGCCGCGACGCCTCCCGGCAGCCGCTCGGCCGCGACGAAGAGCAGCGGGAAGAAGAGTCCGATGTTCAGCACGCCGAGCGCGGCCGCTTTTCCCCACCACGCCCCTTTCGGCAGCGTACGGGTGACCGCCAGCGCCACCAGACCGGCGGGCAACGCGCGCAGGAGTCCCGCGAACAGAGGGTGGCCCGGCGGAAGAAGCTCGGTGGTGACGACGTACGTGGTACCCCACGCAAGCGGGGCGAGCGCTGTCAAGGCAGTGCGCGGCAGGTTGCTGGGGAAGGCGTTGCCGCCGGCTCCGTCAGGGAGCCTGTTCGCTCCGGAACTTGTCATACCGGAAGTCTCATCGCGTAGCTATCAATGAGTCCAACACATGTTTGTCATCCCATCGATCTACGGAGAAGATGGATCAATGGACCTCCAACAGATGCGCTACGTCCTCGCCGTCGCCGAGACGAGCAGTTTCACCCGGGCCGCCCAACGGTGTCTGGTGGTCCAGTCCGCGCTGAGCCACCAGATTGCACGCCTGGAACGGGAACTCGGCGCGAGGCTCTTCGAGCGGACCAGCCGCCGCGTGCGACTGACCCCGGCGGGTGCGGCGTTCCTCCCCGCCGCCCGCCAGTGCCTGGACGCCGCCGAACGCGCGGCCGCCGAGGTCGCGGCGGCGGTGGGAGAGGTACGGGGACGACTGACGGTGGGCCTTATCCCCACGGTCGCGGCCGTCGACATCCCGGCCACGCTTCGCGCGTTCCGGGAGCGGTACCCACACGTGCGCGTCGGCCTGCGCGTCGGCGCGAGCGACGAACTCGTGGAGCAGGTCAAGCAGGGCGTCATCGACGTGGCGTTCCTGGGGCTACCGGCAACGGCTCAACCGAAGGGCGTAGACGTGCACGAACTCGCCCGGGACCGGCTCGTCGCCGTGGTCGCCCCGGAGCATCCGCTCGCGCAGGAACCGACAGTCGACCTCCACCGGCTCGCTGCCGAGGTCTTCGTCGACTTCCCGGTCGGGAGCGCCGGGCGGGCCCAGACCGATCAGGCATTCTCCGCCGCCGACCTCGCCCGCGACGTCGCGTTCGAGGTGACCGCCGCCGACCTGATGGCCGAGCTCGTCGCCGCGGGCCTCGGCGTCGCCATGCTCCCCTCCACCTACGTGCCACGGCTCACCGGCGTGGCCGCCATCGAGGTCGCCGATGCGCCGGCCCGGATCGAACACCTCGTCTGGAGCCGCCTGGGCCGGACGCCTGCGATCAACGCTTTCCTCGCTGTGCTGAAGATCCCGATCGGGGCCGCCCCGGAGCGGCAGCGACCAGGCCCGTGAGCCGAGCGCGGCCCGCGGTCTCGCGAAGTCGATCGGCGAGTACGGGGCCAGCTACCGAGCGTGATTGGTATCGGTCGGCGAGCAAACCGCCCGCACGGCCCCGCCCGTGGCGATGCCGAGCTCGGGCAGCAGCAGACCGACCGGTTCGTCGGGGTCGGCGTCGCCGTCGCTGACGAGCTGGAACCGGTCCACCAAGCGGCGTCTTCGTGATCAATCAGGCTCCGTCGACCAGGGCACAGATCAAGTTTGGCTGCCGTGGGACGGGCCTGCTGACGCCACATGTTCCAGGGAGCACTCCGAGATGGCTGAAATCGCCACCGACGCTGAAACCGATCCGATTGCCCGGCAGCGCCCCAGCCGGATGCCGGTCCACCGTTACCTGCCGCACTCCAGCAGTTCCGCCTCGATCTGCCGGACCGCACCTGGCCGACCCGCCGGGTCGACGCCGCACCGCGCTGGTGCGCGGTGGACCTGCGCGACGGCAACCAGGCGCTGATCGACCCGATGTCGCCGGAGCGCAAGCGCCGACAATCCGATCAGCTTTCCGGACCTGCCGCACTTCGATTGAGCTGCAACAGGCCTGCGGCTGTCGGGCGGAACCCACATCGTTCCAGGTAGAACGGCCCTAGGTCTGTCTCGAAGTCGACGTGCAGCCACTCGCAACCGGCAGCCGCAGCGTCGCCGACCGCGGCCTGGACCAGTTCCGTGCCAACTCCGCGGTGCTGCCAGTCCGGGTCCACTGCTGTGTCGAGCAGGAATGCGTGTGCGCCACCGTCCCAGCAGACCTGAACGAAGCCCACCAAGCGACCAGCGTCGAACGCGCCAACCCAGGTCAGCGCGTACCGCCCAAGGCGCTCGGCCCACGGTGTCACCTGCTCGACATCGCCACCGAAGGCCCGCGCATGAAGGGCGCTCAGCTGCACATCGTCAACAGGGAAACGCGACACAAGCTCGACCGGCACCCAGCCACGGTACAAGTTCGCGCCTGTCGTGGAGGAGTAGCGCCCAGCCGTCGACTCGGCACTGCCGGATTGGCCATCCGATCGCAGCCGTCTTGTTGATCTCAGGATTTAGGCAACTCGTGCTCTGACCGGGAACGTTTACCGGGCTGGCGGCGGCGGGGCCGGAACCGGTTGGATGAGACGGAATCCGACGGGTTTGGGGGCGTGGTGGCGGAGCTGGTCAAGATCAGGAGGCTGACCGACCGGGAGGGCCAGCACTTACCACGGATCGTGCGCCGGGGCAGCACCAACACAGTGCACTATCGACGGGCGTTGATGCTGCTGGCCTCGGCCGGCGGCAACCGAGTTCCAGTGATCGCCCAGTTGGTGCAGGCCGGCGAGGACACGGTGCGGGACGTGATCCACCGGTTCAACCAGATCGCCCGGCCTGCCTGGACCCTAATGGGCGGGAGGCCGTCCCCGCCTGCTCAGCCCTGACGACCCCAATGGTCACTGGCCGGCGCCGAAGCCGTCCCGAGACTCCGCGCCCTGCTGGCCAACGGCGACTTCGACCGTTACTGGACCTTCCACCTCGACCAAGAACACCAGCGCAACCACCGGGCCCGCTACGGAGTCGCTGCTTGATCTACGAGGTCAGTCCCAGCAATCTGCACCCGCCGAGCACTGTCCCCAGTCGAGCGCGAGCCGCCCGCAGGTGCGCCTTTCGCCCTTGAACAGCAGGCCCACAGCCCGCCCGCAGCCGCGCGATGTCCGCAACCCCGGGCCCAGTGGCGCCCGCAGGAGCGCGCGCACAACCGATAGATGCGTCACAAGTGCCCGTTTTACGCGTTCGGGTCCCAGTCTGCGAGCTGCTCCATCGGCTCGGTGTCGCCGGTGGTCTCCAGGCCGTCGAGCGGGACGCGATCGTAGAAGTAGAGGACCAGTTCGCTCGCTGCGCCTCGCATCGCCATGTCGCCCGGCTCCGCGTCGGCGGCGAGGTCGTCGCAGCGGACGCCGTCGGCGTTGAGGGTCAGGCGCCAGGAGCGGCCCTCGGCCGTGTGCAGGTCGATGGTCGCCGGCTTGAACGGCCAGGGGACGGTCGTCGCCGAGACGGTCGTCAGGAACTCGTCGACGCCCTCGACCGCGACGTCCGTCGGCAGCGGCTGTGCGGCCCCCTGGGTGAGCTGGGCGTCGTAGGTGTGGACGGCGATCTCCTGGATCTGGTGCCGGGCCACGGCTCCGCTGGTCTCCGGGGCCTGCGAGCGGCCCCACCAGGTCCAGCAGCCGCGGTCCGGGCCGGCCTCGCGCATCGCGTCGAGCATGAGCTCGGTCGACTCGGCGAGCCAGGCGTCCAGGGCTTCGCGGTCGCGGGGCGCGGTCGGGGCACCCTTCGGGTCCGTCCTCGCCGGGGGCTCAGCGCCAGGGCCCGCCGCGATGACGGCGGCCTGGCGGCGGCGGCCGTCGCCGAGGTGCTGCGCCAGTTCGCGCAGCGTCCAGTCCGGGCAGGTCGGGACCTGGACGTCAAGGTCGGGGGCGGACGCGATCGCGGCGCGGAACGCGGCCGAGCGGTCTTCGATCAGCCGCAGGACCTCGGGGAACTCCAAGATGTTTTGCACCTCGGTTGTGTATCACGGCGCTCCGGCCGCCGCGTAGCGAATTTGTCGGACGAACGCGTCGACGGCCGGGCGGACCGACGCTGATCATCGGCGCGGACCCAACTGCGCAACGTCTCCCGATTGACACCCAGATCGTCAGCGACCTGCGCGATCGTCGCCCCCGGCCGAGACCGGTACAACGCCACCGCGTCAGCCTTGAACTCCGCGGGGTAGTGCTTCATCACCATCTGTCAGGGACTCCTGATCTCCCCGGACCACCACGTTCCAAGGCTCAAGTGTCCAGGACCAGGGGGCAACTCCCGACCGGCCCCCGATCACAATCTGCACAGGCAACCTCACAGATGTGTAACGCCGAGGAGCAGACCAGCGCCTGTTACCGATGAAGGCCGGCATACGCGGCCTGCTTGTCGAGGAGGAACGACAGTCCTGCTGCTCATCCGAACAGCGCACCAGACGCCCGTCGGAGGAATCCCGGTGACATACCAGACCACCACCGAGCCGACCCGCCGGCATGGCCGCCACGCGGCCCCATCCGTGTGGGACCAGCCGGCGCAACTCCTGCAGACAATCCAGCATCTTCCGCGACTGAGGCCACCGCAGGCGGTGTTCGCCGTCGTTGTTCTGCTGGCCATCAGCATCGTCATCGTTGCGGTCCTGTCCGCCCGATGACCTTGCTCCACCCATCCGTAGGCGGGAGCAGACCCGCACCGGCAACGCGACCGCGTCCAAGCAGGCCCGCTCCCAACCAGCCAGCACGCCCTCGGCCCAGACGTCGCGTCCGGCGTCCTTGGCGAGGTCTCCGCTAGACGGCATACGGTGGCGAACCCGGACGGGCGCCGTGTGGCGGGACATGCCTAAGCGGTACGGCCGTGGGACCGGGTCTACGACCTGTTCCGGCGTTGGCAGGGCAACGGCACCTGATCGTGACCCAACTCTAGGCCGAGGCCGAGGCGAAGGGCTGGAACGAGCCATCTGGTCAGCGGCGGGCTGGGCATTGCTCCTCGAGCAGCGCGGCCAGATGCGCTCCGCTGCACGCAACTACCATTCGCCGCCCGTGGAGTCCGGGGAGAGCGTCAAGACCGTTCGGGACGGGGATCAGGGCGCATGCCGCGGCGCCGTCGATATCGGCGCCGCACAGCTGGCATCGATTGGCGTTGGCAGGTCTGTCCCGGGCTGCATCGCGGACCAGCCGCCTCAAAAGGTGCATCTCTCCTGTGTAGCCCCGTCCCCGCGGCCTTGACATAGGCCGTCGGCTTGCTCACCTCGCCAGTTCCGGCCCAGGTCGATTCCTGCGGCCGACGCGGTTGCTCGGCCAGTCGGTCAGCATTCCCGTCGTGGAGCTTGCCCGGTTGGTCCTGCCGGGTTCACCTGAATGGCAGGGAGGAGGCCCTTGTTCATTCATGGCGCTGCGGGCCGGATCGGCCCAAGGCGTCCCCGCCGGCAGCGACTCCGCTAAGCGTCAGGGCGTTGCTCATGGCACTGCTCGTACCGTCTCCTCACCATCCCCAGCGGCTGGGGGTGGTTTCGCTCGAGGGTGTCTGGGTCAGGTCGTTCTCAGCGTCGGCGAAATCGAGCGGTGGCAGCGGGCCGACGTACTCCGGGGTGTAGCGGTCGCCCAGGTCCTCGAGGAGTTCTTGGACGGCTGCGTCGAACCGCTCGAGGTCGTCGACCCGGACCAGGTAGTACTGGGTGAGCACCGTGACGTCGTCTCCGGTGCGTGAGCCGTGGTCAAGGGCGAGCGGCTTCAGCCGGCCCGCCACTTGAGCATCGAGTGCGGCGCGCCGCTCGGCTAGTCCTTGGGTCACCTGTTCACCGACGCTGATGTGCACGCTGACGTCTGCCGCGCCTGCTTTGACCTGCCCGACCAGCCGCCGCAATGGCGGTGACGAGGCGAGCAGGTCGCGAAGCTCGGCGTCTTGGTCGGCGATGAGTTTGAGTTGCATCTCGACCAGGCCGTCCAGTTGGTCCAGCCGTGAGGCGCCCTGCTCGCCGAGCGGTGCCAGGATTTCCGTTCGCACGGCATCGTCGTCTGGGGCTAGGGTGCCGAACCGAATCGGCAGGACTGGGCCATTCTCGATCAGGGCCTGTAGGACGTCGAGGTAGCCGATGGCGTCGTCGTCGTGCAGGGCCTGGTCGCCGATCTGGCTCACCACCGCGGCCACCCGCTCGGCACCCACCAGCCGGACCTGGCCGGCTGGCTTTCCGATCCCGGTGAGACGCTCGGGCAGCGGGTGTGTGGAGCGGACCAGTGCGTAGACGACCAGCACGATCAGCTGTCCTTGTCAGTGGAACCGGAGCGTTCGGCCGCTTGGCGGGAGGGCTGACGTCCGATCGTGAGCTTGCGCCGCCGGCCACCCGAGCTCTCGTCTTCGTCGTCGTCCTGCTCGTCCTGGCCGCTGTGCATGGAGTCCTTGATCTCGGTCAGCTTGTCTTTGACGCCACCGAGGGCGCCGCGGGTCTTTGACCGGGAGGCTCCCTCCGTCATTCCCTGGATCATCCCGGGCAGGCCGGTGACCTGGCCCTCGGGTTGAAGGTCGAGGCGGTTGACCGCCTCGGCGAAGCGTAGGTAGGTGTCCACGCTGGCGATCACTACCCTGGCGTCGATGGTCAGTAGTTCGATCCCGACCAGCGAGACGCGTACATACGCATCGATCACGATGCCCTTGTCCAGGATCAGATCCACGACATCGGCCAGGCTGCTCGGCCGGGGAGCGCGGTTCACTCCGGTGGTCATCACGGTCATCTTTTATCGCCTCTCCTCAGTCGCTGGCCGCCCCATTGCTTTCGGTCGGCGGCTAGTCGCGTTGCCGTCACCGCTACGAGGCGGCGTGCCTGTCAGCTGTCTGGCCCGTCTTGGCGGTTCTGTCGGAGGTCACTAGCCGGTCGATGGTCGTCCGGAAGTCAGGTACTGCCGGCTGATGGTCCGCCGGCCCGCAGTAGGTTGCGGGTCGGCGACTTCGAATTCGCCATCGGAGTCCTGGAAGATCTCCCGCAGCTCGGCGAAGCGCCTGTCCAGGGCCAGCAGCGCCTGCCCCAGCCGCTCTACCTGCTGCGGGGTCAGATCACCGTCGTCCACCCGGCGCAACGCTTGGCGCTCTAGCAGTTGCCGGATCACGTCCAGGAGGACGACGACGAGGCGGCCGAGGCCCGCGCCGGCGTTTTCCGGGTCGACGTTCACCCGCAGCGGTGAATCTCTCTGTGATGGTGCCATCACGCGAGCCTCCTTTCCTGGGCGTCTCTGTCAGGCATTGCCCGGTTCGCGGTCGCTTACTCCACCGTGTTCGTGGTTATCCAGTCCAGCTTGGAGGTCGTCCAGCCGTTGGACCGAGATGAGCAGCAGGTTGAGATCTAGACGGATGAGATCGATGCCGGCTAGTCCGATCACGACGTCGCCGCTGATCACGGCGCCGCGGTCGACGATCCGGTCAAGAAGGTCGACAAGGTCGGTGGTACCGGTGAGTCGGGTGCCCAGATCACGCTGCTCAGCCACGGCCGGCCACTTCCAGGTTGGTCACCGAGAAGGAGTAGGGCGGCCACGGCCCGTTGAGGCTGAGCTGGTAACCCTCGGCCGCCACGCGGTCGCCGCATTGGTCGACAACCTCGATGAACACCGACGACCGGTCGCGGTGCACGAGGTAGGTCCGGTCTAGCAGGTTTCCGCCTCGACCGGTGACGGCGTCGACGGCCTGCTCACGCAGTGCCGCGTCCACGTCGGCGGCCAGCGTGGCCGTGGCCTGCCTGCGTCGCTGCACGCGTTGTAACGCCTCGCGCCGCTGCTGTAGGTAGGCCAGCCCGTCACCGGCGCTCGCGGAGGGTGAGCCGGCGTGGTCACCGTGGGCGGCATCTGCGGGGGTGCCCCCGGCATCGGGGGTAGCCGAATGGGTGTCAGCGGCGTCGTGGTGGTTCGCGCCAGTGCGGCCGGCGACTCGCACCCCGAACTCGTCGCAGCCGGCGACCTTGTCCAACAAGCGGCGTAACTGTTCGCCGCGGACGGCCAGCAGGTCAGACAGGGCCTGCCGCTCGGTAACCACGGTGCCCAGCCGCAGCGGTAGCGCGGCGTCGGCAGCGTCCGCGGCGGCGCGGACCACCGCGTCGTGCCGGCGAGCGAGCTGGCCGAGCCTGGCGGGGTCGCCGGAATCGTCGTTGATCGCCGCGAAGTTCTCGACGGACACCTCGCTGATCACGACGCCCAAACCTGATGCGTGGAGGAGCTGCGTCGGTTCGCCGTAGACGCCCGACATTGTGGGCGCTGCGGCAGTCGGCGGCACGATGGCGTACAGGTAGATGGCCCGGTTCGCTGTCATCCCGCGGCCCCCGACCCCATGCGCCGCTCGATCTCGGCCAGGCGCTCGCGCAGCGCCTCGTTCTCCGCCCGCAACTGCTCGATCGACCCGTCACCGCCATCGCGTCCGCTGCCCACCGCCGTCGGAGAGGTCGGCCGCGCCTGATCCCCCTTCTCCCCCGCCTGATCGGCGTCGATCTCCTCCCGCTGGCCCGCGCTCGTCGCGACCTTCCGGTCGGTCTCGACTTGGGCGGCCTGCGAGTTCAGGAAAGGATCATGTAGCCACCAGTCGATGCCCATCTGCCGGGCCGTGTCTACGGACGCGACGAGCAGCCGCACCTTCAACGTCAGCAGCTCGATGTCGAGCACGCCCACGACGATGTCGCCGACGATGACCACGCCACGGTCGAGGACCCGCTCCAAGACGTCCGCCAAAGAGTCCGAAGCGGGCTGGGCGTAACGCGAGCGGGGAGCCACCTGGTCTCCCGTCATGTCTGATCCGTGGCGCTGCGATGGAACCGCCGCAGCCTCTCGTACTGGAGAATCCGGCCCTCCTGGTCAGCGTCCACCCGGTAGGTCGCCATCACACTGCTGGTCGCGGGGATCCGATCCAGCTCGGTGACGTCGAGGAGGAAGGACCAGCCGTCGTCCTGCGGCCGAGCCCCGGTGATGCCCTCCGGGGCTAGACCAGTCAACTCCTCAAACTCGCGCAGCGCAGCCCGCGCGGCGCCCATCAGGCCAACGCGGCGCGAGTCAGACTCGCTCCGATCGCGGTCATCATCTCCAGACCGGTCCTGAGCAGCGTCCCTGTCGGACTGACCCTCTCGATGGTCACGCCCGGAATCGGGGTCGCGATCGGACCGGCCCCGGTCATCGCCGTCGTCGGACCGCGGGCGTACACGGTCCTTTTGAACCTCCGGATCTGCCGTCATGAAGAGCCCTCTACCCCCGGTGACGGCGGGTGAAAACTTCTTCACGCCCTCTGTCCACGATGGTGGGCGCCGGGCATCCGCCCCCAGCCGTGCGCCGGCTGATTGCGTCAAGCGCTGCGTACCGGCCCTGATCGTGGGTACCGAACATCTGTGGTCACCGGACAACAGCATTCGAAGTCCGTCAGACAACCCCGGACTCTCAGGTGAGGAGGCAATCGTGGCCGGCAGCCAAGGCGAAGCGAGGATGACGAACGTGCAAGACCGACCCGACCGAGACCAGCACCACGATGATCAGCAGTGGACCCGGCTGCAGAGCATCCTGTCCGACGTGTGGCAGAACCGGCTCGACTTCTACGGAGAACTCATCGGCAAGGTCAGTAACGACCGATACCCCAGCCCGACGATGCTCGACACGATCGAAAGCGGGCTGCCACCGGAGCTGTATGCCGACTACATCGCCGTACTGGTAGATAAGGTGTTCGATTCGAAATACCCGAGCCCCACGCTGCTCGCGCGCCTCGGACACCTGACGAACCTGTCCGGCCAGCGAGGCTGACCGCGCCGGCTGCAGTTCTGATGGCCGGTACCGCAAGGCCGGGCGGCCCCGCGAAGACTAGTCAGCATGAAGCGGCCAGCTCCACGAACAGCAGGATGCAGGTGGACGGCCCGATCCGGGTTGGACGTGGCCAAGGGCCACGGCCATACCCTCACCGCGACCGATCAGTCCACCACCGCCCACCGGCCAGCCGGCCGCTTCATGCCTACTAGGTGCCCCAAGCTTGTCGGCAGCTACTGTCGGAGCGCCCGGGCGATCAGCCGACCTACAACCAGGTACACCAGGGCAGCGAGTCCGTAGTTGAGAACGAGCCCTACCTTGGCGTCGTTCGGCGTGAAAACGTCACCGAACCCTAGTACGAACACTTTGGCCAGCACGTACACGAATTCCACGAAGCCGTTGCTTTGATTTGCCTTCGCCAAGGAAAAGAATATGTGCAAGGCGAAGATGAAAGCCACGCCGCTGGTCACACCGACCGTGAAGCGGGCGACGATGGTAGCGGTGTTTCTTGGGTGCCGCTGTCCGGGCGCCGGCGGGGCCGGGTGGTGCGGCGGCGTGTAGGCAGATGGGGCGTACGGCGACGCAGGGGTTTGCGCGTAGGCAGCCGCTGGCGCCGGGTACGGCGGTGCCGGGGGCTGGACGTAGGCCGCCGCGGGTGGGGTGTACGGCGGGTCGCTGTCGTGATGCACGTCCACGTACGCGATCCGCGCCGTGGGCTGGGTCGAGGGCGCCGCGGGTTGGGGGCGGAGCCGGTGTTGGTGGTCGTCGGGGTCGTAGTTGCTGTACGACATGGGTGGGCAGTCTAGTGTCGGTTTGCAGCCGGCAAAACCTTTCTTTCCGAATTAGTCTGATCCCTCTACATCATGTCGTTTATTCACTACAGCCCGTGAGCGCCGGTTGCGCCTGATATCTAATAACTCGCGCTGCTGTTGACCCGACCTCGCCACCCCCTCACATCGACAAGCGTCGTTGCCTTCCGAAGGCGGAGCCTGCCGGCTGTCCCGTCGCCGCCCCGTATCGGAAACATAGGCGCAGGCCACCCGGACCGGCCGCCGCCCCGGCCAGACTCGCCTCGGCACCCACACCCACCAGCGCCCCGCTGTTGCCCGTTGATGGTCAGCGTGTCTCGATTACGGCCCTTCTTGCGCCCACACCTGGCTGCCATCCGGCCAGAGGACGGCGGGTTCGCCGTCGGCGTGCAGTTGCCCCTGCGCGTTGACACGCAGGACGCTGGACCGTTCGCCCATGACGGCGACGTCCTCGAACGGCCACCACTGCCCGGCCGTCAACGCCACCTCTCGGCACCCTCCCCATGCCCGGCCAGGTGCGGGGGCGAGCAGGGCCGGGTAGGTGCCGATGGTGGCGAGCAGGATCCAATCGGGGAAGTAGTTCCAGGCGGTCTCGAAGAACCGGTCGTCGTGACCGAGGCTGTGGCGGATGACAGCATGCCCCTCATCGTCCTGGTCGACGAAACCGTGTTCGTCCTCCCAGCACCAGGCCGGCTGCATGGTGTAGAGCTCGGTCGCTCGCCCGTCGAGAGTGGCCCAGATCGGGCAGTGCACCAGGTCGTAGAACTTCCGGACGGCGCGCAGTACCGGGTTGAGTGCGGCCCGTTCTGGCTCGGTGACCGGGTTGCAGCGGTAGGGCCGCTCTATCAGGTCGTAACGTGCTTCGACGCCGTCGTAGCGCTGTTCGCCGTAGTAGCCCTTCCACTCAAAGAACTCGTGGAAGTCCCCGAAGGCCCGGAACTGGTCGAGGTCGCTGGTCTGCTGCCACGTCGGGGTGCGGGCCGTTGACAGCGATCAGCTGAGGTTTCCGGGCCGGACTGCCTTGACCAGCGCTGTGTGTCCATCATCGATGAGACATAGTACCTGGTCGATTGCGCCGGAAGGTGCCGCACTCCAGATGAAGCAGGAAGGTTCGGGATGGCCGGCCGCGCGGTAGGCGAGACGAGCGGCGGCCTCGTCGCGGTCCCGGTCGGCAGGCCCGCATGCCATTGCGGTTTGCGTCCACCTTCTCGCAACAGCTTGTGCTTCGGGAGACATCGGGTGGTCGAGAGATTCATTGTTTCCTCGGAGACGAATGTGCCACGCGGCGGCGGGGGCGACGGTGTCGAGGCCACGCCGGGCATTCGGAATGAGGGGTCGGATCGCTGCTCATGGGCATGCGATAGCTTTCCTTCTGGTCCCCGATGACTGCATCGGGGAAAGCCGAAGTCCCCTGTCACGTTTCCCGGGTGGTCCGAGCGGACGGTGACAGGGCCCTGCTTTGTGTTGGAGGTAAGCCGTGAGTTCCTACACGATCACCATCGCCGCGGACGATCCGAGTCGAGCGACCACGACACTGACGGTCGAGTTGGAGGGCACGACCGCGCGGATCGTCGAATTGCTGGTACGCGCCGGTGAAGGGGACGGGTTGACTGCGGGACAGATTCCCGCGGTCGATCTGGATCTGCTGCTGAAGGCGGTCACCCCTGCCGTCGGCGGGCAGCAGGCGATAACCGTGCCACCAGCTGCCGCGGCCGACGACCCTGCCGATTCGGCACATCTAGCCGCTGACGACGAGGAGCCCACCGCCGGCACGAAGGCAACCCAGGCCGTCGACGCCACCACGCCCACTGTTGATGAGCCGGCGACGACTACCCCCACGAAGGGCGAGGCGGCCGAAGCCGCTGTTCCGAAGCAGACGACACGGGTGAATGCCTCGACGGCCGGCGCGACCCGGGCCGCTGGGCGGAAAGCCGCGACCGGTGCCAAGGCCACGACCGCGGGGCGGAAGGCCAGAAGGCAAACCCCGAAGGGTGAGGCGCCTAAGGGTCGCGTGTACCGGCGGTCGCCGGACGATCTCGAGTCGGTCTACCAGCAGGCTGGCAGCGCCGCGGCTGTCGCCGACCACTACAACGTGCCTCGGCACACCGCTCAAGGGTGGATCCGCACGCTGCGCGGTCGGCAGGCCCGCTCGGCCGAGTGACTCGCCGCGTGGCCGGGCATAAGCGTCGATCGCCTCTGCGCGTTTCCGTGCAGCCAGGAATGCCCTGCACGGTTTCCGGTGGGAGGAAGAATTCACGTCCCCCACATCCGTTCCTGTGTGTAGCTGCGGGATGACGAGAGTGTGATCCTCATGTTTGACTATGCGTATGCGGGCGGGGGAGGCACGGCTGGCGATCGACTGCGGCACGGCTAGCACTGGTGCCGTTCTGGCCTGGCCTGATGGCAGCTGGTCCCCGCTGCCCTTCGACGGGGTGCCGCACCTGCCCAGCGGTGTCTACCTGTCTGCGGACGGGGAGGTGTGGACGGGGCGGGCAAGGCGGGCGGCCGCGGACCAGCCGGGCCGGTTCATTGCGAATCCGTGTCGACGCGGTGGAGGCGATGGCTGCGACGCTGCGCCGGGTCGCCGGTGAGGCGGAGCGGGTGGCTGGCGGCCCGGTTCGGGATGTGCGGTTGGTGGTGCCGGCGGGTTGGGGGCCGCGGCGGCGGACGTGGATGCGCCAGATCGCTCACCGGGCTGGTCTTGCCCAGCGTCTCTAATCAGCTTAGTGATCCTGAGTCGGATTGGGTTTCCGGGATCGTTTCCCACCGTGGTGGTGTCGCGTGGGCGTGGAAGTGGAATCCTGCGCCCAACGTGGCTCCTCGCGGCTGGTGGCCGATGGTGGGTGTGCTGATCGTGTTCACGCCCTGGTGTCGGTGGGCTGCGCGGGGCAGCCTCCGGTCCGTTGGTGCGTGTCCCTCCGGACGCTTACCCGCCGGGCCACTAGGCCTGGTGGGGGAGGGTGCCCTGCGTCGCCTGGGCGCGGGGCGTGATGGCTTGCGCCGGGTGGGGCCGGTCTTCGACCGGTCCACCCGGCAGGTCTTCGTGATGACCGCCGATGCTTCGAGTTTGTCGACCACGGCGCGGATCACCATGTGCCCGCTGACCTTATCGATGACGGTCTTTGCCTGATGGGCCAGGCCGCGGGCGGCGATCCGCCGCCAGGCGCCCTGGTCGCGGTCGCCCTGCCAACGGCAGGACTGGTGGGGGCAGATCGCCCACTTCCAGCCCGCCACCGTCGGCTTGTCGGGGGCCTTGCGATGCCGTAGCGGGGTCAAGCACTGCGGGCAGTGCTTCGAGGTGTTCCGGGCAGGCGTGGTGACTACGGCGATACCGTGCTCGGCGGCGAGGTGCCGCATCCGGTCGACGATCTGCCCGCGCACCTGCTGTGACAGGCGCGTGTTGAGGGTGGCGCCCATGCCCCGTGCTTCCAAGGACCGCAGGTCTTCGACGTAGATGACGGTCGCCCGGGAGGCGATGGCTTGGTCGACGGCCCAGCGGGCGGCAGCCCACGCGAGCGCGGCGTTCAGATTCTGGCGGCGTGCGGAGACGTGCCGGATCTCGTCGCGCAGCAGGAACTGTTCGGCGACCTGTCGGGCAGATTCGGTTGAGATCACCGTCTCCTTATCGTTCGTCGCCTTGCCATCCACGTGCCAGTAGCCGGCACCCCCCATTCGCTGCATCAGCTCACGAGTGCTCGCGCCAGAGGCTGCGGCGAGGGGGTTCCCCGTGTGCCGCAGGTCATGGAAGTGGAAGCCGGCAGGCCGAACGCTGCGACCGTCCGCGTCCACTTGGCCGCGGCCGAAGTTGCCGGATCGCAGCAGTGCACCCTTGTCGCCGGTGAAGACCGGGGCGTCAGCGTCGGCGGCGGTGAACTCAGCCAGATGCGCCCGCAGGGCCTCCACGGCGGCGGCTGGCAGGGCGACGACCCGGACCCCAGCAGCAGACTTGGGCGGCCCGAAGTCCAGCTGGCTCCGCAGCACAGCGAGCTTGCGGGTGACCCGGACAGTGCCGCCGTCGAGGTCGATGTCCCGACGGCGCAGCGCGACCAGTTCGCCCCACCGCAGACCCGAGAGCGCCGCGACCACGACGAGCGCTGAGAACCGAGCAGGCATCGCGTCGGCCAGGGCGTAGACCTGGGGCGATCGGCCGTCGTCGTTCCAGGGCGCGCGGATCTGTCGATGACAGTGCATGTGACTTGGCCTCTCACGGCAACCGCCATACTCAACAGATGTCTGTTATGGGCCGGCCCCCCTCCTCCCCCCAGCGGCATCGTCTCGTCCTCCTGACCGGCGAGGAGGGCGCCGGCAAGTCGACCGTCATTCGTGCGCTGCTACCGCATACCCCCTGCAGCGCCCGCATCGACGCCGAGGACATCGGTCAAACCAACCCGTGCCCGATGAACGACCAGTTCTTCGCCCTGCTTCGTCGCAACGTCGCTGGCCTTGTAGAAAACTTCTGGGCCGCCGGATATGTCAACGTTGTCGCCGGCAGCTTTCTCCGCAGCTACCCCGACTACCTGGCCTTCCGACAGCTGTTGACACGACCCTCGTCGGTGTTCCTGGCAGAGCTTCTGGTTGACAAGGACGTGCGCGACCATCGGCGGATCACCCGAGCGAAGCAAACGACGCAGCAGTGGCGCGACATGGTCGACCTGATCCCGGAAGATCGAAGCATCCGACAGGCGACCGATGCCGACTACCGATACATCGGCATCGACACAACTGGTCTGGACGTCGCTGAGACCGTGCAGCGGATTAAGGATGCCATCCCGGAGGTATACGCCGAATAGCGACAGACGAGCACGCTGTTCTGCCGCCGAGCGGACGTCACGCAGCGTCACAGTCGGTCAATCAAGACGGTGCTCGGTATAAGCCGATGAGCGGATGCTGTCGCTCACCGATCCAATCCGGCGGCCAATGCCTCGGGCTGGCTGAGGGCCGCCAGATGTCCGCCGGGCAGGGTCTTGGGCGTGACGCCAAGGCGATGCTGGGCTGTCCGGATCTGGAACTCGACCGGGAACAGTCGGTCCTCGCGGCTGCTTAGGACCTCGGTTGGTACGTCTGGCCACACGTCCAGCGGCCAGGGCTGCTCGAAAGGCGTTCCTGACTGCGGTGGCTCGCCCGTCATGGCCTGCTTGGTGATGTCCTCTGGTACGTCGTGGAAGAAGTACACCAGCGGATCGAACGGCCCATCCGGGGAACGACCCTCGCGCAGGTCGCACTCACGGCGGGCCTGGTCCTGGCCGGTGTTGTTCCACCAATCGTGGCCGGTCTCACCGGGCGCCGGGATCATCGCGTTGACCAGGACCAGGCGTGAGACCGGCAGCCGACTACAGACCAGCGGCGCGGTCAGGCCGCCCATCGACTGGGCCACTACCACCAGGTCTTTCCGTTGGCCTGCCGCGTCAACCACCGTGTCTGCGTACTCCTGCAGTCCCGCGCTGTCGTCTCCGGCTGGCAGGTCGACGGCGATCGCTTCGTGGCCGCGCTGACGCAGTTGGGGGACCAGGCGGTGCCAGTACCAGGCGGCGCCGCCGGCGCCAGGGATCAGAATGTACGTGGTCACGGTGCGAATTTAGCACCAAGCAGTGTGATAGCGATACGCTGAGCGGGTGGCGCGAGCATATGACGATCCCTGCGGTCTGGCCCGGGCGCTCAACCTGGTCGGCGACCGGTGGGCGTTGTTGGTCATCCGCGAGTTGCTGCTCGGGCCGAAGCGCTTCACCGACTTGCGGCGCGGCCTGCCCGGCGTGAGCCAGAGCATGCTCACCTCCCGACTTGTCGAGCTGGAGGAGGCGCAGGTGATACGCCGGCGTCATCTCGGCCCGCCGACGAGCGCTTGGGCCTACGAGCTGACCGAATGGGGACGGGACCTCGAGCCCGCTCTGCTGCAGCTGGCCAGGTGGGGCAGTCGGAGCCCGCTGGCTTCGTCAGCAGAGCTGAGCATTGACGCGTTGGCCCTCGCGATGAAAACCACCTTCGACCCGGCCGCGGCGCGCGACTTCAACGTGCGGTGCCAGCTTCGTCTCGACGGCGACATCCTGCTCGTCACTGTCGACAATGGGCGGCTCGACGCGGCGCGCGCAAACGCTGCCGATCCCGACCTGGTGATCGAAACCAGCGTCACCGTGTTCCGCTCGCTCACCTTCGGCGGCGCGCCACTGCATGCCGCCGACGTCACCATCCAAGGTGACAGCGAAGTCGCCGCCCGCCTGCTTCGGCTGTTCAAACGCCCGGCGCCGTTCGCCGAATCTGAGGGCTGACGCGCTCGAGCACACACGCTCATACCGCCGATCGCGCGTCACGCACGGTAGTCGCCGCGCGTGCGGCTCAACTTCCGGACGTAGCCGATGACAGTGAGTCCGTTGAGTCCCTGATGCGGCCGACACCGACGGACCAGCGAAATCCACCGCGTACGTTGCGAACGCCAACAGATGAACCTGACGCGGTCGTGCTGCTATGACGCTGTGGCGTCCTCCTCATCGGCGTCATAGGGTGGCCGGTGCGTCAGGCCGTGGCGGGCATCCATCGCTCGAGCAGCGTGGGGTCGGCAACCGCGGACTCGACCTGACGACGCTCCTCCATGGTCAGGCTGAGTTGCCGAAGCCTGGTGCCCCACTCCGGTACCCGTTCCGACTCCTCCAGCGCCGTCGACAGCTCGATGAGCACGGCCAGCGCCACTGCCTGCTGCACGGCCGGTGCGCCGTCGCCGTGGCGGCGCAGTCCCGAGTTCAGGGCTCGGAAGGCGGCACGGTCGTCGTTCTTGAACTCGCGCAGGATCCGCGCGTTGTCCAGAACCCGGGCAAGCCCTTGCAGCTGCTTGGAGCCGCCGTACTCCAACTCCGTCGGCTCGTCCCGCTGGATGAAGATGATCGAGTTTCCCGACGGGTCCGTGACGGTGAACCGTGAGGCGCCGGGCCGGTACCGCGTTATCCGAGGTAGCCCTTTGGCAAGCACCTTTCCGTATGTGCGGCGCATCGCCTCGGTGAACGCTGCATGGTACGGCGCGACCGTATCAACCATTACCAGGCACCCGCCGGTGTTCTCCGACGGGTCCAGGTTGCTGGACGCCCGCCCGTAGTGCAGCTCGAATCCGCGCCACCGGAATGCCAGGTATAGGTAGGGCTTCGTCTGTTCGTAGGTCACGGCGAAGCCCAGGGCGCGCCAGAAGGCCAGGGTTTCCTCCGGTGCCACACAGGGCAGCATCGGCACGGTGGTCTCGTTCGGCTGGACACCTTCGTCAATCATCGTCAGCACCTCATTTGTCCGAAGGGCAGGCAACGCAGCAGTCTGCCAAACCCGCGACTACCCGCACAGCCACACGAGCGGTCCGATAGACCACCCGCGCCGCGGCAGGATCCCGACGGCGAGGCACAACCACACCCAACCCGACGGGTCCGACAATTTCCCGGCGGGGCCAACCCGGCGAACGTTAACGGCCAGCGCACTAGCCGAAAAGAGGACGTCCTGTCGGGGCCACCCTTCCTTCGCTTGGCGTGAAGCGCTAGATCTCCAGCCGCAGTCCGACCCATCGGTCGAGCCATCCCTTGACCTCCACGCGGCGCCGTACCTTTGCGCGGCCCGCTGCATTGTTGAAGGCGGGAGACGGGCGGACAACCATTCCCACAAGGTCAGCCAGCCCATGGCAGGACATCAGGCGAACAGAGTCACCCCGCAGAGTAACCGCGACGCACGTTGCCGTTTCGGGCCAGCGCGATATAGCGTCCAGGGCGGACGTGTAGGGCTCATCGCCATTGCGCAGATGCATCCGTGCTTGATTACGAATCTCCCACGGCACCCCAGGCAGGGCCACCATGGCTTGGGCTTCGGCGCGTGCGTCCTCGCGTGGGTCCAGCTTTTCCGGGTCGAAGTAGGCGACGTCCACGTCGCGCTCCGGCGAGACCGGGAGGTTGCTGATCGCGTCCCAGACGCGGTTGCGTACGAAGCCGGCACCGATCCACCAGTCCGGTAATCCAAGGTCGGCCGTAGCCCGAAGGACTCTCATTGCTCCCGGGTCCGACTCGATTACGCCCACAACGTCCTGCGCGCTCCTGACCACCCCAGGGACCCTAGACCAGCGAACGTACGCACCGCTTGCGAGGCGGGGCTGAGGGCAGAGCGAAGTCTGTCACCGACGTGCTCCGGCGCGATCACCACCGCAGATATCCGCTCACTGCGCAGACTCTTCCGGTCGGCGGTCTCGTCGGGCACCGTGTCTGGTGCCGGCGACAAGGCGCGGCGCCCTCGAATAGCCCGGCTGCTTGGTCGGCGAGGCGGCGCCACACTGCGTCTGGACCGGTGGCAGAGTCGGGATATTGCGGCGCTGAGAGCCGAAGGCCGGGCACGCACGGTCGACTCGAAGGTGCGTGGGACCGCTGGCGTGCCATGCGCCAGCCCGCTGCCACGAATCATGGGCAGGATGTCCGGCTGAAATGTGGGCCAGCTAGTTAGGCCATGCCGGTCAGACGGAGGCGAGGAACGCCCGCACCCGCTTCATGAGCAGCGCGGACGCCTCAGGGTCGTGCGCGTCGAGGGAGGAGTCGGCGCAGAGGTGCTGGTCGCCGGGATAGACGAACAGCTCGGCGTTCGCCGTGGAGCCGGCGAGCTCGCGTGCGGCCGGTAGGTCCTCGTCGAAGAACTCGTCGCCCTCCTTGCCGTGGATCTGCACCGGCACGCCCTCGGGCCACGCCTCCCCGAATTCCGCGACCGGGAGGCAGGAGTACATGAGGAGCGCCCCGCGGGCACCGGGCCGGGTTTGCGCGAGCCGCTGGGCGATCGTCACGCCGAATGAGAATCCGGCGTAGACGAGCCCGGGGCCGAGCTCGTCGGCTGCGGCGGTGCCGCGCTCCCGGATCGCGTCGAGCCCCAACTCTCGAGCGAATCCGAACCCCTCCTCGATGCTGCCGAACGTGCGGCCGTCGAACAGGTCCGGCGTGTGCACGGTGTGCCCGGCCTGTCGCAGGCTGTCGGCGAAGCTCCGGACCCCGTTGGTCAGGCCTTGGATGTGGTGGTAAAGCAGCACGTCGGTCACGGCGTTGAACTCCTTGCGAACGATCGAGATTTCTGGAACGTTCCGAGATGCTAGTCTGTTGTGCCATGGCCGACAACCCGCCGGACTACGAGCTAGTCGATCGGATGGCGCTGACCAGTCCGGACCAGGTGAAGGCCATCGGCCACCCGCTCCGCACGGTGATCCTGCAGCTCCTCCACGAGCGGGCCGCGACCGTGACCGAGTTAGCGGAGGCAGTCGAGCGCCCCAAGAGCACGGTGGCGCACCACGTGGACGTGCTTACACGGAACGGCCTGCTCCAGGTGGTGCGCACGCGGAAGGTTCGGGCGATCGAGGAGCGCTTCTACGGGCGCACCGCGCGGATGTTCTACGTGGCAGCGGAGCCATCACCCGCTGGCGAACAGATGCCGGGCGACTTCAACGACTTCGAGGTGGCTGCACGCGAGTCCGCGAAGGCGTTCGAGCAGGGAAAGCTGTGGGGCTTCATCCGGCATGCGCGCATCTCGGCGGATCAGGCCTCTCAGTTCTGGGACCGGATGGCGCAACTGGTTGACGAGTTCGACCGGATGCCGAGGTCCGGCGAAACCATGTACGGGTTCGCGATCGGCATCTATCCCACCGACCACCCGACCCTGCCGACGGCATTGTGATGCACCTACTCGAGAATCGCGGACGGCCTGACCGTGCACCTGGTCAAGCTGGCTGCTGCCGTCGTCACTGACGATCGATCCGCCGGCAGACCAAGTCAGGCCACCCACCGCGTCCAGCTCGACGTCCTCGGACAGCCGGACATCGGGTACGACCTCCCCGTGCCAGCAGCCGGTGATGCCTCACAGCGGAGTCTTTCGAATCGGCAACCCAAGACACGCCTCGCATTGCGGCTTGCACGGTCAGCAGAATGCTGCTGATCCTGTCGCATAGCCGTGGGCGGAGTGCCCGGATTTACCGCTGACCGGGCCTGGGAGACGTCCGAATTTGCCGATGTGCGCGAGTCGGCCAGGTCGCTTGCCCGTGCGCCGTAACGCATTTCGATTCGCACGCAATAAACCCGTGGCGGCGTCGATGATCAGCCCGCGATAATGGCCGGCGTGGAAGAGGTCGCGGTCGTCGTCGCCCATAACGAGCGCGCGACCCTGCGCGTCGGCGACGTGTTCCTGAAGGTCGACAGCGATCAGACGCGCATCGATGTCGAGGTCGAGGCGATGCGGCTGGCGCCCGTCCCGACCCCCGAGGTCCTGTGGCGCAAGCCGCCCGTCCTCGCGATCGCCGCCGTCCCCGGCCAGGCACTCGGCCGTCTCGGCGAGCCGTCGCTTGCGTCACCGGCGGCGTGGGCCGCGGCGGGCGCTGCGATCCGGAAGCTGCACGACGCGCCACCGCCGCCGTGGGCCGGCAAGAAGCTCGTCGGGCTGGACGCGGAGCTCGAGCGCGAATGCGCCTGGCTCGTCGACAGCGGCGTCCTGCCGGCCGACCTGGTCGACCGCAACCGCGAGATAGCCGAGGCCGCGATTCGGCCGTGGACGCCGGTGTTCATGCACGGCGACCTGCAGATCACCCACATCTTCACCGACGGCGACGAGGTCACCGGCGTGATCGACTGGTCCGAGGCGGCGCCCGGCGATCCGCTGTTCGACCTGGCCACTCTGACCCTCGGGCATGAGGAACGTCTCGGCGATCTCCTCGCCGGTTACGGCACCGACGTCGACCGGGACGTGATCCGCGCCTGGTGGTCGCTGCGCAGCCTGCTGGCGTCCCGCTGGCTGATCGAACACGGCTTCGACCCGTCCTTGCCAGGCTGCGAGTTCGACGTACTGAGATCGCGGATGTGAGGCCGTACGAGCCCGACGGCCACGAGCGGTGACGGGGGCGCGGCTGGACATGCCGTCGGTGCGCGCCATCGCCCACGTTGTATGCGACGCCAAGCGTGGGCATCCGGATCTGGCCGCTGATCGCGCGACTCGCGTCGCGTTCGGCACGGCCGTCCGTGCAGCCGGCGAGGTGGCGTTTGGGCTCAGGCTCCGATCCGGATGCTCAGCTGAATGCCAAGCTGACGGAATCCCAGCGCCCGCGTCACTCCGCGCGACGGGTCTGGTCGAGCCCGCCACTGCGGCAGCAGATGGTTCGCCAATCCGTCCGCGACTGGTGCGGAGGCAACGGCACGCGCCAGCCCGCGCCCACGTTGATTCGGCTTGGTAAGTACGTACATGTGGGCCACCAGCCCGGGCCAGCGTCGGTAGCCAGCCGCCGCGACAACGTGATCCCCTCGGCGCACCACGAATGCGTGGGACGCGATGTCGGCCAACCCGCATTCGTCGGCGTCATCCGCTGTGACAGAGGCCAAAAGCGTGTCGAGATCGGCATGTCAGGGA
>NZ_VSFA01000065.1 GCF_008119785.1 Micromonospora sp. MP36 | reverse complement strand
GCCGGCGCGCATTCCGGGCACCCGGCGTGCCCGTCGCCGAGTCTGATACCGACGGTGACGGCGGGCCGTGGGACCGATGGTTCAGAGCCGTAACAGGACGGCGACGAGGCCCACCACCGCGAGGGCGGCGGTGCCGACCGTGCTCGTGAAGACGGTCAAGGATCGCCTCCGGGCGGGCCTCGACAAGCTCAGGCAGGTCAGTGCGATGGCGATGCCAGCGCAGCCCGACACCCCGACCGCGGTGCTCACCGCCACGGTTGCGGAAATTTCGGCCGAGGCCAGTTTCGCGGCCCCCAGCCCGGCCGCAGCCAAGCTGAGCGTGAAGCGGCGCCAGGCCAGCATGGTGCGCTCGTACGCGAGCCCGTGGTCGTCGGTCACAGCACGACCAGCGCGGCGGCGACGGCCGCGGTCACCGCGACGACACACAGCGTTCCGGCGAGCAGCGGCGCCGCGGTCGGGGCCGGAATGGGCCGGCGACGGCGTAGGGCGCGCTCGATTTCCATCCATCGTCGGTACGCCAGAACACACACGACCAGGCCGAGGCTGCAGCACGCCGTTGCCAGGCTTCCGGTCAGCACCTTGTTGGCGAGGAGGTCGGTCGCCGCGGTGATCGCCAGCCCGGCGACGACCAGTCCGAGGGAGGTTCGAAGCCACGCGAGCAGCGTGCGCTCATTGGCGAGGGTGAAGCGCGGATCGGGCTCCACGTCACCTTCGTACGCAACGCTCGGATGCCACGGCGTCACGATGAGCCGCCATGCGTGTCGTGACACAGGTCCGACCCGCAGTCGGGCTGGTGGGCACCGATTGCGGGTGGCTGGGTGACTGGAACCACGTTGCCGAAGTAGTCGTGGCCGCCGTTGTCGGGGATGACCGCGCCGGCTCCGACCGCGGGGGAGTCGTCGCGCAGCCGGTAGCCGGCCGGGTCGACGCCGCCGGGAGCGCGCAGCTGCGGGTCCTCGGTGACCGTGTCTGTTGCGTTGGCGGGTGCGGGCAGGCCGTCGAAGAGATTGTGGTCGAAAGTGACCCGGCCGCTCATCAGGCGGTATGACGCGCGGCCGGTGCCGGTGCGGACGACGAGGTTGTCGGCGAACCGGACGTTACGTGGTTGGGTGTTGTTCTCGTTGACGACGACCTGGGTCACGCCGTCGCCGAGGTAGATCGTGTTGTTGTGGACCAGGCCCGACTCGACGTGGCCGCTGCAGTTCTCCACGCCGCGATGGTGGTCGTTGACGCTGATGTTGTAGCGGACGACAAAGTCGCGGATGCCGGTGCTGGTCGGGCACAGCAGCAGCCAGCCGCCTTCGTTGTCGTGGCTGAGGTTGTACTGGAACACGATGTCGCGGGTGGCGTGGTCGATGTCCCAGGCCATGCCGTCGAGGGTGGTGCGGCCGTGCGCTGCGACGTTGTGCTGGAAGGTGACGCGCTCGGAGTTCGCCGTCCACATGCCGGCGTTGTAGGTGCCGGAGCGCATGTTGTAGCCGTCCAGGCTGTTGCGCTCCACCAGGGCGTCGGTGTTCATCTTGACCGCGATGCCGTCGCCGCCGATGTCGGTGAGGATGTTGCCGCGGACCAGCATGCCGGTGGAGGGGTGCCACGGCGCCGTGCACAGCCCGGCCCAGAAGCCGCCGAGCTCGGGGCGATTGCACCAGTTCGACCAGGTGTAGATGCCTTCGCGGTCGACGTGCCAGATCCTGTTGTCGAGGATCCGCAGACCGCTGAACGAGGTGGGCACGGTTGATCCGGCGGCCTCCACGACGATGCCGCCAGAGGCGTTGCCGAACTTGCCGTTCGCGGTCCGGGGACCGTTGACGATGCCCTGTACGTCGTGCACGTCGAGCCGGCGCAGCACGATCCCGGTGACGGTGCCGGCGTCCTCGGCGATGACGTACACGCCCCGTCGGGTGCTGGTGTTGTCACCCCGGGCGGTGAGTTCCAGGTCGCGGACCTCGATGTGCGCGACGTTGCGGAGCAGCACGGCCTCGGTGGCGCCGCCGGCGTCGATCCGCGCCTTCGGCGCCGCGGGTTCACCGTAGGAGGCGATGGTGATCGGCTGCTGCGCTGTGCCGGAGCCGTGTGGTGCCAGCGTGCCGGTGCACGTGCTGCCCCGCTTGAGTCGCACGCTGGTCCCCGGGGCGAGGGTCAGGGCGTTGACCTGTGTCAGCGAGCTGAACGGGTCGAGCCGCGAACCGGAGCCCTCCGATCCGGACTGCGAGCAGTCGACGAAGACCGCGTCCGGCTCCGGTGGCTCGGCGGCGGCGGAGTTCGGCGTGGACGCGAGCCCGGCGGCCGATGCGGCCAGGACCGCGATCGTCGCCATGAGCCAATTGCGGTCACTCATCGCGGCGCACTCCCTTCCGATTCAATTGGCGTCCATGGTGTGTCGCCGCACTCCGCCTGGACCCGGGCGAGCTCCGTGGTCAGTTCGGCGCGCACGCGGGCGTACGCCGGGTCGTCGTACACGCTGTGCAGCTCCCACGGGTCGGTGCGTAGGTCGAACAGTTCCCACTCCGGCTCCTGCGGGTTGTCGGAGGTGCCGGGGATGCCGAGCCCGTCGGCGTAGTAGTAGACGAGCTTGTGATCGTGGGTGCGTACGCCGTAGTGGGCCCAGACGTGGTGCTCCGCGTCGTCGTGCTCCCAGTAGCGGTAGTAGACCGACTCACGCCAGTCGGACACCTCGTCCCCGCGTAGCAGGGGGCGTAGCGAGCGCCCCTGCATGCGTTCGTCGGCCGGCACGCCGGCGTAGTCGAGGAACGTCTGGGCGAAGTCGACGTTCATCGCGAGGGCGTCGCAGGTGGTGCCGGCCGGGATCTCCGCCGGGTAGCGGATGAGGAACGGCATCCGCAGGGACTCCTCGTACATGAACCGCTTGTCGTACCAGCCGTGGTCGCCGAGGAAGAACCCCTGATCGGAGGTGTAGACCACGATCGTGTCGTCGGTGAGGCCGTGCTCGTCGAGGTAGTCCAGCAGCCGGCCGACGTTGTCGTCGACGCTGGCCACGCAGCGCAGGTAGTCCTTGATGTAGCGCTGGTAGTGCCACAGCGCCGCCTCGTCCGCGTCCAGGTGCGGCGGCAGCAGCTCCTTCACGTCGTTGAGGGTCAGGTCCCGGTCGACGCGCATCCGGGCGGCCCGGGCAGCGGCCGCGTGCCCGGCGTGGTCGTCGGCGAACGTGGCCGGCACCGGAAGGTCCTCGAGGTACATGTCCCGGTGCTTGTCGTCGGGTTCCCAGTTGCGGTGCGGCGCCTTGTGGTGCACCAGCAGGCAGAACGGCCGGTCCCGGTCGCGCTCGTCCAGCCAGCGGATGGCGAGATCGGTGATGATGTTCGTGCAGTACCCGGGCCGGATCCGTTCGACGCCGTCCATCCCGATGAAGACCGGGTCACGGTAGCGGCCCTGACCCGGCACCACCTCCCAGTAGTCGAACCCGCGTGGGTCGTGCGCGGGTCCGTGCCCGAGATGCCACTTGCCCACCAGCGCGGTCTGATATCCCGCGCGACCTAGCAACTGCGGGAAGACCAGCTGCTGGTTGTCGAACTCGGTGGCCAGGGTGCGCACCCCGTTCACATGGTTGTAGGTGCCGGTGAGGATCGTCGCGCGGCTCGGCGCGCACAGCGAGTTGGTGCAGAAGCAGTTCTCCAGCAGCATCCCGCCGGCCGCGATCCGGTCGATGTGCGGCGTCTTGTTGAGCTTGCTGCCGTACGCGCTGATCGCGTGCGCCGCATGGTCGTCGGCCATGATGAAGACGATGTTCGGACCCACTGGCCCCTCTTTCCTGAGCTTGTGGAACGACGGTTCGGCGACCGCACCGTCGCCGAACGCTGGGTTCAGGCGGTGTACGTGGCGGCGTCGTAGTAGCTGGCGGGGTCGACCTCACTGGTGAGCTTGCCGAGCTCCTTGAACAGCCCGTTGAGCCCGTTGAGCCAGCCGGTGACCGTTCCGTCCTTGGACTTCGCGGCAAGCTCCGCCGAGCTGAGGAAGCGCGCGTTGCGTGCCTCGGAGCGCAGCTGGTCGGCCGGGGCCTTGAGGAACGCCGCGGTGAGCTCGACGGCCTTGTCGAGGTCGGCCACCCGCGCGTCGTTGGCCTCCCGCAGCAGCGCGACCACCTTCTTGACTACCTCGGGGCTGCCGGTGACGACCTCGTTGCGCCCGATGTAGGCCGACGGGAAGCTCAGCTGCGGGTAGAAGTCCTCGTTCTTGGCGATCTCGACCAGGTCCGGCACCCGCTGCTTGATGGTGCCGATCAGTGGGTACCAGATGCCGGCGGCGTCGATCTGCTTCGCGGCGAAGGCGGTCACGACGGTGCTCGGGTCCATCGCCACCTTCTTGACGTCGTCGATGGTCAGCCCCTCGCGCCGCAGTGCCAGGCGCAGGATCATGTCGCCGGACGTGCCCTCGGGCACGCCCACCCGCTTGCCCGTCAGCGAGGCGATGGTGGAAATGCCCGGTTGGGCGATGATCCGGTCGGCGAATCCGAGGGAGTTGATCGCGACGACGCGCGCCTTGCCGCTGGCCGGCAGCCACATCGCGCCGGGACCGATGTATCCGAAGTCCAGGTCGCCGGCGCCGAGGGCCTGCACCTGAAGCGGCCCGTTGGTGAAGACCTTCAGCTGCGGCTTCAGGCCGTGCTTGGACCACAGCCCCTTCTCCTCGGCGATGGCCATCAGGCTGGCGCCGGTGAAGTCGGCGATGTAGCCGACCTTCACCGCCGATCCGCCAGCACCGGCGCCACCGGAGGCTTCGTCCTTGCCACATGCGCCCAGGGTGAGTGCGGCGCCGATGCCCGCGAACCCGGTCAGTACCGTGCGGCGCGACATGCTGCTCATCTTGGTGTTCCTTCCAAGGGGGTCTGGTGGTAGACGGCGTGCCACACCCGGTTGCGGATGGCGGTGAACCGCTCGGACAACCGGATGGCCTCGGTGCGGGGATGGGGTAGGTCGACGTCGATGACCTCGTGGAGCCGCCCGGGGCGGGCGGCCATGACGATGACCCGGTTGGCCAGGTAGACGGCCTCGTCGACGTCGTGGGTGATGAACATGACGGTGCGCTGCTCGGCGGTCCAGGTGGCGAGCAGTTGATCCTGCAGCTGTACGCGGGTCAGCGCATCCAGCGCGCCGAACGGCTCGTCCATGAGCAGGATGTTGGGGTTGACCGCGTACGCCCGGGCGATCGCACACCGTTGCCGCATACCGCCGGACAGCGTCTTGGGCAGGGCGTCGGCGAAGTCGCTCAGGCCGACCAGGTCGATGAAGTGCCGGGCCCGTTGCCGTCGCTCGGCGCGGGCGACCTTCGCGACCTTGAGCCCGAACTCGACGTTCTGCTGCACGGTGAGCCAGGGGAAGAGGGCGTACTGCTGGAAGATCACGCCGCGGTCGGGGCCGGGTCCGGCGACCGGGCGGTCGTCGACCCGTACCTCGCCGTCGGTCGGTTCGATCAGTCCAGCGGCGATGTTGAGCAGGGTCGACTTGCCGCAGCCGGAGGGCCCGACGACGGTCACGAACTCGCGGTCGGCGATGTCGAGGTCGACGCGGTCCAGGGCCTGGAACTCGTTGTCCCCGACCTGAAAGGTGCGGCTGACCGAGCGGAATGAGATCTTGGTGGTCATCGCCGCTCCTGCCATCCGGTGAGGCGCCTCTCGGCCATCAGCAGCAGTCGGTCCATGATCAGGCCAAGCACGCCGATGGTGATCAGACCGACGAAGATGGTGGCGAGGTCGTAGTAGATCTGGGCCTGTTGCATGCGGTAGCCGAGGCCCTCCTGGGCCGCGATCAGTTCGGCGGCGACCAGGGTCGCCCACGCGGCCCCCAGGCCGACGCGCATGCCGACGAGGATGAACGGCGTCGACGCCGGCACTACGACGCGGCGGAACACGACTGCGTCGCCGGCGCCGAGCACCCGGGCCGCGTTGATCAGGGTGTTGTCCACGCTGACCACGCCCTGGAAGGTGGCGACCACGCAGGAGAGGAAGGCGGCCAGGAAGATCACGAAGATCTTCGGGGTCTCCTCGATGCCCAGGAGCACGATCGCGAGCGGGATGATGGCCAGCGGGGGGATCGTCCGGAAAAACTGGATGTACGGTTCGATCAGCCCGCGCGCCGTCGCGTACCACCCCATCAGGAAGCCGACCGGCACCGCGAGCGCGCTGCCCAGCGTGAAGCCGATCAGCACCCGCCGCAGGCTCGCCGCTGCGTCGGTCAGCAGAGTGCCGTCGGCCAGCAGCTCCCCGGCCCGTACGGCGACGGCCTGTGGGCCGGGCAGCCCGGAGACACCGGCTGCGGCCAGGGCCGCCCAGCCGGCGATGCCGAGCACGACGGCGAGTACGTTCAACAGGGCCATCCGCCAGCCCGGTCTGGCCGGCGACCGGGTCGCTGTGCCAGATCTGCCCACCCGGGGCAGTGCTTTTTCTACCGAAGTCACCTGAAGCCTTCCGTCAGGCCGAGGCCGGCTTGCCGCGCCGTGGGCCACCTCGACGTACGGGAGTCTGTGATCCTGGTCGTAATCCTGTCAACCCTCCGGAATAATTCCGCAGGAGAATAATCCGAAAGGTTGACAATATTGGGTGGCGCCTGCGACGATGCGGTCGTCGGGACTGTCACCCGCGCACAGGGGATGCGTCACCGGGTACGGCATTGAACACGGCGATCGTCGCCGGGCCGTGTGCGTAGAAGATCAGCCCAGGCGTGACGCACGCAGCGGGGTGGACCAACGTGTGGAGGGGGCGCACCGGTCGGATGTCCATCGGTGAAGTTGAGATGGTGGCGGAGCGGGTCGACGCCATGCAGCGGGTGCGCCTCGGCCACACCCAGGTTCTCCTTGATCAGTTGCGTCGCGCCGGTCCCCTCAGCCGCGCCGAGTTGGTCCAGCGCACCGGCCTGTCCCGGACCACCCTGTTCGACATAATCGGCGACCTCGTCGATCGTGGCGTCCTCGTGGAACGAGGGCCGGTCGCCGACGGGCAGCGGCGCCGTGGCCGGCCGTCCGCGAAGATCAGCCTCAATCCGGGCGCCGGGCGGATCATCGGCGTCGATCTCGGGAGAGCGCGCATCGGTGTCGCGATCGCCAACGTGAGTCACGACATCGTGGCCGAGGCCAGCCGGCCGGTTGACGTTGCCGCCGGTGCGACGCGACGCGCTGCGGCAGCGGTCACGCTCATCGAAGACCTTGCACGTGAGCACGCGATCGACCTCGACGCTGTGGAAGGAATCGGACTCGGCCTCGCTGGGCTGGTCGGCGACCCGGGCCGTCCTCCCGGCAGCAAGGCGTTGCTCCGGACCGCTCGGGATGTCGCGGGCCACTTCCGTCGGCGCTTCGACGCCCCGGTCCTGCCGGACAACAATTCGCGCCTCGCCGCGCTGGCCGAAGCCACCTGGGGGGCGGCCCGCGATGCGCACGGTGTCATCTACGTGCGGTGGACCGAAGGCGTCGGGGGTGCCCTCATTCTCGACGGACGCCTGGTGCGTGGCGCGCACGGCGCCGCGGGCGAGCTGGGGCACGTCAGCGTCGAGCCGGATGGACCGCGGTGCCCTTGCGGCGGGCAGGGATGCCTGGAGCTGCAGATCGGGGCCAAGGCCCTCGTCCGCCACTGCACAGAGCGCGGCGTCACGCCGCACGACACGCAGGACCTGGTTGCCCGGGCGCTTGCCGGTGACCCGACCGTTCGCGCCGTGGTGCGCGAGGCGGCGACCCTGCTCGGCCAGGTGCTGTCCGGGCTGGTGGTCGAATTCGACCCCACCACCGTTGTCATCGGCGGTGCTCTGGCAGAACTCGGCATCCTCGTGCTGGATCCCGTGCGGGCCGAGATCGACCGGCTGGCCATTCCCCGCCATCCCCGCTCGGTCCAGGTGATGGCCGCCAAGTTCGGCGATGAAGGGGCTGCGTTGGGTGGGGTGGCTGCCGTGTTGCAGGCCGGCGCCGCGGGGCCGCTGCCAGGACTGGCCAGCCTGCCCGCCGCCACGATTCGCGCCGGCGGCTTGTGACGCCCGGATCGCTACCCTCGCGCCCTCACCACCCGCTTCCCGACCTGCGGCGAGACGCCGAGTAATCTCGCCAAGAGCCCTGGCATAAGTCGTGTCCAGGCGCAGGCTCGGCTTCCCCTGCCCGCGGGCGGCCGACTGACCAGGTCAGCCTGGAAACGGGGGATCGGATCGGTGAGCAGCGACGGGGTGCTCCGCAAACTGCGGCGGGAGCACGAACTGCGGGTGCTGACCATCCTGGTGGAGCGAGGCCCCTGCTCCCGGCGAGAGCTGGAGAACGCCACCGGGCTGTCCCGGACCACGATGTCGGCCATCGTCGCCGATCTTGTCCGGCGTCGTGCCGTGGTCGACGACGCGCAGCGACCGGCGTCGAGTCGGGGACGGCCGACCACGCTCATCCGGCTCAACCCGCGTGCCGCGTCGGCGGTCGGGGTTGAGCTGGGTCGTGGTCACGTCAGCGTCGCGGTGGCCGACATCGGGCGTGCCGTGCTCGTCCATGTCACCGAACCGGTCGCGGCCGACCATGGCCTGCCGACGCGGATGGACACCGCTCTCGCGCTGCTCTGGAGCGTCACAGTCGCGCACAAGCTGGAACTCGACGGGCTTGTGGCGGCGGGGCTCGGGCTTTGGGGGCACCACCCCGATCCGGAGATCGACGCCGGGGACCCGGCCGGTGATCCGGTTGTCGCCGGTCTCGTGGATCGTCTGCGGGTGGCGCTCGGCGTTCCCGTGACCTGGGACCACAACATTCGGCTCGCCGCCGTTGCGGAGCGGCGGGCGGTCGAGCTGCCAGCCCGTGCCGATCTGGTGTACGTCGCCCTGTCCCACGGTGTCGGCGGCGGCGTGGTGATCAACGGCGCGCTCGCCCGCGGCGCCTCGGGTACCGCCGGCGAGATCGGACACGTGAGCGTCGATCCGACCGGTCCGCCGTGCTGGTGTGGCGGCCGCGGCTGCCTCGAGCAGTACCTCACCGTCGATGCGCTGCTGGCCCGCGTCCGCGCTGTCGCGCCGGACGTGGTCGACGTGGGCAGCCTCGTCGCGGCGTTGGACCGGGGTGAGCCCGCCGTCACCGCGGTCGTGAACTGGAGCGCGGAACTGCTCGGCCGGGCACTCGGGATGGTGGTGACCCTGCTCGACCCGCGACGGATCGTCATCGGTGGCGAGCTCGCCGATCTGGGCGAGCACCTGCTCGGGCCGGCGCGCGCGGCCCTGGCCCGGCAGAAGCTGTCCATCCGCGACCGGCGCCTGGAACTCGACACCGCCCGGATCGCCCACGGCGCAGCCGCCGTCGGGGCGGCGCTGGTGGCGCTCGACGAGCACGCCTCGCTCCACGACCTTAAGGCCGATTAGGGGAGTGCTCAGGCCTTGGCGACGCCGCCGAGGCCGACGCGAAGTGCATGGCAGGCGCCCTCGCCGGAGCACTGCCCGGTCGTGGGGGAGCGAGCCGGCGACGCCCCTGTTCGGCCGAGGAATCGGCGGCGACGGATTGGGGCTGAGCCGGTTCGGGTGTATCACCACCCGCACCAACCCTGACACACGATTTATGTTCAGGCTATTGACGTAAAGAGGGGGCTCGCCGCACACTCTGGCGACAACCCCCGTACACGCTGCCCGCGCGGCATGCAGTGGGGCCGACGTTCGCGAAGGAGCCACGTTGAACGCTCAACCCCGTTCCATGACACGGCCGAGAAATCGCTTGGCCCTGACCGCCCTGCCAGCCGCGCTCGCGGTGGCGCTGCTGGCATCACCAGCCGCCGGTGTGCAGTTGCCCACCCCGTACACCGCGATGTCGGTGGACATCGCCGCGGCGGCCCCGGCCAACCTGGCCCTGGTGCCGAAGCCGGTGGCGGTCGAGCAACACGACGCGCCGCCGTTCACGCTGCACCGCAACACGCGCGTCCTCGCGATCGGGGACGATGCTGCCGCGCCGGCGCAGTACCTGGCCGGCATCCTTCGCCCCTCGACCGGGTACGCCCTACCGGTCGTCAACGAGGGGTGGGGTCCGGCGCCGATCATCATCGAGGTCGGGCCGGGCCACGCACCCAACGGCCATGAGGCCGAGGGCTACACCCTCAGCGTCGATGCCGAGCGCATCCGGATCGCCGCCGACACGCCCAACGGTGCGCTCAACGGAGTGCAGACGCTGCGCCAGCTGTTCCCGCAGTGGGTGGAGTCCGACACCGTCGTCGAGGCAGAGTGGACGGTGCCGGCGGTGAGCATCACCGACTACCCGCGCTTCGCCCACCGCGGCATGATGCTCGATGTCGCGCGCAGCTTCTACCCGATGGATGAGGTCAAGGCCTACATCGACGGCGCGGCCCAGTTCAAGATCAACCGTCTGCACCTGCACCTGTCCGACGACCAGGGGTGGCGGATCGCGATCGACAACCCGGCGGACAACCCGTCCGGCATCGACTACGGGCTGCTCACCGGGGTCAGCGGCGCGACCGCGATGACGTACAACGGCAACGGGCAGCTGATGGGCACCGAGCTCGGCGTGACCGGCTACTACACGAAGGCCGACTACGCGGAGATCATCCGTTACGCGGGCGAGCGCGGCATGACGGTGATCCCCGAGATCGACCTGCCCGGCCACACCAACGCCGCGCTGCACGCGATCCCGCAGCTCAACACCCCCGGCGCCTGGCCGAAGCTGCAACCCGGGCAGCCGACCGTGCCCCACAACGGCACCGGCGCCGTCGGCTACTCGTCGCTGGACGCCAACAGCGCGGTGACGTACGAGTTCGTCACGCACGTGCTCGCCGAGATCGCGAAGATGACCCCCGGGCCGTACCTGCACATCGGCGGCGACGAGGCGCACGTGACCAGCCGCGCCGACTACCTCACGATGGTCAACGCGTTCACCCGCACGGTCGCCGGGCTCGGCAAGACCGTCGTCGGCTGGAACGAGTACGCCACAACCGACCTGCCGCAGGACAACGCCGTGGTGCAGTTCTGGAACGGAAACCGGACCGCCACGGCTGACGCGGTGAACAACCGGGGCGCAAAGGTCATCCTCTCCCCGGCCAGCAACACGTACCTGCCGCAGAAACAGGACCCCCGCCAGCCGCAAGGCGGCACCTGGGCCTGCGGCGGGGTGTGCGGGCTGGACCGCCACTACAACTGGAACCCGGGCACGTACATCCCCAACATCGACGAATCGCGGGTACTGGGCGTCGAGACGGCCCTGTGGGGCGAGTTCATCCGGCACGTCGAGCAGGCGCAGTACTACAGCTTCCCGCGGCTCATCGCCAACGCCGAGGTGGGCTGGACCCCGCAGGCGCAGCGCGACTACGCCGACTTCACCACACGCCTGTCCGAAGTGGGCGGCCGGTTGACGGTCGAAGGAACGAACTTCTTCCCCACCGTGAACGTGCCCTGGCGGATGCGCGTGCTCGGCGCCTCGAGCACCGTGCGGGCCGGCGAGCCGACCGCAGCGACCTGGACCATCACCGCCCCGGGGCTCGCCTCCGCCGACCTTTCGGCGACCATCACCTGGAGCGACGGGGTGCAGGAGCAGGTGCCTGTGACGACTGCCCGGGAGGGGAGCATCCCCGGTATGTGGATCAACGACGCGTTCACCGCGACGTCCGGCCGTACCTTCACCAGGCCAGGGAGCCACACCGCGACGCTGTCGGTCCGGGCCGCCGGCCGGGCACCAGCGGAGGGATCGCTGACGGTCACCGTCTACGCGGCGCAGCCGCTGCTTCCCGCCGGCAGCGGCGCCTGATGCCGACCGCCGCCCCGCCATCCCGCACGGCGGGGCGGCGGGGCGGCCCTGGGCGAACGCGACCACCGCACGCGCTGCGCTGGCCGGAGACGACACGGCACCGATCCGATACCGCCGTCGAGCTGCCCGACGGCGGGCGCTGCATGGCCTCGTAAGGGCACTCCACACCCGCGACTCTGCCTTGTAACCTCTGCCTATGTTGCTCCCCGACCATCGAAGCGGCGGTCGCCCCTGTGCACGGATGGAGCAATGAACACTAGCGGGTCTGACACAGGTAGCATCTCGGCGATCGTGTCGCCCGGCATGGTCGGACGCGAGCGCGAACTCGCCGCCCTGAGAGTGGTGCTGTCGGGTCCGCCGGTGATCGTGCTGGTCGAGGGCGAGGCCGGGATCGGCAAGAGCCGGCTGGTCCAGGAGATGCTCGCGACGGGTACTCCGGTCCGGCGGGTGCTGCTGGCGACCTGCCCGGCGTATCGGCAGCCTTTCACGCTCGGGCCGCTGGTGGATGCGATCCGACCGGCGGCTGAGGATGTCGCCGGGCTCGGCCTGAGTGGGTTGGCGGGTGCGCTTCGGCCGCTGTTCCCCGAGTGGGCGTCGGCGCTGCCGCCGGCGCCCGAGCCGGCCGAAGACGCAGCGGCGGCGCGACACCGGCTGTTCCGGGCCCTCGAGGAGATTCTCGAGCGGCTGGACGTCGGGTTGCTCGTGGTCGAGGACCTGCATTGGGCCGATGAGGCAACCCTGGAGTTTCTGCTGTTCCTGGCCTCACGTCCGCGGCAACAGGTCAGCCTGCTGGTGAGCTACCGGCCAGGGGAGATCACGGCGGACTCTCTGCTGCTGCGATTGTCGTCCCGGCAACCGGCGGGGACGTCGCGGCTGCGGCTGTCGCTGGAGCCGTTGGACATCCTCGGGACGGCCGAGATGGTGTCCTCGATGCTCAGCGGGGAACGCGTCTCCGACGATTTCGCCACCGAGGTGATCTCCTCGGCGCCGCCGCCCTGTTCGCCCGGGCGGCCGAGGCGTGGCAGAGCCTTCCACGGCCGTACGACGCGCTGCTCAGCCGGGAGCGACAGGCCGCCTGCCTGCTGCGCGCGGACCGGTCGGACGCCGCGCTCCCCGTCCTTGCGGAGGCCTTCGAGGGGCTGTCCGCCCTCGGTGCCCGTGGCGACGCCGTGCGCGTCATGCACACCCTGCGTGCACACGGTGTGGAGGTGAAGCGTCCGTCGTGGCGGGGTGGGCGGCGCAGCTACGGCGATCAGCTGTCGCCCCGTGAGCTCACCGAGCGCGGCCTGGGCCGTCCAGTCGGCCATGCTCGTTCTTGGCAGAATTGGCCTGAACCCGATCGCATTCGCTCACATCGTAAGACGCCGATTGATCCCTGGCATCGCTCGTGACAGCGTGCCTCAAATCCGTCTAGATGAATCTGGGCGCGAAGGAGGGGCCGTGAGCGTACGAACCCGCTGCATCGCAGTCATTTCACTCGTCAGCCTGATGGCGGCTGCCGCGCCAGCGCAGGCCCGGCCTGGCACCACCCAGGCCACGGGAACGCGCGGCGCGGACATCCCCGCCGTGAGCCCCGTGCCCCAGTCGATCGAGCGGATCGGGCCCGACGTCCAGCTGCCCGCCTCGGTAGCGATCGTCCACGACCTCGGCGTCGATAAGCCGGCGCTCGACCTCGTCACCTCGCTCTTGGACAACGCCGGTGTCACCCACGTCCGTGTCGTCCCACGCGGCCAGGAACCCCGAGGCGCCGGCGTGCTGATCTCCCTCGGTGCGATCGACGGGCCCGCCGGCGCCGAGGTGGCAGCGATCACCGGATCCCCCGTCCCCGAGTTACCCGCCGAGGGCTACGCGCTGGCTGTCGGCGAGGTGGGCGACCAGCGCACGGTCGCGCTCGCGGGCGCAGACGCCGACGGGCTCTACTACGCCGCACAGACCCTGCGCCAGCTCGTGCAGCCCGACACGGTGCGTGCGAAGCTGCCGGCGGTGGCGATCCAGGACTACCCGGCCATGCCGCTGCGCGGGTCGATCGAAGGCTTCTACGGATCGCCGTGGACGCACGCCGAGCGCCTTGACCAGCTGGCGTTCTACGGCGACGTCAAGATGAACACCTACGTCTACGCGCCCAAGGACGATCCCTACCACCGGGCGCGCTGGCGTGACCCCTACCCGGCGGACAAGCTGGCCGAGCTGGCCGAGTTGGTCGACCAGGCCCGCCGGCACCACGTCGAATTCACCTTCGCGCTCTCGCCGGGCGTCTCCATCTGCTACGCCGACCAGAGCGACTATGCCGCGCTGGTCGCCAAGCTGCAGGCCATGTACGACCTCGGCGTCCGGGTGTTCTCCATCCCGCTCGACGACATCTCCTACACACGGTGGAACTGTGCCGCCGACCAAGCCGCCTATGGCGTACCCAGCGCGGCCACAGCCGGTCGCGCCCAGGTGGAGCTGCTCAACCGCCTTAACCGGGAGTTCATCGCGATGTGCGAGGACATGCAGCCGCTGCAGATGGTGCCCACGGAGTACCGGACGCTCACCGACTCCGCGTACCGCCGGGAGATCCGGGAGAACCTCGACGCCGACATCGAGGTGATGTGGACCGGCGTGCTCACAATCCCCACCCAGATCACGGTGGACGACGTCGCACGCGCCGCCCAGCTCTTCGGACGCAACACGTTCCTGTGGGAGAACTACCCGGTCAACGACCTGCGCGACGCCGCCGGGCGGCTGCTGCTCGCGCCGTACCAGACCCGCGAGCCCGGCATATCCCAACACCTGACGGGCATCGTCTCCAACCCGATGAACCAGGCCGCCGCCGGCAAGATCGCCCTGTTCACCATCGCCGACTTCAGCTGGAACGACCACGCCTACGACATGGACCGGTCGTGGCGAGCCGCCGCACGCTACCTGACCGGCGGGAACGACGTCGCCGCCCAGGCCGTGCTCGACTTCGCCGACCTCAACTACGCAACATTCACCTGGCCCGGATCCCAGCCATGGCTGCGGCAGGCACCCGAGCTCCGGCGCCGCACGACGCAGTTCTGGCGCGACTGGGAAGCAGGCGACCGCGAGGACGGGCTGTCGTCGATGTCCGCCTACGCCGCCCGGATCGCCGAGGCACCGCGCATCCTGCGCGACGCGATCGTGGACCCCGCGTTCCTCGACGACGTCAACAACTGGCTCGACGCCACCGACCTGTGGGGTCGCGCGCTCGTCGCCAGCGTCAACGCACTGGCCGCCCGCCACGACGGCAACACCGCGGCCGCCGACGCCCTGGTGAACGAGGCCCGCACGCTGCGCACGGAGGCCGGCCTGATCCGCGCACCTAAGGGAGAGAACCGCTATGACGGCGTTGTCAAGATCGGCGACGGGGTGCTTGACGCGTTCCTCGACGAAGCGGCGCGGCGGATCCAGCTGTGGGATCTGTTCGAGTCCGGTGCGCAGAATCTGTCGCTGACCGCGACCGCCACAGCGTCCAGCACCGAGTCGAACCTCCCGCAGTTCAGCCCACACAACGCCATCGACGGCGACATGCGGACCCGCTGGTCCTCCGCGCGCACCGACGATCAGTGGCTGCAGGTGGAGTTCGCCGAGCCCTCGTACGTCACGGCCGCGGGCCTCATCTGGGAGAGCGCCTGCGCGAGCGCGTACGAGATCCAGGTTTCGGCTAACGGCACCGACTGGCACACGGCAGCGTCGGTGAGCCCCAGCAACTGTGGAATCGAGACCGTCGCGCTCGACGCACCGGGGCCGGTGACGTTCGTCCGCGTGCAGGGGCTGGGCCGCAAGACCCAGTACGGCTACTCGCTGTGGGAGCTCTGGCTCTACGGAACGCCCTCCAGTCCTACCGAGGCGGTCTCCGCCCGCTAGCTGAAGTGCCCCATGGGGCATGGCTGACGGCGTGACGGCTTGATCCATGGCCGGCAGTGATCGTGGTCGCGGTGCGTTGGTATCTGCGGTTCGAAGCCATCACCGCTCCTTGGCAAAGATCCGAGCGCTCTCGCTGAGCCGGGTGCGTCATGGGAGTGGTATTGCCCGATGGCTTGGACAGGATCTAGCGTGGCGACGAGACCGAAACATCCAATGTCTTACTCTGTCGACTTCGGTGGCGAGCGCGGGAGCAACCCTCATTCGTACCGGGTCAGCTGCGGATTCGACCAGATGACGCCCGCGTCGCGCTTGCCAGCTCGTTGTGGCTACCTCCGATCTATCGAAGGGGAGATGCATGCAGAGCAGACGAACCGTAGGAAGACGCTTGGTCGGCCTCGCCGGTGCGGCCGCCCTCGCCGTCGCCAGCCCGATGCCGTTCCCGGCTCCGGCGGCCGCCGCGCCGGTGCCCCTGCCGGCGATCTGGCCGACGCCGCAAGCGGTGCAGGACCGGAACGACATCGTCCCGGTCACACCGAGTGTCGCGCTGGTGGTTGGGCCGAAGACAGATCGCTCGGCCGTCGAGGTCGTCGAAGAGGTTCTGGCCCGGGCGCGCGTGACGCAGCCCCGGGTCGTCTCCGACGCCGACCCGGAGCCGGACGCCGGTCTGGTCGTCTACATCGGCGGGCCGAGCGAGAATTCCGCATCCGACCGGGCGCTCGACGAGATCGGCATCGCGGCCGACGCCACCGGCCTGCCGGATGAGGGTTATGTGTTGGGCATCGGCAAGGGCGGCGACGGCAAGGCCCGCGCCGTCCTCGACGGCGTCGACCCCACCGGCACCTTCTACGCCGCACAGACGCTGCGCCAGCTTCTCGTACCGCACCCGGGCCGGGACGTCTTTCCCGCCGTGGCCGTCCGGGACTGGCCGGCGATGCCGCTTCGCGGCGCGATCGAGGGTTTCTACGGCCGCCCGTGGTCGCAGCCGGACCGGCTGAGCCAACTGGAGTTCTACGGCCGTACCAAGCAGAACATCTACGTCTACTCGCCGAAGGATGACCCCTACCTGCGGACTCAGTGGCGCCTGCCGTACCCGTCGGACAAGCTCGCCCCGATCCAGGACCTCGTGACGCATGCGACCAGCAACCACGTGGAATTTACCTACGCGCTCTCGCCGGGGCTGTCCGTCTGCTACAGCTCCGACAGCGACAAGCAGGCCCTGATTGACAAGTTTCAGTCGCTGTGGGATATCGGGGTGCGTTCCTTTGCGATCCCGTTGGACGACATCAGTTACACGAGGTGGAACTGCCCGCAGGACGCGACCACGTTCGGCTCCGGCGGTGGCGCGGCGGGTGCGGCGCAGGCGTTCCTGCTCAACCGCGTGCAGCGGGAGTTCATCGCCACCCACCCGGGTGCCGAGCGGCTGCAGATGGTGCCGACGGAGTACCACGACCTCGGCGACTCGCCCTACAAGACCGCCCTCCGGACGAAGCTGGACCCGGAGGTCCTCGTCGAGTGGACCGGTGTGGGGGTGATCGCCCCAGTCATCACCGCCGCCCAGGCCAAGAGCGCGCGTGAGGTTTTCGGCCACGAGATCCTGGTGTGGGACAACTACCCGGTCAACGACTACGTCACCGACCGACTGCTGCTCGGCCCGTATGTCGGGCGGGAAGCCGGCGTCGAACAGCACCTCGTAGGCGTGACCGCCAACCCGATGAACCAGGCCGAGGCGTCGAAGCTCGCCGAATTCACCTCAAGTGCTTTCTTCTGGAATCCGAAGGCGTATGACCCAGCGGCGGCGTGGGACGCGGCGCTGCGAGACCTCGGTGGCGCCGCCTGGCCGGCCCTGCAGGTCTTCGCCGAGAACAACTACTCATCGAGAATCGACGCGGTCGAGTCGCCGACGCTCAAGCCGCTGATCGACGCGTTCTGGTCGGCGTACGAGGGAGGCGACGGGATCGAGTCGGCCGCCACGAGCCTTACCAACTACTTCGGCCAGATGGCGGACGCGCCGGCGGCGTTGCGGTCCGGGCTGCCCAACCAGGCGTTCCTCGACGAGGTTGAGCTCTGGCTCGACAAGCTTGGCTTCTACGGCCAGGCGGGGCAGCACGCGGTACGGATGCTCCTGGCGCAGCGCGCGGGTGACGGCGACGCGGCGTGGCAGGAGCGCCAGGCATTCGACGCCGCACGCGCGAGAGCCAACGCGATCGGCCGGACGGTCGCCCCGGGCGTGCTACCTCCGTTTCTTGACCGGGCCGCATCGACCAGCGACCGCTGGTTCGGCATGACCGGGGCCAGGCCGCGGGGCACGTCCTCGATGGGGCAGTACCAGGCCAACGCGCCGGCCAACATGGTCGATGGCGACCCCGGAACGTTCTTCTGGAGCGACCGGGCGGCGAAGCCCGGCGACCACGTCGGCGTCGACCTCGGCTCGGTCCAGCAGATCCGCACGATCGACCTGTCCATGAGCAAGCCGACCAGCCCGAACGACTACATCCGGCAGGGGGTGTTGGAGTTCTCCGTGAACGGATCAGCGTGGACTCCCATCGGCAGCTACGCCAACCAGCCGGAGATCCACGCCACTGTCCCCGCCGGGACCGCCGCACGGTATGTGCGGATGCGCGCGACGGCGAGTCAGGACTACTGGGTGGTGGTCCGGGAGTTCCAGGTCGCCGCGGCCGGCCGCCTCACGCCGAGCGGCACACCGCCGGCGGCCGCCGGATCCAGCCTGGCCCGTGCGGTCGACGGCGATGCTGGTACGGCGTACGTGGCAAGCCGGGCACCCCAGCCCGGTGAGTCGCTTCAGGTCACGTTCGCGCAGGTCCGCCCGGTGGACCAGGTGGTGGTCCTCCAGTCGAGCGGAGCGATGGCGGCGGTGCAGGTGCACTCGGCCGAGGGCGACTGGACCACGATCGGTGACCTGTCCGGCGGGTACACGAAACTCGCCGCGGCAGGGGTGCGGGCCGATGCGGTCCGGTTGGTCTGGGCGGACGGCTCACCCGCCCCGCAGATCAACGAGGTCATCCCGCGGTTCGCCGACAGCTCAGATGAATGAGCCGGGCGCATAGCCGGTCGGGGTAACAAGCAGACACGGGCGAGTCGGTCACCGATAATCCTTCTCGTGCGGTGACCGGCGCCCGTGCCTGCCCCAGCGTGACGCCATTGACATCTACGACCTTTTCCTCGGCCGGCCCGCCAGACACTCCCGCTCCTACCGCGTGACCACGACCGCCCTCACAGGCCGAGGACCCAAAGCACGAGAGGGCGCCGGTCAGGGCGCCAGCACGCGTCCTGCGGCCACTACGGCGGCCAGGCCGCCGCCGAGCACCACCGCCGAGGAGGCGAGGACCGGCGCCCGCCGGATCCACGTACGCAGCTTGGCCGAGTCGGCGGCGCGGGTCAGCAGCGCGTCGCGTCCCCTGAGCACGATCAGGCCGACCCCAGTCAGGGTCACCGCCATGCCGCATCCGAACGCCGCAACCATTAGGACGGCAGCCCAGATCCGGCCGGTCAGTAGGCCACTGAGCAGGACCAGGAATGCCGACGGCGAGGGGAGCAGGCCACCGGATGTGCCGAGCAGGATCAGACCGCGCCAGCTGAGCAGGGATTCACCGGGCAAGGAGTGGTGGTGGCCATGCCTATGCCCGTGGCTGCGTTCGTGAACGTGGCGGTGGCCGTGCCCGTGGCCTCGCTTGCCCAGTTGCCGCCATAGCAGACCCACCCCGACGCCGAGCACGACCAGGGCGGCGATCAACTGCAGCCAGCCGGTAAGTGCCGCGATGTCCGGGGCGTTCTCCGCGGCAAGCCACCATCCGACGGCGAGCGCGGCGACAGACGCGGTGTGCATCACGGCGACGATGACGCCCAGCCACACCGCGTCCCGTACCCTTCCCCGGCCCGCCACGAGGAATCCAGCCGCGAGGGTCTTCCCGTGGCCGGGGGCGCACGCGTGAAAGGCGCCTACCAGGGCCGCGACGAGCAGCGCCAGTGGCAAGACGACGCGGTGTTCCAGTAGCGCGGAGAGGTCGGTGGTCCAGATGCTGAATTGCCCCTTCGGCCCGTCCGGGGCGCCCGAGTTGCCACGAGCGGATGGGTCGAGCGTGAGCGTGCGGGTCGGCTCGCTGGCGGTGTGCAGGCCGCCGCCGCCCGACTCCATAACGGAGATGGTGCGGTATCTCGGGTCCACGTCGGTCAGCGCGGTGATGGTCACGGCGACCGCGGTCACCGGATTCGGGCAGTGGTAGCGCAGGTGGGCGCCGTCCTGGCCGAGGCGCGTGGTGTCCGCGTGGTCAAGCGGGCAGGGCCGGCTGTCCTGGCTCAGCCGGATGTGTGAGGCGAGGTATTGCGCCTCGGTCGTCCCGGCTGTGCCGGACTCCGTACGGAGCACGGCCAGGTCGTCCTCCGTGGCCGACCAGATGACCTCGACCGCCGTCCCGTCGGCGGTGATCCTGGCGACCGGAGGCGAACCGAAGGGGTGTGCGTCCGCCGTTCCTGGGAGGCCGAGCAGCGCCAGCGTCGTGAGCGCGCTGACGAGAAGGATGCGAGCCGCCCTGGAGCAGGCGTGGCTGAGGGTGTGCAACGGGGTGCTCCGATCAGGAGTGCCCTGCGGGCTGCCTCCTCTGGCCAGGGGAGGCAGCCCGCAGGACCGGAAAGGGGTGGTACTCGGGGTCCGGTCAGCCGTGGCGGGGCTGACGGGCCGCCAGGGCGTGGATCGACCCGTCGTCGGTAAGGGCGATCACCCAGTCACCGCTGACGGACAGGGCCGAAGCGACTCCACCGCCGAGGTTGTACTCGGTCAGCCGCTTGCCGGTCGCGCGGTCCAGGACGACCAGCCGCCCGTCCCAGGTGCCCGCGTACACCAGATCCTCGGTCACCAGGGCGTGCATCGCGGGGGATCCGGGCCCCTCGGCGCAACCGGCGGCGACCCGCCACTTGTCGTCCATGGGGCTCTCCCCGGGCAGGTAGCCGACGCGGGTCTCCCAGAGCGGCTTGGCCGGGTCGGCCGCGCTGGTGTCGTAGGCGCGGATGGCACCGTCACGGCCCGCGACGTAGGCGATGTCGCCCCAGACGGCGGGGCTCGTCAGCGGAGCTTTGCCGGGCTCGCAGGTCCAGGGGTCGTTGTCCGTGGACTTCCACAGGACCTTGCCGGTCTTGAGGTCGTGCCCGCGGGCACCGCTCGTGGTCACCGTGACCAGCTGCGGGTCTCCGGTGGCCGGGTCGGTGAGGGCCGGGGAGGAGTGGCTGTCGATGCCGCCGCCGGTGTTCTGGGTCCACAGTTGCTTGCAGGTTGCGAGGTCCATGGCGACCAGCGTGTTGCTGGAATCCGTGTGCAGGTAGGCGGTGTTGGAGCCGGGCTGGCGGATCGCCGTGCTGTGGAACTGGCCCCAGCTGGTCGCTCCGTTGAAGCCGCCGAGCAGCTCGCCGCTCTTGGCGTCACGGCACCGGATCTTGCTCCAGTTCTGGTAGACCGCGACGGTGCGGTCCTCGCCCGCCAGGTCGAAGACACTGACCGGACCGCCGGCCCGGCCGTAGCGGCGCACGGTGTCGCCGTGCTGCTGCTCGTCCTCGATCGTCTGCCAGGCGACGTGGCCGTCCTCGGCGTCGAGGGCGTAGATCCGGCCGACGGCGGTGGTCAGGTAGACCTTGCCGTCGTGGAGGGTGGGCGTCGACTCGGCGTCGCCATCCAGATACGTGCGCCAGATCTCGCGGCCGGACGTGATGTCGTAGGCGAGCATCATGCTGTACGGGGAGTCGAACGCCCGCGAGGAGACGATCATCTTGTCGCCGGCGATCACTGACCCGTTGAGGTTGAACTGCTCACCGGTGTTGGCGGCCCAGCGCAGGTCGAGCTCGGCGCCGGGGTTGTCCGTGCTCGCGGAGCGTCCCGCCTCGTCACGGCCCTGACGGGTCCAGTCCTGGCCGCTCGTGGGCTTGGCCAGCTGGCTGTCGGGCACCACTTGGAAGGTGTTCTCGATGGTGGGCCAGGCCTTGCCCTTGGTGTCGACGGCGGTCATCTCCGCCGTGTACGTGCCCGGGGCCAGGCCCTCGATGCGGTCACTGACCCGGGTCCAGGAGATCCGGGCCTCGGGGCAGGGCTCCGGCGTGCCGCCGGGTGCCGTGTAGCAGTTCTCGATGCCCGTCCGGTCCTTGCCGGAGCCGAATTTCAGCCCGCTCTCCTGCCGGACCGTACGGCCGCGGCTGTTGCGGATGGTGAGGGTCGCCGTGTCCGGGGTCCGGCCGTCGTCCTCGGCGTACAGCTCGAGCGGGATCTTGGCGCTGGCGGGGTGGACGCTGCCCTGTGCGGGGCTGACCAGGGCGGCATCGTCGTCGACGGTGAACTGCCGGTGCGTGCCCATCACATAGCCGGTGTCCTCGTTCCGCTTGGTACGCGGGTCGTCGGTGATGGCGGAGAAGTCGAGGATCTTGTAGTCAGGGCGGGAGCCGTCGATGCCGTACGTGCCCTGGTTGTTGACCTCGACCGAGCGCTGGAAGGCACCACGGCGGTACTCGGCCTGCTGGTTGTGGCCGGCGGCGAACATCCGCACGTCATACTTTGCCAGCTCGTCGATGGTCGGCTGCATGCCGGCGCCGGGTCCCCAGACGGTGAACAGAGACCGGTGGGCGAAGACGAGCACCTGCTTGCCCACGGCGTGGCGCCTGAGGTCCTCACGCAGCCACTCCAGCTGCGGCTTCAGGCCACTGGAGTCGTAGTTGTCCTCGAGGACCACGATGTGACGGCCGTTGCGGTCGAAGCTGTACCACTCCGGGCCGATGTTTCGGCGCCAGTACTCCATGCTGCCGCCATAGCCCGTGGAGTTGGCGGCGCCACCGAAGTCGTGGTTGCCCATCACCGGGTAGAACGGCATGCCGAGCTTGCCGTCGGTCAGGCCCTTGCGCAGGATGTTGTAGCCACCCTGGCGGCGGGGCTCGGAGGCGTAGTCGGTGACCGTGAGGTCGCCGGTCGTGATAACCATCGACGCCTTGTCCACCTCGGCCATCGCCTCCACCTGGCCGGTCCACTGCGGCAGAGTGCCCCGCGCGGCACCGTCCGAGGTGTTGGACACCTCCGTGTCGGAGACCATCAACCACTTCTCGGTGGGATTGGCCGCGTTCGCATCCGGCACGAGCGCGAAGTCGATACCGGCGCGCGGTCCACCTGCGGGCACCCGGTGGAAGTACTGCGGAACGTAGTCCTCCCGCAGGGCGGGGGTGTAACCGTTCGGGGAGACAATGCTGACGAGGTCGGTCTCCCGGCGGGTCAGATCCACCTGCAGGGTGTACGAGCCGTCGGCGCCGGTCGTCGTCCAGGCAGCGCCGTCGGTGACATCGACGCCCGGCATCGGGGCCTCGCCGCGGTCCCGTACACCATTGGCATTGGTGTCCTCGAAGACCGTGCCCTGGACGGACACCCACTCACCGGTCGTTGCCGCGTCGGCGGCGAACGATGTGCCGGACGGCACGACAGCCGCGATCACGGCGGCACCCGCTGCGACCAGCCATTTACGGCGGCTGTGCGCCTGCGGCCGCCCCCGGTACGGCGGCTGGGGCCGCAGGCGCCGCCGGAGTACCAGGAGCGCAGCGACGGCGAGGGCCGTACCGAGCCCCACAAACCGCCACGGGAAGGCCGAGCTCGCGGGTGCCGCGTGAGCGCCAGCCGCGTCGACGACCGGTGCGGCCGTGGTCGCATCGACCGTGTTGCCGTCGAACTCGACGATGGCCTGGGTCAGTCCGCCCTCCTTCAGCATCGACGTCAGGTCGAGCTTGTCGACGTGGCAGCTCCACGCCAGCTCGACGACCACCCCACCGGGAACTCCGCCGCTGTCGCCGGCCACGCCGGCTCCGCTGGCCGGGCAGGATGCGGCCAGCAGGCGTGACGCCCAAGCACCCGCCTCCTCGGGCGACACCACCTCGCGGTGGACGATCAGTCTCCCGCTCGTGACGTTTTCCTTTGTGGAGACCACGAGTTCGGCGTGCTGTGGCGACACATGCGCGGATGCGGGCTGCGCGCCGAGACCCAGTACGAAGAACAGCAGCACGAGACCGGCTCTGGCTGCTGCGCGGATTGGTTTCATGCGCAGGAAGGGTGCGGGGGGAACAAGTCCGGCGGCGGAACGCCCAGGTGCCTGATGTTGAACGACAGCCGACGGCAATCGCAACATCCTATATCTTGTGCGATCTGCGGCAAGCCTCCGGCGCTGGAGGGGAACGCCCAGGTGACGGGTGCTGACCGATGGCTGGCCAGGTCGCTCAGGCGGGCCGCAACCGGAACTGCACCCCTTCGCCGTGTTGGCACAGCACCCCGACGACCGTCGTCGCGGAGACGGACTCGACGGTCACCCGCGGGTGCTCGTCGGCCAGGTGCCAGCGGCCGTGCAGGGTGAGCCGCAACCGGTGCGATGCGCTCTGCGAGCGGCGCCACGGGCGCGAGTACGAGGTGACCCGGCCCACGAACCGGCCGTCCGAGTTGTACTGGTCCGGGTCCTCGCCCTCGTAGAGGCGCAGGTCGGGGTCGGTGACCGACAGCACGACGTCGCCGCCGTCGTCGTAGGTCAGCAGCAACGACGGCGTGTCCACGGCCGCCAGCCGCCCCTCGGCGAGCCGTTCCTGGGGCTCGAACACGACATAGCCGGTGATCCCGGTAGCGCGGTCCCACACGATATGCGCGCTGTTGTCCGCGCGGTGAACGACGTACGGGGCCTGGCGCGGGTCGGCCATTCGGGCCGAGAAGTCGGTCATCGTTTCCTGGTTCGCGCGGACGACCATCGCGTACTCGTACGAGGCGCCGGTGGGGGCGCTGCCGTGGTCGAGCCACGCCGTGGCGAAGTCGGCAGACCCCTGGCTGACGCCACCCTGCTCGGGACCGGTCTGGGTATCCCGGGTGAGGGCGAGCCGCTGGCCGGCGGGCACGTAGTAGCCGATGCCCTGCGGGTCGAGCATCCACACCGGCCGGTCCAGTTCGCGGGTCTCCTGGTATGGCATCGAGCTGATCTGGCCCAGCTCGGAGTCGTACTGCGGGCTCGTGCTCTGGGGGAGCAGGGCCTGGAACAGGGTGGTCTCGGTGCGGTGCTGTTCGTCGGCGTTGCTGATGTCGGTGCCGATCGCGATCACCCGGTTGTCGAACAGGAAGACCGACTTTCGGGCGCGGTGTGACTCGTCGTACTTGGGGTGCTCGTGCAGGTCCATGCCGAACACCCCGTTCCGGCCGTCGATCGAACCAGCCCCGGCGAACCGGGAATCAGTGAGGAGCATTTCCTCGATCGTGCCGGCCAGGTCAGCCCTGAGCTGGTCGAAGGGCAGGTTCTTGGCGGTGGTGCCGGGCCAACGGTTCCAGTTCCAGCCCGGCTGCACGAAACCACTGCCGCGGTTGTCCACCGGGTTGCCGCCGCTCATCACCTGGATCTGGCCGTACGTGACATAGCGGCCGTAGAGATTGTCGGTCTCGTAGATCTCGGTGCTCCACAGGTACCGGTTGTGCCCTCGCACGGCGACCGACCAGTCCTCCCGGCGCTGCAACGCCAGGGTCGCGTAGTTCATCGCCCAGTTGCCCTCCGGGTCCGCCTCCGCCGTCACTCCGGCGTCGGTCAGCCGCTTGGCCATTGCCAGCTGCGCGGAGCTCGGATTCGCCGGTAGCAGGCGCAGGAACGCCGCTCCGAGTTCGGGGTCGAGGGCGGCCGAGCTATCCGGCGAGCCGGCCTCGATCATTGCTCGGAACGGGTTGATGTTGAGCCCGGTGAGGCCGGTGGGATGCCGCATGGCGATGGACAACGGCCACTGGGTCTTGTTGGCGTACACGCGCATCCGCAGTAACGCCTCCTTCCACCGCTCGTGCGCGGCCGGGGAGATGGCGAACACGGTGCCGCTGAGTATGACGAGGGTCGGCGAGCCACCGGACAGGCCGTCCCGGTCGTAGTCGGGGTAGAAGCCGACGTGGTGGAACATGGTCCCGTCGACCTTGAATCCGTCTTCGATGCCGGGCGACGGGGTGAGTGCGTGGTCGAGCCAGTCCTTGAGCAGCTTGAGATTGGCGACCTGCGTCGCCGGCGTGGGCGCGAGCAGCGCTGTGCCCAACAGCCCCTGAATCGTCGTGTTGACGATGTCGAGCACCCCACCGTAAGGGTGGCCGTCGCTCCAGTTGTCGCGCAGCCGCCCGAATCCGGTCAGCCATGCCAGGTCGGCCCGCGCGGCATCGAGCATCCCCCGCTCGGCGAGCATGTCCCGCACCAGGTACACCGAGTTGTAGAGCCCGCGGGCCTGGTAGCCGAGGTGGTGGATCGTGCCCTGTGCGCTGCCGTTGGTCCAGCCCTGGTCGCGCAGGTGGACGAGCATCCGCAGGTACAGCGTGGCCAGGTTGACCCGGTGATCGGCCACCGTCGCCGCGTCGTAGGCGGTAGCCACCTGATACATGAGGTCGGTGTATTTCTGCAGCCCCACCCCATTGACAAAGGTGGCCAGCTCAGCGGTGATCGGCGCGGGATAGACGGCCGCCTGGTACCCGATGATCGGACGTCCTTGTCCGCTGTCACTCTCCGCAGGCACGCCCATCGCGTCGACCGAGGAGGCGAGGGCGGCGACCGACGCGTCGGTGACCTTGGTGACCCTGCGTACCGCGGCGTAGTAGGCGGAGTGCATCAGGGCGAGGGAGGCGAGCTCGTCCGCGGTGGGTTCGGGAGCGGGCGGCGCGTCGGCCATGAGCTGGGAGAACCGCAGCAGGCCGAGCCAGTGGTCATTGTCGGACTGCGCCGACTCGGCATTGACAAAGGGGACCTGACGATCCGGCGTGGGGTGATCGGGACGCAGTTCACTGTTGAGGATCAGCAGGTCCAGGTACAGAGTCCCCGCCGGCACCTGCGGTGGTGCGATGAACCGCACCGTGTTCATGCCCTGACGCGGTTGCCCCGACAGGTCGTAGCCGTAGCGGATCCACGCGGTACGCCAACCCCGGAAGCCAAGGTGGATCTCACACCAGGCGTCCACGACCGAGCCCCGGCCGAACTCGACCCGCAGGAGTTCGTCGATCGGTTGATCGTTATAGAGCCACACGGAGAACGTGTCAACCGTACCCATGAACCCCTGGTCGCCGCCGCGTTGGTAGGCGCTGGGCTGATAGTGCAGCGGCGCGCGCACCTCGACGGCTCCGCCCGGCTGGTAGTCCCAGCGCAGAGAGTGCTGCCCGGCCCGCGCTACGTCGTCGCTTATGCTCAGGCGCGAGCCGCCAACGGCACGTACCTGGTCGGGTACGTGTGTCTCGAAGAGAAACACCGGGGGCTCAAGCGCGAGAGCCTGCAACTCGAGAGCCGACGGGTCGGCGCTGACGGCAGCGGGCGCCTGGGCAGTTTGCGCGCTGGCCCGGGCAACCGACGGCAGGCCGACAATGGCGGCACCCGCCGCGGCGGCAGACAGGACGTTGCGTCGCGTCAGACCAGAAGGTTGCGCTGGCATGGCTTCCTCCTTGAGTGAAAGGTAGGAGGAATCAGAGCCGCTCGGAAAAGGACGATTCAAGAAGGATTGGTAGGAGAACCTCGGACATGCCACTGGCCTTCTCCACCCTCGGCTGCCCAGGCATGAAGCTGTCGAGCGTCGTCGAAATCGCTATGGATCAGGGCTACCACGGCCTCGAGTTGCGTGCCGGGCCGGACGAGCCGGTGCACACCGGCTTGGACGGCGCGCAGCGGCAGGTTGTCTCCCGCCAACTGGGCGCGGCGAGCATCACGGCCCTCAGCGTCGCGAGCTATGTGCGAATCTGTGACCCGGACGTCGACGACGACGTGGTCGTCTCGGCCGGGCTCGGCCACGCGCGGCTGGCCTACGACATCGGCGCCAGGTACCTGCGGGTGTTTCCCGGCGGACGGCGCCCGCGTCCGGCCACCAACGCGGACGACCAGCGTGGGGCGCGGCGACTGGCGAGGATCATCGAGGGTTGTCAAGGACTTGGCGTCTCGGTGGCTCTCGAGACACATGACAGCCACCACCGCGCTGCTGATGTACGGCGGATCATCGACCAGCCCGGGTGCGCCGAAGCCACCGTCGTCTGGGACGTTCTGCACACGTGGCTCGGCGCGGAGGATCCGTCCGACTCGCTCGATCTGCTCTCCGGCCGACTGGCGTATGTGCAGATCAAGGACGTGGTCAGTCGTGCGGACCTGACGCCCAGGCCCCCCGCCGCGGGCGCGTTACCACTCGCTGAGGTCGCCGCTGCGGTTCGGGACCGTGGCTATGACGGATGGATTTCTTGGGAGTACGAGCGGGCTTGGCACCCTTCCGAACCGCCGCTGGCCACGTTGGCAGCGGGTGTACGGCGATGGGTTCAGTCCCAGGGCTTGCTGCCCCGAAGTGCTCATTGATTCCTTCGTTGGAGCTGTAGTTGAGTACCGCTCTATCACGCCACGGATGCCCTCGGGGGTCTTGCTGAACGCCGACAGGAGCGGGAACCGGACAACCTTTCCGTGGTCGGGTACCCCGGTGAGTCGACTGACCGAGAGCACGATTGGTCAGGAAAGGGATATCAATGGCAGCACGACAAGCTTCGCCCAGGGGCCTCGCCTGGTATCGGGAGGCGAAGTTTGGGATGTTCGTCCACTGGGGCCTGTACGCCCTTCGCGGCAAGGGCGAATGGGACATGTTCGAGTCCCGCACTCCCGTCGCGGAATACGAGCAACTCATGCGCCGGCTGGAAGCTGACCAGTTCGACGCCGAGCGGTGGGCCGACCTGGCGCAGGACGCCGGACAGCGCTACATCACCATCACCTCCCGGCACCATGACGGATTCTCGATGTACGACACCGCCCTGTCCGACTTCAAGGTCACCAATACCCCGTTCGGCCGCGACCCGATTGCCGAGCTCGCCGAGGCCTGCGCAAAGCGCGGGATCAAGCTCGGCTGCTACGTGTCGCTGATCGACTGGCACCACCCGGCCTTCCGGTTCCGGCGCGAGTCCGGCCTCGCCTGGGACGACTACCTCGGGTTTCTGCACGGCCAGGTCGAGGAACTGTGTACCAGGTACGGCGAGATCGGCCAGGTCTGGTTCGACGGGGACTGGCCCCGCTCGAAGTGGTGGCGTGCGCACCCCGACTGGTTCGCCCCGGGCGGCGACTACAACTACCCGGCGCTCTACGACCTGGTCCACCGGCTGCAGCCGGATGCCGTCGTGCTGAACAACCGCAAGGACGTCCCGCTGCCGCCGGGCGAGGACGTACAGGGTTTCGAAAACGACCTGCCGGGCGAGAACACCGCAGGGTTCAACACCGGCACGGTTCTGGACGGCCCCAAGGAAACCTGCCTGACCATGAACAAGAGCTGGGGTTACCAGCCCGAGGACGATGCCTACAGATCCACGGATGATCTGCTCGCCGTTCTGAAGCGGGCCTGGGCGGCCGGCTGCAACCTGCTGCTCAACGTGGGGCCGCAACCCGACGGCCGCATTCCGGCTCGCGAGGAGGAAATCCTTCGCGCCATCGCGGCGCATCTGAAGAGGTTCGATTAGTACTGCAAGCGGGCGGAGCCACGGCGGCTTGCGTTCGCTTATGTGCAGGGATCGTTGTCGTTGTTGGAGCGCACCTGCTCGGGGCTGAGCATGGTCGGCCGTCCGCGCGGGTCGCGCGGTGTGTTGGTACTCGTGCGGGAGGCCGCCGCGAGGTTGGAGCCGGTCACGGGTTTGAGCAGAACCGGGCCTGTGAGAAGGGCGGGCCGGGAGGCGCGGTGGGCCGCCATACCGGATTGAGCTGGATCGCCAGGGACGGTGCGTGCCAGGCATCCGCCAGTTGCTGGAGCGGGCGGAACTCGCGGCGAGGGCGATTGATGGTTGCCCCGGCGAGGAAGTCGATCAGCACGTCGTTGGCGCCTACCCGGCCGATGACCCTCGCGTGGAAGGTCGGCACTTCGACCACCGGGATCTTGAACGTCTGGCCGGGTGGGGCCTCGGCTGCGCTCACCGTGGGTAGGAAGGCGATGACGCGTACGCCGGGGATCGGGCACAGCGTCTGGTAGCGGTAGAAGGGCGCGCCATCCAGCAGTGAGCGGATGAACGGCTCGTCGGGCGTGCTGGCGGCCCGGTTGCCGATGGTCGTCACCTTGAACATCACCCGCAGCAGCCACCCGGCGGCCAGCCCCCAACCGGTATTGGCCTCCGGCGGGGGATAGTACGTCCGGCCGGCGCGGACCAGCGGGCTGAACATCGCCAGCGCCCGCACCGGAGAGTTGGGCCGGTCCCGCAGGTAGGTGCGGGCCACCATCACCCCCTCGCTCTGTCCGACCAGGGCGATCTGTCGGCCGGTCCGCCGGTGGACCGCCTCGACCTGCGCGGCGAGCAACTGTGCGCTGGAGTCCAACGACCGGTGGGTGGCCTCCGGCCGGTATGGCAGCGGCCGAGCATCCGAGTCCAGGCCGACGTATGAGAACAGCTCCACGTTCGGATCCGCCGCGGGGCGGCCGTCGTACGCGGAGTCGTGCCCGGCCAGCAGGATGACCGCGTAGGGCACCCGCGGTGGCAGCGGCCGGGTGAAGATCGGCGGCGTGAAGGTGTTGGCCTGTTTGCCGGGCTGGGAGAGCGCCTGCGACGCCAGCGGGACGGCCAGGGCGAGCACCACGACGATCGGCACGACCGGCACCTGCCGCCAGCGCACCCGCCTCTGCAGGACGGCCGCGCGTACCGTCTGCCGCCACAGCAGGCCGTTGAGCGCGCCGGCGGCCGCGGTGACGAGTGGCGTCCACACGTCCGGAGTGCGCCACACCAGCCCGCCGAGAACCGTGATCACCGCGAAGTCGAGCAGCGACCAGCCGACCAGTTCGGCCGACGGCAATCCACGCCACCACGCCCGACCCACCGACATCCGCTGCAGGAAGGGGGCGAGCACAATCATCGGACCCAGTGCGGCGAACAGGAACCAGGACAGCGAGACCACCGAGGCGCCGATCGAGTACGCGGCGTACGGCAGGACGAGGACGGCCCCGAACGCCGCTACCCCGACGTTGCGGAGGAGAAGATCTCGGTACGGCGGCCGTGGCGTGTGCGTCGGCCAGGCCAGGTTGACGATCGCCGCGGTCAGCACCCCGCGCAGCGCGATCAGGGTCAGCAGGCCGGCGCCGAACAACAGCCAGGTGTTGTGGTAGACGAGCAGCCAGCGCATGTCGTGGTAGGAGTCGTACGGCCAGACCGCCGTGACCTGCGGTGCCAGCCCTTCTGCCGGGATGAACCCGAGCAGCACCAGCGCGAGGGACTCGGCCAGCGGAACCGCCGCGGTGATCCCGAGCAGCGCCAGCAGGCGGCGGTGCGTTGCTCGCACGAATCCTCCTCTGGTACGCGCGGCTCTACGCCGACTCTCCCGCGTTCGGCGATCGCATAGGGCTGAACGATCAAATCGCTCCGTCAGTTGCCCCGTTACCGGCATACGTCTCGATTCGGCGATCTCTCAGGGGCCGGTGGGCATGTCCCAACCCGGTGGCTGGAAGGCGCCGTACGGGTCCAGCCCCACCGGGCCGACCTGGCCTGCCCCGACAACCGGTAGCCGGCGGCCGTCCAGAGAGGGATCCGCGTGCTCGGTGAACCATCCGTCGAGGTCGGCCCGCATGCCGCGGACGATGTCCCGGATGTCGGGCTCATCAACCCGATTGACCCGTTCATCCGGGTCGCGCACAAGGTCGTACAGCTCGTGCGGGCCATCGGGGTAGCGGTGTACGTACTTCCATTCGGCGGTACGGATCATCCGCACCGGACCGTACTCGTCGTAGACCACGATCGGGCGGTCCGCGACGTCGCCCTCATTGTTGGGCCCGGTGAGCAGCCCGGCGAACGACCGGCCCGGGCCCTGCTCGAACCGGCGCGCGTCCAACCCGGCCAACTCCAGCAGCGTAGCGCCGACGTCATAGGCCGACAGCAGTTCGTGCCGTACCTGGCCGGCCACGATCCGGCCGGGCTGGGCGACGATGGCCGGGACCTTGACCGAGGTGTCGTACATGTTTTGGGGATAGGTTCCGTTGCCCTTGCCCCAGATACCGTGGTGACCGGCGTTGAACCCGTTGTCGCTGCTGAACATCACCAAGGTGCTGTCGATCAGCCCCAGTTCGTCGAGGCGATCGAGCAGCCGACCGATGGCGCTGTCCATCGCGGTGACCGCGGCGAAGTAGCCCACGAGCGCGGCGCGGGTGTCCGCCTCACCCCCGATCGGTACGCCAGCTACGAGCGGAAGCCAGGGATGCCAGGGTTCCTGGGGGCACGACGCGAACGCGCAGTCGCGATAGACGCTCTCGACCTCGGGTGGGTGCTGCCCCCGCCACGGCTTGTGCGGAGCGGTGAAGTGCAGCGACAGGTAGAACGGTTCGGGCCGCCCGACCTCGGCGCGCAGGAAGGTGCCCGCGTCTTCGGCCAGGACATCGGTGAGGTAGCCGTGCACCGTCTCCGGCCGGCCGCCCCGATACATCGACGCCCCATAATACGGACTGCCGCCGCTCTCGTGCGCGTACCAGTGGACGAAGCCGGGCCGCGGTCGGTCGTTGGCGCCCAGGTGCCATTTGCCAGTCAGCCCCAGCCGATAGCCGGCCTCCGCCAACTCGTCGGTGAACAGCCGTTGCCCGGCGAGGTAGTCCACCGCGCCCGGCCCGACGTGCACCCCGTCGAGGTAGTCATGGACACCGTGCCGGGACGGTATCTGGCCGGTGAACAGGCTCGCCCTGGCGGGCGAGCACACCGGGGAGGTGCAGAAGAAGTTGTCCAGCCGGGTCCCGGACGCCGCGAGGGAATCCAGCCGTGGAGTTTGAATCTCCTCGTTGCCGGCGCAGCCCATGGCCCAGGGGCCCTGGTCGTCGCTGAGGATGAAGAGGATGTTCGGCCGCTGTGGGTCTCGGCTGGCCATGATCACGCTCCTGACATACGGGCTGCCATCCGACGAGGAAATGGTGTGTCGGTGAGGGTTCAGCCGCTGACGCGGAACACGCCCTGGTTGATCGCATCGGCTGCCCACCGGGCCTCGCCCACCCAGGGCACGTGCCGGACCTCGGCGCCCCGGTTGACCCGTGCGCCGTTGGGCATCCACCGCACGGACAACGACGCGAGCAGCCCAGCAGGATCCCATGGCTGGCCGGTGAGGGCGACCAGACAGGCGACCCGCACCTCGAAGTCGGCGCTGGGCGTGAACGCGAGCCACGGCACGCCGACATGCGGGCCGAATGCCGCGTCCTGCGCATCGAGGGTGGCCTCGATCTGCACGCCGCCGTCGCCGGTCCCGCCGCCGACCAGGGCGAGCAGCGTCGAGAGTCCATCGTCGCGGCTCGCGCGGACCCACCCGTGGTCGGCGGTGACGGATAGGGGCGAGTGCGCCGAGACGGCGTACCCGCTGATGCGCAACGGCAGGGCGACCGCGCCGCGTACCCGGACCAGCCGCAGCTCGGCGGGCCCGAAGACGGTCGTCGCGACGTCGACGAGGACGTCCCGGCCCTGGCCGTCCAGGTGGTAGCAGGACGACGCGCTGTCGGGCCTGGCGGTGCCAGCCCGCAGGCCCCGGTGCCGCGAGGCGCCGGTGCCGGCCAGCGCGACGTCGATCCGGTTGTCCCGCACCGGGGTGTCCACCGGCGCGGTGCGGGTGCTGAACGCGAGTCTGCGGTACAGCGGGTCGTCCTTGCGTGGGTGTCCGTCGCTGCCGTGGTTGAGCACCCGCACGATCCCGTCGTCCCGCGTGCCGTGTACGAGCCAGCCGGGTCCGGGCAGCGGGCGCAGCACGTCACGCTCCTCCAGTTCCAGCGGTTCCTCGGCAGCGGTCCAGACCGGGTGGTCCGCGGGCAGCAGCAGACCGAGGAATCCCTTGCTGGCCCAGTGTGGCGATCCGGGTGCGTTGTACGGCTGCAGCAGGCTGTCGGTGTCATGGTGCCAACCCAGCCCGAGCGTGCCGTCCGCGCCGACGCCGTGGTCGACGAAGTGCCGCAGTACACCGCTGGCGAGCCGGCGGGTCCGGCCGGGTGACAGCGGGGTCGCGTCCTGCAGGGCACCCATCCAGAAGGGCGCCACCACACCCCAGCGGTAGATCAGGGACCGTCCCTGCAGCAGCGGGCTGCCGGTGCCGTCGAACAGGTGCTGGTAGTCGTTGAGGAACATCCGCAGCCGGGTGCGGTAGGTCTGCGTGACGTGCGGACGCCGGGCCTCGCCCAGCATGTCGGTGATGAAGAATGGGTAGAGGTGGAAGGTCCAGGCGTTGTAGTGGTCGAAGCGCCGGCCGCGCCCGTCGGTGTACCAGCCGTCCCCGGCGTACCAGTCCTCGATGCGCGCCAACGCGCCGTCGATCTCGAGCATGTCGTGGTCGGCCCCGACCGACGCCAGGAATGCCTGGACGGTAGCGCCGAACATCACGTGGTTGTTGTCGGCGCTCCAGGCGCCGATTGATCCCGACAGCCAGGAGACCACTCGTTGCCGGACGGGCTCGGGAAGCCGGTCCCACAGCCACGGCCGGGTCCAGTGCAGGGCGACCGCGATTGCGGTCGCCTCGACCAGGGGCTGACCGTGGTGCCCGATCGCGGGCCAGGCCTCGGGATGGCCCGGGTCGGAACCGGCCGCCAGTGCGTCGGCGTACCACTCGCATAGCCCGTCGTCGATTCCGCGTGCACCGGCGATGCGTAGCGCCGCGAGCAGGAACGCACGGGCGAAGCCTTCCAGCTCGTCGGTGGCGTCCAGCTCTCGCGCGTCGGATGGGAACCGTACCCGGGCATGCGACGGCGAGGAGTGTGCCCGCGCGCCTTGCAGGAGATGGTCGGCGAATGCCTCCCAGTGTGCGCGGGTCCAGCCGGTGTGGGCCGAGCGTGCCGGGTCGAGGGGTGGAAGCACGGCGGCCATCAGGCGAGGGAGGCCGAGGAGGGCAGCGCGCCGACCGTGACCGATTTGCCGAGGGCGGCGGACTCGTAGGCAGCTAGGACCAGCTCGACCACGTGTCGACCGTGGCGGAGACTGACCCGGGGCGGCTCGCCCGCTACGGCGGCCACGAAGTCGGCCAGCTGGGCCCGGAAAGCGTTCGGGATGTCCGAGCTGCTGGGTTCCAGGATGACCCGGGTGTGACCGTCCTGACGGACGAAGGTGCCGCGCCGGGGATCGATGGTGATCACGCCTCGCTCGCAGACGACCATCAGCTCGTCGATCCTGCGCGGGGTGTCGGAGACCACCGAGATGGACGCCGAGACGTCATTCGCCAACTCGAGCTGGATGACCCCGTCGGTCTCCACCGCGACGCCGAAGCGCTGTGCGGTGGCAGCGGTGACGCTGACCGCGGTTGCCCCGCCGAGCCAGACCGACCGGTCCAGACAGTGGGTGCCGATGTTCATCAGCGCACCTCCGCCGGCGATTTCCGTGGAGAAGAACCACGCGGAGCGGGTGCCTGGCCGGTAGTCGGTGCTGCGGTAGTCGTGCACCATGACCGGAGCGCCGTACTCGCCCTGCCGCAGCACCGCCTCTGCCGCCACCTTCTCGGGCAGGAAGTGCTGGATGTGGCCCACGACCATGGTGACGCCGGATGCCTCGCACGCGGCCCGCATCGTGTCGCAGTCGGTCAGCGTGGTCGCCATCGGCTTCTCGACCAGCACGTGCAGGCCCAGCTCCGCGGCGTCCACCACCATCTGCCGGTGCAGCGCGTGTGGCGTGTTGACGATGACTGCGTCGACCAGACCGCTGCCGATCAGGTGCCGGTAGTCGGTGAAGGTCGCGGCCCCCACGGGCGCGGCCACCCGACGGGCGGCCTCCTCGGCCAGGTCACAGACGGCGGTGAGACGTACGTGTGGCAGGGACTCGGCGGCGTGCGCGTGCAGGTCCGCGACGGCACCGGCACCGATCAGCCCGATACGCATGGAGCTCCTTGATTCGGGATCGTGTTCATGAGCGCTCTGCCAGGCGAGCACCGCAGGAGGCGCGGATGACAATGCGTGGCCGCAGGCGGATCTGGTGGAGGGGACAGGCGTCGCCCTCGGTCAGGCGGCGCAGCAGCACTTCGGCGGCCATCCGGCCGACGCGGTACTTGGGGGGTGACACCGCGGTCAGCGGTACCTCGGCGACATCGGCGGTCTCGTCGTCGTACGAGACCAGCGCCAGCTGCTCGGGGATACGGATCCCGCGGCGGCGGGCCGCGCCTTCGATGAGTGCGGCCTCCCGGTCGCCGAACACCAGGGCGGCGGTGACGGACGAGTCCAGCAGCCTCGAGAGGTATTCGTCTGCCAGGTCGGGATCCCACCGGTCCTTGACCGCGCAGTGCTGGTTGTCGGCCGGCAGCCCCAGGTCCTGCATGGCTCGCTCGAACCCCGACTTCACCGCCGCCTCGGTGGGGTTGTTGCCCCGCGTGAGCAGGGCGATCTGGTTGTGTCCGAGCCGGTTCAGGTGCGCGACCGCGTCGTACGCGCCGGCCCCGTGGTCGGAACACACGTGTTCGGTCCGGTCACCGGGGCCGGCGTCGGCCAGCCGCCGCTCCAGCAGGACCGCCGGTACGGGCAGGGACATCAGCTGATCGGCCCGCCCGGCCGGGTCGTCCAGCCCGAGCAGGGTGGGGACCAGGAGCAGGCCGTCGACGCCGGAGTCGAGCAGGAACTGCAGGTCGAGTTCTTCCTCCCGGCGGTCGTAGTGATAGGTGGACAGTTGGAGGCGGGCGGCGGCCGCGGACAACGCCTCTTCGATGCCCTGCAGGACGCGCGGGTAGTAGAGCTGGGTGTCGGGCACGAGTACGCCGATGGACCATCGGGTGCGTGGTTCCCGGCGGTTGGGCACGGTCACGAAGCTGCCGGCGCCCTGTCGGCGGACGACCAGCCCCTGCCCGACGAGTTCCTCGTATGCGCGACGGACGGTGGTGAGGGACAGACCCGTCTCCCTCGCCAGTTGGCTCTCGGTCGGCAGTTTGGTGCCCGCCGCCCAGTCGCCGGCGAGGATCCCGCGGCGCAGCACCCCGGCGAGCTGTTGGAACTTCAGGTCTCGGGTCGAGGCGTCGCGGGCCGACCGGGATCTGCGGGGAGCGGCGTCTGGCTGCGTGGCCACCATGTCCTCTTCTCACCTCAGGTCGCGCTGGTCGGGGCCCGTCTTTTCGGGTCCTTTGGGTTCGCCCATTCTCTCCGCCTCGAAGACAGGATTAAAGAAGTAATACGCGAGGATTCCTGGGGTGTTTTTCCTCGCTCGAGCGCTCAGGCCCGGGTTGGGGTCCGCTGCCAATTCCTGGACAATCAGGGCCCGTTACCGCCTTCGTGCCCGTTTTTGGGGTTCCCGATCGGGCCCGCTGCGCCAAGCCGGTGGGGGATCGGCCGGCTCGGCCGCTGAGCCTGGGGGGAATTACTTCTTGAATCCTCTCTTGGCGGGTCGGAACATTTCGTGAACCCGCAGCTTGCTGGCTGCCCTGTCTTCGGGAGGTGTTGTTCGTGGCAACCCGAGTTGGTCGTGCGCGATGGTCCACACGGCTGGCGGCTGGTGTCGCGGCCGCCGTTGCGTTGGCTCTGACCGGTTGCTCCGGGTCGGCTGCGGAGCAGTCCGGCAAGGAGTTCACCTACTGGTCCATGTGGAAGAGCGGCGAGCCACAGCAGAAGGTGCTGGCCGACGCCATCGCCGACTTCGAGCAGCAGCACAACGTCAAGATCAAGGTCCAGTGGCAGGGCCGGACCAACCTGCAGAAGCTGGTCCCCGCGCTCAACACGAACGACGTGCCGGACCTCGTCGACGGCCCATACCTCAAGATGTACCCCGCGTTGGCGGCGACGAAGCAGGCGCTTGGCCTGGGGGAGGCCTACGCGACGCAGGTCGACGGCAAGCCCGCGGGGGAGTTGATCCCGGCGAAGCTGCTGCAGAACATCAACATCAAGTACCCCGACGGCCAGCCGTGGATGCTGCCGTACCAGATCCAGTCGGACGCGGTCTGGTTCAACGCGGCGAAGCACCCCGAGCTGAAGACCAACCCGCCCAAGACCTGGGGCGAGTTCATTGCCCTGCTGGACCGGCTCAAGGCTGCAGGCGAGACGCCGATCGCGGCGGACGGTGATGTCGCCGGTTACAACGCCGCCTACTTCGGCACCATGGTGCTGCGCGAAAGCGGGCCCGGAGCGCTGATGAAGCTGGCGTCGGACAAGTCCGGGGCGGCGTGGGACGACCCGGCGGTGCTGGACGCCGCCAAGAAGGTCGAGCAGTTGGTCAAGGGCGGTTACTTCATCAAGGGCTACCAGGCCAGCAAGTTCCCCGCCCAGCAGCAGAAGTGGGCGAACAACGGGGCCGCGCTCATGTTCATGGGCTCCTGGATGCCCACCGAGTCGGCCAGCTACGCCGCCGCCGGATTCGAATTCGGGTCCTTCCCGTTCCCGACCACTGGTTCGCAGGACAGCCAGCGCGCCGACGTCCTCGGGTTCGCAGTGCCGAAGAAGGCGAAGAACGCCAAGCTGGCGCAGGAGTTCGCCGCGTTCTTCCTCGGCAAGAAGTACCAGGACGCGAGCGGTGCCGAGGCCAAGATGCTGCCGATCCGTAGCGACGCGACCACCGCACCCGAGCTGGCCGACGTCAAGGCGACGCTCGACAACGCGTCGGCGTACCACCAGCAGCTCGACGGAGTCGCCTTCCCCGGATACAACGAGAAGGTCCTCTCGCCCAATGACGACGAGCTGTTCCTGGGCAAGATCTCGGCGGAGCAGTTCGTGAGCAAGATGAAGGCCGCGCAGATCGCGTACTGGAAGACGCAGAACTGATGACGACGACGGCCCTGCCGCGCGCGAGTTCACCCGAAACCCGCTCGACGCCGGCCCGCCGTGGGGGATCCCTGGCCGATCAGCGACGACGCCTGTTCGTCCCGTTCGTGGGCCCGGCCCTGCTGCTCTACGTCGTCCTGTTCGTCGTCCCGATCTTCGGGGCGGTGTGGATCAGCTTCCACAAGTGGGCCGGCTCGGGGCCGATGACCTGGAGCGGCATCGACAACTACCGGGGCCTGGTGGCAGATCCGCTGTTCCGGCAGTCCCTCGGCAACACGTTGAAGCTGCTGTTCGTCGTCGGAATCGCCATCTTCGTGCTCAGCTTCGCGATGGCGCTGGTCCTACGGGACATGGCGGGCCGAAAGATCGTACGTTCCGTCATCTTCTTCCCGCACCTGGTCAACGCTCTGGTCTACGGCATCCTCGTCGGCTTCATCTTCAACCCGGACGGGCTGGCCAACTCGATACTCAAACCCCTCGGGGTCGACGCCCCGCCGCAGTGGCTGGCCCAGGACAACCTGTTCCCGCTCATCATGGTGACCATGGTCTGGATGACCACCGGCTATTACACCACCATCCTGATGGCGGGGGTCGACCGGATCCCACCGTATTACTACGAGGACTGCGCACTGGCGGGCGCCAACGCATGGCAGCGACTCAGGCACGTCATCCTGCCCCTGACCTGGGACGTGTTCGGCGTCTGCGCGGTGTTGTGGACCATCTCCTCGGTGAAGATCTTCGAGATCATCTGGATCTTCGGCGCCAGCAACGGAACCGGAGTCCCGCCCGCCCAGACCTGGACGGCCGCGGTCTACACCTACGTGACGGCGTTCTCCGGCGACTCCATTCCGGCCTACGGCGCGGCCACCGCCTCGGCGGTTCTGTCCCTTTTCCTGGTGACCGTGCTGGTCGTACTGCTCCGGCGCGTGATGCGTCGTGACGTCATCGAGTTCTGAGAGGCACGAGATGCGTACATCGATCGCGCCCCCGGCCACCCGCCGATGGCCGGCCCGGCGGCGGGGTCCGGCGTCGTTGAGTGGGACGGGACCCCTGCGCCGGGTGGGGGTCGGGCTCATGTGGCTGATCGTGCTGGCGAACGTCGCCGGCCTCGGCTGGATGGCTCTGCAGGCGTTCCGGGACACCCGTTCGATCCTCGCCACCCCCTGGGGGCTGCCGAAGGGGTTCTCGGTCGAGAATTTCGTCGAAGCCTGGACCGTCAGCGACTTCGCCACCGCGACCTGGAACAGCACCTGGGTCACCCTGGTGTCCTCGGTGCTGACGGTCGCCGTGGCGGCTCCCGCCGCCTACTGGCTGAGCAGGCAGGAGTCCCGGCTGAGTCGGGGGCTCACCCTCTTCTTCGTGCTGGGGCTCGGTGTCCCGGTCCAGGTCATCCTGATTCCTCTGTTCGTTATGCTCAATTCGGTGCGGCTGATCGACAGCCTGGTCGGGCTGAACCTGGTCTACATCGGCCTCTCCATGCCGTTCACTGTCTTCCTGCTGACCGGGTTCTTCCGTTCGCTGCCCGCGGAGTTGGAGGAGGCCGCGGCGCTGGACGGGGCGTCCCCGGCCGGGGTTTTCTGGCGGGTCATGCTGCCGATGGCCAAGGGCGGCATGCTGACCGCGTTCGTCCTCCAGCTCATCGGGCACTGGAACGAAACCCTCCTCGCCGTGACGCTGCTGCACTCGACGGAGAACTACACCCTGCCGGTGGCCCTCATCTCGTTCGTGCAGCAGCAGACCTACAGCGGTGCGGACTGGGGCGGACTGTTCGCCGGGCTGTGCATCATCGTCCTTCCGATGCTCGCCGTGTACGTGTGGCTCGGCCGGCGGTTGACCGAAGGGCTCACGCTGGGCATGGGCAAGTGATGGCGGCGGCACCGAATCTGCTGTTCGTCATCGCTGACCAATGGCGCGCCGGTGCGTTGGGGTGCACGGGCAGGGACCCGGTGCTCACCCCGGCTCTGGACGAACTGGCGGGCCGGGCCAGGGTGCTCACCGACGCGGTGAGCAACTACCCCGTGTGCAGTCCCTGCCGGGGGATGCTGATGACCGGGCTGTACCCGCACCGCAACGGAGTGCCGTTCAACGTCAACTCCGCCACGGCCCCGGAGGTCGGCTTGCGCCCGCATGCCCCGTGCTGGGCGGCTGCCCTGTCCGGTGCGGGCTACGCG
>NZ_VSFA01000064.1 GCF_008119785.1 Micromonospora sp. MP36 | reverse complement strand
CCATCTGACACGCCCCACCTGCCGGGTCAACTCGGCCCGCAGGCTCCCCCGCGACTGCACGTAGATCGCCTGGTAGATCGTCTCGTGGGACACCTGCAACTCCGGCCGGTCGGCGAACGTGGCCCGCAACCACGCGGCGATCTGCTTCGGAGACCACCTACGAGCCAGTTTCCCCGCCACCACCTGCCGCAGCCGCGTGCCCATCCCCAGCTTCGACGCCTTCGGCCGACGCCTGGCCGCGTCAGCCCGCCGCTGCGCCCACTGCGCCTGATACCCCCACCGATACGGCGCCCGAGCCCGCCCCGGCGGCAACGACCGCCCGAGCGGGTTCTTCGTCCCATGCCGCGCACTGTGATAACGGGCAACCTCCCGCGACACCGTGCACACCGGCACCCCTAACAGGCCCGCGATCTGCGTGATCGTCCGCCCTGAACCCCACAGATGCTCCAACACCTGCCGATGCCCGAACGTCAACACACCCGGCCTCGCCACCAGCACCCCCAGCCCAACCAAGATCAGTTGCACTGAAGCCTAGAAACCACCTCCGACTCGCCGCCGCCAACTTCATGATCACCGCAGGATCCCGGGGCAGGCGGGGGTGGGTGGGTCAGGGGGTGCGTACGGCGTCCAGGGCCAGCAGGGCCACGTGGAGGGAGAGGCAGGCCTCGACCGAGTCGAGGTCGACGTCGAGGATCCGGCCGATCCGGGCCAGCCGCTCGTAGAACGCCGGCCGGGACAGGTGCGCCGCCGCGGCCGCCGCCGACTTGTTCCGGCCCTGCTCCAGGTACGCCCGCAGGGTGCCGAGCAACTGCTCGCGGGGATGCCGGGCGTCGTACGCCAGCAGCGCACCGAGTTCCCGCTCCACGAAGGTCTGCAGGCGCGGCTCGTCCCGCAGCAGGTGCAGCAGGCCGGCCAGCCCGACGTGCGGCAGCCGGAAGATCGGCAGATCCCGCCGGTCCCGGCGGGCCGCCTCGGCGATCTGCCGCGCCTCGACCAGTGAGCGGCCCGCCTCCCGTAGGCTGCCCACCCCGGACCCGGCCGCGATGATCACCGCTGCCGGAGCGGCCGCCCGCGGCGGGACGGCAGTCGGACGGGCCGGCCCGTCGGCGGCACGCGGCGCGCCGACGGCGACGGGACGGGTGGCCACGTCGACCGGGCGGGGGGCGGGCCGGGGGCCCGGCGGGCGGGCCGGGACGGCGTCGAGGCGTACCCGGCGCAGCGCGGCGGCGAGCGCGGCGAGCGCCTTCTCCTCGGCGGCCGGGTCGGCGAGGGCGAGCAGCGCGCCGACCGCATGGTCGTCGACGGCGCTGGTCAGGGCGGTGAGCCTGGCCTCCCGGAGCGCCTGGCCGACCGACTCGGCGAGGTCGCGCAGCCGGGCTGGGCCGGCCTCCGGACCGGACTCCCCGGCCTCCGCCGCGTCGTCGGCCCGGTACCGCACCACGACGCCGACCAGGTGGCGGCGGTCCAGCGTCACGCCGAGGGCCTTGGCCCGCAGCGCGACCTCGTCGACCGGACGGGAGTGGTCGATCAGGGCGGTGAGCAGGGTCCGGTGGATCTGCCGTTCCAACCCCTCGGCGTCGCGCCGGATCAACCGGCCGAGGGCGAGCGTGGAGGCGGCCCGCTCGATGAGGATGGTGAGCCGGGTGGGCGGGGTCGGCCGGGTGCCGTCGATCCCGTCGAGCGGGACGCTCTCCGGCGGGCGGTCGTCGGTGGCCAGCAGCCGGTCGGCGCCGCCCGTGGTCAGCTCGCCGCCGGCCGGCCAGCGCAGCAGCAGTCGCCCCCAGTCCTCGCCCCGGGCGCCGACGGTGGTGACCAGCCACCCGCTGTCCGGGTCGTACGCGGTCCGCCCGGCGGGCCGGATCCGCCGCGAGTGCTGCTCCCAGCCGTCGAGCAGCAGCTCGGCGCTCTCCCCCGCCGGGTCGTACGCGAGCACCCGCCGGGACAGGTTCTCCAGCACCACCGGGCACCCGGCCAGCTCGGCGGCCTGCCGCACCACGTCTTCCGGGCCGGCGCCCTCCACGGAGAGCTCGGTGAACCGCTGGTGGATCTCCTCGGTGGCCCGCAGCTCGGTGAGCTGGGCGTCCACGATCAGCGCGTGCACCGCCTCGGTGATCCGGACGAACGGGGTGGCCCGGCGTAGCTCGACCAGGGGCAGCCCGCGCCGCTCGGCGGCGGCGGCCATCACCCGGGGCACTCCGCTGAGGTAGCGGCGACCGAGCTCGACGACGAGCCCGGACACCCCGACGTCGGCCAGGTCGTCGATGAACGCGCGCAGCCCCGCGTCGTCCGGAGGTAGCCCGATGCCGGTGGTGAGCACGAGTTCCCCGCCGCCGAGCAGGGTGGCGATGTCCGGCACCTCGGCCACGTGCACCCAGCGGACCGGGCGGTCCAGCCCCGCGTCGCCCGCGACCAGGCGCGGGGCGCCGTGGCGTACCGGCACCAGGGCGAGCACTTCACGGACGGTAGGGAACACGGGCGTCACGCTACCCTGCGTCACCGCCGATCTCGAAGACCCGCCGCCGCCACGTCCCGAGTCCGTCGAGTAGCGTCGCCTTGATCGTGATCAATCGGAGGGGGAGGCGTGGACGGGACGACGGTACGGTCGGTCAGCCGACGGACGTTCGGGAAGCTGGTGGGTGCCGCGGGGGTGGGCACGCTCGGCGCGGGGGCGCTGGGGGCGGTGCCGGCGAGCGCCGCGGTGGACACCTGGACGGCGTCCGGCACCGCGGTCAGCTCGCTCAGCGCGTTCGACGACACCATGAAGGCCTTCATGCAGGCCCGGCACATCGAGGCCGGCCAGCTCGCGGTGACTTACCAGGGGCGGCTGGTGCTGGCCCGGGGCTACGGCAACAACTCGCCGCAGTACATCCAGCCCACCTCGTTGTTCCGGGTGGCCAGCCTCTCCAAGTCGTTGACCGCGGCGGCGATCGTCCGGCTCGCGCAGGACGGCAAGCTCAACCTCGGTGACCCCATCACCAAGTTCCTGAACCTGACTCCGCCGGCCGGGCAGACCGCCGACCCCCGGCTGAGCCAGGTCACCCTCTGGCGGCTGCTCCAGCACACCGGCGGCTGGGACCGGGACCTGACCGCGTTCGACCCGGTGTTCAAGGACCGGGTCATCGCCAACGCGCTGGGCGTGCCGATGGAGCTGACCCACGCCGACGTCATCCGGTTCATGTCCGGCCAGCCGCTGATGCACGACCCCGGCTCGACCGTCTCCTACAGCAATTACGGCTACCTGCTCGCCGGCCGGATCATCGAGAAGGTCACCGGCCTGCCGTACGAGACGTACGTGAAGCAGGAGCTGCTCGCCCCGCGGGGCATCACCCGGATGGCGACCGGTTGGACGATCAGCCGACACAGCGGCGAGGTGGGCTACCACTCCCAGTACACCGGTCCGACCGTGCTGGACAACTCGGGCACGATCGTCGACGCCCCGTACGGCACGTTCAGCATGCGCATCCACGACGCCAACGGCGGCTGGCTCGCCTCCGCGGTGGACCTGGTCCGCTGGGCGGCAACCTTCGACAGTGGCAACACGGTGCTGAACAGCACCTCGCTCGGCCGGGTCTTCGCCGTGCCCAACCCCACCGGGGTGAACGCCGACGGCTGGTACTACGGCCTGGGCTGGCAGGTGCGCCCGGTCAGCGGCGGCACCGGCCGCAACACCTGGCACACGGGCAGCTTCGCCGGCACGTACAGCATCATGGTCCGCACGTACCACGGGATGAGCTGGGCGGCCGTGTTCAACCAGCGCGACGACGAGTCCGGGCTGAGCTACGGCGCGATCGACTCGGCGCTCTGGACCGCCTCCCGCGCGGTGACCAGCTGGCCGACCCACAACCTCTGGTCCACGTACTTCGGCTGACCGATGTGGCGGCGGGGCGGTCACCGCCCCGCCGTCACAGCGCATCCCGTTCCCGAGGCGTCGCTCAGTCGACGCCGAACTCCATCGCGGCGCGGTCGAGTGCCTCGTCGTCGGCGGAGGAGACGCCCCGGGAGGCGATGGCTTCCGCGCCGCCCTGGGGCATCGCACCGATCAGCCCGGTCGAGGCTGCCTGTGCGGCGCCGACCATCCGTTGCGGGGTCGCGCCGCCGACCATGCCGAGGGTGGCGTACTGCTCCAGCTTCGCCCGCGAGTCGGCGATGTCCAGGTTGCGCATGGTGAGCTGGCCGATCCGGTCCGACGGGCCGAACGCCGAGTCCTCGGTACGCTCCATCGACAGCTTGTCCGGGTGGTAGCTGAACGCCGGGCCGGTGGTGTCCAGGATCGAGTAGTCCTCGCCCCGGCGCAGCCGCAACGTCACCTCGCCGGTGACCGCCGTGCCGACCCAGCGCTGCAACGACTCGCGCAGCATCAGCGCCTGCGGGTCCAGCCAGCGCCCCTCGTACATCAGCCGACCGAGGCGGCGGCCCTCGTTGTGGTAGTTCGCCAGCGTGTCCTCGTTGTGGATGGCGTTGACCAGCCGTTCGTACGCGGCATGCAGCAGCGCCATGCCGGGCGCCTCGTAGATGCCCCGGCTCTTGGCCTCGATGATCCGGTTCTCGATCTGGTCCGACATGCCCAGGCCGTGCCGGCCGCCGATCGCGTTGGCCTCCAGCACCAGGTCGACGGGGCTGGCGAACTCCTTACCGTTGATCGTCACCGGACGGCCCTGGTCGAAGCCGATCGTGACATCCTCGGTCGGGATCTCCACCGACAGGTCCCAGAACCGGACTCCCATGATCGGGTTGACCGTCTCGATGCCGGTGTCGAGGTGCTCGAGGGTCTTCGCCTCGTGCGTGGCGCCCCAGATGTTGGCGTCGGTGGAGTATGCCTTCTCGGTGCTGTCCCGGTACGGCAGGCCGCGTTCGAGCAGCCACTCCGACATCTCCTTACGTCCGCCCAGTTCGGTGACGAAGTCGGTGTCGAGCCACGGCTTGTAGATGCGCAGCTGCGGGTTGGCCAGCAGGCCGTACCGGTAGAACCGCTCGATGTCATTGCCCTTGAAGGTCGAGCCGTCGCCCCAGATCTGGACGTCGTCCGAGATCATCGCCCGCACCAGCAGGGTCCCGGTCACGGCCCGGCCCAGCGGGGTGGTGTTGAAGTACGCTCGCCCGCCCGAGCGGATGTGGAAGGCCCCGCAGGTCAACGCTGCCAGGCCCTCCTCGACCAGGGCGGCGCGGCAGTCGACCAGGCGGGCGACCTCGGCGCCGTAGCTGAGCGCGCGACCGGGCACCGAGGCGATGTCGGGCTCGTCGTATTGGCCGATGTCGGCGGTGTAGGCGCAGGGAACGGCGCCCTTGTCGCGCATCCATGCGACCGCTACCGAGGTGTCGAGGCCGCCGGAAAAGGCGATGCCGACGCGTTCGCCGGTGGGCAGGGAGGTGAGAACCTTGGACACGAGGAAGATTATGCACCAGCCCGCATCATCATGCAAACAGAAGTGCTCGACGCCGGCAGGGGCTACCCGATGCCGAACGATGGGTCGTCGCGACCCAGTTCCCAGAACGCCACCGCCGCAGCGGCGGCGACGTTCAACGAGTCCACTCCGCGCCGCATCGGGATGACCACCCGTACATCGCTGGCGGACTGGGCCGCCGCGGTGAGGCCGGGGCCCTCGGCTCCCAGCAGCAGCGCCGCCCGCTCGCGCTGCGCCGAAGTCAACCGCTGGATCGGTACGGCGTCCGGAGCCGGCGTCATGGCAAGCACGGTGAAGCCCGCTTCCCGCACCTGGTCCAAACCCGCGGGCCAGCGTTCGAGCTTGGCGTACGGCACCGCGAAGACCTCCCCCATGCTGACCCGCACGCTGCGCCGGTAGAGCGGATCGGCGCAAGACGGCGACAGCAGCACCGCGTCGATGCCGAGCGCGGCAGCCCCCCGGAAAATCGCGCCGAGGTTCGTGTGGTTGTTGACGTCCTCCAGGATCACCACCCGGCGGGCGGCGGCCAGCACCTCGGCGGCGGCGGGCAGCGGCTTGCGGTGGAACGAGGCGAGCACCCCCCGGTGCACGTGGAAGCCGGTGGCCCGCTGAAGCACCTCGGGGGTGGCCGCGTACACGGGGACGTCCCCGATGTCGAGGTCGGCGAGCTGGTCGACCCGCTTGGCGTCGACCAGGTACGACCGGGCCGGGTAGCCGGCCCGCAGCGCCCGCCGCAGCACCAGCTCCCCCTCGGCGATGAACAGGCCGTGCGGGGGCTCCCAGCGGGTACGCAGCTCCACGTCGGTCAGCGCGCGGTAGTCGGCGATCCGGTCGTCGTCGGGGTCGGTGATCTCGTGGACGGGCACCGGACGATTCTGCCTGGCCGGCCGCCGGGTCCCGGGCACCGGGCCGGGCGGGCGGCCACCGCCGGGTGGTGGGCGGCCCGGGGCCGCCCCACCCACCTCACGCCCGCACGTAGCGCAGCAGCACCGACCGGCCGTCGAAGCCCCGGGTCTCCACCAGCCGCAGGTCGAGCCGGTCCTTGTCCGGGAAGACCGGCGTGCCACCGCCGAGCACCACCGGGTGCACCACCACCTGGTACTCGTCGATCAGGCCCAGCGCGGTCAGCGCGGCCGCGGCACCGGAGCCGCCGGTCAGCAGCAGTTCCCCGCCGGGTTGGGCCTTCAGCTCGGTGATCTCGGCGGCGAGGTCGCGGCCGATCACCCGGGCGTCGTACTCGGCGCTCTCCAGCGTCCGGGAGATGACGATCTTCGGGGTACGCCGCCAGATCGGGGCGAACCCCAGGTTGTGCGGGTCCTGGGAGATCTGCTCCGCCCGCGGCCAGTACCACGACATCATCCCCGACGCCTTGCGGCCGTAGAGGAAGGCGTCGGCCCCGTCGCACAGCTCCAAGGAGTACGCGGAGATCTCCGGCCCCATGACCGGCCAGTCGAATTCGCCGTTCGGGCCCTCGATGAAGCCGTCGACGGACTGGTGCACCCAGTAGACGAGCTTGCGCATGGTGTCCTCCTGCTCGGTGGCGCCCCGGCGGGCGCGCTCACCCGTGAGTCGGAGCCGCCGCACGGGATCCGACACCCGCGCGGATATTTTTTCGCCGAGTTTGCGGCCGGCGGCTACCGTGCCGACCCGTGACCCACCCCGTGATGATCGCCCTGGTCGGTGTCGACGGCTCCGGCAAGAGCACCCAAGCCCGGGCCCTGGTCCGCCGGCTGACCGCCGGGGGCGTGCCGGCGACGTACTTCGAGAACGCTGGCGGGCGGCCGCTGTGGAACCGGCTCGCCCAGGCGCTCGGCCGGCCGGACGGGGTGGCGCTGTTCGGCCGTACCCTCTATCCGGCATTGGAGGCGACCGTCCGCGCGGTCGCGATGGCCCGCACGCTGCTGGTCAGCCGGCTGACCGGGCGGACGGCGGTGCTCGACCGGTGGACCTGGTGCCAGTACGTGATCATGGCGGCCCGCGGCGACCGGGGACGGCGCGCGGTCCGGGCCTGCTACGCCCTCTTTCCCCGACCCACCGTCGTCTGCTTCCTGGCGACCTCGCCGGAGGTGGCCCGGCGGCGGGTCCTGGCCCGCGGCATCGACACGGAGGAGCTGGCGCACCTGCGCGCGCTGGACGCCGCCTACCGGGCGCTGCCCGAGTTCGGGTCGTTCGTGGTGGTCGACGGCGACGGCGACCTAGACGAGGTGGCCGCGGCGCTGGACCGCGTGGTGTCGCCCCTGCTCCGGCGCTGACCGGGCTAAGTTCCGAAGGTGGACTACCACCTGGTCGACCGGCTGCCCACGGTCGAGGAGTTCGTCGCCGTCACCACCGCCGTCGGCTGGACCGAGGCGTACGACCCGGCGGCGATCCCGGCCTCGCTGGCCGCCTCGCTGCACGGGGTGGTGGCGGTCGAGGGCGACCGGGTGATCGGGATCGGCCGGCTGATCGGCGACGGCGCGATCTACTACTACCTGCAGGACCTCGCCGTGGTGCCGGAGCGGCAGCGGCGCGGCGTGGGCGCGGCGATCCTCGGCCGGCTGGAGGAGTGGATCGCTGGCCGGGCCTCGTCCCGCACCTTCGTCGGCCTGTTCGCCACCAGCGAGTCGATCAGCCTGTACCGGCGCTTCGGCTACGCCGTCCACGACGAGATGACCGGCATGTTCCACGTCGGCCCCCACCGCCCCGCCGGAGCGGGCTGAGCGGTAAGGAGGGGCCGCCGGTCAACGCCTCCGGCATGGCAGGGGCCCCTTCCTGACCGCTCAGCCGCGGCCGCGGTTCTGGAGCCAGCGCAGGAGGTCCTGCGGGAGGCCCCGGTCCTGCTGCTGCCGCTGCTGTGGCTGCGGGGTCGGCTGTGGCTGGGGGCGCTGCGGGTCGCCGGCCAGGTCCTGGCTCGGCGCGGTGAAGTCCTGCACCGGCTTGCCGTTCACCGCGGTCCGGATCACCCGGGCCACCGCGTCGATCACCTTCGCCTGCACCGCCGAGCCGACCAGGTCGGTCGAGTCGTCGGGGTTGGCCGCGATGCCGGCGACGGCGACCTGCGGGGTGAACCCGACGAAGGTCTCGGTGGCGTTCTGCTCGGAGCTACCGGTCTTGCCGGCGACCGGCCGGCCGACGATCCCGTTTACCCCGGTGGCGGTGCCGCCGTTGCACTGCCCGTACGCGGACTGCTGGCCGACCGGGCAGCGGGCGGCGTCGGTGGCGGCCCGGGCGATGTCCGGTTCCAGGACCTTCTTGCAGGACGGCTGGCCGACGTCGACCTTCTCGCCGTTGGCCGCGGTCACCGAGGCGACCGGCAGCGGGGAGCAGTACGTCCCCTCGGCGGCCACGGTGGCGTACGCGTTGGCCAGGTCGAGCGGGGTGGTGGCGGCGACGCCCAGGGTGAACGCGCCCCAGTTGGCGGCGTTGTCCTTGGCGAAGGCGGCGTCGGAGTCGGCCCGGAAGGTGATGCCGAGCCGCTGCGCCATCTCCACCACCTTGTCCTCGCCGACCTGCTCGGCCAGCCAGACGAAGTACGTGTTCACGGAGCGGCCGAAGCCGTCCCACATCATCCGGTAGCCGTCCATCCACTGCGGGTTGGCGTTGGCCGGGCACCACTTGCCATCGCAGTTGCCGTCGGCGTCGGAGGCGTAGCGGGTGGGCAGCTTGGCCGGGGCGTCGAAGCCGGTGGCGAGCGGCTTGCCGGCCTCCAGCGCGGCGAGCATGGTGAACAGCTTGAAGGTCGACCCGGCCTGGTAGCCGTCGACGCTGGCGCCGCCGGAGATCAGCGGGTTGACGGTGTTCGGGTAGTTGGTCTGCCCGGCCGGGTTGTCGGCCAGGCTGTAGTGCCGGTTGACCGCCATGGCCAGCACCCGGCCGGTGCCCGGCTCGACCGCCGCGATCGGCAGGGCGCGCTTGTTGTCGTACCCGTAGACCTTGGTGGCCTGCTGCTGCGCGGTCGCCTGGATCTTCGGGTCCAGCGTGGTGACGACCGTGTAGCCGCCGCGCCGCAGCGCCTGCTCGCGCTCCTTGACGGTGTTGCCGAAGGCCGGCTGGGTCAGCCACCACTGGCGCAGGTAGTCGCAGAAGAAGCCCCAGTCGTCGTGGCCCTGGGCGACCGCCGTGCAGCCGTTGGGCTGGGCGGTCGGGTGCAGGGTGAGCGGCTCCGCCTTGGCCGCGGCGGCCTGCTGCGCGGTGATCGCGTGGGTCGCCACCATCGAGTCGAGCACGTACGTCCGGCGCTGGAGCGCCTTGTCCTTGTTCCCGTCGATCGGGCTGTACTCGTCGGGCGACTGGACCAGGCCGGCGAGCAGGGCCGCCTCGCCCAGGGTCAGGTCGGCCGGCGGCTTGCCGAAGTAGCGCTGGCTGGCCGCGGCGACGCCGTACGCGCCGGAGCCGAAGTAGGCGATGTTGAGGTAGCGGTTGAGGATCTCGTCCTTGCTGAGGGTCTTCTCCAGCGCAGACGCGTACCGGATCTCCTGGAGCTTGCGCCCGACGGTCTGCTCGGTGGCCGCCTGCCGCTCCTCCGCCGTGCGGGTCGGGTCGGTCTTGAGCACGTTGCGGACGTACTGCATGGTCAGCGTGGAACCGCCCTGCTCGGTGCCGCCGCCCTTCACGTTGGCGACCAGGGCACGGACCATGCCGCGCAGGTCGGCACCGCCGTGGGAGTAGAACCGGCGGTCCTCGGCGGCCACGATCGCCTGGCGCATCACCGGGGCGATCTCCGCCAGCGGGACGTCGGTCCGGTTGACGTCGTAGAACGTCGTGATCAGCGTCTTGCCGTCGTTGGCGTAGAGGTAGGAGCGCTGCGGCTGCGCGGGGGTACGCAGCGCGTCGGGCAGTTGCGCGTACGCGCCCAGCACCGACTTGGTGACCAGCCCGCCGAGCAGATTGCCGGGCAGGGCGGCGACCGCGACGACGAGCCCGGCGAGGACGCCGGCGAGGAGCACGGTGAACAGGCGCGACAGCGGCGACCGGGGAGACGGCATGGCCCCCAGGATTGCCGCAAACACCGCCAACCGGCCACCCCGCCAGGCAACTGTCAGTTACCTCACGGCGACCTCCCAGCCACGCCGGCACCTGGTTGATCACGAGGTTGGCGGCGATGGGGATCTCCCGGACCGCCGCCACCTCATGGTCGCCGCTGGCAGGCCGCCGTCAGGTGGGCCTGGTGGGGTTGGTGGGGGCGGTGGGGGTGGCGAGGGCACTGGCGGCGAGCGCGTCGCGGGCGATGGCGGCGGGCACCAGGCGGCCGGAGCGGTAGCCGATGCCGATCCCCGAGACCAGCGCGAAGATCGCACCGAAGGTCTGCAACGAGCCGATCAGCGCGCCGGCCAGACCGAGCAGCGGGGCGGCGATCATCAGCATGATCCCGTCGCCGTAGGAGAACATCCCGGACCGGGCGACCGACCAGCCGGTGAGGAACCAGCCCACGCTGTAGCAGGTGGCACCGAACAGGACGAGGGTGCGCGCGGTGGTGCCGAAGACGGGCGCCTCCTGGGCCATCCCGGCGAAGGGCAGCATCAGCACCGTGCCAGCGATGCTCACCAGCAGCCCGGCCGCGGCGATCCGCCGGCACCGGGTGGCCGCCAGCAGGCCGGTGAGGGCCAGCAGCGCGAGCAGCCCCAGCCATACCGCGGCCACCCAGCCCACCAGGTAGAGCGGGTTGCCGTCGGCCGGGTAGGGATCGTTGCCCACCCCGCCATCGCTGGCCATCGCCACCAGGCCGTAGAGGATCGCGTACGCGGGCAGCAGCCAGACCGCCGCGCGGGCGAACCGGCGTACGGACCAGGCCCAGCTCGCGTTGGTGGCCGGGGCGGCCGGCCCCGGCTCCGAGACGAACGGCAGCACCCCGAACCCGCCCCCGGTACGCCGGGTGCCGAGCGGTCCGGCGGGATCGTGCGCGCCGGGGAACTGGTCCTTGGAGAACAGCTCCTTGGAGAAGAGGTCCTTGGAGAACAGCCTGTTCGCCGGATCCTTCATGCCTCACCTCGCTCCGCCCACGGGCGGCGCGGGACGCGTACGGCGCCCCGGTCCTGCTCACCACCCGTCCTCAGACCGATCGTGGCAGGCACCGGGGCGCCGCATGAGGCTTTCTCGCATTTGCCGTCCGGGGCGGACGGCCGTCCGGATCAGCCCCGTTCGCGCTGGTCCGACGGGTCGTTGAGCAGGCTCTCCGGGGAGACCGGCTCGGGGGCCGGCAGCCCCTGCGGGCCCTTGCCGCCGGTGGCCTGCGCCTCGGCGACGCGTACCTCGTTGTGGATCTCCTGGGCGGCGGTCGCGGCAGCCTGCGCGGCCTCGGCGGCCTCGCGCTCCACCTCGCCGGCGCCCTTGCTGGCCTCCGGCGACGGCACGTCACCGACCATGTTGGCCAGCCCGCCCAGCGCGCCGCCCATCCCCTCCAGGGCCTTGGTCAGCTCGGCCGGGACGATCCAGACCTTGTTGGCCGAGCCGTTGGCGATCTGCGGCAGCGCCTGGAGGTACTGGTAGGCGAGCACCTTCTGGCTCGGGTTGGCCTGGTGGATCGCGTCGAAGACGGTACGGATCGCCTTGGCCTGGCCCTCCGCCTGGAGGATCCGGGCCTGCCGGTCACCGTCGGCGCGCAGCACCGCGGCCTGCTTCTCGCCCTCGGCGGTGAGGATCTGCGACTGCTTGAGACCCTCGGCGTTGAGGATCGCGGCCCGGCGGTCCCGCTCGGCGCGCATCTGCTTCTCCATCGAGTCGCGGATGCTCGGCGGCGGCTCGATCGCCTTGATCTCGACCCGGGTGACCTTGATGCCCCACCGGCCGGTGGTCTCGTCGAGCACGCCGGAGAGGTGCCGGTTGATCTCCTCGCGGCTGGTCAGCGCCCGCTCCAGGTCCAGCGAACCGATCACGTTGCGCAGCGTGGTGACGGTGAGCTGCTCGATGGCCTGGAGGAAGTTGGAGATCTCGTAGGTGGCCCGGACCGAGTCGACCACCTTGAAGTAGAGCACGGTGTCGATCGAGACGACGAGGTTGTCCGAGGTGATCACCGGCTGCGGCGGGAAGCTGACCACCTGCTCCCGCATGTCGACCTTGGTACGCACCTTGTCGATGTACGGCACCAACAGGTTCAGCCCCGGGTTCAAGGTCCGCTTGTACTTCCCCAGGCGCTCCACCACGTCCTGGCGCTGCTGCGGCACGACCCGCACCGCCTTCACCAGCGTCACCACGACGATCACCGCTACAGCGATCAACACGATCGCGGCAAACTCCATACCCTTCACCTTTTCGCTTCGGGCAACCCGCCCGGGGTGGAAATGTCGTCCTGCCAGACCAGGGCGATGGCGCCCTGGACCTTTATCACCTGCACCCGCTCACCGGCGGCGTAACTCCGCGTCGCGTCGTACGCCCGGGCACTCCACAGCTCACCGTCGATCTTGACAAGCCCCCGCTCGGCGGTCACCGGCTCCAGCACCAGGGCCGTGGCCCCCTCGAGCGCCTCGATGCCGAACGGCTGCTCGCCGCTCTCCAGCGCCGGCCGGGCGTGCCGCCGGATCACCGGCCGGACCACCGCCACGCACAGCGCGGAGACCACGGCGAAGACCAGCGCCTGGAGCGCGACCGGGGCACCGAGGGCGGCAGCGCCGGCGGCAGCGAACGCCCCGGCCGCGAACATGATCAGGAACAGCGTCGTCGTGAAGATCTCGGCGACCGCCAGCAACACACCCAACACGATCCAGAACACGGCGTCCACCCCACGATCGTGACACGTCGACGCACGCGGCAACGACCCGAGATGATCTCCTAAGCTCGGCACCGCCGAACCGCGACGAGGAGGACCCCACCATGGCTCTGCTGCCGGAGACCGCCCGACAGGTGGACGCGCTGGTCGCGCGGGCCCAGGCCGAGGGGCGCGCACCCTCCCTCGCCCTCGGGGTGATCCGGGACGGCGCGCTCGCCCACCTCGCGGTCGCCGGCGAGCAGCCCCGCCCCGACGAGGACCTGCAGTACCGGATCGGGTCGATCAGCAAGACCATGACCGCCGTGCTGGTCATGCAGCAGCGCGATGCCGGCAGGCTGGCCCTGGACGACCCGCTGGAGCGGCACCTGCCGGGCACCCCGGTGGGCGCGCTCACCCTGCGCCAACTGCTCGGGCACGCCAGCGGGCTGCAGCGCGAGCCGGACGGGCAGTGGTGGGAGCGGACCGCGGGCGCCGACCTGGCCACCCTGCTCGCCGGGCTGACGCCGGAGAAGATCGCGCACCCGCCGCACCGGGTCTACCACTATTCCAACCTGGCGTACGGGCTGCTCGGCGGGGTGCTGGAGCGGATCACCGGTACCCCGTGGGCCGACCTGCTCCGCGAGCGGATCCTCGAACCGCTGGGCATGCGGCGCACCACCTACCACCCGACCGAGCCGTACGCCCGGGGCTACGTGGTCCACCCCTGGCACGACACCCTGCGCGAGGAGCCCCGCACCGACACCGGCGCCATGGCCCCCGCCGGCCAGCTCTGGTCGACGGTGGCGGACCTGGGCCGGTGGGCGGCGTTCCTCGCCGACCCGGCCCCGGACGTGCTCGCGCCGGCCACCCTCACCGAGATGTGCGCGCCCGTGGTGATCAGCGACCTGGACTCCTGGACCGGCGGGCACGGCCTCGGCCTGGAGCTCTACCGGGTCGGCGACCGGGTGTACGTGGGGCACGGCGGCTCGATGCCCGGGTACGTCGCCGGCCTCGCGGTGTACCGGCCCGGCCGGGCCGCCGTGGTCGACTTCGCCAACGCGTACGGCCTCAGCCGCGGCCACCACGTGGTCGGCCTCGCCCGCGAGGTGCTCACCCTGGTGCTGGACGCCGAGCCGACCCCGCCCACCCCGTGGCTCCCGGCCGCGGAGCCCGCGGCGGGACTGGCCGAGCTGACCGGCCGCTGGTGGTGGATGGGTCTGGAGTACGAGTTCCGTCCCGACCCGTCCGGCGACCTCGTCGGCGGACCGGTGGGTCGGCCGATCCTCCGGTTCACCGCCGAGGGCCCGGACCGCTGGCGGGGCCGCTCCGGCTCGCAGGACGGTGAGATCCTCACCGTGATCCGGGACTCCGCCGGGCACCCGGTCGCCCTCGACATCGCCACCTTCGTCTTCACCCGGACCCCCGACCAGGAACCCTGACCCCGCCACAGCCGGCCCCGGGCCGCCCGGCCGGAGGTGGCCGGCCCGGGCCGTCCGGGCACTGGATCGCTACCTACTGCGTGGTCAGTCCCCGACACCGGGTGCGCCCGATGGCTCGTCCTCGACCCACTCGAGCAGGTCGCCGGGCTGGCATCAGATCACCGCTTCCATGTCGGTGCGCAGCGTGGTGGCCTGCCGTAGCAGGGCGCGCATGACCACCATCAGGAGCCCCAGCGCGGCGACGCCGACGACCATCAGGAACAGCAGGAGCGGTAGGCCAGGGTCGTCCACGGTGAAGCCGATGTAGCGGAACACGCCCACGAGCACCACCCACGCGGCGGCGATGGCCCACACGATCGCGTCGACCCACCCCAGCGAGGCGGTGCTGAAGATGCGGTCGTTCCTGACCAGGGTGAGCAACTTCCAGGTGGCCACGATCACCACCTGGACGCACAGCACCCAGAACACCGTGACGGCAGTCAGCGGCCACCTCAGGTAGGCGAGGTCCGCTTCCTATCGAATGTCAATAGGTGTCGGTAATCCGGCCCGACTCGGGACGCGACCGCTCAACCGGGCTCCGTGACGAAGTCGATCAACCGTTCCATGGCATTGATCAGGGGCGTCTCCACGTCGGCGAAGCTGTCCACCCGGGACAGGATGTGCCGCCACATGTCCGCCGGCTCGGCCACCCCGAGGGCCGCGCAGACCCCCTCCTTCCAGGGCCGCCCCGGTGGCACCACCGGCCAGGCGGGGATGCCCAGCGCCTTCGGCTTCACCGCCTGCCACACGTCCACGTACGGGTGGCCGGTGACCAGCACGTGCGGCGAGGTCACGGCCGCCACGATCCGGCTCTCCTTGGAACCCGGCACGAGGTGGTCGACGAGCACGCCGAGCCGGCGACCCGGGCCGGGGCCGAAGGCGCGCACCTCGGCGGCCAGGGCGTCGATGCCGTCCAGCGGCTCCACCACCACGCCCTCGATCCGCAGGTCGTCGCCCCAGATCCGCTCGACCAGCGCGGCGTCGTGCACGCCCTCGACCCAGATCCGGCTGGCCTTGGCGACCTGCGCCCGGACGTTGTCGACCGCGATCGAGCCGGAGGCGGTCCGCCGGCGGGCGGCGGGCACCGGAGCGCGTACCGGCCGGCGCAGGGTGACCGGCCGGCCGTCGAGCAGGAACGCGGCCGGGAGCAGCGGGAAGTTGCGCCGCCGGCCGTGCCGGTCCTCCAGCACCACCGCGCCGGACTCGAAGCCGACCACCGCACCGCAGAACCCGGAGTCGGCGTCCTCGACGACCAGGTCCGGTTCGGCGTCCACCTCCGGGGTGACCTTCCGCCGCCGCCAGTCCCCCGCCAGCACGTCCTCGCCGTATCGCCCCGCCATGTCGATCACGCTAATCGCCGGCCCGGCGCGCCGCCCGCCGACGCGCCGCCCCGACCGCTCCGCGACGGCCGGCGCCGGCGAAGAACCGGGCGAAGCGGGCAGTTGGGGGCAGGTCACGCCACCGGAGCGGCAGTCGAGACAGGGGCGGCGGGGAACACGTACCCTTTCGGCATGTCCTCCCCCGCAACGGGCGCGGCCACCCTGGCTCCGCGCCGGTCGAGCCGGTTCGTTGCCTGGGTACGCGCCTGGCGGGCCGGCCTGGTGCCGTTCGACGAGGTCGCCGACGCGATCGCCGGCGACGAGGAGCACCTGGTCGCCGACGCCCCCGGCACCTGGACCGACGTGTCCCTGCGGGAGGCGCTGCCCAGCCTGGCGAAGCTCTCCCCGGACGAGATCCGGCTGGTGCTGCCCGCCCCGGGCGACCCGCGCGGGCTGCCCGGTCCCGGCGACTTCGCCGGCGCGGCGCTGCTCGCCGGCGAGGCGGTGGTGGCCAGCGGGCTCGGGCTGGTCCCGGAGGTGCGCAGCCACACCTCCGGATCCGGGATGACCTGGGAGACGGTGCTGTGGCGGGTGTACCCGCTGCCGGCGGACGCGCCGAAGGCGTCCCTCGCGGTGCCCGGCGCGGCCGAGGCCGAGGCCGAGCTGGCGGTCGCGCTCGCCGAGACGACCGCCGCGCTCACCCGGCTCGACGTGGCCCAGTGGCGGCCGGAGCTGGCCGGCGCCCTCGCGGCGCTGCGCCGCCCCGACGGCGCGACCGACCTGCCGCCCGGGTTCGACCCGCGGGCCCGCCGACTCTTCGCCCGTGCCGCGGTGCTGGACCGGGTGCTGGCCCTCGCCGGGGAGAGCGCCCCGGGCGGGGCGGTGAACACCTACGAGGCGCAGCAGCGGGACGCGGCGCTGCGCCCGCTGACCACCGCCTGCCGGCAGGCGCTGGTGGCCGCCTGCAACGCCCCGCTGCGCCCCTGACCGCGGGCCGCGGGCCGGCCGGGCCCGCTGCCGGTCAGACCTCGTCGATCAGGTCGGCGACCGAGTCGACGATCCGGGACGGCCGGTACGGGTAGCGTTCCGCCTCGGCCCGCGAGCTGATCCCGGTGAGCACCAGGATCGTCTCCAGCCCCGCCTCCAGGCCGCAGAGGACGTCGGTGTCCATCCGGTCGCCGATCATCGCGGTGCTCTCCGAGTGCGCGTCGATGGTGTTCAACGCCGAGCGCATCATCATCGGGTTGGGCTTGCCGACGAAGTACGGCTCCACCCCGGTCGCCTTGGAGATCATCGCGGCCACCGAGCCGGCGGCCGGCAGCGCGCCCTCGACGGACGGGCCGGTCGCGTCCGGATTGGTGCAGATGAACCGCGCCCCGTCGTTGATCAGCCGGATCGCCTTGGTGATCGCCTCGAAGCTGTAGGTGCGGGTCTCCCCGAGCACCACGTAGTCGGGGGCGAAGTCGCTGAGCACGTAGCCAACCGCGTGCAGGGCCGTGGTCAGCCCGGCCTCACCGATCGCGTACGCGGTGCCGCCCGGCCGCTGGTCGGCCAGGAACTGGGCGGTGGCCAGCGCGGACGACCAGATCGCCTCCTCCGGCACGTCGAGCCCCATCCGGGCCAGCCGGGCCTGCAGGTCGCGCGGGGTGTAGATCGAGTTGTTGGTCAGCACCAGGAACGGCTTGCCGGAGGCGCGCAGCTTCTTGATGAACTCGGGCGCACCGGGCACCGGCTGGCCCTCGTGCACCAGCACGCCGTCCATGTCAGTGAGCCAGCTCTGCACCGGCTTGCGGTCATGCATCTGTCGTCCCCAGGGGTGTCGGAGGTCGGTCGGGCTCAGGGCCGGCGGGCCGGGGGCACGCAGCACAGCGCCGGGCAGGTGCCCCACATGGGCAGCTCGCCGAGGCGCCGGACGGGCCGCTCGCCGGCCGGGGCGGTGCGTTCTCCGACCAGCTCGCGGACCATCGCCACGAAGCGCGGGTCGGTGCCCGGGGTGGCGGCGCGGACGAAGTCCAGGCCGAGCTGCTTGGCCGTCTCCAGCGCCTCGGTGTCCAGGTCCCAGACCACCTCCAGGTGGTCGGAGACGAACCCGATCGGGCTGACCACCACGCCGGTCACGCCCTGCTCGGCGAGGGCGGCCAGGTGGTCGTTGATGTCCGGCTCCAGCCACGGCACCTGCGGCGGCCCGGAGCGGCTCTGCCAGACCAGGTCGTACGGCAGGTCCGGCGCGGCGGCGGCGTGCACCAGCCGGGCCGTCTCCTCGAGCTGGGCGGTGTACCGGCCGCCATGCGGGCCGGCGGTGGCGGCCGCCGAGACCGGGATGGAGTGCGCGGTGAACACCAGCCGGGTGGTCTCCCGCTTCGCCGGGTCGAGCTGGGCCAGCGCCACGCGTACCGCGTCGGCGTGCGGCTCGACGAAGCCGGGGTGGTCCCAGAACTGGCGCAGCTTCTCGATCAGCGGGGCGTCCGGGCCGACCGCGGCGCGGGCGGCGACGATGTCCTCCTGGTACTGGCGGCACGACGAGTAGCCGCCGTACGCGCTGGTGACGAAGGCGAGGGCCCGCTTGATCCCGTCGTCGCGCATCCGCGCCACGGTGTCGGCGAGCATCGGGTCCCAGTTCCGGTTGCCCCAGTAGACCGGCAGGTCGACGCCGTTGGCGGCGAAGTCCGCGCGGATCGCCGCGAGCAGGTCCCGGCACTGCTGGTTGATCGGGGACACCCCGCCGAAGTGCAGGTAGTGCTCGGCGACCTCGGCGAGCCGCTCCGGCGGCACGCCCCGCCCCCGGGTGACGTTCTGCAGGAAGGGCAGCACGTCCTCGGGCCGCTCCGGGCCGCCGAAGGAGACCAGCACCAACGCGTCGTACGCCATGCGCCCATTCTCCCCCGACGGCCGTGACGGCCCCGCGACCACCCCGGGTCGGGGCGTTGGCAGGGCCCCCTCCTCCGCCGGAACGTCAAACAGGGGCCCCGCCTCGCGGCTCAGGCGCCGAGCGCGTGGTAGCCGCCGTCGACGTGGACGATCTCACCGGTGGTGGCGGGGAACCAGTCCGACAGCAGCGCCAGGCAGGCCCGGGCGGCCGGCTCCTGGTCGGTGAGGTTCCAGCCCAGCGGGGCCCGCTCGGCCCAGGCCTCCTCGAACTGCTCGAAGCCGGGGATCGACTTGGCGGCGATGGTGCGCAGCGGGCCGGCGGCGACCAGGTTGCTGCGGATGCCCCGCTTGCCCAGGTGCAGCGCCAGGTAGCGGGAGGCGGACTCCAGCCCGGCCTTGGCCACGCCCATCCAGTCGTACACCGGCCACGCCTTGGTGGCGTCGAAGGTGAGGCCGACCACCGCGCCGCCCGCCGACATCAGCGGCAGCGCCGCCATGGCCAGGGACTTGTACGAGTAGGTCGAGACGTGCATCGCGGTGGCCACGTCCTCCCACGGCGCGTCGAGGAACCCGCCGCCGAGGCAGCTCTGCGGGGCGAAGCCGATCGAGTGCACCACCCCGTCGAGGCCGTCGACGTGCTCGCGCACCTTGTCCGCGAGGCCGGCCAGGTGCTCGGCGTTGGTCACGTCCAACTCGATCACCGGCGCCGGCTCGGGCAGCCGCTTGGCGATCCGCTCGACCAGGGAGAGCCGGCCGTAGCCGGTGAGCACGACCTGGGCGCCGTTCTCCTGGGCGAGCTTCGCCACCGAGAAGGCGATCGAGGCGTCGGTGATGACGCCGGTGACCAGCAGCCGCTTACCGGCCAGAAGTCCGGACATTGCGCAATTCCTCCGTGCTCTGCTCAGTGACCCATGCCCAGGCCGCCGTCGACCGGGATGACGGCGCCGGTGACGTACGCGGCCGCGTCCGAGGCGAGCCAGGTGACGACCCCGGCCACCTCCTCCGGGCTGGCCATCCGGCCGGCTGGGATCGACTTGTGGATCTCCGCCTTGCGCTCCTCGGGCAGCACGGCGGTCATGTCGGTGTCGATGAAGCCGGGCGCCACCACGTTCGCGGTGATGTTGCGGCTGCCCAGCTCGCGGGTGATCGAACGGGCCACGCCGACCAGGCCCGCCTTGCTGGCCGCGTAGTTGACCTGGCCGGCACCGCCGGAGAGGCCGACCACCGAGGAGATGAAGATCATCCGACCCCACTTGGCCCGGAGCATCTTGGTCGAGGCCCGCTTGGCGCAGCGGAACGCGCCGGTCAGGTTCGTGTCGAGCACCCGGGTGAACTGCTCCTCGGACATCCGCATGATCAGGGTGTCGTCGGTGATGCCGGCGTTGGCGACCAGCACCTCGACCGGGCCGAGCTCGGCCTCGACGGCGGCGAACGCGGCGTCGACGGACTCGGCGTCGGTGACGTCGCACTTCACGCCGAACAGGCCGGCGGGAGCGTCGCCGCTGCGGTAGGTCACCGCCACCCGGTCGCCCTGCTTGGCGAAGGCCTGCGCGATGGCCAGGCCGATCCCCCGGTTTCCGCCGGTCACCAGCACGGTACGGGCCACGGTTCCCCCTCTGCTCAGCTGATCTCCCAATCGCTGGCGAGCCTAGGGGTTACCGGCAGGTAAGCGCTAACGCGGCCAGGTCACACCGGGGTACGACGCGGTGGCTCACCCCCTGGTGGGACGACGGTGACGGGGGCTACCCGTACGCTGCCGCTGATGGAGAAGCACCCTGTCCGGGCCGCCTGGCAGGCGCTGCGGCGGACCGTCGCGGGGCCGGACTTCCCGCCCGCCCGGCTGCCGGTGCAGCGCTGGCCCCGGCTGGCCCGGTACGCACGCCCCGCCGGCCTGCTCGCCGTGGTCGGTCTGTTCGCCGCCACCCTGGCCTGGGAGACCGACCGACGGCTGCCCGGGGTGGTGGCGATCCTGTTCGCGGCGCTGACCGTCGCACCGCTGCTCGCGCTGCCCCGGCGTCCGCTGCTCGCCTGGCGGCTCACCATCGTGGCCCTGCTCACCTGCACCTTCAACGCGCCGCCCGGCCAGGCGTGGCCGTGGAACCCGGTCCTGGTGCTCGGGTCGCTGCTCGTGCTCGCGGTGGTGGCGGCCCGGGTGGACCGGCCGGTGCTGGTCTGGGTCGGCCTGATCACCATGGTGCCGGTCCTCGACCTGGTCCGGCCCAGCCACCGGGCCGGCGTGGTGGTGCTGGTCGTGGCCCTGCTGGTGCTCGGCGACCTAGTCCGCGGCAACCGCGCCGGCCGCCGCGCCCTGGCCGAGCAGACCGAACTCAGCGAGCGGGAGAAGGAGCGCCGGGCGGTGCTGGAGGAGCGCACCCGGATCGCCCGCGAGATGCACGACGTGGTGGCCCACCACATGTCGATGATCGCCGTGCAGGCGGAGACCGCGCCCTACCGCCTCGGCGACCTGCCGGAGCCGGCCCGGGCCGAGTTCGCCGCCGTCGCCGGTTCGGCCCGGGAGGCGTTGACCGACATGCGCCGCCTGCTGGGTGTGCTGCGCAGCGAGACAGCAGGCCCGGAGACCGCGCCCCAGCCCGGCCTGACGGACCTGCCGGCCATGGTGGAGGCCGCCCGGCGGGCCGGCCTCGCGGTCACCCTGGACAGCCCGGCACCCGCCGCCAGGACGCCGACGCCGGTCGGGCTGGCCGCGTACCGGATCGTGCAGGAGGGGCTGGCGAACGCCGCCCGGCACGCCGCCGGCGCCGCGGTGCGGGTCACCGTCCGTCCCGGCCCGCACGCCCTGGCCGTACGAGTGGAGAACACCGCCGGCACCGGCGGGCCGACGGTGGCCGAGCGGGGCGCCGGACACGGGCTGACCGGGATGCGGGAACGGGCCCTCGCGCTGGGCGGTACGTTCGCCGCCGGGCCGGTCCCCGGCGGCGGCTACACCGTCGTCGCGGAGTTGCCGTACGACACGGAGGGTGCAGGCGGATGATCCGGGTGCTGATCGCGGACGATCAGGCGATGGTCCGGCAGGGCTTCGGCGCGCTGCTGGCCGCCCAGCCGGACCTGCTCGTCGTCGGGGACGCCGCGGACGGCGCAGCGGCGGTCGAGGCGTCCCGCCGGCTGGACCCGGACGTGGTGCTGATGGACGTGCGGATGCCGGTGCTGGACGGGCTCGCCGCCACCCGCCAACTGCTCGGCGACCGCCGGACCGACCGCCCCCGGGTGCTCATCCTGACCACCTTCGACCTGGACGACTACGTCTACGAGGCGCTGCGCGCCGGGGCGAGCGGCTTCCTGCTCAAGGACGCCCCCGCCGCCGACCTGGTGCACGCCGTCCGGGTGGTGGCGGCCGGCGACGCGCTGCTCGCCCCGTCGGTGACCCGGCGGCTGATCGCCGAGTTCGCCGCCCGCCCCGGCCGGCGCCGGCCCCGCCCGACCGACCTGGCCGCGCTGACCCCCCGGGAGACCGACGTGCTCCGGCTGATCGCCCGGGGCCGCTCCAACACGGAGATCGCCGCGGACCTCGTGGTCGCCGAGCAGACCGTGAAGACGCATGTCGGGCGGATCCTGGCCAAGCTCCAGCTCCGCGACCGCGCCCAGGCCGTCGTGCTGGCCTACGAGACGGGTCTGGTGGCCGCCGGCGAGTAGCTCCCCGGTAGCACGCCGGGAACCAGTCCGCAGGGTGACGATCTCCGACCCGCCCGCACCGCACGCTTCCGCCGGACCACTTCCGGAGGGAGCACGAGAATGCACTGGACCCGACCCGCCCGGGCGGCGGCGACCGCGCTGCTCGGACTCGGCCTGCTGGCACCGGACCGGCCCGGTCCGGTCGCGCCGGCGGCGTACGTCGAGGCGTACCCGGCGGTGGCCGCACAGCTTCGCGCGGGCGGCCCGCCGTACGACCGGTGGGCCGCGGACGGCCGGCAGTTCCTGGCCTTCGACCCGCGCGGCGACGGCCTCGCCGTGGAGGTGCTGGGCGACCTGGCCACCGCCGACCGGATCGCGGTGCTGGTGCTAGGGGTGGGCAGCACGCTGCGGGACTTCGACCGCGGCCTCGGCGGGGTGGCCCGGCGCGCCCCGGCCCGCCAGGCCCGCGACCTGTACCGGGAGCTGCGGGCGGACAACCCGGCGGCCCGGGTGGCGGTGCTGGCCTGGCTGGGCTACGACGCGCCGGACGGGATCCTCACCGCGGCCGGGCCCGCCAGCGCCGACCGGGGCGCGACGGCGCTGCTCGGCACGCTGCGCACCCTGGCCGCCCACCGGCCCGACGCGGCGGTCACCCTGATCGGGCACAGCTACGGGGCGCTGGTGGCCGGGCGGGCCGCACGGCGCGCCCCGGCGCAGGTCACCGATCTGGTGACCCTCGGCGGCATCGGCACCGGCGTGGACCGGGCCGGTCAGCTCGGCGGCGTCCGGGTGTGGGCGGCCGAGGCGCCGACCGACTGGATCCGCCGGGTGCCGCAGGTACGGCTGCCCGGCCTGGGACACGGCACCCGCCCCGGCGACCCCGCCTTCGGCGCCCGGCCGCTGCCGGTCGACGGCGTCGCCGGGCACGACGGCTACCTGGTGCCCGGCACGGCGACGCTGCCGGCGGTCGCCGCGGTGGTGCTGGGCGGCGAGGCCCGGGCGGGGGTCGCGCGATGAGGGATCGCGCCGTGGACGCGCTGCGGGCGTACGCCATCGGCGGCGTGGTGCTGGGCCACTGGCTGGTCACCGCCCTGGTGCTGACACCCGACGGAACCGTGCACCAGATCAGCCCGCTGGCCACCATGCCGGCGCTGGCCCCGGCCAGCTGGCTGTTCCAGACGCTCGGCCTCTTCTTCTTCACCGCCGGTCACGCCGCCGCCCACTCGCTGGCCGGCTTTCCCGGCCACCCCGCGCGGTGGCTGCTCCGTCGGCTGGGCCGCCTGGTGCTGCCCGCCCTGGCGCTGCTCGGCCTGGGCGCCGCCGGGCTGCTGGTCGCCATCGTGCTGGGCACCCGGGACGACATCCTCAGCGTCGCGGTGACGCTGACCGCCAGCCCGCTGTGGTTCCTGCTGCCCCTGGTCGCCCTCTCCGCGCTCACCGCGCCGCTGCGCGCCGCCGTACGACGCTGGGGACCGGTGCGCTGCGTGCTGCCCGCCGTCGCCGTAGTCGCCGGGACGGACCTCGCCGTACGCCTGCCGGCGGCGCGCCCCTGGCTGCTGCCGGTCGCCGTCCTCGCCGCGTGGTCGGTGCCCTACCTGCTCGGGCTGGCGCACGCCGAGGGACGGCTCGCCGGGCGTCGCCCGGCCGTGGCGCTGGTCGCCGTCGGGGCCGTCGCGCTGGCCGCACTGCTCGCCCTGGGCTACCCGGCCAGCGCGGTCGGGGTGCCCGGTGCCGGCCGGTCGAACCTGAGCCCGCCCTCGCTGTTCGCCATCGCCCTGGCCGTGGCGCAGGTCGGCGCCGGGCTGCTGGCCGGACCGGCCCTGCGCCGGCTGGGCGACCGGCCCGCGCCGGCCCGCCTGGTCCGCGGGGTGAACCGGCACGCCATGCGCGTCTACCTCTGCCACCAGCCGGTCCTGGTCGGGGTCAGCGCGCTGACCGCCCGGTTCGCCGGCCCGCAGCCCGGGCTGCACACCCCGCCCGACGGTCCCGGCTGGCTGGCGGCGCGGCTGTGCTGGCTGCCGCTGCTCGCGCTGGTCCTGGCGGTACTGGTGCGCTCCCGATCGGGAGCCGTCGCTGGCGCGGTCGGCCGGACGGCGCGGGCGGACCGGTCGGCCGAGTACGGGGTGCCGGCGCGCCGGGTGTACGATGATCCCCGTTTGCGGGCGGGATCGCCCGTGACCTTCGTGCCCCGCCGACCGGAGGAGGTGATCGCCGTGCGAGATGGCGATCCTTCCAGTCGTGGCCGGGCCGACCGTCAGCCCCGCTGAGCCGCGACTCAGTCGGCGTAGCTGACCCGCTTCCCGCCTCGGTGCACCGCCCGCCTCCTCGGCCGCCGGCCGGGCGATCCTGGTGCGCGGCCCGCCGGTGGCGGAGCAACCCGGTCACGACTTCGTGTGCGTACGTCCTGATCCATCCCCGCGGTCCCGGCCCGCGCCGCCCGGACCGTCCCGTCGCCACGGAGCAGTCCCATGAGCCGTTACGTCGCCCCGCTGGGCTTCACCCTCGCCGCTCTCTGGGTGGCCGTCCTCTTCGTCCTCGCCGGCGGTCGCTGACCGCCGACCGGGGCACAACCCCGGCCGGCCCCAGCGCCCGCCCCGCCGGCCGTCCCGCCTCAGACCAGGCGGGACGACCAGAGCAGGCTCAGCGCACCCGCGCAGAGGGCGAGCAGCAGCGCGATCCCCGCGTACCACTGGGTGATCTCCCGCGGCTCGGTCCGGAACCCGATCGAGCTGCCCATGTCCTGGTAGACCCGCTTCAACTCGCTCACCGAGGCGGCCTCGTAGAAGTAGCCCTGGGTGGTCTCCGCGAGCTGGGACAGCGCCGCCCGGTCCACCGGCACCCGCTGCAACTGCCCGCCGATGTCGACCTGGCCCGAGTCGGTGCCGAACGCGATGGTGGACACCGGCACGTTGGCCGCCTGCGCCGCCGCAGCCGCCTCCTCCACCGACCGCCCCGAGGTGCGGTAGCCGTCGGAGAGGAGCACGATCCGGGCCGGCGGGATGCCGGCCGTGCCATCGGCGGGCACCGAGCGGATCGCCTCCAGGCAGGTGAAGACGGCCTCGCCGGTGGCGGTCGCCTCGGCCAGCACCAGCCCGTCGATGGCGGTGGTCACGGCGGCCCGGTCCTTGGTCGGCGGGACCAGCACGTTCGCCGACTTGGCGAAGGAGACCAGCCCGAGGTTGTAGGTCTCCGGCAGCTCCCCGACGAACTGCTTGGCCGCCTCCTGGGCGGCTTCGAGGCGGTTCGGCGCCACGTCGTCGGCCTGCATCGACAGCGACACGTCGATGGCCAGCATCACGGTGGCCCGCTCCAGCGGCTCCCGGGTGTCGATCGCCGGCCGGGCCAGCGCGGTGGACAGCACCAGCAGGCAGAGCAGGAACGCGGTGGCCGCCACGTGCCGCCGCCAGCCCAGCCCCTTGGGCGCGAGGGTACGCAGCAGGTCGACGTTGGTGAACCGCATCGCGTACGCCCGGCGGTGCAGCTGCCGCCAAACGTACGCGGCGGCCAGGGCGAGCACCGGCAGCACGGCCAGCAGCCACCACGGTTGCAGAAAACGGATCATCGGGTCGTCCCTCGGGTCCGGGCGTGCCGCTGCGCGGCCACGAACCGCACCATGTCCAGCAGCCAGTCTCGGTCGGTACGCAGTCGCAGGTGGGCCGCGCCGGCGGCGCGCAGCTCGGCGGCGACGGCCGCGCGCTGGGCGGTGGCCGCGTCGGCGTACCGGCGGCGCAGGCCCGGGTCGGCGGTCTGCACCTCGTGCAGCTCCCCCGTCTCCGGGTCGACCACCGGCAGCACCCCCACGTCGGGCAGCTCCAGCTCGCGCGGGTCGACCACCTCGATCGCCAGCACGTCGTGCCGGACCCGCAGCTTACGGAGCGGCCGGCCCCACTGCTGCGGCGGTGCGAGGAAGTCGGAGATGACCACCGCCACCCCCCGCCGCCGGGGCGGCCGGTTGAGCATGTCGACCAGCGCGCCGAGGTCGCTGCGCCCCGGCCGGATCTCCGTCCCGGCGATGGCCCGGAGCATCCCCTGCGCCTCCTTGCGGCCGGCCCGCGCCGGCAGCCGCAGCAGCGTGCCCGGGCCGCCGGCCGGCGGGCCGCCCCGCCACCGGCCGGTGGGCGCGGGCACCGCACTCCCGGTGCCGACCACCGCGCCGATCCGGTTGCCGCCGCGGACGGTCAGGTGGACCAGGGCGGCCGCGGCGGCCACCACCACATCCCGCTTGAGCCACTGCCCGGTGCCGAAGTCCAGGCTGGCCGAGAGGTCCACCGCCAGCCAGGTCTCCAGCTCCCGGTCGGCCACCGTACGCCGCACGTGCGGCGTCGTGGTCCGCGCGGTGACCGGCCAGTCCATCCGGCGTACGTCGTCGCCGGGGCGGTACTCGCGGGACTCCCCCGCCTCACTGCCCGGCCCGGGCAGCAGCCCGGCGTAGTCGCCCTGGAGCAACCCGTCGAGCTTGCGGGTGACCATCAGCTGCAACCGGGCGAGGACGGCCCCGGAGCGGTCGCCGGTGGCCGGCAGCCGGGTGGGTGGCGTCACGGCCGCTGCCCGGGCCAGCCGGCACCGGGCGGCGCGGCCGGTGGCGACGGCGTGGCCTGCTGCCGGGGCGCGACCGCCGGCAGCGGGATGGTCGACATCACCCGGTGCACGATGTGGTCGGCCGGCACGTCGTCGGCGAGCGCGTCGTAGCTGAGCACCAGCCGGTGCCGCAGGATGTCCGGGGCGATGTCCTGCACGTCCTGGGGCAGCGCGTAGTCCCGGCCGCGCAGCAGCGCCAACGCCCGGGTGGCCCGCACCAGGCCGAGCGAGGCGCGCGGGCTGGCGCCGTACTGGATCAGCTGCGCGACGTCCGGCATGCCGTGCTCGGCGGGGGCGCGGGTGGCGAGCACCAGCCGGACCGCGTAGTCGACCAGGGCGTTGTGCACGAAGACCTGGTCGGCCTTGCGCTGCAGGGCGATCAGATCCGGGGTGTCGAAGACCCGGGCCGGCTCGGGCGGGGCCACGCCCATCCGGTAGACGATCTCCCGCTCCTCGGCGTCGGTCGGATAACCAACCACGATCTTCATGAGGAAGCGGTCCCGCTGCGCCTCCGGCAGCGGGTAGACCCCCTCCTGCTCGATCGGGTTCTGGGTCGCCATCACCAGGAACGGGTCGGGCACCCGATGGGTCTCCCCGCCGATGGACACCTGGCGCTCGCTCATCACCTCCAGCAGCGCCGACTGCACCTTCGCCGGGGCTCGGTTGATCTCGTCGGCGAGCAGGAAGTTCACGAACACCGGGCCCAACTCGACGTCGAACTTCTCGCTGGACTGCCGGTAGATCCGGGTGCCCATGATGTCGGCCGGCACGAGGTCCGGGGTGAACTGCACCCGGGCGAACGATCCGCCGACCACCTTGGCCAGGGTCTCCACGGCGAGGGTCTTGGCCACGCCGGGCACCCCCTCCAGCAGGCAGTGCCCTCGGGCGAGCAGGGCCACGAACATCCGCTCGACCATCCGGTCCTGGCCGACGATGACCCGCTTGATCTCGAACAGCGCCCGCTCCAGCAAGGTGGCGTCCTGGGCCGGGGTGGTGATCGCCGGGGGCGGCGCGCCCGGCACGGCCTCGGTCGGGGTCGGGGCGTCGGGCGTGGTCGGCTGGGCCACCGGTCCTCCACAGCTTGGTCGTCGCGGCTGGTGCGTATCAAGACTGTCATGCCCGGCTGAGAGCCGAGGGCGGGAGAGGGACGATTTTCGCCGCGCCGTCCCACCGCACGGAAAACGCTGAACACGGGTGGACAACAAGGGGTCCAGCGTGTGTACGATTCACCCCGTCGCCGGGCGGCTCCCCCCGTGGCCGCCCGGCGCTAAGCTTCCCGGGCGTGCGGGCCTAGACTCGCTCCGGTGACCATTCCCACTCCCGCCGACGAGGCGCTGGTCTGCTCCGCGCGGGGGTGCCGCGCCCTCGCCGTCTGGGCCCTGCGCTGGAACAATCCCCGCCTGCACGACGCCGACCGGCGCAAGACCTGGCTCGCCTGCGCCGAGCACCGCGAGTCCCTCGGGGCGTTCCTCGACGCACGCGGCTTCCTCCGCGAGGTGGTGGCGGTGCCGGAATCGCCTACGCTCGAAGCGTGAGCGAGCGGAGCGAGGGAACCATTCAGCTCAGCAACCGGGCGCCTCGCGCCGACGTCGGGCGAAGCGAGGCGGCCGCGTGCGCCAGCGGAACGGATCACCCCCGGTGAACGGTGACGACCTCGCCGGCCGCCCGCCGACCCGGCCCGGCCCCCTGGAGCCCTGGCCGGACACCGTCCAGTGGCAGCCGATCTCCCGCGACCTGATCTGGGTGGAGCTGATCCGGCTCGGCATCGGGTTCGCCGTGGCGCTGGTGGTGCTCGGCGTGGCCTGGGCGATCACCGGCCACTGGCTGCCCGGCGTCGTCCTCGGCGTCGCGGTCCTGCTGGCCGCCTGGCGGGCGGTCACCATCGTCCGGGCCGTGCACGCGTGGGGTTACGCCGAGCGGGAGAACGACCTGCTGGTCCGGCACGGGCTGCTGGTCCGGCGGCTGTCCATCGTTCCGTATTCGCGGATGCAGTTCGTCGACGTGACCGCGGGCCCGCTGGAGCGGGCGTTCGACCTGGCCACGGTGCAGCTGCACACGGCCGCGGCGGCGAGCGACGCCCGGGTGCCCGGCCTGCGGCCGGCGGAGGCGTCCCGGCTGCGGGACCGGCTGACCGCACTGGGCGAGGACCGGGCGGAGGGGCTGTGAGCCACGGCCCGGCCGACCCCGAGCCCGGCGCCCCGATCCCGCACCCGGCCGACCCGGCACCGCACCAGGCCGACCCGGAGCCCGGCCCGCTGCCGCGGCCGGCCGCGGACGACCGGCCCGCCGCTCCGGCCCCGTGGTCCCACCCCGGGTACGGCCAGCCCGCGCCGCCCGCGCCGGGGCACGCCGGCCCCACCTGGCCGCCGTCTGACCGGCCCGGGCCGCCTCCGCCCGGCCACGGCCAGCCCATTCCACCGCCCGGCTACGGACAGCCCGCCCCGCCTCCCCCCGGCTACGGACAGGCCGCCCCGCCGCCCGGCTACGGACAGCCCGGGCCCGCGGGGCGCGGCCAGCCGGGAGCCGGCCCGCCCAGCCCCGGCCCGTGGACGCCACCCGGACCCGGCCCATGGACACCGCCCGGGGCCGCTCCCGGCTGGCCGGGAAGTCCCACCCTGCCGCCGCCCGGCGGCGAGGAGCCGCGGCAGCGGCTGCATCCGCTGAGCCCGGTGCTGCACGGCGCCAAGTCCCTGGTCGTGGTCATCGCCGGCCTGTCCTGGTCGACGCTGTCCCGGGTCGGCTTCGGCTGGTTCACCGTGCTGGTGGCGGTCTTCGTGGCCGGGGCCACCGTGCTGGCCGTGGTGAGTTGGTGGAACACCGGCTACCACGTGGTGGGCCGCGAACTGCGGGTGCACGAGGGCCTGCTCTGGCGGCGTACCCGGGCGATCCCGTTGGAGCGGTTGCAGGCCGTGGAGGTGGTCCGGCCGCTGCTGGCGCAGCTGACCGGGCTGGCCGAGCTGCGGCTGGAGGTGGTCGGCGGGGGCAAGACCGAGGCGCCGCTGGCGTACCTGGGGGTGGCCGAGGCCGGCGCGCTGCGGCAGCGGCTGCTCGCCGTCGCCGGCCGCGCGCCCGAGGTCGTCCCGCCCGCAGCCGGCGCGCCGCCGCCACCGGCGCCGGCCGGGCGCCGACTGCACACCGTACGCAACCAGGACCTGCTGGTCAGCCAGCTACTCACCCCGCAGGCGTTCCTGCTCCCGTTCGGCGTCGCCTTCGTGGTGGCGCAGTTCCTCTCCGAGGGGTCCTGGTCGTTCATCGCGGTGGCCAGCACCCTCACCGCGATGGCCGGCGTCGTGCTGCAACCGGTGCGCCGGGTGCTCGACGACTGGGCGTTCCGGCTCGACCGGGACGACGGCACGCTGCGCGTCCACAACGGCCTGCTGGAGACCCGGGTGCAGACCGTCCCGCTGCACCGGGTGCAGACCGTCCGGGTGACCTGGCCCCTGCTCTGGCGGATGAAGGGGTGGCTGCGGCTGCGGCTGGAGGTGGCCGGCTACTCGGCCGCCGAGCCGGACGACCGGAACCGGCCGGACCGGCTGCTGCCGGTCGGCGACGCGCGGACCGGCGAGCTGATCGTCGCGGAGGTGCTGCCCGGCGTACGGCTGGCCGCGCTGCCGTCGACGGCGCCGCCACGGCGGGCGCGCTGGCTGCGTCCGCTGACCCGCGCGGCGGTCGGCGCCGGCCTCGACGAGCGGGTGTTCGTCGCCCGCTCCGGGCTGCTCACCCGCCAGCTGACGCTGGTGCCGTACGCCCGGATCCAGAGCGTCCGGGTGACCCAGGGTCCGGCACAGCGGCGGCTGCGGCTGGCCACGGTGCACGCCGACACCGCCGGCGGGTCGGGCGCGGCCGCACCCGACCGGGACCTGGCCGAGGCGTGGGACCTGGCGGCCGAGCTGACCGCGCGGGCGCACGCGGCCCGGCACGCCGACCGGGGCCGGCGACGCTGACCGGGGCGTTCCCGGCCGGCACCGCGCCGGCGCCCGGCCCGCGACACGTCAGCGTTCGGCGGGCACCGGGTCGGCGACGGGCAGCTCGGCGTCGACCGGGGCGGCCGGGGCCGGCACGGCCTGCTGCGGGCCACCGGCGGCCGCCGCGGGCCGCGCCCGGCGGGCCGCCCACCAGCGCTCGGCCAGGCCGACCACCAGGAAGGTCAGCCCGACGTACGCCCAGCCGACCAGCACGTCGATCAGGTAGTGCTCGCCGCTGTAGATGAGGGTGAAGGTCATCGCCAGCGGGTACGCGAGCAACAGCGGCCACCAGCGCTTCCGCACCGAACCCAGGAAGAACAGCACCACGAAGAGGGCGAACGCGGTGTGCAGCGAGGGCATGGCGGCGACCGGGTTGGAGGCGATCTGCCCGGCGTTGAGCAGGTTGCCCGCGCCGTGCATGCCGATCTCCTTCCAGCCCCGGGTGGAGATCCGGGCGACCTCGGTGAGCAGGCCGTTCTGCGCGGCCCACCACGGCGGGGCGGCCGGGTAGAGGAAGTAGGTGGCCAGCCCGGCCGCGCAGAGGAAGCCCCAGCGCCGCATGTACGCCCCCCAGCGCGCGCGGTCGCGCAGCCAGAGCACCGCCGCGGCGGCCAGCGTCGCCACGAAGTGGGAGAAGTAGACCCAGCTGACCAGCACGTCCCACCAGTGCACCTCAGGCCGGTAGAGGTGCTGCTGGAGCCAGACCGTGGGCACCTCGCCGCCGGTGGCCCAGCCCAGCATGAACCGGTCGGCGACGATCAACTCCATGGCGTGCGGCGTCGCGCCGTTGTCGGCGAACCCCCGGGAGAGGTTGTACGCGGCCAACAGCAGCACCACCGGGATCCAGTCCCGGGCGAAGCGCAGGTGGCTGCGCCACGGCCGGGCGGAGTGCCAGGCGATGGTGCCCGCCCAGATCCAGAGGAAGGCGTACGCGGGGTCGGTCGGCAAGCCGATGGCGAACCACGCGGCCACGAAGCCGAGCGCCCAGATCGTCATGGCCACCACCCGGCGGCGTCCGCCGTCGGGCGAGGAGGTGGTACCGGTCCGGGCGGGGGGCTGGGGGTCTGTCACGACGGCCATCGCGGTCAAGGTTAACGGCGGGCCACGAATCGACTGACGGCGACCACCCGCCGGCCGAAGGAACGACGGTACGGAGAGCGGGCGTCCCCGCCCCGCCTCGTCTAGGCTCGGGGCATGCAGGAGCAGCCGGAGACGCCCTTCGCGCCGGGCCTCGCCGCCCGGGTCGAGCTGACCGTCACGGACGCCGACACCGCGCAGGCGGTCGGCTCCGGTGACGTGCCGGTGCTCGGCACGCCGCGGGTGCTCGCCCTCGTCGAGGCGGCGACCGTGGCGGCCACCGCGACGCGGATGCCGACCGGACAGACCACCGTCGGGCTCCGCGTCGAACTGGACCACCGGGCGCCGACCCCGGTCGGGCGGACGGTGGTCGCCTGGGCCCGGCTGGCCAAGGTCGACGGCCGGCGCCTGCTGTTCGAGGTGACGGTCGCCGAAGGCGACGAGATCGTGGCCGATGGCCGGGTCGAGCGCGTGCTGGTCGACCGGCAGCGCTTCCTGGAGCGCGCCTCGCGGGCGTCATGACCGCCCGATTCGTCGAGATCGCCGACGGCGTCCACCTGCTGCGCGAGCCGCTGCTGCAGGTCAACGCGACGCTGGTGGTGGGCGACGACGCGGCCCTGCTGGTGGACACCCTCTCCACCGCCGGACAGGCCCGGGAGCTGGCCGAGGCCGCCCGGGCGGTCACCGCGCACCCGTGGACGATCGTCAACACCCACCACCACTTCGACCACTGCTTCGGCAACGCCACCCTGGCCGCCGACCCGCCCCGCCCGGTCTACGCCCACGAGCTGGCCGCCGCCGCGCTGCGCGACCGCCCCGACGAGCTGCGCCGCGCGGCGTACGAGGAGATGCGCGACGAGCAGCCGGCGCTCGCCGCCGAGCTGACCGGCACCGAACTGCTGGCCCCGACCCACCCGGTGCGCGAGGAAACGGTGCTCGACGTCGGCGGCCGGCGGGTGCTGCTGCGGCACCCGGGGCACGGGCACACCGACGCCGACCTGGTGGTGCACGTGCCGGACGCGGACGTGCTGGTCGCCGGCGATCTGGTGGAGCAGAGCGGTCCGCCGGCCTTCGAGGAGTCGTACCCGCTGCAGTGGCCGGACGCGGTGGCCGACCTGCTGCGGCTGACCACCCCCGGCACGGTCGTGGTGCCCGGGCACGGCACGCCGGTCGACGTGGAGTTCGTCCGGGCCCAGCACGCCCAGTTGGTCCAGCAGGCCTGGCTGATCCGGGCCGGCCACACCGGCAACGCCCCGCCCGAGCGGGTGGCGGCGGAGTCGCCCTTCGGCGCCCGCCCCGGCCTGCTCGCCGCCCGCCGCGGCTACGCCGAGCTCGACGGCACCGCCTGACGCCGCCGCCCGGCGAGAGGCCACATCGGGATCGCGCTCGATCCAGGAAACAGGGGCCTCCTCGCCGCCCGGGAGGCCCCTACTTCACGGTTCGAGCATGATCTTGGGCCCCGCCCGGGCGGTCGTCGTCGCGGGTCCCGCGCAGGTGGGTGAGCAGGGCGTCCAACTGCGGGACGGCGCCCAGGACCGCGTTCCGGGCGGCCGGATCCAGCGCGGCCAGCGCCTCGGTGAGCAGGGCGCTGCGGTGCGCCGCGTGATCCGTCATCCGGGCCTGGGCGGCGTCGGTGAGCCGGAGGCGGACGACCCGACGGTCGGCCGGGTCGCGTTCCCGCGCCAGCAGCCCCGCGTCGGCGAGGTCGCCGACCAGGGTGCTCACCGTGTTCGGCGCGGTGCCGAGCCGTCGGGCCGCCTCCTTGCCGCTGATCCCGGGCTCGGCGCGGACCAGCAGGAGCAGCTCCACCTGGGCCTCCGGGAGGACCTCCCGGTTTGCCCGGCCGGCAGCGCTGCGCCGCAGCAGCCGGTGCAGCTCCCCCACCACGGCGCCGAGCCGGGCGACGCCCTCCTCGCTCGACACAAGGTCACCTACTTCACAGCGCAATAGTTCTGCCTACAGAGCTAAGGTTAGCCGGCGATCATCGACCCTGGGGGAACCGCGTTGAGCCAGACCGTCCAGCCGACCGCGCCGCCGTCCACCGTCGCGGCGGACCCACGCGACGGAGGCGCGACGCTGCTCGTGCTGCTCGGCACCCTCACCGCGATCGGCCCGCTCTCGCTGGACATGTACCTACCAGCGTTCCCGGCGATGACCCGCGATCTCGGCGCCGACCAGGCCCAGATCCAGCTCTCCCTGACGAGCTGCCTGATCGGTCTCGCCCTCGGCCAGCTCGTCACCGGCCCGCTCAGCGACCGCTGGGGCCGGCGGCGCCCGGTCCTGGTCGGCGTCACCGCGTACGCGTTGCTGGCGCTGCTCTGCGCGGCGGCGCCGACCGCCCCCACGCTGGCCGCCGCGCGCTTCGCCCAGGGCCTGGCGGGTGGCATGGGGGTGGTGGTCGCCCGGGCGGTGGTCCGCGACCTCTACGCCGGCCGAGCCGCGGCGAAGTACTTCTCCCGGCTCACCCTGATCTTCGGCGTGGCGCCGGTGGCCGCGCCCAGCGTCGGCAGCCTGGTCCTGCGGTTCGGGTCCTGGCGGGCGGTCTTCCTCACCCTGGCGGCGATCGGGCTGCTGCTCGCCGTCGCGGTCGCCCTGCGGCTGCCGGAGACCCTGCCCGCCGAGCGGCGCAGCACCGGCGGCCTGGCCGCCACCGCCCGGACCATGCGGTCGCTGGCCGCCGACCGGGTCTACCTGGGGTACGCGCTGACCCAGGGCTTCGCCTTCGCCGGGCTCTTCGCGTACATCTCCGGGTCGTCGTTCGTGTTCCAGGACGTCTTCGGCGTGTCGGGGGCCACATTCAGCCTGGTCTTCGGGCTGAACGCACTCGCCCTGGTCGCCACCGGGCAGGTCAACGCCCGGCTGCTCGACCGGTTCGAGCCGCGCCGGCTGCTGATCACCACCCTGCTGGTCAGCGCCGTCGCCGCGGTCGGGGTGCTGACCGGGGCGCTCGCCGGCAGCCTGGCTCTGGTCGCCGTGCCCCTGCTGGCCTTCGTCGGCTCGCTGGGCATGGTGACGCCGAACAGCACCGCGCTGGCGCTGGACGCGCACGCCCGGCACGCCGGCACCGCCGCCGCGCTGCTGGGCAGCATCCAGTCGGTGGTCGGCGCGCTCGCCGCGCCGCTGGTCGGGCTGGGCGGCGAGGGCAGCGCGGTGCCGATGGCCGCCGTCCTGACCGCCACCGCCGCGCTCTCCCTGGCCGCCGTGCACACCCTCACCCGCGCCCGCTGACCGGGGCCGGTCAGGCAGGGAAGCGGGCGAGCACGGCGGCGCGGGTGGGCATGGCGACGGCGCCGCCGGGAGACTCGCAGACCACCCCGGCGACGCGCAGGGCGAAGGCGACCCGGTCCCGCCAACCGACCGGGTCCACCGGTTCGCCGGCGGCCAGCAACTCGGCGATCAACGCGCCCATCACCGAGTCCCCGGCGCCGGTCGCGTCCACCGCCTGGACCTTCGGGGCGGGGACGCGGACCACGTCGTCGGCGGCGGCGACCAGCGCGCCGTCCGCGCCCAGGGTGACCACCACGGTGGCCGCCCCCAACTCTCGCAGGTACGCGGCGACCCCCTCCACCGGCTGGTGCGGGTAGAGCACGGCCGCGTCGGCGGTGCTCAGCTTCACCAGGTGCGCGCTCGCGGCGAACTCGGCGACCACCTCGCGCAGCCCGTCCAGCGCGCCGGACCCGTCAAGCAGCCGGGGACGGACGTTCGGGTCGAACACCCGCAGCGCCCCGGCGGTCGCCCAGGCGCGCCGGGCGGCGGCCAGCACCGGCGGGTGGAGCAGCACGATCGAGCCGCAGTAGAGCACGTCGGCGCCCTCGACCAGGGCCACGTCCAGGTGGTCGGCGGTGAGCAGCCCGTACGAGCGGGGCTCACCGTAGAAACGAAAATCCGGTTCCGGGCCAGCGAAGGTGGCCACCGCCAACGCCGTCGGCGCCGGTACGGTGACCGCTCCGGCCAGCCCGACGCCGGCCTCGCCGAGGAAGGCGCGAATCCGCTCGGCGAGCGCGTCGTCGCCGAGCGACCCGACGAACTCGACGTCGCCGCCCAGCCGGGCCACCGCCACCGCCACGTTGAGCGGCCCGCCGCCGATCGCCTGCCGGTAGCAGGGTTGCCCGTCATGACTGGTCTCGAGCAGGTCGACCAACGCCTCGCCGAGCACCACCGCGTAGCCCATCCTGCCTGCCTCCTCTGTCGGTCGTACCCCCGATCCTGGCGCATTTCGGGCCGCGCCGGGACGTGAGAAAGGGCCCCCGGTTCGACCGGGGGCCCTTCGCACACCTGGGTCAGCGGACCATGCTGCCGACCACCGGCTTCGTGAGCAGGGCGGACTGGTTGCGTTGGATGCCCGGGTCGAGGGTCTTGGCCACGAAGATGGCGTGCCAGATGCAGAAGATCAGCACCGTCCACACCTTGCGGGAGTGGTCCGCCTCCTCCCGCTTGTGCTCCTCCAGCAGCCGCATCGCGTACGACAGGTCGATAAGGTCACCGGCGCCGGAGGTGGCCAGCACGTGCCGGGCCCACTCGTACATCTCGCCGCGCAACCAGACCCGGGTCGGGGTCGGGAAGCCGAGCTTCTTGCGGTTGACGATGGCCGGCGGGACGACGCCCTGCAGCGCCTGGCGCATGGCGTACTTGGTGGCCTCGGAGCGCGGCGGCAGCTTCAGGTCGACCGGGATGCCGGCCGCCACGTTGAACACCTCGCGGTCCAGGAAGGGCACCCGCACCTCCAGCGAGTGCGCCATCGAGATCCGGTCGGCCTTGACCAGGATGTCGCCGCGCAGCCAGGTGTAGAGGTCGACGTACTGCATCTTGGTGACGTCGTCCAGCTCGGTGCACTCGGCGTAGATCGGCGCGGTGACGTCGGTGTAGCGGACCGAGGGGTCGTAGCGACGCAGCAGGTGCTGCTTCTCCTCCTCGGTGAACATCCGGGCGTTGCCGTAGTAGCGCTCCTCGATCGGGGTGGTGCCGCGCTCCAGGAAGCTCTTGCCCTTGACGCCCTGGGGGATGGCCTTCGACACCGCCCGCAGGCCCTTCTGCACCCCGCCCGGCAGGCCGTTCACGGTGCTCAGTGACAGCGGCTCGCGGTAGATGGTGTAGCCGCCGAAGAACTCGTCGGCGCCCTCGCCGGAGAGCACCACCGTGACGTGCTCGGCGGCCTTCTTCGCCACGAAGTAGAGCGGCACCAGCGCCGGGTCGGCCACCGGGTCGTCCAGGTGCCAGACGATCTTGGGCAGCGCCTCCATCATGTCCTGCGGCCCGATCTTGGTCGGGATGGTGGTCACGTCGAGGTGCCGGGCCGAGTCCTGGGCCACGTCGATCTCGGAGTAGCCGGGCACGTCGTACCCGACGGTAAAGGTGAGGATGTTCGGGTTGAACTCCCGGGCCAGGGCGACCACGGCGGTGGAGTCGATGCCGCTGGAGAGGAAGGAGCCGACCGGCACGTCCGAGCGCATGTGCATCCGGACGCTCTCCCGCAGCGTCTCCCGGATCTCGTGGTAGAGCTTCTGCTCGTCGGCCACCGGCGCCGGCCGGAACACCGGCCGGTACCACCGGCGTACCTCGATCCGGCCGCCGGGGGTCCAGGTCAGGTACTCCCCCGACCCGATCCGGCTGATCCCCTTGTGCAGGGTGCCCGGCTCCGGCACGTACTGCAGGGTCAGGTAGTGGCTCAGGTTGGCGGTGTCGATCCCGGCGTCGCCCTGGTACGCGGACTGCGCGAACGGCAGCAGTGCCTTCTTCTCCGAGGCGAGGTAGAGGCCGTCCTGGGTCTGCAGGTAGTGCAGCGGCTTGATGCCGAAGTAGTCCCGGGCGCCGAACGCCCGCCGCTCCTGCCGGTCCCAGATCACGAAGGCGAACATGCCGCGCAGCCGGGTGAGCACCTGCTCGCCCCAGTAGTGGTAGCCGGCGACGATCACCTCACCGTCGCCGTTCGTGGCGAACTGGGCGCCGAAGTCCCGGATCAGCTCGTCCCGCAGCTCGATGTAGTTGTAGATCTCACCGTTGAAGGTGAGCAGGTAACGACCGTTCGCGTACGGCAGGGGCTCGTGACTGAGGGCCACGTCGATGATCGCCAGGCGCTTGTGCGCGAACACGCCGTCCGCGTAGCGGCCGGAGGCGTCGCCCACCACCTCGACCCCGGTCTCGTCCGGGCCGCGGTGGTGCAGGCACTCCAGTGCGCTTGCGATGTGGTCGCGATGGGCAGCGGCGTCACCGCGCGCGCTGAAAAAGGCCAGGAGTCCGCACATGATGGCCATCTTTCCACGCGGCCGGAGCGGCCGTCGCGGCACCGCAGGCTCTCCCCGCTCCCGTGCGCGCGGTACCGTCTGCACCAGCGACGAGGCTCGAGGAGGCGGACATGGCCGAGGAGCGGACCCAGCAGGGCAAGCCGGCGGACGGCACCGAATCACACGACCCCGACTTCCCGGAGGCGTTCCTGGCGTTCATGCGGCAGGGCTGGCGGGACAGCGAACTGCCGGTCGGTCCCCGCCCCGAGGTGCCCAACTACGCCAAGCGGCGCGCCGCGCTCGCCGCGGCCTTCCCCGGCGAGACGCTGGTCATCCCCACCGGCAACGAGAAGGTACGCGCCAACGACACCGACCACCCGTTCCGGGCGGGCAGCGACTTCGCGTACCTGACCGGCGACCTCGAACCGGACAGCGTGCTGGTGCTGCGCCCGAACGGCGACGCCACGCTGTACATGCGGCCCCGGTCGTCGCGGGAGACCGACGAGTTCTTCCGCAGCCGCAACGGCGAGCTGTGGGTGGGCCGCCGGCCCACGCTGCACGAGAGGTCGACCGAGCTGGGGCTGCCCACCGCCGACCTGACCGAGCTGGACGCGGCGCTGGCCGACCTAGCGCCGGGGCGTACCCGGGTGCTGCGCGGCTTCGACGCCCGGGTCGACGCCGCGGTGCGGCCGTACGACGGGGCCCGGGTCGACGGGCAGCCGGGCCGCGACCGGGAACTGGCCATCGCCATCTCCGAGCTGAAGCTGGTCAAGGACGAGTGGGAGATCGCGCAGCTGCAGGAGGCGTGCGACGCCACCGTGCGCGGGTTCGAGGACGTGGCCCGGGCGCTCCCGGCCGACCGGAGCGTCTCCGAGCGGCTGCTGGAGGGCATCTTCGCGCTGCGCGCTCGGCACGACGGCAACGACGTCGGCTACGGCTCGATCGTCGGTGCCAGCGAGCACGCCACGATCCTGCACTGGGTGCACAACCACGGCGCCACCCGGCCGGGTGAGCTGCTGCTCATGGACATGGGCGTGGAGAACCGCAACCTCTACACCGCGGACGTCACCCGGGTGCTGCCGGTCAACGGCCGGTTCACCCCGCTGCAGCGCCAGGTGTACGACGCCGTTTACGCCGCGCAGCAGGCCGGCATCGAGGTGATCAAGCCGGGCGTGGCGTTCCGGGACGTGCACCTCACCGCCATGCGGGTGCTCGCCGAGGCGCTGAAGGACCTGGGCCTGCTGCCGGTGAGCGTGGACGAGGCGATGGACCCGTCCTCGACGGTCTACCGCCGGTGGACCCTGCACGGCACCAGCCACATGCTCGGCATCGACGTCCACGACTGCGCCAACGCCCGCAAGGAGATGTACAAGGACGGTGCGCTCGGCGAGGGTTACGTGCTCACCGTCGAGCCGGGGCTTTACTTCCAGCCCGAGGACGAGCTGGTCCCCGAGGAGCTGCGCGGCATCGGCGTGCGGATCGAGGACGACATCCTGGTCACCGCCGGCGGCCCGGTGAACCTTTCGGCCGGCCTGCCGCGCCGCTCCGACGAGGTGGAGACGTGGCTGGCCGAGCAGCGCGAGGCCGGTCCGCGCCTGCCGGGCTGATCCCGGCCGTACGACCCTGACGGCGGGCCCCACCGCCGACGGCTGCGACGTTTCCGTCGTTCTGCCGCCGGTGGTGGGGCCCGCCGCTGTTTGCGCTGCTCGGCACCCTCCTCGCCGGCACGCGCCGAACGGTCTTCCGCCGCCTCCTGTGAGGCGAATGTGGGGTTTTTTCAGATACGTCCGCCTCGTGAGGATCCTTCTCATACGGTGTCGATCAGAGGCTACAACCGGTTTGTAGCTGGTCGCCCCACGAGGGGTGGTGCGACCCCTTTGTGCAACCGAAAGGGCGGAAGGCTCTGATGTCCAAGGACGTAACCACTTCCGACGGCGGGGCCCCGATGAGCCCGCCGACGAGCAGGCGGCGCGCGATCTGGGTCGCTACCGGCGTGGCCGGACTGACCGGTGTCGTCGGTCTGGCGGCGCTGGGTGGCCTCGCCGCTCGCAACGACAAGTCCGACGACGCGCAGCGCGTCGCGGAGAACCACGCGGCCGCGCCGCAGAACGCGAGCGATGCCGGCAAGGGCGGCGAGAAGGACGCCCACGAGGAGCAGAACAAGGCGGACGAGCAGGGCCGGGACGGCAAGGACCGGGACCAGGGCAAGCGTGGCGAGGAGCGGGACGAGCACGGTCGGGCGCGGGAGGTGCCCTGCAGCGACGAGAAGCTCGTCGAGGCCATCGACCTGGCCAACCGGGACCACGGCGGCACGCTGAAGCTGA
>NZ_VSFA01000063.1 GCF_008119785.1 Micromonospora sp. MP36 | reverse complement strand
ATGTGGTGTCGGGGTTGTTCCCGGCGGGTGTGGTGGAGGCGATGTTCTCCGCGTATGTGGGGTTGTTGTCGCGTCTGGTGGCGGGGGATTGGTCGGCTCCGGTGGGTGGTTTGTTGCCGGAGGGTCAGCGTCGGGTGCGGGAGTTGGTGAACGCGACCGAGGGCGTGGTGTCGGGTCGGCTTCTGCATGAGGGGTTCTTCGCTCGTGCGGTGCAGGCTCCGGATCGCCCGGCGGTGTTGTGGGAGTCGGGCTGCCTGTCCTATGGAGAGCTGCGAGCTTCGGCGCTGCGGGTGGCGGGGGCGCTGGTCGCCGCGGGGGTAACCCCGGGAGACACGGTGGCGGTGACCTTGCCGAAGGGCCCGGAGCAGGTGGTCGCGGTACTGGGGGTGCTGGCCGCCGGCGGGGTGTACGTGCCGGTGGGCGTCGACCAGCCACCCGTACGTAGGGAGCGCATCCTCGCCGGGGCACGAGCCGGCTGGGTCCTCACCGATGAGGCCGGCGTCGGCTGGTCATGGCCGGACGGGGTGTCGGTGTTGCCGATCGACCGGGCGGCCGGGAGCCCGCCGTTGGCCGAGCCGGTCCGCGTGGACGACCAGGCGACCGCGTACGTGATTTTCACGTCGGGGTCGACGGGGGAGCCGAAGGGTGTGCAGGTGTCGCATCGGGCGGCGGTGAACACGGTGGAGGATGTGAGTGCCCGGTTCGGGGTGGGGCCGCAGGATCGGGTGTTGGCGGTGTCGGCACTGGATTTCGATCTGTCGGTGTACGACGTATTCGGCCTGTTGGCGGCTGGTGGGGCTCTGGTGGTGGTGCCGGAGTCGGGTCGGCGGGATCCGCTGGTGTGGTTGGGGTTGGCGCGGGCGCATCGGGTGACGGTGTGGAACTCGGTGCCGGCGTTGTTGGACATGGCGTTGACCGCGGCGGGTGAGCAGGGCCTGGGTGAGGGTCTGCGGTTGGTGCTCGTCTCGGGTGACTGGGTGGGTTTGGATCTGCCGGGCCGGGTGCGGGCGGTGGCGCCGGGGTGCCGGTTCGTGGCTCTGGGTGGGGCGACGGAAGCGGCGATCTGGTCGAACGCCTGCGAGGTGGATGAGGTTCCGGCGCAGTGGCGGTCGGTGCCGTATGGGCGGCCGTTGCGGAATCAGCGGTATCGGGTGGTGGATGCCCGAGGCCGGGATTGCCCGGACTGGGTGCCGGGGGAGTTGTGGATCGGTGGATTGGGGGTGGCCGAGGGGTACCGGGGTGCGCCGGAGTTGACGGCACAGCGGTTCGTCGTCCGTGACGGTGTGCGCTGGTATCGGACGGGGGATCTGGGCCGGTACTGGCCGGACGGGACGTTGGAGTTCCTGGGCCGGCGGGATCATCAGGTGAAGATTCGCGGGCACCGGATCGAACTCGGCGAGATCGAAACCGCCCTCACCCAACACCCGCAGGTGTCCCGGGCCGTCGCCGTCCGGCTCGACCTCAGCCCGGCCCGACTCGCCGCCGCCGTGGTGCCCACCGACGGCGCCGACCTCGGCGGTTCGGACGCGCTGACCGTGCTCCGGGAGTGGCTCGCCGACCGGCTGCCCTCGTACATGCTGCCCGACGCGGTGCTGGTGACCGCGGCGCTGCCGCTGACCGCCAACGGCAAGGTCGACCAGGCCGCCCTCACCCGCACGCTCACCGCCACCGTCACCGACCAGGCCGGAGAGTACGAGCCACCACGTGGCGAGATGGAACAGACCGTCGCCCGGCTCTGGGCCGAACTGTTGGAGGCCGAGCGGATCGGCCGCAACGACAGCTTCTTCGCCCTCGGCGGAGACAGCCTGCTCGCCACCCGGCTGATCACCCAGCTGCGGGCCGAGGGCCTGCACGGCGCCGAACTCAGCGCCCTGTTCGCCAATCCGGTGCTGTCCGCCTTCGCCGCCGGGCTCACCCCCGGCCGGGCCGGCGCCGATCCGGAGCAGCCCCGGCTCACCCCCGACCCCGAGCACCGGTACGACCCGTTCCCGCCGACGGACGTGCAGCGCGCGTACTGGATGGGACGCAACGAGGAGTTCACCCTCGGCGGGGTCGGCTGCCACTTCTACACCGAGCTGGACGGCGCACACGTCGACCTCGACCGGCTGGAGGAGGCCTGGAACCAGCTCATCGCCCGGCACGAGATGCTCCGCGCGGTCTTCGACGACGACGGCCGGCAGCGGATCCTGCCCGAGGTGCCCCGGCTGCGAATCCCCGTCACCGACGCCGCCCCCGGCGCCGAGCGGGAAGCCCTGGCCGGGCTGCGCGAGGCCATGTCGCACCAGCTCGTCTCCGCGACCGAGTGGCCGCTGTTCGACGTACGGGCGGTCCGCTACGGCGACCGGGTTCGCATCGGCGTCAGCCTCGACAACATCATCCTGGACGCGCTCAGCTCGATGATCGTCTTCCGGGAGCTGGAGCTGCTCTACGACGACCTCGACGCTGCGCTGCCACCGGTCGGCATGTCCTTCCGCGACTACGTCACCAGCGTCCGGCCGGCGCCGGCCGCGCTCGCCAGAGCACGGGAGTACTGGCGCAACCGCCTCGAGGACCTGCCTCCGGCACCGGCGTTGCCGACCGCCGTCGAGCCGGCCCGGCTCGGCCGGCCCACCTTCGAACGGCACGAGCACCGGCTCAGCCCCCAGGAGTGGGCGGCCCTGGCCGACGCCGCCCGCCGGCACGACCTGACCCCGTCCACCGTGCTCGCCACCGCCTTCGCCGAGGTGCTCTCCGCCTGGAGCGGGCAGCAGGAGCTGACCGTCAACCTCACCCTCTTCGACCGGCGCGACGTGCACCCGGACATCAACAACGTACTCGGAGACTTCACCTCGCTGCTGCTCGTGGCGTACCGGGCCCGGCCGGGGGAGAGCTTCCTGGAGACGGCCCGCCGCCTGCAGGAGCAGGTGTGGCGCGACCTGGAGCACAGCGAGGTCTCCGCAGTGGAGATCCTGCGCGAGTTGGCCCGCCGGCAGGGCTCCGCGGAGGTCTCCATGCCGGTGGTGTTCACCAGCACCCTCGGGGTGACCGAGCGGGCCGCGGTCGGCAGCCCCCACCCGTACGCCGAGCGGGTCTGGGGCATCTCCCAGACGCCGCAGGTGTGGCTGGACCATCAGGTGGTCGAGTTGGGTGGTGGGTTGTTGCTGAATTGGGATGTGGTGTCGGGGTTGTTCCCGGCGGGTGTGGTGGAGGCGATGTTCTCCGCGTATGTGGGGTTGTTGTCGCGTCTGGTGGCGGGGGATTGGTCGGCTCCGGTGGGTGGTTTGTTGCCGGAGGGTCAGCGTCGGGTGCGGGAGTTGGTGAACGCGACCGAGGGCGTGGTGTCGGGTCGGCTTCTGCATGAGGGGTTCTTCGCTCGTGCGGTGCAGGCTCCGGATCGCCCGGCGGTGTTGTGGGAGTCCGGGTGCCTGTCCTATGGGGAGTTGGCCGACGCTGCCCTGAGAGTGGCGGGCGCGTTGGCCCGTGCCGGGCTCACCCCCGGGGACGTGGTGGCCGTGACCTTGCCGAAGGGCCCGGAGCAGGTGGTCGCGGTACTGGGGGTGCTGGCCGCCGGCGGGGTGTACGTGCCGGTGGGCGTCGACCAGCCACCCGTACGTAGGGAGCGCATCCTCGCCGGGGCACGAGCCGGCTGGGTCCTCACCGATGAGGCCGGCGTCGGCTGGTCATGGCCGGACGGGGTGTCGGTGTTGCCGATCGACCGGGCGGCCGGGAGCCCGCCGTTGGCCGAGCCGGTCCGCGTGGACGACCAGGCGACCGCGTACGTGATTTTCACGTCGGGGTCGACGGGGGAGCCGAAGGGTGTGCAGGTGTCGCATCGGGCGGCGGTGAACACGGTGGAGGATGTGAGTGCCCGGTTCGGGGTGGGGCCGCAGGATCGGGTGTTGGCGGTGTCGGCACTGGATTTCGATCTGTCGGTGTACGACGTATTCGGCCTGTTGGCGGCTGGTGGGGCTCTGGTGGTGGTGCCGGAGTCGGGTCGGCGGGATCCGCTGGTGTGGTTGGGGTTGGCGCGGGCGCATCGGGTGACGGTGTGGAACTCGGTGCCGGCGTTGTTGGACATGGCGTTGACCGCGGCGGGTGAGCAGGGCCTGGGTGAGGGTCTGCGGTTGGTGCTCGTCTCGGGTGACTGGGTGGGTTTGGATCTGCCGGGCCGGGTGCGGGCGGTGGCGCCGGGGTGCCGGTTCGTGGCTCTGGGTGGGGCGACGGAAGCGGCGATCTGGTCGAACGCCTGCGAGGTGGATGAGGTTCCGGCGCAGTGGCGGTCGGTGCCGTATGGGCGGCCGTTGCGGAATCAGCGGTATCGGGTGGTGGATGCCCGAGGCCGGGATTGCCCGGACTGGGTGCCGGGGGAGTTGTGGATCGGTGGATTGGGGGTGGCCGAGGGGTACCGGGGTGCGCCGGAGTTGACGGCACAGCGGTTCGTCGTCCGTGACGGTGTGCGCTGGTATCGGACGGGGGATCTGGGCCGGTACTGGCCGGACGGGACGTTGGAGTTCCTGGGCCGGCGGGATCATCAGGTGAAGATTCGCGGGCACCGGATCGAACTCGGCGAGATCGAAACCGCCCTCACCCAACACCCGGACATCGCCGACGCCACCGTGGTCACCGCCGGGGAGAACCGGCAACGCCTCGCGGCCTTCGTCATCCCGGCCGCCGCGCAGGTCGACCTCGAGGCGCTCGGGCCGTTCCTGGCCGACCGGCTGCCGGCGCACGCCCTACCGGCCACCATCGAACCGCTGCCCCGCTGGCCGCTGACCGCCAACGGCAAGGTCGACCGGGCGGAGCTGACCCGACGCGCCGACGAGACCGCCGCGGCCGCCGCGACGGACGACGACGGGCAGCTGCGCGGCGACATCGAGGTGACCCTGGCCAAGATCTGGGCCGAGCTGCTGGACCTGCCCACCGTCGGCCGCGGGCAGAACTTCTTCGCCCTGGGCGGCGACAGCGTCCTGGCCACCCGGCTCGTCGCCCAGGTACGCGACCTGCTCGGCGTCGAGCTGTCCATGCGCCAGGTCTTCGACAGTCCCACCGTCGCCGGGCTCGCCGAGCGGATCGCCGAGCGCCAGGCGGGCGACGACGCATTCGAGGAGGGTGTGCTGTGAGCGTGGCATCGCTGATCGACGAACTGCGCGACGCTGGGATCGAGCTCTGGGAGGAGGACGGCCAGCTGCGGTTCCGCGCTCCGAAGGGCGCGCTGACCCCGCAGCGCCGCGACGCCGTGCGGGAGCACCGGGAGGAGATCCTCGCCCACCTGCGCGCCCGGGCCGTCACCCTCACCCCCGACCCGGACGGCCGGTACCAGCCGTTCCCGCTGACCGACGTGCAGGCCGCCTACCTGGTCGGCCGCCACGACGCGTACGGCTCGGGCGGCACGGCCTGCCAGGTGTACGGCGAGCTTAGCTACCCGGACCTCGACCCGGGCCGGCTGGAGCGGGCCTGGAACACGCTGATCGCCCGGCACGACATGCTCCGCGCCACGGTGCACCCCGAGGGCCACCAGCAGGTCGCCGCCGAGGTCCCGCACTACGCCATTCCCGTCACGGACCTGCGCGACGGCGACGACGACCAACTCGCCGCGGCCGTCGACGCGGTCCGCGCCGAGCTGAGCCACCAGGAGTACGAGCCGGCCCGGTGGCCGCTGTTCGAGCTGCGCGTGACCCGAGGCGCCCGGCGCAGCGTGCTGCACGTCTCGGTCGACTTCCTCATCGCCGACTACCTCAGCATCCAGCGCCTGCTCGTGGAGCTGCACCAGCTCTACGCCGACCCCGCCGCCGTACTGCCCCCACTGGACATCACCTTCCGCGACTACGTGCTCGCCGAGCGGCGGCTCCGCGACGGTGGGCGCTACGAGCGGGACCGGGCGTACTGGTGGAACCGGCTCGACGAGCTGCCGCCCGCCCCGGAGCTGCCCACCCGGCCGGAGGCGGCGAGTGGCCGCTTCGAGCGCCGCCAGTCCATGCTGGACCCGGCGGCCTGGGCCGCATTCCGCCGGCACGCGGCCAGCCGGGGGCTCACCCCGTCCGCGGCGGTGCTCGCCGCGTACGCCGAAGTGATCGGCCGGTGGAGCCGGCAGCCGCAGTTCACCCTCAACCTCACCCTGCTCAACCGGCAACAGCTGCACGAGCAGGTCGAGCACCTGGTCGGCGACTTCACCACGGTCAGCCTGCTCGCCTGCGACACCACGCCCGACGCGCCGTTCCACCGGCGGGCGGCGGCGCTCGCCGCGCAGCTCTTCGACGACATGGACCACCGGCTTTGCTCCGGCGTCACCGTGCTGCGCGAGCTGGCCCGCCGCCGGGGCCGCGAGGCGGCGCTGATGCCGGTGGTCTTCACCAGCACCATCGGCCTCGGCGAGGCCGACGGCGGCGAGTTCGAATACGGCATCAGCCAGACCCCGCAGGTCTGGATCGACTGCCAGGCCGTGGAGCGCGCCGGAGGGCTGGTGCTGACCTGGGACGTCCGGGAGGGCGTCTTCCCGCCCGGCCTGGTGGCCGACGCCTTCGCCGCGCTGACCCGGCTGCTCGCCGACCTCGCCGCCGGCGAGGCCGCCTGGGACGCCGACAGCCCCGTGCCGCTGCACCCCGAACAGCAGCGCCGCCGACAGTCCGCCAACGACACCGACGGGCCGCTGCCCGACGGGCTGCTGCACGCCCCCGTGCTGGCGCAGGCCGCGCGTACCCCGGGCCGCCTCGCGGTGCGCGACGCCCGGGTCGCGCTGACCTACGGCGAGCTGGCCGCGCGGGCCGGCGCGGTGGCCGCGGCGCTGCGCGCGGCCGGCTGCGCGCCCGGCGACCGGGTGGCCGTGGTCATGGACAAGGGCGCGGAACAGGTCGTCGCGGTGCTCGGCGCGCTCTCGGCGGGCGCCGTCTACGTGCCGATCGACACCGTCCAACCGCCTGCGCGGCGGGCCGGCATCATCGCCGACGCCGGCATCCGGCACGTGCTCACCCAGCCGTGGCTGGCCGACGGGCCCTGGCCCGACGTCGTCACCGCCCACCCGGTCGACGCCACCGCCTCCCTCGATGCCGCCGCCGCGGTCGACCCGGGCGAGGCGGCGGCGGCCCCTCCGGGCGTCGGGCCGGACGACCCCGCGTACGTCATCTACACCTCCGGCTCCACCGGCACCCCGAAGGGCGTCGTGATCAGCCACCGGGGGGCGTTGAACACCATCGTCGACATCAACGACCGCTTCCGGGTGGGCGCCGCCGACGGGGTGCTCGGCCTGGCCAACCTCGGTTTCGACCTGTCGGTCTACGACATCTTCGGCCTGCTCGCCGTCGGTGGCGCGCTGGTGCTGCCCGACCCGGCCCGGCGCGGCGACCCGTCGCACTGGGCCGACCTGGTCGCTCGGCACGAGGTCACGGTCTGGAACTCGGTGCCGGCGCAGCTGCAGATGCTCACGCACTACCTCGACGGCGAGCCGGAGGTGTCGCTTCCCACGCTGCGGCTCGCGCTGCTGTCTGGGGACTGGATCCCGGTCCCGCTGCCGGACGCCATCCGGGCCCGGGTGCCCGGACTGGAGGTGGTCAGCCTCGGCGGCGCGACGGAGGCGTCGATCTGGTCCATCCACCACCGCATCGGCGACGTCGACCGGAACCGGCCGAGCATCCCGTACGGCACGCCCCTGACCAACCAGCGGTTCCACGTGCTGGACCACGCCGGGCGGCCCTGCCCGGAGTGGGTGCCCGGTGAGCTGTACATCGGCGGGGCCGGGCTGGCCCTCGGCTACCTCGGCGACCCCTCCCGCACCGCCGAGCGTTTCGTCACCCACCCGGTGACCGGCGAGCGGCTCTACCGCACCGGCGACCTCGGCCGGTACTGGCCCGACGGGTCGCTGGAGTTCCTCGGCCGGGAGGACAACCAGGTCAAGATCCGGGGACACCGGATCGAGCTGGCCGAGATCGAGACGGCGCTGCGCGCCCACCCGGCGGTCGCCGACGCGGTGTGCGAGGCGGTCGGCGAGCGGCTGACCGACCGGCGGCTGGCCGCCTTCGTGCAGCCGGAGCGGATCGCCCCGGACCCGGCCGACGCCGAGTGGGCACGGGACGTGGTCACCGCCGCCCGGGCCGCCGGGGAGCAGGCCCGGTCCGGGGTGGACCCGCGGCGCTTCGTCGAGTTCGCCGGCCTGCTGGACACCGCCGCCCTGGCCTCGATGGCCGCGACCCTGCACCGGCACGGCCTGTTCACCACGCCCGGCGCCGCGCACGACCTGGCCGAGGTGATCGCCGCGACCGGCGCCGCCGAGCAGCTCCACCGGCTGCTGCGGCGCTGGCTGGCTGCGCTGACCGCGGAGGGGCACCTGACCCGCGACGGCGACAGGTACACCGCCACCCGCTCCTTCGACCCGGCCTGGGCCGAGCAGGCGTGGCAGGCGGTCCGCGCGGCCGGCGCGGACGTCGACCAGGCCCCGGTGCTGACCCGGTACTTCGCCGAGAGCGCCGCGCGCCACGGCGAGCTGCTCCGCGACGAGATCGACCCGCTGCGAGCCCTGTTCCCCGAGGGCAGCCTGGACATCGCGGTCTCGGCCTACCGGGACAGCGCGATCAACCGCTACGTCAACGCCGCCGCGACGGAGACGGTCCGCGCGGTGGCCCGGGCGCACGCCGGCCCGGCACCGCTGCGGCTGCTGGAGATCGGCGCCGGGGTGGGCGGGGTCAGCCAGGACGTGATCCCGGCCCTGCGCGGCCTGCCGGTGGAGTACCTGTTCACCGACGTCACGCCGTTCTTCCTGAACGAGGCGCAAGCCCGGTTCGCCGGCGACGACTGGGTCACCTTCGCGCTGTTCGACATGAACCAGGACTACCGCGCCCAGGGTTTGGCGCCCAACTCGCTGGACGTGGTGCTGTGCAACAACGCGCTGCACTACGCCCGCCACCTGCCCCGGCTGTTCGACCGGCTCCGCGAACTGCTCCGGCCCGGCGGCTGGCTGGTCTTCATCGACCAGACCCGAGACAACTACCAGATCATGTCCTCGATGGAGTTCGTCGAGGCGCAGGCGGACTTCGAGGACGAGCGGCGGGGCCGGGCCGAGACGTTCCTGCCCCGGGCGGACTGGCTGCGGCTGCTCGCCGACGCCGACGCCGAGCTGGTCGGCTGCCTGCCGGCACCGGACGACGTGTTCGCCCCGCTGGGCCAGGCGGTCTTCGTGGCCCGGTTCAAGCGGGACCGCAGCCGCATCGACCTCGACGACCTGGGCCGGCACCTGGCCGAGCGGCTGCCCGAGTACATGCTGCCCAGCCAGGTGCAGCAGGTGGACGCGCTGCCGTTGACCGGCAACGGCAAGATCGACCGGGCGGCCCTGCGCGGCTGGCTGCCGCGGGAGGCCGACACCGGCGCCGGCGGCGACGAGCCGCGCGACGAGCTGGAGCAGCGGCTCGCCGCGCTCTGGGCCGAGCTGTTGCAGCGTCCCCGGGTCGGCCGTAACCAGGACTTCTTCCAGTCCGGGGGCGATTCGCTGCTGGTCAGCCAGCTCGCCACCCGGCTGCGCGAGCGGGTGCCCGAGGCGTCCCGCTACTACTTCGACAGCCTGCTGCGGCAGATCCTGCGCGAGCCGACGGTCGCCGCGCTGGCCGAGTTCCTGCGCCGGCCGGTCCCGCAGGGCAGCACCGGCGAGGCCCCGGCCACCCCGGCATCGCCGCTGGTCCCGCTCGGCGGCGACGGGGACGGGCCTTCGTGGGTGCTGGTGCACGATGCCACCGGGACGATGGCCCCGTTCGTGGCCCTGGCCCGGGAGCTGGCCGGCACCGGGCCGGCCTTCGGGCTCGCGGTGACCAAGGTGGACGCGTACCTAGAGGTCGACCGCGCGACCCTCGTCGAGCAGCTCGCGGCCCGGTACGCCGACCTGCTGCTCGCGCACGACCGGCCGGTGCACCTGATCGGGTACGGCAGCGGCGGGCCGCTCGCCGTCGAGGTGGCCCGCAACCTCCTCGAGAGCGGGCACCCGCCGGCCGGGCTGACCCTGCTCGACGGGTACCCGCTGCCGATCCGGGTGACCGACGACCTGCTCGTGGAGTACGAGTTTGCCCGGGTCATGGGCGTCGACCCAGCCCGGCTGGGCTTCACCTCCGACGTCGACGCCGTGCGGCGGGCGATCCGCGCCGCGCTGCCGGACGGCACCGCCGAACTGCCCGCCGGGGCGATCGCCGGGCTGGACGGCAACGCCGCGACCCTGGACGACGACGGGGTGCGCGAGGTCGCCGCGACGTTCCGCAAGCTGGCCGAGGTACCCCAGCCGGAGCGGCTGGGCGCGCTGGCCCGGGCCCTCACGCACACCCGACCGGACCTCGACGCGGAGGGTTTCGTCGGCGCCCAGTACCGGGTCTTCCGGCACAGCCTCGCCGCGTTCGGCGCGCTCGACCCGCAGCCCTACCTGGGGGATCTGACCCTGCTACGGACCACCGCCGGCGACGGCCCGCTGCTCGCCGACGCCCCGGAGACGGCCTGGCGCGACCTGTGCCTGGGCGAGGTGACCGTCGGGGAGATCCCGGGCGAGCACTTCGACTGCCTGCGGGAGCCACACACCGCGGCGGTGGCGCGGGCGCTGCGCGCGGCGGCCCGAGCCGGCGCGGGCCACCCGACCGGTGCGGCGACCCCCGAGGGGGCCCGGTGAGCGGCCGGTCACCGGTGACGGTGGTCGGCGCCACCGGCGCGGTGGGACGCGCCGCCGCCGGATTCCTGCACCGGGCCGGCCTACCGCTGCGGCTGGTCGGGCGCCGGCAGGCGGCGCTGCGGTCGCTGGCCGGGAAACTGGCCGGGCCGGCATACGGGCCGGGGGCCGCGACGGGGAATGGGCCTGCGAGCGGACCGGCGCCCGGGCCGGGGGCCGGGCCTGCCGCCATGCCGGTGGCGGTGGCGGTGGCCGACGTGACCGACTCCGACGCGCTGGCCGGGGCCTGCGCGGGCAGCGGCATCGTGGTCAACTGCGCGGGTCCGGCCACGGCGGTCGGGCCCCGGGTGGCCGTCGCCGCCGACGCGGCCGGGGCCCACTACGTCGACGCGGCCGGGGACGACCTGCTCGACGGGCAGCTGGCGGCGGCCGGGCTGCCCGGCCCAGGGCGGGTGGCGGTGCTGGCCGCCGGGATGAGCCCCGGCCTGACCGGGCTGCTGCCGCGCCTGCTCGCCGGGCCGCCGTTCACCCGGGTCGAGCGGCTGACCGGGTACGCCGGCGGGCGGGACCGGTTCACCCCGGCCGCCGCCACCGACTACCTGGCCAGCCTGACCGACGGGTACGGCCTCGCCGGGGCCGCCTGGCGCGACGGCCGGGTGGTGGCCGGCGCGCTGACCCCCCGGCTCGACGAGCCCGCGCCGTTCTTCCCCGGCCTGGTCAGCGCCTTCCCCTACCTGAGCGGGGAGCTGCGCCGCGCCGCCGCGGACCTGGTGCTGGTCGAGGCGAGCTGGTTCAACGTCTTCGACGGCGAGCACACCCTGGCGCTGCTGGGCCGGCTGCGGACCGGCACCGGCGACGGCACCGGCACCGGCGTCGAGCCCGGCGAGGCAGCCCGGCAGCTCTGCCACGCCGCCGAGCTGGACGCCGCCGGGCTGCGCTCGTACCAGCTGTTCGTGCTGGAGCTGACCGGGGTGACTGACGCCGGGCCGCTGACCCGGACGCTGGTCGCCCGCGCCCCGGACGCGTACCTGCTCAGCGGCGCGGTCGCGGCGCTGGCGGCGCTCGCCGTCGCCGACGGCGAGCTGCCGCCCGGCCGGCACCGCGCGGACGCGGTGCTGCCGCCCGAGCGCACGGTGCGCCGCCTGGGGGACTGGGGCGCGCTGCTGTCGGTGGACGTGTCCGACGTGGCGGTCGCCGCGGCGGCCGAGGTGGAGGAGGGGGTGCTGTGAGCGTGACGACGCGGCCGGCCGGGCCGCGCGGCGGCGGGGACCGGTGGCGGGTGGTGGTGGCCGGCAGCAGGTTCGGCCGGATCTACCTGGCCGGGATCGCCCAGGCCGCCGACCGCTACGAGCTGGCCGGGGTGCTGGCCCGGGGCGGCGAACGGTCCCGCGCCGTCGCCGAGCACTACCGGGTGCCGCTGCTGACCGGCGTCGACGACCTGCCCGACGGCGTCGACATCGCCTGCGTGGTGGTCGGCACGGCGATCAACGGCGGCCCCGGGGCGCAGCTGGCCGAGGCGCTGCTCGACCGGGGTGTGCACGTGCTCCAGGAACATCCCGTGCACCCCGACGAGCTGGCTCGCTGCCTGCGCCAGGCCCGGCGGGCCGGGGTGGCGTACCAGCTCAACACCCACTACCCGCACGTGGCGCCGGTGCGCCGGTTCCTCGACGCGGCGGCCCGGCTGGTGGCCGCCGGCCAGCGTCCCCTGTTCGTCGACGCGATGGCCGGCATCCAGGTCACCTTCAGCCTGCTGGACATCGTCGGCCGGGTGGTCGGCCGGCTGCGCCCGGCCGGGTTCGCCGACCCGGTGGCGCTGCCCGAGGCGGTGCGCCGGATGTCCGAGGTGGACGTGCCGTACCGCAGCCTGGACGGCGTGGTCGGCGGGGTGCCGGTGACCCTGCGGGTGCAGAACCAGCTCGACCCCGCCGACCCGGACAACCACGCCCACCTGCTGCACCGGGTGACGGTGGGCTTCCCCGGCGGCCTGCTGACCCTGACCGGTACGCACGGGCCGGTGCTCTGGTCGCCACGGGCGCACCTGCCCCGATCCGCCGCCAGCCTGGTCGACCTGGCCGCCGCGCCCGAGGACTACCTGGACCTGCCGAGCACCGCGCCGCTCGGCCCGGCGGTCGCCGAGAGCTACCGCGAGATCGTCGGCGGCCTCTGGCCGCAGGCGGTGGCGCGGGCGCTGGACGAGCTGGTCCGGGTCGCCGCCGGCGAGCGAGACGGGCAGGCCGAGGGCCAGTACCACCTCGGCGTCTGCCGGCTCTGGCAAGAGGTGACCCGCCGGCTTGGCCCGCCCGAGCTGCGGGAACGCCCCGAGCCGCGCCCGCTCGCCCTCACCCAGTTGGCCGAACGACAGGAGGTCTCCGCATGAAGCAGTACGGCCCCGGTGGGCTGCTGCGGTGTTTCGACCCGCGTCCGTTGCCGGGATTCCGGCTGGTCTGCTTCCCGCACGCCGGTGGCACAGCTGCCTTCTTCCGCCGCTGGAACGCCGCCCTGCCCGCGTCCGCCGAGCTGTACGCGGCGCAGTACCCGGGCCGGGAGGACCGGCTCGGCGACCCGATCCCGCAGACGCTGGGCGAGCTGGCCGACGCGGCCGCCGAGGCGCTCGTCCCGCTGTCGAACGCCGGGCTGATCCTTTTCGGACACAGCATGGGTGCGGCGCTGGCGTACGAGGTGGCGCAGCGGCTGGAGCGGGCCGGGCGGCGGCCGGAGTTGCTCGTGGTGTCGGGCCGGCCGGCGCCGCACCGGCAGCGGGTGGAGACGGTCCACGTGGGCGGGGACGAGGCGATCCTGGCGGACCTGCGCCGCCTCGGCGGCACCGCCGGGACGGTGCTGGACGACCCGGCGCTGCGGGAACTGGTGCTGCCCAGCCTGCGCGCCGACTACCGGCTGATCGAGAACTACTGGCCGTCCGACCCGCTGCCCACGCTGGGTTGTGCCGTGGCCGGGTTCAGCGCGGCCGACGACACCGAGGCCAGCGACGAGGAGATGCGCGCCTGGGCCGACGTCACCACCGGCCGCTTCGACAGCCGGGTGTTCCCGGGCGACCACTTCTACCTGCGCGACGCCGGCCCGGCGGTGGTCGGCGACATGCTGCGGTTGCTGGGGCACGCGGCGAGCGTCTCGGCCGGCTGGCCGTCGACGCCGTGACGAGCGCCGGTGCCGTGCCGGCGCCGGCCGCCGGGCAGCACACCGAGGCGGCCGGCGCTAGGGGCCGTCAGTCGGATTCGAGGCGGAGGAGTTGGTAGTGCAGGTCACCCTGCGGTGCGGCGCAGCGCACGGCCCGCTGCACGCGTACCCGCCAGCCGTGCCGGTCGGCCAGCTCGGCCAGCCGGTCGGCGTTGCCCAGGTCGGTGAAGCCGAGCAGCAGCTGGCCGCCCGGGTGCAGGCGCTCCCGGGCCCCGGCGAGGTAGCCCTCGTGCGCCCGGTAGCCCGGGTCGAACAGGGCCCGATGCAGGTGATCGCCGTCGGGGGCCGGTTCGTCCGTGTCGACGAAGTTGGAGTTCCAGAAGATGACGTCGAAGTGCTCGCCGGCCGGGATGGGCGCGAAGAGGTCGCCCTGGTAGACGGTGACCCGGTCAGCCACGCCGTGCCGGGCCGCGTTGCGCCGGGTGTTGTCGACCGCCACCGGGCTGAGATCGGTCGCCACCACGGAGGCGCAGCCGTGCCGGGCGGCCAGCACCGACAGGTAGCCGGTGCCGCTGCCGATCTCGCAGAAGGAGCCGCCGACCGGGTAGGGCACCCACTCGGCGTAGAGGGCGGCGGACTGGGTCAGGTGCGGGGCGAAGACCCCGGGCAGCAGGTCCCACTCCAGGTCCAGCAGCCGGAACGTAGTGGGCGAGTCGACCGCGCGGTGCCGCTCGACGAGGCTCGCCGCGGCGAGGGTGGAGGTGCTCATCGGATGGCATCCCTTCGATGGGAGACAGTGCCGGATTGAACAACAGCAGAAGCTAACATATGCCCATAGATTAATCAAATGACGCGAAGCGTGCAATCCAGACTGGAGGGACGGATGACCAACGACCTCGCCAAGACGCGGGCCCGGTACCGCCGCGACGGTCTCGCCCCGAGCCAGGCCGACCCGGACCCGGTCGCGCAGTTCCGCCGGTGGCAGGCCGAGTGGGCAGCCACGAACCCGTACGACCCCGCCGCGGCCGTGCTCGCCACGGTCGCCCCCGACGGCCAGCCCGCCGCCCGACTGGTCGACGTGGTCCGGGTCGACCACGGCTTCGTCTTCCTCACCCGCTACGACAGCCGCAAAGGGCTGGAACTGACCGTCAACCCCCGGGCCGCGCTCTGCTTCGGCTGGCTCGAGGCCGACCGGCAGGTCCGCGTCGAGGGCGACACCGAGCACCTCGACGAGGTGGCCGCCGACAGCTTCTTCGGCCGGCTGCCACGCCCGGTCCAGCTACTGGCCCGCGCCTCCGACCAGTCGGCGACGGTCGACGGCCCGGAGGTCGTCCGCGAGCGGATCGCCGCGCTGGAACGCCGCTACGCCGGCCAGGAGGTGCCGCGCGGGCGGGACTGGGGCGGCTACCGCCTGCTCCCGCGCCGGATGGAGTTCTGGCAGGGCCGCGTCGACGGGGTGCCCGACCGGCTGCGCTACCAGCGCCGCGACGACGGGAGATGGGACCTGGAACGGCTGACCCCCTGACCACCCTCACCGACCCGCCCGAACGAAAGGAGGACGACGTGCTGGAGGGCTGCGTACCCTGGCCCGAGGACCTGGCCGCCCGGTACCGGGCCGCCGGACACTGGCGGGGCGAGCCGCTCGGCGCCCTGCTGCGCGCGGCGGCGCGGGCACACGGCCCGCGTACCGCGCTGGTCGCCGGGGAGACCCGGCTCACCTACGCCGAACTGGACGAGCAGGCCGACCGAGTCGCCGCCGGCCTGCGCCGGCAGGGCATCCGCCCCGGCGAACGCGTGGTGCTGCACCTGCCCAACGTGCCCGAGTTGGTGGTGCTCTGCTTCGCGCTGTTCCGGCTCGGCGCGCTGCCCGTGTTCGCCCTGCCCGCCCACCGTAGGGCCGAGGTGGAGTACCTCTGCCGCACCGGGCAGGCGGCGGCGTACGTCATCCCCGACGTCGCCGGCGGCTTCGACCACCGCGCGCTCGCCGCGCAGCTACGCGCCGAACTGCCCACGCTGCGCACGGTCGTCGTGGTCGGCGACGCCGGCAACACCGACGGGTTCGTCCGGTACGCGGAGCTCACCGAGGCCGAGCCCACCCGGCTACCCGACCCGGACCCCACCGACGTCGCGCTGTTCCTGCTCTCCGGCGGCACCACCGGGGTGCCCAAACTGATCCCGCGCACCCACGACGACTACTGGTACAACATCCGGCTCAGCGCCGCCAACGCGGGGCTGGACGCCGACACCGTCTACCTGGCCGTGCTCCCGGTGGCGCACAACTACGCCCTCGCCTGCCCCGGGGTGCTCGGCACCCTGTCCGTCGGCGGGCGGGTGGTCCTCTGCCCGAACGGCAGCCCCGACGAGGCGTTCCCGCTGATCGCCGCCGAACGGGTCACCGTCACCGGGCTGGTCCCGCCGCTCGGGCTGATCTGGGCCGACGCAGCCGCCACCCGGCCCGCCGACCTGAGCAGCCTGCGCCTGGTCCAGGTCGGCGGCAGCCACGTCACCCCCGAAGCAGCCCGCCGCATGGCGACCGCCCTCGGCTGCCGGCTCCAGCAGTCCTTCGGCATGGCCGAGGGCCTGCTCAGCCAGAGCCGGCTCGACGACCCGGACGAGCTGCTCCTGACCGCCCAGGGTAAACCGCTCTCACCCGACGACGAGATCCGCATCGTGGACGCGGAGGACCAGACCGTCCCCGACGGCGAGACCGGCGAGCTGCTGGTCCGCGGCCCGTACACGTTCCGGGGCTACTACCGGGCACCCGACCACAACGCCCGCGCCTTCACCGCCGACGGCTTCTTCCGCACCGGCGACCTCGCCCGGCAGCTGCCCAGCGGGCACCTGATCATCACCGGCCGGCGCAAGGACGTGATCAACCGGGGCGGCGAGAAGGTCTCGGCCGAGGAGGTCGAGAACCACGTCCTCGCCCACCCTGCGGTGGCGCAGGCCGCCCTGGTAGCGATGCCCGACCGGCTGCTCGGGGAGCGCAGCTGCCTGTTCGTGGTGCCCCGCGGCGAGGCGCCCCGGCTCGGGCAGCTGACCGCATTCCTGCGCGAACGCGGGCTGGCCGCGTACAAGCTGCCCGACCGGCTCCGGGTGCTCGACGCGCTGCCACAGACCGCGGTGGGCAAGGTGGACAAGGCCCGCCTGCGCGAGGAGGCCGCACAAGCGGCCACGCCCTCCGCCCGTACCGTCGGGGCCCGGTCGTGACCGCGCCCCCGGCACCGGTCCTGGTGGTCGGCGCGGGGCCGGTCGGGCTGGCCGCGGCCCTGGCGCTGCGCTCGCGGGGCCTGCCCGCGACGGTGCTAGAGGCCGACCCGGCCGACCGGGTCCGCCCCGGCAGCCGGGCCCTGTACGTGCACGGCGAGACCCTGCACCGGCTGGAACGCGTCGCGCCCGGCCTCGGCACCGAGCTGGCCCGGCACGGGTTGGTCTGGCACACCCGGTCCACCCGGTACGCCGGCCGCGAGGTGTTCCGGCGCAGCTACCCGCCCCGGCACGGGCCGGGCCTGCCCCCGTTCACCAGCCTCCGGCAGGTCGACACCGAGCGGCTGCTCCGGGACGCGGCCAAACGCCTCGACGTGCGCATCCACTGGGACGCCGCCGTCGAAGCGGTCCACGTCGACCCGGACGGCGTCCGGCTGACCACCGCCGACGGCCACACGTTCCGGGCGGCCTACGTCATCGCCGCCGACGGGGCCCGCTCGACCTTCCGCCGAGCCCTGGACATCCCGATCGTCGGCCACCGCTCGCCCCGCTTCCACGTCGTGGTCGACGTCGAGCAGGACCCCGACCGGCCGTACCCCGCCGAGCGCGTGTTCCACTACCACCACCCCGGGATGGGCGGCCGGCACGTACTGGTCATCCCCTTCGCCGGCGGGGTACAGGTCGACCTGCAGTGCCGGGCCGGCGACACGGAGGAGGCCATCGCCGCCCCCGAGCGGGTCCGGCAGTGGCTGCCGCGGGTGCTCGACCCCGGTGCGCCGGAGCGGATCCTCTGGGTGTCGCACTACCACTTCCAGCAGCGGGTCGCGCCGACGTTCACCGACCCGCACCGGCGGGTGCTGCTCGCCGGGGAGGCCGCCCACCTCTTCGCGCCCTTCGGCGCGCGGGGGATGAACAGCGGCATCGCCGACGCCGACGAGGCCGCCGGAGCGGTCGCCGCCGCGCTCCCCGACCCGGCCGGCGCGGCCGCCGCCATCGACCGGTACGACGCGACACGACGCGGAGCGGCCGAACGCAACCGGACCGCCGCCGGCCGAGCCCTGGCCCACCAGCAGGCCGGCTCCGCCGGACGCCTGCGGCAACGGCTCGCGGCCGCCGTCGCCCCGGTCGTGCCCGCCGCCGGCCGCTGGCTCGACGAGGCACCGTACGGCCCGCGCCGTACCGGCGCCTCCGGACGTTACTGAACCGAGAGGAGTGATCGACATGACCGACGACGTGAAGGCCCGCTACCGGCGGTACCTGGAGCAGGCGTGGACGGCCGAGGGCGACCGGCTCGACGCGCTCGCCGCCGAGCTGGTCACCCCGGACTTCGTCATCCACCAGGCCCGCACCGACGGCGCGCCGGCCGAGCAGGTCCGCGGCCCGGCGGCGCTGACCAAACTGATCCGGGAGAGCTGTTCTCTGTTCCGGGACGTGTCCACCGTCATCGAGGTCGGCCCGATCGTCGACGGGGACCTGGTCGCCGCGCACTGGCGGTTCCACGGCACGTATGCGGGCGGGATGCCAGGCGCCACGGCCGAGCCGGGAACGAAGGTCCAGTTCGCCGGCACCGACATTCTGCGCAGCAGCGGCGACCGGTTCGCCGAGTACTGGGTGGTCTCGGAGGGGATGAGCCTGATGGCCCAACTCGGCGTCGGCCAGGGCTGACCGCGCCCCGGAGCCGGCAGTTTCCCGGGCGGGCCCGGGCCGGACCAGCCCGGACCCGCCCAGCCGGCGGATCAGCCGGCCAGCAGCGCGGTGACCTCGCGGGCGCAGCCCCAGGAGAGGGTGACCCCGACCGCGCCGTGGCCGTAGTTGTGCACGCACCGGGCCCCGCCGAGCGGCTCCTCCTCGAGCCGCACCGAGGGGCGCACCGGCCGGAAACCCACCTCGTGGCGCAGCACCCGTGCCCCGGCGAGCCGCGGCTCGACCCCGGCGCAGCGGGCCAGGATCCGCTCCGCCACCGCCGGGTCCGGACTCGGGTCCCGGTCGTCCGGCAGGGCCACCCCGCCCAGCACCACCCGGTCGCCGTGCGGGAAGAAGCCACACCAGAAGTCGCCGACGCCGCCCTCGTAGAAGAACTCCGTCAGGCCGGGGTTGGCGACCACCACGTGCTGCCCCTTCACCGGGCGGACGCTGTCGTCGCCGGTCAGCTCGGCGGCGCCCACGCCGGCGCAGTTGACCACCGCCGGCGCCTCGGCCGCGGCCTCGGCCAGCCTGCGCACCGGCCGCAGCTCCACCCGCCCGCCGGCCGCGGCCAACCGTGCCGCCAGGTACGCCAGGTAGCGCGGCATGTCGGCGAAGGGCAACTCCGCCCAGAACCCGCTGCGGTAGCCGGCCCGCTCCTGTTCGGTGCACAGGGCGAAGCCGGGCAGCCCGGCCGCCCATGGCGGCGGCGCGTCGCCCAGGTCGCTCACCAGCCGGCCGCGCACGAGGTGCACCCCGGAGCCCGGATCCTCGGCGAGCGCGGCGAACTCGGTCTCGCCGACGCGGCCCCAGCGGGTAGCCGGGTCGTCCGGACCGGTGATCGTCGGCCCGCACATCGCACCCGCCACCGCCGAGGTGGTCCGCTCGACCGGGTCAGCGGTGCGGACCAGCACCGCCATGCCGGCCTCGGCCAGGCAGACGGCGGTGGTGAGGCCGATGACGCCGCCACCGACGACCACGACGTCCGGGCGGGGCGTACGTTGCGTCAGATCACCCATCGGGACAGTGCAGCACAGCCGGACACGGTACGCGATGGCAGCGCCGAGCACACCGGCTACGCCGATCGGAGCGTGGACGCCGTGGTCTCGGTCAACAACGTGATGCTCTGGGACGAGCAGGCCGGCCCCGCTGAGGTGTACCGCGTGCTGCGGCCCGGCGGGCGGCTGGCGATTACGGTGCACCGCCACGTGCTGCACACCTCACCCGAGCAGTTGGCCAATGATGTGGAGCGGGCCGGGTTCAGCGACGTCAGCCTCCAGCTCCGTCCGAGGCGTATGAACAGCCCTGCGACCGATCTGGTCGCCCGCCGGCCCGCCGGCTGACCCGCCACCCTGGCTCGAACGTCGCTGGGGGTGAACGGACGGTAGGCGGATTCGCCTCGGTCTCCTGGCCGGCACAGTAGCTCGCCCCGGCTGCGCGGATCCGTCAGCGGTGCGCTGTTGGCGACGTGGTCAGGCGTCAGCAGGCCCCGGACCAGGGCTATTTCCGTCGAAGGGCTAGCGATAGGTGGAAATATTTGACAAGCTGATCTTCACCTGCGTGATCGCGTCATGTGGCGACACGTCCGACGTGAGGGAGCGCCGTGCGTACACCTTCTCGAATCCGATCACTCGCCGTCGCCGGTGCGGCGGTCCTCCTTGCCCTTATGGCGTCTCCTGCCGAGGCGCACGAGCCGTGGGACGACGGTTCCGTTCCGCCGCCCCCGCCGAGCAGCCCGGCCGACGGCTACAGCAAGAACATGCACCTGCTCTCCACCGACGCGCACACCGGTGGCGTCAACTCCGACCTCGCCTTCTCCGGCAACCTCGTCTACGCCGGCCACTACGGCGGCTTCCGCATCATCGACATCTCCGAGCCCGGCGCCCCGGTTGCGCTGGCCGACGTGCACTGCAACGGCCCGCAGGGCGACGTCTCGGTCTGGGGTGACCTGCTGTTCCTGTCCGTGGACACGCCGCAGAGCACGCCAGGCTGCGAAGGGTCCCGCAACGTCACCGCGTCCACCCCGGGCGCCTGGGAAGGGGTACGCGTCTTCGACGTCAGCGACCCGAGGGCGCCGCGGTTTCTGCAGGCGATCCGGACCGACTGCGGCTCGCACACCCACACCCTCGTGCCCCGTGAGGATGGTGGCACGTACATCTACGTCGCGTCGTACCCGCTGAGCGCCAGCAACATCGGGCCGGACTGTCAGGCCCCGTTTGAGCGGGTCTCGGTGATTGACGTACCGGGTGGCGACGCCGCCGCCGGCCTCGCCGCGAAGGTTGTCGCCGAGCCCACCGTCAAGGGGATCGACCTCATGGCCGGCGCGTCCGGCGACTTTTTCGCCTGCCACGACATCCAGGTCCTGACCCCGCGCAAGCTCGCTGCCGCGGCCTGCCTGTCGCAGGGGCAGCTTTGGGACATCGGGAACCCGCTGGCGCCCCGGGTGATCGCCAACGTGGACACGCCGGACGTGGACATCTGGCACAGTGCGGCGTTCACCCACGACGGGAAGTACGTCACCTTCGGCGACGAGTACTTCGGGCCCGCGCAGGAACCGTACGGGGCGCTCTGGACCTACGCCGTCGATGACCTCAGCACGCCGCTGAGCCACCTGCGCATCCCACGCGCCGAGCCGAACACCTACCACAACTTCAACTACGTGCCCGTCGCCGGACGGAACATCCTCGTCTCCTCCGCGTACGGCTCGGGAACCTCGGTGGTCGACCTGACCGACCCGCGCAACCCGAAGGAGATCGGCTACTACGACATGCAGTCCAACCAGTGGTCGACCTACTGGTACAACGGCCTGATCGTCGCCAACGACATCTCCCGCGGCGTGGACGTAATCCGGTACAGCGGCCCGGAGACGGCCGGCGCCAAGAAGCTGCCGATGCTCAACCCGCAGACCCAAACGTTCCTGTTCCGCTGACCATGCTGTAGAAAGCGGGCGGGCGCCGACGGCGCCCGCCCGTTCCGCCGCCTAGGGGATCACCGCCAGATCACGGCCAAGGGGGCCGGGCTCGGCCTGTCCATCGTCCGGTCGGTGGCGGCCACCCACGGTGGGTGGGCCACCGCGACCGCCCGGGAAGACGGCGGCCTCGTCGTCACAGTCACGCTCCCGGCCGGGCCGGATGACGACGGCCTTCGCCGATGAGTACGTACACCCCCTGCCGCAGCCGTGCGGCTCCAGACCGAGGGCGGATCACCATCGGCGGTGTCACCGCCGGGTGATGTAGAAGTGCATGTCGGTGTAGTCGAAGGTGATGGCGAACGGCTTGAAGAACTTATGGGTGAAGTTCGCGATGATGTCAAACCCGAACAGGGCGGACTGACCGGGGCCCGGGAAGCCCGGCCAGGTGGTTGTCACCGCCATTCCGCTTACCTCATGTCCGACCGCCTTCCCGAGGCTGATCCGGTCCGGGGTGATCGGATAGATGGTGCTCCCGTTGAACTCCTGCGGATGGGCGTAGTCCACCTCGATGCCCGCCCGCTCAGCTATCTCCACGGTCGTGTCGACGCCATAGAGCGTGCCGCCCGTGTCCAGGGTGACGATCCGCGGCCCGTAGTCACCCAGGCTGCCCAGCGTGCATGGGTAGTGATCACCCGCCAACCACAGCGGCAACCTGTCAAGCCCCGGATGCCCAACCTGGGCTCGGAAATCACGCAGCTGGGTTGCGGTCTTGCGCCGCAGCACCAGCGCGCGGTTGGCGTAGTCCATCGTGGAGAGCGCGTGGTAGAGCAACGTCGTGCCGATCACGCCCGCCGCCTGCGAGCCGTCGGGAAGGGGCGGCCGCTGGGCGTCGATCCACTGCACCGGGATGTTGCGGAATTCAATGTCCCCGAGCCGGAACGAGTCCATGACGCCCAGGTAGATGGTAACCGGTCCGTTGCTGGCCACCCCTGAGGTGGTGGCCACCGCCCGAAGTCCCGCCTCCTCCGCCACGTCCTGGGACAGGTCGAGCGTCGCATAGGTGTCGAGATAGAACCGCTTGGGATTTCCGCCGTTGACGGAAGCTTGGATGTGCGGCAAGGGGTCGACACCCAGGAACGGGACGCGGGTGCGCTGCGCGCCGCGCACCTGCCACGGCGCGTCGGGCAGATGGGCGTACAACTCGGCAAACGCCTCGTCACGCGGCCGGCCCGTGCTCCGCAACAGCGGGATGGCGCGGGCATGCTGATCCTGGCGAACGAAACACTCCGCGAGCCGCTGCCGTGCGGCAATATCGTCGGGAGCCGAGCTGACAGCCTGGGACAGGTACGTCTCGGCATCGGCGAACCGGTTGGACAGGAGGGCGATGTACCCACGCTGCGCCAGCGCATGCGCATTCCCGGGGTCCTCCCGCAGCAGTCGCGTGTAGCCCCGATCCGCCTCGTCGAACAGGCCCGCCCTGAAGAGTTCGTCGGGGTCGGCACCCGCCGACGGCGGGGTCGAAGCCGGCGCGGCGGAGGCGCCGTCCCAGCCGCCCAGCATGGGAAGAACCGCGACGGCGCCGGCGGTCAGGCCCGCCCGACGCAGAAACGCGCGCCGGCCGACGTTTCCGGGATTACTCCCGTTCACCATGGCAATACTCCTTACGTTGGCGCTGGGTGGTGCCGTAATGGCTCCGGTCGGTCGAGGGAGATACAACCCGGTCGCCTGTTTCCCCGGCGTTTCGTGCCCGGCCGACGCATGCTCATCGTCGGCGAGCAACATCTCCGTCGCGCCCTCGATCAGTACGTCTGCCACTACAACCGACGACGACCGCATCGAGCACTGCAGTTGCAGCCGCCACATGCCGACCGACCCTGCCCTTGCCGAAAAGCTCATCCACCTGGTCGGAGGACTTTCAGACGCTACGGGCCTCGGACTTGGAGGTCGCCGCGATGGTCGAGGGCGCCATCGGCAGACCTCCTCGACGCGGCGCGCGGCAGCGGATAACAAAACCGCGGCGGCGGTGGCACGGCGTACACGTGCTCACCGCGTGCTCGATGCGACGCCCACGAAGCGGACGAGAAGGTCGCGGTCGACCAGTACGGGCAGGTCATCGATGTGCTCGTGTCGGCGCGCCGCGACGCCGGTGCAGCCCGGCGTTTCTTCCGCCGGGCGCTGTCGGTACGCGTGAGCCCTCCGCCGCGTCGTCATGGCCGCAGCCTCCTGCACGACGGATGTCCACACACGACGCTGCTATAGGATTGCGGCATGAGCACCCATGCTGAGCGGGTGCTCTAACCTTGCGTTCTAATCCGGCCTCGGACACCAGTTTTCGGTGAAGATTCACGTTTTGCGTGACCGGTCACCATACCCGCAGGCGGCTGCTTGTGCCGCTTGTTGCGGGAAGTTGAGTTTGACTCCGGGTGCCCCGCGACGATGGTGGACATGTCCATCTCGGCTTCCGCCCTCCGGTGGTGAGCAGATCATCGCTGCCCTGGTGCCGCCCAAGACGATGCGGCCGGCTGTCCGGGCTACGGCGCCGTTGCCGGTGTTGCCGAGGCTGAGTCTGCCTGCCGGTCCCGACGCGGCCGGTCTGGTATTTGGGGATGGCCCGTCCAGTCGGGGCGGCTGTCGGCCCGCGAGTTGCTCGGTGCGTTGGGTTGGGGGCCACAGTCGTAGGTCAACCGAAACAAGTACCCGATGAGCCGATGTCTGATCATGCTGAGCCAGGTTCGGGCCTGCGGCTTCTGCGCGAAGAGGTGGTCCGTGACGAGCGTGGGGCATCGGCAACGCCTGGACGGCCGCCTGCTGGCCTGTCGGGGTCGGCCGGGTCGGGGCTGGCCCGCCGCGGGGACGCCTCGTAGGAGATGAACTCGAGCAGGCTTCCATCAGGATCGCGAAAGTAGACGCTTGTCCCTGTCCCGCCGGCACCGAATCGCCGAACAGGTCCTGTTTCCACCTCGACGTTGTGTTGTCGCAGGTGTGCCACCGCCTCCTCGATCGGCCCCTCCCAGACGAAGCAGATGTCACTGTTCCCCGGGCGGACGGGGAGACGGGCAACGTTGTCCGCAAGGTCGACACCCGGCCCATGAACGCTCAACTGGTTGGGACCGACTCGGAACGCAACGCGGTCGCCGCCAACGCTGATCACCTCAGCACCGACGACATCACGATAGAAGTCGGTGGAGACCCGCCAATCCGAGACAGCAATGACGGCGTGGTCCAGCCGAGTCACGGGCACCATCTCACGACCTTACTTCGCGAGGTCGCGCCCACGGTCGTCCGGATCTGCCATTGCGACACGAGGTCGCACATTGCGAGAGAGTTGGCTGATTGGAGGACCGAGGCGATGTTGGTGGTGTAGCTCCGGGCTTGTGCTCATGGCCTGGCCCCGCCCTTGGCGTGCGCTGCTGGTAACGGCAGGGTGCGAAGCCCGAGGGGAAAGCCGAAGGGTCTCCTGTTCCACCTGGGAGGTCACGGGTGAGGGGCAGACCGGACGGGTGAATCGCGTGAACCTTCGTTGATGCCTCGTAAAACGGAGCCCCGTCGGTGGGATGTGGCAGCGGGGTGTAGGGACGTGCCGTTGTGAAGCGGCAGGCGCTGGCCGGGCACGGCATCCGGTCAGGGGAGCACCGCCGTTCCCCGGGTTGAACCGAGTTCGGTTCGGCTGCTCTGAGCAGCAGTACGCGACCCTGGTGGCGCACCGGCGGGGTGAGTCCGACCTGGTGCACCGTGACGGCAAGTGGTTCCTGTACGCCACGTGCGACATCCCTGATGTGGAGATGAAGGAGTCCGACGGGTTCCTCGGTGTGGACCTGGGTATCGCGAACATCGCCACCACCGACGACGCCACCCGGCACTCCGGCAAGGGTTTGAACCGGGTGCGGCATCGTAACCAGCGGTTGCGGGCCAAGCTTCAGCGCATCGGCACCAAGTCGGCGAAGCGGCTGTTGAAGGCCCGCCGGCGTAAGGAGGCCCGGTTCGCGGCCGACGTCAACCATCGCATCGCCAAGCAGATCGTGACCGAGGCCGAACGCACCGGCCGCGGCATTGCCCTTCAGCCGGATCAGTCGCCGAGGAGCGCGTCGCCCCGCGCGGTGCGCACGTAGAAGACCAGACGACCGGCTCGCTGCCGAGTGACCAGGCCCGCGGTCACGAGCCGCGAGAGGTGGGCCGAGACTCCGCTCGGGGTCAGCCCGGTGCGGCGGGCCAGCGACGTCGTCGTCGACGGAGTCGTCAGCTCGACCAGCAGGGTCGCGCGAGCCTGGCCGATCACCGGGGCGAGATCGGCCGCGGGTGGGTCGCTGTGCCACATCGAGCCCACGCCTCGAGTGGGATATCGCAGCACCGGAGCCCACGGCTCGGACGCCTTGACGAAGACGTTCGGCCACGCGAACAGCGACGGCACGAGCACCAGGCCGCGACCGCCGAGTTCGTAGTCCCGGTCCAGATTGGGCCGGTCCACCGACAGGACGTCGTCCGACCATGAGACCGCGGGATCGAGTTCGGGGAACATCCGGTGCGGGCCGTCGTCCGCCAGCCGCCGCGCCCGAAACATCACGTCGGCCTCCAGAATCCCGCGTATCCGCCCCCAGTACGGCGCCAGCGTGAGGCCCCAGTAGGTCCGCATCTGGCCCACGATCATCGGCAGGGTACGGCGCGGCGCGCGGCGCAGGTCCGACAGCGAGGCCGGCAGCCGGTCGCCGTACACCGTCTCCAGTTCCTCGCGTACGACCGCCGCTGGCGTCTCCCGCACCGCCGTGAACTCCGCCTCGGGCTCGGCGACGGGTGAGTGCGGCGCCGGCGCGAGGAAACCCGGCAGGTGCCGCTCGGGTGCCATCACCAGGTCGCGCAGCTGACGCAGGTCGGGTGAGGCCAGCACCCTGGCCCGGTGCCGGGTCACCCATGGCAGGTGCACGGCGTGCGCACCGGGATCGCGGAGTACGCGCAGGCTCGCGACGACCCCCCAGGCGGGGGAGATCGCGAACCTGACACTGGCGAGATCGGCCAGGGTCAACGACATTCGCAGCATCAGATGGGCTCCACGAGGATTCACCGTAGTCTGAATCGTTGGCGCGCGGGGGCGGCCGACGCCGAACGTTTGGGCATGTCGATCCAGCACGCCTCTCGTCGTGGGCACGACGCCGCCCGGGCCCTGCCCCGCGACTTCGCTCGCTACCTCGTCGCCGCGGTGGCGGCGAAATGGGGTTTCAACATCGCCAAGGTGGCCATTCCGCTCGTCGCGATCACGTCGCTCGGCGCTGGTCCGGGCGCGGCGGGTTCGCTGGCCGCTGCGGGCACCGCTCCATTCCTGCTGCTCGGGCTGCCGGCCGGTGCATGGCTGGACCGGGTTGCTCGTCGCCCGGTCATGATCGCCATGGATCTGGCCCGGTTCGTGCTGATCGGCTCGATACCGATCGCCGCCGCAGCATCCGCTCTGACCATGACCCAGCTTTGGGCGGTGGTGTTCCTCAACGGCGTCGCGACCGTCTTCTTCGACGTCGCAATGCAGAGCCACCTGCCGGACCTTGTCGGCGGTGGGGACGGCAGGCGCCTGGTCGCGGCCAATGGGCGCCTCGGCATCGTGGACCAGATGGCGTTGATCGGCGGACCCGCGCTGGCCGGCTGGCTGGTCGGCCTGTCGACAGCGGCGGCGGTTCTGGTCGCGACGGCACTGGGCTACCTGTGGTCGGCGCTGTGGATTCGACGGATCGAGCGGCCGGAGCCGCGCCGGGTTGACGTCGTACGACGCTCGCTCGCGGCCGAGGTGCGGGAAGGGCTATCGTTCGTCCGGCGCAGCCACACCCTGCGTGCGATCGCCGTCGCCGGCGCGCTCGTGAACTTCGCGACCGCAGGCACGGTCGCGATGCTGCCGCTTCTCCTGGTTCAGGAACTGCACTGGTCGGAAAGCCAACTGGGCCTCTTCCTCGGTGCCGGTGGAACCGGTGGCCTGCTCGGGGCGTTCTGTGGGCAGCGGTTGTCGAGGCTCCTCGGCGCTGGCCGCTCGGTGCTTGCGATCGGGCTGGCCATCGCCCCGGTCTCGCTCGTGCTGCCGCTGGTCGGTCAGCCCGTTCCTGGGCTGGTCGCCGCGCTCGCGTGGGCGCTGGTGATCTTCAAGGTCGGCTTCGACAGCGTGGTCCTGATGTCGTTCCGCCAGCACGTCACGCCGTCACGGCTCCTGGGACGCGTCAACGGCACCCTGCGCGTGATGTTCAGTGGCGCGCTCACACTCGGCGCGGCGATGGCGGCAATCGTCGGTGACTACGCCGGTCCACGCGCTGCCACCTGGGTTGCCTGCGTCGCGCTTGCGCTGGTGTGGGTGCCGATCCTGCGCTCCCCGATGCGCCGGCAAACCCTCGACGCATCCTGAAAACGGCAAACTCGCCCAGCCATAGAGCAAGATCGAGTGCACTCTTCTGCTGCTCCGGGTGGGCTGGCGTTCATCGCCGCTGGTGACGCACGGGTGATGTATGGCTGCCTCTCCTGCTTCGGCTTCCAGTGTCGTACCTTCGTTCACCTCGTTGTGCGCGTGCGGTGTCCGCCTTCTTGGCCCGTTACCGTGGCCAGACTCGCGTCCATACCGAGTCGAACCTGCGAGTCTTCCTGCGCAGTTGCGGTGCCGCGCGGGGATCGGAGTCGACTGCCTTCGCGAGCACGTGGGCGCCGCCGATCCGCAGTTCTGGGTCTTCGTCGGCGGCGAGCGTGAGCAGGGCGTCGACCGCGGTCGGCCCGCCGACCGAGCCGAGGGCGTCCCGGGCGTTCTCGCGGACGTGCGAGTCGGGGTCGTCGAGGAGCCGCAGCAGGGCCGGGGTCGCCTCGCGGTTGCCGAGCTGCCCGAGTGCGTACGCGACCATGGAGACGAGATGAGTGCCCACTCAGAGTGTCACGCGCTAATCGGCCTCCTCCGTGCCGTTGCGGGTCGCTGGGATCAGGCGATCCGGTAGCCGACTCCCGGCGTCGTTGCGATGATTGATGGGTTGCCGAGTTTGCGTCGTAACCGGCTCACGGTCACGGTGACGGTGTTGGTGAACGGGTCGGCGTTCTCGTCCCAGACCTGTTCGAGCAGGTCCTCCGTGCTCAAAAAGCCTGGGCTGGCCCGGAGCAGCGCCTGCAGCACGGCGAACTCCTTCACCGAGAGGTTGAGTTGCCGCCCGTCGCGAACGGCGGTCCGGCGTACCGGGTCCAGTGCGACGCCGGCTGCCTGAAGTGTCCGGGGTCGCGCGTCTGGCTTGCGACGTGCGAGGGCCTGGATACGCAGGATCAGCTCGGGGAAGTGGAAGGGCTTGGCGAGATAGTCGTCCGCGCCGAGGGTCAGCCCGCTGACCCGGTCGCCTGGTGCGCTCGCTGCGGTCAGCATCAGCACCATCGGCCGGTTTGCCCGCTCGGTGATCATCTGGCACAGCGTGTCGCCGTGGAGGCCGGGCAGGTCTCGGTCCAGCACTACCACGTCGTGCGTGGTGAGGTCGAGCTTGGCGCCGGCGGTCAGCCCATCGTGTGCGAGGTCGACGGCCATGCCCTGGTCGCGTAGTCCTTCGGCGATGACCTCGGCGAGGGCGTGATCGTCTTCGACGACGAGGATCCTCATGCCGCCACCGGCATCTTCGCGACCGGAAGCGTGATCGACACGCGCAGACCGCCTTCCGGCCGGGCGAGTAGGGCGAGCCGGCCGCCGTGGGCTGCGGCCACGGCGGCCACAATGGATAGCCCGAGTCCGGAGGAGCCGGTGCGCTCGCCGCCAAGCCGCTCGAAGGGCTGCGCCAGCCGGTCGACCTCCCGTTGGTCGAGAACTCGACCACCGGTTTCGGCGACCAGCTCCGTCTCCTCCTTGCTCTCGGATCCGGTGATTCCGATCCATCCGCCGTGCTCGTTGTGTGTCACCGCGTTGTCGATGACGTTGGCCACCAGCCGCGCCAGCAGCGCGGGGCTGCCCTGGGTCGCCGTTCCCGGTGGTACGTCCACCGTCACGCTCAGCCGCTTTGTCTTCACGTCGGCGGCCCGTTCGTCTAGGGCCGTGGCGATGAGGTCGCCGAGGTCGACCGTGGTGGCGTCGGCCAGCGTGCCGTGCTGTGCTCGGGCCAGCACGAGGAATCCGTCGAGCAGGTGATCGACCCGGTCCAGCTGTCTACGCAGACGGTCCGCGAGCGCCACCGTCGAGGGGGCCGGATCGGGCTTGGCGACCGCGACGTCCAGCGACGCCCGTATCGTCGCCAGCGGCGTACGCAGCTCATGGGATGCGTTGGCGACGAAGCGGCGCTGTGCGGCGAACGATGCTTCGAGTCGTTCGAGCAGTTCGTCGATGGTGTCGGCGAGGTCCTTCACCTCGTCGGCCGGGCCATCTACCGCCAGCCGCCGATCCAGGCTCTCGGCGGAAATGCGCCGGGTGGCGCTGGTGATGAGCCGCAGCGGCCGCAGCACACGTTTGGCCAGCACCCGACCGAGCAGGAGTGACACGACCGCCATCACGATCAGCGCCACCACCGAGCCGGCCAGCAGCTGGCGGGACTGCTGCGTGTGCACCGTGGCCAGCTGGTCCTCCAGCTGCCGAATACGCTGCTGCGCCGCAGCAGGGCTGCCCTGCGTGGGGAGATTTCCGGCGGGGGCGACGCTGCTGATGCCGCCGCCGGAGAGCAGAAAGGCCAGGCCCAGCAGCCCGATACCGGACACGAGGAACACAACAGCATAGAGGAGCGTGAACCTTACCCGCACGGTCCCGCTGGGCAGCCTGATCATGCCTCCAGCATGCCCCAGGCCACCTAACAACAGCATGACAGAGCCGGTTCAGGCCGCGTTACGCGCCGATCCGTAGAACCGACGGCATGTCGACCACCGAACTCCTCCGGCGGGAATGGTCCGCGTTCCGCAGCCCGGGCCGCCTGACCGCGCTGGCCGCCGCGGCCCTCACCATCATCGCCCTGGGCCTGCTGTACGCCTTCGGCAACCACTCGTCCTGCCCCGGGCCGTGCCCGGTCGCTCCCGTGGCCAGCGGCGGCGCTACCGTCAGCGACAGGTTCTGGTTCCTGCATCGCGACCTGGGCCGCGAGGGCAGCATCACGGTCCGGATGACCTCGATGACCGGGACCATCACCTACCCTCCGCCGAACCATGACCAGATCGTGTCCGGGCTGGTGCCGTGGGCGAAGGCCGGGATCATCGTCAAGGACGACGTGCGGCAGGGCTCGCGGTACGCGGCGGTCATGATGACCGGCAGCCACGGCGTGCGCTTCCAGTACGACTACAGGCACGACGTCGCCGGAAGCGCAGGCGGCGTCTCGGAGCAGTCCCCCCGCTGGCTGCGCCTGAGCCGCTCGGGCGACACCATCACCGGCTCGGAGTCGGCCGACGGCAAGCAGTGGCACACCGTCGGGGCGGCGAAGCTCGACGGGCTGCCGGACACCGTGCAGGTCGGCCTCTTCGCCACCTCCCCCGGCGACCTCACGCTCCGCAAGGTCGGCCTCGGCGGCGCAATCGAGGAGGTCCGGTTCACCCAGGCCGTCGGCGTATTCGACAACGTCACCGTCGAGGGCGGCGCCACCGACGTGTGGGACAGCGACCCGGTCGGCGAAATGAACCACACCGACTGGGAGAAGTACCACAACGCCTCGGGAGCCGCCGAGAGGAACGGCGTCATCACGATCAGCGGCACCGGCGACATCGGGCCGCTCGGCGAGGAGGGCGCGCGTACCGTCGAGAAGACCCTGCCCGGCCTGGCGGTCGCGCTGATCATCGCGCTCATCGTCGCGGCCCGCTACGGCGCCCGCACAGCTCCCGAGACGGCCTCCCGGCAGGTGATCGCCGCCCGAGCGGCCGTCGTCGGGGCGGCCACCTTCGTCGCCGGCCTGGTCGCCGTCGGCGTCGTCCTCCCGGCGGGCACGGCGATCCTGAAGGGCAACGGCATCGCGGTGCAGCCGATGCCGATACTGACCGGCGCTCGGGTGATCGTCGGCGTCCCGGCGGTGCTCGCACTCTGCGCCGTCCTCGCGTACGGGGTCGGCGTGTGGCTGCGCCGCGGCTGGGCGGCGATCATCATCGGGCTGTCGCTGGTCGCCCTGCCCTATGCCATCACGGCGTTCCCGCTACTGCCCGACACGGTCTCCGAGTGGCTGCTGCGGCTCACCCCGGCCGCCGGCTTCGCCGTCCAACAGACGATGGAGGAGTATCCGCAGGTCACCGCGCATTACGCGCCGTCGGCCGGGTACTTCCCACTTCCTTGGTGGGCCGGACTCGCCGTGCTCTGCGTGTACGCCATGATCGTGATGCGAATGGTCGTCAGAGGCCAGCAGGCTGCGGAAACGGACTGGCGATAGCGGATGGTGCGAGGGCAATGCCCCCGCACCGCCTCCGACTACCGCCGAGGACGACGCCGTCGGCATCGGCGAGGTGCATCAAAGGCGGGAATGAACCGACCAGCGACTGATCCGTGCGCGGCCATCCAAGTGGCTTGGCGGCGGTGGCCGGTTGTCCGACTCCGGCTGATGGGTGACACGGCGGCTTCACCTGATGGGTGACACGATCAGCCGGACAGGGCCAGCGCGTAACCGTCCGTGACCAGATGCGCCGAACTGACAACCGCGTCCGGCGTTCACGTCGCTTCCACTTCCGGCCGGTGTGCGGACGGCTAGGATTTCAGGGAGCGACCGGCGACCCGGAGGCGGTGCAGAGCGTGCGCCGGCGGGCCGCGACTTCATCCCTGCGGCGTGAGGTTACCGCTGTCCGAGGGTTCCGACGATTGCTGCAGCCCACCGGAAAGAGCATCATGAGCGAGCCGACGACCAATGCCCTGCCGATCGTGCTGATCCACGGGCTTTGGATGACCGCCCGAAGCTGGGACCGCTGGGTGGAGCACTACCGGGCGAAGGGCCATGAGGTCTTCGTGCCGACGTACCCGGGATTCGAGATCGAGGTAGAGGCGTTGCGGGAAAGACCCGAGGTCATCGCCGAGGCCTCCGTTCCCGCAACGCTCGACCATCTCAGCGAGGTGGTCGAGAGCCTGGACCGCCCGCCGATCATCATGGGCCACTCCTTCGGGGGAACCTTCACCCAGCTCTTAGTGAACCGCGGGTTGGGCGCCGCCGCCGTGGTGATCGACTCGGCGCCACCCGAGGGTGTCCGGGTGAACCCGCCGGCCCAGATCAAGTCCCTGTTCCCAGTCCTCAAGAACCCGGCCAACCGGCACCGCGCGGTGGGATTCACCAAGGAGCAGTTCCACTACGCCTTCGCCAACACGGTCAGCCGGGAGGAGTCCGACGCCGCGTACGACCGCCTCCACATTCCGGCGCCCGGCAGCTGGGTCTGGGCCTATGGCCTGACAGCCAACTGGAAGCCGGGCCACCAGGAGACCTGGGTCGACTACGACCTGGACGACCGTGCTCCGCTGTTGTTCATCATGGGCGGCAAAGACCACCTGATGCCGCCCTCGGTGATCCGCTCGAACGCGAAGAAATACCGCAACTCCGAGGCGACGACTGAGATCTACGAGTTTCCGGACCGCTCACACTTCACCGGTGTCGAGCCTGGCTGGGAGCAGGTGGCCGACTACGCGCTCGAGTGGGCGACGAGCCACGCGCGAGCGTGACAGGGCTGACCAACCGCTGCTCGGGCGCAGCCCCGCCATCCGGGTGCCGACCAGTGCGACGGAGTGGGCGTCGGTGGCGTCGGTTTTCGCTGCCCTGCCCGGTGGCGAACACCCGACCGCTGGTCCTGCGTGACGTATGGGTCGGGCTCACCCGGTTCGAGCAGCTCCAAGCCGACCTCGGGATCTCGCGCAAGGTCCTGACTGAGCGGCTGAACCACCTCGTCAACCAGGGCGTGCTCGAGCGCCGCCCCTACGACCGGCGACCGCGCTACGAGTACGTCCTGACAGAGAAGGGCGCCGAGCTGGTCGACCTGCTCATGGTCATGGCCGGTTGGGGAGACAAATGGCTCGCGGGCGAGGCCGGCCCGCCAGTGCTCTACCGTCACCACGCCTGCGGCGAGATCAGCGATGTCGACCTGCGCTGCGCCCACTGCGGCGAACCGATGCACGCAAACGACGTCGACCCGCTGCCAGGCCCCGGCGCAGCCGCCTGACCGAGACGAGCCCCCAGCCCCTGGGCAGCCTTGGCCACCCAAAGCCATCCACGACCGCCGTCGGACGCGCTCCCAATCCCAACGCGGCGAGCGCCAGCCCGCAGTGGAGCCACCAGAGTGGTTTCAATCGGATCCCCCCTCGGGCACAAACCATGACCCCATCTCAGCGGCTCGCCTTCGCGACCAGCGGGATGCCCTCGCGGTAGGTCGGCACCGCCGGAGCCCAGCCCAGCTCGCGCTTGGCCTTGGCGTTGGAGACGCGCATCGAGGTGGTCATCATCGCGTGGGCGTACGGGATGGGCCGCAGCATCCAGCTCGGGACCCGCCACGGCGAGCGCGCCCCGAACTCGGCCGCGAGCGTGTCCAGGTAATCCCCCCAGCGCACCGGCTCGTCGTCGACGATGTTGTACGCCTGTCCGGCGCGCCCCTTCTCCAGCGCGGCCACGGTCGCCGCGGCGGCGTCCTCCAGGTAGATGAAGTTGGCGAAGCCAGCGGACGAGGGCACCGGCAACCGGCGCTTGCGCACCAGGTTGACGATCATGTTGGTCATGCTGTCTTGTCCGTAGAAGAACCCGTAGCGCAGCGCGATGCCCTCCATCTCGTCGGCCGAGAACACCTGCTCCTCGGTGGAGCGGATGGCCGCGACGGCCTCTCCGAGCTTGCCGCTCACGGGTTCGGCGAACGGGTCCTTCTCGGTGATCACGTGCGGGCCGTGGTCGCGGTAGCCGTACCCGAGCACGATCGACTGGGTGAGGAATCGGTGGGCGCCGACCGCCCGGGCGGCCACGAGGAGGTTGGCGGTTCCGGTGGTACGCAGGCTGTTCGTGCCCTGAAGCGCGTCCCGCATGCTCGTGGTGCCCAACGCGGTCAACTCGTGGATGACCGCGTCGGCCCGCACGCCCCGCACGGCGGCGAGCAGGTTCTCGCGGTCCATCACGTCGGCCACCACGGCCTCGGCTCCAGCGTTGCGCAGCCGCTCGGCGTTGGTCTGGCTGCGGCTGATGCCGACGACCTGGTGGCCGGCGGCGATGACTTGGCGGGTGAGGGGCGTACCGACGGCGCCCGAGGCACCGGCGAGCAGGACTCTCATGGCGGTTCCTCTCTGCAGGTCTCACCCCGGTAGACGGGGTACCGGTTGGGTGTGTGATGACCTGTCGGTGTGTTGTCTCGCACAGCCGGCGTCGTCCCTGGCTCGTGACGGGCAACGTGCCCCATGAGAATGCGTCGGCTCGGTGCTGGACCAACAGCCGGCGGCAGAGCTTCGCCAACGACCTGAGCCACCCGCAGTTGATCGCCGTGACCGACAACGTTAACCAGGCTAAGGGGGACCAGGACCCGTCCACCTGGCAGCCGCCGCTGTCGTCGTACCGGTGCACCTACAGCAAGATGTGGATCACCGTGAAGTACAGCTGGGGGTCTGACCCTGCAGTCGTCGGAGAAGTCCGCCCTGCAAAGCATGCTGAACACCTGCAGCTCCTGACGCCCCACGGAGCCCGCACGCTCATAGCCTGCGAGGTTGCCGCTCGGCGTGTTGATACCAAGGACGCGCAGCTGCAAGCGCCGTCACTGGCTTGTTCACCGCGATGCGCGAGTGGTCGGACACCCTGAAGGGCGGCCGTCAACTGGTCCAAGCCCAGCGAACCCAGCTCCAACGCCCGACGATGAAATGTGCGCCGGTCGCCGGGGGAAGGACGAGAGGCCTGCCAGCCACACGCGCTCACCCGCCTTGTAGGCCAGCGCCTGCCCTGGCCGGCCCAGGTAACGCGCGAGTTCGGCGGACGCATACGGCCCCCTGGTGACAGCGGTTCCGCAGCAGTTCCAGCGCATCCGGCGTCGACAAGTCTCTGTCTCCTGACCGCATCGGCAGTCGCAGGTGCAGGCCGATGTCGAGCAGCACCCGTGCCGACCGCACGTCGCGCCTCCCGGAGCGACAGTCCCACGGCGGTGGCGCCGTCAACGAGCCAGGGTGTCGGGTTTCCGAGCTGCTGTCATTGTCTGGTGCCGCCCGGCAGCTTTCCCCGAGCATCGGGCGGGCGGCCGGCTGGCCGCCCGCCCGATGAACCCGGGTCAGCAGGCGGGTAGGCGGAAGCTGGCGATGCGGGTCTGCCAGCCGTTGCCGTTGGGCGCCTGAGCCGCCCCGGCCTGGGTGTAGTACTCGTTGACGTACCAGAAGGTGCAGTCATCGACCGGGTCGACGTTCATCGAGCTGTAGTCGCCCCAACGCGAGTTGAGGCTGGTCTGCGCGGCCGTGCCGTTGACAACGGTGGCCTCGCCCAGGGTGAGCTCGCCGCGCCGGTCACCGACCAGCCGGCCGGTGTAGCGGATGCCGGGGTAGACATCGGTCCCGTTGACCACGCTGTAGCCGAGGGCGATGTTGCCCTTGCGGTCCTGGGCGATGCTGCCCATCCAGCGGTTGACGGTGTCATTGGGAGCGAAGGTGCCTTCCTGGTGGATGGCGTAGTTGCCGCGCTTGTCACGGCGCAGCTCCCACCAGCGGACACCGGCCTGCCCGGGCAACGCCTCAACAGACTGGTTGGTGACCATGGACTCGTACGAGCCGAACGTCCGGTAGGCCAGCCGCCAGGTGGGCCGCTGCCGGTACGAGAGCACGTCGAGGTACTGGTCCCGGTTGGTGATGCCAGGTTGGGGCAGGCAGTCACGAGCGGTCGGCTGGCAGGGGAAGACCGAGTCGAACCCGGCGGTCGGCAGCTGGGTCTTGAGCCCGATCGAGGCGGCGGGGGCCGCGTTCCACGTGACCTTGAACTCCCAGACGTTCACGGCGTCGAAGGTCGCGCCGTAGCCGGCGCCGTCGTCCTGGGTGCCGACGATCGGCGCGGGCGAACCGGCCGGCGGCGCCTTCGGTCCGTCAGCGTCGGCGGGAAGCAGCCCGTCGCCGATGAGGTTCAACGGAACCTTGCCGTCCTGGAGCAGGAAGCTCACCGCCCGGGCGTTCGGGTCGCCGGCGATCATCCGGTCCCGTTCGAGGCCGTAGACCCCGATCCCGTAGACGGACGGATCGACGGTGCCGAACTCGCGCGTTGTGATCAGGTAGGAGTCGCCCCAGATCCCGTACTTCGGGTAGTCCGGGAAGTTGTAGCCGGTGTTGAACGCGTACCGGTAGTAGGAGCCGGTCGGGTCGCCGGTGGTGGAGATGGCGATGCAGTTGTAGAAGAGGTTGGCCGGCTCGTTCGGGTAGTCCGAGCCGCGGGTGGTGAACTGGGTGAGGATCCAGCGGTCGGCCCGCTGGTCGTAGAGCACGACCGGATCGCCGGAGTGCTCGGTGCACTCGTCGACCGGGAAGCCGGCCCACAGATCCCCGAGCGCGAGCGGACCGAGCAGCAGCCGGCCGGTCTTGGAGTAGACGCCGAAGACGAGGTTGACCATCTCGACGTAGTGGTTCGGGCCGACGTCGCCGACCGGGTCGGGCGGGTTGACCCGGCCGCCCAGCACGTTGAAGTTGTCCTGGTTGCTGAGGCCTTCGAAGTTCGCGGTGGTGCCGCCGATCGTGCGGGCCGGCTTCGTGGCCTGGACCGCCGCGTCGGGGGTGTGGCCGCGGTCGCTCAGCCGCGGGCCGCGTTCCTCGGGCAACTGCGGTGGCGTGGGCGCCACCGATCGCCGGGCAGTGCGGGCGACGTCGCGCAGCGGTGCGGTGACGTCGAAGGCGGCGGGCTTGCTGAAGGTCGGCTTGCCCGCCGCGGGCGCCGGATCCGGTTGCGCCTGGGCGGTGTGGGTGGGCGTGAGCAGGCTGGCCAGGAGAATGCCGACTCCCAGGGCCGCGAGGCGTCGGATCCGTCGTCGTTGACTTCCGTCGATCACGTGGTCCTCCCGTTGATCCACTTTGGTAGATCTTTTGGAGAACCCTATGAGGTGATCGGCGTCAGCCGCTCACGTGAACCGCGTCTGGAGCTTGGTGCGGGAAGTGACATTCCGCCAGTAACCAGGGTGATCAGCGCGCGCTGTACACGGACAGCGCGTGATCGGCAGGGCAGCCGGCGGGGCACTGGGCGGTAGTCCCGGTGACGGTCGCCGTGCTGCCCGCGCGGAGGGTTTCGGCCCGCCGGCCGAGCAGCGCCCAGGTGGCATTGTCGGTGCGGAGCAAAATCCACTCGCCGGTGCGCTCGACAGTGCCGGTGACGGTCCGGCGCCCAGGGACGAGATCGCCGGTCCGGTCATCGACAGGCGGGTTCGTCGGCTCGGCCTTCCTCGTGCTGTCCGATCCGGGCGCCTCGCTGACGCCGGGGGTCGATGGCCGGCTCGCCTGCTCTGCCGCCGCGCCCGCGGTTATCGCGGCGGGTGACGCGGTCGTGGTGCCCGAGGCTGCGACCGCGGTCGAGGCAGGCCCGCTGCTCGGGTCGCGGTCGCCGGCACAACCGGCGATGGCGAGGGCGGCCGTCGCGATGGCTGCGGTGAGCAGGGCCTGCGCGCGGGTCATGGTGTTTCGACGATACGCCCGCGGCACCGGTTCCGGGTGGCGACAGGCCCGCCCGACCGGGTCGGGCGGGCCTGTCCGGTGCCGTCGTTACAGCGACTTCAGCGGGGTCTTCCAGATGCCGCGCCCGTGGGTGGCGGCGTAGAGGTTGCCGTCGCCGCTGACGTGCAGGTCGAACACGGCGGTCAGCGGCAGGGCGTACTTGGAGGCGCCGGAGTTCGCGCCGACGCGCCGCCAGGTGATGCGATCGGGGGTGGCGCGTCGGTCGGCGACGAGGACGCCGAGGTCGGTGCCGACGACGAGCTTGTCGCCGACCACGACCACGTCCGTGGCGGGCACGTCCGGGAACCCGACGGACAGGTCCGTCCAGGCGACCGAGACGCCGGTGGCGGTCTTGGTGAGCTGGCCCCGGTAGACGTGCTTGACGCCGGCGCCCGGTCCCTCGATGAAGCGCCGGTTGAAGCCGTTGAACACGAGGTAGATGGTGGAGTTGGTGGGGTCGTTCGGGTCGAAGGTCACCGCGTTGGGGTAGCGGTTGGGCAGGCCGGTCATGTCGAGCTCGGTCCAGCTGCCGCCCCAGTTGGTGGCCACGCCTCGGGTGAAGCCGGCGCTGTTGCAGTTGGCCTGGCCACACCAGGCCGCCAGGTAGGTGTCCTTGGCCGGGTCCGCCGGTGCGGCCGGGTCGGCGACGGCGTCCATGCCGACGATGAGCCGGGCGCCGGTGCTGTCCAGCGTGTAGAGCGGCTGCCAGCCGTTGGCGTCGTCGGCGGCGGCCTCCGCCGGGGTGTAGGCGAACGCCAGGTCGTGCCGCCAGAAGGAGTTGCCGCCGGCCACCCACCGCTCGCTCGCCCCGTCGCGGACGTTCTTCGAGCCGCGGATCGCGCGGAACGGCGCGGTGAAGCGGGCGTTGATGTCCGGCACGGTGACGTCGAAGATCGCCCTGGTGGAGCCGTCGCTCTGCCCGCAGTTGGTGGTCAGCCACAACGCCAGGAAGACGTACTCGTCGAGGATCTGGCAGCCGTTGCGCGAGTTGACGATGATGTCGCCCCCGTCGCCGCCGAACGGGCTGACCATCTTCCGCGCCCCGCCGCGCAGCAGCGACCCGCCGTTGTCCTGCAGGCCGCCCGCCACGGCCCAGCCGCGACCGTTCGGGTCACGCCCGGTGCCGACCGAGTAGTACTGCAGCGTGCGCAGGGTGGCGTTGTGGTTGGTCCAGTCGGTGGCGTGCCTGGCCGAGTCCTCCTTGCTGGCCGCCGGGGCGAGCGGCCGGGAGTAGACACCGCCGTCGTTACCGACCAGGACGGTGCCGCCGGAGATGGCGATGGAGTGCTGGTCGGCGTGCGTGGTGGACGGGCAGCCGCCCGACGGGATCGACGGGTCGTAGCAGGGGAACCCGAAGTTCCAGTACGGGCCGATCGTCTTCCACGTCGCGCCGGCGTCTTCGGTCTCGTAGACCTCCTCGAGCCCGACGTAGACGTGCCGGGGGTTGGTCGCGTCGACCTCGACGAAGTTGTTGTACCAGGCCTGCACACCCGGCGGGTAATCCATGAAGGCGCCGATCGCCGATCCGGAGTTCTCCAGCTTGACGGAGTCCGCGATGCGGGTCCACGGGCCGAGCACGCCGTTGGTGGAGTGGTAGACACCGGCCAGGGCGCTCGCGCCGGCGGCGAGCCCGGCCGGGCTCGACTGCACCAGGTAGAGGTGTTCGCCGTCGGCCGAGGTGGCGAACTCGGCGTTGCCGACGTCGGCGTTGTTGATGTCGCCGGTCAGGGTGACCCGGGTGAAGCTGCCCGGCTGGCCGCCACTGGTGGACAGGTAGTAGCCGTTGTAGGCCGCGCCCGAACGCCACGCGGCGTTGATCAGCACGGTCTTGCCGTGCGTGCCGGGCTGGATGAGCACGTCGTTGATGATGTTGTCGTACGGCCTGGTGATGTCCGTGTCGGAGGCGGGGTTGGGCAGGAACAGCAGCTGCCACCGTTCGCTGTGCCGCTTCGGGTCGGTCGAGTGCCGCCACAGGCCACGGCTGGTCGCCGCATACACCCACCCGGCACCGTCGAACTTCAGCTGGTTGATGCTGCGCGACTCCAGCTCATCCCCGCCGACCCGGTCCGCTTGGGAAAAGCCGCGCGCGGTGCTGGCCTTTCGCAGCCGGTACACCCCGGCACCGGCGTAGCTGGTAGCGCCGGTGTTCGCCTCACCCGTCGCGTACCAGAGCGTGTCGGCCTTGGCGTCGTAGACGAGGTCACCGGTAGACAGGGCGAGGATGCCGTCGGAGATCGGCTGCCACGTCCCGCCGTTGCCGAGCTTCTTGCGGAACACGCCCCCGTTCGCGCCACCGGCGAACGTCCAGCCGTTCCCGGCCGCCAGGCCGGTGACCCGGCCCGCCACCACCCCGGCGCCGCCGCCGGAGTTGGAGAACTCCGGGTCGCGGTAGTTCGGGTCGTCGGCGTCGTACGCCTTGTCGGTCACCTCGTACCAGCGCGAGTCCGTGCCGCGTAGACCCTTCAGGTCGGCCAGGGCGTCGCTGTACTCGCCCGCCGCCACCGCCCCGTACGGCGCCATCCGCGCCGCCGCCTCCTGAGAGGCGAAGGTCTTGATCCCCGCCTGACCGGCGTGCACCCCGGCCACCGGCTTCGGGCGCTTGACCGGCCGATCGTCCGCGTATGCCGGAACACCCGCCGCCACCGTGACCAGCGCCGCGAACCCGGCGACCGCGGCACGTCCCACACCACCCCGCCGACGTTGCCCAACGACCATGTCTGATCCTTCCCGGATGGGTCCACCGGCGCCGTCATTGGCGCCAGTCCATGTCGGACGGTAGCCGTCGAGGTGAACTCAGAAAAGCCT
>NZ_VSFA01000062.1 GCF_008119785.1 Micromonospora sp. MP36 | reverse complement strand
CCGGAAACCGAGGAGGTATGGCACCGCGGTTACCAGGTCGGCTGGGGATCGCACGGTCAGCTTGTTGTCTGGAAACGACATGGTGATCTCCACTGCTGGTTGAGGTCGACAATTGGCCGGAGGCGAGCGGGTAGGCGCCGCGCGTGCCCGGCGTCGGCTGGGCGCAGCGCGACGCGGCCCCTGCGGGAACAGGCGCGCCGATCACCGGATCGGCGCGCCTGACGGTTCAGTCGCTGTCGGGGTCCAGGTACAGGTCGATACCGGCGCTGTCGACGCTGGCGGTCACGGTGACCAGGTCGTGGTCGATGCCGGCCAGCGCCTGGGCCAGGTCGGCGCGGGCGAGGGCTTCAGCTGCCGCGGCGGCGTCGGCGGAGGTGGCGTGGCCGCGCAGCCACATGTCGTACTCGTGCCGCCACGGAATCCGCCAGCCGTCCTGGTCGACTGTGGCGTACTCGGGGATGGACCAGCCGTACGCGGTCCACGGCCGTGTCTGGTCGGGGCTGCTGGTGGTGGCCGTGCGCATCGTGTCTCGTGCCGCGTCGCAGGCCTCCCGGGCGGTGCCTGCCCTGATCGGCAGCGTCAGGTCGGCGACCACGGTGACGTGGTGCGCTCGAGGTAGTGGGTGGAGCCCGAGATCGGCCAGGAACCGGTCGACGCGCTGCGCGGTGTGTTGATAGGTGCCACCGATCTCGTCATCGGCCAGGGCGCGGATCGCGCGGGCGCGGATGCTGCGCCGCAGGTCGGCGAGGGCCCTGCACCGCCGCGTCGCGTGCCGCCGCCGCGGCGGTGAGGTCGTCTGCGAGTTCGGTCAGCTGTGCCGTGCCTGCCACGGGTTGCGCGACGGTGTCGATGTCGTCCGGCGGGACGTCGTCGGGGTCGTCGGCGGCCTGCCATGTCAGCCCGGTGAGGGTGATGCCGGCGCCGGCCAGCGCGGGCAGGTGGCCCTCCACGATCGCGCGTGCGGCGTCGTGCGCGTCGGCCTCACGGGTCACCGTGACCCAGGTCTGGAGCGTGACTTGCACGGTGATGCGGTACCGCTGCGGCCCAGGCTGGTCGTGTCCGTTCGGCGTGGGTGTCACGTCGATGACGTGTCGCGGGTAGACCGCCATCGCCGGCTGCAGTAGGCGCAGTTCCTCCGGTACGCCGAAGCGTGCCTGCTCGCGGGCCTCGTTGTGGTCGGCGTGCGGGCGTGTGTACGACAGCTGCGCCTCGGCGGAGACGGTCCATCGTTGTGGCAGCGGTTCCAGGCCCCACGTGGCGAGGGCGTCCTCGCAGCCGGTCCGGCAGATCAGCCCGTCCCGCAGCGCGGCGATGAGGGCGGAGCGGGCGTCGACGGCCAGAGTCTGCCGCTGTTCGATGGCGGTGATCGTGTCGGTGTGCAGGGTGTGGATCTGGTCCGCGAGGTTGGTGTCGGTCATCGCTGCGCCGCCGGATTGCTCGCAGCCGAGCGGGTGCTGGTGACCTGCCTGGCGCGGGGAGTCAGCCGTACGGTGGCCGTGTGGTGGGCTCGGCCGGATCCGCTGTCTCCGCCGACGAGTGCGGTGACACCGATGAGGAGATCGGGCGGGGCTGCGTTGTGCTGGTCGGCGAGGAGATCGCCGTCTGTCAGGTACCAGGCGGGACGAAGCATTTGCGTCCTCCTTCGGACATGAAGGAAGGCGGCCACCGGGTGGTGGCCGCCTGAAGGGATGGGGGTGTCCTGCCCCGGTCGCAGATGAGGCGAGGGGCGGGTCAGTGCTGAGGGTCTGAGGCTGGCGGACGGCGGCCGACCGGGAAGGGTGGGCGCGATGCCGTCGCGGACGTGTCAGATCAGCACATGAAATAAGGAGAAGAGCCCTCAGGCTAACCGCGTTGCTGCCGGTGGAGCTGGGGCTGTCAGGTCCGGCCGTCTGGCAGAACCTGACAGCCCAGCTCACCTGCTGTCAGCCGTCGGCGGGCCTGACGCGGGAGTTCGGCTGGCCACGCCGCAGGACCAGGACATCCTCGTGCGCGACGAGGTGCACAGGGAGGCCCTCGGCCCTGGACTTGCGTACCGCCATGAGCCCGAACATCGAGGCGCGGTGCACGATCTGGCCGTCGCGGACGGCGGCGAGCATCGCCGCGCACCGCTGCACCGGTATCAGCCCGACCTGCTGCGCGACCGTCAGGAGCTCACCGGGCAGGTCGATGAAGTCGTCCGGGCTGCGGCGTACCGGGCGGCAGGTGATGACTACCGTGCCGCCGGGGCGCAGCAGCCGGTAGCTGGCGGACAGGATCGCGGCGAACCCATCGAGCAGACCGGACCATCCGGCGTAGGCGAGGTTGCCGCGCGCGCGGTCGCCGTACAGGTGGGCCCGCTTCATGACCCCGGTACCGGTCATGCGGACAAGTCCGTGGGTGGATCGCCCGTACGGCGGTGAGGTGAGCACGAGCCCGACCTCGCCGACCGCGGACGCGGGGGCAAGATCGAGCAGCGCGGTCGCGTCGCCGGTGATGACCGTGGCCATGCCGGCGGCGCCTTGGGACGTGGCGAGGGCGACGTTCGCGGCCGCCAAGGCGGTAAACCGCGGTTCGATGTCCACGCCGAGCGCGTGCCGCCCGAGGTGCAGGGCCTCGACGAGGGTGGTGCCCGACCCGCACATCGGGTCGAGCACCAGATCCCCTGGCGCGGTGTAGGCGGCGATGGCGTGCGCGGCAAGGTGGGGCAGCATCTTGCCCGGGTGCGTGGACGACTCCGGCACGTATCGGCCGCGTCGCTGGTCGCGAGCCGGCTGCTGGCAGGTCAGCCACACGGACGTGATCGGCATCGGCTCAGGCATCGCCGTCACCTCCCGCCGTCTGGGTGAAAACCAGGACGTCGGTGTGGATGTCCAGCTGTGTCCGCTGTCCGCGCGTGGGTGGCTGGTCGGCCGCCACGATGTGCTGCAGGTAGGACAGACCTGCCTGTTTGCCGGCGATGACGACGTCGACCGGAAGGATCGGGTCGCCGTGCGCCAGCAGCACCGCCAGGCATCCGCCGGGCAGGAGCTTGGCCCGACCCCGAGCGAAGAACTCGAGTGCGCCGGCGTCTGGGGCGAGTGGCCAGCCGGTGACGATCAGCATCGCCGCCTCGCTCCCCCAGCCCATCGCACGCGCCGCCTGCAGGTGGCGGTAGCGGTGGGCGACGAGGATGGCGCCGGCGAGCTGCGGCCCCTCCGTCAGGTCGATGATCAGGTCGGACGGGTGGGTGAGGTTGTAGACGAGTCGGAGACCCATCGCGGTGGACATGGTCTCGCCCGGCTGCGGGGCGGGTACCGGCCAGACGGTGATGGGCACGGGCGGGTCGCCGGGCACCACGTCCCCCACGGGAACGGGTGCGCGGTGATGGTTTCTATCGGTCATAGGCACGGTGGCCCCCGGACCGGCGGACGTACTGACGGTCCCCAGTACGCCGCTGACAGGCCGATCGAACCCGCCCCCGGCCTGACAGAACTGGTCACCCCGGCCGCCTGACAGCCACGTCGGCGGGCGCGGGCAGTCGGCGCAGCGGCGAACCTGACACCACCGGGCACGACCTGTCCCGGTCTGACAAACGCTCGTGGTGTCAGTTCGAGCTGTCCCAATCGAGGTCTCGGAGCCATCGCACATCGCGAAGCGCTCCCCTCGAAGGGAGACATCACCATGCCAACGACCACCCGAACGAGGACGGCCGACACGGCCCTGACCGCTGCCGAGAAGGCATTCGAGCTGCTGACCTGCGAACCCGCGCCGCTGGTGTTCAACGCGCGTCCGGTGCCAGGTCTGCCGAACACGACGATGCCGCTGGACGAGCTACGCAACCTGCTGATGTACGAGCGCTACGACAGCGACACCACCGACGAGCTGTGGCGGCAACTGGCCCACCACGCCCGCGAACAGGGACCAGCCTGGGTCGTCGGCGCAATCGGCGTGGCCCTGCCCGCGCTCACGCACCTCGCGGCGAAGATCAGCCGCGGCCACCCGCGGCAGGCCGAGGATGTGGACTCCGAAGTCCTGGCCGGGTTCCTCCAGGCCCTGCGCACGGCGGACCTCGCCCCACCCCGCCTATGGCTACGCCTGTGCTGGGCGGCTTGGCGCGCCGGCGCGGCAGTCGTGAAGGCCGTCGACGGCGAGGAGTTGCCGCTGGAGCTGTCTAGCGGCTCGCGTTCGCCGAGGATGCCCTACGGGCACCCGGATCTGCTGCTCGGCCGAGCAGCCGCCGCCGGCCTGATCACCGCCGAAGCCGCCGAGCTGATCAGCGCGACCCGGTTCGGCGACGCACTGATCGAGCACTTGGCCGCCGAGATAGGCGTGACCGCGTCGATCCTGCGGATGCGCCGCCGCCGCGCCGAACGCGTCGTGGCCGCCGCCCTCACACGAGGCGACCTCTCCGGTCCGGTCCGCTCCCACGATGGCGACGTCCGGCAGCGGGCAGCGGCGCACCCGAATGCCCATCCAGCCAACACGCGCTCGTCGGGATTTCCTCACGCTCGCCGCCCTGCCGGTCGGTGGCACCGGTGAACTCGGCTGGCGCACTCGATCCGCGGCTACGCACAGGATCATGGCTCGCGGGCGTCGGCTGATCGGGCGCGGGCTATGACGCTCGTCGGTTCTTGAGGAAGGGCAGCATCCGGTTCGCTTCGTCGTTGACGGCTTGCCGTTCGGTGGCCGTGAGAGGCCGAAATGGTACGAGTCGTATGTCGTCTCCGGTGAACGACCAGGTCCCACGGGCGAAGCCGTCGATGAGAATGGTGGGGCGTACCAGGGCTCGGCCGGGCATGACCTGCTTGCGGTATTCGTCGCTGATGATGCGGGTGCGGTCGGCGTGGCCCAGCAGGGCGTTGTCGTACGCGGGTAGCAGTCGCACGGGCGCTGGGATGTGCGGGTCGGGTAGCTGCGTGTCGGGCAGGTCGAGCAGGGTCTGGCCGTCGGGTCCGGTGTAGTGGCGTAGTTCGATGCTCATGTCCTCGACGACTTGGTTGAGCCGGGTCAGCCCGCTCCATGCCTGGACGTCGGCCACCGTGGCGGGTCCGAAGGCGGCGAGGTAGCGGCGGATCAGGTCCTGGATCGCCGCGGGTTCGATGGCGTCGGCCGGCAGGGCGGTGACGGTGATGGAAGATCGGTTGCCCCAGCTGCCCCAGGACGCGGTGGTGGGATCGTGGATGAGTGGGGTGCGTAGTTCGAATTCGCCGGCGAGGATCCGGCCGTCGCGGCCCGGGTGGCGGGCGGCGAGGCGTTGGGCGAGTTCTTTACGGGCGAGCGGTCCGGCGTCCAGCAGCGCACGTCCGTCGGCCGTCAGCGTCTCGATAGGTAGCCGGTTTCTGTTGCGCCGGAAGTACGGCGAGTTCGCGGTGCGGTCGAGGACGGGTTGCAGCAGGGGCCGCAGCCGACGGAAATCGTCGGCTGCGGCGATGTGCTGGGTGCTGCGCAGGAGGCTGGAGCGCACGACCTGCCCGTCGGTCAACAGGGTGGTCAGGTCGGCGTGGGTGAAGCCGCGGATCCGGCTCCACAGCCCGGGGTAGGGCCAGTTCGGTTCCTGTGCCTGCAGGGCGACCAGACGCCGGATCACGTCAAGTGGCGCCTGGTCGGTGCGTTCCAGGAGGAATTGGCGCTGCAGCAGTGCCCGGTTGAGGGCGCGACGCGACAGCGGCGTCATGGCAGCCGCACCGAAACGTTGCCGCGGTAGCCGCCTCGCAACAGCGACAGGAAGGCATCGGGCACGGCGTCGATGCCGGCCTCGACGACCGTTTGCGGGAAGACGAACCTGTCCTGGTCGAGCCACGCTTTGAAGTGGGTGTGCCATGCGGCGATCTGGTCGGGCGTGTGGTAGCAGGAGAATGGCAGCAGCTCGATCCCCTTGGCTGCGGCGGCAGCCTGGTCGGGTTCGGGGAATCGCTGGGCCGCCGCACCCAGTTGGGTGGACAGCGATCCGCACAACGCGAACCGCGCTTCCGGCGCGGCGACCTCGAGCGCGGCCTCGTAGAGCGTGCCGCCGACGGTGTCGAAGAAGACCGTGATTCCCTCGGGTGCCAGTTCCTTCAGTGCTGCGACCGGATCCTGGTGGTAGTCGAATGCGGCGTCGATACCGAGCTCGCGGACCAGGTAATCCGCCTTGGCTTGGCTGCCCGCGCTGCCGATGACCTTCGAGGCGCCCAGATTGCGGGCGATCTGGGCGGCCAGGGAGCCGACGCCGCCGGCCGCGCCGGAGACGAACACGACATCGCCAGGGCCGACCTTGGCCACGTCTGCCATGCCGTAGTAGGCGGTCGGTCCCTGGCCGAGGTGGTAGCTCGGATCCGGGTACGCGTCGCGGTCCAGCTTGACATACGAGGCGGCCGGCCCGGCGGAATGCGTACTCCAGCCGCTCATCGACTGGACCAGGTCGCCCTCTCGCAGATCCGGGCTGGCCGACCGCAGCACCGTGCCGATGGCCATGACGCCGATGCGCTGGCCCGGCTGCCAGGCCGGGATCGGCAGGTGGCAGTCGGAGCGCATGAGCTCGAGGTATGTGGCGGCAAGCCCCAGGTAGTCGGTGCGGACGACGACCTCGCCGTCGATCTCGGTATCGACAACGGTGAAGTGCTCCCGGCGGGGTGCGCCGGCGATCTGGGTGGTCAGCTGTATCTCGCGAGTGATCATGTGAATGACCCTAGACCGGCTTCCGGTCACTTTTTGACCGGAAGCCGTGCGAGGATCGCGACATGGCCAACACCAGTTCCCGAACGCTGCGGCTGCTGTCGTTGCTGCAGACTCACCGCCACTGGTCCGGCACCGATCTGGCCGACCGCCTGGGAATCTCGGAACGCACCCTGCGCCGCGATGTCGACCGGCTACGGGAACTCGGCTACCCGGTGCACGCCTCCCGAGGCACCGACGGCGGTTACCAGTTGGCGCCCGGTGCGGTCCTGCCGCCGCTGCTGCTCGACGACGAGGAAGGCGTCGCGCTGGCGGTCGGCATGGGCAACGCCACCCAGAGCGGAATCGCCGGGATCGAAGACGCGGCGGTGCGCGCGCTGACCAAAGTGGTGCAGGTCCTCCCGCCGCGTCTCCGTGCCCGGGTCAACGCGTTACGCGCGATGACCATCTCGCCCACGGCCGCGGGACCGGTCGTGCCCGCCGAAGTGCTCACGGTGATCGCCCAAGCCTGCCGGGACGAGGAACGGCTGCGATTCCGCTACACCGCACGCGGCGGCCCCGACACCGAACGAGAAGTCGAACCGCACCGCCTGGTCGCGCTCGGCGGCCGCTGGTACCTGGCCGCCTACGACCTGACCCGACACGACTGGCGCAGCTTCCGCCTCGACCGACTGACCGACCCGGGCAGCGCCGGAACGAGGTTCCGGCCACGCCCCCTTCCCGCCGGCGACGCCGCCCAGTTCGTGCGCACCTCCACCGGCGTCCCTCCAGCACACACCGTGCAGGCCCTGGTCCACGCATCCGCCGAACACGTCCGCCGGGTCGCCGGGCAATGGGGCACGATCGAACCCATCGACAGCCAACACTGCCGTCTCACTATGGTATCCACCAGCCTGGACTGGCCCACTCAAGCACTGGGCAACATCGGCGCTGAATTCGAGGTGCTCAGCCCACCGGAATTCACCGACCACCTCCAAGACTGGGGAACCCGATTCCTCCGAGCCGCACAAGGATCAGCAGCCCGGACCAACTCCCAACGGACACAACACCAACCCGACGACGCAATCCACCGACCGAAGAAGCGACAGGATCTTGAGAAGGACGGCGCACCATCGGTTCGGCACGGAATGACCTGAAGAAGTGGGCAGAGGAGATCGATCGGGCGGACGTGCGGCTGGGTGGCCGGTCGCGTCACCGCGCTCCGGCCGCCGAGCCACTACGTCGGCACCCGCGTCGGTCAGTGGATCGTCACGGTTCCGGCCGCAGCGTCCACGGTGATGATCTGCCCGGTGGAGATCTTCCGGGTCGCGTCGGGAACGCAGATGACCGCGGGGATGCCGTACTCCCGGGCCACGGTGGGGCCGTGGGCCATGACCGCACCGGTTTCGGTGACCAGCGCTGCGACGGTGAGGAACAGTGGGGTCCATCCCGGGTCCGTGGTGGCGGTGACCAGGACGTCGCCGGGTTCGATGTGGGCAGTGCTCGGGTCGTGGACGACCCGGGCGGGGCCGGTCGCCTGGCCCGCGGCCGCCCCTACGCCCGTCAGCGCGCCATCCGCGGCGGCCGGTGCCGGCAGGACCGCCTCCAGGTCGGTGCCGTCCGACAGCAGCGCCACCGGTACGGTCCGGCGGCGCAACTCCCGCTGGTGGATCGCTTTGCGGGAGGCGACCGTCTGCCGGTGGTCGACGTTCTGGTGCACGGCATTGTGCACCTCGTCGAGGGTCAGGAACATGATGTCGCCGGGCTGGTCGAGCAGTCCGGTGCTGGTCAGGTCGACGCCCACGGAGAGCAGTTGCCGCCGCATCTCCCGCAACCGGTACAGGCCGGCGAACTTGCCCGCCTCCCGCAGGCCCCCCAACGCCCGGGCGCGGCGCAGCAGGAACCCGGCGAGGCGGCCCCGCACCGGCCTGCGGCGGCGGGCCCGGAAGACGAGCTCGTGGAGGGTGGCTTCCGCCGTGGCGGCCGCGCGTGCAAAGCGCCGGTCGGGTGCCTGCTCCGGATCCGTGACCCGTAGGTAGTTGGCGATCATGGTGAAGACCGGTGCAGGGTCTTCGTCCCAGCGCGGCACTCCAAGGTCGACCTCGGCGACGCCCCGGTGGCCGTAGGTGTCGAGGAACGCCGCCAGTCCGATGTCCGGGAGCGTCCCCTGTCGGTACCGCGCGGCCAGCTCGTCTGGCGGCGTGTGCAGCAGCAACTGTCGGTGGTCGCCGGCGCGCTGGGCAAGCCGCCACAGCGCGAGATCCATCTCGATGGTGACGTTGTAGGGCATCCCACCCAGGACGGCGTGGACCTCGTCCTCGCGGGCGACGCCCTTGAGTAGGTGAGCCGGCAGCGCGGCCGCGAGCATTCCGGCCACGATGGGTGAGACGATGTCATTCGGGCTGCTCGCCGGCTCCTGGGCCTGCACGAAGCACAGCCGTTCCGCGGCGGTACGCAGGCCGTCGGGCGCAGCTGACCGAAGCTTCAACTGCTCGATGGCGTCGAACATCCGCGTCCGCGCCGCGTCGGGTCGGGCCAGTGCCCGCACGCCACCGACCACCAGCCGCACGGCGGTCCGCAGTGATGCGGCGTCGGATCTACGCCGGCGTTCTGGGCGGTCCTTGCTCGGGGCGAACCGCGGGTCCGCCAGGACCTGCTGCATGACCGCCTGGGCACGTGGTCCGAAGTCGACAGCCATGAGCTTGACCAGTCGCTTGCGGGCGGACCTGCTGCGCGCCAGATCGGTCAGGTCGCCGTAGAGTCGCCCACCGATGTCGACGATCTCGGCCCTGATGCCGAGCGCGGCGAGCATCGCCGCGACCAGCGACTTCAGCGTTGACATGCCCATCGGCGTGACGGGCTGGAGCATGCCCTGGACGTGGCCGAATTCCAGGTAGACGCGCGGAAGGGGTTTGTCGGTGTCCGGCGGGAGGGGGAAGAGTGTGGTGATCGGCCGCGACTGCAGCAGCCACACCGTCCCGTCTTCGTCGATTGCCCACTCCACGTCCTGCGGGCAGCCGAAGTGCCGCTGGAGGCGCTCGCCGACGCCCCGCAGCTCGGCCAGTTGGGCCGTTGCCAGACAGCCGGTGCCATCCTGGTCCGTCCCGTCGAGGATGTAGTGGTCCACGACAGTGCCGCCGTCCACCACCGCCGTGCCGGGACCGGGCGCGGCGTCGACCATCATCTCGGTGCGGCAGCCGGTCAGTGGGTTCGCGGTGAACAGCACCCCTGACACCTCGGCGGCGACCATCCGTTGCACGACGACGGCCATCCGGACCGCGTCGTGATCGATGTGGTGGGCGTCGCGGTAGGCGACCGCGCGGGCGGCGTGCAGCGAGTCCCAGCACTTCTCGATCGCGGCGATCAGTTCAGCGGTGCCGGTGACGTTGAGAACGGTGTCCTGCTGTCCGGCGAAGCTCGCGTCCGGCAGGTCCTCGGCCGTCGCGCTGGACCGCACCGCCACTGGGCCCGCACCGAGCCGCTGGTACGCGTCGATGATCTCCGCCTTGGGGATGACGCCCGACCGGTACGCCTCGGTGGTGACGCAGAATCCCGGCGGCACTCGCTCGCCCCCGCGGATCAACTCGCCGAGGCCGGCCGCCTTGCCGCCCACCAGATCGGCCATTTGGGCGGACGCTTCGGGCAGCGGGATTACACGCATCGAGGGTCACCTCTTTGCAATACGACTGCATCGCGAACTACCGTAACCTGGTTGGCAATGCAGTCGCAATGTCAACGACCACCCCTGCAGAGAGCGCGGATCATGCCGACTTGGGACCGGCCTTACGGAAGCGACCAGGAGGATCTCCAAACTCTGCGCTACGTAGCGAGCGGGATGTCGATGGCCGGCCTGTTCCCGCTATGCGGCCTCACCATGGGGAGGTATCTGCGACCGGAGCGGCCGCCATCGTCGCCTTCGTACTGCTATGGGGAAGTCGTGCTGTGCGGGTAACGCTGCAGGCGCTCACGTCTTGCCACTCACCTGCCGCGAACCCTGCGCTTCTTGACCGATCGTCCATGGCAGCGACGAAGCTCACTACGCCGAAGCCAGCGGCCGTGTCCAGCACGTCCGGCTATTGCGGACGCGGCGCGGCAGGTGGACATGCGCCGCGTGGGCGGCGGCGACGGGTCATGGCCCTCCGACCGGAAGTGGCAGTATGAGGTGTGCGTTCACGGGGGCAGGGCGTGGCTGGCGAGGTACGGCCTGGCCGTGCGGCCCGATGGTGGGTCTGGACGGTGCCGGGGACTGCCGGATAAGACGATGCCGCTGGACGAGCTGCGCAAGCTGCTGGTGTGCGAGCGCTACGACAGCGACACCACCGACGAGCTGTGGCAGCAGTTGGCTCACCATGCCCGCGACCGGGGACCCGCCTGGGTCGTCGGTGCGATCGGGGTGGCTCTGCCCGCGCTGACGCACCTCGCGGCGAAGATCAGCCGCGGATACGTCCGGGCACGCCGACGACGTTGACTCCGAAGTACTGGCCGGGTTTCTCCAGGCACTACGTACGGGGGACCTCGCCCCACCCCGGCTGTGGCTGCGGCTGTGCTGGGCGGCATGGCGCGCCGGCGCCGCGGTCGTGAAGGCCGACGGCGGGGAGGAACTGCCGCTGGACCTACTGGTCCGCGAACGCCTGGCCGCCGGGGTGGCCCCGGGCCGCTACCAGATCCTCGCCGCGATCAACGCCGTACACACCTCCGCCCGCGACGTACGCGACACCGACTGGTCGCAGGTCGTCGCGCTCTACGACCAACTCGTCCGCCTCGACCCCTCCCCGATCATCGCCCTCAACCGGGCCATCGCGGTCGCCGAGCTCGACGGCCCGCACGTGGCCCTGGCGGCCGTCGACCGCCTCGAGGACAAGCTGGCCGGCTATCACGCCTACCACGCGACCCGCGCCGACCTGCTACGCCGGCTGGGCCAAAGCCAGCAGTCACACGCGGCATACGACAAAGCCATCGAGCTGGCCGGCAACACCGCCGAGACCGCCTACCTGACCCGCCGCCGAGACCAGCTGGGGTAGACGGGATCCCAACCGAACCCGCGCTCGAAGCGGCGGCCGGGTCCCGGGGCGCCCTGCCGACGCACTCCGCAACCTGTCGAGCCAGGTCGAGACGCGGGTAGAGCCCCTGATCTGGCGGGGAGGTTGCACCGTAGAGATGGTGCTTCGTTGGCATGCTGAAATGGTCTCCCGACGGTGGGCGTCGCCCTTGCCGAAACCTCATCCGGCCGGTGGGAGCAGCAGATTGAAGCACGCTGTAGCCACGGCCGCCCGTTGCCGGAGCGGCCGTGGCCGTCGCACCCATGCCGCCGTCAGGCGGGGTTGGTTTGCTCGACGTCATCGATGAGGAAGTGGTCATAGAAGGAGGCTGTGCCGCTGGATGCGAACTGGTGCCCGGTGAGCGCCGTGATACCCGGTGTCGTCGGTGGTGCCGAGCCGACCGGCGCGCCGTCGAGGAATACCTCGGCGCCGGTGAGGGTGGCCTCCACCCGGATCGTGTGCCACTCCTTCTGCGGCACGGTCCCGGCCGGGGTGAGCTTGTTCCATTTCTTTGCGGTGCCGTCGTACCAGCCGATGCTGCCGTCACTGCCGACGTTCATCTGGTACGCCGGCAGGCCGTGAGCGCTGGCGGTGTCGCCCCTGGTGGTGAACCCGAAGCTACGGGCGTAGCCGATGGAGTTTACCCGGAACTCCAGGGTTTGCTTCGGCGCCGCCGCGGAGACGCGGGTGGCCTGGGCGATCCGGTCGCTCCAGGCGTCGGCGAGGCGCATCACGTGGCGCGAGTCATCGACGTCGAAGTCGGTGACCGTCACCCCGACCGCGTCGGTGTAGCCGCGCGGCACCTGGTTGACGGGGTCGTTTTCGAATGAGTCCACGGTGGAGTACAGCTCGACCTCGTTGAGGAACGCCGCACCGTTGCTGCTCGGGTCGTTGACGGTGACGCGGACCTGCTTGGCGCGGACCTTGTCGATGTCGAAGTACTCCAGGGCATGACTGGTGATCTGGCCGGTGTCGACGACCGTCGTCCAGGTCGTGCCGTCGACGGAGGCTTCGACCTTCGCCGCGCTGGGCTGACCGGGGTGAAGGCTCAAGCCCGCGCGGGTCAGCGTGTACGTCCGGTCGAGCGTGAGGGTGTACGTCGCAGGGACCTCCCGGTCCTTGCGGACCGCTGACGACGCCCACTCGGTGCTGCCGTCGATGGCACCGAGCGGACTCATCTCCGGCAGTTTCGGGTTGGTGCTCGTCATCGTGGTGTCGATCGTGACCTTCTTCTTGGCGTACTTGCCGAGCAGGTCGATCTTGCCGGTGCCGGGGCCGACGATGTCGATGAACTTCTTCCATACACGGTACTCACCGTCGGTGTGGAACCCGGAGTCTGTTTCCGGGCAACCCCACGACGGCGCACAGTTGTCGCCCACCTGCAGCACCCGGTTCGCCGCGACGACGGCGTGGGCGCCGTTGCCCGACGAGCCATGGGACCGCTGGAAGCTGGAGACCACCCGCGGGTAGTTGCGGTAGGTCACCTGCGCTTTCTCCCAGCTGTTGCCGAGGCCGTCGGGTGAGATCGCGATCCAGTTGTCGGGTCGGCCCCACGTCATCGTCATGATGCCGTTGGGCAGCATGCGTAGCGTCGGCATCACCCCGGTGGTCGGAGCGGGCTCACCCGACGCGGTCGTGATCTTCGCCGGTACCGGTGTCGACCAGGTCTTCCCGTCGTCGGTCGAGCGGGCCGTGCGCAGCTCTGTCAGGGCGAGACCACCGAGCTTGTACGTCCGCATCACTGCGACCAGGTCACCGTTGACGGCGCGGGCGATTCCGGTCTCGTTGTACTGGTAGCCGTCGCTCGTCGGTGGCCCGACCGTGGCGTATCGCTTCCAGGTCTTGCCGTTGTCGATGCTGCGCGCGATCTCGGCGCGGTGGCCGGAGTCCTGCTGGTAAGCCGTGTAATAGCCCATCAGCAACGACCCGTCGAGGGCGTAGAAGATGTCGCGGTGCGCCCGCATTCCCCGGTCGAACCGTGCGGGGTTGAAGGTCTGGTCGGTGGTGAACATAGCGGCTTCCCGCTTCCACGTCTTGCCGTTGTCGGTCGAGCGGCGCGACACCAGTTCGACGGTGTGGGAGTCGATGACCTTCGCCGGGATGAACTCGACCATGAGGATCGCGCCGTCGCGGAGTTTGGTGTAGAAGCCGGAGCCGGAGTTGCGGTCGATGCCGCTCGGAAACGTGTAACCACGGTCATCGGAATGGATCATCGCGGCGAGGTTGTCGACCGTGGCGATGTCCTCGTTCTCCTGCCAGGTCATCAGCACGTGCTTGGTCGGCAGGTTGTTACGGTCGATCGTGTCGAACGTCTCGACGAACGCGTTGCCGGCGATGACGCCGGGGGCGCCTTCGTAGACCGCGCTGTACGGCTGCTGGGCGATGGCGTAGCCATCTGGGTCGCCACCGTCGGTGGGGTTTTCGCCACTGCTGCTCGCTTGCGGTGACGGTATCGCGATGACGCCCAGCGCCGCGACGCTGAGTACGGCCATCGCCGTGCGAGTCCTCTTCATGTCTGCTCCCGATTGCTGGTCGCCGATCAGCTCGGGCTCGACGGCGCTCTCGAAGACGAGGTATCCACGAGGTCGATCAGGAAGCCGTCGAGCGGTGTCGTTCAGCCGGCGCTGATGGGGGTGAATTTCACGTCGTCGTAGGAGTGCTCCATGTTGCCGACGTCCTCGGGGTTGAGGCCGGTGGCGACGTGCATGCCGGTGACCTTGGAGACGTCGGCGAGCTTGCGCTTCGTCGTGCCAAGGACGGTGCCGTCGAGGGTGGCAGTCGTTCCGGTCGGGGCAACGTCGAGGGAGAAGTGCGTCCACGAGCGGTTCGCAATGGCGGGGGACTTGCGGCCGATCTCCTCCCAGGCCGAGCCGTTCCAGGCCTTGGCGACCATGGCGTTCGCGCTCCAGTCGGCATAGGCATGGAGCTTCTCCGCAGTCTTGGTCGCACCGGAGTCATCCGTGCCGAGGATGTCCCACAACGCGCCGGAACCGTAGCCGTAGCCTTCGTAGCCGAACGCAATCTGCATCGACAACGCCGGCCGGAATGCCGGGATCGTCGCCTCGGCCCGTGCGGTCTGGTCATTGTCCTGCAATGCGGGCCCCGACGACGATCGGGGTCACCGAGACGATCTTCAATGGGGCTCCCGAAGCCGGTCCAACAGTTCACTGGCCCGCTGCCCTTGCCAGGACCCGGAACCACCTACATGCCCGGGTCCTGCCGGGCCGCAAAAGCAGCGGCGGCTTGGGTGTAGAGCTCCCTCAGCGCCGGGTCGGTCCTGGTGTGCGAGGCGCGGTAGACGAGCAGGAGACCGCACCGGTTGTAGTCGGTGTGGTTCGGCGTGCTCCAGTGCACGGTCTGGCAGTGGTGGATCATCGCGTCGCCCGGTTCGAGGATCGCGGTCGTGACCTGCTCGGCGGGGTACTCCCGGAGCTGTGACATGACCATCGAGTTGCCCGGGATACCGGACGCCCGGTGAGGCAGCAGGGTGTGGGTGGTACCGCGGGCGTACTGGACCGGTCCGTTCTGCTCGGTCGCGGCGTCGATCGCGATCCAGACCGTGCACATGTCCGGTGGATCCTGGCAGAAGTACGCGTTGTCCTGGTGTTGCGGGACGCCGCTGCCGTGCCGAGCCGGTTTGTTGAAAGTTTCGACCGCGCACAGCACCGGTTTTCCGCCGAGGAGAGCGCCGACCACGTGGAGGATGTCCTCCCGGTTGCCGAGCGCGGCGAAGTAGTCGTCGTACTTTTCCATGCGCCACAGGTTTCGTACCGAAACGCCGTCGGCTTCCCGCACCAGGTCGCCGGGCGGGAGGTGTGGCACGGTGTCGCGGATATAGCGCCTCAGCGCCACGCGGACGTCAGCGATGTCGGACGGCGACACCAGGCGCGGCACCGCGACGACACCGTTACGGCGGTAGTCGTCGACCAGTTTCCGCCACTCCGGTGCATCGCGCATCACTGTGTGTTTGGGTGCGGAAGTCATGGCTCGCTCCCCTGTCGGTGCTCGGTTAGGTGTGACCCTTGGGCTGACGTCGAAGCTGACGCTGTCGGCGAGGCTGTCCTTCATGACTTCACCTGCCTCACCGGTTGCTGATCAGGCGGTACCAGGAGCATTTCCGAAACGTTGTTCCATGTCAACGCTTCGATTAAGCTTGCAGCGCGTCAAGCGCCGAGGTGACGTCCGCGACAACCATCCGGGGCGAACTCCTGCGCGAAACTGCGGAGTGTCGGCTGACCCGATCAGCTACCCGGCCAGAGCCGGTTGGTCCCAGATGACAGGCCCCTGGGAGTAACGGGGGAAGCTCAGAGGAGATCACGTGAGATTTCTGCGTATCGGTCCCGTCGGCTACGAACGGCCCGTCGTGGCGGCAGCCGACGGCGTCTACTATGACCTGCGTCCCCTTACCGCCGACATCGATTGCGGCTTCCTCGCTGACGACGGGATACCGCGCACCCGGCGGGCGCTGGCAGCGAACGACCTTCCCACCACCACGATCGCCGGCGACCGAGTGGGCGCGCCGCTGGCGAATCCCGGGGCCGTCGTCTGCATCGGTATGAACTACGCGGCACACGCCGCCGAGTCCGGCGGGCAGCCGCCGGAACACCCGGTGTTGTTCCTCAAGACCCCCAATTCGGTCGTCGGGCCGTACGACGACGTGCTGATGCCGCCCGACGCGAAGAAGGTCGACTGGGAGGTCGAACTCGCCGTTGTCATCGGCCGGCGGGCACGCTACCTCAACAGCCCGGCGGACGCCGCCTCGGTGATCGCCGGCTACACGATCTCGAACGATGTGAGTGAACGCGCCTACCAGATTGATGTCTCCGGCGGGCAGTGGTCGAAGGGCAAGTGCGCAGAAACCTTCAACCCGCTGGGGCCGTGGTTAGCCACACCGGATCACGTCGGAGACCCGCAAGCACTGCGGCTGCGCAGCTGGGTCAATGACGATCCTCGTCAGGACTCCTCCACTGCTGACATGGTCTTCGGAGTTCACGAGCTCATCTGGTCGCTGAGCCAGTACCTGGTTCTCGAACCCGGCTACCTCGTCAATACTGGCACGCCGCAGGGCGTCGCCTTGTCCGGCCGTTTTCCCTATCTCGACGAGGGCGACACGGTTCGGATGGAGATCGACCGGCTCGGCGACATGAGGCAGCGGGTCCGGCGCGCGACACGCTGACCGTCGGCTCCGAGACTTCAAGGGCCGGGTGGCCGGAGGGGTCCAACCCTCCCGCCACTCGGCCCTCGTCACGTCCTACGGCTCGACTCTATTGATCGAGATAGTCGACGTTGCGGGTGTAGATCCCCACGATCGAGCCGATGTGCGGGTCGGACGTGATTGTGAAGTAGCGGCCCGGCGAGAGTTCCACGCTGGACGGGTTTGCCTGGTCGGTCGTCGGAGGGCCATGAATGGCGGCATCGTAGACGAGGATGTCCTTTTTAGCCTCGATGCCGTTCTCCGGGTGCATGAGGATCCGGCCGGCGGTCGGGCGTCCGGCGCCGAACTGCCCCGAAAGGTCACCGTACGTAAGCAGCATGTCGCCGTTGCGAAGCATGAGCTGATGGTGCGAGGACGCCGGCAACGTGGTGGTTTCCGGCGTGGTCCAGGTCGTGCCGTCGTCGTGGGACCACGACACGTATGCGATGTTGATTGAGGTGCGGACGATCGACATCAACGTTCCGTCACGAAGCACCGACAGGTTGGGCTCCTGGAAGTCGAAGCTGTCGCTGACTCCGATGAACGACTCGTTCGCCTTCGGCCAGCTCAGGCCACCATCGGTCGAGCGCACCACGCTCGCCGGGCCACGCCCTCCTTCAGGCAGGCGGCCGTACAGCGGGACAAGCAGGTCACCATCGGCGAGTTCGACGATCGGGCCATGAGTGGCCGCATGCCCGGCGTAGTAGGCGCCCACGACAACGTTCGAGGGCCCGTCCATCGCGGTACCGACCTTGACGGGCTCACCCCAGGTCGCCCCGTTGTCGTCGGAGCGGGTCACGTATGTGCCGCGCAACGTGGCCGGGTTGGCCGGGTAGCCGGTCCAGTCGGTGCGGAAGAAGTTCATCAGCACCGTGCCGTCACGCGTCTGCATCAGCTTCGGATCGCGATCGTCGATGGACGTGTCCACCGCGACCCGCGGCGAAGACCAGGTGCGCCCGTCATCACTGCTCTCGACAACCAGGATCCGGCCGTCCTGGTTGATGTGCGCGACCGAATCACGGTAGGCCACCAACAGGCGCCCGTCGTGCAACCGAACCATGTCCGCGAAGAACGCCTTCTTGCCGGCCGGCGCAGTCGCCACGATCACCGGATCTGTCGGCGTCCCCACCCCGCTCCCCGCCGTCGCGCCGGGAGCCTGCGCCCCGACGCCCAGAGCAACAGCCATCAGCGTCACGATCGCTTGCCGGAACACACCCATAGCCACCTCGCCTTCTGTCGTGTCAAGGAACATTTCCCTGCCTACCTAGAACGGCGTTTCATGTCAACGCGCGGACGAGCTTCCCGCGCTAATTCCCGGGCACTACGCCGGGATCTGCACATGCGTGCCTGGATTCGGGTCGGGCGAAAAGCGGCTGGTGGCGCGGCTCGCGGAGCACAGCCGATGACGGCGGTCCATTATTCTCAGTGCCGGGCCACAGTCTCCCAGTACTCCACGGCGTTTTCCCCGTCGACGACGTACATCCCGGACCACATGTTGACCGTGCCGCAGGCGTGGTTGGGCACGACGCGCAGCAGATCACCGACTCGAAGGCCAGCGGTGCCCGGGCCTGACACGAAGCCGTGCTCCTCGTTCGCGGCAGCGACAGTCAATCCATCGCCGGCCAGACCAAAGCCGTTGCCGGCCATCGACGGGTCCGAGCTGAGCGCCTTGGTACCCGCATCGATGATGGCCGTACCGTCGGCCCGTACGGTGATCACCCGCGCCAGGACGTTCAGTGCGCATTGCTCGAGGGTGGCGCTCCTCAGCGCGACTTGGTTGGCGTCGAAGAACACGTACGTGCCCGGCCGGGCCTCGGTCACGCCGGGCACGTACGGGACCGAGGTGGCCCCCGGGGTGGATCCCACCGACACCACATCGCAGGGGAAGCCAGCGGCGTGCAACGCCTCAGCGACGGAAGTCATCGCCTCGCCCACACCCCGTCCAGCTTTCTCCAGTCCGGACCTGTCGCCGATGTGGCGAGACAGATGCCCCTCGTGCGTGAAGACACCGCGTAGCAGCAGGTTGGGCAGCGCCGCCAACTCGCCGGCCAGCGCCGGCACGTGCTGCGGCGCTACTCCGCTGCGCCCCAGGCCGCTGTCCACCTCGATCAGGTACGGCACCCGGACCCCGGCGTCGGCTGCGGCGGCCGATAGTGGCCGAGCCACCTCGACCGAGTCGAGCGCGAACGTCACCCCGCCGCGCGTGGCGATCGACACGGCGAACGCCACCTTCGCCGGTCCCACTGGCTGGTGCGCCCACAGCACGTCGGACACACCCGCGTCCCGCAGCGCTGCCACCTCAGCCGCAGTGGCCGCGGTGAAACCGAGAGCGCCAGCGGCCGTCTGGGCCTGCGCGATGGCCAGACATTTGGAGGTCTTGAAATGCGGCCGCAGGCCCACGCCCGCCTGCCTCGCCGCTAGGGCCATGGCCGAGATGTTGGCCGCCAGGCGGTCGCGGTCGACAAGCAGTGCCGGCGTCGGCAACGCCCCCAATGGCACGGGCAGAGCAATCGGGTGCCTCATCGCAGACCTAGTGCGTCGCGCGGGTCGGAGTCGAGCAGGCACTCGATGGTCTCAGGCCGGATGTGGGGCATGCCCGCCGGCCGCATCGCACCCAGGGACCGCAAGCCGGAAATCGCCTCTTCTGGTGTCCACATCGGGAAGTCCGAGCCGAATAGTAACTTGTCAACGACCCCCCACTCCTGTGCCCGTACGAGCGCGGCAAAACCGTCGAACGGACGTGCCCAGGACGCTGACACGTCGGAGAAGACATGCCGGTTCTTGCGCAGCGTGACGATGGTTTCGCGCTGCCATGGATGTCCGAGGTGGGCGATGATCTGAACGAGGTCGGGGTGGCGACGGGCGACCTCGTCGACGACGAGTGGGTTGCTCACCGACAGGTCTCCGGCTGGGCTCGGTGTGGCACCCATGTGCCACAGCAGGACCAGTCCGTTTTCGCGCGCCGCTACGTAGAATGAGTCGTACCGCTCGTCGCGCGGGTCGAACAGCGCGAGCACCGGGTAGAGCTTGATTCCCCGCAGGCCTCGGGACACGCCGTCGGCCATCTGTTCGAGCACGTCAGGATCGGTCGGGTCGAGGGACATGAAACCGACGGTCTCGGTCTTTGTCTCGGCGCAGAATCGCTCAACGAAATCGTTCGGCGTTGCCACCCCTGCAGCGGTCGCCCGTAGGCCGAACACGAACGCTGCTCGCACGGGCTTCATCGCGCGGTCGTACTCCTCGGGGGTGACGTCCGGGTACGCCTTGCCGTAGACGGGCCGCCAGTGTTCATCCCATTCGCAGCCCCAGTGCCCGCTGAGCAGGCAGTGGGTATGTACGTCGATCATGCGGAACCCAGCCCTCCCTTCGGGGGCATGAGCGATCGGTAGACCATGCCCAACGCTGCAACTACGTCGCCGTCGGCGGCCATAGCCGAGGCGGTCGCGTGCAGCTGGTCTAGGTAGGTACGGTGCCGGTCGCGCTGGACTTCGCCGGAGGGGCCGGAGACGCTGATCGCCGCGATCTGCTCGCCGTCAACGTGTACTGGCACGGCGAGGCATCGCAGGCCCACGCTGCCCTCGTTGTCATCGAAGGCGTGGCCGCGTTCGGCGGTGCGCCGCAGTTCGCGCCGAAGCTCGGCGAGCGAGGTGATCGTGCGGTCGGTGCGGCGGGGCATCGGCTCGGCCGGCACGTGAGCGGTGACCTGTTCCGGGTCGAGCCCGGCGAGCAGCATCTTGCCCAGCGCGGTGCAGTGAGTGGAGTCGCGCGTTCCGGTCTGGACGGTGAAGCGGATCGGGCGATCGGGCTCCTCCACGCAGACGTGGAGCACCTGGTCTCCGTCGAGAAGTCCGAGGTTGGCAGTCTGGCCGCTGGCTCGGGCGAGTTCGCGCAGGTGCGGCCCGGCCACGACCGACAGGTCCAGCGCTGATACGTACGCGGTGGACAGCGATAGCACCTTGTGGCCGAGCCGGAATGCGGGCCGCTCGTCGACGCGTACGACGAACTGCATCTCACCGAGCACTGACAGCAATCTCACCAGGGTGCTTTTCGGCAGCCCGGTCCTTTCGTGGAAGTCGATCAGCGTGAGTGGTTGCGGCCCGGCCGCGAGCATTTCCAGTAGCGAGAGGCCCCGGGCCAGGGCGTGTGTGTGGTAGTTGGCCGAGGCGGGGCGGTCGTCGTCTACCGCCTGGCGTGGTCTCACCTTGGTACGCGGCATCCCTGTTCTCCGATCTCTTGCCGGTCGCGGTGTATCAGCACTGCGCCGGGCCGGGCCCCGGTGTGGTCATCCTCGACGACCACCTCACCGTTCACTACCACCAACCGCACACCGTCGGGGTAGTTCTGCGGCGCGTCGAACGTCGCCCGGTCCCGGAGCACGGCCGGGTCGAACACGACGAGGTCGGCGGCGTATCCGGGCGCGACGACTCCACGTTCGGTGAGCCCGAGACGCCGAGCGGCCTGGCCCGTGCACTTGGCCACCGCCGCAGGCAGCGGCAGCCCGCCCTCACCGGTGTAGTCGGCAAGCAGCCGCGGGAAGGTGCCATAGGAGCGGGGATGGGGCATCCCGGACCCGGTAGGCCCGTGCGGGTCCAGCGCGAAGCCGTCCGAACCGACCACCGTCAACGGATGGGCCAACACCTCACGCAGGTCGTCCTCACACCGCCCACCGGCGACCATGTCCACCGCCGCGTCGTAGGCCAGCAGGAGGTCCATCACCACATCGGCGCCCGATTGCCCACGCGCGGCGGCGAGGTCGGCGACGGTGGCACCCACGACCTGCGGATCGTCGGCGGGGAGCCGGCTGACGCGGATCTCGTCCCAGCCGACCGGATGGCCGACCAGTTCGTCGCGGATGCGCTCCCGTACCGCGGGGTCGCCCAGCCGGCGCAGCAGCGCTCCCGCGCCGCCCTCCTGCGCCCAACCCGGCATCAACTGAAACAGGCTGGTGCTGCCAGCCAGGTACGGGTACACGTCCACACCGACGTCCAGACCCCGCTCACAGGCCGCGCCGACCAGATCCAGCGCCGCTCGGGCCGCACCCCAGTTTCGCCGCCCCACCACCACCAGATGCGAGATCTGGGTACGGCACCCAGCCTGCTCGCCCACCCGCAACGCCTGCGCCACCGAGTCCAGCAGCCCGTCGGCGTAGTCGCGCACATGCCACGCGAAGACCCCGTCGTGCTCAGCGACGACCCGGCCCAGCGCCACCAGCTCCGCTTCGTCGGCGTAGCTCGCTGGCGGATACACCATGCCCGTGGACAACCCGGCCGCGCCCGCCGCCAGCCCGTCAGCAAGGAGCCCGCACATCCGGTCCCGCTCGGCCGCGGTGGCCGCCCGCCGCGCGAACCCGACCGTCGCTGCCCGCAGCGGCACATGCCCCACCAGGGTCATAACGTTGACCGCCGGCTGCGCCGCCCGTAGCGTCTCCAGATACTCGAGCAGGCTCCGCCAGCGCCACTCCACCGCCGGATCGCGGTCCAGGAAACCCACCGCAGCGCGCAAGGCGGCCGCGTCGGTGTCCGGCGGGACCGGCACCGTGCCCAGGCCACAGTTGCCGATCACCTGCGTGGTCACGCCTTGCCGCACCGCGCTGTGCGCGGCCGGACTGGACAACAGGGTCAGGTCGGAATGGGTGTGCACGTCCACGAACCCCGGACACACCACCAACCCGGCCGCATCTACGACACGGGCAGCGGACACGTCCGCCAGCGCGTCCACCGCCACGATCCGGCCATCGGCGACCGCCACATCCGCGACTCTCTCCGGCCCACCCGTCCCGTCCACCACCCGGCCACCGGCAAGCACGAGATCTGCGGTAGTCAGAGTGGTCATCGACGTGCCCGAAGGATCGCCTCGACCTCGACGGGGCTACCGAGGGGCAAGGCGGCCACCCCGATGGCGACCCGGGCGTGGGCGCCGCGGTCGGGCCCGAGGACGTCGAGCACGAGCGAGGACGCGGCGTGCGCGACGAGGTGCTGCTCGGTGAAGTCCGATGCGCTGGCGACGTACACCGTTAGCTTTGTGATCTGCTCGACCTCGTCGAGTGTGCCGAGTTCCTCGCGCACTGCTTCGAGCACGTTGCGGGTGCACTGCCAGGCACACGCCTGCGCGGTGGACAGATCCACATCCGCGCCCACACGACCTGTCGCGAGCAGCGCACCGTCGCGTACGGCAACCTGCCCGGATGCGACCAGCGTCGATCCGTCACGGCGTACCGCCGCGAGGGATGCCGCCCTGACGGGCTCGGGTGTGAGCGGGGCCGCGGCGAGCCGCTGGTCGGCATGCGGGGTCATCGGCTCCCGCCCAGGGCACCCGGTGAGACAACACGGTTGGTGAGTTCGCCGAGGCCGTCGATCGAGATGGTCATCTCGTCTCCCTCAGCTAGGTAGTGTCCGGTGGCCGCACCGACCCCGGACGGCGTGCCGGTCAGCAGCACGTCCCCAGGCTCGAGAGTCATCAGGCGGGAGGCGAACGCGACGAGTTCAGCGACGCTGAAGATCATCTGCTTCGTGGACGCCTCCTGTCGGATGACCCCGTTGACCCGCAGTTCGATCCCCAGGTCCTGCGGGTCGCTCACCTCGTCCGGCGTGACCAGGTACGGTCCGATCGGCGCGAAGCCGTCGAGCCACTTGCCGGCAAGCCAGTCGAAGAACCACACAGCCTTGTCGCCGGTGTCGCGCGGAAAGCCGTAGTCCATGGACCGTGCGGAAACGTCGTTGGCGACGCTGTAGCCGGCCACCACGTCGAGTGCCCGCGCTGGCTCGAGATCCTTGGCCGTCTGCCCGATTACCACTGCCAGCTCGGCCTCCCAGTCAACCTCGCGGCTGACCGCCGGCATCTCGATCGGATCGCCTGGCCCGACGATGGCGGTGGGTGGCATGAGGAACAGGCGCGGGACGAGATTCCGCTTGTCCAGGGGCGGCCCGCCCCCCTCTGTCACGTGGTCCTGGTAGTTCGCGGCGACGCCGAGCAGCTTGCCAGGGCGCAGCAACGGCGCCGTGAGGACCACGTCTGCCAGGGGGTAGGCCGGCGTCGAGGGCGGCCGCCAGCTGGCGAATCCGCCCTGCTCCGCGACCAGCGCGGTCAGATCGCCGTCGCCGAGTTCACCGACACTCGCCTCGTTGACCAGATACCCGTGCCGCAGGGCGCCGTCGCGGCGGTAGCTGACCAGTCTCATCCGTCTGCCTCCTTGAGGGATACCGGCCTACCGAATTCAGCGGAGAGGCGCGCGGCCTCGACAACGGCGGCCGCCGCGCGAGCGTCAGTGGGAGCAACCGTGCCCTGACGACCAGAACGGATAGCGGAGTGCAGCTCGTCCACGAGCGCGGTCACCGTGTCCGAACCGACCCACCCGTTGCGGCGCCCGGTGGCTGTGCGCAGGGTGTATGCGGGTCTGGCGGTGTCCACGGCGAGCAGGCCGTGCGAGCCGCTGATCCGGTAGCGGTGCAACGCGACCCCCGGTCCGCCGTCGAGGGCCGGTCCGCGACCTACCGTCACCGTGCTGGTCATGCCCCGTTCGTGGGACAGGCTGAGAACGGCAACATCGTCCACCTCGCCGTAGGTGAAGACCTGCGTCACGGGCAGCCCGGTCAGCACGCGGATCACGTCGAGCGGGTAGACCGCGAAGTTCGCCAGCTCCCCGAGCGGACTCGGTGGCCCGCCGGCGACCAGGAAGTCGGCCTGCACGTTCCACGGTAGCCCGACCCGGCCCGCCGCGACCGCTGCGGCCGCCGACCGTATCGCGGGGTGGAAGCGCCAATGGTGCGCGGGCAGGCATACGGAGCCGGTGTCCGCCGCGACGGCGGCGATTGCGTCGCACTCCTGCGCCGACAGCGTCATCGGCTTGTCGACGAGCACATGCCGGCCGGTCGCGAGCGCAGCCGTCGTGGTTGCCATGCGGTCGGTCAACGGGACGCAGACACTGACCACGTCGACCTCGGGACGGGCCAGCGCCTTGGAAAGTTCGTCGTCGTACGGCACGCCGAGCCGGACGGCGGCGGATCGGGATCGCTCGCGCAGGGCGTCGGTGGTGCCGTCGGCGTCGGTCACGGCGACGATGGTGAAGCCCGGGTGGTCGGCGAACGCCGGCAGGTACATCTCGGCCTGGTGGTCCTGCGCTGGCCCGAGGCCCGCGAAGCCGGCTAGCAGGACACCGAGCGGGGCGCTCATGCCGGCACCTCACGTGGCTCGGTGGCGAGCACGTCCGCCACGGACACTGGTGCGCCGGCCACGATCGACCGCTCGGCCGCCACGCCGAGTGCGACGGCGAGGACGCCATCGTGTCCGTCCACTGGCGGCGCGGTGCCGTGCAGGGCTGCCAGCCAGGCGTCGAGCTGCCGGGCGAACCCGTCGCTCGCCACTGTCGGCAACAGGCCCGGACCCCGCTCGTCGATCAGGAGGCTCGCGTCGGCGTCCCACGGCAGGGTCAGCAGCCCCGCCGTGCCTTGAACGAACACGTCTCGCATGGCCAGCGTCGCCGGGCGGTGGCCACGGCTCATTTCGCAGACTGCCACGGCCCCTCCCTCAAAGCGCACCACCATCTCCAGGTGGTCATAGATGTCGAGCTCTGACGAGGTCTGCTTGTGGCCCCGGGCGAAGACGCTTACCGGGGGACACCCGATCCACCACGTCACCACATCGAGCAGGTGAACGCCGTTGTGTAGGGCGTGGCCGCCGCTGCGGCGCCCGTCGAGCATCCAGCCGCGCCAGTCCGGCCAGATCCAACCGCCGAGTACGGAGAGGCGGACGAGTCTCGGACGTCCGACCTCTCCGGAGGTGATTGCGCGGCGTACGGCACGTGCGTAGTCGTAGCAGCGATGGGTGTGCGCGACCGCGAGCACCCGGCCGGCCGTGGCGAACGCGTCGGCGGCGGCGCGTGCATCGGCCACCGAGGTCGCCAGGGGTTTCTCGATGAGAAGGTGACATCCGGCCCCTGCGATTTGGCGGGCGAGTGCGCTGTGGGTGTCATTCGGGGTACACACGATCGCAGCGGCCACGCCCGGCCAGGACAGCGCCTCGGCGAGGTCGGTGCTCCAGCGCACGCCTCCCTGCGCTCGTGCGGTCGCGGCGGCCCGCTCCGGCGCGACGTCCACCACACCGACGAGGTGCGCGTCCGCACGGGAACGCAGCGCGGCCAGATGACTGTCGGCGACGAAGCCGGTCCCCACCACAATCACGCCGAGCGTGGAACTTTGTTCCATGCCGCTCAATGTTGGAGACGGAGTTCGGCACTGTCAAGAGCCTCGCGGATGCGTTGACATGAAACGCGCTGCGGCCTAGCGTCCGAATTCAAAATATCGTTCCATTTCTGGGAGACTGGGCATGCAATCCACGCGAACGGGCAGCACATCAACCGGTCTCACCCTCCAGCGCGCCGCCGAGGCCGTCATTCCCGGCGGAGTCAACTCGGCGACCCGCTACATCGGTGCGCCTTACTCCTTTGTGAGCGCCGACGGGGCCTACGTTACCGACGCCGACGGCACCCGCTACCTCGACTACCACGCTGCCTTCGGGGCCATCCTCCTAGGGCACAACGCACCGGTCGTCAACGACGCGGTGCGCGCCGCGCTGACCGGCGTCGACCTGATCGGCGTTGGCGTTTTGGAGGCCGAGATCGCACTGGCCAAACTGGTCGCCGAGGTCATCCCCGGCGCCGAGCAGATGATCGCCGCGACCAGTGGCAGCGAGGCCGCCTCTCAGGCCATCCGGTTGGCCCGCAGCGTCACCGGACGTCGGCTCGTCGTCAAGTTCCAGGGAGGCTTCCACGGCTGGCACGACTCGGTCGCGCGCAACGTCATCTCCCCGCCCGACCGCGCATACGGCTTGGACCCGTTGTCCGCCGGCATTCTCGACGAGGTCCTCGCGGCCACGCTGATCGCCGAGTTCAACGACATCGACTCGGTCCGCGAGCTGTTCGCTGCCTACCCGGGGCAGATCGCGGCGGTCATCCTCGAACCGATCCCACACAACGTGGGCGCGCTCGTGCCCACCGACGAGTTCATGACCGGCCTGCGCAAACTGACCGAGGCCGACGGGGCACTGCTCATCTTCGACGAGGTCATCACCGGTTTCCGCCACGCGCTCGGCGGCTACCAGCAGGTGTGCGGGGTGCGGCCGGACCTCACCACGTTCGGCAAGGCGATGGCAAACGGCTACCCGATCGGCGGGCTCGCGGGAAGCCGCGAGCTGATGCAGCGGTTCAGCTCCGCCGGCGGCGACGTGCTGCTCGCCGGGACGTACAACGGGCACCCGATCTGCGCTGCGGCTGCCATCGCCACCATCAACTACCTGCGCGACCACCCTGGCTTCTACGAGCGCACGCACAGGCTGGGCGAGCAGATGCGCACGGGCCTGCGAGGCATCGTCGATGAGCTCGGCATCACGGCAACGGTTGCCGGTTTCGGTGGCGTCTTCGCACTGTATTTCCTCCAGCCGCCGATCCGCGGCTACCGCGATCTGATGCGAAACGACGACGATGCGTACCTCACCTTCCACCGCCGGATGACCGACGCCGGCTTCCTGATGCTGCCCATCAGCCTCAAGCGCAACCACATCTCTGGCGCGCACACCGAGGACGACATCGACCGTACGCTGACCGCGGCACGGGACGTGCTCAAGGGCATGCGCTCCGAGGGCATCTGCTGACGTCGAGTCTTGCCGGCCACAGGCGGGACGCGAGGCTGTCGCCATACTGACCTCCAACGGATACGTGCTCGACGAGTCGCCCCGGCGGCTCGGAGAGCTGATACCCGTGCCGGGTGCCGAGCGCGGCGACCGCGACCGGCTGTGGGCGCGGCTGCGCCGGGACGGGTACCTCTTCTTGCCGCGGGCCTTGGACCGCGAGGAGTCGGTCGCGTCCGGCGCTACTACTTCTCGACGCTGGCGCCGACCGGCCTGCTCCGCGCCGGCAGCGACCCGGCGCTCGGCATTGCCGGCGATGGGGACGTGTCGCGCAGCCCAGCTGCGGAGGCTGCTGTTTGAAGAGATTGTGCCTGGCCCGGTGTACGCCCGCTTCTGCCTCCAACCGGCGATCCGCGACTGGTACGCGTGGTTCCTCGGGGGCGCCCCGTTCCTGCACCGGCGTAAGATCATCAGGCCTACCCGGCCCGGCGAGAACGGGCCGGGCACGGCGACCGCCGCCCACTACGACCTGGTCTACCTACACGACGGCACCGACCGGGTACTCAGCTCGTGGATCCCGCTCGGCGACTGCCCGCCCCACCTCGGTGGGCTGGTCTATCTCGAGGCAGCCACCACCGCGTGCTTGCGGAGGAGCAGGCCGGGACCCTCCGGCGTCAGGCCGCGTCCATCACCGCCGACCGCCGGGTTTGGCGGAAAGCTACGACGCCCGGTGGCTCGTCGCCGATTACGCGGCCGGCGACATGATGGTGCACTCAGCGCACATCATTCACGCCGCGCTGGACAACATCGACCCGCAGGGGCGGATGCGACTGTCGACCGACATCCGGTACCAGCGAGCGGACCAGCCCATCGACTGGCGGTGGCAGGATCACTGGTTCGACGGCAACAACCTGTGAGGCGACCTGCCCGGCCCGACATGGCCGGTGGTTGAACCGGATGCCGTGGCCGAGCCAATCTCGCTAATTGCCGACGGCAGGTGTCGGGCGGTAGGTGTCCGGGTTGGTCGGCCAGCTCACGACGGTCCGGCTCCCAACATCGAACCCGAAGCTCAGGAACGATCCGTCCGGCAGCTCCACGCTGCTCGGATTCGCCTGGTCATCCCAGCCGGAGTTGTAGAGCGGCACTTGCGGATAGTGGCTCCACGATCCCGACGGATGCTTGATCAACGCAGCATAGGTCGGGCGCCCGGCCTGCTCGGGGTTGCCAAAGGTGAGGAGCACCGATCCGTCCCTGGTGATCATCTGGTGGTGCGAGGACGTGGGAATGCCGCTTGCTTCCAGTGCGGTCCAGGTGTGGCCCCCGTCGAAGGAACGGGTGATCACTGAACCCACGTCTGCGCCGAAAGCCCGGTCGTTCGTGCGGATCAGCATCACGAGTTCCCCGGTGGGCAGAAGAGTCACGTTCGGCTCGCCGTAAGAGAATGCACTCGTGTCCGCGACGACCATCACTTCGTTGGCGGCCTGGAAGGAGCGTCCGCCATCGGTGCTGCGCGCGATCCGGGCTCCCCAACCATAGAGCGGCTGGATGACATCGCCGTTGGGCAGCTCGACCGCCGGTGCATGTGCCCAGGCTCCGGGCTGCACGCTGTCGATCTTCGTCGAGTCCGGGAAGGTGCGCCCACCGTCGGTGGAGCGGAAGACCAAGGTTCCCAGGTTCACGCCCGCACTGCTCGTCGACCAGTCGGTGCGGAACATGGTGAGCAGGACGGTGCCGTCACGCAGCTGCGTGATCTTCGGGTCGCGATTGTCGTAAGCGTTCTGGACAACGGTGTACGGCTGAGACCAGGTCTGCCCGTTGTCGTCGGACGCGACGGCGCGGATCACTCCATTGGCCTGCGTGTGCCCGTCGGCGTAGTGGTAAACCACCAGCAGCCGGCCATCGGCGAGCCGCAGCGCGTCCGGGAACCGTGGCTCGGCCGCGCTGGCCGGCTCCTGTGCCACCACGGTAGTCGGAATTCGCGAATATGACTGGGTGCGCATCTGCGTGCTGCGCCGCACTCCGGTGCGGCGATCGGTGAGCGTCACCGAGACCGGTTGGAGTCCGATGTGCGGCTCGGTGAGCAGAGCCGACACGGTGAACGCTCCGGCGCTGCCCTGTACCAGGCCGTTGACCCACCGGTCGCCCACGTGGACCTTGGCCCCGAAGTCCGGTGCGCTCGCGCCCTCATCGGCGAAGGTCGCGACCTTCTGGAAGTCGGTGCCCAGGCCCTGGGTGATCGACGTGAGAACGCCGGTCGGTGTCACACCTGGCGTCAGCGTGGGATCGTCGGTCGGAATATCGAGGGTCGCCAGGTTGTCCAGGAATACGTCGCTTCCCGTAGGGGAGGCACCGCTCGATGCGAGCTCGATGTCGGTGATGTCCGAGGCCCTGGATGCCGACACCGTCGTCCTGAAGACGAAGTCGCCGACCGAGAGGACGGCCTCGTTCGGTGTGGCATCGATGCGCATGTGCGTGACATGGTCGCGCTGGGTGAGATCGGGAATGATGGCAAGGCGCTGCCAGGACGTTCCGGAGTAGGTACTGACCTGGGCGTTGGGGGTGCGTCCGTATACCGGGGCGATCATGAAGCGCCAGGCGCCCAGGTCCGTTCGTGCCCCGGTGCCGTGCACAGCGATGAACACGGGCTGAACGACCTGGTGCAGCGAGACGTCGAACTCGAAGTGCTTTGCCGCGGCCGGGTTGCTGGGAAAGATCACTCGGCTCTGGGTGGTGGTCGAGGTGTCCGTCATGTGGACGGCGCGGTTGTGGAAGCTACCGAAGGGCGCCTCCGCTACCAGGACGCTGCCCCTGACAGTGGTGCCATCCGGTGGCGCATTGAGTGCCTCGGCGTCGAAGTCGCGGACCTCGCTCCGGCCGACCCGGGCGAGTGCGGATGCGTTGGCTGGGACAGCCAACGCAGAACCAGCGACCAGGGCCGCTACAACGGTCAGGGCCAACTTCACGCACTGTGGCATAGGAGTCTCCCACCGTCGCTACTTTTACGCCATTCAATGTAGAACGTTTCATGTCAAGCGGGTCCGATGAATGGAACTGTCATCCGAGCCGCCCGACCGCACCATGCGGTTAACAGTCAGTCGACGAACTCGACGTCCAGCCACTCGACCGGGGCGCCTTCGAGCCGCTCCGACAGCGGCAGGCGCAGCCACCCGCCGTCGACCGCGCACCGCTGACGCACCACAGCGCCGCCCAGGCGGTGCACGGTGACCGCCGCCGCGCGGGCGGGACCGTCGTGCCGGATCGTCACCTGGCCGTCGCCGAACGGCACGACGCCCAGCCGCCGGCTGGACCCGATGCCATCGTCGGTGCGCGACGCCACCACCACCTGCACGTCGGTGTGAACCACGTCGGCATAGGAGGCCGGGCCACGACCGCCGTCGAGGTGGTGTGTGCGCAGCGCGACCAGCATCGGGACGTTGTTCTCACACCGCAGCCAGGACGACGAACGAGCGCCGCTGGAGCCGCCGAGCCAGGTGGGCCGCAGCGGGGTCACCGAGAAGGTATTGCCGGCGCGGGAGATCGCGGCCAGCCCGTTGTGCCGAGCGATGTCACCAGGGTCCGGGTCGCTGTCGCGCTGGTCCCCCACGAAGCTGCCCAGGGACCCGAGCGATCCGGAGGCAATCGAGTCGAACCAGATCTCGCCCATCGCGACCCAGTCATAGCCACCGGAGCCGTAGCTCGGCACACCGATCTCGCCCAGCAGGCTGCTGAAGAAGAGCCGCCTGTTGACCTCCAGGTGGTATTCCCCGGCACATCTCCACAGGTCGTCCGTACTGTGCAGGTCGAAGTGGTCGACGAACAGGGGGGACAGTGAATAGTACATGACCACGATGTCGGGGTGCTCCGCGCGCATCGTGCCAACGATGACGTCGAGGCTCAGCCGCAGCAGCCGTTCGCCCGCCCAGGACGGGTCGGCGGGCGCTCCACGCGACAGCGAGGGCAATTCGTACCCGAAATCGAACTTCACGAGGTCCGGCCGGTAGCGGCGGATGAACCGTCGGACGCGTTCGGCGAGCACCGCCCGCACCTGCGGCCGCGAGACGTCGAACAGATAGTAGGGCCGGGCCGCCTGGCCCAGGACGATTGGCCGTCCGTCCGGCCCGTGGAGCATGTGGCTGGTGTCCAGGCCCAACGATTCCGGTTGCTCGCAACGCAGGAACGCCGCCCACAGGCCAAGAGCGAGCCCGTCCGCGCGCAGCCTGGCGAGGAACTCGTCGAATCGTGGGAAGCGCTGCTCGCAGTGCTCCAGATGGCCGTACTCGCGCTCCCACTTGTCGTCGATGACGAAGCACGCCGAGCGCATCCCGGAATTGCGCAGCCTGTCGTAGATCGCCTCCAGCGCCGGTTGATCGAAGCGGTCGGAGTGCTGCTCCATTACCAGTTGTGCACCCCAGGTGTTGTACTGCGGCAGGGCGGCAACGGAGTTCTTCGCCGCCGAGTTCCGCTTCGGCGCGATCCGGCCGGCCTCGACCAGGCCCCGGTAGTAGCCGCGGATGGCCTGCCGATAGTCGGCGCCGACCGACCAGTGCCAGGTCGGGCCGAGCAGATGCGGCCCCGCTCCACGGGCCTGTCCCCACAGGTCGCTGCGCACGTCGACGACGGGCCCGACCAGCCCCCGGGAGAGGCACAAGCGCACGTCCGCCGCGGGCAAATCGGCCAGGCCACAGCAGAAGGCGTCGGAGCGGTGCTCGGTGAGCCCGCCTCGGGCGTTCGGGTGGCCCTGGATGCTCAGGCCGGCGAAGTAGTGCGAGGGCAACGCCCACTGTTGGGCGATGCGGTCGCGGTCGGCGGTCGCACCGTGCCCCAGCCAGCAATCCACGTCGATGCGGCTGTCGGTGGGCAGTACCGGTCCGAGTGCGGAGCTGCCGCTGAGTCCCGGCTGGATCAGGTAGTCGAAGCGCAGCGCCGGACGTGGCCGGCCGTCCTCGACCGTGGCGAAGTAGTGCACGGCGAGCACGTCCTCGCCGTCGCACCCGGCGTAGCCGACCGGCTCCAGCCACAGCCCCGCGTCGTCGAATCGCCATACGACGGTGGTGCCGGCCTGCGGGTACTCGATGGTCAGCCGGTTGCCGTCCAACGTTGGCACGCGGGCCGAGCCTGGCACGCGTGGCCCGTCGCTGGTAACGACGACCGGTTGCGCCGGGCCGGACACGATCCGCCGACCACGTCCGTCATGCAAGTGGAACCGGTCGTCCTCGACGGACCATTCCCACGCGTACGTGCCGGCCTCGGCGCGCACGATGGATCTGTCGTGAAGCACCTTCACGTGGCCGCTCCTGTCGTCGCCTTTTGGTCGATCATCCGCAGCAGGCCGATGACCGCCTCCGCGTTGCACCCGGGCCAGTCCAGCGTGAGGAGTGGCCGGCCGAACCGCTCATCGAATCCCCACGTCGAGAACGCCCCGCCCGGCTGCTGGGTGCGAACGATCGCGTTGGCGGTCGCGACGGCCTTGTCCAGGTAGCCACCCTCGCCGGTCGCCTCATGCAACGCCGTCAGTGTCACCAGCCACCTGCCGGCGTGCGCCTCGATCGGCTTGTAGCAGACGTACTGCTCAAGGACGGCCGGGGTCGGGCACCGCACGTCGACCACCGGGTCGCGCGGCTGCCAGACCACGAACTGGTCCTCGATGTAGCGGTTCAGCTCCTTCGTCACCGCTAGCAGGTCCGGTCGGCGACGCAGCAGATAGGTGATCGTGTCGTTGGTGTCCCAGTGCTGGAGGTTCTCGTACGGCAACCGCTCCGATACATCCTCGTACATGCCCTGCCACAGGCCGTCGCGTACCGGCCCGGCCAGGATCCACTCGACCGCCCGCTCACGGGCCGCGGTGAGCGACGCGTCCAGCTCGATCTCTTCGAGGAGCTCGAACAGCCGCACCGGGGCGATCGCGTTGGACGTGTACTCCTCCACGACCTCGCCGGTGCGCGGCTGCACCCGGTAGGGCCAGGACCCGTCGGGGCGCTGCAGGTCCCGTAGCCTGCGTGCGAGGTGCCAGGCGTAGTCCAGATACCGCGGCTCGCCGGTGGCACGGTTCAGTTCCATCATCGCCTCGCCCACCCGTGCGGCCCGGACCAGGGTGATGGCGGTGCCCTCGACGACGCCACCGACCTGACCGTGCTCGAGGGTCGAGTACGGAAAGAGGGCGCAGGTCCAGTCTGCCGGGTGCCGGTGCGTCAACAGCCACTCCCCGTATCGATCGGCTTGGTGGCGGGCCTCGGCGGCCAGCCGATCGTCGGGGAAGGCGTCTGCGAACCGCAGGAAGCCCATGATGTACGACGGAGCGTGCAGTGCCGGGAACGAGACGTGCGACCGCTGGCCGGTGATGCTGTCTTCGAAGGATGACCAGGCGCACCTTGGCAGCCCGCGCTCGTAGGGCCTGACCTCGTCGCGCGCTGGCGCCAGCAGGTACGCCATGTTGCGGCGCACCGCATCCGCCCAGTCCAGTGGGGCCTGCGCTACGCCGTCGAAGCCCGGCGCCTTGGCGAACCGCCGGTGCCCGGCCAGGCAGGTCTCGGTTCCGTCCGGTCCGAGCCCGAGCACCATGACGTCCAGCGGACCGTATGGCAGCTGCTCCCACATCTGCGTCAGGTCGACCCGGGGCTGATCGGTCGGCTCGCGGCGTACGACGCCGGCTCCGTTGGCGATCAGCACCTCGTACCTCGCGGCCCCGGTCCGCTTGCCGTCCCAGGTCAGCGTCGGCGGGTAGACGAACCTGGTGGCGTATGCGGTGGGCCCGGTGAAGGCGATCGCCCGTGCAACGTGCTGACTCATTGATCCTCCTGCAGCGAAAGCGCACGAGCCACGGCGTGGTCGGTGAGGCGTTCGAGGGTGCCGGCCGCGAGCGTGGTCTGGCAGACCTGGTACGCGTCGTGCTCGTAGAGGTGCTCCGGCGGCAGGTAGACCCAGCCGGGGCCGTTGACAAGGTTCAGCGTGAAGACGGCCGCGCGGGGCAGGCGCCGGCGCAGCTGGGTCTGAAACGCCGAGAAGGCCTCGCCGGGATGGCCGACGATGACCACATCGCCGAGCCGCCAGGTCCACAGGCGATGCACGGCCGCCTGCTCCGCGAGGAAGTCCGCATGCAGCCGCTGCGCCCGCTGTAGCCGCTCGGCCCCGTATGCCTCCGGCGATCATGTGCTCGGCCATTCGCTGCGTCAGCAGGAACGGCGCATCCAGGTTGACCGACATGGTGTGCCGCCAGGATTTGGCGGTGATGTCGTTGAACCGCTCGATGTACGCAACGCCGGCGTTGTTCACGAGTACGTCGACGCGGCCGATCTCGGCCCACATGGCGTCGACGAACTCGGGAAGGTCGGCCAGGCGCGAGAGATCCTGGGGTCGGACCCAGACCTGACGGCCGTGGCCGCGAATCTCCTCCGTCACGTCCTGCAGGGCCGGCACGTCGATGTCGACAGCGACGATGTCCGCGCCGACGGCCGCGAGCCCGGCGGCAAGCACCCGGCCGATACCGCGAGCCGCACCGGTCACCACAGCCACCCGACCGGTGAGGTCGAAAGACTCGCTAGCCATGTGCCTCACCAGTCCGCGACGGCACCCGCAGCAACTGGTGGATCAGGAAACTGGGGCCGGCCGCCTCCGCCCCGTCAGCAATGGTTCTCATTCCGGCACCGGAAACCGTGCTCGCAGGTTGATCGTGGAGTAGGTCAGGTGCCGGGTCAGCACGTCCGCCTGCAGCGCCGCCTCCGTCAGGGGCAGATGGTCGTGAGTCTCGTTGTAGACCCGGTAGAACGCCTCGGCGAAGTTGACCCCGGCGACTCGACCGTGCTCCCCGTTCGCGGACTCGATCAGTTTGCGCGCGAACAGCCCGTGGTAGCCCTGGCTGACGAACTGGTCCATCGCCTCGACCTTCCGCCCGACGACGTCGGTGATGTCGACGTACACGTCATTCCGCAGGCCATGCAGGCTCAGCCCCTCGCCGATCGCCACCGGCAGCGTGGTGAGGAAGATCTGCTTGACGTAGAACTGGTCGCTGCCGTCGAGGTTGCGCAGGTGCTGGGAAGCCCGACCGAGCCCGGCGAGGGCCATCATCGTGGCCACGGTGTGCGGGTTGTGCCACGCGGGGTTCATCGGGTAGTCGCAGATGACGACATCGGGGCGTTCCCCGGCGACCTCGGCGGCGATCCGGTCCACGGTCGCTTCGCTGACGGTGGCGAAGTGGTCGTCGAGATCGAGGGTGATGAGCCTTGAGATGCCGATTACCTCGGCGGCGCGCTGGAGTTCTGCCTTCTTGTTCGCGACGATCTCGTCAAGTCCGGCACCGGTGACAATCGCGTCCGGGTTCTCTTTGCGGAACTCCTCGGCGTACTTGTTCGCGTGGATCCGACCGCCGTGCGTCAGGATCAGCGCGATGACCTCGTCGCCGCGGTCGGCGTGGCGGGCGAGGGTGCCGCCGCAGTTGGTGATCGTGTCGGCTGGATGGGCGTAGATGCTCATCACCTTCATGGCCCGATCCAATGCAGAAGGGCATTCCATGTCAAGGCTCGGCGATCGCGGTGGTCCGATTTCCGGGCTAGCAGCCATCCGTCGCTGGAGGTGCCACCCGCTGACGATGGCGTCCAGGAAGAACTGGATGTCCACCGCTCGACTCCCGTCCGGACATCGTGGAATATGATTCTATGAAGATTCGCGGCGCGATGTTGCGGCAGATCGGCCCGGCGAAGCCGTACGAGCAGTCCGGTCCGTTGACCGTGGAGGAGTTGGAGCTGGCTCCCCCGGGGCCGGGCGAGGTGCTACTGGAGATCGAAGCTGCGGGGCTTTGCCACTCCGACCTCTCGGTGGTCGACGGCGTGCGGCCGCGACCCGTGCCGATGCTCCTCGGCCACGAAGCCGCGGGACGCGTCGTGGGCCTCGGCGACGGGGTCGATGACATCTCCATCGGGCAGCGGGTGGTGCTGTCGTACCTGCCCGCGTGCAATGACTGCGTGGGTTGTTCCTCCGGTGGCCGCCGGCCGTGCGTCCCGGGCAGTGCGGCCAACGCCGCCGGGGAACTGCTGCGCGGTGGACGGCGGCTCAGCTCCGGCGGGGATCCGGTGAACCACCACCTCGGGGTCTCTGCGTTTGCGACCCACGCCGTGGTGGACGTGCGGTCCGTGGTCCCGGTGCCGGAGGACGTACCGGCCGAAGTGGCTGCCCTGATGGGCTGCGCGGTACTCACCGGGGGCGGTGCCGTCGTCAATGCTGGCTTGGTCAACCCTGGGGAGGCCGTGGCGGTGGTGGGGCTGGGTGGTGTGGGGCTGGCCGCCGTACTCGTGGCGAAGGCGGTCGGGGCACGCGAGATCGTCGCCGTCGACCCCCAACCGGACAAACGTCGGATCGCCGAAGACCTGGGTGCGACGCGCGGCCTCCATCCCGACGAGACCGAGGGGCTGCAGGTCGACTGCGCTATCGAGGCTGCAGGAGCCGCCGCCGCGGTCAATGTCGCAATCGCGGCGACCGCACCCGGTGGCCGGGCCGTCCTGGTGGGCCTGACCGCCCCCGGCGTCAATGTCCCGGTATCACCGCTCGACCTCGTCGCCGGCGGCCGCAGCGTCGTCGGCAGCTACATGGGTTCCTCGGTACCGGCGCGCGACGTTCCTCGGTTCCTGACGCTGTGGCGGCAGGGCCGACTGCCGGTCGAACGGCTTATCAGCGGCCGGATCGGCCTCAACGACCTCAACCAGGCGCTCGACGATCTCGCCGCCGCCCGGGTCCTGCGGCAGTGCGTGCTGCCACAGGCCTGACACCCACCGGACTCTTCTTCAGAGTCCCTGGAGCCGGTCCCTGACAAAGCGGGACCGGCTCTCGGTCGTCAGGCGCCAAGAATGTAGCGCGCCGCCGGGGCCAGTCGGTCGTGGACCGCTCTGCGGCCGACCGCATGCGTCATGGCGATCCGCCGGTCAGGCGGCGTCGCCAGACGGATGCAGCTTCATCCGCCCCACGGCTCGCTCCGACTCCGGTGCGAAGCGCTCACCCGCCAGCACGTCGGCCCGCTCGGGGAAGTGGCACGCGTACACGTGTCCGTCGCCCTGGTCGCCGGCCAGCGGTGGCTCCACCTCCGCGCAGACGTCCTGGGCCTTCCAACAGCGGGTACGGAAACGGCAGCCGCTCGGGGGGTTGGAAGCGCTCGGCACGTCACCGGCCAGCACCAGTCGCTCTCGCTTTCCGCGCTGGTCCGGATCTGGAATCGGGATGGCTGACAGCAGCGCCTGCGTGTATGGGTGGGCGGGCCTGGCGTAGAGGTCCCGGGTCGCCGCCAACTCCACGATCTTGCCGAGGTACATCACCGCCACGCGGTCGCAGACGTGCCGTACCACCGACAGGTCGTGCGACACGAACAGATACGCCAACCCGAGCTCGCGCTGCAGCGCCTCGAGCTGGTTGACCACCTGCGCTCTGATCGACACATCGAGAGCTGACACGGGCTCATCGAGCAGCAGTACGGCCGGCCCCAGCGCGAGCGCCCGGGCGATGCCAATGCGCTGCCGCTGCCCGCCGGAAAACTCGTGGGCGTACCGGTTCGCGTGTTCAGGCCGGAGGCCGACCATCTCGATCAGCTCCCGCACCCGGTCGCGTCCACCTTCGCGGTAGCGGCCCTGAATGCGCAGCGGCTCGGCCACCAGGTCGTGCACCGTCTTGCGCGGATTGAGCGACGCGTACGGGTCCTGGAACACGATCTGCATCTCGCGACGCAGGTCGCGCAGGCGGGCAGGACCGCACGAGGTGACGTCCTCACCCCGCAGCAGCACCTGGCCGGACGTCGGCTCCACCAGCCGTAGGATGAGCCGCGTCGTCGTCGACTTGCCGCAGCCCGACTCGCCGACGAGGCCGAGAGTCTCGCCTGCGTACAGCGCGAACGACACGCCGTCGACGGCCCGTACCGCGGCGTGCTGGCGCCGCAGCAGTCCCCGCCGGATCGGGAAGTGTTTGGTCAGCTCTACGACGCGCAGGATCTCGCCGCCGGGGGTGTCAGACATGCAAAGCCCCCTTGTCCTTCGCCAACTCGTCGTGGAAATGGCAGGCGCTGGCCCGCCCGTCCCCCAGATCGACCAGTGCGGGCCGTTCCGTAAGGCACACCTCCCGGCCGCGACTGAGCGCGCATCGCGGCACGAACGGGCATCCGGATGGCTGGGCGAGCAGGTTCGGCGGGGCGCCGGGAATGGGATCGAGCTGCTGCACGTCCGCGTCCAGCCGCGGGATGCTGTGCAGCAGGCCGACGGTGTAGGGGTGCCGTGGCTCGCGGAACAGCCGGCGGACGTCCGCGTGCTCAACGATCCCGCCGGCGTACATCACGAGAACGCGCTCGGCCATCTCCGCCACCACGCCGAGGTCGTGCGTGATCAGGATCGTGGCCGCGCCGGTCTCCCGCTGTGCCGCCTGCAGCAGCGACAGCACCTGCGCCTGGATGGTCACGTCGAGGGCGGTCGTCGGCTCGTCGGCGATCAGCAGGGACGGATCGTTGGCAATCGCCATCGCAATCATCACTCTCTGCCGCATGCCACCGGAGAACTCGTGCGGATACTGGCGAGCCCGTACCTCCGGTTGGGAGACCCCGACCAGCCGGAGCAGGTCCACGGCACGTGCGTGAGCCACGGCCGCGCGGCAGCGGTTGTGCAGCAGGATGGTCTCGGCGATCTGGCGGCCGACGCGATGCAGCGGATTCAGCGCGGTCATCGGATCCTGGAAGATCATCGCGATGTCGTTGCCGCGTACCGCCCGCAGTTCGCGCCCGGACATCGCCATCAGGTCCCGGCTCCGGAAGATCGCGCGCCCGGACAACACCCGCGCGGGTGGCTGCGGCAAGAGACCCAGCAACGACATCGCGGTAACGCTCTTACCCGAGCCGGACTCGCCGACGATCGCCAGGATTTCGCCGGCCGCCACGTCGAAACTGACCCCGTTGACCGCATGGACCACGCCGTCCTCGGTGGCGAACTCGACGGTGAGGTCCGCAACTGACAGCAGCGACTCGCCGCGCCTCCCGTTGCCGGTCATCAGCGGGCCTCTCTCGGGTCGAATGCGTCGCGCAGTCCATCGCCGACGAAGTTCACGCTGAGCACGGTCAGGGCGACCGCGACGCCTGGGGGCACCCACAACCACGGCATCTGGCTGATCACGCTGAGCCGCTGCGCGTCGTTGAGCATGTTGCCCCAGCTCGCCTGCGGGGGTTGGATGCCGAGCCCGAGGAACGACAGCGCCGCTTCGAGCAGGATGGCCTGCGCCACCTCGAGCGTTGCGACCACGACCACCGCACCGAGTACGGCCGGCAGTACGTGATGTCTCATCAGCCAGCCGGTACGAGCGCCGAACGCCCGGGACGCCTGGAAGAACTCCAGTTCCCGTATTGACAGCGTGATCCCGCGGACTATCCGGCCGGACGTCGGCCACGCGAAGACCCCGAACAACACCACCATCGAGACCGCGCTCGGGCCGAGGATGCCCGCGATCACGATCAGCACGATCAGCACGGGCAGCGACAGGAAAATGTCGGCCATCCGCATGATCACGCTGTCAACCCAGCCGCCCAGCACGCCGGCCAGCGCGCCGAGCAAGGTGCCGATGAGGCACGCGACGACAGCCGCCGAGAAGCCGACCGCGAGCGAGACCCGTCCGGCGTGCAGCAACCGGGAGAACACGTCGCGGCCAGAGTCATCGGTGCCCAGCCAGTGCTCGGCACTGGGCGGCTGACGCACCCCGGACAGGTTGATCCGGTTCGGGTCGTGACCAGACAACACCCCGGCGAACACCGCCGCCAGCACGGCCAGCACGAGGACGACCAGCCCAACCAGCGCAATCCGGTGGCGCGCGAAACGGCGCAGTGCCGTCCGCGCGGGTGACCGCAGCGCCAGCATGGTCTCCGCCTGCTGCTGCTCGGCGAGGGCCGGCGGGTTCGGCCGTTCCGCCGGTGGTTCCGCAGGCGGCAAGATCTCCCTGGCGGTCATCGCAGCCTCACCCTCGGGTCGACGACGGTGTACAGCAGATCGGCGATCAAGTTCGACAGCAACGTCAGGATCGCCACCATCATCGCGAACGCGATGATGATCGGATAGTCCCGCTTGCCGACGGCGTTCACCGTCAACTGTCCCATCCCGGGCCAGGCGAACACGGTCTCGATCACGACCGCACCCGCCAGCAGATACGGCAGGTTCAGGGCAACCACGGTGATCAGCGGGATCAATGCGTTGCGCAGCACGTGGCGGGTCAGCACACGGGACCGTCCCGCACCCTTGGCTTCCGCGGTACGCACGTAGTCGGTACGCAACTCACCGATGACGCTGCTGCGGACGTAGCGGGTCAATGCCCCGGAGCTGGCGAAGGCGAGGATCGTCATCGGCATGATCAGGTGCAGCAGGGAATCGCCGATGCTGGGATTTCCCGGGTTGGACATGCCGGCGGACGGAAGCACCCGGAGCTTGAGCGCGAACACGTAGATGCACAGGATCGCCACGAAGAACGATGGCGTACAGATGGCGCCGAGGGTGACGGCACTGGCGGCGTAGTCCACGGGTTTCCCTTTGCGTACCGCGGAGAGCAGGCCCAGCGGGATCGAGATCAGCAACGCGAGCAGCAGGCTGAGTGACATCAGGTAGACGGTCGGACCGATCCGCTCGCCGATCAGCTCGGCAACCGGCCGGCCGGTGCTGATGGAGTAACCAAGGTCGCCCTGGAAAGCATCACGCAGCCAGATGCCGTACTGGATCGGCAGCGGCTTGTCCAGGCCCAGCTCCGCGCGTTTCGCGTCGAGGAGGGCTTCGGTGCCAGGCCCGCGCGCCTCAGGCGGGAGCATCAGATCGACCGGATCGCCCGGGGCCATGCGGAGCAACGTGAAGATCCCGATCGAAATCACGAACAGCACGAGGATACTGACCGACATCCGCCGGATCATGTACCTGGCCATGCCACCTCCTGAGGTCTGCGCCGTCAGCAACTGGTCGGCGTGCCTGAACGAGCAGGCGGTGGGGGGGGGCTTCGGGGCCCGGGCCCC
>NZ_VSFA01000061.1 GCF_008119785.1 Micromonospora sp. MP36 | reverse complement strand
TTCGGCCGTGTGCTCTCCCGTTCGGGCCCCCCCGCCCGTCGGCCTGCCTGCCCGTCGGTTCTGCGCCGCCGACGGCGGACCCGGCCCGGCGCCGCGGTGGTTGCGCCATCAGCACGGGGGGGGGGGGGGGCATGGCCGCCCGCCCCCGCGCCTGCCGGGCTCAGCGGGTGAGCCGGTAGAGCTCACCGCCCCGCGCGTAGTACATGACGCCGTCGGCGTCCATGGTCCAGACGTCGTCGATGCCGGTGGCCAGCCGGTCGACCGCCAGTGTGGTGGTGTCCACGCACGCGACGGTGTTCCGGAAGTTGCCGCACAGCGCGCCGTCCGGGGCGAACGCCAGGTGGTCGCTGCGCCAGACGTGGTCGACGTTCCAGTCGAAGGGCTGCACCTCGAGCGTCCGGAGCACCGTACGGTTCACCGGGTCGAACTCGAACAGCGTGCCGGCGGTCGACCCCCACACGTGGCCGTTCGGTGCGACGATCAGTGCGGTGATCGCCTTCGCGCCGGGGATGGCGGGGCCCTCCCAGACCTTCGTCGCGGTCGCCGGGTCCCAGAGGAACAGCCTCGCCTCGGTCTGGGTCGGTACGGTGCCGAGACCGCCCCACACACCGGTGCCGGCGAGCACCAGGTCGCCGACGGTGGTCAGCGCGGTGACGCTCTGGTCCGGCACGACGTTGCGGTGCACCTCCTGCGCCCCGGTTGCTGGGTCCACGAACGAGAGCGCCCCGCCGAGCTGCCCGTACTCGGGGATGGTCCCGAAGGCGACGCGCGCGCCGACGCCGGTGATGGCGAACGGACGGTCCTGGTGGTCGTTGCGCAGGGTCCCGAACTGCCGGGGATTGCTGCCCCGCACGACGGGCTTCGCCGGGTCCAGTTCGAACAGGTTCGCGCCCGGGTAGACGCCGGCGTAGATCTTGCCCTGGTAGGAGCGCAGCCCTTCCGCCTGACCCAGCGCGCCGGCGTTCTCGCTGAAGGTGCCGGTGGCGGGGTCGTACGCGGTGATCCCCCCGCTGGGGTAGGCGCTGGACCAGATCCGGCCGTCCGGGCCGGCCACCAGCGTCTGCAGTTGCGCCGGCAGCCCCGGTACCCCGGACGGCGCGACCTTGTGCGCCCCGGTCTGCGGGTTGTAGTAGTACAGCACCCCGCTTAGGTTGATCGTGACCAGCGTCCGGCCCGGCCACTCCTTCGTGTCCAGGTGCGTCCAGCCGTAGCCACGGGCGGTGCCGAATCCGGTGAAGCCGGTCGGGGTGAGGGCGCGGGTGTCGAGGTTGTAGGCCATCAGCCGGCCGCTGGTCGAGCCGAAGTAGACGTTCTTCTTCGCGTCCGGCGGCGAGACGTTGAGCCCGTTGCTGGTGCCCAGGTCGGCGATCCATTCGCCGGTCCGCAGGTCGTGCACCAGCATCCGGTTGCTGTTGGCGAGCCGGGCGAACAGCGTCTGCTGGTACACGTCGAGGTCGTAGACGAACTGTTCGGCGCGGTACGGCTCGGGCAGCGGGATCTCCCGCCGCGTGCCGGCGGCGATGTCGATCTCGACGAGTCGGGCGACGGTGCCGAGACCGGCGTAGAGCTTGCCGTTCGCCGCGGCGATGCTGCGCACGTACTGCTCGCCGGGCCAGATCTGGCCGTAGTCGCGTACCTCGCCGGTGCGGTGGTCGAAGGAGTAGACCTTGCCGCCGGGGTAGGTCCCGACGAAGACGTGGCGCCCGTCGTTCGCCAGCCGCCAGGCCGTCGTCTCGCCGGGCACCGGCGAGCCCAGGTCGTCCACGCTCGCGGCGCCGGGCCGGTAGCGGAAGAGCTTGCTGTCGGCGCCAAGGTAGGCCGTGCCGTCGGGCATGACCGTGCCGCCCCAGGAGCCGCCCGCTCCTGGTAACGGCATGGTCCGAATGACGGTGGCCGTCCGGGTGTCGATGACGCTCAGCGCGCCGGTGGTGCCCCGCGCGACGGCGTACGCGTAATCGCCGTCGGGGCTGGAGCCGAAGGTGGCACCGTAGATGGCGAGGTTGTGATGCGGCACGCCGACCAGGGTCTCCGTCGGCGTGGCGGCGTGGGCGGGAGGGGCCGCGGCGGCCGCCGCGAGCAGGGTGGTGAGGACTGCCAGCGGTGCGGCGCGGCGTAGTCGGTGAAGAACCATGGGCCGTCCTTTCCTGGATTATGGCCCCCACCGTAATCCTCGAGACATCGAAGATCAAACGTCCATCGGGAGTCCGCCGGCGAGTCGGCTGCGCTCCGCGGCGAACGCCATCCGGTGGCTGTCGAGCGACTCCCGCGGCCCGGAATGCACCAGGGACCGGTCGCCGGTCCCGACCGCCTCGACGAACGCGGCCATCAACCCGTGGTCGCCGCCGCCGTGGCCGGACCCCGCGTCCGCCCCGCCGGCCGCCGTGTCCAGCGTGGACGTCTCTCCGGTCACGAAGTCGGTCAGCGTCACCCGCTCGCCGTCACCCTCCAGGTAGCCGCGGGTGCCCATGATGCGCGTACGCCGGTGGCCGCCCGGGGTGAAGGCGCTCATGGTCAGGGTCGCCGTGGCCCCGCCGGCGAACGACACCGTGACCGTCTGGTGGTCGACCACGTCGTTCCCGCCGGTGTAGACGCACCGGCCGTACGGTCCCTCGCGCAGCGCGGTCCGCACCCCGTCCGGGCTGAGGTCCCGGGTGACCACGGACAACGGCCAGACGTGCCGGTCGGGGTCGGCCAGGCACTCGGCGTAGAAGCGGTCCGCCGCGTACGGGCAGGTGCCCCGCAGTGGGCAGTCGAGGCAGCGGTCGGCGGCGCCGGCCGGCCGGTTGCCGGGGTGGAAGTGGTACAGCGCGCCGACGCTGCTGACCCGCACCGGCACGTCGTCCACCACGTAGCGCAGCCAGTCCAGGTCGTGGCAGCACTTGGCCAGCAGGCTGGAGGAGGACTCGTCGGCCCGACGCCAGTTGCCCCGCACGTAGGAGTGCGCGAAGTGCCACCAGCCCACCGGTTCCAGGTGGTCCACGCCGACGATCCGGCCGACCGCCCCCGCGTCGAGCAGCCGCTTCACCATCGCCGTGTAGGGCGTGTAGCGCAGCACGTGGCAGACCGTCAGGAGCACCCCGGTACGCCGGGCCACGTCCACGACCGCGTCGCACTCCTGCTCCGTCGGCGCCATCGGCTTCTCCAGCAGGATGTCGTAGCCGAGGGCGGCGAGCCGGGCGACGGGTGCGAGGTGCTCCCGGTCCGGGGTGGCCACCACCACCGCGTCGGCCAGGCGGGGCTGGTCGGCGAGGGCCTGCCAGGAGGGGAACCGGCGGGCCGCCGGCACCTGGTGCCGGTCGGCCAGCGCGTCGCGGTGGCCGGCCCGGGGCTCGGCGACGGCGACGACGCGGGCGCGCTCCGGGAACCGCTCCGCGTATCCCGCGTAGGTGCCGCCGCGGTTGCCCGCGCCGACGATGGCCAGAGAGACAGTCATCCGAGCCTTCCCTATAACGGATATGGGTCGATACGGTCAGTAGTTGCCGGAGCAGTGGCGATACGACCTCGAAATGTCTCGGGCCTAGTATCGGCCCGGACCGTAAGTTAACCTACTGCGAACCAAGCTCCCCTGGAAGGATGCGAGATGCGTGTTCGGAAGAGCCTGACGGCCGTCGCGGTGGCGCTCGTCGCCGCGCTCGCCGCCGCCGGCTGTGGAGGCTCCGGCTCCGGTGACTCGGGCAAGAAGACCGTGACAATGTGGATATACCCGGTGATCTTCGACGAGGCGAAGCACCGGGCCTTCTGGGACGAGACCGTCAAGGCGTTCCAGGCGCAGCACCCCGACATCCAGGTCAAGACCGAGATCTTCCCGTGGGCCAACCGCGACCAGGCGCTGGCCACCGCGATCGCCGGCAACAAGGGCCCGGACGTCGTCTACCTCATCCCCGACCAGCTGCCGAAGTACGCCCGCAACATCGAGCCGGTCGACGCCTACCTGGACGACGCGGCCAAGAGCGACTACCTCGACAACGTGGTCAAGTCGGTGACCATCGACGGCAAGATGATGGGCGCCCCCATCCTCACCAGCGCCGTGACGATGATGTGCAACAAGAAGGTGTTCGAGGCGGTCGGCCAGACGACCTACCCCGCGACCTGGAACGACCTGCTCACCATGGCGCCGGCCTTCAAGGCCAAGGGTTACGACGTCACCGCCTACCCCGGCGACGTGAAGAACACCCTGAACCAGACGTTCTACCCGCTGCTGTGGCAGGCCGGCGGCGACGTGTTCAGCCCGGACGGCAAGTCGGTGGCCTTCAACAGCGACGCCGGCCGCAAGGCGCTCACCTTCGTCAAGCAACTGGTCGACGGCGGTTACGTGGACAAGACCCTGCTCACCACGCTGCCGCCCACCGAGCAGACCCGGATCGCCCAGAACAAGGTGGCCTGCCTGTGGCACTCGGCTCCGCAGGAGGTGGAGCAGTTCTGGGGCAAGGAGAACATCAAGGTCCTCCCGCCGCTGACCGAGACCAAGCAGATCGGGTACGGCACCGTCGGCTCGCTCGCCATGCTGAAGGGCGCGAAGGACAAGAAGGCCGCGGGCGAGTGGATCGCCTACGCCTCCGGCGCCGATGTCACCAAGAAGTACGACACCGCGTCCAGCTTCTTCTCCCCGAAGAAGTCGGCGGGGACGCTGTTCGCCGGGGATCCCGTCCTCGGTGAGCAGGAGAAGTACGTAGGCGTCACCACCGTCGGTCCGCTGCACGAGAAGGCCCGGGATGTGCAGGGCGTGCTCGCCCCGGAGATCCAGGCCGCGCTGCTCGGAAAGAAGTCCGTCGACCAGGCGCTCAGCGACGCGGCCAAGGCCGCGGACGCGCTGCTCGGCTAGTCCCGTGTGACGCTGCTCCTGGTGGGCCCCGCGCCCGCCAGGAGCAGCGAGAAAGGTGTGGACGTGGTCACCCTGTCTGCCCGCCGGCGCCTGCGCCGTCCCTCGCTGCGGGAGGCCGGCACGGCGTTGCTGTTCGTGCTGCCGTGCCTGCTGCTCTTCGTCGCCTTCCGGTTCGGCCCGGCGGTGGCCGGGGTGCTGCTCGGCTTCACCGACTACACCATCGGCGGCGACGCCTCCTGGGTCGGCCTGGACAACTTCCGCCGGTTGATCGACGACCCCACCTTCTGGTCGGCCCTGAAGGTGACGGTGATCTTCGCGCTGCTGTCCGTGCCGCTGTCGATGGTCGCCTCGCTCGGCATGGCGCTGCTGACCCGCCGGGTGTTCCGCGGCGTGAAGCTCTTCCGGTCCATCTTCTTCCTGCCCGTGGTCACCAGCCTCATCCTCGCCGGCGTGGTCTTCACCTGGGTCTTCGCCGAGCACGGACCGTGGTCGCGGCTCATGGGCGCGTTCGGCCTGCCGGCCCAGTCCTGGCTCGCCGACAGCACACTGGTGCTGCCCGCGATCGTGCTCGTCTCGGTCTGGTCCCGGTTCGGGTACGGGATGCTCATCCTGCTCGCCCGGCTGCAGGAGATCCCCGCCGAACTGGAGGAGGCGGCCCTCAGCGACGGCGCGTCCGCGTGGCAGCGGTTCCGGTACGTGACCCTGCCGCAGCTGCGTCCGGCGCTGTTCTTCCTGGCCATCATCGAGACGACCATGTCGTTCCAGGTCTTCGACATCGTCTACGTGATGACCGGCGGCGGGCCGGTACGCGCCAGCTACACCCTCGTCTACCAGCTGTACGAGCAGGGCTTCCGCTACTTCGACCTGGGCTATGCCAGTGCGGTCGGGCTCGCGCTGTTCGTGATGACCGTCATCGTGGCGCTGATCCAGCGCCTGACCCTGGGGAGGGAAGAGTGACCGACACCCTGGTCCCCTCGGCCACACCCGCCGCACCGCCGGCCAGGCGCTCCCGGCGGCCGCACCGGCCGCAGCAGGCGAGCCGGAGCTGGCGAGTCACCCGGGCGGTGCTGCTGTTCGTCGCGGCGCTCGCGACGATCTTCCCCTTCTACACGATGGTCGTGCTGTCGTTCAAACCGACCGGCCCGGTCACCTTCCCGGACAGCCTGCTGCCCTGGCCGTTCTCCACCGAGGCGTACGACCGGCTGCTGGGTGCCAAGAGCATGCTGGGCTGGGCGTGGAACACGCTGGTCTACTCGATCGTGTCTGTGGTCGGCGTGCTGCTGCTGTCGTCGCTGGCCGGCTACGCGTTCGCCAAGAAGCGCTTCCCCGGCAAGGAACCGATGTTCTGGTCGTTCCTGGCCATGCTGATGGTGCCCTACCACGTCACGATGATCCCGACCTTCATCATCATCTCCGAGCTGGGCGGCGTGGACACCTACTGGGGCCTGATCGTGCCGACCCTGGCCAACGCCCAGGCGGTGTTCCTGATGCGACAGTTCATCGCCTCGCTGCCCGACTCGCTCTTCGAGGCGGCCCGGCTGGACGGCTGCTCCGAACTGCGGGTGTACGTCTCGATCGTGCTGCCCCTGATCAAGCCGGTCCTGGCCACCCTCGGGGTCTTCGTGTTCCTGTGGCACTGGAACGACTTCATGTGGCCGCTGATCATCGGGCAGAGCAGCGACATGCGTACCCTGACCACCGGCATCGCCTCGATGCAGCAGGAGAACGTGCCGCTCAACATGCTCCTCGCCGGCTCGGTCCTCGCCTTCGTGCCGATCTTCATGGCGTACCTCGTCGGGCAGCGGTACTTCACCGAGGGCGTCACCACCTCCGGGATCAAGGGGTGAGCGCGAGGCGTGCCGCGCTGCGGAGCCCCGCAGTCGCGAACGGAAGGTCGATCGGGTGAGCGGCGTGGTGCGCGTCGCCGTGGCCGCGTCGCCGGCGCTGCGGTCGATGTTCTTCCCCGGGGCACGCTGGGACGCGCTCGCCGCGCTCGGTCCGGTGCGCCTCCCGCCCGACGGGGCCGACGTCGCCGACCCGGCGGTGCTGGCGGACCTGCTGACGGACGCGGACGTCGTGGTCACCGGCTGGGGCTGTGCGCCGCTGACGGCACGGGTGCTCGACGCCGCCCCACGGCTGCGGCTGCTCGCGCACACCGGCGCCTCGGTGAAGCCGTTCGTCACGCCGGAGAGCTTCGCCCGCGGCGTGCGGGTGACCCAGGCCGGCGACGCCATGGCGTACGCGGTGGGGGAACAGGCGCTGGCGCTGACCCTGGCCCTGCTGCACCAGGTGCACCGCTTCGACCACGCGCTGCGTACCGGGGCCGCCTGGTCGGCCGCGAAGTCCGCGCCGCCCCGGCGGGAGCTGCGCGGCGCGGTGGTCGGCGTAATCGGCGCCTCCCGCACCGGGCGGGCGTACCTGCGGCTGGTCCGGGCGCTCGGCGCGCGGGTGCTCGTCACCGATCCGTACCTGTCCGCCGAGGAGGCCGAGGAACTCGGCGCGACCCTGGTCGGGCTGGACGACCTGCTGCGCTCCGCGCGGGTGGTGTCGCTGCACGCGCCCGTGCTGCCGGCCACCGTCGGCCTGCTCGGCGCCCGGGAGCTCGCGTTGCTGCCCACCGGGGCCCTGCTGGTCAACACCGCGCGTGCGGCGCTGGTGGACGGGGACGCCCTGCTGGCCGAGCTGCGCGCCGGGCGGATCGACGCGGCGCTGGACGTCTTCGACGAGGAACCGCTGCCGGTGGACCATCCGCTGCGGCGGTTGCCCAATGTGCTGCTGACGCCGCACGAGGCGGCGGGCACGGTCGAGTCGCGGCGGCGGGCCGGGGAGATCGTGGTCGACGAGATCGACCGGTTCCGGCGCGGCGAGCCGCTGCGCCACGAGGTACGCCCGGAGCAGCTGGCGAGCATGGGCTGACGCCCGCACAACCCGTCGCTGACCTGCGGTGGCGCGCTGAGTAGCCTGTGCGACCATGCGGATCGCCCTTGCCGGACTGGCCACCAGTCACCCGTACACCGACGCCAAGGCCCTGTGCCGGCACGCCGACCTCGTGGTCTGGGAGCCGGACCCGCAGCGGCTGGCGCGGTTCCGCGCGGAGCACCCGGACGCCACGGTGACGCCGGACCTGTCCGCACTGCTGGCCACCCGGCCGGACGGGGTGGTGCTCACCGTGCCGACGTCGGAGGTGCCCGAGGCGCTGGCGCGGGTGCTCGACGCCGGGCTGCCCTGCTTCGTCAACAAGCCGGCGGCGGCCACGGTGGACCAGCTCGACCGGCTCGACCGGGTGGTCTCCCGCAGCCCGGAGCTGGTGCTCTCCTCCTCGGTGCTGCGCTTCGCCCCCGACTTCGCCGCGTTCGCCGTGCCGCGGGAGGAGGTGCTCGCGGTCCGCGCCACCGTCCGGCACGACGTCGGCCTCTGGGCCACCGGCTACAACCCCTGGCAGGACGACCCGGCCGTGGGCGGCGGAACGCTAGTCATGATGGGCCTGCACGGGGTCGAACTGCTCGTCGCGCTGCTCGGCCCGGCCGTGCGGCTGGTCGGCGCCGCCGCCACCACCCGCAGCTACCGCACCCTGCGCTCGGAGGACACCGGGCTGCTGGCGGTGCAGTGGGACGACGGCGTGCCAGGCGTCGTCGAGGTGCTCGGGGTGAGCCAGGGCGAGTCGTACGAGGTGACCGTGCACACCGCGACCGGGGAGCACCGGGTCAACCTGCGCGGCGGGGCCGACGAGCTGGGCTACGGCGCGACCATCGACGCGTTCCTGGGCATGGTCAAGGGCGCGCCGAGCCCGGTGCCGTGGGCGCAGACCCGTTCCGTCCTGGGCGTCCTCGCGGCGGCCCGCGCCCAGCTCTGATCGGCCGCCCGCCGGGAAGCCCGGCGCGGCGACCGCGACCACGCCTTGACGACCTTCTCCGCCGGAAGTTACGGTCAGGACCGTTAATCCGGAAGGGGCTTGTGGTATGCGTTCGGTGGCGGAACTGGAGGAGCGGCTGTCGCGCCCGCGGGATGTCCTGGTGGACGACCTGCGCAAGCTCGACGGCGACATCCTGGTGCTGGGAGCGGGCGGCAAGCTGGGCCCGAGCCTGGTCCGGCTGGCCCTGCGCGGGGTGGCCGCGGCCGGCACAGGTGCCCGCGTCATCGCGGTCTCCCGCTTCTCGGAGGCCGGGCTGGCCGACGCGCTCCGCGGCGAGGGCGCCGTGGTGGTCGAGGCGGACGTGACCGACGACGCCGCCCTCGCGGCCCTGCCGGACGCGGCCAACGTGGTGTTCCTCGTCGGCGCGAAGTTCGGCACGGCGGGCCGCGAGCACGCCACCTGGGCGACCAACACCTACCTGCCGGGCCGGGTCGCGCAGCGCTTCGCCGGGTCGCGCCTGGTGGCGCTCAGCACCGGCAACGTCTACCCGCTCGTCCCGGTCGCCTCCGCCGGTTGCACCGAGCAGACCCCGCTCGACCCGGTCGGCGAGTACGCCATGTCGTGCCTGGGCCGCGAGCGCATCCTCACCCACTTCGCGCAGCGCAACGACACCCCGCTGGCCCTCATCCGGCTCAACTACGCCGTCGAGATGCGCTACGGCGTCCTCGTCGACATCGCCCGCACGGTGCACGCCGGTCAGCCCGTCGACCTCACCATGGGGCACGCCAACATCGTCTGGCAGGGATACGCCAACGAAGTGACCCTGCGCGCCCTGCACCACACCGCGACGCCGCCGTTCGTGCTGAACCTGACCGGACCCGAGCTGGTCTCGGTCCGCCAGGCCGCCACCGCCCTCGCCGCCCGGCTGGGCCGAGAGCCGGTGTTCACCGGCACCGAGGCCCCCACCGCGCTGCTGTCCAACGCCCAGCTCTGCCACCGGCTCTTCGGCTACCCCGACGTGCCGGTCGCCGAGCTGATCGAGCTGACGGCCGACTGGATCGCCGGCGGCCGGCCGCTGCTCGACAAGCCGACCGGCTTCCAGCGCCGCGACGGCAAATTCTAGGAGAGACCGTGTTGACTGCTTCGACCACCCGGCACCAGTCGGCCCTGGCCCGGTTCCGGCGTGGCTGCGTGATCCCCGCCCATCCGCTCGCCCTCGACGCCGAACGCCGGCTCGACGAGCGGCGCCAGCGGGCGTTGACCCGCTACTACCTGGCCGCCGGTGCCGGCGGCATCGCGGTCGGCGTGCACACCACCCAGTTCGCCATCCATGACCCGCAGGTCGGCCTGCTCGCCCCGGTGCTGGAGTTGGCCGCCGAGACCGCCGCCGGGTCGGACGCCATCCTGGTGGCGGGCGCCTGCGGACCCACCGCGCAGGCGGTGGCCGAGGCCGAGCTGGCCGCCTCGCTCGGCTACCACATGGTCCTTCTGTCGCCGTATGCGGGCCTTGACGAGGACGGCCTCGTCGAGCGGGCCCGCGCGGTCGGCGAGGTGCTGCCCGTGGTCGGTTTCTACCTGCAACCGGCGGTCGGCGGACGGGAGCTGTCCCGCGCGTTCTGGGCCCGGCTGGCCGGGCTCGAATCGGTGGTCGGAATCAAGGTGGCGCCGTTCGACCGGTACCGCACGCTGGACGTCCTGCACGGGGTGTGCGCCGCCGGCCGCAACGGGGACCTGGCGCTCTACACCGGCAACGACGATCACATCCTCGCCGACCTGGTGGCCCCGCACCGCATCATGGTGGACGGCCGGCAGGTGGAGGTCGAGTTCGTCGGCGGGCTGCTCGGGCAGTGGGCGGTGTGGGCGAGGACCGCGGTCGGCCTGCTCGACGAGGCCCGGCGCGCCCGCGCGGGCGACGACGCCGCGCTGCGCCGGCTGCTCACCCTGGACGGCCATCTCACCGACGCCAACGCGGCCATCTTCGACGCCGCGAACGGCTACCACGGCTGCATCCCCGGCATCCACGAGGTGCTGCGCCGGCAGGGGCTGCTCGCCGGCCGATGGTGCCTCGACCCGGCGGAGGAGTTGTCGCCGGGACAGCTCGCCGAGCTCGACCGGGTGCACCGGGCCTACCCGCACCTGCGCGACGACGAGTTCGTGGCCGCCCACCTCGACGAGTGGTTGGCCTGAGGGTCGCTCCGGGAGGCTCTCGCGGGAGCCTCCCGGTAGTGCTCACAGGGTCAGGCGGTAGAGGGTCAGCGGACGTCCGCTGGTGCCCGAGGACAGGTTGCCGGTCCGTTCGGCCAGGCCCGCCAGCTCCAACCGGTGCAGCATCCGCCGGGCGGTGCGCTGCTGCACGTTGAGCTGGTCGGCCACCTCCCGGCTGGTCAGCGGCTCGCCGCCGACGGCGTGCCGCACCTCGCGCAGCCGCAGCAGCGTCGGCACCGACAGGCCGACCCGCTGCGCGATGACCGCCAGGCTCACGTCCGACACCGGCGGCGGTGCGGTGGTCGACTCCAGCACGATGTCGGTGTCGCCGCGCAGGGAGAGCACCGCGGCGGCGGCGCCCACCCGCCGGGCCCGGCTCAACGCGCGGCGGGCCAGGTTCTCCGCCTCCGCGGCGCTGCGACCGAGGCCGAAGCCGATCTGCACGGTGTCGTGCCGGTCGGCGAGCCGACGCAGCATCGGCAGCGCGGTGAAGCCGGCCGTGGCGTCGTGCAGCGGCCCGCGGGTGGTGACGATCAGGTGGGTGTCGCCGCCGAACCGGGCGAGGGTGCCGCCCAGCGCGGCCACCTCCTTGAGCAGCCCGCCGTCCCCGTCGGGCAGGCAGGCCAGGCCGAGCGCGATCTGGGCGTCCTCCTGCGCCTGGCTGCTGGCGTACAGCAGCAACTGCCGCAGGGCGGTGCGGACCGAGTGGTTCGACGGAGCCAGCCGGAACACCGGCAGCTCGTCGCGCAGCGCCTCGTGCACCGAGCTGATGCAGGTGACCGCCACCGCGGCGCCCGCCCGCCGCTGCCGCCGGTGGAAGGCGACCACGTCCGCCGAGTTCAGCCCGCTGCGGTACGGCAGCGAGCGGACCCGGTCCACCGGCAGGCCCGCCTCGGCGAAGGTGGTGCTGACGTCGGCGCCGGTGAGCGTGTCGATCGAGATCCGGGTGACGTCGTGACCGGCGCGCAGCAGCCGGACGGCGGCCTGCAACAGCGTCGCCCCGGTGTAGTCGACGAACGTCGCCGGCCGGGTCAGCACCTCCGCCTCCCGGGCCAGCGTGTACGGCACGACCCCGGTGAACAGCCACGCCTCCACCTGGCCGGCGTGCGCCTCGACGATCGCCGGGGCCTGCGACTCGTGGTCGTAGTCCAGCCGCCGGGCGGAGACGCCGGGCTGTTCCTCGCAGGTCGCGGCCACCTCGTCGACGAGGTCGTGCGGTCCGACGACCCCGATCACGATGCTCACCAGCGCCTCCTTTGGGGGGTTGCATTGGCACTCGGCACCAGATTACGGTCAGGGCCGGTATTACTGTAGCTCTGGAGGGCGAGTGTCCTACCCCAGCATGGCCGATGCCAGCGGTCGAACGATCGGCGCCGAGGAGCTGGAGGCGGTCACCCGCGTCCTCCGGTCGGGCATGCTCAGCTCCGTCTGGGGGACGGAGGTCCGTGCCCTCGAACGGGAGATGGCCGACCGACATGGAGTGTCGCACGCCGTGGCGTGCAGCTCCGGCACCGCGGCACTGCACCTCGCCGTCGCGGCCGTGGCCCCCGACCCCGGCGACGAGATCATCACCTCTCCGATCAGCGATTTCGGCACCGTCGCGCCGATTCTCGCGCAGAACGCCGTGCCGGTGTTCGCCGACGTCGATCCGTACACCGGGAACCTCGACCCCGAGGCGGTGGCCGCCGCCATCGGACCGCGCACCCGCGCGATCATCGGCGTGCACCTGTTCGGCGCCGCGGCCGACCTGCGGGCGGTGGCCGACGCCGCCGGCGTACCGCTGATCGAGGACTGCGCCCAGGCCTGGCTCACCCGATACCCGGACGACCGGCTCGTCGGCACGGCCGGCGCGATCGGCTGCTTCAGCCTGCAGCAGTGGAAGCACATCACCTGCGGCGACGGCGGCCTGGCCATCACCGACGACCCGGTGCTCGCCCGGCGGATGCGGCTGTTCGCCGACAAGGGCTGGCCGCGGGACGGCGCCCGCCGGCACGTCAGCTTCGGGATCAACTACCGGATGACCGAGCTGGCCGGGGCGGTCGCCCGGGCCCAGTTGGACAAACTGCCGGGCGTCGTGGCCGACCGGCGGCGGACCGCCCGGCGCCTGCTGGCCGCCCTGGCCGACGTGCCGGGCCTGCGGCTGCCGGCGGACCCCGAGCGGCACGCCTGGTGGCTCTTCCCGATCGTGCTGGACCCGCCGCTGACCAACACGGAGATCGCCGAGCGGCTCACCGCCGCAGGGGTGCCGGCGCGCGCCGGCTACCTCGACGAGCCCCTGCACCGCGCGCCCGCGCTGACCGAGTCGGCGGTCTACGGCACCTCCCACTACCCGCTGACGATGCCGCCCGCCGACCGGCTTCCCGACTACGGCTGGGGCACCCGGCCGAACGCCGAGCGGCTGATCAGGCAGACTCTGCTGGTGATCGACTGGAACGAGCGCTACACCGACGCCCACGTCGACGAGATCGCCAAGGCGGTCCGAACCGCGGTGACCGAGGCATGATCGACCCGAGCGCCGCGGCGCTTCGCGACCTGCTGCGGTGGCGACTGATCGCCGCCGCGGCGACGCCCGGCACCGCCGCCGGCGAGGTCGATCCGCCGCTGGTCGGGGCGTACCTGCGCGGGCTGGTCGCCGACGGCGCCGACGCCCTCGCGGTGCTCGCGCACACCGGCCGCGGCCCCTACCTCGACCCGTCCACCCGGGCGACCGTCATCCGGCAGGCGGTCGCCACCGCCGTGCCGGTGGTGGTCGGCGTAGGCGGGCGGCCGGGGGAGACCCGGGCGGCGGTCGCCGACGAGGCCGTCCAGGCCGCCGAACTGGGGGCCGCTGGGCTGCTGGTGTTCCCGGTCGAGGACGATCCGGTCGCCCACCACGAGGCGCTGTGGCGGGCCGCCGCGCTGCCGATGCTGGCGTTCGACCTCTACCTGCGGCCGTACCCGGCGGACGCGCTGCGGGCGCTGCTGGCTCACCCCGGCGTGGCCGGGGTCAAGGTGGCCCGGCTGCACGACGCGATCGCCTGCCAGGAGGCGCTGGCCGCGGCCCACCGGGCCGACCGGCTCGCGGTGACCGGCGAGGACCGGATGTTCGGCCCGTCCCTGCTGTGGGGCGCCGAGGCCGCGCTGGTCGGCCTGGCCGCCGCCGCGGTCCCGGTGACCGCGACGGTGCTGCGGGCCTTCGCCGACAAGCGGTACGACGAGTTCGTCGCCGCCTCGGCGCGGCTTGACCGGCTCGCCGCCGCCACCTTCACCGAACCGATGGCAGGTTACGTGCAACGGATGCTCTGGATCGCGGCCCACGAGGGACGCGTCCCGCCCCGGTACGCCGTCGATCCGTACGGTCCGGACCTGCCCGCCGAGGACCGGGACCGGGTGCTGCGGGTGGTGACTCCACTGTGACCGGTGAACCGCGGAAGCCGTTCGCGGCGGAGAACCTGCCACCGGTCACGCTGGACGTCGACGTCCTGGTCGGCCGGTACGCCGACCGACCCGGACCGGTCGGCGACCCGGCCCAGGTACGCGCGGCGCTCGCCGCCAACGGCATCGCCGCGGCCGCCGTGGCCAGCCTGCGGGCGGCGCTGTTCGACGTACCCAGCGGCAACGACGAGGTGGCCGCCCTCGCCGGCCCGACGGTGGTGCCGGTGGGCGCCGTGGACCTGCGGGACCCGCTGGGCGCCGAGCGGGAGGTGGTCCGGCTCGCCGAGCGGGGCGTCCGGGCCGTCCGCCTCTTCCCCGACGAGCAGCGGGTGGAGCCGGACTTCCCGTCCGTGCGGCACGTCGCCCGTCGCGCCACCGAGGCCGGACTGGTGCTGCTGGCCGGCGGCGACGTACGCCGGTTCTGGCGGCCCCTGCGCGGCGCGACCGTGGTCTTCCTCGACACGCACTTCTACCACCTGGGCGACTTCGTCGTCATCGCCCGCGACGAGCCCGGCTTCCACACCTCGACGCGGCTGCTCAACTCCCCGGACGCCCTGGAGACGGTGGCCGCGCAGGTCGGCGTCGAGCGCCTGCTCTACGGCTCGCGCACCCCGTTCTACGAGGCCGTCGTGCCCCGGCTGCGACTGGCCCACGCCGACCTGGACGCGACGGCGGTGGCGGCGGTGGCCGGCGGCAACGCCCGACGGATCCTGGGAGTGACCGCATGATCATCGACGTGCACGCGCACTGGGGCCCGTGGTTCTTCAGCATGGAGGTCGGTCAGGTCGCCACGAACCTCGCGGTGATGGACCGGTACGGCATCGACCTGGCGGTCGTCTCGGCCACCGAGGCGGTCATCTACGACGTCGCCGCCGGGAACCGGGCCATGGCCCGGGTGCTGGCGGAGCACGACCGGCTGCTCGGCTACCTGACGATCAATCCGCGTCGGCTCGACGACGCCGAGCGGGACCTGCGCGAACTGCTGCCCACCGGCCGGTTCGTCGGCGTCAAGATCCACACCGACTACACCGGCTCCCCGGTCACCTCCCCGCAGACCCGCGAGGCGCTGGCCCTGGTCGCCGCCCACGACCTGCCCGCGCTCGTGCACACCTGGGGCCCGACCCCGCTGGACCTCGCGCAGGCCTGCGCCGACATCCCCGGTCTGCGGGCCATCGCCGGGCACATGGGCGCCGACGGCTGGCGGCACGCCGTGGAAGCGGCCAACTCCGTCGACCGGCTCTGGCTGGAGCCCTGCTTCTCGCACACCGAAGCGGGCCGGTTCGCCGCCGTCGCCGCGGCCGTCAACCCCCGCCGGCTGCTCTTCGGCACCGACGCCACCCTGATCGACCCGGCCGCCGCGTACGGGGCGGTGGTCGCCGCCGATCTCGATCCCGAGCTCGGCGAGCTGGTCGCCTGGCGCAACGCCGCGGAGCTGTTCCGGCTCGACCTCGGCACGGACTGACGGGCCGGCCGGAACTGTCGCACCGGCCAGCTACCGTGCCGGACATGATCGCCGACGACTCCGACGCCGTGACCGTGATGTTCCACCGGATGATGCGCGCCGCGTTGCGCGCCGAGAAGGTGGGGGAGGACACCCTCGGCCGGACGGTCGAGCTGGCCCGGTCCTGGGGCGCCAGCCCGAGCGCCGACGCCCGCCTCGCCGTGGCGCTGCGGGAGCTGCACGGCGAGCCGGTCGACCCCGACGACCCGCGCCAGGTCGCGGACGAGGCCCGGTCGTTGGCCGCGGCGAGCGGTCTGGCCCCGGAGCCGGACCCGCGGGGCGCGGGGATGGCCCGCTTCGTCGCCAACGTCCGGCGGCTGCGCAGCGGGGAGATCACCCGGGCCGAGTTCGAGGAGATCCTCGGCCCGGACGCCGGGCGGGCCCGCTGGATCGAGGAGCCCGACCCGCGCTGGCCCGACGAGGACTGATACCCGCCGGTCGCCACCCGCTCGTCGGTCATGCGGGTGCAACGACCGTAGTCAGTGTTGACCTGCCCGAGTAGCGCCATTACGGTCACGACCATAATTAGAGGGCTCGACGAGACAAGTGGGCGTCGCACACCCTCCACTCCTGTTTGGGAGGCCGACCCGTGACCATCTCCGCACGAAGGCTGTACCTCGCTCTGGCCGTTGGTCTTGCGATATTGCTGTCAAGTAGTGGTGCGTTCGCCGCCTCGCCCATCGCGCCGGCGGCTGCCGAACCTGTAGTACGCAATGGAGGATTCGAGGAGCCGGCAGCCGTCGGCTCCATTCCGGGCTGGACCCAAAGGTATGGAACGAGTGGGTTTAGCGTGCTCGCCTCGCCGACACGCTCCGGCGGACAGGCGCTGGCGATGGAGGACCCCAGCAACACCATGCAGATCGGACTGCTCAGCGACCCGGTGCCGGTCGACGCCGGCCGTATGTACGACTTCGGGGCGTGGGCGCTGGTCAAGCGCGGCATTCCGTCCATTGTGGTCTATTACCACGACGCCGCCGGCCGGCAACTGTCCAGCAGTTCGTACCGCATCTCCTACGGCGACCCGACGGCCTGGTCCTGGGAAGCGGTGACCGCGAAGACCCCCGAGGGCACGGCCACCGCGCGCATCCTGCTCTACTCGTCCACCCTGGACGCCACCAGCGTCGTCTGGGACGACGTCATGGTCCGGCCGGCCCCGCCGTGGACGGAGGCCTCGCTCGGGCACCCCGTGGTGGCCGCCAACATCCTCGACACCGCCTACGGGGTGGGGCCGGACGGCCGTGAGGAGGTGTACGCGGTGACCACCGGCACCCCGGCTCGATTCGAGGTGATCGACGTGGCGACCGGCAAACTCAAGCACGCGGCATCGCTGCCGGCCGGGGCCCAGGGCTCCTGGTCGATTGTTACCGGCGGCGACGGCTCGGTGTACGTCGGTGCGTACAACAACGGCGAGCTCTACCGCTGGTCACCAACGACCGCCATGCTCGAATCGATGGGCCGGGCCACACCGAACGCGCTCTACCTGTGGGACCTGGAGGTCGACCAGAAGGGGATCGTCTGGGGTGGCACCTACCCCAAGGGAGAGGTGTTCAGCTTCGATCCGGCCAGCGGCGAGTTCACCAGCTACGGCAGCGTCTCCGACGAGGCGTACGTGCGCAGCGTTGCCCTCGCCGACGGTCTGGTCTATGCCGGCCTGGGCAGCTCGAAGCCACGCATCGTCGTCCTCGACCCCGCAACCGGCGCTCAGCGCACCATCGAACTGCCGGCCGAACACCGCGACAACGAGTTCGTCTACTTCCTCGATATCCGGGGGAACACGATGTTTACCCGGGTCACGCCCGGCAACCACCTGCTCGCCTACGACCTCAAGCGGGGCGAGTGGATCGCCGACCTCGGGCCGACCTCATTCGGCAGCGTGTCACAGCCCGGGCCGGAGCGGGACGTGTACTACATCGACGCGGCCGGTGAGCTGCGGGCCTACAACCTCACCTCCGGCAAGGTGCGGGCTACCGGCATAAAGAACCTCAAGCCGGCGCGGGACTTCGGTTGGGTGCACCTGGGCGGCCGTGACTTTCCGGGCAACACGCTCGCCTTCATGTACCAGACCGGCGAGATGGCCTACTACAACCCCCTGACCGGGGCACACGACATCCGCCTGACCGATGTGGAGACGGCCCCGATCAAGATCCAGTCGATCGGCAAGGGCCCCGACGGCCGGATCTACGTCGGCGGCTACATGTACGAGGGGATCTCGGCGTACGACCCGGCGACCGGGACCACCGATACGCTCCCGCGCGGCTACGTCGGGCAGGTCGAAGGGATGCTGGCCCACGACGGGGACCTCTACCTGGGCACCTACACCAGGGCCAACCTCTACCGCTATGACCCGAGCAAGCCGTGGGACGGCAACAACAACCCGGAACACTTCGGCGCGCTGGAACACCTCGAACAGGACCGGCCCTTCGCCTGGGCATCGGTCGGTGACCGGGTGGCCTTCGGCACCGTCCCCTCCTACGGCAAACTCGGCGGGGTGCTCGGCCTGTACGACCCGGCCACCGGACAACTGGCGACGCACCGGGACGTCGTTCCGGGGCAGAGCATCGTGTCGTTGGCCGCGGCGGGACAGGTGCTCTTCGGCGGCACCTCCGTCTACGGTGGGCTCGGCTCCACACCGACGGGGCAGACCGCGAAGGTCTTCGCCTGGGACACCACCCGAGGGGCCAAGCTGTGGGAGATCGAACTCGCCCCGGAGGTGCAGGCGGTAACCGCCCTGGCGGTCGCGCCGGACGGCAAGCTCTGGGCGATCGACGTGGGCCGGCTGTACGAATTGGACCCGGCGACCGGTCAGGTGCTACGCCGGACGCAGCTCATGCCGTACCTGTGGCAGGGCGCCTCCCTCTGGGTCAGCGCGGACCTGGAGTTCGCCGAGGACGGCACCCTGTACGCGTTGAGTCGCGGAACCCTGTTCCAGATCGAGCCGGCGACGCTGGAGTCCCGGAAACTGACGACCGGGATCACCAACTTCACGTTTGCCCGCGACGGGCACGCGCTGTACTACGCCCGGTCCGACGAGGTGTTCCGGCTCAGCCCGGATCAGTAACCTTGCCGGCGAAGCTGTGAGCGGCAGGGGTGCTCCCGGCTCAGGCCGACCGGGAGCACCCTCAGCCGGACGGTCGAGCCGGCCTGGTCCCGGGGCGCCAGCCCGGCCGCCGACGCCCGTCTCGCCGTGGCGCTGCGGGAGCTGCACGGCGAGCCGGTCGACCCCGACGACCCGCGCCATGTCGCGGACGAGGCCCGAACGTTGGCCGCGGCAAGCGGCGACCCGCGCTGGCCCGACGAGGACTGACGCCCTCCGTCGACCGGATGTCACCTCGCCGCCCACTCGTCGGTCGTACCGGGTGTAACGACCGGTATGGGAGGGGACGATGTGGACCCACAGCAACAGATTAGAGAGGTGTACGCCGCTTCCGCGGCCCGCCTGGTGGCCCAGATGTACGCGATGACCGGCAACTACGCGGAGGCGCAGGACGTCGTGCAGGAGGCGTTCGTCCGGGCCCTGGCGCGGCCCGGGCGCTTCCAGCAGGTGGAGAATCCGGAGGCGTGGCTGCGGACGGTGGCGTTGAACGTCGCCCGGTCCCGGCACCGCCGTCGGATGGTCCTGGGCAGGATCGTCCACTCCGGCCGGCTCGATCCGGCGCAGCGCACCGCCCCTGCCCTGTCGCCGGACCACGTCGCCCTGGTGGCGGCGCTGCAGCGGCTGCCCCGGCAGGCCCGGGAGACGGTGGTGCTGCATCATCTCGCCGACCTGCCGGTGAGCGAGGTGGCGGTCGCGATGGGGTGCTCCGTGGAGGCGGTGAAGACGCGTCTGGTGCGGGCGCGTCGCACCCTGGCCGAGCACCTCGGCGACGCCGACCCGGTCGACCGGGAGCGGCTCACCCCCACCGGCGCGGCGCCGCCCGGGCGCCCGACCTCCCCGACCTGCGCCGAGCGGGAGGCCCGCCATGCCTGAGCTGGACTTCGCCGGGCTGAACGCCGCCGCCCAGGCCGGCTTCAAGCCGCACTTCGAGCAGGTGGCCTTGCGCGCCCGGCGGCGGCGTCAACGGCACCGGATCGTCACCGTTGCCGCGCTGGCCATGCTGGTGGCCGGATCGGGGGTTGCCGTCGCGGCCCGGCCCGCGCACGAGCGTCCCGCGGTGCCGGCACCCGGCTTCAGCCCGGAGCACACCCCCGAATTCATCCCCACCCCAGGCCCCACGCTCACGCCCGGCCCCGGCCGGCAGGTCTCCACCGGGCGCCCGGGAGCCGGTGATCTCGACCACATCTACCTGCGCTACCACGAGTGCCGTACCGGGTGCCCGCCCCGTTGGGCGGGCACCGACGACCGGGGCCGGCATTGGCGCACCGGCCCCTTGCCGGTGCCGGACGACGCGATGGTGGACCTGCGGGTGGTGGCACCGCGCACGCTGGTTGCCTGGTATCTCTCCCGCTCCGCTCCCGACAGCCGATCCGCCCGGTGGGCCGCCAGCAGCGACGGCGGGGCGACCTGGCGGCAGGTCGAGGCGCGGCAGGTGGACGCGCTGCCGGCCGGGTGGCGGGTGCTGGCCCGCGAACCGGGTCCGGACCGTGAACCGCTGGTCGCGGTGGATCCGGCCACCGGGGACGTCGCGCAGCTCACCAAGCGGTCCACGCTGCAGAACACGGCGACCGTGGCGAGCGCGCCGATCGGCGCCGGCCTCTGGGTCAGCGGCCGTACCGGGAAGAAGGTCGGCGATGGCGGTCGCGTGATCTGGACCGGCAGCGCCGTCGAGGTCAGCCGGGACGGCGGCCGGACCTGGCGGCGGCACGAGTTCCCCGACGGGCTCACCGCCTCCGATGACATCGGCGGCCCGGCGGTGGCGACCCAGGACGGTCGCACCGTCTACGCCGTCGGCCGGGTCCGGGGTGCCCTGGTGGTCTGGCGCAGCGCGGACGGCGGCGCCACCTGGGCGCGTACCGCGGGAACGGCCAAGGTCGGGGAGCGCACGATCCGTGCGGCACTCCGCCCCGACGGGGTGCTGCTGGTCCAGGCCGGCGTCAGCGCCGCCGAGGAACCGCTGATGTTCGCCAGCTCCGACGACGGAGCGGCGCTCCACCCCGCTCCCCTGGGGCCGGGCGCCGACCCCCGCCCGGTGACCGGCGGATACGTCCAGACCGGCTGGCCGGACAGCACGGGCGCCTGGCTCTCCGCCGACGGCGTCACGTGGACCTGGATCGACCCGCCCGAGCTGTGACCTGAGGTGCTCCCGGCGGCTCCGGCCGCCGGGAGCACCTCAGCCAGCCGTCGTCGGCGTCAGTGTGAAGACCGGCGTTTCGGCGGTCAGCACCGCCGTCCGGGCCGGCACCCGCCACACGTCGCCGAGGGCCGAGGCCAGTTCGGCGAGCATCCGGGGTACGGTCTCCGCCCCGCCGTCGTGCAGTGCCTCGATCACCACCAGCACCTCCGTGGTGCCGTCGCGGACCGCCGACCAGCCGCTCTGCCGGTGCGTCCAGCGCCGCGAGTGCGCCCGCCTGGCCGAGTCCGCGAAGACCACCTCGCCCGGCTCGGGGCGCTCGTCGTCCCCGCCGAGGGTCTGGTAGGTCTCCTCGCCGGTGGCGGGCCCCACGGTCAGGTCGCCGCTGATCCGGCCGGCGTCGAGGACGGCCACTGGCACGGCGTACCCGAGGGAGAGGGCGTTGCCCAGGTCGACCAGCGGGTGCAGCCGGGGTAGCGCTCCGTCGCGGCGGAAGCGGCGCAGCAGCGACTCGGCGGCGCACCGGTAGCGGGTCGGCGCGAGCCCCATCCGGGCGAAGGCCCGCCGCCACGCCTGGATCTCCGGGAAGCCGCTCTCCGGTCCGGCGGCGAGACGGGCCCGGGCGGCGTCGCCGTACCGGGTGAGGGCCGGGCCGACGTCGGCGGTGGGGGTGATGCCGGTGACGTGCAGGACACCGCAGACCAGCTCGGGAAAGGCCGACCAGACCTGCGGGGCGTGCCGGAAACGCACGGGAAGCTCCTATCGGGCGGTGAGGGCCAGGCCGAGGCCCAGGGCGAGGAAGCTGCCGGCGAAGCCGCGTCGCAGCAGCGCAGTCAGCCGGGGTCGGGCCAGCACCCGGTGCCGGAGCGTGCCGGCCAGCACGCCGTACCCGGCGAAGACCACGAAGGTGGTCAGCATGAACACCGTGCCGCAGGCCAGCATCCGGGCCGTCGCCGCGGGCGCGTCCGGGGGTACGAACTGCGGCAGGAACGCCACGAAGAACACGGTCACCTTCGGGTTGAGCAGGTTCACCAGCACCCCGTCGAGGACCAGCCGGGCGGCCGGGCGGGGCGGGGCGCCGTCGCCGAGCGACAGCGGGCCCCGGTCGCGCAGCGCCGACCAGGCCATCCAGAGCAGGTACGCCACGCCCAGCCAGGTCACCACCCGGAACGCCGGGGTGCCGGCGCGCAGCACGGCGGCCAGGCCGGTGACCGCGGCGGCCAGATGCGGGACGAGGCTGACCGTGCAGCCGACCGCGGCGACGAGTCCGGCGCGACGGCCCGCGGCGAGCCCGGCGGAGAGCGTGTACACCACCCCGGTGCCCGGGGTGGCCACCACGACCAGCGTGGTCAGCAGGAAGGCGATGCTCATGCGATCCACCCTGCGGCCATAATGGCCCGATGGACAGAGCCAAACCGTCGGCGGTCGAGGGGTCCATAACGGCCGGCGCCGATTTCCTCCAGCTCGACGTCGGCCAGGCCCCGCCCGGCGGGCGCGCCGACTGGCTGGCCGGGCGGCTGCGCGCGGCCATCGCCGACGGGCGGGTGCCGGTGGGGGCCCGACTGCCGGCCAGCCGGGTGCTCGCCGCCGAGCTGGGCGTGTCCCGGGGCGTGGTGACCGAGGCGTACCAGCGGCTGACCGAGGACGGTCACGTGGTGGGGCGGGGCCGGGCCGGCACCGTCGTGGTGGCCACGCCCGCCGCGGTGGTCAGCCGCCTGCCGGTGCCACCCGCCCGCGCCGAGGTGTTCGCCGACCAGCCCGGCACCGACGTCTTCGACGCCCTGCGTACCGCTGTGGCGGAGCTCGACCTGACGCCCGGCGTACCGGATCTGGCGGCCTTCCCCCGCGCGGCCTGGCTGCGCGCGGAACGCGCGGTGCTGCACCGCCTCGCGCCCGCCGCCTTCGGGTACGGCGACCCGACCGGCACCCCCGCCCTGCGGCTCGCGGTCGCCACCTGGCTGGCCCGCAACCGGGGCATCCGGGTGGACCCGGCCGAGGTGGTGATCGTCGCCGGGGTGTCCCAGGGGCTCGGCCTGCTCGCCCAGGTGCTGCACGAGGACGGCGTGCACACCGTGGCGGTGGAGGACCCCGGTTCCCTCGGCGTACGCCAGCACCTGCGCAACTGGCGGCTGGACACCCCGCCGGTGCCGGTCGACGAGCACGGGCTGCGGGTCGACCTGCTGGCGGCCAGCGGCGCCCCGGCGGTGATGCTCACCCCGGCGCACCAGTTCCCGACCGGCGTGGTGCTCGACGGTGAGCGGCGCCGCCGGCTGCTGCGCTGGGCGGACCGGGGTGGCCTCGTCATCGAGGACGACTACGACGCCGAGCACCGTTACGATCGCCCGCCCGTGCCGGCGCTGCGCGGCATGCTGCCCGATCGGGTCTGCTACGCCGGCAGCGTCTCCAAGCTGCTCGCTCCCGCGCTGCGGCTCGGCTGGATGCTGGTGCCGCGGCGGTACCACCCGGCGCTGGTGGCGGCCAAGCGGATGGCCGACCTGGGCAACGCCGCGCTCCCCCAACTGGTGCTCGCGGAGCTGATGGACTCCGGCGCGCTGGAACGGCACCTGCGGCTGCTGCGCCGCCGGCACGTCCGCCGCCGGGACGCGATGATCCGGGCGGTCCGTGCGCACCTGCCCGGTGCGGTCGTGCACGGCGCTGCCGCCGGCCTGCACCTGCTGGTCACCCTGGACGGTGACGTCGATGACGTCGCGCTGGCCGCCGCCGCGCTGCGCAGCGGCGTCAAGGTGCAGCCGCTGTCCTGGCACGGGCAGCGGCCGCAGCCGCCCGGCCTGGTGCTCGGCTACGCCGCCAACCCGACCGGCGACATCGAACGTGGCATCGCCACCCTCGCCGCCGCCCTCCGCGACCTGCCCTGACCGCGGCCCCCGCGAAGTCCCCGTTGATCAAGAGGTTCGCGTCGCTACGGAGATCAACACCGACGCAACCTTCTTGATCAACCCGATAGGGGTGGGGCGGAGGGGTGGTAGAGGGTGGCCAGGGCGGCGGCCGTGGCGGCGAGGCGGTCGCGGAGCGCCGTGGGGGAGAGGACCTCCACCTCGGCGCCGAGCCGCAGCAGGTCGCCGTGGGCGTGGGTGAGTGACTCGATCGGGATGACCGCGTGGATCCAGCCCGCCGCGTCCGGCGGGCCAGCGCTGGCGTCCACGGCGGCGACCACCGCGTCGCTGGCGATCTCCCGCAGCCGTTCCCGGCCGCGCGGGGACAGCCGGATGGTGGCCTCGTCCCGGTGCAGCCGGGCCCGGAAGTCCACCACGTGCGCCCGCCACCAGCCGGGCAGGTCGAACTCGGGCCGCTCGAACGGCTCGTCCAGCGGGTTGAGGTCGAGGATCTGGTTGACCCGGTAGGTCGCCGGCTCGCTACGGTCCGGCCGGGCGGCCACCACGTACCAGCGACCGCCCTTGAGCACCAGGCCGTAGGGCTCCAGCACCCGGGTCACCTCGCCGGTCCAACTGCGGTAGCGGACCCGGATCCGGTGCTGCCGCCACACCGCCTCCGCGGTGGGCGCGAGGTACGGCGACGGATCGCCGTCGGAGTACCAGCCGGGGGTGTCCAGGTGGAAGCGCTGTTCGAGCCGGGTGGCCCGCTCGGCGAGCGGGGGCGGCAGCGCGGCCCGCAACTTGAGTTGCAGGGTCGCCACCACCGACTGGTAGCCGAGTTCGGCGGCCGGCCCGGGCAGTCCGGCGAAGAGCAGCCGGTCGGCCTCCTCCGCGGTGAGCCCGGTCAGCCGGGTCCGCCAGCCGTCGACCAGCCGGTAGCCGCCGGCGTGCCCGGCCTCGCCGTACAACGGGATGCCGGCGGCGTGCAGCGACTCGACGTCCCGGTAGATGGTGCGGACCGAGACCTCCAGGCGGCGCGCCAGGTCGGCGGCGGTGAGCCGGTCGTGGGCCTGGAGCAGCAGGAGGATCGACAAAAGGCGGCTGGCTCGCATTCCACTGACAGTAGCTGTCAGGGGAGTGGCCGTACCGTCCCGGCATGGCATTCCGAGACAAGGAACTGACCGTGCCGGGGACCATCGAGGTCGCCGGCCGGCACGTCAAGCGCTACCACATCGACCAGCCGGAGCCCCGGCTCGAACCGGCCGTGATCGAGGCCGCGTACGCGTACCTGCCGAAGCTGCTGCCCGGCCCGGACGGCGGCACCCCGCCGGCGAGCTGGGTGGTGCTGCACCGGGGTGCGGACACCGGGGCCTACCTGCTGGCGTACAGCTGGTTCTGGGACAACGTGGTGGAGTGTCGGATCGCCATCGCCGGGCAGCCCGCGCTGGACTGCCCGGACGACAACCCCGCGCACTTCGTCCCGCTCGACCGCCCCGGGGTGGGCTGCGTCTGGGAGCTGGGCGTGTTGGAGCACGAGCGGGCCGCCTGGGTCCGGCACATCCTTGCGCCGGACCGGCCGGACCTGGCCGGCTACCTGGCCGACACCCGCACCGCCGGGCCGGTGGGCCACTGATGGGCGACTTCGACTTCCTCGTGGGCAGCTGGGACGTGACCAGCCGGCGGCTGAAGCAGCGGCACGTCGGCAGCGACGACTGGGACGAGTTCCCCGGCAGCACGGTGGCGCACCGGTTCTTCGACGGCGCGGGCAGCTTCGACGAGATCCGCTTCCCGACCCGCGGCTTCTCGGGGTCGACGGTGCGGATCCTCGACCCGTCGACCGGGCTCTGGTCGATCTACTGGATGAACAGCCGGCGCGGAATCCTCGAACTGCCGCCGGTGGTGGGCCGGTTCGTCGACGGCGTGGGCGCCTTCTACGCCGACGACACCGACGAGGGACGGCCGGTCCGCTGCCGGTTCATCTGGTCCGGCATCACGCCGAACGCCTGCCGCTGGGAGCAGGCGTTCTCCACCGACGGCGAGCGCACCTGGGAGACGAACTGGATCATGGAGTTCGCCCGTACCGCCTAGGGTGACCGGGGTGAGGCGATGGAGACGGGCCGATCCCTGGACGGTGCGGCGGCAGGTCGTTGCCGGGGTGGCTATCCTGTACGGCAGCCCGGCGCTGCTCCTCCTGTCGGCCGGGATGATGACCGGGCTGGCCGCCGGTCGGCTGACCGTCCGTCAGGCCGGGCCGATGGCCGTCGGCGTCGCGGTGATCGTCGCGGTTCTGCTCGTCGCGGTCCGGTTCCACCTGGTCGGCATCTACTACGGCAAGCGTGGGCTGCTGATCCGATACCTGCACCGCTCCCGACTGTTGCCCTGGCCGGAGGTCACCGGTTTCGACGTACGCCCGATGACCGTCCTCTTCGGCCTCGAGGGCCGGCAGCAGGCCGCTTGGGTGCTGACCCGGGACGGAGCCGTGGAGACGCCCGTGCGGGCGGGCGGCCCGGTGCGTCAGTTGGAGAGCCGGAGCGGCCCGGCGCTGCCCGCCGCCGACTTCAACCAGATGATGCGGCGGCTGTGCGAGGCGCACGCCGCCGCTCAGGCCGGCGAGGGCGTGGTCGTCCGGTAGATCGCGGTCAGCCAGACGTCCAGCAGCACGTCGACCACGTCCCGCTCGGCCACCGCCGGACCGTCGCCGGCGAAGGTGGCGTACCACACCCGCTCGTTCATCGAGTTCAGCGCGATGGCGAGGTCCCGGGCGGGCAGCCCGTCCGGGGCCGCGCCGCGCCGGCGCTCGCCCTCGATGGCCGCCTCGACCGCGCGTACCCAGCGCTCCAGGACCTCGGCCCAGAGCCGGCGCACCTCGGCGTTGGTGCCGCGGACCTGGGCGCAGGCCAGCACCACCGCCCGGTGACCGCCGAACGTGGCGTGAAACCGGGCGATCAACTCCCGCCAGCGGGCCCGCGGGTCCTCCGCGAGCCGGTCCAGCACGTCGCCCGCGGCGGCGTTCGCCTCCTCGGTGACCCGGTCGAGCAGGGTGAGCAGCACCGCGTCCTTCGACGAAAAGTAGAAATAGAAAGTGGGCCGGGAGATCCCCGCGCCCTTCGCCAGGTCGTCGATGGAGATGTCGCCGAAGGGGCGTTCCCGCAGCAGCCGCTCGGCGGTGGCGAGGATCGCCACCTCCCGGTCGTCGCCGGTGGAGCGGCCAAGCCGCCGCCCGCGCGTCGGTGCGGCGCCGGTCGGCGTACGGGCGATCGTCATCGGCCGATGCTACACCGATTCAACACCCTGTCGATCCCACTCGACATGGTGTTGACCGGGGTCGACGGCGGTGGATAGGGTCCGGGTCCACTGCCGCCCCCGAACGGGAGACGCCCATGGCCTCCGACCACGTCGACGTCCTCATCGTCGGTGCCGGGCTCTCCGGCGTCGGCGCCGCCGTCCACCTCCAGCGCAACTGCCCGGGGAAGACCTATGCGGTGCTCGAGGCCCGCGACGCCATCGGCGGCACCTGGGACCTGTTCCGCTACCCGGGCATCCGCTCCGACTCCGACATGTACACCCTCGGCTACTCGTTCAAGCCGTGGACGAACCCGAAGGCGATCGCCGACGGCGAGGCCATCCGGGAGTACGTGCGCGAGACCGCCCGGGAGTACGGCGTACGGGAGCACATCCGCTTCCACCACCGGGTGATGCACGCCGAGTGGGACAGTGGCACCGCCCGCTGGACCGTGCACGCGCACCGCGACGACACCGGCGAGGACGTCGTCCTCACCTGCGCGTTCCTGTTCACCTGCGCCGGCTACTACCGCTACGACGAGGGCTACACCCCCGAGTTCCCCGGCGTCGGCCGGTACGCCGGGCAGTTGGTACACCCGCAGCACTGGCCCGACGACCTCGACCACGCCGGCAAGCGGGTGGTGGTGATCGGCAGCGGCGCCACCGCGGTCACCCTGGTCCCGGCGATGGCGGAGCGGGCCGCCCACGTCACCATGCTGCAGCGTTCACCCACGTACGTCATCGCGCTGCCGTCGCGCGACCCGCTCGCCGACGCGCTGCGGCGCCGGCTCCCGGCGAAGGCCGCGTACTCCCTGGTGCGCTGGAAGAACGTGCTGCTCGGGGTGGTCAACTTCCAGCTCAGCCGGCGCGCCCCCGGCCTGGTGAAGAAGTTCCTGCGCCGGGCCGCCCAGGGTCGGCTGCCGGTCGGCTACGACATCGACCGGCACTTCGCGCCCCGCTACAACCCCTGGGACCAGCGGCTCTGCGTGGTGCCCGACGGGGACCTCTTCGCCGCCGTCAGCGACGGGCGGGCCGCGGTGGTCACCGACACCATCGAGACCTTCACCGAGCGGGGCATCCGGCTCAGCTCCGGCACGGAACTGCCCGCCGACATCGTCGTCACCGCCACCGGGCTCAACCTGCTCGCCCTGGGCGGCATGACCCTCGCCGTGGACGGCACCGAGGTCGACCTGGCGCAGACGGTCGCCTACAAGGGCATGATGCTCTCCGGCGTGCCGAACTTCGCCCTGACCATCGGCTACACCAACGCCTCCTGGACGCTGAAGGCGGACCTGGTCGCCACGTACGTCTGTCGGCTGCTACGCCACCTGGACGCCACCGGCCAGCAGATCGTCACCCCGGTCGCCCCCGACACCAGCGAGCTGGTGCCGCTCATCGACCTGCAGTCCGGGTACGTGCTGCGCGCCGTCGACCGGCTCCCCAGCCAGGGCCCGGCGGCGCCCTGGCGGCTGTACCAGAACTACCCCCGGGACGTGCTGCTGATGCGGCACGGCCGGCTCACCGACTCCGGCGTCCGCTTCTCCCGTGCCGACGCGCCCGCCCCCGCCGAGCCGGCCGCGCCCGTCGCCTGACCGAGAGGAGCACCGCCATGCGTGACTTCGTCTTCCCTGGCGCCACCGCGGTGGTCACCGGCGCAGCCAGCGGCATCGGTGAGGCCCTCGCCCACGGGCTGGTCTGGCGCGGCGCCGACCTGGTCCTGCTCGACCGGGACGCCACGCGGCTCGACGCCGTGGTCGCCGCGATCCGCGCCGGCCACCCCGACCGGCGGATCGAGACCCACCTCGTGGACCTCGCCGACCCCGACGCCACCGACCGGGTGGCCGCCGAGCTCCGCCGGCGGCATCCCCGGATCCGGCTGCTGATCAACAACGCCGGAGTGGCCCTGGGTGGTCGGTTCGACCAGGTCACCCTGGAGGAGTTCCTCTGGGTGATCGAGATCAACTTCCGGGCCGTGGTCCGGCTGACCCACGCGCTGCTGCCCACGCTCAAGGCGGAGCCGGGCGCCCACCTGGTCAACGTCTCCAGCCTCTTCGGGCTGATCGCGCCGCCCGGGCAGGCCGCCTACTCGGCCAGCAAGTTCGCCGTCCGCGGCTTCACCGAGGCGCTGCGGCACGAACTGGTCGACGACGGGGTGGGGGTCACCTCCGTGCACCCGGGCGGCATCCGCACCCGGATCGCGGCCAGCGCCCGGGTGGGCAGTGGCGTCCCCCGCGAGGAGTACGAGGCCGGCCGGAAGGAGTTCGAGAAGCTGCTCTCCATCGACCCGGCGAAGGCCGCCGAGGTGATCCTGCGTGGCGTCGAGCGCCGCCGGGGCCGGGTGTTGATCGGCTGGTCGGCGAAGCTGCCCGACCTGCTGGCCCGGCTCGCCCCCGCCTCGTACGGGAAGGTGCTGGCACTGGGGATGAACCGGCGCGCGGTGCGGGTGCCGGCGCCGCGGCCCGCATCGGAGCCGGTCGCGCCCGACACGGAGCGCGCGCCGTGACCGTCGCCCTGCCGCCGGCCGACACCCTGACCGTGGCCGGCCGCCCGATGCGCTGCCGCGTCGCCGGGGCCGGCCCGCCCGTGGTGCTGCTGCACGGCATCGGGCGCACCCTGGAGGACTTCACCGCCCAGCACGAGCTGCTGGCCCGCGACCACCGGGTGATCAGCCTCGACCTTCCCGGCCACGGCGGCAGCGCGCCGCTGGACACGCAGCACACCCTGCCCGCCCTCGCCTCGGCCGTCGCCGGGTTCCTGGACGCCGCCGGGGTCACCAGCCCGGCGCACCTGGTCGGCAACTCCCTCGGCGGGGCGGTGGCGATGCGGCTCGCCGCCGACCAGCCGGCCCGGGCCGCGAGCCTGGTGCTCGTCAACAGCGCCGGCTTCGGCCGGGAGGTCACCGTGGCACTGCGGCTGCTCGCCCTGCGCCCGCTGGCCCGGCTGCTGCTGCGCCCGCACCCGGCGATCGCCCGCCGCACCGAGCGGGCCATCTTCCACGACCCGGCGTACGCGACCGAGGAACGGATCGCCCTCGCCCTGGCCGTGGCCCGCCAGCCGCACGCCGCCCAGGTGATGGTGGAACTCGTCCGCAGCCTCGGCACCTGGCGGGGCGTACGGCCGCAGTGGCGCGCGGAACTGCTCGCCGCGGTGGCCGCGCTGGACCTGCCCATGCTGGTGGTCTGGGGCGACCGGGACCTGATCCTCCCCGCACGGCAGCTGACCGCCGCCCGGGCCCGGCTGCCGAAGGCGCGGACCCACCTGTTCCCCGACACCGGGCACATGCCGCAGATCGAGCGGGCCGCGGCGTTCCACGCGCTGGTCACCGGGTTCTGGTCACACCCCGGCGGGTAGCGGCAGCGGCGTCAACCCGCGAACTGCTCCTCGACGAGGGCCAGCAGGGCCCGGTGCGTCTCCCGGTCCGCCGCCACCAGCAGCCCACCCGCGCCGGTGTGCAGCGGCTCGCCCCGCAGGCCGGTGAGCACGCAGCCGGCCGCCCGGCACAGGGCGATCCCGCTGGCGAAGTGCACGCTGTCCGCCAGGTGGCCGTCGGTCACGTACGCGGCCCGCCGGCCGGCGGCCACCCAGGCCACCGCCAGCGTGGTGGAGACCACCCGGGGCCGGAACCGCGCCCCGAACCCGGGGTGGGCGAGCAGCCGGGCGGCCTGGAACGCGGGACCGTTCGGAAACGGCGGGTCGAGGTTGACGTCCACCAGCCGCGACCCGGCCGACGGCGTGAGCGCCTCGTCCACCCCGTCCCGGCGTACCTGGGCGGGGCCGCCGTCGGTCCAGAACACCTCACCGGTGAACGGGTCGGCCGAGGCGGCCGCCACGACGTCGGCGTCGATGCGCAGCGCCACGTTCACCGCGACCAGCGGCATCCGCGCCGCGTAGTTCAGGGTGCCGCAGAGCGGGTCGACGAGCCAGGTGCGGTCGGCGTGCTCGGCACCGGTGCGTCCGCTCTCCTCCCCGATCACCGCGTCGGCGGGTCGGGCGGCGCGCAGCACGTCGAGGATCGCCTGCTCCGCCTCGAGGTCGGCGGCGGTGGCGAAGTCACCCCCCGACTTCTCCACCCGTGCCAGCGATGCCCCGTACCGGGACCGCACCACCGCGGCCCCCGCCTCCGCCGCGGCGATCGCCACGTCCCGATCCATGATCATCATGGGTGGAGAATAGACCGGGTGCGTCCGGGAGGTGCGGGAGCGCCCGAGGCGGGAAGTAGACAGGCATGCCGGAGGTGACCCTCTTCCTCGCCGGGGACGTGATGACCGGCCGGGGCGTGGACCAGATCCTGCCCCACCCGGGGCCGCCCGCGCTGCGCGAGCAGGTCGTCACCGACGCCCGCCGCTACGTCGAACTGGCCGAGTCCGTCTCCGGCCCGGTGCCGCGCCCGGTGCCGCCCGACTGGCCGTGGGGGGAGGCGCTGGAACTGCTGAACGCGCTGCGCCCGGACGCCCGGATCGTCAACCTGGAGACATCGGTGACCGGCCGCGGTGAGTACGCCCCCGGCAAGGGCATCCACTATCGGATGCACCCGGCGAACCTGGCCTGCCTCACCGCCGCCCGGCTCGACGTCTGCGCGCTGGCCAACAACCACGTCCTCGACTTCGGCCCCACCGGGCTCGCCGACACCCTCGACGCCCTGGAGGCGGCGGGCATCCGGACAGCCGGCGCCGGCCGGGACGCCGACGAGGCGTGGCGGCCCGCGGTGGTACGCCTCACCGGCGGCCACCGGCTGCTGGTCTGGTCGGTGGGCGCCCCGTCCAGCGGGGTGTACCCACCGTGGGCGGCGGCCGACGGGCGACCCGGGGTGGCGTACCTGCCGGAGATCTCGGTCGCGTCGGCCGAGGCGGTGGCCGGCCGGATCGCCCGCGAGGCCCGGCCGGGCGACCTGGTGCTGGTCTCGGTGCACTGGGGGTCGAACTGGGGCCATGAGGTGCCGGACGAGCACGTCCGCTTCGCGCACGCCCTGGTCGACGCCGGGGTGCACGTGGTCCACGGCCACTCGTCGCACCACCCCCGGCCGGTCGAGCGCTACCGGGGACGGCTCGTCCTGTACGGCTGCGGCGATCTGATCGACGACTACGAGGGGATCGGCGGGCAGGAGTCGTACCGGCCGGAGCTGCGCCTGCTGCACCTGCCCACGCTCGACGCGGAGACCGGCGAGTTGCGCCGGCTGCGGCTGGTGCCGGTGCGGATGCGGCGGATGCGGCTGCAGCGGGCGGCCCCGGAGGAGGCCCGCTGGCTGGCGGACCTGCTCGACGGGCTTGGCACCCCGTACCGGACCCGGTTCGCGCTCGACGACGGCATGATCGCCCTGCGCCCCGCCTGAGCGGGTGGGCTGGGTCACCCTTCGCGGGGGCGAAGGGCCGTGCGGGGCGCCCCGGGACGCATCATAGATACATGACGCATCCCACCGTCCCGGCGCGCACCGCCGGGCCCTCGGCCGCGGAGCGGGCGTACCAGCACCTCAAGCGGGCCATCCTGGAGCAGCTCTACCCGGGCGGCCAGCTGATCAGCGAGGGCGAGATCGCCGAGGCGGCCGGAGTCTCCCGCACCCCCGTCCGGGAAGCGCTGCTGCGCCTGGAGGCCGAGGGACTGGTCGCCCTCTACCCGAAGCGCGGCGCGCTGATCCGGCCGGTCTCCGCCCGGGAGATCACCGACGTCATCGAGGCCCGCCGCCTGGTCGAGCTGCACGCCGCCGAGCGGGTCTGGCCCCGCCGGGCCGAGATCAGGGCCGACCTGGCCCGCTGGCTCGACGAGATGCGCCGCGCGCACGCCGCCGGCGACGTCACCGCCCTGATGGCCGCCGACCGGGCCTTCCACGCCACCGTCGTCGAGGCGGCCGGCAACGAGATCCTCGCCGAGCTGTACCAGCGGCTGCGCGACCGGCAGCTCCGGATGGGCGAGGCCAGCTTCCGCCTCTCGCCGGACTGGGCCGAGGTGGTGCTCGCCGAACACGCCGGCCAACTCGCCGCGCTCGACGGCGACGACCCGCAGGTCTGGCTCGACGCCGTCGGCGCGCACGTCGACAACGCCGCGACCGTGCTGCGGACGCTGCGGTGAGCGCCGCCACCCGTACGGTCGCCCCGCGCCGCCCCGCCGCCCTGGTCTTCGCGGTCGCCGTCACCGCGTACGTGGCCGCCGTCTTCCACCGCAGCTCGCTCGGCGTCACCGGGGTCGACGCGGCGGACCGCTTCCACATCAACGCCGCCGCCCTGGCCACCTTCTCCGTCGCCCAACTCGCCGTGTACGCGGCCATGCAGGTGCCGGTCGGGGTGCTCCTCGACCGGTTCGGCTCCCGCCGGCTGCTGCTCGCCGGCGGCGCACTCATGGTCGCCGGCCAGCTCTGCTTTGCCCTCGCCACCGACGTCCGGCTCGCCGTCGCCGCCCGCGTGCTGGTCGGCCTCGGCGACGCGATGACCTTCATCAGCGTGCTGCGGATCGTGGCGTTCTGGTTCCCCGGGCGGCGCAACCCGCTGCTGGTGCAGCTCACCGGCACCATCGGGCAGCTCGGCGCGGTGCTCGGCGCCGTACCCCTGGTGGCACTGCTGCACCACGCCGGCTGGACGCCCGCGTTCCTCACCTCGGCGGCGCTCGGCGTGACCGTGCTGCTGCTGGTCCTCGTCGCGGTCCGGGACACCCCGCACGCCGAGCACACCAGCGCCGTCGCCCCCGACCTGGCCACCGTCCGCCGGCAGCTCGCCGACTCCTGGTCCCAGCCGGGCACCCGCCTCGGCCTGTGGACCCACTTCGTCACCCAGTTCTCCGGCTCGGTCTTCGCGCTGCTCTGGGGCTACCCGTTCCTGGTGCAGGGGCAGGGCTTCTCGCCCACCGCGGCGGCGTCCCTGCTCACCCTGATGACCGTGGTGACCCTGGTCTGCGGGCCGGTGATCGCGCACCTGTGCGCCCGGCACCCGTTCCACCGCTCGGTGCTGGTCTTCGCCATCACGGCGGCCACCGCCGCCGTCTGGGCGGTCGTGCTGACCTGGCCGGGACGCGCGCCGCACTGGCTGCTGGTCGCCCTCGTCGTCGTCCTGGCGGTCAACGGCCCCGGCTCGGTCATCGGCTTCGACTACGCGCGCACCTTCAACCCGGTGCACCGGATCGGCAGCGCCACCGGGATCGTCAACGTCGGCGGGTTCGTCGCCTCGATCCTGCTGATCCTGGCCGTCGGCGTCGTGCTCGACCTGGCCACGCCGGCCGGCCGCGGCACCCCGCCGCTGGACGCGTTCCGCTGGGCGTTCGCCGTGCAGTACCTGCTGTGGGGTCTCGGCGCGGTGCAGGTGCTGCGCTACCGCAACGCCGCCCGCCGTCGGTACGCGGCCGAGCCCACCGCCACCGCGGTGCCCGCGCCGGCCGGCGCCTGATCGGCCGGTCGCCGGGCGTCCGGTGCCGCCGTCTGCGGGGCGACCGCGCCGCCGCCGGGGCCGCTCAGAGCTGCTTGCGGCGGTGGGTGAGTGAGTCCAGCACCAGGGTCAGCCCGGCGCCGACCAGCCAGACGTCCTTGGCCAGGCCGATCCCCGCCTGGCTCGGGCGCAGGCTGTTCTGCTCCCGCATGCCGGGCGTCTTCAGGTAGAGCTGCACCAGGCCGGCGCCGAACGCGGTCAGGCCCGCACCGGCCAGCAGCGAGGGCACGAACGGGGCGAGCAGCGCGGCGCCCAGGGCCATCTCCGCCCGGGACAGCAGCTTGGCGAACCGGTCCGGCTCGAACTGCTGCAGCTGGGGCATCGCCCCGACCGCCATGCCGTGCATCCCGGCGGCGGCCTCGCCCTCCAGGCTCCGCTTGCCGAGCCCGGAATTCAGGATGAACGCGCCGATGGCCAGCCGCAGCGGCGCATGCGTCAGCTTCATGATCACTCCCGTCGGTGCCGGACAACCCGGGCCCCCGCGTACCCGGCGACGCGCCGGATAACCCGCCTCACACCGGCGAGCCCGGCAGTGGTGATCGGCGGTAGGTTCGCTCCAGAGACGTGATCGTCGACGGCAGGAGGGGCCAGTGAGCCAGGAAGTCCGGGGAGTCGTGTCGCGGCGCAAGGGCGCGCCGGTGGAGGTCACCACGATCGTGGTGCCCGACCCGGGGCCGGGCGAGGCGGTGGTCCGCGTCCAGTCCTGCGGGGTGTGCCACACCGACCTGCACTACCGCGAGGGCGGCATCACCGACGAGTACCCGTTCCTGCTCGGCCACGAGGCGGCCGGCATCGTCGAGCAGGTGGGGGAGGGGGTCACCGAGGTGGCCCCCGGCGACTTCGTGGTGCTCAACTGGCGGGCGGTCTGCGGCCAGTGCCGCGCCTGCCGCCGCGGCCGCCCCTGGTACTGCTTCAACACCCACAACGCCGCGCAGAAGATGACCCTCACCGACGGCACCGAGCTCACCCCCGCCCTCGGCATCGGCGCGTTCGCCGAGAAGACCCTCGTCCACGCCGGGCAGTGCACCAAGGTCGACCCGGCCGCCCGGCCCGCCGCCGTCGGTCTGCTCGGCTGCGGCGTGATGGCCGGCCTCGGCGCGGCGATGAACACCGGCCAGGTGACCCGCGGCGACTCGGTCGCGGTGATCGGCTGCGGCGGCGTCGGTGACGCGGCGGTCGCCGGGGCGGCCCTGGCCGGGGCGACGACGATCATCGCGGTGGACACCGACTCCCGCAAGCTCGACTGGGCCCGCAAGTTCGGCGCCACCCACACGGTCAACGCCTCCGACGACGATCCGGTTGAGGCGATCCGCGCCGCCACCGGCGGCTTCGGCGCCGACGTGGTCATCGACGCGGTGGGCCGCCCGGAGACCTGGAAGCAGGCCTTCTACGCCCGCGACCTGGCCGGCACGGTGGTGCTGGTCGGCGTACCCACCCCGGACATGAAGATCGAGCTGCCGCTGCTGGACGTGTTCGGCCGCGGCGGCGCGCTCAAGTCCAGCTGGTACGGCGACTGCCTGCCCAGCCGCGACTTCCCGATGCTCACCGAGCTGTACCGGCAGGGCCGCCTCGACCTGGACGCGTTCGTCACCGAGGAGATCGCCCTCGACCAGGTCGAGGAGGCGTTCACCCGGATGCACCACGGCGACGTGCTCCGCTCGGTGGTGGTCTTCCCGTGACCGCCCGCGTCGATCACACCGTCACCTCCGGCACGTTCTCCCTGGACGGGCAGACCTTCGACGTCGACAACAACGTCTGGGTGGTCGGCGACGACGCCGAGTGCGTCGTCGTCGACGCCCCGCACGACGTGGCCGCCATCCGCAAGGTCGTCGACGACCGCCGGGTCGTCGCCATCCTGGCCACCCACGCGCACGACGACCACGTGCGGGTCGCGCCCGAGCTGGCCCGGGCCACCGGCGCCCCGGTGCTGCTGCACCCCGCCGACCGGGTGCTCTGGGACCTCGTCCACCCGGACACCCCACCCGACGGGGAGCTGACCGACGGCCAGACCATCGCGGTCGGCGGCACCACCCTGCGCGTGCTGCACACCCCCGGGCACAGCCCGGGGGCCTGCAGCCTGCACGCCGCCGACCTCGGCGCCGTCTTCACCGGCGACACCCTCTTCGCCGGCGGGCCCGGAGCCACCGGCCGCTCCTACAGCGACTTCGGCACCATCATCGAGTCGATCCGGACCCGGCTGCTCACCCTGCCGCCGCAGACCGTGGTCCACACCGGACACGGCGACGACACCACCATCAGCGCCGAGGCGCCACACCTCGACGAGTGGATCGCCCGCGGCCACTGAGCCGACCGCCCGGCCGGGTCGCCGACCCGGCCGGGCACCGCCGGCATCAGCGCTCGCCGTCTAGCACCGGCTTGAGGTCGAGTACGGGCGTGCCGTCCACCGCCTCCAGGTCGGCCACCCGCACCCGCAGGCCGGTCACCTCCCGTACTCGCACCCGGTGCAGCCCGATCGGGTTAGGCCGGTGCGGCGAGCGGGTGCCGAACACCCCGGTTTCCGGGCGGGACCGGTCGCCCCGCGGGTGCACCACGAGCACGTCCCGCTGCGCCCGGTCCAGCCAGGTCAGCACCAGCAGGTCCGCGCCGGGCGCCAGGCCGCGCAGCGCCGGGGCGTACGCCTCGTCGAAGACCAGCCACGCCTCCGGTGCCCCCTCGTCGCCCTGCTTGGGCGCCAGCGCCGGATCGGTCAGCGGGGACTCGACCCGGCCGACGGGCCGCAGCGCGTACCCGGCGCCGGACTCATGAGTGTGCATCAGTACAAGCTCGCACAGGGCGTGCCCGATCACCAGGCCGCGCGGCCGCGGCAGCACCGCGAACTGGGCCGCCGGCGGGTGGCCCGACCTGGGCGCGGCCGTCGTGCCGGTCCGGCGTCACCGGGGCGGAACGTGCTCCGGGTTGGGGCGGGTGGTCACCTCCGCGGGGGTGAGCGGCCGGTCGCACTCGACGCAGTGCATGACGGCCCGGGCCGCTCCGCCGCAGCCGTCGTGCGCGGCGAGCCGGGGCGGGCCGGCCGGGCCGGCGAAGTGCCGGTCCCCCCACTGCATGAGGGCCAGGACGACCGGCACCAGTTCCCGTCCACGGTCGGTGAGGTGGTACTCGTGCCGCAGCGGGCGCTCCTGGTAGGGCACCCGCTGCAGCACGCCCCCGCCCACCAGCGTGCCGAGCCGGTCGGCCAGCACGTTGCGGGCGATCCCGAGGTTACGCAGGAACGCGTCGAAGCGGGTCGCTCCGAGCAGCGCCTCGCGGACGATCAGCAGGCTCCACCGCTCGCCGACCACGTCGAGAGCCCGGGCGATCGAACAGGTCTGGCCGGCGTAGAACCGGTTGTGCATCCGGTCATCTTAATGACGGCGTCGACATCGACCGATGGGTGGCGGACCGCCGGGCGGTGCCGTCCGGGACGAGGGAGCGGACTGTGCGAGGTTGACTGCGCGTCATTACGGTGACCCCTCCGCGGCCTGCCGCCGTCCGGCTGGGCGTTCCGCTGCGGAGCGACGCGGGCCGCGCCGACCGGTTCGTCGGCGCCGTGCGACTCGGCATGGGGCGCTCCGGCGTCGCCGGTGACGGGCACGGGTGGGGCCCCCGCACCGACGACGGCGGCGGTGCGGGGGACCTGGGGTCGACGTCAGCCGTGGACGGCGCCGACCGCCCGCCGGCGTGCCCGCTCCCGCCGCAGCGCCGACTGCCGGGCGTCCAGCAACGCGAGCAGTACGGGCGGGTCGACGATCCGCATGGGCTGCAGCGACAGCTCGACCTCCAGGAAGCTGTTCCGGGTGATCAGCAGGGGTCCGATGCTGCCGACCCAGGTGGCCTCCGCCGCCGGCACCGCCTCCTCGTCGGGCCCGACCGAGTGGGCCAGCAGGTGCCAGGTTCCGGCCGGTACCGGGTCGAGCGTGAACGGTCCCGGAGTGTCGAGAATGCGGCACTGCACGGGCCGGCCCTCGGGGATCCGCTGCGGGAACATGCCCACGAAGACCCGGCTGGTGGGCAGCCCGGGGGCACCGGTGATCCGCCCGCGTACCGTCCCTCTCGGACGGTTGGCGACCGCGTGCCCATCGGCGATGGGGACGTGGGTGGTGAATCCCCCCAGCCGCCGGTACCGGGTGGGTGACAGGCCGACGCTGCGGGTGAACCGCGAGCTGAACGTCCCGACGCTGGAGTAGCCGACTTGTAGGCTCACGTCCGCGACACTGAGCGAGGTGGACCTCAGCAGGCGCTTGGCCTGCTGCAGTCGCAGGGCGAAGAGGAACCGCCCGGGCGAGACTCCGGTGGCTCGCTGGAAGATACGGGAAAAATGGAACTTGCTGAACAGGGCTGTCTTTGCCATGTCGTCAATGGTCAATTGATTTGCAAGATTCTCCTGCATGTATTCAATGACTCGTTCGGCAGCCCTCACACACGGATCCTTCAAAGCCTCCCCCTTGCCGAAACGGCGGAACGGTGGCTCGTCGACGCATTGTTCTACCCATTCGGAAATGTTGCCACGGCGGATCCGCCGCCACTGGAGTTGGCCTATCCGTTCGTATCCGATGGGCCCGAGCAATTGGCGTCTGCCACTGTTCTGGCGCCGAGCCGATGCTAGCGGGGGCCCACTGGCCGGTGCAACATCCACCGCGACGAGCAGACTACTGTCGGTGATGGCTGGGGCGGGCTGCTGGGGTGACAGAGTGCGACGACGTGGCGGCCCGGTGGCTGAAGATGATGATTTATGGCTTCTATTCTGCGCTCCGCAACGATTCGGTGAAGTGTCCTTAATGGTACTGGGATCGCTTCCAGTGGGCCGTACGGAGGTGTCATATATTTGTCAGAAGGCTTCCCCATCCATCGACTGGGCTCGATGCATATCCCGACACCCGGTAGGTGTGGTGGGTTTTCGACAGCAACCGTCAGGTATCGCCGGTCTGAGGGTGGTTGTCGGCCGCGTGTACTGCGCCCAGCCAGGCCCAATGCGCGCCGCGGCCGCGTCGCCTTCCATTTCGGGCCCAGGCCGCCATGGCCGGTTTGCGCGGGTTCCCGGATGGGTGAGGGGCTGCCACGGCCGCCCGGCGTCGGCTGTCGCGTCGGCCAGGCTCTGGCACCCGCCCCCGGGCAGGTGAACGAACCCTCGCCGAATGCCGAGCCGTGGCTCCCGAGCTCTCCCACAGGACGCCGACGGGCTGGCGTGGCAGCATCTCGACAGCTCCAGCGGAGCGGCAGCGGGCGGCGGCCGGGTCGAAGCGCGGCCGGCTCGGCCAGGCGCGGGATGAGACGACGGTGACGTACGCTGCCGCCACCGCCATCTCGTCCAGCGTGTCAACGACGTTGGCACCGAAAGGTTACGGTCCGTTGCGGAAGTGGCACGCTTGAGCAACATTGAAGAAGGGTTCCGGCGGGGCGGGCCCGCCCCGCCGGATTCCGCCACTCCCGCCGTGTCCCGCCCCACGCCGAGGCCGTGGTCGATGGCGTCGCCGCGCAGCTCACATTTCCGTCTGCCGGGGCGCGACTAGGATCGGCTGCCATGACCGCACAGGGAGACCACCGGCCGCCGACCGTCCGCCAGTTGCGTCTCGTCGTCGAGGCCGACGACTACGACGCCGCGGTCGCCTTCTTCCGGGACGCCCTGGGCCTGCCCGAACAGGCGGCGTACTCCGGCGGCGACGGTGCTCGGGTGGTGATCCTGGACGCCGGCCGGGCCACCCTGGAGTTGGCCAACCCCGCGCAGAAGCGGATGATCGACGAGGTGGAGGTCGGGCGACAGGTCGCGCCGCGGTTGCGGGTGGCGTTCGAAGTGGATGACAGCCGCGCGGTGACCGACCGCCTGGTCGCCGCCGGCGCCACGGAGGTCGCCCCGCCGACGGTCACCCCGTGGCAGTCGCTCAACGCCCGCCTCGACGGACCGGCCGGCCTGCACCTCACCGTCTTCCAGGAACTGCTCACGCCAGAGGAGCGCGGCACCCGGAACGGGTTCGGCACCGACGCCTGACAGGTGGAAATACGCCAGCGGAGCGGCCGACCGCCGGCCATACTCGCGGCCGTGTCCGACCCCGCCGCCCCACCCCTGCTGACCCCGGCACAGACCATCGCCCTGCGGCACGTCCGCGACGTGGCGCTGCGGGACCGGCCCGCGGCGCTGGCCGCCATCGCCCGACACCTCGCCGGCTCGGGTACGGCCTACCGGACCGACGAGGTCATGGCGGCGGTGGCCGCGCACGGGCGGTTGACGCTGAACTTCCACCCGGACCGGCTGCTGCGCGACGGCCGCACAGTGGCCGAGGCGCTCGACCGGGAGGGCATCTACCGCAGCCAGTTCGAAACCGGCATCTCCAATGGGGGACTGACCGCATTCCCCGGCGGTGACCGGGACCGCTGGGAGGAGATGCTCTTCGGCGGGGCGTACCAGCGGCCCGGCGTGCTCCCCGCGGAGCGCCCGAAGTACGGCGGCCTGAACCTGCTGGACCACGCCGACGGCGCCTGCCCCCGGTTCGGCTCCTGCCACCTGCGGCTGCGCCCCGCTACCCTGGCCCGAACCACCTTCAGCTTCGGCGACAGCCACACACAGCCAACGGACTTCGGCACCCTCGAGATCTTCGAGCCGGTGCTCGCGGCATTGCTGGCCGCAACCGCCGGCACCGGGGCCAGCCTCGGTGTGGCCGGCATGGACACCGACAGCCTGCTGCGGGCGCTGTTGCGCCGCGGCGAGCGGGAGTCGGGAGCGGTCGGGCGGGCCCTGGACGACTACATCGAGGCGCAGATCCACGGCGACGTGAGCCTCGCCCACGACGTCGAGGCCCTGGTGGTCGACCCGTCGTTCCGCGGCACCGAGGTGGGCGGGATCCTCGCCGGCATCGCCCGGCGGCACGGCTTCCCACTGCGCTGGCACGCCGGCTTCGCGCTGCCGGTCGACGGCATCGACGCCGAATTCCGGGGTCCGGCGATCCCGCCGCTGGCCGCGCGGGTGCACGCGGAGTTCGCCCGCCCGGGAGAGCCGGTCGATGCCGCCCTGATCGGCCGGGCCGCCGCCTCGGTGGTGCGGGAACCGGACCGGTGGGCCGACCGGGGACCGGTCGAGGTCACCCTCCAGCACCTCAAGCAACTCTGGCACGTCCTCGTCCGGTTCGGTACCCCGCCAGCCCGCTGAGCGCTGGGTGCTCGTCTCGCCCAGGCGGCTGACTGCCCTTTTCAGGAATTTCCTCCGGTTTGCTACGCCTTGGGGCCGCCGTCCCTGACTCCGAGTGACCTGGACCGCAGCCACCCGCCACTCCGGCATTTCCGGAATGACCGACACGTCAAGCTGGTTGTGTCCCCCGTACCGCCGGAACGTAAACCCGTACCGCTCAGTAGTTCCCCCGAGGCTCGCTCACCCCGGAGCGCGTCGTAACGATCGAAAGGGCAACCATCGTGAAGCAGCACTTCACTCGATGGCTCCCGGCCATCGCCAAAACCGCCCAAGGCAAGACCGAACTCGTCGCCCGCCGGCTCCCCGCCCTCGCGAAGACCGCGCAGGCAGAACTTGTCGCCCGCCGGCTCCCCGCCCTCGCGAAGACCGCGCAGGAGAAGGCCGAATTCGTCACCCGCTCGCTTCCCGAATTCACCAAGACCCCGCGCCGTAAGGCCGCCCTGAGCATCGCGGGCGTGGCCGCCCTCGGTGGGCTGGCCGTCGGTCCGAGCGCCTTCGCCGCGCCGGTCACCACCGGCCCGCACGCTGGCGCTGTCGCCGCCATCGACATGGCGACCGGCGAGAAGACCGCCACGGTCGAGTCCGGTCTCACCACCGGCAGCGACAAGGTCGCCAGCAAGGGCGACCGCCCCAGCCGGGACGAACTCATCCCGCACGGCGTGGAGGGTGCCCAGTCGCGCATCCCGCTCGACGACGCGCAGGTCGACAACGCCAAGGCCATCGTCAAGGCGGCCAAGGAGACCGGCGTGGGGAAGCGGGGCGCCGTGATCGGCGTCGCGACCTCGCTGCAGGAGTCGAAGCTGTACAACCTCGGCCACCTGGGCACGTACAACGACCACGACTCGGAGGGCCTGTTCCAGCAGCGCCCGTCGGTTGGTTGGGGTACGCCCGAGCAGATCACCGACCCGGACTACGCGTCCAAGGCGTTCTTCAACGCGCTGAAGAACGTCGGCGACTGGCAGGACCTGCCGCTGACCACGGCCGCGCAGACCGTGCAGGTGTCCGCCTACCCGTACGCGTACGCGCAGTGGGAGGAGCAGGCGGCGGATATCGTCCAGCAGCTCTGGTGACCTCCTGCACCTTTCGCGAACCGGCCGGCCCCTTGTTTGGGCCGGCCGGTTTCGTCTGGT
>NZ_VSFA01000060.1 GCF_008119785.1 Micromonospora sp. MP36 | reverse complement strand
GAACCATCAAGCTCCGCAGCGCGACGGCCCACGGCGCGGCGCGAAGCGGAGCGGTGGCGTGAGCCCGCCCGAACTCGTCACGCTGCACGTGTGGCGGATCCCTCGGGCCGCGGTGCCCGGCGCGCTGGTCCGGATGGCCGTCCACCCGCCGCGGCTGCGCCGGGCCGCCGGCGTCCGGTTCGCCAAGCTGCTCGGCACCGGGACCGGCACGGGCTTCGGCCCCGGCGACGCCGACCCGACGCGGTGGGCCGCGCTGGTGGCCTGGGACTCCCCGGCCGCGGCGGCCGGCTTCGACGCCTCCCCGGTCGGCCGGTCCTGGGCCAGGATCGCCCGCTCCTCGGTCCGGCTGGAGCTGCGCCCGCTGACCAGCCGGGGCGCGTGGTCCGGCCGGCGGCCGTTCGGCGAGCCGTCCGGCGGCCCGGTCAGCGGGCCGGTGCTGGCGCTGACCCGGGCCCGGCTGCGGGCCCGCCGGGCGGTCACCTTCTGGCGGGCGGTCCCGCCGGTCGCCGCCGCCCTGCACGCCGCGCCCGGGCTGCTCGCCCGGTTCGGCGTCGGCGAGGCCCCGCTGGGCTGGCAGGGCACGGTGAGTGTGTGGCGCGACGCGGCGGACCTGGTCGCGTTCGCGTACCGTCAGCCCGAGCACCGGGCCGCGATCACGCGTACCCCGATCGAGGGCTGGTACGCGGAGGAGCTGTTCGCCCGGTTCGCGGTGGGCGACGTGGTCGGCGACCGGGCGGTGCTGGGGTGGGCCGCCGAGGGCGACCCGGAAACGGCGAGAGGACGCGCATGAGGTTGGTGCGGTGGACGCCGGACGATCTGGTCCGGCGGCTGGACGACGTGGTGGCCGTCTACGGCGAGGCGATGGGCTACCGCGCCGACCTGCTGGAGGCCCGGCGCGGCTACATCGCCACCCACGTCCGCCGCCCCGGCTTCCGCGCCGTCGCCAGCCTCACCCGCGAGGGGCACCTGGCCGGCTTCGGGTACGGCTACCTCGGCGCCGCCGGCCAGTGGTGGCACGACCAGGTGCACCGGGCGCTGGACACCGAGGCCCGGCAGCGCTGGCTGACCCACTGCTTCGAGGTGGTGGAACTGCACGTCCGCCCGCCCGCGCAGGGGCACGGCCTCGGCGCCGGCCAACTGCGCGCCCTGCTCACCATGGCGGAGGGGACGACCACCCTGCTGTCCACGCCCGAGGCCGACGAGCAGCAGTCCCGGGCCTGGCGGCTGTACCGGCGGTTCGGCTTCGTCGACATCCTGCGCAACTTCCACTTCCCCGGCGACGAGCGACCGTTCGGCGTGCTCGGCCGGGACCTGCCGCTGGCCTCGCCGGCCCCTGGCGGCGGCCCCGCCCCCGCCGCGCCGTGATCCGGAGCCGGCTGCCCTGGGCGCTGCTGGCCGGCCTGGTCCTCGCCCAGATCGGCTACCCGCTCACCGCCGGCGCCACCCGGGCCGGGCTGACCGTGGCCACGGTCGGACTCGGGTACCTGCTCTCCGTCGGGCACGCGCTGCTCACCCGGGGTACGCGTACCGCGGTCGCGCTGGTCGCGGTGGCCACCGGCGGCGGGTTCGCCGTGGAAGCGCTCGGGGTGGCGACGGGCTTCCCGTTCGGCAGCTACGACTACTCCGGCGAGCTGGGCCCGAAGCTGGCCGGGGTGCCGCTGATCATCCCCCTGGCCTGGACCTGGATGGCCTGGCCGGCCTGGCTCACCGCGGTCCGGCTCACCGCGTCCCGGCCCGGCCGGATTGCGCTGGCCGCGGTCGGGCTGGCGGCCTGGGACCTCTTCCTCGACCCGCAGATGGTGGCCGAGGGCTACTGGGTCTGGCGGGACCCCACCCCGGCCCTGCCCGGCCTGCCCGGCGTCCCGGCCGGCAACTACCTCGGCTGGCTGCTCTTCGCGGTGCTGCTGACGAGTGCGCTGCGCCCGCTCGCCGGGCCGGCCGTCGACCGCACCGACCGGCGGGACGGGCCGATGTTCGCGCTCTACCTGTGGACCTACGGCTCCAGCGTGCTGGCGCACGCGGTCTTCCTCCGCCTGCCCGCCTCGGCGGCCTGGGGTGCGCTCGGCATGGCGGTGGCCGCCGTGCCGCTGGCGGTGACGCTGCTCCGCGCCCGCCGCCCCGCCGCCGACCGCCGGGAGGTGGACGCGGCCGCCCGCCCCGGCGTCGACGTGTCGGCATGAGCGAGCGTCAGCGAGCGAATCATCAGCACAGCGCCGTGGTGCCTCATGACGGCACGGAGCGAAGCGGAGTGCCGTCATGAGTGTCGTCCTCGCCCTGGTCGCCGCGGTCGCCGCGCTCACCGCGCACACCTGGGTCAACGCCACCCGCTGGCTGCGCCGCCCCGCCGCCGGCCCGGTCGAGGTGACCGAGGTGGTGGCGGTGCTGCTGCCGCTGCGCGACGAGGCCGACCGGGTGGGGCCGTGCCTGCGCGCGCTGCTCGCCCAGCGCGGCGTGCCCGACCTGCGCATCGTGGTACTCGACGACGGCTCCACCGACGGCACCGCCGACGTGGTCCGCGCGGTGGCCGGCGACGACCCGCGGCTCACCCTGCTCACCGGGGCCGCCCCGCCGCGGGGTTGGCTGGGCAAGCCGCACGCCTGCTGGCAACTCGCCACCCGGACCGGCCCGGCCCCGACCGTGCTGGCCTTCGTCGACGCGGACGTGGTGCTCACCCCGTACGCCGTCGCGGCGGCGGTGGCCGAACTGCGCGCGGCGGGCGCGACGCTGCTGTCGCCGTACCCCCGGATCGTGGTGCGGACGGCGGCCGACCGCCTGGTGCAGCCGCTGCTGCAGTGGTTGTGGCTGACCTTCCTGCCGCTGCGCGCGATGGAACGCTCGCCGCGGCCGTCGCTGGCCGCGGCGGGCGGGCAGTTCCTGGTGGTGGACCGGGCCGGCTACCTGCGGGCCGGCGGGCACGCCGCGGTCGCCGGCCGGGTCCTGGAGGACATCGAGCTGGCCCGGGCGGTGAAGCGCGCGGGCGGCCGGATCGCCCTGGCCGACGGCTCCCGGCTGGCCACCTGCCGGATGTACGAGACCTGGCCGCAGCTGCGGGACGGCTACACCAAGTCGCTCTGGGCCTCGTTCGGGCACCCGTCCACCGCCGCGCTGGTGGTGGCGCTGCTGCTCCTGCTCTGGACCGCGCCCCCGCTGCTCGCGGTCGGTGCGCTGACGGCCGGCGCGCCGGCGGTGGCCGGGCTCGCGTTCCTGGCCTACCTGCTGGGCGTCGCCGGGCGGGTGCTCAGCGCCCGGGCCACCGGCGGGCGGGCCTGGCCCGACGCGCTGACACACCCCGTGTCGGTCGTGGTCCTCGGTTGGCTGACCCTGCGGTCGTACCATCTGCGGAAGCGACGCCGGCTCACCTGGCGGGGTCGCCCGGTCGGCTAGGGGGGCGCGGCATGGCGCGGATCGTGGTCATCGGCGCCGGGGTCGGCGGGCTGGCCGCCGCCGCTCGGCTGGCGGTCACCGGGCACGAGGTCACCGTCTTCGAGCGCGCCGACACGGTCGGCGGCAAGCTCGGCCGGCACGTCCACGACACGCCCGAGGGGTCGTACCGCTTCGACACCGGACCGAGCCTGGTCACCCTGCCGCAGGTCTTCCACGACCTGTTCGAGGCGACCGGCGCGAAGCTCGACGAGTATCTCGACCTGGTGCCGCTGGACCCGATCGTCCGGCACGTGTTCCCCGACGGCGGCACCCTGGACTCCTGCGCCGACCCGGCCGAGTTCGCCGCCCGGATCGGCGCGGCGTTCGGGGACCGGGCCGCCGCCGACTGGCAGCGGCTCTGGCGGCGGGCCACCCGGGTCTGGGCGGCGTCGCACCGGGACGTCCTGCGCCGCGCCATCGACTCTCCCCGGGACCTGGCCGCGCTGGCCTGGCGGCTCGGCGACCTCGCCGCGATCGCCCCCGGCCGCAGCCTGCGCGGGCTCGGCCGCCGCCACCTGTCCGACCCGCGGCTGCGGATGCTGCTCGACCGGTACGCCACCTACACCGGCGCCGACCCGCGCCGCGCCCCGGCCGCACTGGTCGCCGTCCCCTACGCCGAGCTGGCGTACGGCGGCTGGTACCTGCGGGGCGGGCTGGGCAGCCTCGCCGACGCGCTGCTGTCCCGCTGCCTGGACCTGGGCGTGGTGGTGCAGACCGGGACCGCGGTCACCCGGATCGACGCGGCCGGCGGCCGGGTGCACGGGGTACGCCTCGCCGGGGTGGCCGCCCCGGTCCCCGCCGACGTGGTGGTGGCCAACGTGGACGCGCTCACCCTCTACCGGGACCTGCTGCCCACCCCGCGCCGGCTGGCCGGGCTCACCGACCGCAGCCTGGCCGGCTTCGTGCTGCTGCTCGGCGTACGCGGCGACTCCGGGCTGGCGCACCACACCGTCTTCTTCCCCCGCGACCACGACGTCGAGTTCGACGCGGTCTTCGGCGACCCGGGGCGGGGGATCCGGGCCCGGCCGGCACTCGACCCGACGGTCTTCGTCACCGTGGCCGACGACCCGACCGTCCGCCCGGATCGGCACGAGGCGTGGTTCGTGCTGGTCAACGCCGCCCGCCACGGCACCGCCGCGGGTGCGGTCGACTGGCGGCGGCCGGGGCTGGCCGAGGCGTACGCCGACCGGATCCTCGACGTGCTCGCCGAGCGGGGCGTGGACGTCCGGGACCGGCTGGTGTTCCGCGAGATCCGTACGCCGGCCGACCTGGACGCGACGACCAGCGCGCCGGGCGGGTCGATCTACGGCACCGCGGGTGGCCTGCTGCGTCCGGCCAACCGGGGTCCGGCGGCCGGGTTGTGGCTGGTCGGCGGCTCCACCCACCCCGGCGGTGGCCTCCCGATGGTCACCCTGTCGGCCCAGATCGTCGCCGACGAGATCGGCCCGGCCTGGTAGCCCGCCGCTCGCCGGCCCGGGCAGGCCGTTCCCGCCACCTCGGCGATCTCGCGGGCCGTTCCCGCCACCTCGCCGATCTCACGGGCCGTTCCTGCCACCTCGCCGATCTCGCGGGCCGTTCCCCCCACCTCGCCGACCTGGCGGGAACGCGGCGGGCGGAGACCGCCGGATCGGCGATCTCGCGCGAAACGGGACGGGCCGAGACCGCCAGATCGGCGATCCCCGGCGCGCGACCGGCGGCGGACCGAGTGGGGCCGGGCGGCGGTCAGCCGGCGTCGACGAGGGCGCGGCGGACGGCGGCGAGGAGCTGCCCGAGGCCGTAGCCGGCCAGCAGCACCCAGACCGTGGCGGCCATGGTGATGGTGCCGGCAGCCACGTCGGCGTCGATCAGCCCGGTGAGCCCGGCGACCAGCAGCCCGACCAGGGCCACGCAGACCCGGGTGGGTCGCTCCCCCACGGTCACCACGCCGATCTCCCGCATCCCGGCGGCGACCGCCCGGGCCCGGACGTACTCGTGCAGCCAGGAGAGGCCACCGGCCGCGGCGACCAGCGCGCCCGGCGCACCGAGCAGCCAGAACGCGGTCAGCCAGGCGGCCTCACCGAGCCGGTCGGCGACGGAGTCGTAGACGTAGCCGAGCCGGGTGGTGCGGTTGGTGGTCACCGCGACGGCACCGTCGACGCTGTCCGCCACCGCGGCGAGCAGCACGAACAGCGCGCCGAGGAACGGCCCGTCGCCCAGCCGCCCGACCAGCAGCGGTACGCAGGCGCAGAGCAGCACCCCGACCACGGTCACCGGGGTCGGGCCGACCCGCAGCCGGCCCAGGACGTATCCCAGGTGGTAGGCGAACCGCAGCCAGGCGCGGACCACCGGCGCGGCGACGCGGGGGTCGAAGCCGCCGTGCAGCCGCGCCCACGCGGTCGCGTACTGGTCCCAGTTCAGCTGCGTGCCCGCCACGGGATCAACCGTAGAAGGGCGGGGCGGCTGACGTGGGTCGGCCGGTCAGACCCGTGCCGCGGCCTGGAGCTGCTGCCAGACCTCGCGGGTGGCGGTGGACCGGTTGAGGGTGATGAAGTGGATCCCCGGCACGCCCTCGTCCAGCAGCTTCGCGCACATCTCGCTGGCCTGCTCGATGCCGAGCCGACGGACCGCCTCCGGATCGTCGGCCACCCGGGCGAACCGCTCGGCCAGGGCCGGCGGGAACGGCGCGCCGGAGAGCTGCACGGAGCGCTCGATGGTGCCCATCTGGGTCACCGGCATCACGCCGGCCAGGATCGGGGTGTCGCAGCCGGCGGCCGCCACCCGGTCCCGCAGCCGCAGGTAGTCGTCGGCGTCGAAGAACATCTGGGTGATGGCGAACTCGGCCCCCGCCCGGCACTTGCGGACGAAGTACTTCGTGTCGCTGGCCACGTCGGATGAGCGCGGGTGCTTGTACGGGAAGGCCGCCACCCCGACGCTGAAGTCGCCCGCGTCGCGGACCAGCCGGACCAGCTCCTCGGCGTACTCCACGCCCTCCGGGTGCCGGACCCACTCGCCGCCGGGGTTGCCCGGCGGGTCGCCCCGCACGGCCAGCACGTTGCGGACGCCGACGGAGGCCAGCCGGCCGATGACGTGCCGCAGCTCGGCGACCGAGTGGTTCACCGCGGTCAGGTGCGCCATCGGCAACAGGGTGGTCTCGGTGGCGATCCGCTCGGTCACCGCGACGGTGGTGTCCCGGGTCGAGCCGCCCGCGCCGTAGGTGATCGAGACGAACGACGGGCGCAGCGACTCCAGCTCGCGGATGGCCTGCCAGAGCAGGCGCTCGCCCTGCGGGGTCTTCGGCGGGAAGAACTCGAACGAGAAGGTCGGCTGGCCGTCGCGGATCAGCTCCCCGATGGCCGGCTGAGGGTTCGGGAAGACCGAGGGAAGACCGAGCGCCACGTCCCGACTGTAACCGGCACGTCCCGTCGTACCCAGGTCTTCCCACCCCGCGAACAGCGCCGGGCAAAGCGTCGCACCCACGGAGTAGGAAAGGGGCAAGCGCGGTGGGTGCCGGCCGGTGGCCGGCCTCGGGGGCCCGCGTGGGGGTCAGCACGCCCGGCGACCCGCCGGTCCGGCACCGCCGGTCCGCGTCGCCATCCGCGCCGACGCCCTCCGGAGGACCGATGATCCCGATCCCGCCACCCGGTCCGCACCTGTTCGGGCCGCTCCTGGCCGAGCTGCGGTCAGCGCGCGGCTGGAGCCAGCAGCGGATGGCCGCCGAGCTCTGTGCCGCCGCCGGCGTGCCGACCCTGACCCGGCACGAGGTCTCCCGGTGGGAACGGCAGCGCCGCCTGCCCGGCGACTTCTGGCTGGGTTGGCTGGCCGTGGTCCTCGGGGCGCCGGGCGAACTGCTCGCCGAGGCCGCGGCGCGCAGCCGTCGGCTCGGCGCCGTGCCGGCGGCGGTCGACCGGGCCGGCTCCCGGGCCCGGCTGGCCCTGCTCACCCTGGCGCACCGCTGGTCGGCCGACCCGTCCAGGGTGTCGTTGGGCGGTCCGCTCGCCGGCCCCGCCCTGACCGAGCCGTCCGGCGGGGCGGCGGGCCCGGGCCGGGAGACTGGGCCGGTCCCGGTGCCGGCCGGGCCGGCGGACCCGGTGACCGGCGGGCCGGCGGACCCAATGTCGGGCGGGCCGGTGGCGGCCGGCGGCGGCGACCTGGCCGAGCTGCGGCGCTGGGACGACCTGCTGGGCGGGGCCGACCTGACCGGCCACGGCGCCCACCGGCTGCGCCGCGCGGCCCGGGCGCTCACCGTCGCCGGGCCGGCCGGCCGCCGCCGGCTGCTGCCCGTGCTGGCCGAGTCGGCCCAGCTCGCCGGCTGGCTCGCGGCCGATGCCGGGGACCTGACCGGCGGCCTGGACGCCTACCGGCTGGCGCTGGCCGCCGGCGACCCGGCGCTCGCCGGGCACGTCCTCGGGTCGGCCAGCCACCTGCTGGCCGGGGCCGGGGACCCGGTGGGCGCGCTGACGCTGGCCCGGATCGGCTATTCCGGCGCCCGCGACGCCGCCTCCCCCGGGCTGCGGGCGCTGCTGCTGCACCGGGTGGCGTTCGCCGCCGCGCTGGCCGGCCGGTCGCGCGCCGCCCGGCCGGCCCTCGATGCCGCCGAGCGGACCGGCGGGCCCGAACCGGGCCGGGAGCCACCGTGGCTGTACTGGCTCGACGAGGCCGAGCTGGCCGCGTTGACCGGCCGCACCCTGGTGGCGCTGGGTCGGCCGGGGCCGGCCGTGCCGCTGCTCGGGCCGGTGGCGCGGGGGCGGGACCGGCCGCGCCGCGCCGCGGTCTACGGCGGCTGGCTGGCCCGGGGATACCTCCAGCTCGGCGAGGTGGCGGGGGCCTGCGCGGTGGCCGGCGAGGCGCTGCTCGACGCCGTCCGGTCCGGTTCACCGCGGGCGGTCGGCCAGCTCACCGAGGTACGCCGCCGGCTGGCCGTGCACCGCGATGAGCCGGCGGCCGGCCGGTACGCGAGCCTGTTCGCGGCGGCCCGGCCCTACCTGCCGGTTGGGGCGGCGGGCGGGCCCGGCGCGGCGGGGTCCCGTCGACCACCGTCGAAACCTCGCCATGGCGGCACGACGCGACCGCCGGGGACCGGCTAGCGTTCTGGCGTGACTCACGCTGCTCCCGTATCCCCCGTCGACCGCGCCGGCCTGCGTCAGCGGATCGACAAGGCCCTCACCGAGTTCCTCGCCGGCCAGCGCGGCTGGCTGACCGCCGTCGACGACGGCCTGGTGCCGGTTGCCGAGGCGATCGAGGCGTTCGTGCTGGGAGGCGGGAAGCGGCTGCGCCCGGCCTTCGCGTACTGGGGCTACCGGGGCGCTGGCGGGCTCGACTCCGACCAGGTGGTGGCCGCCCTGGCCGCGCTGGAGTTCGTGCAGGCCAGCGCCCTGATCCACGACGACCTGATGGACCGCTCCGACACCCGCCGCGGGGAGCCGGCCGTGCACCGGCGGTTCGCGGCCCGGCACCGGGCGGCTGGCTGGAGCGGCGACCCGGACGGCTTCGGGGACGCCGCCGCGATCCTGCTGGGCGACCTCTGCCTGGTCTGGTCGGACGAGCTGCTGCACTCCGCAGGCCTCGAGCCGCGCACGGTGGCCCGGGCCCGGCCGGTCTTCGACGAGATGCGCACCGAGGTGACCGTCGGGCAGTATCTCGACGTGCTGACCCAGGCCACCGGCGACACCTCGCGGGAGCGGGCGGGCAAGGTGGCCCGCTACAAGTCGGCGAAGTACACGGTCGAGCGGCCGCTGCTGCTGGGCGCCGCGCTGGCCGACGCCCCGGCCGAGGTGCACGCGGCGTACTCGGCGTACGGGCTGCCGCTGGGCGAGGCGTTCCAGCTGCGCGACGACGTGCTGGGGGTCTTCGGGGACCCGGAGCGCACCGGCAAGCCGGCCGGCGACGACCTGCGCGAGGGCAAGCGGACGTACCTGGTGGCGGCGGCCCTGGAGGCGGTCGACGACGCCGGCCGGGAGCTGCTGCTCGGCGGGCTCGGCGACCCGGGGCTGGACGCCACCGGGGTGACCCGGCTGCGTGAGCTGATCACGGCGAGCGGGGCGCTGGAGCGTACCGAGGGGCGGATCGCCGCGCTGACCGAGAGCGCGCTGGCCGCCCTCACCACGGTCGACCTGGACACCGAGGCCCGGCAGGCCCTGGTCGACCTGGCCATCGCCGCCACCCGCCGCACCGACTGACCCACCCACCGCGCCCCCACCCTCCGCTGTTGATCATGAGGTTGACGGCGGAGTTGATCGCGGAAACTGCCGCCAACCTCATGATCATCGGGCAGCGCCGGGGGGTGGGAGCCGGGTGGGGGTGGGTGGGTTAGAAGCCGAGGGCTTGGGCGCGGCGTTTGACCTCCCGGGCCTGGTCGCCGCCGAGGGCGGCGGCCGGCGTGCCGGGGAGGGTGGGGTCCTCCTCGTAGAGCCAGCGCAGCGCCTCCTCGTCGTCGTACCCCGCGTCAGCGAGCAGGTTGAGCACGCCGGGCAGGTGCTTGAGCACGGTGCGGTTGGCCACCAGGTCGGCCGGTACGCGGCGGACGCCGTCGCGGCGTACCGCGATCAGCTCCCGGTCGCGGATCATCTGGTGCACCTTGCTGATCGACAGGTCGAGACGCTCGGCCACGTCCGGCAGGGTCAGCCAGGCGGCCGGGTCGGCCGGTCCGGGCAGGTCGGCGCCGGTGGCAGCGGGTACGGATTCGGTCACCCGACCACCCTGCCACGGGCCGGGACGGCCCGGGCCGGCGGCACCCCGTCGGGCACCTCCGGATGCCGCACGACCAGCCCGGACGCGCGTGGCGGGAGCGTTGTCGGCCCCCGGCTGTAGCATCCTGTTCAACCTTCACCCTCCCGACACATAGACTGCCTGCCGATGGACACACAGGTCGCCGACACGTTGCTGGGCTCGCTGATCGACGGGCGCTACCGCATTCGCGGTCGCGTGGCCCGTGGCGGCATGGCGACCGTGTACACCGCCACCGACGAGCGCCTGGAGCGCACCGTGGCGGTCAAGATCATTCACCCGACCCAGGCCCCCGAGGCCCGGGCCCGGATGGCCGGCTTCGTGGAGCGATTCACCGACGAGGCGAAGACCATCGCCCGGCTGACCCACCCGAACGTGGTGGCGGTCTACGACCAGGGCACCCACGCCGGCCTCCCCTACCTGGTGATGGAGTACGTCCGGGGCCGCACCCTGCGCGACGTCCTCGCCGAACGGCGCCGGCTCAACCCCGACGAGGCCCTGGCGATCGCCGAGCAGATGCTCGCGGCGATCGCCGCCGCGCACCGCGCCGGCCTGGTGCACCGCGACGTCAAACCGGAGAACGTGCTGGTCGCCGAGGCGCCCACCGGCGGCACCGCCAACCTGGTGGACAGCGTGGTCAAGGTGGCCGACTTCGGGCTGGCCCGCGCGGTCGAGGCGAGCGCCGAGGAGAACGGCAACCAGCTCATGGCCACCGTGGCGTACGTGGCGCCGGAGCTGGTCACCGAGGGCCACGCGGATCCGCGCACCGACGTCTACTCCGCCGGCATCGTGCTGTTCGAGATGCTCACCGGCCGGGTGCCGTACGACGGCGACCGCCCGGTGGACGTCGCCTGGCAGCACGTCGACCGGGACGTGCCGCCCCCGTCGACCCTGGTCCCGAGCCTGCCGAAGGTCCTCGACGACCTGGTCGGCCGGGCCACCCGGCGCGATCCGGGCGCCCGCCCCACCGACGCCGGCGCGCTGCTGGCCGAGGTGCAGGTGGCCCGGGACGACCTGGGCAACGCCGACTCGCACACCACGGTGCTGCGGCAGCTGTCCGACGGGAACAGCCCGATGGCCCAGCCGACCATGGTGGTGGCGGCGGTCCGCCCGGCCGAGCGTCCCGCCTGGGCCCGGCTGCCCGAGGGCGGCGGGCAGCGCCCGCACCGCCGCCGGGCCGCCGCCGAGGGCGGCGACCTGGGCGGTCGGCTGACCGAGCTGCGTACCCGGGTGATGGGCTCGCCCCGGGGCCGGCTGGCGGTCGCCGCGGCGGCCGTGGTGCTCGGCCTGGTGGCCGCGGTCGGCGGCTGGTGGTTCGGTGTGGGGCGCTACACGGTCGCCCCACAGCTGGTGAGCCTCACCAAGGCCGACGCGGAGGCGCAGGCCACCCGGGGCGGCTTCACCGTGAAGTACGCCGATCCCCGCTATGACGAGAAGGTGCCGAAGGACAGCGTGCTGGGGCAGAACCCGGCCTCCGCGGCCCGGATCCTCAAGGGCGGCACGATCACGCTGACCCTGTCGCTCGGTCCGGAGCAGTTGCCGGTGCCGGACGTGGTGGGCAAGGACTTCGAGCTGGCCCAGGCCGAGCTGACCGACGCCAAGCTGGTGGTGGTCAAGGGCTCCGCCCGGTACGACGACGAACTGCCCGCCGGGGTGGTGGTCGCCACCGACCCGAAGGTGGGCACGGTGGTCAAGCCGGGCACGAAGGTGACGGTGATGCTGAGCAAGGGCCGTGCCCCGGTCAGCGTGCCGAACCTGGTGGGCAAGAACCTCAACGACGCCCGGGGCATCCTCGCCCAGCTCGGGCTGACCCCGGTGGAGTCGTACAAGGACTCGGACAAGCCGAAGGACGAAATCCTCGGCCAGAGCCCGGCCGACGGCACCGGGGTGGAGAAGGGCGCCCAGGTCAAGCTGGAGATCAGCAAGGGGCCGCCGCAGGTGCCCGTGCCCCGGGTGATCGACCTGCCCTGCCAGCAGGCGAAGCAGGTGCTGGAGAGCCAGGGCTTCCCGGCCAACCTCCAGCTCAACCCCAACGGCGTGGCCCGCTTCCAGAACCCGCCAGAGAACACACCGGTGCCGCCGGGCACCACCGTCACGGTGACGTGCCTGTGAGCGCGCGGAGTGAGCCGGGCCGGCGAGCCCCGCAGTCGCGAACGAAGGATGGTCCGGTGAGCGTGCGGCGGCGGGTCGGCTCGCACACCCCCACCTCAGGCGGGCTGGCGAGGGCGGCGCTGCCGTACGTCGACGCGGCCGCCGCCGAGGTGGTGCAGGTCTACGTCTCCAACTCTCGGGGCTGGGCCCTGCCGGCCGGCGACCCGGCGCAGGACGCGCTGTTCCGGGACGGCTGCGGCGAACGGGGCGTCCCGGTCTTCATCCACGCGTCACTGCTGGTCAACCTGGGCTCCCCCACCCCGGCCACGGTCGAACGGTCGGCGCAGACCCTGGCGCACGCGCTGCGCCGGGGCCGGGCGATCGGCGCCGAGGGTGTGGTGTTCCACGCCGGCAGCGCCGTGGACGCAGGGCACGCCGAGGCGGCGATGCGCCAGGTACGCGAAGCCCTGCTGCCGCTGCTGGACGGGGCGGCGACCAGTGGCGGGCCGATGCTGCTGGTGGAGCCGAGCGCCGGGGGCGGCCGGTCGTTGGCCTCCCGGGTGGAGCACCTGGGCCCCTACCTGGACGCGGTGGACCACCACCCGATGATGGGGGTCTGCTTCGACACCTGCCATGCCTGGGCGGCGGGGCACGACCTGGCCGCCGATGGCGGGATGACCGCCACGCTGGACGCCCTGGTCGTCGCCGTCGGGGCGGACCGGCTGAAGCTGGTGCACGCGAACGACTCGAAGGACCTGTGCGGCTCGACCCGGGACCGGCACGAGAACATCGGCAAGGGCACCATCGGTGAGCCGGCGTTCGCCGAGCTGATGCGGCACCCGGCCACCGCGGGCATCCCGGTGGTGGTGGAGACCCCGACGGAGAAGCACGTCGGTCACGCCGCCGACATCGCCACCCTCAAACGCCTCCACCCCTGACCCCCCGCGCGGCCCCTGCCGACCCCCGGCCGGCGTTGACCAAGAAGTTTGCATCGGAAAACGCCCGGCGGACGACGCAAACTCCTTGATCAACAAGGCGGGACGGTCAGGCGCGGAGGATGCGGGTGAAGATCTCCGCGGCGCGGTCGATGGCGGCGTCGGTGACGTCCAGGTGGGTGACCAGGCGGGCGGTACGCGGGCCCAGCACCGAGACCAGCACGCCCTCCGCCCGGGCGGCGGCCGCGAGGGCCTTCGCGTCGAGCGGGTGCTTGGTCAGGTCGAGCGGGACGATGTTGGTCCGCACCGGCATGGCGAGCACGCCGTAGGGGGCGATGGCCTCGGCCAGCCGCGCCGCCTTGGCGTGGTCCTCGGCGAGCCGCTCGACGTGGTGGGCCAGAGCGTACCGGCCGGCGGCGGCCAGGATCCCGACCTGCCGCATGCCGCCGCCCATCCGCTTGCGGATCCACCGGGCCCGTTCGATCTTCTCGGCGCTGCCCAGCACCAGCGAGCCGACCGGCGCGCCGAGGCCCTTGGAGAGGCAGACCGACATGGTGTCGAAAAGGGCGCCGTAATCCGCCAGCGGCACCTGGTCGGCGACGTGCGCGTGCCAGATCCGCGCGCCGTCGCAGTGCAGGGCGAGCCCGTGGTCGTCGGCGACCCGGCGCAGCTCGCGCAGGGTGGCGAGCGGGATCACTCCGCCGCCGCCCCGGTTGTGGGTCTGCTCGACGGCGATCGCCCGGGTCGGCACCGCGAAGTAACCGTCGGGCCGGACCATCCCGGCCACCACGTCCGGGTCGATCTCCGCGCCGACCGCCGGCCAGGTCCGCGAGGAGATTCCGCCGTACGCAGCCGCCGCGCCGATCTCGTACGTGACGACGTGCGCGTCGGCGTCGCAGAGCAGCTCCTCGCCGGGCGGCACGACGAGCTGGAGCGCGATCTGGTTGGCCATCGAGCCGCTCGGGGCGAACAGCGCCGCCTCGTGCCCGAAGCGGGCGGCGACCTCGGCCTCCAGCGCGGTGACGGTGGGGTCCTCGCCGTACACGTCATCGCCGACCTCGGCGGAGGCCATCGCCTCCCGCATCCCGGCGGTGGGCCGGGTCACCGTGTCGGAACGAAGATCAATGAAGTCAGCCACAGTGATCCTTTCGGCTGCCGGGCTGCGGGGCTCGTAAGCTCACTCCTCGCGTCAGCCACGGTCATTCTTTCGGCTGCCGACTGCGGGGCTCGCAAACCCGGCTCACTCCTCGCGTCAGCCACGGAGCATCTCCGCCACCAGGAAGGCCAGCTCCAGCGACTGCTGGGTGTTCAGTCGCGGGTCGCAGGCGGTCTCGTACCGATCGGGCAGGTCGAGGTCCTCGATGCCCTGAGCGCCGCCGAGGCACTCGGTGACATCCTCGCCGGTCAGCTCGACGTGCAGGCCGCCCGGGTGGGTGTCCAGGCCGCGGTGCACCTCGAAGTAGCCGAGCACCTCGTCGACGATCCGGTCGAAATGCCGGGTCTTGTAGCCGTTCGAGGACTCGTGGGTGTTGCCGTGCATCGGGTCGCACTGCCAGACCACCTTGGCGCCGGCCGCGGTGACCTTGGCGACGATCGGCGGCAGGGCGTCCCGGACCCGGTGGTTGCCCATCCGGCTGATCAGAGTGAGCCGGCCAGGGATGTTGTCCGGGTTGAGCTTCTCGCAGAGCTCGATGGCCTCGTCCGGCGTGGTGGTCGGGCCGAGCTTGACGCCGATCGGGTTGGCGATCCGGGAGATGAAGTCGAGGTGCGCCCCGTCGAGCTGCCGGGTCCGCTCGCCGACCCAGAGGAAGTGCCCGGACAGGCCGTACGCCCGGCTGCCGGAGATCCGGGTGAGCGCCCGGTCGTACTCCAGCGCCAGGGCCTCGTGGGAGCAGTAGAGGGTGACCGTGCGCAGTGCCTCGTCGTCGGTCATCCCGCAGGCCCGGATGAAGGCCAGCGCCCGGTCGATCTCGCGGGCGATCGCCTCGTAGCGCTCGCCGGCCGGCGACTGCTTGACGAAGTCCTTGTTCCAGTCGTGCACCGCGTGCAGGTCGGCGAGCCCGCCGGCCAGGTACGCCCGGAGCATGTTCATCGCGGCGGCCGAGTTGGCGTACGCCCGGATCATGCGCTGCGGATCAGCGACCCGCGCCTCCGGCGTGGCCTCCAGCGAGTTGATCATGTCCCCGCGGTAAGCCGGCAGGCCCCGGGCGTCCGTCGGCAGCGACCGGGGCTTGGTGTACTGCCCGGCGACCCGGGCCACCTTGACCACCGGCAGCGACGCGCCGTACGTCAGCACGATCGCCATCTGGAGCAGGGTGCGGGCGTTAGCCAGCAGATGGCTCTCGGTGTTGTCGGCGAAGGTCTCCGCGCAGTCGCCGCCCTGGAGCAGGAACGCCTTGCCCTCGCAGACCAGCGCGAGGCGCTGCCGGAGCTGGTCGACCTCGTACGGCGCGACCACCGAGGGCACCGTGTCGAGCACCTTGCAGACCTCGGCGACCTGGGCCGGGTCCGGCCACGGCGGAGTCTGCGCGCGGGGAAGCTCCCGCCAGCGGTCCAGGCCGAGGGCCGCGTCCTCCGCGGAGTCGGCGGTCGGGCGACTGGTCTGGAGTCCCGGGCTACCCACCGCGGGGTGGGTCAACTGGTGCCACTCATGGCGCATGACAGAAAGCGTACGGCGACCGCCGGGGCGACCCGCCGGCGAGGGGGACGGTTCCGGCAGTTGGGAGATCAGCGCCACACCCCGGCCGACCGCAGGTCAGCCCGGCTGGACGGGTCAGGGGGTGATCGACGGTTCGGGGGTGTGGCCGCCGGGCGCCTCGCTCGAGATGCACCAGTCCGCGCCGCTGCGGGTAACCGTGAACAGCAGCGGCCGGGTGGCCTTGCGCGAGCCGACGGCGACGGTGACGGAGGTGCTGACCTCCTGGCCGTTCGGGCCGGACCGGACATCGGTGATGGTGGCCTGGGGCACCGTGAAGTGGTCGGCGAAGTCGCCGTTGGGGCCGGTGGCGGCGGCGTCGAAGGCGGCCTGCACGGGGGCGCAGAACTGGCTGCGGCCCGCGTCGACGTCCTTGCCGGCCATCGCGTCGAGGTACGCCTGGACCCGCTCGCGGCTCTTGGCCGCCGCCTCCTCGGCCGGTGCCCGCTGCGCCCCGCCGTCGGGGGCGTCCCGGGCCTCGTCGTCCCCGCCGAGACCGCAGCCGGCCAGGCTCAGCGGCAGGAGCGCGAGCAGCACCACCCCGGTCGCCACCCTCGGGTGCGTCAGGCCCATCGGTCCCTCCCATCGGCGCGGGCATCGAGACATGCCGAGCGGCGAGTCTGTCACATCGGCATTCCTACCTGCCGTGCCCGTCGTGTTCGTGGCGCACCGCCGGCAGCCGGCGGGATGTGGAACCGGACCGGCGCGGCGGCGTCCCCCATCCTCGCCTGCGCCGGCCCCTGCGGCCAGGCCGGCACGCGGTGTGCAGCCGGTCCGGGCGGCTGGTTAGATCCACGGCACGGTTAGATCCACGGCACGGCACGGCGCCGGGCCGCGCGCCCAGGAGGTGATGGTCATCCTCGCCGTGGCGTCGGTCGACACCGCGTGGTTGCCCCCGGCGGAGCGGTTCGACTTCTGGCTGGACCTGGTTGCCCGCGAGTCGGTGGCGGCCAGGATCAGCAGCGCGTACGTCGACAACTTCACCGCCTCGGCCCGGGCGGTCGACCTCGGCGTGGTAAGGCTCGGGAGGTGGCGCTATCCGCCGCTGGAGCTGTCCCGTATGCCAGGGATGATCCGCAGCTCGGACCCGGAGCTCTTCCATCTCGCCCTGCCTCTCTCCGGGCACGGCGTGGTGTGGCAGCAGCGTCGGGCAGGGCCGCTCGGCCCGGCCGGCTTCACCCTCATCGACACCCTCCGCCCGCACGGGTCCCAGCATGCGCTGGACCCGGCGACGGCCGCACCCGTGGAGACGCTGACCGTCCTGCTGCCGTACCAAGCGCTACCGCTGTCCGCACGCCGGGTGGAGGCGCTGCTCGCCGCCGACATCCCGGCCGACCGCGGGATGGGCGCGCTGCTCGCCGCCTTCCTGCGGCGGATCGTGGCGCAGCCGGAGGAGTACGCGGCGGACGACGCGCCCCAGCTGGGCCGGATCGCCCTGGACCTGATCTCGGGCACCCTGGCCGGCCGGCTCGACGTCGAGCGGGAGCTGCCCGTCGAGGTCCAGGAGACCGGCCTGCGAGCCCGGGTCGAGGTGTTCGTCCGGCGGCATCTGTCCGACCCGGCGCTCACCCCGGCGACCGTGGCGGCGGCGCACCACATGTCGCTGCGGTCGCTGCACCGGCTCTTCGAGGGCACCGGCACGACCGTCGGGGCCATGATCCGCACCGAGCGGTTGGCCGGCTGCTTCCGGGATCTGGCCGACCCGCGCCTGCGCCACCTAGCCGTCCATCAGGTGGCCGCCCGCTGGGGCTTCCGGGACCGGGCACACTTCAGCCGGGCGTTCCGGTCCGCGTACGGGCTCTCGCCCCGGGAGCACCGCGAGCGCGGTCCACTGGGCTGAGCAACCGAACGGGGAGGGACCGGTGTGGCCCCTCCCCGCCGGGTGGGTGACGCGTCGGCCGTCGGCTCAGCCGAGACCGCCCTTGATGGCGCCGATCAGCTCGCCGTTGCTGGTGTCACCGGAGAGCTCCCAGAAGAACGCGCCACCGAGGCCCTGGTTCTTCACGTAGGTCATCTTGCCGCCGATGGTGGCCGGGGTGTCGTAGCTCCACCAGTTGCTGCCGCACTTGGCGTACGCCGTGCCACCCACGGTGCCGGTCGCCGGGCAGCTGTTCTTGAGCACCTTGTAGTCCTCGATGCCCTGCTCATAGGTGCCGGGCGCCGGGCCGGTGGCGGTGCCGCCGGGGGCGGACTGGGTGACCCCGGTCCAGCCACGCCCGTAGAAGCCGATGCCGAGCAGCAGCTTGTCGGACGGGATGCCCTTGCCCTTGAGCTTCTGGATCGCCGCGTCCGACCAGAAGCCCTGCTGCGGGATGCCGGTGTACGAGGTGAGCGGCGAGTGCGGCGCGGTCGGGCCCTGGGCCGCCCAGGCGCCGAAGTAGTCGTACGTCATCGGCATGATCCAGTTGAGGTACGGCGCGGCACCCGCGTAGTCGGCCGCGTCGATCTTGCCGCCGTTGCTGCCATCGGCGGTGATCGCCGCGGTGATCAGGAAGCTGGAGCCGAACTTGCCGCGCAGGGCGCTCACCACGTTCTTGAAGGCGTTCGGGCCGCTGCTGTCGCACTGGAGACCGCAGGCGTTCGGGTACTCCCAGTCGATGTCGATGCCGTCGAAGACGTCCGGCCAGCGCGGGTCTTTCACCAGGGCGTAGCAGGAGTCGGCGAACGCGGCCGGGTTCTGCGCGGCCTGGGTGAAGCCGGCCGACCAGGTCCAGCCGCCGAAGGACCAGAGCACCTTGAGGTTCGGGTACATCCGCTTGAGCTTGCGGAGCTGGTTGAAGTTGCCGCGCAGCGGCTGGTCCCAGGTGTCCGCCACGCCGTCGACACTGTCCGCGGCGGTGTACGCCTTGTCGTAGTCGGCGTAGCTGTCACCGATGCTGCACCGGCCGCCGCTGGTGTTGCCGAAGGCGTACAGGATGTGGGTGAGCTTGGCCGCGGACCCGCTGGTGTGGACGTTCTTGACGTGGTAGTTGCGGGCGTAGACGCCCCACTCGGCGAAGTAGCCGACCACCTTCTTGCCTCCGGTCGGCGGCGGCGTCGTGGGCGGTGGGGTGGTCGGCGGCGGCGTGGTCGGCGGAGCCGTGGTGGGCGGGGTCGTCGTCGGCGGGGTCGTGGTGGGCGGCGGGGTGCCACCGGAGCAGGAGGCGCCGTTGACGGTGCAGTTCAGCGGGGCTTTGTACACCCCGGTGCCGTTGTAGCCCCAGCTGAAGCTGGCACCCGGGGCGAGCGGGCCGGCCCAGCTCTTCTTCACCGCCACGTAGTGGTTGCCGCTGCTGGTGACGTCGGCGTCCCAGAACGTGCTGATCGTGGTGCCCGCGGGCAGGTCGAACTCGATGCGCCAGGTGTCCACGCTGGCACTGGTGCCGTTGGTGACGGTCACCTTCGTCTCGTGACCGGTCCCCCAGTCCTGCACCTTGGCGAAGGTGGCGGTCACGCTGCCCGCGGCGGACGCGGTCGCCATCGGTACCGCCGCGACCGCCAGCGCGACCACGGCACCGGTGGCCCAGAGGGCCCGGCGGAGCGATCTCTCCATACGGCGTCTCCCTAAACAGTTAGGAAACTTTCCAGATTGATGCTGAGACGCTACTCACGCGCCAACACTTCGTCAAGATGTAGATGCATCGATTTGCCGTGCCCGCGCCGACCGGCCCGCGCGGGCGCGTAGCCTCGCCCCATGACGGTTTTCGACGTGCAGATCGACGCCCTCACCGGCGGCTCCGCCGACCTCGCGCGGTATCGCGGCCGCGCGCTGCTGGTGGTCAACGTGGCCTCGCGGTGCGGCCTCACCCCGCAGTACGCCGGCCTCCAGGCCCTCGCCGACGAGTACGCCGACCGGGGCCTGACCGTGCTCGGCGTGCCCTGCAACCAGTTCGCCGGCCAGGAGCCCGGCACGGCCGCGGAGATCGAGGAGTTCTGCCAGGTCAACTACGGCGTGACCTTCCCGCTGACGGAGAAGGTCGACGTCAACGGGCCGGACCGGCACCCGCTCTACGCCGCGCTGGTGTCCACCCCGGACGCCGAGGGGCACACCGGCGACGTGCGGTGGAACTTCGAGAAGTTCCTGGTCGCCCCGGACGGCACGGTGGCCGCCCGGTTCGCCCCGCAGGTCACCCCGGACTCCCCCGAACTGCGGGCCGCGATCGAGAAGGTGCTGCCGGCCTGACCCGACAGCGGCGGACCCGGGGCGGCACCGCGCGCCCCGGCCCGCCGTCGGGACCGGTCAGCTCAGCCGGCGGGCCCCCGCTGGTCGGCGGCCCGGTTGATGGTGCCGGTGCGGACGGTGCCGCGGGTCGCCGCGTTCCCGCAGCACCCGTGGTCCGGCAGCCGGACGTGGCGAGCCCGCGCCGATCCTCGGGATCAGGATCGGCGCGGCCCTGGACGGTCAGCCCGCGACGGAGCGGAAGACCGGGTAGTAGCCGCCGGACTGCCCCGCGGCGGTGGGGTGGTAGGAGACGGTCAGGTTGAGGTAGTTCAACGCGTGCAGCCACTTCTCGCCGTAGCTGCAGAGCTGGTGGCCGACGAAGATCGACCGGACGTCGGCGAACTTGAAGCCGGCCAAGGTCGCCGCCGTCCTGGTGATGTCGTCGAGCAGGTTGATGCCCTCGTTGATCTTCGCCCGGGAGGTCGCGCTGAGCCCGATGCAGACGGTGCCGAGCTGATAGAAGACCGGGTAGCCGACGACCACCACGCGGGCCGAGGGCGCCCGGCTCTTGATGCCGTTGTAGACGTTGGCGAGCTTGCCGGGCAGCTCGGTCCGGGCCTTGTCCTCGGCCGCCTGCACGGCCGCCACGCACTGGCTCTCCCCCTGCAGGACACAGGTGGTCATGATGTTGGCGAAGCCGACGTCGTTGCCGCCGACGGTGATGCTGACCAGCGTGGTGGTCGACGACAGCGCCGAGAGCTGGCTGTTGATGACGTCCGTCGTGGTCGCGCCCGAGCAGGCCACCGAGCGGTACGCGGCCGGCCTGATGTTGGTGTTGTAGAGCGCGGGATAGGCGTTGGTGCTGCGCAGGCAGGACCCGCTTTCGGACGTGTAGCTGTCGGCGCCGACGCCGGAGGCGTACGAGTCGCCGAGCGCGACGTACCGGTCGGTGGCGGCGGCCTGGGCGGGGGTGGCCAGAGTCAGCGTGACACCGAACGCCGAGGCCAGGGTCAGGGCGAGGGTGGCAAGACGGAATCTCCGCACGTCGCACTCCTGGGGGTGGGAAGTGGTGGTGGGAGATAGATATCAATAGATCGGACCCGGGCGGAAGGTCAAGGATTCGCACCCGCAGTAGATAGACCCTTATGTATACAAATCATTACCAAACCGATCTTCATCACTGAAGGTTTTCGCCGGGTCGAGGCGTGGACACCGACCGGAGGTCGGGGCTGCCAATAACCGACCACCTTGGTCGGGAATGCCGGCCCCCAGCGGGCGGTTGGCAACGGACATGACAACTGTGGGACTGATCGGCAGCGGCAACATCGGCGGCACCGTGGCCCGGCTGGCGCTGGCCGCCGGTCACGACGTGGTACTCAGCAACTCCCGCGGCCCGGAGACGCTCAAGGCGCTGGTGGACGAGTTGGGCCCCCGGGCCCGCGCCGCCACCCCGGCCGAGGCGGCGGCGGCCGGCGACCTCGTGGTGGTCACCGTCCCGCTGCGGGCCTACCGGTCGGTGCCGGCCGGGCCGCTCGCCGGCAAGATCGTGATCGACACCAACAACTACTACCCGGAGCGGGACGGGCGGTTCCCGGAGCTGGACGACGAGTCGACCACCACCAGCGAACTGCTGCAGCGGCACCTGCCCGAGTCGCGGGTGGTCAAGGGCTTCAACAACATCTACTTCAAGCACCTGCTCGCCCTGGCCCGGCCAGCCGGCACGGCGGACCGCACCGCCCTGCCGATCGCCGGCGACGACCCGGCCGCCAAGAGCACCGTCGTCGCGTTCCTCGACTCCCTCGGCTACGACGCGGTCGACGTGGGCCCGCTCGCCGAGGGCTGGCGGTTCCAGCGCGACACCACCGCGTACGCGGCCCTCTACTCGGCCGACCCGGCCAACGACTGGGAGCGGCCGGCACCGGTCGACGCGGAGAAGCTGCGCGCCGCCCTCGCCGCCGCCCGCCGCTACGCCGACAGCTGACCCTCCCGTCCGGAGGGTGGGGAAGCTCCCCGCCCTCCGGGCACCGTCGGCGCCACCCCGATTTCCGGTGCGTCAGACCGCCTGCGGCGGGAGGCTGACCAACTTGATTAGGAATCGTCGGTGATCCTAGGTTAGCCGTGTGGATCGTGGCGCTTGGCCTTTGGGCTGGTTCGGGGGAGATTCCGGTGAGGTGGGCCGGTCGTGATCGCGGGTTCTCTTGGATCGATGGCGGGGCGACGAGTCGGTGACCGGAAAGCTGCCGCTGGCTGAGGGCGAGACTTCGCGTACCGCTTGCACCCGTGCTTTGCTCCGATCGGGGGTGGACGAGGAGAGCGGTGAGGTTCTGTCGCAGGCGGTGCTGGCGCAACGTGTCGGCTGGTGTGCCGATCTGGTGGCGGGCATGGTGTCCGGCCTGTTGGCGGAGCGGTGGAACTGCGCGGATGTGGAGGTGTTGGCCTCCGGACACGACGCGGGTGGCCGGAAGCTTCCGTCGAACGCGTGGATGGCGTTGCGTCGTCTGGGTTGGACGGTTACCGCGCCGGTGGGTGTGAGGGTCAATGACCGGGTCGTGCGGATGGCGCAGGAGCAGGCGGGGCGTGTTCTGCGTTCGGCGTGGTGGCGTGCGGGTCTGACTGGCGGGGTGTTGGCGACGTGGCCGGCCGATCCTCGTGAGCGCACCGTGCAGGAGTGGGAGCGGGTACGCAAGGCGGTTCCGGGCGGGGAGCATCTACCGTCCAGCATTATCAAGTCCCGCACTCGGCAGGCCGCCAGGTTCCTTGCCACGCACAGCCGGCTGCCGGTGGATGTGTTCGAGCTGGAAGGCGTCCCGCGAGTCGCGCGGATGCTGCTGTTGGCCGCGTGTGACCGGCAGCAGGCCACCATCGAACGCAGCGACACTGACGCTCGGAGGGTGTTGCTGCGGTTGCAGTTGCCCACCCGTCCGGATCCGCGAGCCTATGCGGATTGGACGTGGGTGGCTTGTCCGATCATCCTGCCGCCCACGGTCCCCGCGGGCGCGGTGGTGCACCTGCCCACCCTCCGGGTCACCGGCCGGCAGGTACGCGCCGATCTCGCGTACACGCACGCCGTGCCGAAGGCCCAGCGCACCGGGCACACGGTCGCGGTCGGCGTGGACTGGGGCCTGAACACTCTCCTCAGCGCGGGGGCGCTGCGGCTGCACGAGGATGGGCGGATTACGGCGTTGGGGGCGGGTGGTCAGTTCCGGGCGGCCGGGGTCCTGGCCAAGCAGCACCGGTTGCGCCGGCACGGTGAGCGGTTGCACGCCAAGGCCGACCACTACCAGCGCCTCGCCGGCCGTGACGAGCGGCATCACCTCGTCGGCAAACTGGCGGTCCTGCGCGCCGAGATCCGCCACGTCTCCGACCGCCGCTCCAACCTGAACGGCGCGCTCGCGTGGGCTGCCGCCCGCTGGGCCGTGGATCAGGCGATCGCCTCCCGGGCGACCGTCATCTACGTCGAAGACCTGCGGTCGTTGGAAGCCAAGGGCATGGGCGCCACCCTCAACACCCGGCTGTCCCAGCAGGTGCGCGGGCAGATCGTCGACCGGATGCGGCACCTCGCCGCCGAGGCGGGTATCGCCGTGGTCACCGTCCCCGCGCGGAATACCTCGAAGCATTGCCCGCAGTGCCTGACTCCGCTACGGCACTGTAAGGCCCCCGACAAGCCCACGGTGGCGGGTTGGAAGTGGGCTGTCTGTCCCCACCAGTCCTGCCGGTGGCAGGGCGACCGCGACCAGGGCGCCTGGCGGCGGATCGCCGCCCGCGGCCTGACCCATCAGGCAAAGACCGTCACCGACAAGGCCAGCGGGCACATGGTCATCCGCGCCGTGGTCGACAAACTCGAAACGGCAGCGGTCATCACGAAGACCAGCCGGGGGGACCGGTCGAAGACCGGCCCCACCCGGCGCACGCCACCACGCCCCGCGCCCAGGCGACGCAGGGCACCCTCCCCCACCCGACCTCACGGCCCGGCGGGTAAGCGTCCGGAGGGACACGCACCAACGGACCGGAGGCTGCCCCGCGCAGCCCACCGACACCAGGGCGTGAACACGATCAGCACACCCACCACCGGCCACCGGCCGCGCGGAGCCGCGTTGGGCGCGGGATTCCACTTCCACGCCCATGCGTCCCCACCACGGTGGGAAACGATCCCGGAAACCCAATCCGACTCAGGATCACTAAGCTGATCAGCGACGCTTCCCGCTGGAGTGCACGCCCAGCAGGTCCAGCAACGCCAGCTGTCGCGGGTTGTCGAACTCCACCGGCCCCATAGGTTTCGGGTAGCCAGAGTTGGATGCCATCCTCAACCAGGATGGGGTGCCAACTGCTCAAGCTGTCGGCGATGGAAGGCGCGCTCGTACTCACCGATCACGATCGCGTCGAAGTTGCGCCCCGGGTCCGCCATCGCGGCGAGCAGTTGCGCGGCCTGTGGCCGATCCGGCCGGGCGACGCGGCGAGAGACATCCTCATCGAAGAACTCGACCACGATCCGACCATGGTCGGCGATCAGGTCATCAGCGGGCAACAGCGATGATGGCAGCGCAGGCACGGGAATCCTTGTCGGTCACGGAGCGTAGAGAACTCACATGATCGATAAGCCCGTGCCTGTTCGCTACCCCGAACAGCTACCTGGGCAGTCAACGCCCAATTGACGGTCTCTCTAAGTTGCCACCCGTATGGGTCAGCGACGCGACGCCGCCGCGGTCGGTCGGCCAGTTCGCCCGCTGCAGGGCGATGGCTGATGACGTCGGCGAAGTCCCCGTCGCTGATGGCGGCCGCGGACCCAAGCAGCTCCTCAACGCCTTCGTCCTCGCCCTGCCGCTACCACCAGCACACACCCTGCACTGGGCGACCTGGCGACGAACATCCCAAGCCCTAGCTCAACGATCCCACTACCGGCGCAGGCTCGAGCTGCGGTGTCGGATTGGTGACGGAGCGGCTGCAGGCGGACGAGTCGGGACCATGATGAGAGGCGCGACATCAACTCACCGCCGACCTGCCGCTCACCCGCGGTGGTCGGCGGCCGGACGTGGGGGCCGGGATGCTCGAGGGGATGGACGTCGCGAGCCGGACTTGGGCCGACGCGGCGGTGCAGGCACGCGACGGCGAGGCCCCTGCGGTCTTCGCCGCGCCAGACGGCGCGCAGGACTGGCGGGACGAGCTGGCCGAGGCCGTCACCGCCGGTCGGCTGCGGGTGCCCCGTACCCATCTCACACCGGTGAGTGACGCCGAGGTCGTAGCCTGGGCGCGAGGGGCCTGCGCTGTGCTGCCCCACCGGGTACGCGGGCCGCTGCTCGACGACCTCGCCGAGCTGTGCCAGGCCGTCTGCGTGGCCGGTGGAACCCGTCAGCTACTGGCCCGGATCTTTACCGAGGCGCCCACCCGGCGCTGCGGCTTCCACCTCGACACCGTCCCGCCTCAGGCCCCGGTGGTCGGCGCGCTGCGGGTCTACAACGGCGCCACCACCGAGTACGTCGAGCCAGCCGACGTACGCGACATGCCCGCGTTCTACGCACACCTGTCCCGTCGCGAGCGGCTGTCCCACCGGACCGCCGACGACCCGCACGCGGTGGCGACGCTGTGCGGAATGGACGATGCGCCGGAGTTCCTGCGTCCGGACGCGGCTGTGCGCCGGGTGCCGGATGGGGTGGCGGTCTTTTTCCGGCATCTCGACATCACCCGACACTGGTCGGCGCACCCGGTGGCCGCGGCATGGATCCACCGCTCCCCGATGGCCGGCACGCGCCGGCTAGTGGTCAACCTGTCGCCGGTGGAACGAGCTACCCGACCGCCTCGTCCGGAACGAGCAGCGCGTGGGTGAGCGGGGGCAGGTCCGGGTCGAGGGACCGCAGCAGGTCCAGCAGCGCCCGGCCGGCGTGGGCGGGGCCGTACCGGGCCATGAACCACGACCGGGGGCGCGGCCGGCGCGAGCGCAGCGCGGCCGCCGCGGCCACCACGTCGCGCTCGTCGTCGAAGAACGCGCCAGTGAACGGGGTGACGTACTTCCAGCCGCCGAGGATGTGCCGGTTCACCAGCACCGGCACGTCCAGGCAGAGCGCCTCGGCGAGCACCCGTGGCGACGGGTCGAGGATGCCGGGCACCAGGACGTACCGGGCTTGCGCGGTTACCGCGAGCAGCCGCTGCCACGGCAGCGGCCCGGTCAGGCGTACGCCGGGCGGCGGGGCTAGGTCGTGCGGCGCGTCCACGACCAGCACCCGCAGTCCCTCGGCGGCCAGCGCGGCGAGGCAGCGGCGGGCCAACGGCCACTGCTTCGCCTCCTGCTTCCACGGCTGCGCCCCGCACACGTACACCACATCGGCGGTCAACTCCGGCGGCAGCGGCTCGCCGGCCAGCCGGCCGGGGTCCACCACCCGCGGATCGACGAAGTCCGACTCGCTGAGCAGCGCGCGTGGACCGACCGGGGGCAGGTGCCGGTCCGGCTCCCGGAAGCAGTGGAACCACGCCTCGCAGAACGCTCCGTAGTCCCGCTCGTCCCGGTGCCCCGCGCCCGGGAAGCCCAGGTAGCTGGTCATGCCGGCGAATCGGCAGCCCTGGTCGGCCAGGTCGGCCAGGCGTGCCGCGTCGATCCGGCGCACCACCGGCGCCCGCACCAGCACCCAGCGCAGCGGTCGTCCCCGCGGATCGGTGACCCGCAGGAACGGCGTCTGCCCGGTGACCCCGCCCGTTTCCATCCGACCCCGCTTCCCACCAAGGAGGACCGCCGTGACCGACAGCAGTCAATCGGCATTTTTCGGCGCCCGCAACGAGGCGACCCGGATCGAGATCTTCGACGAGCTCAGCAACCTGGCGCAGGCCGCGCTGCGGACGTTCTTCCGCCGGATGGGCGCGCCGCACCTGATGGACGAGGTGGTCCTGCCGCTACTCGGCGAGGGTGACTCGCAGATCTTCGCCGCGGTGCGGGACCGGCCGTGGCCGCCGTGGGGACTCGGTGCCCGCAACGTCGTCGCGGTTCTGCAGACCCACCTCGTCGCCGACGGCTGCTGGGGACTGAGCCCAGTGTATGTAGCCGATGAGGACCTGACCAACGTGGCGCTGACCGCCGCGCTGTACAAGGAGGCGTTGGAGACCCTCGCGGTCGACCCGAACGCCGAGGTGCACTACCTGGTCGCCGATGGGTCGCTGCACGCCGACCACGTGCTGACCCAGACCGGCTTCGAGCGCACCGAGGACGTGTTCCTCACCGAGGCGGCCCGCTACTTCACCTACCGGATCCCGGCGGGGGCGCTGCTGGAGAAGCTCGGCCTGGCCAAGGTGGACACCGGGGACCTGCTCGCGCAGGTCGTCGACCGAGAGGTGTACGCCCGCAACGCCACCTTCCACCACACCGTCTACCTCGGCTCCCGGGCCGAGTGGACGATCGACCGGGTGGACGTCGCCTCGGAGATCGCCCGGCTCGTGCGGGGTGGGCACTACAGCAAGCCAGGCGGGGTTCCCACCGGCACCGGCCGATATTCCTTCGACGAGCGCTTCGAGGACATCGTCCAGCCGGTGCGCGAGTTCCTCGATGTGGAGCAGCACCTGGGGCTGTACCAGCACGTGCTCGAGGAGCGGGAGAAGTTCGAGGTCGCCACCATCGTGCCACGTGGCGCGGTCGAGCCGACGGTCAACGAGCGGATCCGGCGCAGCCGCACCCTCGACGACCTCGGCCCGTACGGCGACCGGCTGGTCGAGCGGATCCGGGAGCAGCTGGGAGAGGTACTGCCCCGGCTGAAGCACCCCGCCTTCCAGCTCGGCGAGATCGAGCTGCAGGCCACGGTGAACGGCGACGGCGACTACTTCCGCCTTCACCGCGACAGCGACGGCACGGACACCCGGGAGCTGACCTTCGTCTACTTCTTCTTCCCGGAGCCGCGCCGGTTCTCCGGGGGAGAGCTTCGGGTCTTCGAGACGCGCGACGTCGACGGGCAGCTCATACCGACCGACCGCAGCCAGACCATCGTGCCGCGGGGCAACCTGGCGGTGTTCTTCCCCAGCCGACACGAGCACGAGGTGCTGCCCGTACGGGTGCCCAGCGGCACCCTGGAGGACGCCCGGTTCAGCGTCACCGGCTGGATCCACCGCAAATGACGCCGCCGGCCCCGACCAGAGTGGGCCTGTGAGCGCCTGGTCGGTCACCGTCACTCTGGCCGGACCGGTGCCGGCCTGGTTGGAGCTGCGCCGGCTGCACCACGCGCCGTTCCCGGACGCCTCCGGGCTGCTCGCCAGGCGGGTGTCCCGGGACGGCCGGCACACCATGCTGCGGTACCTGTTCGACTCCGCCGACGCGGCCGAGGAGTTCGTCGCGGCCACCCGAGCCGACCGGGTCCGCGCCGGTGTTGCCGGGCACAGTGTCGGCACCGTGTTCGGGCAGCGCGGGCAGGCGCAGGGCGCGGGTCACATCGGCTGCCGACCCGGCCCGGTTGAACAGGGCCTCCGCCGGACCGACATCGGGCGGCCCGGCGGACCCGGCCCGGCAGGCGTCGGGTCGCCGGTGCGGGTGGACGATGCCGAGCTGCCCGCGCCCGTGCTCGTGGTGTCGGCGCCCCGCTCGGGCAGCACGGCGCTGTTCGACCGGCTGGCCCGCCATCCGGCCCTGCGTGGGCTCGCCAGCGAGAGCGAGGGCGTCATCGAGGGGGTGCCGGCGCTGCACCCGGCCACGGGCGGCTACCGGTCCCACCACCTCGACACCGACGCTGCCAGGCGGCCCGCCGCGCCCCTGGCCGGCGACTACTCGGCCGCGCAGGCGGTGCGCTACGGATTCCTCGCCGACCTGCCCGCCGGCCCAGGCCGCCGGCTGGTCGAGAAGACCCCGGAGAACGCGCTGCGGCTGCCGTTTCTCCTCGCCGTCTTCCCCGACGCGGTGGTAATCCACCTGCGCCGCGACCCCCGGGACACCGTGGAGAGCATGCTCCGGGCGTGGCGGCACCCCGGCTTCGTCAACATCCCGGACTTGCCCGGTTGGCGGCGGCGCGCCTGGCACCTGCTGCTGCCCGAGGCCTGGCGCCGGCTGGACGACGCCGACCTCACTCGGGTCGCCGCCCACCAGTGGGCGCAGGCCACCGAGGCGATCCTCGACGCCCGATCGGCCGTACCCGGGCACCGCTGGCTCGACGTCGACTACGAAGAGCTGCGCGTCGCGCCGGGCCGGACCATTACCCGCCTGTACGCCGCCCTCGGGCTGCCGCCCGCGCCCGTGCCCGACCTCGGCCGCTCGGCCACCACCATCACCGCGCCCCGGCCGTCTGGGCGGCGCCGACCGTCCCTGCACCCCGCCGTTCTCGACACGCTGACGGCGGCCGTCGACCGGCTTCGCCGGGAGGAGCCCACCATGCCCGCACCCGCCACTCCGACCAGCCGCCGGACCTGGTACGCCTGCTGGCTCACCGACGTTCCCGCCACGGATAGGACCGATCCGGCTGTGGAGTTGCGCGTCGATCCGACCGTCGTGCTGCAGGATCGGGTTTCGGTGCCGCTGGCGCTGGCCCGGCGGACCCGCTTCCGGGACCGGTTCCGCCCTGGCCACCCGGTCCTGTGGGTGGAGGACGTGGCCACCGGGGCGCTGCGGGCATACTGGGTGCGGTCCGAGGAACTAGCTGCGGTGCGGTCGCTGGTACCCAGGGCGGTCGCCCCCGCCGGGCTGCCGGAGGGGTTGCGTGACCGGCTGGTCGGCGCCGGCGTCCTGACCACGGAGGCGGAACGCGGGCGACGGGCCGCCGCCGCAGCCCTGGCCGACAGTGTGGCGGCGCGGGAGTTCGCCGCCGGCGACCTGTGCCAGGTCACCGGCCTGGTGGACGAGCCGCAGCGGCGCGCCCTTGACCGCTACTACGAGACGCTCATCGGTACCGGCGGGTGGCCGCTCGGCGACGACCAGGTCGCTGGCCGGTACGGCTGGCACAACGAGCCGCTGTCCCGCTTCCTCCACCACCAGTTTGTGCCGCTGATCGGCCGGCTGGTCGGGCAGCCGGTCCGCCCCTCCTACTCGTACGTGTCTGCCTACCGGGCGGGGGCGGTGCTGAACCGGCATCTGGACCGGGAGCAGTGTGAGTTCACCGTGTCGCTGCTGATCGCCGAGTCGGGTCCGGTAGTGGCGGGCGGTTGGCCGCTGCACTTCGACACCCCGGCCGGCACGCTGACGCTGACCCAGCGACCGGGGGAGGCGGTGCTGTTCCGCGGCACCCGCCTGCCGCACTACCGCCCGCCGTTACCCGACGGCAACACCCACACGTCGATGCTGTTCCACTACGTCCCGGCAGGCTTCCGCCGGACCCTGTACTGATCTCACTGGACGTCGAGGAAGCGGACGTCGTGGGCCTCCCGCTCGGGCACCGGCGCGGCGATCCGCCGCCAGTCCGGCACCTCCCGCCGGCCGACCGGCTCCGGTCCGGGCCAGGTAATCCGGGTGAAGCCGGCCAGCGGCGGCCCGTCACCGAACATCAGCCCGGTGGCCTCCTCGGTGAGCAGCATGTCCCACACCAGGTGCACCCGGTCGGCCGGACCGGCGTTGCGGGCAGCGTGCACGCATCCGTGGTTGACCAGGTGCACGGTGCCGGCGGCGAGGTGGAAGACGTCGCCGTCGAGCAGCAGCGTGGCGTGCTCGTCGGTGACCAGCGGCAGGTGGAACCGGGCCCGTACGCCGACCCGGCCGGTCCGCGACCGGACCACGCTGTGCTCCTCGTGTGGGGCGAGGGCGGCACCCGGCCCGAGCACGTTGAGCCGCATGTTCACCAGGTCCGGCAGGGCGGCCACCAGGGAATTGAAGGCGGGGTAGCGGGCCGCGTCCCGGAACCGCTTGCCGAAGGTGGACAAGTCGTGGTCGTGCCGGAAGTCGTCGTATCGGCCGGACGCGGTGAGCAGGCTGAACTGCTCTACCCGCCCGCTCGGATCGGTCCACCTGGTGACGTGCCCGGCGGCGCCCGGCAGGGACGGCGACTGCTCCGCACGCATCCGCTCGGCGTCTCGAATCAGCCCGGCCAGGGTGGCCGGCTCGGCGTCGAACAGCCAGCGGCAGCGCAGGCCACCGCGGTGGTAGTTGGCGTCCCGGATGGACGTGAGGACGGCGCGCAGGTCGGTCATCGGAACGGGCACCTCGCCAGCAGCAAATCCAGGTCGGGCAGGGCGGTCGGTACGGTGGCCAGCTCGGCCAGGCGGGCGGCGTCCAGGCCGGCGCCGGTGCGGCCGACCGGCACCGGCGCCGGCACCGGCAGGCCGACCGAGAGGTAGTGATCGTGGAACTTGGTGCCGTCGCCGCTGGGCAGGTCGCCGTAGGTGATCCAGACCGCCGGCACGCCGTACGCGTGGGCGACGATGATGCCGTGCAAACTGGAGGAGGCCACGAAGGAGCAGCCGACGACGGCGTCCACGAACTCCTCGACCGGCCGCTGCACGTCCACCAGCCGCCACCCGGGCGGGGTGCCGAGGGCGGCCCGGGCCTTGTCGGAGAAGTGCGGCGCCACCCCGGGCGGCCCGCCCCGGCGGCGCCGGTGGGGCAGGAAGCGGGGCAGCAGCAGGGCCGGGTCGCCGTACACCGGCGGGCAGTCGACGGTACGGCGGGCGACCTCCCGGGTGAGCGGGCCCCGTACGGTCACCAGCTCCACCCCGGGCCGGACGCGTTCGTCGGCGGCCATCACCCCGCTGCCCCAGACCACCGCCCCCGGACCGGCCAGCGCGGCTACGCTGCCGGTGACGAGGAACCGGGTGCCGGGGCCCTCCGGGGGCACCCAGCGGGCCGGGACGCCCGCGATCCGGCGGACCAGCCAGGGGGTGAGTTGATCACCCACGTTGCCCTGACTCGGGATCCGGCACCAGAAGGTCGGTACGGCGACGGCCACGCCACCGATGCTAGGGCCGGCGGCGACGGCTGCGCGATCATCATTCGGACATACCACCGGGATCTCGACTGGCTGGCGTACGCGCTGCGCTCGGTGCGCCGCTGGTGCCACGGCTTCACCGAGCTGATCGTGGTGACGCCCCGGTTCAGCGCCAGCCGGGTGGGTCGGGCGCTGCCCACCGGGGTACGGCTGGAGATCTGCCCGGACCACCGCGACGACTACCTGGGCCAACAGGTGAGCAAGCTCTACGCCGACCTTTACACCGATGCCGCCGTGCTCTGCCACCTGGACGCCGACATGGTGTTCCAGCGCCCGGTCACGCCCGCCGACCTGTTCACCGGCGGCCGGCCGCGGATCGGGTACCGGCCGGTGGGGCAGCTCGGCCGGTACCGGCCGTGGCTGGGCCCGACCGAGGCGTTCCTGGGCGCCCCCGTGGCGTACGACTTCATGTGCCACCCGCCGTTCGCCTACCCGCGCTGGCTGTACCCGGCCGTAAGGGAGCACTGCCTGGTCACCCACGGCATGCCGCTGGACGAGTACGTGCTCGGCCGGCCCCCACGCGGCTTTTCCGAGTTCAACGCGCTCGGCGCGTACGCGTATCACCAGCACCGCGACGCCTTCGCCTGGGCCGGCCGAGAGGTCGACCCGCCCTTGTGCCGTTGGTACTGGAGCCGGGGTGGCATCGACGCCGCCACCCGGCGGGAGCTGGAGCGGCTCAGCGGGCCGGGCCTGTGACCTGGCCGGCTCAGCCGCCCACGCCCGCCGTCCCGGCGGGCCGCAGCACCCGGGGCCCCGTGTCGTCAGACCCGGCCACATGGTGACGGAGGCGCGGTCGCGGGAAGTTCGATCGGTGGTCGACAGGGTGACTGCGTGGACGGCTGAGCGCACCACGCGAGTACGGCAAGCCAGGACAGGAGTCAAATTCACGCGTCCGAAAAACGGTGATCAAGCGTCTGGTTGACCAACTCGGTGTGCATCCCGAGGCGCTGCACAACTGGATCCGCCAGGCCCAGGCTGATCACGGTGAGCGCTTCGATCAGCCCACCACCCCGAGGCCGAGGACTGCGCCGGCTCCGCAAAGAAGTCACTGAGCGCAGAGCCAACGAAATCCTCAAGGCCGCGTCCGCCTTTTCGCCTCGGAACTCGACCCGACCCGGCGACGGTCATGACGCTCGCGAGCGAGCTGCGCGACCGCTTCGGGGTCGAGCCCGTCCTCCGAGTCCTGAAGATCGCCCCACCGACGGCCACCCCGTTGTCTCGCAAGACATGCGGGTCGACGTGCGTCACCAAGACCGGCGGCCGGTTCCTGGAAGAGGAGACCGAAGGCACCCTCGCGGGCCGGCCCTACTACCGGATGGGCATCCTCGGATTCTCCACCATCGACCGGCGGTACGAGTGGACCACCTTCGACAGCGTCACCCCGACCGCGATGACGTACCGGGGCGCGCCCGTCAGCGGACGACCGTCCGTGCTGTCGATCCGGGCGAATTCACCGACCCGGGCGTGCTGGGCCCGGAGTACGTCGGCAAGACTATCCCGATGCGGACCGTCATCACGATCCGAAGCAACCACCCCACCTTCGAGCTCTACGTCACGCCGCACGGCCAGTCCGAGCGGCTGGTCGACCGGGTCGTCTGCACCAGCCGCATTCGCTGACCCACCCGGGCAGAAGGAACGCCTCGTCAACCGCCTTGGCTACTCGCGGAAGATCAGGTAGGCGCCGGTCCAGAAGCGCGGTTCGGCGCGTCCGCCATGGGCGGCGGCTATGGCGGCGACGATCGGGAGCCCGAGGTTCGCAGCCCGGTACAGCCCGGCGTAGCCCTGACCGTCTGCCTGCGATCCGGCCACGACGGACCGCCGTTGAAACTGGCTGGACCGCCCGGTCGGCCCGAAGAGGGGCCGCGCGTCCTCCTCTGGAGTGACCGGTTGGCGCGTCCGCAGGTCTCGCCGCGTGTGCTATTGCTTCTCCGGAGAATCGAAGAGCAGGACGATGCGGCCGCGCAGGTCCTTCGTCCAGCCGTTGGTGCGCTTCCACGGCCTTGTCGGCCGTGTACGTGGCGGTGACGCATTGGCAGCAGGCCAACCAAGACCTGCTCGCGGATCCGCACGATCGCCTCGTGGTCGGTGGCTCGCTTGCGCACGTTCACGTGGATGATCTCGATGCCGCGACCGGGCTCGCCACCGCAGATCAGCAGCCTTAGCAGCGCGAACACGTTGGTGGCACTGAGGTAAGCCAGTCGAAGCAGCATGAGACGGCATCATCGCGTAGTCATCGGCGCCGATGGGGCAGGGTGACGAGACGGCCAGCCTCGATCTTACCCGCAACCGGTGAAGCGGACCTGAACAGGGCGGATGCCATTTCGACAGACCCTCTCGTGTCGTTTTTCCGCAAACTGCAACGTCCTGGGAGGATGGTGGCATAATCTCGAATTGTCCAGCTTGATCAGCTTCGGGAGCAGGGGCTCAACTCCGATCTTGCAGCCTGGGTTCGCCCCCGCGAGTTCTCGCCAGGCCAACATCGAGCTCACCGGGCTCGCAATGAGCTGGCCACACTCCGTACAGCTCGGAGCAGCGGGTGATCCGGTGACGACGCGGGACACGGCTGTCCGCCTCGATGCGGCACTCCAGCACGTAGGCGGCACCACGGTCAGTCTCGCTCTACTGCCGCGGCGACAACAAACAAGGCGAATCGCAAAGGAGGACGTGCGATGTTGGCGACTCAACTCGCGCTGGTGTCAGAGACCGAGCGCATCACCTCTTCGCAGCTCAACCGAGTGGCCGCCGCCTTGCAGAAGCAGGCCATCCGTGACTTTCGTGCTGTATGGGACATCACCGCCACAGTCGATGGGTTCGAGAAGCTCGAAGATGTCCCTGTGGGCTATTGGCCAATCATCGTGCGCGACGACATCGGCACCCCCGGCGCGGCCGGCATCCACATCGACAAGGACGGCCAGCCGTTCTCGTTGGTGCAGTACAGCGATAGCTGGTCGCTGACCGCCAGCCACGAAATGCTCGAGATGCTTGCCGACCCGTGGGGCAACCGGCTGGTCGCAGGGCAATCACCCAAACCGGACCAAGGTCGAGTCGAGTTCCTGGTCGAGGTGGCGGACCCGCCGGAGGACGCCCAGTTTGGCTACACGGTCAACGGCATCCTGGTGTCGGACTTCTTGACCCCGCACTTCTACGACCCGGTCGCCACGGCCGGCGTGCGCTACAGCTTCTGTGGCCACCTGCCCGGCCCGCGCCAGATCCTGGTCGGAGGTTACCTCAGTTGGCACGACCCGGTCTCCGACCACTGGTGGCAGCAAACCTGGTTCGGCGGTGACGCGCCCCGCTTCCGAGACCTCGGAAAACTTACCGCCCGCACCGGCAGCCTCCGCTCCGCCATCGACGCCCGAACTCAGACCGCGCAGCGCATGGCCGACAGTGGCCCACGGTCGGACAACTTCGCCACCGCCCGAGCCCTGACAGCCAACATCGCGGAGACCACAAGCGCCCGCGCAAACGCCTGGCGGGAGCAGGTCGAGAAGCTACGCAGCGGCAAGATCGCCGAGGGCACCTGGGCCGGCGGCCAGAACGAGGACTAGCGTGAGGCTGCAGGGGACATCGAGCAGGAGGCCGTGATGGAGCAGGCACCTGATGAGGCGAACCCGTGTCGAGCCGACCGGCTGCATCGGCACATCGACGAGTTGAAAGCCGAACCGCCCCCAGGCTCGGACAAGAAGCAGCCAGTCACTGACGAAAGCCCACGAGACTTCATCCACCGACGCATGCGCGAACTTGACGAAGGCGAACAAGGCGAGCGTCCTGCACCGAGTGAGCGTCAGCCGCCTGGTCTTGAGCATTAGGCCGCATAGGTGGATCCGAAGCCGTCGCCCTCGCTGCCACCGACGGCGAAGCCGAGCACTGCCCGGCCGCAACCCGGACCCGACACCGAGGATCGAGCCGTACTGCTGCCACACCTCACTACGCACCCGACCCAACCGACGGTCCTGCTCCAACAAGGCGGCGTACTTGCCAGGATTCAGTCGGGCCGAGTAGGCGATCCGGGTGACCTTCACCGGTCACCCTCCATGGTCAAGTCCGCCCTTTCCAACTCCTTCTTGTAGCGACGCAGACCGTCCAGCCGGCACGAGAAGGAGTTGACGACGGCCAGGAGGTCCTCGACCAGCTCCTGCTGCGGGGACAGCGACTCCTGATTGGCGACGACGATCTCGCAGCCACCGCGCGCTGCCAGATACTCCAGCAAGTCGAACCCGAACCGGGCCAACCGGTCCTTGTGCGCCACCACCAGCGTGGCGACCTCACCCCGGTCGACGGCGTCCATCAACGCCAGGAACTTTTCACGGCGAAGGTTCATCCCGCCGCCGACCTCGCTGATCCACTCGTCCACGGCCAGACCGCGAGCGAGGCAGAACTGTTGCATCGCCGCCACCTGCGAGGCCAAGTCGGCCTTCTGGCCCGGCGACGACACGCGGCATTACACCACAACCTTCCGCTCGGTTTTGCGGCCCGGCACGTTCTTGACGTGGTGGGCGTTGCACAGCAGGATCTCCAGCCCGTCAGCCTCGGCCAGGGCGTGGAAGACGGGCCGCCAGTACACCCGGTGGCTTCCATCGCCACGTGCGTGACCTGCTCGGCGAGTAGCCAGGCGGTCATCTCCCGCAGCGCGCTGTAGAAGGTGGGGTACTTGCGTACCTGTTGGCGGCGCTGCCCGACCTGCTCGCCCGGGACCGGGACCGCCACCGTGATCTGCTTCTTGTGCACGTCGATCGCCGCGATCCGCGGATACACGATCTCCACAACGCCTCCAGGATGGACCCAGCCGACAAGGCGTCGCCCGCGGAATCCGCGAAATCAAGAAACTCAGACACGCGCTCATAGCGGCAGCCCGGGGTACCTCCCGGGGCGGGTTCCAGCGTCACTCTTGTAAACGGACTCGTGGTGCCAAGCTCTGTCGACGTCGGCGGGCCACGCATCGAGTTTCACAAACCCGTGGGCGCCCCGCCAGGGGCATCTTCCTCTTGTAAGCGAGGCGTCAGGCACCGAGGCAGCAAGGAGGCAGCGGGAGTTCTGATGCGTGCCGGAGCCGAACGTCAACCGTCGAGGTCCGGCACCTGCTCGTCGACGCGGGTCGGCACCAGATGGCAGCAGGCGACAGACTGAGCCCGCAACCCCCCCCAGCGGGAGTCCCGCTCGGTTGGGCATGCCGACGTCGACAGCAACGCTGACAGCAAAGAGAAGGGTGGGCAGAAAGTCGCTCACCGCGCGTCGCCTACCACTCAACTTTGGCAAGGCGCCGCTTGCCGCCCGCCACCGCCCGCTCATCGCCCTGATGACATTCATCTACTTCACTCGCCGAGAGTGCCGGCCTAGCGTGCCGTAACCGTTACCTTCAGGCGCAACAGCCACAGAGGAGCCAGGATGAAGCAACCACCGATCACCCGCAGGCGACTTTTCCAGCTGGCTGGGGTCGGGGGAGCGACGCTGGTCGCGCCCGCCGCGCTCAACCGGCCAGCTTACGGTCAAGCTGTCTCACCAGGCGCCACTCAAGCCGGAACAGCCTCCAGCCAATCAACACTCACCAAGATTGATGTGACTCCAATCATCGAGGGCGGAGTCGCCTGGTACGACGTCGCCCAATGGGGCGTGGAGGGAAAGGGCTGGCAGGACACGGAGCGCTTCTATGATCGTCTTCCCGCAAGAGCTAAATCAACGGTCCGATCAGCAGTGTGGAATCTGAGCCGCGACTCGGCCGGGATGTTGACCCGATTCGAGACCGATTCGACTGTCTTCTACGCCCGCTATCGTCTGAACTCCTCGTCACTGGACATGTTCCACATGCCGGCGACCGGGGTGAGCGGCTTAGACATCTACGGGCGGACCAGCTCAGGTGTCGACCGCTGGCTCGCTGGAGCGAAACCGGCGACCCAGCTTGTGGAACAACGCCTCGTGGCCGGGGTCGACCCTGGCCGCCGCCTCTACACCGCCTACCTTCCGCTCTACAACGGAGTCGACTCTCTCCAGATCGGAGTGGATCCAGGTGCATCCTTTCAAGGAGTGCAACCGCGCACCGAACGACCTGCGGTCTTCTACGGGACCTCCATCATGCAGGGCGGGGTGTCGTCACGTCCCGGCATGTCTATCACCGCAATCCTCGGCCGGCGCTTCGACTGCCCGACGATCAACCTGGGCTTCTCCGGCAACGGCACGATGGACCTGCCAGTCGGCGAACTGTTGACGGAAGTCGACGCGTCGGTCTATGTGATCGACTGCCTTCCCAACATGACGCCGGCCATGGTTGAAGAGCGTACCGAGCCGCTCGTGCGCCTGCTCCGCGAAGCACGACCAGACACCCCAATCCTGCTCGTCGAGGACCGCACCTACGCAAATGCCGCTTTCGTCGAGTTGTCCCGGCAGCGGCACGCTGGCAACCGTGCTGCCCTACACGCCGCGTACATGAACCTACGTACCTCCGGCGTCAAGCATCTGTTCTATCTCAAAGGCGACAACCTGGTCGGTGACGATGGCGAGGGCGAGGTGGACGGATCGCACCCCAGCGACCTCGGGATGGTCCGCTACTGCGACGCCTACGAGCAGGTCCTGCGGCCCATCCTGGCAATTGCATCGTGACGCTCACTGTGGCCGAGGACCGTTGAGCGGCGGCCGGGAGCTACAGTGCGCGTCATGGTAAGTGACGGAGTGCGCGAGACTCACGGCATGACGGATGAGATGTACGGACATGTTGTCGAGACTGGCGGCGCTGTCGTGCAATTCATGCTCGGCGGCGGCGAAGAGCCCGAGACGGTCAACAACGTCGATGCGCACATCTACCTTGCTGACGGCAGCCACCGGTATGCCACCTTCTTCACTCTCGACGCAGTGAAGGAAATCCTGAACAGACACGCCAACACCGGAGAAGCCGATGGTGGTCGCTACTTCTGGTGCTCGGATCAGGTGATCGTTCCCGAGCCCGGCGTTGGTGCCATGGTGGCGGCAGTTGACGAGATGATCCGTTCTGGCGACATCGAGGTTATGTGCAGGCTGATCGAGGAGGATACCGAGGAGGACCGCACCGCCTAGGGCGTGTCCTGCCGATCTTGTAGTGGTTGATCGTTGACGATGTGCCGGTGGTGCGTCGTGGTGAGCTGACCGATGAGGCGTGGGCGGTGATCGCGCCGTTGCTGCCCGAGCCGGGTGGTGCGCGGGGGCGGTGGCGGGATCACCGGCAGGTCATCAACGGGATTCTGTGGAAGCTGCGCACGGGTGCGCCATGGCGTGACCTGCCGGAACGGTATGGGCCGTGGAAGACCTGCCACGAACGGCTGCGCCGGTGGACGGCGGACGGGACGTGGGATCGGATCCTCGCGGCGGCGCAGGTGCATGACGACGGCATACCGGTGCAGTGGACGATCAGCATCGACTCGTCGGTCGTGCGGGCGCATCAGCATGCCGCTGGCGCCCGCAAAAAGGGGGCTCCCCGGCAAGTCCGGCGACGCCTGGTGCGCAAGATGGTGAGGCCATCGGCCGATCGAGGGGCGGGTTGAGCACGAAGATCCACCTGGCTGTTGACGGACGTGGCCGGCCGTTGTCGATCCTGCTCACCCCAGGCCAGGCCGGCGACAACCCCCAACTCTTGGCGCTGCTGGACGCGATCCGAGTCAACGAGCCGGGGCCTGGCCGGCCCCGTAAACGCCCCGAGGTGCTGATTGCTGATAAGGGCTACGCCCACGACTCCACCCGCCGCGCTTTGCGGCAGCGCGGGATCCGGCACGTCATCCCGGAACGCTCGGACCAGGTCGCCCGCCGGGCCGCCAAGGGCAGCGCCGGCGGGCGGCCACCAGCCTTCGACCGGGCGGTCTACAAGAAGCGCAACGTGGTGGAACATTGCTTCAACCGCCTCAAGCAGTGGCGTGACCTGGCCACCCGCTACGCCAAACGGGCATCCCTCTACCGGGCCAGCCTCGTCCTCATCGCCACCGTTATCTGGCTTCGATGATCGGCAGGGATGCAGTTTAGTCCCCGGTCATGCCGTCGATCTGCTCCCGGAGGATGTCGGCGTGGCCGCAGTGCCGCGCCAACTCACGAATCATGTGCACGTAGATGTAGCGCAGCGACACCCTGCCCAGGCGGGGATGAGGCACAGTGTCGTCGAGGGCGAAGCCGGCCGCGATCTGCCTCGATCGATCACAGGCCGTGGCGTACTCCGTGATGACGCTTGCGACCGTTTCGTCCGAGCCGACCTGCCAACTGGCGTCGTCACCGAACGAGTTGCCAATGATCTGTTCACGTGGCTGCTGTGCCAGACAGTGCTGGAACCAGTTCCGCTCGACAGCGGCGACGTGTTTGACGAGGCCGATGAGCGTGGTGAGCGAGGGCACCAGGCTCCGACGGGCGTCATCCTCCGACAGCCCCCGGAGCTTGCCGATGATTACATCGCGGTACGCGTCGATGAAGGCTTCCAGAACCTCTCGCTCCGGAGCCGCGCTCGCGAGTTCCTCGCTGTCGTGCGGCCGGGCAGTCGTCATATCGACACCCTAGACGTCTGAGGTTCCGTCTCGCCACACCAAGATCGGCAGGACACGCCCTAGTCGTGCCCGATGCATGCCCGATGCAACGGTCAACACGGGTCACCGCCGGGCATGCCGCTGTCCCAGCATGTACGCACGGCGCTCGTTTCCAGCTTGTACGCGTACCCAGCGTGTGGATCAACCCGCTTCCCAAGCTGACGGTTCAAGTTGATCAGGTCACTCTCGCCGCCATACTTGGCTGGGCCGGACCCGGAACTGGGTGGTTCCGTCCTCTGCTTCCACGTGGTCCGGCACAGTGCTAACGACGAGGATCTGATCCTCCTGCTGGCCGACGACATTGCACCTCACGAACGCCAGCTGGGGGAGAGGAGCGCCAGGAAGGATGGCCTCATCGAAGAAGATCGGGACCTTGTCGACGAAGAACCACGTTCGTCCGTCGGCGTCGACCAGGCGCACACGGACCCACCCCGGCCAGTCGTCGTCAACCCATGCGATCGCCTCGCAGCGCAGCAGGCTGGCGGAACTCATCACCGGGCTGATCCTGCCAGGTCTCACCCCTGGTCGGCGCGCGGCTGTCTGGGGCACACAGGGGGCACGAGACACTGTCAAACGTTGTCGACCAGTGAGCAGCCCTGGCAACCTGCGACGCCGTGTGAGCAGGTGTCGAGCACTGTTCCCGCTGGTGAGCCAATCGTGGTTCGCAGTTCCGCTTCAACGTCTGACACCCGGAGTGGGTGACCAACTGGGTGACGACCGGGGTGGCCGACGCCGGACGCCCATCTTCGATGCTGGACTGTTCCGGCGGCTCCCCCGGCTACTCGCCCAGTTCATCGACAACTGATCACTCTTTCGGGACGAAGGAGTCAGCTCTGCCAGCCCTCCGCTGGTGTTTCCGTGCGTAGATGAAGGCAGCCAGACCAAGGATCGCCAGAGCGCCGGCGATCCATGCTGCGACCTGAAACCTCTGCTCGAAGGCGAGGGCTTCCGCGTTCTCCTGCTGGATGACCTCGGGCGTCGGGTCCTGATCAGGCAGGGTGATTCCGTTCCACAACGTAAGGCAAGCGGTACGCAGCCGTGGCACGCCTTCCTTCTCGAATCCCACCGCGACCCTGCAGAACAGCACGAACCCGTCATCGGCTCGGATGATCTCGCTGACGGTCTCGCGATACATCGTCCACATCACCTGCGGGTGTGCGACCCTTCCGCCCGCAGCAGCAGCATGACCGTCTGTAAGTACATCCCCGCGTCCGCCCATCACGGCGGGCGCCGCTTCCACGCCACCTCCGGCAACCGGTTAGCGGCCCCGTGCCGTGCTCGGCGGGGTGGGGCCGGGCAGCAGCCGAACCGTATCTCAGGCGCTGTCCGGACGACGCCAGGCGCTGGAGCGCGTAGGCCGCGCCTATGGCCGATCAGCTCGTCGGGCCGTCCATGAGACGGCGCAGCGCTTTCCCAGCGGCGGGGAAAACGAGTCGCAGGGTGTGTGCGGTGAGTTGGATGCCCCACCAGGTGAGGGCGACGAGGTACCCGACGATCAGCGCGCTGTGGGTGTCGTAACTGACGACGATGGCGTAGCCGATGGCGAGGCCGGGTGCGGTGATGGCGCGGGCGGTGCGGCCTCGGATGGCGGTCAGGGCGGTAGCGACGCCAATGAGCGCGGCTCCGGCGCTGGCGATGAGGCCGGGCATACCGGTCACGTCGACCGGAGGGGTGAGCGTGAGGGCGGCCCGCAAGAGGTAGATGCCGGTGGCGCCGATCGCGGCGTGCAGGATCGCCGGTCGGATACGCGCGAGCCAGGCGGGCAGAGCATGGGCGGGGATCCGGGGTGCGGCGGCGGCGATGACGGCAGCGCAGGCGGCCAGTGGTAGCGCGCAGCCGAGGGTCCATTTCAGGTACGGGCCGTAGTCGAATTCGACGGCGGTGCCGGTCGCGAGGCCGTAGAGGGCGGCGGTGATCGTGCCGCCGGCGGCGGCGGCGAGGTATCCGCGTCGGATGAGGCTGCCAGTCGCGGGTTCGGGCGTGGACGCGCTGGGTGCTCCGGCGAGCCATGTGGTGGGGGCGAGGTGCGCCACGGCGAAGGCGGTGAGCATGGCGAGCGCGCCCGCGGTCCCGAGCTCGGGTAGGGAGAGCCGGACGCCGACGACTCGGAGGGCGTAGGTGGTGTTGATGTCTGCGGTGAGGATGGCTTGGAGGAGCAGGGTGAGGGAGCAGGCACCGAGCAGGATGGCGCTGGTCAGGTCCCGGATGCGGAGCCGGACCCGTGGTAGTTGGGTGTCGGCGGCAGTACCTGTCGCTTGATGGTGTGCTGCGGTGAGGGTCAGGGCGCCGTCGGCGAGGGCGTGGGAGTGGCCGCTGAGGGTGGCCGGTGTGAGGCCGGTGGCGGTGGTGAGCCGGTCTCGCAGGCCCGGGATCGTTTCGGCTTCGCGTTGGATCACGCCACTGAGGTGGTGGCGGTCCACATCGGCCGCGCCGAGGATGTCGTGAACAGCTGCGTCCACTTCGTCGAGGAGGGGCTGGGCGGCGGCGGCGACGTCGTCGCGGGTGATGACGGTGGGCTTGCGGGGCGCGGGAAGGAGAACTGGGGCGCGGTCCTGGGCGGTCAGGAGCTGCCTGGCCTGACGGACGGACTCCAACAGCAATCCGCCTTGTCCCTGTGTGGGGTGGGCTGTCTCGGCTCGTAGCGGGTCGTCGTCTGCGGTGTTGGCGTCAACGATTCGCTGGGCGAGCGCCTGGTCCAGGTCGCGGGTCGGGTTGATCGATCGGGTCGCGAGTTCGCGGTATCCGTCAGTGGTGGCCTGCAGGACGGTCAGGGTGGCCGGGTGCCGGTCGGCTTGGCAGATCAGCAGGCACGAGCCGTCAGGGACGGTGCCGGCGGCCGTGGCGTAGGCGGCGAGTGCTGCTGGTGCGGTGACCATGGCGGGGGCGGGCAGGCCGGCACGGGCCGCCGCGTCGGTGAGGTGTCCACGTCGGCGTGGTCCCCAGCCTGAGGGGATGGTCACGGTGAGGGCGGTGACGGGTCCTGCGGCCTGGCGGGCGGCTTGGTCGGCGACGTGCCACAGCTGCCCGGCGAGCAGCTGCACGGCGTCGACCTGCGGGTCGGTGTCGGCTCTGCCGAGCAGCTCCAGCGGTTCGCGGATGAACTGGTAACTGGCTGAAGGCTCTGATTGTGCGGCCACGCCCACGCGCAGCTGGCCGGCGGGGTCGAGGATGATGCCGTGCGGCATGACGAGGCGGCCGTTGAGCGTGACAGGGATTCGGGCGCCGTCCCGGTCGATGGTGGCGGCGATGGCCGGCGAGCTCAGGTCGATGGACAGACGCATGCCTGCATTTGGCATGTGGCGCAGTCTCTGCTTCCTACTCGTTGCTCATTGCTGAGCGGTTCGGATAATTCGCTCTCCGTCCAGCTGGT
>NZ_VSFA01000006.1 GCF_008119785.1 Micromonospora sp. MP36 | reverse complement strand
CCGCCGCCCCCCGCCCCGGCGCAGGGCCCCCCACTGCCCGGGGACCCCCCCCCCGCCAGCCGCCACCCGGACGAGCCGGTCCAGCCGGGCTTCGGCCTGCAGGGCACGGCCGGCGGGGGCGGCGGCATCGGCGGTGGTGGCGGCGACGGCACCTGACCCGCCCCCCGTGCCGGGCCGGTGCCGCCGCGCGTCGACCCGTCAAGGAGGGCCCCCTGCTATACGCCAGGCATTAACCGGGGGCCCTTCCTCACACCGATGCGGTGGCCAGCTTGATGCTGAAGCCGAGGAAGAGGGCGGCCACGGCGGTGGTGCCGCCGGCGGCCAGCCGCCGGCGCCGCTGGAACTGGGCGGCCAGGAAGGTGCCCGCGAAGATCAGCGCGGTCAGGTAGAGCGCGCTGGTCACCTGGGCGATCAGCCCGAGCAGCACGAACGACAGCGCCGGCCAGGCGTACCCGGGGTCGACGAACTGGATGAAGAAGGAGATGAAGAAGAGGATCGCCTTCGGGTTGAGCAGGCTGATCACCAGCGCCTTCCGGAACGGGCTGCGCAGCGCGGCCGGCTCCGCCGCGTCGATCAGGCGCGGTGCCGCCGGGTCGTTGCGGTCGCGCCAGCGCCGCCAGGCGCCGCGCAGCATGGTCAACCCCACGTAACCCAGGTACGCGGCGCCGGCGTACTTGATCACCAGGAAGAGTGGCGGGTACGCCTTGAGCAGCGACGCCACCCCGGCCGCGGAGAGGAACATCAGCACCGAGTCGCCGAGGAACACCCCGCCGGCGGCCCGGTAGCCGGCCCGTACCCCGCGCCGCGCGGCGGTGGAGAGCACGAAGAGCGAGTTCGGCCCGGGGAGCAGCACGATCGCCACGGTCCCCAGCACGTACGTCCAGATGTCGGTGATGCCCAGCACGCCGGACATCATGACGCCACCGGTGCCGCGGGGCGAAGCCTTTCCCGCAGCCTGGCCTGTGCGTTGGGCCACTCCGCGGCGAGCATCGAGTAGAGCGCGGAGTCCCGCCAGGTGCCGTCGGAGCGCCGGCGGTTGGACCGCAGCGTCCCCTCCCGGGTGGCGCCGAGCCGTTCGATGGCCCGCTGCGAGCGCTCGTTGAGGGTGCTGGTCTGCCAGGTGACCCGGATCGCGTCCAGTTCCTCGAAGGCCCGGGTGAGCAGCAGCAGCTTGGCCTCGGTGTTGATCCCGGTGCGCCACCACGGGCGGCCGAGCTGGGTGAAGCCGATCTCCGCCGTGCGCAGGTCCGCGTCCGGGTGGTAGTACGAGGTGGTGCCGACCACCGCCCCGGTGGCGGCGCACCGCTGCACCCAGGGCGTGCGGACGCCCCGCCGGTTCGCGTCCAGCGCGGCGCGGATCTGGCCGGCTGTCTCGTCCACGGTGCGCGGCCGCGGGCTGCCGACGTAGCGCCACACCTCCTCGTCGTCGAGGGCGGCGTACAGCTCCTCGGCGTGGGACAGGTCGAGCGGTTCCAGCACCACGTGCTCGCCGCGCAGGACGACCGGCTCCAACCAGGCCGAGCGGGCTGGCCGCAGGTACGCCGGCACCGGCGCGGTGACCCCGGCGGCCGGCTCGGGCACGCCGGCCGTGAGCCGCAGCGGCACCACCCCGGCCCAGTACGGCAGGTCGAGGTCGGCGGGATCGTCGTTGGCCCCGGCGGCCCGGGCGCGTACCGACACCTCGCGCAGCGGCAGGGCCAGCACGGCCGTCTCCGCCAGTTCGCGCCGGCTCGGCGGGCGGCTGTCGGTGCTGCGGCCGGTGGCCACCTTCTCCACCAGCGCGGTGAGCACCTCGGCCTTCTCCCGCTCGTCGGTCACCAGGCGGGCGGTGCCGTGCACGACCACGGAGCGGTAGTTGGCGCTGTGGTTGAACTGGGACCGGGCGAAGACCAACCCGTCGAGCAGGGTCACCGTGACGCAGACCGGCAGCCCGGCGTCACCCCGGGCGGCGAGCAGCGGCCGGCTGCCGGTGGAGCCGTGCAGGTAGAGGGTGTCCCCGACGCGGACGTGCAGGGTGGGCAGCACGCGCGGCTCGCCGTCCACGGTGAACCCGAGCGCGCAGTGGTACGCCTCGTCCAGCACGGCGTGCGCGGCGGCCTCGTCGTAGCTCATCCGGTCCCGCATGCGGGTGGCGGTGGTCCGGTCGGTCGGGGGGTACATGCGGCAGTCCCACCTTTGTTCTAGTACAATCTCTAAACTGTGGCAGCACATTATCAGATCGCCGGGTCGTCGTCGGCGGCCATTTCGGCCAGCGTGGAAACCGGCATCCGCACCGGCACCCTGGCCCCGGGCGACCCCCTGCCGGCCGTCCGCACCCTCGCCACCGAGCTGGCGGTCAGCCCGGCCACCGTCGCCAAGGCGTACCAGGAGCTGCGGCAGCGCGGCCTGGTGGTCACCGCCGGCCGGCACGGCACCCGGGTCCGCCCCCGCCCACCCGTCGCCACCCGCCGCGCCGCGATGATGCCGGCGCCGCTGCCCGGTGCCCGCAACCTCTCCGCCGGCCAGCCCGACAACCGGCTGCTGCCGCCGCTCGGCCCGCACCTGGCCGCGCTCGCCGCCGAGCTCGGCCCGCCCAGCGGGTACGCGACCACCGCCGTCCTGCCCGAACTGGCCGCCGCGGCCCGCGAGCGGCTGGCCGCCGACGGCGTGCCGGCCGCGGAGATCACCGTGACCGGGGGCGCGCTGGACGGCATCGAGCGGCTGCTCGCCGCGCACCTGCGTCCCGGTGACGCGGTCGCGGTCGAGGACCCGGGCTGGGCCAACCTGCTCGATCTGCTCGCCGCGCTCGGGCTGCGCGCCATCGGGGTGCCCGTCGACGATGACGGCCCCACCGAGCCGGGCGTCCGGGCCGCCCTCGCCGCCGGGGCGCGCGCGCTGATCGTGACCAGCCGCGCCCAGAACCCGACCGGCGCCGCCGTCTCCGCCGATCGGGCCGAGGCCCTGCGTACGCTGCTCGCCGGCCGCGCCGACCTGCTGCTGATCGAGGACGACCACGCCGCCGAGCTGGCCCGCGTACCCCTGCACCCGCTCGCCGGGGCGACCCCGGCGTGGGCCTTCGTCCGGTCGGTGAGCAAGCCCTACGGCCCGGACCTGCGACTCGCGGTGCTCGCCGGCGACGAGGCCACCGTGGCCCGGGTGGCCGGCCGCGCCCGGGTGGGCGCCGGCTGGGTCTCCACCGTGCTGCAACGCCTCGTCCTGACGCTCTGGCGCGACCCGGGCACGGCGGAGCTGGTGCGGCGGGCGGGGGAGAGCTACGAGCGGCGGCGGGGTGGGCTGGTCGACGCGCTGGCCGCACGGGGGCTGGTCGCCCACGGGCGGACCGGGATCAACGTGTGGGTGCCCGTTCCCGACGAGACCGTGGTGGTCACCGCGCTGCGCGACGCCGGCTGGTCGGTCGCCCCCGGCGCGCTGAACCGGATCGCCGCCGCCCCCGGCGTCCGGATCACCGTCAGCCCCCTCGACGAGCCTGACCTCGCGCCGTTGGCCGACGCGGTGGTGCGGGCGGTGCGTCCCGCCGGGCCGGCCCCGTTCACCGCCTGATCCCCGCCGCCGTGGCGTGGCGCCCGGGACAGGACCGCCGGCACGGCGGCCGCGTCCGGACACGACCGCCGGCGCAGCGGCTGCGCCTGGACAGGACCGCCGGAGCGGCGGCGCGCCCGGACAAACCCGGCGGCATGGCGCGGCCGCGCACGGGTAAAGCGGAGAAGGCAGGCAAGTGACGACGACGCAGTGAGCCCGTCCGGAGGTGGGTGACGGTGGCGAACAGGTCCCGGAAGGGCGTCTGGATCGGGGTGGCCGTGCTGGTGATCATTCTGGTGATCATCGCGATCGCGCTGGCCTCGCGCGGTGGCGGCGGCGGAGGGGGCGGTTACTGATGCGGGCGGCATCCGGCGTCGAAGACGAAACCGGTATATAAAGTCGGGCATGGCCGAGACCGAGAGCGCCCCCGGAGCGCAGGAGTTCATCCCGCCGCAGGCGGACACCATCGACCAGCTGCGCGCCGCCGCGGCCGGCTGCCAGGGCTGCGAGCTCTACCGGAACGCGTCCCAGACGGTCTTCGGCCGGGGCGACGAGAGCGCCCGAGTGGTCCTCGTCGGCGAGCAGCCCGGCGACATGGAGGACCAGAAGGGCCTGCCCTTCGTCGGTCCGGCCGGGCGGGTGCTGCGCAGCGCGGTGGACGAGGCCGGCATCGACCCGGGCCACATCTACCTGACCAACGCCGTGAAGCACTTCCGGTTCGAGCTGCGCGGAAAACGGCGGATCCACCAGACGCCGGACCGGGTGCACATCACCGCCTGCCGGCCCTGGCTGGTCGCCGAGTTCGCCCGGCTGCGCCCCGAGGTCGTCGTGGTGCTCGGCGCCACGGCCGCCAAGGCGCTGCTCGGGCCGGCGTTCCGGGTGACGAAGCAGCGCGGGGAGCTACTGCCCTGGCCGGACGCCGCGCAGCGCCCGCAGGACTTCAAGCGGGTGCCGGTGGACCAGGCCGGCAAGGTGGCCGACGCCCCGGAGGCCCAGCTGCTGGCCACCATCCACCCGTCCGCCGTGCTGCGCGCCGACAACCGGGACGTGGCGTACGAGGGTCTGGTCGCGGACCTGAAGGTGGCCGCCCGCGCCCTGGCGTGAGAGACGGGGCGTGCTCACCCGTCGGCACGTCTGTCAGTGCCGGCTCTGCCACGTGCACAGGCAGACGCGGTTGCCGTCCGGGTCGGCGAGCACCCAGAAGCTCGGCGCCGCCTCGTCGCTGACCAGCGTGCCACCGGCGGCCAGCGCGGCCTCGATGCGCGACGGCACCTCCGCCGGGTCCACCCACACGTCCGGGTGCCAGCGCTGCCGGGGCTCCTCGCTGCCCGACCGTTGGAACCACACCGTGGGCAGCGCGCCGGCCCGGTCGTGCAGCTCGTCGCCGAGGCCGGGCCCGGAGCGGTGCGCCACGGCCAGCACCGCCTGCCAGAACGGCAGGACGCCGGCGACGGCCGGGGTGTCCAGGGCGAGTTCGAGCCGCGAGACCCCGGTGTGGCCCAGCGACACGCCGGCGTCGGCGGCGATCGCGGCGATGGCCCGGGCCAGCCGGACGTCCCGGGCGGTCACCCCGCCGGCGTCGTGGGACCAGAGCCGCACGTCGACGTGGGTGTAGCGGAGGTCGAGGTCGGGATGGTGGTCCATCCGCTCGGCCGCCGCGCCGATGGCGTCGACGACCGCCAGCCCGGTGGCGAAGTTCCCGGTGGCGATCCGGGTCTGCAGACCGCCGAGCAGGTACGTCCACCCGTCCAGTCCCTCGTCGGCGATCTGCTGTCCGGTGAGCGTGGTCATCCCGCCATCCTCGCGTACCGGCCCAGCCCACAGAAGACTGCGGCGGTCAGAGGCGGCCGCCGGTGGCCGTGTCCGAGATCCGCTGGGCGAGGTAGATGGGCACCACCGAGGCGACGATCAGCACGGCGGCGACCACGTTGATGACCGGCGCCTGGTTCGGCCGGAACAGGTTGCTGAAGATCCAGATCGGCAGCGTCTGCACGCCCGGGCCGGCCGTGAACGTGGTGACGATGATCTCGTCGAAGGAGAGCCCGAACGCCAGCAGCGCGCCGGCCAGCAGCGCCGAGCGCAGCACCGGGAAGGTGACGTACCGGAAGGTCTGCCAGCCGTCCGCGCCCAGGTCGGCCGACGCCTCCTGGAGGTTGCCGCCCGACCTGCGCAGCCGGGCCAGTACGTTGTTGTAGACCACCACGACACAGAACGTCGCGTGCCCGACGATCACCGAGAAGAGACCCTTGCCGATGCCCAGCGGCGCCAGCACCGAGCGGAACGCGGTGTCCAGGGCGATGCCGGTGACGATGCCGGGCAGCGCGATCGGCAGCACGACCAGCAGCGACACCGCCCCCCGGCCGAAGAAGCGGTACCGCTGCACGGCGAAGGCGACCAGCGAGCCGAGCAGCAGCGCGATCGCGGTGGCACCCAGCCCCGCCTTGACCGACATCCACAGCGCCTCCCGCGCGCCCGCGTTGTCCCCGGCGCGCGCCCACCACTGCATGGTCCAGTGGGCCGGTGGCCAGGCGAAGGTGCGGTCGGCGTTGAAGGAGTTGATCAGCACGACGGCCAGCGGCAGGTAGATGAAGGCCAGGCCGAGCGCCATCGCGCCGCGCAGCAGCCAGCGCGCCGACCGGGAGAGCGTCACAATTCCTCCAGAGCCCCGGAACGCCGCACGGCGACCAGGTAGCCGACCATGATCAGGACCGGGATGGTGGCCAGCGCGGCGGCGAACGGCAGGTTGTTCGCCGCCCCGATGTTGGCGTAGACGAGGTTGCCGATGAGCTGCGTCTTGCCGCCGACGATCTGGACGGTGATGTAGTCGCCCAGCGAGAGCGAGAAGGTGAAGATCGAACCGGCGATCACCGACGGGACGATGACCGGCAGCACCACCTTCCGGAACGTCCGGCCCGCCCGGGCCCCGAGGTCCGCCGACGCCTCCAGCAGCGAGTCGGGCAGGCGCTCCAGGCCCGCGTAGATGGGCAGGATCATGTACGGCAACCACAGGTAGGCCAGCACCAGCACGGTGGCGGTCAGCCCGTACCCCGGCCCGCTGCCGGGACCCCCGAGCAGCCAGTCCACCGGCCCGCCGTTGGCCAGCAGCACCCGCCAGGCGTACGCCTTGACCAGGTAGCTGGCCCAGAGTGGGGTGAGGATGGCGACCACCAGCCAGCGCCGGTACCGGGGGCGGGCGACCTTCGCCATGTAGAAGGCCATCGGCAGGGCGACGAGCGCGTCGAGCACGGTCACCGCCGCGGCCGTGCCGACGCTGCGCAGCGCGACCGTCCGGTACACCTCGTCGGTGGCGATGGTGCGGAAGTTGGTCAGGGTCGGCTGCCGGACGACCTCCCCGGTGAAGCCGTTGACGGTCCACAGTGCCGAGACGAACAGCACGGCTAGCGCGCCCAGATAGGCGACCACCAGCCAGAACAGCGGCGCGGCGAGCAGGGCGGCGAGGCGGACCCCGGCGTGCCGGTGCAGCCAGGCCGAGAGCCGGCGGACCGGTCCGCGGGCGGGGTCCTCCGCCGGAGCGGCGCCCGCGGACCGGTCGAGCGTCGGGGTGGCCACCTCAGCCCTTGACGGTGGTCCAGGCCTGGGTCCAGGCCGCGTAGTCCTTGCAGATCACGTCCTTGCGCCCGTCGAGGCACTGGGCCACCGGGGTGCTCCAGAACCAGACCTTCTCGAAGTACGCCTCGTCCTCGGCGTGGAACGTCGCGCAGTGGTTCTTGTCGGCCGTCTGGGCGCAGGCGAGCCGGTTGGCCGGCGCCTCACCGAACCACTCCGCCACCGCGGCGTTGGCCTTCGGCGAGATGATGTGGTCCATCCACCGGTAGGCGCAGTTCGGGTGCTTCGACTTCGCCGAGACCATCCAGGTGTCGGACCAGCCCGTCGCCCCCTCCTCGGGGAGGATGGCCTCGACCGGCGCCTTGTCGGCCTGCGCCAGGTTGGCGATCACCTGCCAGGTGGTGCCCAGCACCGAGTTGCCGGTCTTGAAGGCCTGCACCTCCTTGGTGTAGTCCGACCAGTACTCGCCGATCGTCTCGTTCTGCTTCTTCAGCAGGTCCACGGCCGCGGCGAACTGCTTGTCGTCCAGCGCGTACGGGTTCTTGATGCCCAGGTCCCGCTGGTGCTTCATCAGGTAGAGCGCCGCGTCCGCGAGGTAGATCGGCGAGTCGTACGCGGTGATCTTTCCTTTGTACGGCGAGTTGGCGTCGAACACCGCGCCCCACGAGGTCGGGGCCGGCTTGACCACGTCCGTGCGGTACATCAGCAGGTTGGCGCCGCGCCCGTGCGGGATGCCGTAGGCGACCCCGTCCACGGAGTTCCACTGCTTCAGCTTGAGCCCGTCGAAGACGTCCTTGTAGTTGGTGATCAGGTCGGTGTTGACCGGCGCGACGTCCCCGCCGTAGATCAGCCGGAGCGAGGCATCGCCCGAGGCCGAGACCACGTCGTACTCCCCGGTCTTCATCAGGGTCACCATCTCGTCGGAGGTGCCGGCGACCTTGACGTTGACCTGGCAGCCGGTCTGCTTCTCGAAGTCGGTGACCCAGTCCACCTTGGGGTCGGTCGAGCCGTCCTCCACGTACCCGGCCCAGGCGACGATGTTGACCTGGCCCTCGCCCGCCCCGAGGCTGCTCAGCTTGGGCACGGACGGGGGCTTGATGCCGCCGGGCCCGGATCCGCCGGCGTTCGTGCCGCCGTCGCCGCACCCGGTCAGGGCGAGCAGGCCGACCGCGGCGAGCGCGGTCACAGTTCTACCGGTACGCATGTGCGCTCTCCTTGTCACGGGGGGTCGGCACCACGGGGTCGGGTACGGCCACGGCGTGCTCGGTGCGCCAGGCCAGGCGGACCGGGGTGCCGCGCAGTGCCGCCACGTCGGCCGAGGAGGTGGTCAGGTTCTGCTGCATCACGACCAGCCGGGCGCCGGCGTCGAGGTCGACCACGAACCGGGTGGTCGCCCCGGCGTAGACGACCTCGGCGATCCGTCCGGCGGCGGCGGTCTCCTCCGCGCTCGCGGCCGGACCGTCGAGCCGGATCTTCTCCGGGCGGACCGAGAAGGTGCCGTCTCGGCCGAGCACGACCCGCGCCGCGTCGCCACTGAGCAGGTTGGACGTGCCGACGAAGCCGGCGACGAACGGGGTGGCGGGCCGCTCGTAGACCTCGGCGGGGGTGCCCACCTGGGCGATCCGGCCCTCGGTGAAGACCGCCACCCGGTCGCTCATGGTGAGCGCCTCCTCCTGGTCGTGGGTGACGAAGACGAAGGTGATGCCGACCTCCCGCTGCAGCGCCTTCAACTCGACCTGCATCTGCTCGCGCAGCTTCAGGTCCAGCGCGCCGAGCGGCTCGTCGAGCAGGAGCACCTTCGGCCGGACGACCAGGGCGCGGGCCAGGGCGACCCGCTGGCGCTGCCCGCCGGAGAGCGCGGCCGGTCGCCGGTCGCCCAGCCCATCCAGCCGTACGTCGCGCAGCGCCTCGTCCGCCCGCGCACGCCGTTCGGCCCGGCCCACCTTCCGTACCCGCAGGCCGTACTCGACGTTCTGCCGCACGGTCAGGTGCGGGAACAGCGCGTAGTCCTGGAAGACGGTGTTGACGTCCCGCTCGAACGGGGCGAGCCGGGTGACGTCGCGTCCACTCAGCAGGACCGTCCCGGCGGTCGGCGGCTCGAACCCGGCGATCATCCGGAGCACGGTGGTCTTGCCCGAGCCGGACGGCCCGAGCATGGCGAAGAATTCGCCGTCGGCGATCTCCAGATCGACGCCGGCCACCGCCTCCACCGCGCCGAACGATTTGCGCAGGCCGCGAAGGGCGACCGCGGGGGTAGCGGGCCCGGCTGACATGGGCGCTCCTCAGTCCTACGGTTAACGTTGCGCGAGCGGACCAAGGTCCACGGAAATCGTGCCGTGAGAATAAAGCTGCGACGGATAGCGTCGTCAAGACCCGGCGGCCGGTTCCGTCCGTCGCCGCCCTTCCCGCCCGGCCGCGCGGCGGGCACACTCATCGCCATGGAGCAGCATCTCTACGAGCCCGTGCACGAGGAGTTCCGGGACCTGTGCCGCGAGTTCCTCGCCCGGGAGGCGGTGCCGTACCACAAGCGTTGGGAGGCCGACGGGATCGTGGACCGGGAGGTGTGGCGCAAGGCCGGCGCCGCCGGGCTGCTCGGCATGGACGTCGGCGAGGAGTACGGCGGCGGCGGGCAGCACGACTTCCGGTTCCACGCGGTCCTCGACGAGGAGATCGTCGCGGCGGGGTGTTCCGGTCTCGGGTTCGGCCTGCACAACGACGTGGTGGCTCCGTACCTGACCGAGCTGACCACCGACGACCAGCGCAAGCGCTGGCTGCCGGGCTTCTGCTCCGGCGACCTGGTCACCGCGATCGCGATGAGCGAGCCGGGGGCGGGTTCGGACCTGGCGGGGGTCCGCACCAGCGCCGTTCGGGACGGCGACACGTACGTCCTCAACGGCCAGAAGACGTTCATCACCAACGGAGAAATGGCCGATCTCGTGGTGGTGGTCGCCAAGACGGCACCCGACCAGGGCGCGCACGGGGTGAGCCTGATCGCGGTGGAGACCGGCACCCCCGGTTTCAGTCGGGGACGGCGACTGGCCAAGGTGGGCCTGAAGGCCAACGACACCGCCGAACTCTTCTTCGCCGACTGCCGGGTTCCGGTGGAGAACCTGATCGGCACCGAGAACCACGGCTTCTATCACCTGATGGGCAACCTGCCCCGGGAGCGGTTGAGCATCGCCGTCGCGGCGGTGGCGGCGGCGGAGAAGCTGCTCGCGCTCACCCTCGACTACGCCCGCTCGCGGGAGGCGTTCGGCCGGCCGATCGGGAAGTTCCAGCACAACCGGTTCCTCTTGGCCGAGCTGGACACCGAGGTCACCATCGCGCGGACCTTCGTCAACCACTGCGTCGCCGAGTTCAACGCCGGCCGGCTGTCGGTGACCGACGCGGCGAAGGCCAAGTGGTGGACCACCGAGCTGCAGAATCGGGTGGCCGACCGCTGCCTGCAGCTGCACGGCGGCTACGGGTTCATGCTGGAGTACCCGGTGGCGAAGGCCTGGCTGGACGGCCGGGTGCAGACCATCTACGGCGGCACCACCGAGATCATGAAGGAGATCATCGGCCGTAGTCTCGGCTTGTAGCGAAACCCGGTGCCGGCGGTCCGGTCGGGTGCGGGAGGATGGGTCACCCCTTACCCGAGGAGCACCCGAGATGGCCACTGACCTGACCGCGCCGGCGCTGGCGCGGCCCGATGTCGCGCCGATCCGGCGGCGCACGCTGCGGCTGCTCTTCGTCACCCAGATCATCGGGGGGATCGGCGTCACCATCGGGGTCGCGGTCGGGGCGCTGCTCGCCGCCCGGATCGCCGGCACCGCCGTGGCGGGCCTGGCGCAGAGCGCGGCCGTGGTCGGTGGGGCCCTGCTCGCCGTCCCGGTGACCCGGATCATGACCGGGCACGGCCGGCGGCCGGGCCTGGTGCTGGCGTACCTGGCCGGGGCGGCCGGAGGTGTGCTGGTGGTGCTCGCCGCGGTCACCCGCTGGGTGCCGCTGCTCTTCCTCGGCATGCTGCTCTTCGGCGGCGGCACCGCGGCCAACCTTCAGGCGCGCTACACGGCGGTGGATCTCGCCGAGCCGGCCCGCCGGGGGCGGCAGCTCTCGTTGATCGTCTGGGCCACCACCATCGGCGCCGTGGCGGCGCCCAACTTCGCCGCGCTCGCCGACCGGACCACCGGCGGGTGGGGACTGCCGCCGCTGGCCGGCCCGTTCGCGTTCAGCGCCGCGGCGTTCGTGCTCACCGCGGGCGTACTGGCGGCTCTGCTGCGGCCCGACCCGCTGCTCACCGCCCGCCGGCTGGCGGCCGCCGACGACCCGGTGGCCGAGGTGGTCGCGGCACCGGCCCCCGACGGCTCCGGGTCGCCGCGCGGCGTCAGACGCGCCGAGCCGGAGTTGTCGCCGGCCCGGCGCGCCGCGGGCATGCGCGCCGCCTGGCGGGTGGTACGCGAGCGACCCGCCGCCCGCCTGGGCATCGCGGCCGTGGCGATGGGCCACCTGGTGATGGTCGCCGTGATGTCGATGACCCCGGTACGCCTCGGCGAGTTCCACGACGACGCCGACGTGCTGCGGGTGGTCGGCATCGTGCTGAGCCTGCACATCGCCGGCATGTACGCGTTCTCCCCGGTGGTCGGCTGGCTCACCGACCGGCTCGGCCGGCGCGCGGTGATCCTCGGCGGCATCGGGGTGCTGCTCGCCGCCTGCGCGGTCGCCGGCACGGCCGGGCACCACACGCCCGAACTCTCGCTCGGTCTGGCGCTGCTCGGACTGGGCTGGTCGGGCACCATGGTCGCCGGCTCCACGCTGCTGTCCGAGTCGGTGCCCGCCGACGTGCGGCCGAGCGTCCAGGGCCTGTCGGACCTGACCATGGGGCTGGCCGGGGCCGGCGCCGCGGCGCTGAGCGGGTTTGTCGTGCGGGTGGCCGGTTATCCGGCCCTCACCCTGCTCGCGGCGATCGCGACGGTGCCCCTGGTGGCGCTAGCGTTGCGTCCGGTGCCCGTTGGGGCGCCCGACAAGGAGGAGTGACACGTGCGGCTGACCGACTTCTGGGCGCGGCTGGAGGAGGCGTTCGGGCCGGGCTACGCGGCCAGCATCGCCAGCGACCAGGTGCTGCCCCAGCTCGGCGGGCGGACCATCGACCAGGCCCTGGCCGCGGGTGAGGAGACGCACGTGGTGTGGCGGGCGGTGGTCGCCGCCTATCCCGACCGGGTGCCGGCGCGGCTACGCTGAGCAGCCTTTTTCCCGGGTTGGCGTGTCGCTTGCCCAGTCGTACACCTGTTCGGCTATTGTCCACAGCGGGGTGCTCGTCCACAGCTCGCGGCCCGTCGGCTGGTTTTCTGTCGGACCCAGCGCCTAGCGTGTCCCGCGTGACGCGAAGCTCAGGTAAGACGCCGGCGAAGGCAGGGGTGGCAACGATGGCGGCAGGGCCGGACCGGGAGAAGGCACTCGACCTTGCTCTCGCTCAGATCGACAAGCAGTTCGGCAAGGGTTCGGTGATGCGGCTCGGGGAGCGGCCGGTCGTGCAGACCGCGGTGATCCCGACCAGCTCCATCGCGCTCGACGTCGCGCTCGGCGTGGGCGGACTGCCCCGCGGCCGGGTCATCGAGATCTACGGCCCGGAGTCCAGCGGTAAGACCACGGTGGCCCTGCACGCGGTGGCCAACGCCCAGCGGGCGGGCGGCATCGCCGCCTTCATCGACGCTGAGCACGCGCTCGACCCGGAATACGCGAAGGCCCTCGGCGTCGACACCGACGCCCTGCTGGTATCCCAGCCCGACACCGGCGAGCAGGCGCTGGAGATCGCGGACATGCTGGTCCGCTCCGGCGCGCTCGACATCATCGTGATCGACTCGGTCGCCGCCCTGGTGCCGCGCGCCGAGATCGAGGGCGAGATGGGCGACAGCCACGTGGGTCTCCAGGCCCGGCTGATGAGCCAGGCGCTCCGCAAGATCACCGGTGTGCTCAACAACACCGGCACCACGGCGATCTTCATCAACCAGCTCCGCGAGAAGATCGGCGTCATGTTCGGCAGCCCGGAGACCACCACCGGTGGCCGGGCGCTGAAGTTCTACGCCTCGGTCCGGCTCGACGTGCGCCGCATCGAGAGCCTCAAGGACGGCACCGACGTGGTCGGCAACCGCACCCGGGTCAAGGTGGTGAAGAACAAGGTCGCCGCGCCGTTCAAGCAGGCCGAGTTCGACATCATGTACGGCAAGGGCATCTCCCGCGAGGGGTCGCTGATCGACGTCGGTGTGGAGCAGGCGATCATCCGCAAGTCCGGCGCCTGGTACACCTACGACGGCGACCAGCTCGGCCAGGGCAAGGAGAAGGCCCGCGAGTTCCTCCGGGAGAACCCGGACGTGGCCGCCGAGATCGAGAAGAAGATCCTGGAGAAGCTCGGCGTCGGGGTCGGCGTGGGCGACGCCGCCGGTGGCCCGGAGCTGCCGCCGGTCGACTTCTGACCTGACCCGTGGCAGGACGACGCGCCCGTACGGGGCGGGGCTGGGACGCCAGCCCGCCCCGCACGGGTGACGCCACCACACCCCGCCCCCGCCGGAGCCGCCGGGGCCGCGCCGAGGAGACCGATCCGGAGGCCACGCCAGCCCCGCCCCGCGACGAGGCCGAGGTGGCCCGGGAGATCTGCCTGCGGCAGCTCGCGGTCCGGCCGCGTACCCGGGCCGAGCTGGCCGGCGCCCTCACCAAGCGGGGCATCTCCGAGGAGGTCGCCGCCCAGGTCCTCGACCGGTACGACGAGGTCGGCATCATCGACGACGCCGCCTTCGCCCGGGCCTGGGTCACCAGCCGGCACGCCGGCCGTGGGCTGGCTCGCCGGGCGCTCGCCAACGAGCTGCGCCAGCGCGGCGTCGACGGTGAGGTGGCCAGCGAGGCCCTCGGCGAGTTGGACGAGGAGACCGAGGCGGAGACGGCCCGGGCCCTGGTCGAGCGCAAGCTGCGGACCGCCCGGGGCGAGCCGGACGCGGTGTTCCGCCGCCTCGTCGGGATGCTGGCGCGCAAGGGATACCCGCCCGGCGTGGCGATCCGGGCGGTGAAGGACGCCCTGGCCGCGCAGAGCGCCGAGGCGGCCGAGTTCGCCGAGCACATCGACGCCGACGCGCTGGCCGATGCCGAGCACGACCTCGATCGGGACACCCGCACCCTCGACTGACCGACCATCGGAGGTCGGCGTTGCGCGTGTTGCGGCATCTCGTGATTTCCGGGCAGCCGGTCGGGCCGGGTTGCCGCATCCCGGGTGGCTGCCCGCTCGCACTCGCTGGCCCTCGGGACCGGGCCGCGGGTCGCCAGGTCGCGCAAGTTCAGCGAAAGGCCACACTTTCGGAGAAGTTGTGCCCTGCCGTCGTGACGACGCCGAGCAGCCTGCGGTGAGGAGCGGGTGACGTGGGTTGCCGGGGGCCCTGAGCAGGTCGGAAAGGTGATCGGGGAGGCCGTCCGGTGCGGGGTTTGTCCAGCCGTGTCCGGCATCTGATCGGCGCTGGGTGACGCCGTAACTTCTCTCCGTCCGGGTGGTTTGATCATGAGTTCTTGACCGAACGGCCCCTGGCGACCTAGCCTCGCCATACAGGCTCACATTGCCCGACCAGCGCAGGCTAAGCGCACAACATAGATCGCGTAACAGAACTGCATCACTTTGGGCCAGCTTCACCGGCCTTTTGACGACAGCTCCGGACAGCCGGTCCGGTGCCGCCGACAACTGCAACCGGCCGCCGGCGATGCCCCTACAGGGGCACCGCCGACGGAAAGCTACCCACGGCCAGCCGCTCCGGTCGGGCGTCCAGAGCCGCAGGCGTGTGCCCGTCGGCACGCGGGCTGCGGCGCCGACGTTCAGGGGAGGCGGCCATGACGGGGCGGCACAGGTTCACCGGCGGTCCTCCAACTGGCGTCGTCGGCAATGGTGGCCGCCGCCCGCCGATCGCGACCCCACCCGAGGTCACCGGTGCCCGCCCCGGTCGCCGTCCCGTGACTGCCGGCCGAACCGGGGGCGACCTCGCCGGACGCGGTGGAGCGGCGGCATGAGCGGGTTCGAAGTCCTCATCCTCGTGCTGGTGCTGCTCCTCGCCGCCGTGGTGGTCGGTGCCGTCCTGGTCGGCGTGCGTACGCTGCGCCGGCTCAGTATCGCGCCCACCCCCGAGGACCCGGCCTTTGTCGCCGAGAAGGATCGTCAGGAGCAGTCCCTGGCGGCCCTGCGCAGCGCCGCCGACGAGGCGAACAGCACCATCGACGTGGCGCGGTCGGCCGCCGCCGCGGCCCGGGCCGAGGCAGCTGCGGCGAAGGCCGAGGCGAAGGCGGCCCGCGCGGAGGCCCGCCGCGTCCTGGACGACGCCCGCGCCGAGGCCGACACCGTGCTGGAACGGGCGCACAAGCAGGCCGAGGCGGACGCCGAGCAGCTCCGCGCCGCCGCCCGGCGCAGCGGCGAGCGGGAGGTCGCGGTGCTCGCCGCGACCACCCGCGAGCAGGCCGCCGAGGTCGATCGCCGGGCCGCTCGGATGGACGAGCGGGAGCGGCTGCACACCGAGGAGGTGGAGCGGCTCGCCGAGCGGGAACGGCAGCTCACCGCCGCCAGCGCCGCGCTGGCGGCGCGGGAGGCCGCCGTGGGCGAGCGGGAGCAGGCTCTCGCCGAGGCGGAGCAGCAGCGCCGCCGCGAGTTGGAGCGGGTGGCCGGGCTGACCGCCGACGCGGCCCGGGCCGAGCTGGTCGAGTCGATCGAGAGCCAGGCCAAGCGGGAGGCTGTCCTGCTGGTCCGGGACATCGAGTCGGACGCCCGCAACACCGCCGAGCAGCGGGCCCGGCACATCGTCGTGGACGCCATCCAGCGGGTCGCCAGCGAGCAGACCGCGGAGAGCGTGGTGAGCGTCCTGCACCTGCCGGGCGACGAGATGAAGGGGCGGATCATCGGCCGGGAGGGGCGCAACATCCGCGCCTTCGAGTCGGTCACCGGGGTCAACCTGATCATCGACGACACCCCCGAGGCGGTGCTGCTCTCCTGCTTCGACCCGGTACGCCGGGAGGTCGGCCGGCTCACCCTCGAGAAGCTGGTCCTGGACGGCCGGATCCACCCGCACCGCATCGAGGAGGTCTACGACCAGGCCCGGCACGAGGTGGAGGAGCTCTGCCACCGGGCCGCCGAGGACGCCCTGGTCGAGGTCGGCATCACCGAGATCCACCCCGAGCTGGTCACCCTGCTGGGCCGGCTGCGCTACCGGACGTCGTACGGGCAGAACGTGCTCAAGCACCTGGTGGAGACCGCGCACATCGCCGGGATCATGGCCGCCGAGCTACGGCTGGACGTGCCGACGATCAAGCGCAGCGCGTTCCTGCACGACATCGGCAAGGCGCTCACCCACGAGGTGGAGGGGAGCCACGCCATCATCGGCGCCGACCTGGCCCGCAAGTACGGCGAGAGCGAGGACGTGGTGCACGCCATCGAGGCGCACCACAACGAGGTGCCGCCGCAGACCATCGAGGCGGTCCTCACCCAGGCCTCCGACGCCTGCTCCGGCGGCCGGCCGGGGGCGCGGCGGGAGAGCCTGGAGGCGTACGTCAAACGGCTGGAGCGGATCGAGGAGATCGCGGCCGGCAAGCTCGGCGTGGAGAAGGTCTTCGCCATGCAGGCGGGCCGGGAGATCCGGGTGATGGTCAAGCCGGAGGACGTCGACGACATCGGCGCGGCGGTGCTGGCCCGGGACGTGGCCAAGCAGATCGAGGAGGAGCTGACCTACCCGGGGCAGATCCGGGTGACCGTGGTCCGCGAGTCCCGGGTCACCGAGATCGCCCGCTGACGGCACACGGAGAAGCTCACGCCGCGAACGTGGGACGGGCGGGTGACCTTCGTGGTCACCCGCCCGTGTTGCCGGTTCGCGCGCGTTTCGTCAGACCGCCGTGCGCCCGGCGTCGACCTCCTGGGTCGGGACGACCCGGCCGGCCGTCTTCGGCATCCGGCCCATCCGCTTCTGCAGCCACCAGGCCAGGATCGACAGCAGGCCGCAGATGCTGATGTAGATCGCCGCGACGATCAGGTACGTCGGCACGTACGGCAGGCCGAACGGCAGCCGGCCGCCGATCTGCTTACCGACGAAGAGCAGCTCCGGGTACGTGATGATGAAGCCCAGGGCGGTGTCCTTGAGCAGCACCACGAGCTGGCTGACGATCGCCGGCAGCATCGACCGGAATGCCTGCGGCAGCAGGATCAGCCGGAGCACCTGGTTCTTGCGCAGGCCGATGGCGTACGCGCCCTCGGTCTGCCCGTACGGCACCGCGTTGATGCCGGCGCGGAAGATCTCCGCCAGCACCGAGCCGTTGTACAGGGTGAGGCCGATGACCAGCGCCCAGAGCTTGTCGATCGACCAGCCGTACTGCAGCGGCACGTAGTAGCCGAAGAAGATCAGGATCAGCAGCGGGATGGCCCGGAACAGTTCCACCACGAAGGTGGCCGGGGTGCGCAGGATCCACCGGTCGCTGAGCCGGGCGCTGGCGAAGACCGCGCCGAACAGCAGCGCCAGCACGGTGGCCAGGCCGGCCGCCTTGAGCGTCGCCCACAGGCCGGTGAGCAGCTCACGCTGCACCGAGGCGTACTGGAACTGCTCCCACTTGCGGGCCTCGAACTGACCGGTCTCGTTGAACTTGTAGATGATGAACGCGACCAGCGCGCCGATCGCCGCGATCGAGACGACGCCCAGGATCCGGTTGCGCAGCCGGGCCCGCGGCCCGGGCAGGTCGTAGAGGACCGAGCTCACCGTGCCACCGCCCACTTGCGCTCGAGGAACCGCTGGAGCAGCACCAGCGGGATGATCAGGATTAGGAAGCCGATCACGATCCAGCTGAGCACGACCATCTGGGGCTCACCCCGTTCGGCCATGTACGCCGGGATGGCGCCGGCCTCGAGCACCGAGAAGCCGGCCGCGATCGTGGTGTTCTTGAGCATGGCGATGAAGACGCTCATCATCGGCGGCACCATCGCCCGCAGCGCCTGCGGCAGCACGATCAGCGTCAGCACCTGGCCGAAGGTCATGCCCAGCGCCCGGGCCGCCTCGGCCTGACCGGTCGCCACGGTGTTCACGCCGGAGCGGACCACCTCGCAGACGAACGCGGAGGTGTAGACGGTCAGCGCGATGCAGGCACTGGGGAAGTAGTCGATGTTCACGTCCAGCTTCGGCACCGCGAAGACGAGGAACGCGAAGACCAGGGTCAGCGGGGTGTTGCGGATCAGGTTCACGTAGGTGGCGCCGAACGCCCGCAGGGCGGGCACCGGCGAGACCCGCATCGCGCCGAGCAGCGTACCGAGGACGAGGCTGCCGACCGCTGCGATCAGGAAGAGCTTGATGGTGTTCACGAACCCGTCGAGGAACACCTGCTGGTTGTCCGTCAGGACGCGGAAGAACTCGCCCATGCCTCGCTCTCACTCTCGGGACGGGGACCGGGCGGGGAGCAAGCTCCCCGCCCGGTCTGGCGTCGGACCGTCAGTACCGCTCGAGCTGCGGCGGGGTCGCCGAGGAGCCGGACTTGCCGAGCGTGCCGTCGTAGATCTTCTGCCAGGTGCCGTCGGTGAAGGCGGCCTCGATCTGGTCGTTGACGTAGTCGCGGAACGCCTTGTCGTCCTTGGGCAGGCCGATGCCGTACTTCTCGGTGCTGAACGGCTGGCCGACGACCTTCAGCTCGTCCGGGTTCTGCGCCGCGTAGCCCTTGAGGATGGCGTCGTCGGTGGTCACCGCGTCGACCTTCTTGTCGAGCAGCTGCGAGACGCACTCGGAGTAGGTCTTGAACTCGACGATGTTGCTCGCCTCGGTCAGGCCCTCGTCGCGCACCCGCTGGATCGGGGTGGAGCCGGTGGCCGAGCAGACCTTCTTGCCCTTGAGGCTGTCCTTGCCGGTGATCGACGACTCGTCCTTGCGGACCAGCAGGTCCTGGCCGGCCACGAAGTACGGCCCGGCGAAGGAGACGTCGTTCTTGCGCTTGTCGGTGATCGAGTAGGTGCCGACGTAGTAGTCGATCTCGCCACCCTTGATCGCGGTCTCCCGGTTGGCCGACGCGATCTCCTTGTACTCGATCTTCGCCGGGTCGACGCCGAGCTTGCTGGCGACGTACTGGGCGATCTCGACGTCGAAGCCGCAGCGCTTGCCCTGGGCGTCCTTGTAGCCCAGGTTCGGCTGGTCGAACTTGACGCCGATGGTGACCTTGCCGGCGGTCTTGATCTTCTCGAAGGTCGGGCTGCCCGCGACGGCGGCGTCCGTCTTGGGGGTGAAGGTCACGCCCGAGCTGGTGCAGTTGTCCGACTGCGCCGCGCCGCCGCTGGCGTTGCCGCCGCCGCTGGGGGTCGGGTTCCCCTCCTTGCCGCACGCGGCGGCCGAGAGGGCGAGCGAGGCCATCATGGCGACCGCCGCCACGCGCTGGTAACGCATTCTCATCTCCTTCTACGACAGAGCCGCCGGGGGACGGCGCGCTCCACTACGGACGCTCAGTGGGTGAGGATCTTGGAGAGGAAGTCCTTGGCCCGCTCGCTGCGCGGGTTCGCGAAGAACTCCGTCGGCGCGGCGTCCTCGACGATCCGGCCGTCGGCCATGAAGACCACCCGGTTGGCCGCGTGCCGGGCGAAGCCCATCTCGTGGGTGACCACCACCATGGTCATGCCCTCGCGGGCCAGCGAGGTCATCACGTCCAGCACCTCGCCGACCATCTCCGGGTCGAGCGCGCTGGTCGGCTCGTCGAACAGCATCGCCTTGGGCTGCATGGCCAGCGCGCGGGCGATCGCCGCCCGCTGCTGCTGGCCGCCGGAGAGCTGGGCGGGGTACTTGTCGGCCTGGTTGGCGATGCCGACCCGGTCGAGCAGGGCCAGGCCGCGCTCACGAACGGCGGCCGGCTTCTCCTTGCGCACCTTGACCGGGCCGAGCGTGACGTTCTCCAGGATGGTCTTGTGCGCGAAGAGGTTGAACGACTGGAACACCATGCCGACCTCGCTGCGCAGCTTCGCCAGCCCCTTGCCCTCGGCCGGCAGCGGGCGCCCGTCGAAGGTGATGCTGCCCGAGTCGATCGGCTCCAGCCGGTTGATCGTCCGGCAGAGGGTCGACTTGCCGGAGCCGGAGGGGCCGATCACCACGACCACCTCACCCCTGCCGACGGAGAGCGAGACGTCGTCGAGCACGTGCAGGGGGCCGAACCACTTGTTGACCCCGTCCAGCACGATGAGCGGTTCGCCCGTCGTCACGTCGTCCACCGTCCCTGTCCGTGGAGAAAGCGGGGTCGGTCGACCCCCGGTGCGGCAACTTTAGGCGGCGTGATGTGGCCGAACGCAACTCGAACGGTCACAGTGAGGTAACACCGGTCCCCGGCGTGCCCGGCAGTCCGAATTTCGTCACGAACCGGTCCGTCCGAGTGGCGGACCCGGCACTGCACCGAGATCATGAGGGGATGACCCATCCGCTCCGGTTGACCGATTACGCCCGCGGCGGCGGCTGTGCGTGCAAGATTCCCCCGGGCGAACTGGAGGCCATGGTCGCCGGGCTCGCCCCGGCCGGTGGCACGGCCGACCTGCTGGTCGGCCTGGACCACGGCGACGACGCCGCGGTGGTCCGGCTGGACGAGCGGACCGGCCTGGTGAGCACCGCGGACTTCTTCACCCCGGTGGTCGACGACGCGTACGACTGGGGCCGGATCGCCGCGGCCAACGCGCTCTCCGACGTGTACGCGATGGGCGGCACGCCGCTGCTCGCGGTCAACCTGCTCTGCTGGCCCCGGGACGTGCTGCCGGTGGAACTGGCCCGGGAGGTGCTGCGCGGGGGCCAGGACGTGGCCCGGGAAGCCGGCTGTCACCTGGCCGGCGGGCACAGCGTGGACGACGACGGCCCGAAGTACGGCCTGGCGGTCACCGGCGTGGTCCGCCCGGAGGAGCTGATCACCCTGGACGCCGGCCGGGCCGGCCTGCCGCTGTCGCTGACCAAACCGCTCGGCGTCGGGGTGCTGAACAGCCGGCACAAGCGGACCGGGGAGCGGTTCCCGGAGGCGGTCGCCTCGATGACCCGGCTCAACCGGGACGCGGCCCGGGCGGCGGTCGCCGCCGGCGTTCGCTGCGGCACCGACGTGACCGGGTTCGGGCTGCTCGGGCACGCCTCGAAGCTGGCCCGGGCCAGCCGGCTCACCGTCGCCGTGGACGCGGCGGCCGTGCCGTACCTGCCGGGCGCCCGGGAGGCGCTGCGGGACGGGTACGTCAGCGGTGGCACCCGCCGCAACCTGGACTGGGTGACCCCGTGGACCGACTTCGGCGGCGTCGCCGAGGGGGAGCGCCTGCTGCTGGCCGACGCGCAGACCTCCGGTGGGCTGCTGGTCGCGGGCGAGGTCCCCGGCGGCACGGTGATCGGCGAGCTGCTGCCCCCGAGCGAGCACCTGGTCCGGGTCCGCTGAGCGCCATGTCACTCTCCCGGATCGGGCACGATACCCGATAAACTGTCATCTTCCCGCTACTTGAAGCAATGACGCCCGAGGAAATTTTGCCCGGAATGGTCACAGACCGGTAACTTGCCCCCGGCTGAGGTCATATGCACCCCACCATCGTCAGTAAGGCCCGATCCGGAGGCCGGTGGGACGAGCACAGCGAGGAGGCGGCATGACCGAGCTGTGGAACTGGAGAATCGACGGCGCAGCGCCCGTGGAGGTCTACCCGGCGCTGGCCGAGGCGCTCGGCCGGGTGGTGATGCCCCTCGCCGTCGCCGACCCGGCCCGACTGCCCGCGTACGCGGTGGTCTGCGACGTCTGGGAGGCGCCGGGGGCGTACGGCACCATGGTCGACTGCTACGGGGTGCCCGAGCGCCTGCCCGAACTGCCCAGCATCGCGGCGCTGGCCCGGCTGCTGGACCGCAACTGCCTGATGCGCGACGACACCCTCGACGCCGGGCGGCACCTGCTGATCGCCCCGGGCGGCACGATTCGCCCGGTGCACTTCGACGTGGCCGAGACCGACGACGGTGAGGTGCTCAGCGACCAGCGGCTCTGCACCGTCGCCCACCCCGGCTGCCGGGGCTGGTCGCAGTGCCACCGCTCGCGCTGGGCCCCCGACTCGGTCGCCCCGGCGCTCGCCGCCGCCTGACCCGGGCACGGCCGCGTCCGGCCGGAGTCGTGGCCGGGCGCAGTTCGGTCCGGCCGGCTCGGCCCGGATACGCTGTCCGGGTCATGACTACCGCAGCCGCGGGCAGCCCGCGTACCTACCAGGTGCGCACGTACGGCTGCCAGATGAACGTGCACGACTCCGAGCGCATCTCCGGCCTGCTCGAACAGGCCGGGTACGTGCGCGCCGCCGAGGCCGACGAGCAGCCCGACGTGGTGGTGTTCAACACCTGCGCCGTCCGGGAGAACGCGGACAATCGGCTCTACGGCAACCTGGGTCATCTGCGCCCGGTGAAGGACAAGCACCCCGGGATGCAGATCGCCGTCGGCGGCTGCCTGGCCCAGAAGGACCAGGGCGAGATCGTCCGCAAGGCCCCCTGGGTGGACGTGGTCTTCGGCACGCACAACATCGGCTCGCTGCCGGTGCTGCTGGAGCGGGCCCGGCACAACGCCACCGCCGAGGTGGAGATCATCGAGTCCCTCGAGGTCTTCCCCTCCACGCTGCCCACCCGGCGCGAGTCCACCTACGCCGGCTGGGTGTCGATCTCCGTGGGCTGCAACAACACCTGCACGTTCTGCATCGTGCCCTCGCTGCGGGGCAAGGAGAAGGACCGCCGCCCCGGCGACATCCTCTCCGAGGTGCGCGCCCTGGTCGACGAGGGCGTGCTGGAGGTGACCCTGCTCGGGCAGAACGTCAACTCCTACGGCGTGGAGTTCGGTGACCGGTACGCGTTCGGCAAGCTGCTACGCGCCTGCGGCGACATCGAGGGCCTGGAGCGGGTCCGGTTCACCAGCCCGCACCCGAAGGACTTCACCGACGACGTGATCGCCGCGATGGCCGAGACGCCGAACGTCTGCCACTCGCTGCACATGCCGTTGCAGTCCGGCTCCGACGACGTGCTGCGCGCCATGCGCCGCTCGTACCGGTCCGAGAAATACCTGGGCATCATCGAGAAGGTCCGGGCGGCGATGCCCGACGCGGCGATCACCACCGACATCATCGTCGGCTTCCCCGGCGAGACCGACGCCGACTTCGAGCGGACCCTCGACGTGGTCCGCGAGGCCCGGTTCGCCTCGGCGTTCACCTTCCAATATTCGAAGCGCCCCGGCACCCCGGCCGCGACCATGGACGGCCAGCTCCCCAAGCAGGTCGTGCAGGAGCGGTACGAGCGGCTGATCGCCACGGTGGAGGAGATCACCTGGGCGGAGAACAAGAAGCTGGTCGGGGAGACCGTCGAGGTGTTGGTCGCCGTCGGCGAGGGACGCAAGGACGAGCGCACCGGTCGGATGTCCGGCCGGGCCCGGGACGGCCGCCTCGTGCACTTCGCGACGAGCGCAGCCGGAGCGATCGGCCAGCACGGCGACGCGGGCAGCCTGGCCGGGCAGATCCGCCCCGGCGACATCGTGCACACCACCGTCACCTACGCCGCGCCGCACCACCTCAACGCCGACGGCGAGCCGCTGTCGCACCGGCGTACCCGGGCCGGCGACGCCGCCGAGGCGGGGCGTACCCCGCGTACCCCCGGGGTCTTGCTGGGGCTGCCCACGGTCGGTGCGCCGGCCGCGGCGCCCGCGCCCGCGACCGGCTGCGCCGCGCACTGACAAACCGCCCGCGGCCGCAAGGTCGCGCTCGATCCTGGACCGAGTGGTCTCCGACCCGCTGCCAGGCCACTACTTCCTGGTTCGAGCGCGATCATGGCGGGGCCCGGGGTGCGAGGCGCGCGGCATACATGCGGGAGCCCCCGGTCCCGTGGTGGGACCGGGGGCTCCCGGGTGCGCTCAGGTCAGCTGGTCTGCTCGGCCAGCTGGAGGAACTGCCGCTTCGAGGCGAGCGCCTGCTCGGCCTCCTTGATCCGCCGGGCGTCGCCGGCGGCCTGCGCCCGGGCCAGCCGGTCCTCGGCCTCGGCGACCTGCGCCCGCATCTGGGCCAGCAGCGGGCTGTCCTCCTTGGTGGTACGCCGCCACGCCGAGTCCATCACCTCGCGGACCTTCTCGTCCACGACGCGCAGCCGGCGCTCCAGCCCGGCGGCGGCCTCCCGGGGCACCCGGCCCGCCTCGTGCCACTGCGCCTGGATCTCCCGCAGCTTCGCCTGGGCACCCTTCGGGTCGCCCTCGACGTCCAGCCCCTCGGCCTCGGCGAGCAGGGCCTGCTTGCGCTCCAGGTTGGCGCGCTGCTCGTTGTCCCGGGCCGAGAAGACCTCGCTGCGCCGGGTGAAGAACTCGTCCTGCGCCGCCCGGAACCGTTCCCAGAGCTTCTGCTCGGCCTCCTTGGACGCCCGCGGCGCGGCCTTCCACTGGGCCATCAGGTCCTTGAGCTGGCCCGCGGTGACGCCCCAGTCGGTGGAGTCCTTGAGCTTCTCGGCCTCGGCGACCAGCTCCTCCTTGACCGCCTGCGCCTGCTTGCGCTGCTGGTCGAGGGAGGCGAAATGGGCGCCGCGGCGACGGGTGAAGCCGTCCCGGGCGGCGGCGAACCGCTTCCACAGCTCGCCGTCGGTCTTCTTGTCGACCCCGCGGATGGTCTTCCACTCGTCGAGGATCTCCTTGAGCCGGTCCCCGGCGGTCTTCCAGCCGGTCGACTCGGCGGCCAGCTTCTCCGCCTCGTCCACGAGGGCGGTCTTGCGGGCCAGCGCCTCGCTCCGGGCGGCGTCCCGCGCCGCCCTGGCCTCGCCGGCCTTCTCCTCGGCCGTCGCGGCCAGCTTGTCCAGGCGCGCGGCCAGCGCGTCGATGTCGCCGACCACGTGCGCCTCGGCCAGCGAGGCGCGGATCCGTTTGATCGTGGCCAGCGAGTGGCCGGCGTCCGCCGCGCCCGAGTTGAGCCGGGCCTCGGTCAGGTCCACCTCCGTCACCAGGTCGGCGAAACGCCGGGCGAAGTGGGCCAGCCCTTCCTCCGGGGCCCCCGCCTGCCAGGATCCGACCACCCGCTCGCCCTCGGCGGTCTTGACGTAGACGGTGCCGTCCTCGTCCACCCGTCCGAAGGCAGTCCAGTCGCTCATGTGCCCATCCTCGTTCTCCCGGCGTCGACGGGAGGTCCCCGGCGATCGCCGCCACGGCGCAGCAAAGTTACTTCCGGCATTGTCACAGGTCCGACCCGGTCCGTGTCGAGCGCCTGTCGTCGACCGTGACCATACGGTGTCGTAGCGCCCGGATGACCGGATCGGCGCGGGGACGCACCGGGGCATACGGATAGGTTGGACGCGTGCCTCTGGTCGCCGCCGCCGTCTGCCCCCAACCACCCCTGATCGTGCCCGAACTGGCCGGCGCCGCCGCGCCGGAGCTGGACGACCTCCGCGCCGCCTGTGACGCCGCTCTCGCCCGGCTGCTCGCGGCCGAGCCGGAGCAGATCCTGCTGGTCGGCGGCGGGCCGGAGACCACCCGTTTCGGCGCGGCGGACTACGGCTCGCTGCGCGGCTACGGGCTGAAGCAGTACGTCCGGCTGTGGCAGACCAACTGCTCAGGCGTCGAACTGCTGCCGCTCAGCCTGACCATCGGTGCCTGGCTGGTCGGCCGGACCGGCACCGAGCTGCCCCGGCTGGCCCGCGCCGTCGCCGAGGGCGCGACGCCGGCGGAGTGCGCCGAGCTCGGGGCCGCCCTCGTCGACGAGTCCGGGCGGCGTACCGGGGTGCTGGTGCTGGGGGACGGTTCAGCGTGCCGGGGCACGAAAGCGCCCGGCTACGACGATCCGCGCGCTGAGGCGTACGACGAGGGGGTGGCCCGGGCCCTGGCCGACGCGGACGCCGAGGCCCTGCTCGGCCTGGACCCGGTGTCGTCGGCGGAGCTGAAGGTCGCCGGGCGGGCGCCCTGGCAGGTGCTGGCCGGCGCGGTTCGCGCGGCGGGCGGCGACTGGCGCGGTGACCTGGGCTACCACCAGGCCCCCTACGGCGTCGCCTACTTCGTGGCGAACTGGGACCGGGTGTGAGCGCGAGGAGTGAGCTGGCTAGCCCCGCAGTCGCGAACGGAAGGCAGGCCCGGTGAGTGCGACGGTGGTGGCCGTGGTCGGTCCGACCGCGGCCGGGAAGTCGGCGCTGAGCATCGCCCTCGCCCAAGCCCTCGGCGGCGAGGTGGTCAACGCCGACTCGATGCAGCTCTATCGGGGCATGGACATCGGCACCGCCAAGCTGACCCCGGCCGAGCGGGACGGCGTGCCGCACCACCTGCTCGACATCTGGGAGGTGACCGAGCCGGCCAGCGTCGCCGAATACCAGCGGCTGGCCCGCGCGGCGGTCGACGACATCCTGGCCCGGGGGAGGGTGCCGCTGCTGGTCGGCGGCTCAGGCCTGTACGTGCGGGCGGTGCTGGAGCAGTTCGAGTTCCCCGGCACCGACCCGGCGGTGCGGGAGCGGCTGGAGGCGGAGCTGGCGGCGGCCGGCCCGGCCCCGCTGTACGCGCGGCTGCAGGCGGCCGACCCGGGGGCGGCGGCCGGCATCCTGCCGACCAACGGGCGGCGGATCGTCCGGGCGCTCGAGGTGATCGAGCTGACCGGGGCGCCGTTCACCGCCTCGCTGCCCGAGCCCACGCCGTTCTACCCGTCGGTGCAGCTCGGTGTGGACCTGGACACCGCGCTGCTGGACGAGCGGATCGCGCTGCGGGTGGACCGGATGTGGGCCGACGGCCTGGTCGCCGAGACGCGGACGCTGGTCGGCCGTGGCCTGCCCGAGGGGCGTACGGCCAGCCGGGCGCTCGGCTACCAGCAGGTGCTGCGGTTCCTGGCCGGGCAGCTGACCGAGGCCGAGGCGCACGCCGAGACCATCCGGGCCACCCGCCGGTTCGTCCGGCGGCAGCGCTCCTGGTTCCGGCGCGACCCGCGGATCCACTGGCTGGACTCGGCCTCGCCTTCGTTTCTCGACACTGCGCTGCGGGTGGTCGCCGAGCATCGGGAATGATGGGGGCGTGGAGTTCACCAAGGGCCACGGCACCGGCAACGACTTCGTCATCCTGCCCGACCCGGACGGGGCGCTCGACCTGACGCCGGGACTGGTCGCCGCGCTCTGCGACCGGCGGCGCGGGATCGGCGGGGACGGCGTGCTGCGCGTGGTGCGGGCCGCCAAGCACCCGGAGGGCACCGCCCTGGCCGGCGAGGCCGAGTGGTTCATGGACTACTGGAACTCCGACGGCTCGTTCGCCGAGATGTGCGGCAACGGCGCCCGGGTCTTCGTGCGCTACCTGCTGGAGACCGGGCTGGCCACCCCGTCGGGTGCGGCGCTGCCGGTGGCCACCCGGGCCGGCGTCGTGCACGCGCGAATCGAGGGGGAGGCCATCGCCGTCGAGATGCGCCGCCCCCGGGTGTACGACACGGCCACCGCCACCCTGGGCGGGCTGACCCTCGCCGGCGCGGCGGTGGACGTGGGCAACCCGCACCTGGTCTGCGCCCTGCCCGCCGGGCTGGAGTTGGCGGGCCTGGACCTCACCCGGGCGCCCGACGTGGATCCGGCGGTCTTCCCCGCCGGGGTGAACGTCGAGTTCACCGCCCCGGGTGAGCCGGTGGACGGCACCGACGGGCACGTGCGGATGCGGGTCTACGAGCGCGGCTCCGCCGAGACGCTCTCCTGCGGCACCGGGGCGTGCGCGGTGGCCGCGGTGGCCCTGCGGGACGCCGGCCGGGACATCGGCACCATGACGGTGGACGTCCCGGGCGGCCGCCTCACCGTGACGGTGACCGACGACTCCTGCTGGCTCTCCGGCCCCGCCGTCCTGATCGCCACCGGCGAGGTCACCCTCCCCACCCTGCACCCCTGACCCGCTGCCATGCCGTGTTGATCATGAAGTTAGCGGTGCGATTTGTCGCTTTCGGCGCGGCTAACTTCATGATCACCGGGCTGAGGGGCGGGCGGGCCGGGGGTGCCGGCGGGGGTTAGGGGGTGGCGCTGGCCTCGGCGGCGATCTCGGGGAGGTCGGCGGGACCCGGGTCGGCGGCCGGGGGCGGCGTGGCGCCCGGGTTCTGCGCGGCGGCGCGGACGGCGGCCGCCACGGCCGGGGCGACCCGGGCGTCGAAGACGCTCGGCACGATCACCGTCGGGTTGATCTTGTCCTCGCCGACCACGTCCGCGATGGCCCGGGCCGCCGCGATCGCCATCTCCTCGGTGAACTCCTCCGCGTGGGCGTCCAGCATGCCCCGGAAGACGCCCGGGAAGGCGAGCACGTTGTTGATCTGGTTCGGCTGGTCGGAGCGGCCGGTGGCGACCACCGCGGCGTGCTTGCGCGCCTCCCGCGGGTCCACCTCCGGGTCCGGGTTGGCCAGCGCGAAGACGATCGCGTCCTTGGCCATGGTGGCGATGTCGTCGCCGGTGAGCAGGTTCGGTGCGCTGACCCCGATGAACACGTCCGCGCCCTGGACCGCCCCGCGCAGGTCGCCCGCGTAGTTGTCCTTGTTGGTGTGGTCGGCCAGCCACTGCCAGGCCGGGTTGAGACCGGTCAGCCCGCGGTGCAGGGCGCCCTGCCGGTCGTACGCGATGATGTCGCCCACGCCCTGCCGCAGCAGCAGCTTCATGATCGCGGTGCCGGCCGCGCCGGCGCCGGAGACGACCACCCGCACGTCCGCGAGCTGCTTGCCCACGACGCGCAGCGCGTTGGTCAGCGCGGCCAGCACGCAGATCGCGGTGCCGTGCTGGTCGTCGTGGAAGACGGGGATGTCCAGCGCCTCGCGCAGCCGGGCCTCGATCTCGAAGCAGCGCGGCGCGGCGATGTCCTCCAGGTTGATCCCGCCATACGCGGGTGCGATCGCCTTGACGATCGACACGATCTCGTCGGTGTCCTGGGTGTCCAGCACCACCGGCCAGGCGTCCACACCGCCGAAGCGCTTGAACAGTGCCGCCTTGCCCTCCATCACCGGCAGCGAGGCGGCCGGCCCGAGGTTGCCCAGGCCGAGCACGGCCGAGCCGTCGCTGACCACGGCGACCGTGTTGCGCTTGATGGTGAGTCGGCGGGCGTCGGCCGGGTTCTCGGCGATCGCCTGACAGACCCGGGCCACCCCCGGGGTGTACGCGCGGGACAGCTCGTCGCGGGTGCGCAGCGCCACCTTCGAGCTGACCTCGATCTTGCCGCCGAGGTGCAGCAGGAACGTCCGGTCGGAGACCTTGCGGACGTCCACCCCCTCCAGCGCGGTCAGCGTCTTGACCACCTGGTCGGCGTGGCTGGCGTCGGCGGTGTCGCAGGTGAGGTCGACGATCACGTGCGCCGGGTCGGAGTCGACCACGTCGAGTGCGGTGACGATGGCGCCGGCCTCGCCCGCCGCGGTGGTCAGTCGGCCGATGGAGGAGGCGTCGGCGGGTACCGCGATCCGGATCGTGATCGAGAATCCGGCACTCGGCAGTCGGCTGATGGCCACGAAAACTCCTCCGTCATTACTGCGGTTCGCCAGGCATTTCTACTCGCTCGCCGAGGTCGGCCGGCAGCCGACCCCGCTACTAGTGGGTACGACCACGGGCATATAGCAGGTGCATCGGGCGTTGCCACATGTCAGGATTGCTCGTACGCGCCGGAAATCCCCCGGCAATGGACAGAACGGACAGGAGACGCAGTTTGCGAGAGCAGGAGACCTACGTACCCTTCGAGGACGACGAGCTCGATGCCACCACCGGCGAGTTCGAGCTGTCGGAGCGGCAGGCGCTGCGGCGGGTCCCCGGCCTCTCCACCGAGCTCACCGACATCACCGAGGTCGAATACCGCCAGCTGCGGCTGGAGCGGGTCGTCCTGGTGGGCGTCTGGACCGAGGGGACCCAGGAGGACGCGGAGAACAGCCTCACCGAGCTGGCGGCGCTGGCCGAGACGGCCGGCTCGCAGGTGCTCGAGGGGCTGATCCAGCGCCGCAACCGGCCCGACCCGGCCACCTACATCGGTCGGGGCAAGGTCGACGACCTGGGCGCGGTGGTGCTCTCCACCGGCGCCGACACGGTGATCTGCGACGGTGAACTGTCCCCGTCGCAGCTGCGCAACCTGGAGCAGCGCACCAAGGTCAAGGTCGTGGACCGGACGGCGCTGATCCTCGACATCTTCGCCCAGCACGCCAAGAGCCGCGAGGGTAAGGCCCAGGTCGAGCTGGCCCAGCTGGAATACCTGCTGCCGCGACTGCGCGGCTGGGGTGAGACGCTGTCCCGGCAGACCGGCGGTAGCGGTCGTGGCGGCGGCGCCGGCGGCGGCGTGGGCCTGCGTGGCCCCGGTGAGACCAAGCTCGAGACCGACCGGCGCCGGATCCGGCACCGGATCGCCCGGCTGCGCCGGGAGATCAAGAGCATGACGACGGTACGCCAGACCAAGCGGGCCCGGCGCTCGCGCAACGCGGTGCCCGCGGTGGCCATCGCCGGCTACACCAACGCCGGCAAGTCCAGCCTGCTCAACCGGCTCACCGGCGCGGGCGTGCTGGTGGAGAACGCGCTGTTCGCCACCCTGGACCCGACCACCCGCCGGGCCGAGACCGCCGACGGCCGGCTCTACACCCTCTCCGACACCGTCGGGTTCGTCCGGCACCTGCCGCACCAGATCGTCGAGGCGTTCCGCTCGACCCTGGAGGAGGTCGCCGACGCCGACCTGGTGGTGCACGTGGTCGACGGCACCCACCCGGACCCGGAGGAGCAGGTGCGGGCGGTCCGCGAGGTGCTCGCCGAGGTGGGCGCCGACCGGCTGCCCGAGCTGCTGGTGGTCAACAAGACCGACGCCGCCGACGAGGAGACCCTGCTGCGGCTCAAGCGGATCTGGCCGGACGCGGTCCTGGTCTCCGCGCACACCGGGGGCGGGATCGACGGGCTGCGCGAGGCGATCGAGCAGCGGCTGCCGCGTCCGGCGGTCGAGGTCCGCGCGGTGCTCCCGTACGACCGGGGTGACCTGGTGGCCCGGCTGCACCGGCACGGCGAGGTGCTGAGCACCTCCCACCTGCCCGAGGGCACGCTGCTGCACGTACGGGTCAGCGAGGCGCTCGCCGCCGAGCTGGTGCCGTACCGGGCGGGGGACCGGCTCGCCAGCGGGGAGCGGGTCGCGGTCGCCGGGTGAGCCGTCCGGCGTCACCCGCCCGTAACCCGGGCCGTGCGACACTTGGCGCCATGCGGCATGCTGTCTCCTCGGTCACGATCGCGCTGAGCCTCGTCGGCGCGGTCGTGGCGCCGGCCGGGCTGGCCGTGGCGGCTCCCGCCGCGGCCCCCGCGCTGGCCACGGCTCCGAAGAAGAAGTGCACGATCGAGGACAAGCGACTGCGGGAGCTGTCCGGCCTCGTCGCCACCAGCACCGGCTACGTGGTGATCAACGACGGCAGCGACCAGGAGAGCCTCAAGCGGGTCTTCTACCTCGACGCGAAGTGCAAGATCTCAAAGGACCCGGTCCGCTACTCGGGCGACGGGCCGGCCGACACCGAGGACCTGGCCCTCAGCCCAGACGGGGACACGCTGTGGATCGCCGATACCGGCGACAACATCACCAGCAAGACCCGCCGGGAGCGGGTCGCCGTCTGGAGCATGCCGCTCAACGGGTCAAAGAAGCCGGTCCTGCACCGCCTGTCGTACCCGGGCAACGAGCCGCACGACGCCGAGGCGCTGCTGATCGGGGATGACAATCTGCCGTTGATCATCACCAAGGAGACCTCCGGCAAGTCGGAGATCTTCACCCCGACGGCGAAGCTCAAGAACGGCGACACCCCCCCGGTGCCGATGAAGAAGGTCGGCGAGGTCACCCTTCCCAAGACCAACACGGACAACAAGTTGGGCTCGCCGGGCCGGTTGCTCGTCACCGGCGCCGCCCGCTCGCCCGACGGCACCAAGGTCGTCCTGCGTACCTATGCGGACGCCTTCGAGTTCGACGTGACCGGTGGCGACATCGTCGCGGCGCTGACCACCGGCAAGCCGAGGGTCACCCCGCTCGCCGACCCGTTCGGCGAGGCCATCTCCTACACCCCGGACGGCAAGCTCTTCGTCACCGTCTCCGACGCCGGCAACCTCGAGGCCTCGGACCCGGTCGACATCCTCAGCTACACCCCGTCGACCACCGGTGTGGAGGCACTGCCGAAGGTCGGCAACGAGGTGAAAAAGCCAGCCGCCGGAAAGTCCTGGATCGACGGGCTGACCCTGGACCAGATCACCTATCTGATCGCGGCGGTCGGCGTGATCGGCGCGCTGCTGGTCGGCGCCGGGATCTTCGGCATCCTACGGGCGCGCCGCAAGCCCGCGCCGGCGGAGGAGCCTTCCGACGAGTTCCCGGCGAACGGCAACCGACCCGACACCGCGCGCGGCGGGGTCTACGGCGGGGGCGCCAACAACGGCGGCGGCTACGGCGGCGGTGGTGGCTACGGCGGCGGCGCCCAGGGCGGCGGCTACGAGGGCGGCCCGGCGAACGGTGCTCCGGGCCGACCGGCGGGCGGCGGCGTGTACGGCGGTGGCCGTCCCTCGGAGGGCGGCGGTGGTCGTGGTGGCGGCGTCTATGGCGGCGGCCAGCGGGGCGGTGGCCGCCCGCAGGGCGGTGGCGTCTACGGTGGCGGCCCGCAGCAGGGCGGCGGCATGTACGGCCGCCCGCCGCAGGGTGGCGGCGGCCCCCAGGGCGGGCGCGGGTACGGCGGCGGGCGTGCCGAGCCGCCCCGAGGCGAGCCCGACTACCGGGACCCGCGCAACGGTCGGGGCCACGGGGGCTACGACGAGCGGGGCCAGTACGGGCCGGTCTCCGGCGGTGGCCGGGAATACGGGGGCGACCGCTACTGACCTGGCACGGGTGACCGCCGCAGTCGGCGGTCACCCGTTCTGTGGTCAGATCCGGCGCAGCACCGCGACCACGCGACCCATGATGGTGGCGTCGTCGCCGGGGATCGGGTCGAAGGCCGGGTTCTGCGGCATCAGCCAGACGTGCCCGTCGCGGCGCCGGTAGGTCTTCACGGTCGCCTCGCCGTCGAGCATGGCCGCCACGATGTCGCCGGCCTCGGCGGTGGGCTGCTGCCGGACCACCACCCAGTCGCCGTCGCAGATCGCCGCGTCGAGCATCGAGTCGCCCTTGACCTGGAGCATGAAGACCTCGCCCTCGCCGACCAGCTCGCGGGGGAGGGGGAAGATGTCCTCCACCGCCTGCTCGGCGAGGATCGGGCCACCGGCGGCGATCCGGCCCAGCATCGGCACGTACGCCGGGGCGGGCCGCTGCGCGCGGGCCGCCTCGTCGTCGAGCACGTCGCCGGGGGCGCGGACGTCCACCGCGCGCGGCCGGTTGGGGTCGCGGCGCAGGAAGCCCTTCTTCTCCAGCTCCTTGAGCTGGTAGGCGACGCTGGACGGGGAGACCAGGCCGACCGCCTCGCCGATCTCGCGCACGCTCGGCGGGTAGCCGTGGCGCTCCACCCAGGTGCGGATGAACTCCAGGATCCGGCGCTGCCGGGCGGTCAGGTCGACCGTCGTCGGGTCGGGGAAGCTGCTGACCACCGGCGTGACCGGGCGCACGGCGGGCTGCGCGGCCCGACTGCGCGCGGCGCGGGGTCGACGGGTCGCCGGCGGACCCGCCCCGTCGATCGGCTGCGGGTTCTTCTGCCGGCTGGCCCGGTCCTCGGTCACGTCCGTCCTCCCTGGTCGGCGCTGGGTGCCTTGGCGGCTCGTGGTGCGTGCTCGGGTGGTGCTGCCGACCGGATCGACGCGACACGCCGTGTCCGGTCGTTGTTGACCGTATAGGTGAGATCAGCCATTTTCAAACATCTGTACGACCTGTTATCGGCGTGTCGCGGGGAAATCCTGGATTTCCGAACGCCTGTTCTGGTAAATGGTACGTCGCTCTCGAACGCGTGTTCCAACGGAACGCGACCGATCGGGGGCTGGCGGTAACCCTCCGAGGTGTCGGCCGTTGGGTTTTCAGCGACCTGGGAAGGGTGGGACGGGTGAGTGATTCTGATGACGCGCGCGACACGCGTGCCAACTTGACCTCGCTAGGGCGACGGCATACGGTCGACCCCTAGATGTAGTAGTCACACGGGCGTAAGTCGCCTACAGGTTGGGTTCCGCTACCGAACGCACTCCCGTACCGTCAACCCGGCGTCAGCCATCCGACGATGGCCTCGCCGCGGTGGCGCGTGCCCGGGAGCCGATCGGTGCGCCCACGGTCGATGAAGGAGGTCAGGCGATGCGGTGTCCGTACTGCCGGCACGCCGACTCTCGAGTGGTCGACTCGCGGGAGGCCGACGACGGCCAGCTCATCCGGCGGCGGCGGGCCTGCCCGGAGTGCGGCAAGCGGTTCACCACCGTCGAGGAGGCGGTGCTCGCGGTGGTCAAGCGCAGCGGGGTGACCGAGCCGTTCAGCCGCATCAAGATCATCGGCGGGGTGCGCAAGGCGTGCCAGGGCCGGCCGGTCGACGACGACTCCATCGCGCTGCTGGCGCAGAAGGTCGAGGAGACCGTGCGGGCCAAGGGGGCCGCCGAGATCCCCAGCCACGAGGTCGGGCTGGCCATCCTGGGCCCGCTGCGCGACCTGGACGAGGTGGCCTACCTGCGGTTCGCCAGCGTCTACCGGTCGTTCGACTCGCTCGCCGACTTCGAGCGCGAGATCGAGACGCTGCGCGCCGCCGCGCGGGCCCGGGCCGGCGACGAGCCGGTCGAGGCCGCCGGCCGGACCAGCTGATTCTTTTCGGATTTCAGACAGATTTGGGGACGCGCGGTGGGTGACCGCGCGCAGACGAGGGGGGCGACGGCGTGACGACCAGCAAGTCACGGAACAAGGCCGGGACAGGGCTGAAGATCGAGCGCGTCTGGACGACCGAGGGGGTGCATCCCTACGACGAGGTCACCTGGGAGCGCCGCGACGTCGTGATGACGAACTGGCGGGACGGCTCGATCAACTTCGAGCAGCGCGGGGTGGAGTTCCCCGAGTCCTGGTCCGTCAACGCAGCGAACATCGTGACCACCAAATACTTCCGGGGCGCGGTGGGGACCCCGGAGCGGGAGTGGTCGCTCAAGCAGCTGATCGACCGGGTGGTCGGCACCTACCGCACCGCCGGTGAGGAGTACGGCTACTTCGCCACCCCGGCCGACGCGGAGGTGTTCGCGCACGAGCTGACCTGGATGCTGCTGCACCAGGTGTTCAGCTTCAACTCGCCGGTCTGGTTCAACGTGGGCACGCCGTCGCCGCAGCAGGTCAGCGCGTGCTTCATCCTGGCCGTCGACGACTCGATGGACTCGATCCTCGACTGGTACAAGGAGGAGGGGCTGATCTTCAAGGGCGGCTCCGGCTCCGGCGTCAACCTGTCCCGGATCCGCTCCTCCCGGGAGCTGCTCTCCTCCGGTGGCAACGCCTCCGGCCCGGTCAGCTTCATGCGCGGCGCGGACGCCTCCGCCGGCACCATCAAGTCCGGCGGCGCCACCCGGCGTGCGGCCAAGATGGTCATCCTCGATGTCGACCACCCGGACATCCAGGAGTTCGTGGTCACCAAGGCGCGCGAGGAGGACAAGATCCGCGCGCTGCGGGACGCCGGCTTCGACATGGACCTGGGCGGCGCCGACATCGTCAGCGTGCAGTACCAGAACGCCAACAACTCGGTCCGGGTCTCCGACGAGTTCATGACCGCGGTGGAGAACGGCGGCGGCTTCGACCTGCGCGGCCGGCTCGACGGGCAGACCATCGAGACGATCGACGCCAAGAAGCTGTTCCGCAGCATCTCCCAGGCCGCCTGGGAGTGCGCCGACCCCGGCCTGCAGTACGACGACACCATCAACGACTGGCACACCTGCCCGGAGACCGGGCGGATCACCGCCTCGAACCCGTGCTCGGAGTACCTGCACCTGGACAACTCCTCGTGCAACCTCGCCTCGCTGAACCTGATGAAGTTCATGCGCGCCGACGGCAGCTTCGAGGTGGAGAAGTTCGTCAAGTCGGTCGAGTTCGTCATCACCGCGATGGACATCTCGATCTGCTTCGCCGACTTCCCGACCGAGAAGATCGGCGAGACCAGCCGTGCCTACCGGCAGCTCGGCATCGGCTACGCCAACCTCGGCGCACTGCTGATGGCCTCCGGCCTGCCGTACGACTCGGAGCAGGGCCGGGAGGTCGCCGCGGCGATCACCTCGCTGATGACGGGCACCGCCTACCGCCGCTCCGCCGAGCTGGCCGGCGTCGTCGGCCCGTACGACGGCTACGCCCGCAACGCGGAGCCGCACAAGCGGGTCATGCGCAAGCACGCCGCCGCGAACGACGCCATCAAGCCGACCGGCACCGTGGCCACCGCCATCCAGCGCGAGGCCACCAAGCAGTGGACGCTCGGCAACAAGATCGGCGACAAGAACGGCTGGCGTAACTCGCAGGCCAGCGTCCTCGCCCCGACCGGCACCATCGGCTTCATGATGGACTGCGACACGACCGGCGTGGAGCCGGACCTGGCGCTGGTCAAGTTCAAGAAGCTGGTCGGCGGCGGCTCGATGCAGATCGTCAACCAGACCGTGCCGCGTGCCCTGCGCAGCCTCGGCTACCCCGAGGAGCAGGTCGAGGCGATCGTCGAGCACATCGCCGACCACGGCCACGTGGTGGACGCCCCGGGCCTCAAGCCCGAGCACTACCCGGTCTTCGACTGCGCGATGGGTGAGCGGTCCATCGCCCCGATGGGCCACGTGCGGATGATGGCGGCGATCCAGCCGTTCGTCTCCGGCGCCATCTCCAAGACGGTCAACATGCCCGAGCAGGCGACCGTCGAGGACGTCGAGAAGATCTACTTCGAGGGCTGGAAGCTCGGCCTCAAGGCGCTGGCGATCTACCGGGACAACTGCAAGGTGGGCCAGCCGCTCTCGGTGGCCAAGTCGAACAAGGCCGCCGCCGAGACCCCGGCCGCCGAGGTCGAGAAGGTAGTGGAGAAGGTCGTCGAGTACCGGCCGGTGCGCAAGCGGCTGCCGAAGAAGCGCCCGTCGGAGACGATCTCCTTCTCGGTCGGCGGCGCCGAGGGCTACCTCACCGCCTCGTCGTACCCGGACGACGGCCTCGGTGAGGTCTTCCTCAAGATGTCGAAGCAGGGCTCGACCCTGGCCGGCGTGATGGACGCCTTCTCGGTGGCCATCTCCATCGGTCTCCAGTACGGCGTCCCGCTGGAGACGTACGTCAGCAAGTTCACCAACATGCGCTTCGAGCCGGCCGGCATGACCGACGACCCGGACGTGCGGATGGCGGCCTCGGTGATGGACTACATCTTCCGTCGCCTGGCCCTGGACTTCCTGCCGTACGAGCGCCGCGCGGAGCTGGGCATCTTCACCGCCAAGGAGCGGGCCGCCCAGCTCCAGGCCGAGGCGGAGGCGGAGGCGAACGGTGCGGACCTCACCGCGATGGCCGCCTCCGCCCCGGTCGCGACGCCTGAGCCGAAGGCGGTCGTCCAGCCGAAGCAGGAGGTCGCGGACGTCGCCGCAGTCAAGCCGGCGCCGTCGGTGGGCTCCAGCACCGAGCTGCTGGAGGCCGTGATCGGCAAGGCCGCCGACGCGCCGCTCTGCTTCACCTGCGGTACGAAGATGCGGCCGGCCGGTAGCTGCTACGTCTGCGAGGGCTGCGGCTCCACCAGCGGCTGCAGCTGACGTTTCACCGTTCCGCGAGCGCGGCAGGGCTTCCTGCCGCGCTCGCGGCGTTTCTGCGGTCAGTGTCGGCGTCTCCGTGCCCTGCTCCGCCGGGCGGCCTGACCGATGGTGCACGCACGCTACGAACTTGATGTCGTAAACGATTCAGCTGGGACCCGTTGCTGCCGTCCACGTCGATGAATCGTCTACGTCATCAACCTTGTAGTGCATGGGGGAGAAAATCCCCACACCCTCGTTCTGCCAGGCGCCGGTCGAGCTGTAGCCGACATTGAGTCGTTGCCGCTACGGCCTGGTCGTCCCCTGAACCGTCAGCGTTCCTCGTCGCCGTCCGTCGGGCGGGGTGGGCGGTTGTGCCGGGCCCACTCGTCCACCTCGTCGGCGTCCCAGACGGTCATCCCGATCAGGCGTGCGACGGGCAAGCTTCATAGACTGCCGCCATGGTGATCTCGCCATCGGTCGTCGAGGAGTTCGGCACGGAACTCGCGACGCTCGGCTGGGTCAGCGGGCTGCTGGTCGCCGGATCGCTGGCAACCGGCGACTACCTCCCCGGCGTCAGCGACCTCGACCTGGTCGCGCTGGTCGAAGGCCCGGTCGACGAAGCCCGGCAGGCCACGCTGGTCGAGCTGCACCGGCACCTCGACGCCGGCGCCGGCGCAGGGCTGCACCTCGGCTGCGTCTACGTCGACACCGCGCTGGTCCTCGACGTCCAGGTGCGGCACCCGACCTGGACCCACGGGCAGCTCGTCCAGCGCATCCTCTCCGGGATCACCCGGGCTGAGCTGGTGCGCCACGGGTACGCGATCTTCGGCTCCGCGCCCCGCGACGTCTTCCCACCGATGACCGCCGACGACGTACGCGCCGCCGCCCGGGCCGAACTCACCGGCTACTGGGCCTGGGCCGCCCGGCGTCCGTGGCTGTGGTGGGATCCCCTCATCGCCGACCTCGGTCTCACCTCGATGGCCCGCGGACGCCACGCCCTCGGCACCGGCGAACTGCTCACCAAGACCGCAGCCGTCCAGCAGGCCGACGCCCCGGCCTGGCTGATCGACCAGTTGGCCGCGCGGCGCCGGGGTGAGCGCGTCTCCTCGCCCCGGCTCCGCACCGCCCTGATCGCGTGGCGGGACGCCCGGCGGACCGTCGCCGGGGCACGAAGGGAGAGGCGATGACCACCGCCGCCACCTACGAGAGGTTCGGCGCCCGCGAGGCGCACGGCGTGTCACCCGCGTACGAGCGGCTGGCCCGGTCGGTGTCCCGCGACGACGAACTGCTCGCCCTGCTGGAGACCCTCCCCGCCGCCAAGCGGCAGCCGAACCTGCTGTTCGCCGTGGTCCGCCTCCTCGGCGGCCCGGTCGAGGATCCGGCCGCGTTCCGCGACTACACGCTCGCGAACTGGCCGGCGATCGCGGCGGAGATGCGTACCCGGTCGACGCAGACGAACGAGGCCGGCCGATGCGCCGTACTGCTGCCGGTGCTCGCCGCGCTGCCGCAACCGCTCGCGTTAATCGAGGTCGGCGCGTCCGCGGGCCTGTGTCTCTACCCGGACCGGTACGCCTACCGCTACGGCGACCACCTGCTCGGCGCGGGCGCGCCGGTCCTCGACTGCGCGGCCACCGGGATGGCGCCGCCGACCCGCCGGCCCGAGGTGGTGTGGCGGGCCGGCCTGGACCTGCACCCGCTCGACGTGACCGACCCGGCGGACGTGGCGTGGCTGGACGCGCTCATCTGGCCCGAGCACACCCACCGCCGTACCCGGTTGCGGGCCGCAGCGGCGGTCGCCGCGGCCGACCCGCCGCTGCTGGTCCGGGGCGACCTGGTGGACGACCTGCCCGCGCTGGCCGCGCAGGCGCCGCCCGACGCGACCCTGGTGGTGTTCCACACCTCGGTGCTGTACCTGGTGCCGGAGCCCCGCCGCGACGCGTTCGCCGAGGTGGTACGCGAGCTGCCCGGGCACTGGATCGCGAACGAGGCACCGGAGGTGCTGCGCTACGCCGCGCTGCCGGAGCCGCCGAGCGAGGCACATCACAACGTCCTCGCGCTCGACGGCCGGCCGCTCGCCTGGACCCGCGGGCACGGCCAGGCGATCACCTGGTTCGGGTAGCGCCACCTACGCCCGCGCTACCGGCCGTCGCGTCACCCGACGAAGCAGACGGCAGCACCCGTCGCACCAGGTCCGCCACCGACCGGCCGCCGGTGAAGGCCCAGAGCGCGATGACCGGGTCGCAGATGGCGCAGCCGTGCGAGGAGCCGGGCAGGAACGGGATGATCGGTGCCCCCTTCAGGTGGTGCACCACGTCCCAGGCGGTGTGCAGCAGCCAGCCGATCCCGATCCACGTCCACGACGTCAGGCCCCGCCAGGCCACGTACGTCAACAGCACGACGAAGGGGAACTCCCCGAACCCGAGACCGCCGCCGCTGAGGTACGCCGCACCGGCCCCGCCCACCATGATCGCGTTGACGGTGCGGCGGTGCGGCTCGCGGATGAACGCGTTGAGGCACACGTACAGAAGGCCGATGAGCACTGGCACGAGGATGGTCATGGTGCCCGATTCTGCGGCTCGGACCAGGCGCCGGGCAGGGGCCGGCGTGCCAACCGTCGACGGATTCCCGCCAGGATGGACGCATGCATCAGATGGTGGTCCTCGCCTACGACGGGGTCGTCCCGTTCGACCTGTCCGTGCCGGTCGAGGTGTTCGGCCGGGCGCACCGGGCCGACGGCAGCCCGGCCTACCAGGTTCGCGTCTGCGCCGGCACAGCGGAGGTGCGGGCCGGCGCGATCAGCATCAGGGCGCCGTACGACCTGTCGGTGCTGGCCGAGGCCGACACCATCGTCGTGCCGGGGGTGGCCGACCTCGACGCGGCGCTGCCCGCGGCGGTCCTCGACGCCCTCGCCGCCACCCCGGCCCGGCTGGTGTCGATCTGCACGGGCGCCTTCGTGCTGGCCGCCGCGGGGCGGCTCGACGGCCGGCGGGCCACCACCCACTGGGCAGCCGCAGCCGAGCTGGCGCGCCGCCATCCCACGGTCACCGTCGACCCCGACGTGCTGTTCGTCGCGGACGGACCGGTGCTCACCTCGGCCGGCGCGGCGGCCGGATTCGACCTGTGCCTGCACGTCGTGCGCGGCGACCACGGGGCCGCGGTCGCCGCGGACACCGCGCGCAGCTGCGTCATGCCCCTGGAGCGTGCCGGTGGCCAGGCACAGTTCATCGCGTACGAGCCGCCCGCGCCGGCCGGGCACAGCCTGCAACCGCTGCTCGGGTGGCTGGCCGACAACCTGCACCGCCCGCTCACCCTGGCCGACATCGCCGGGCGGGCCGCGATGAGCACCCGCTCGCTCAGCCGGCACTTCCGGGATCAGACCGGCACCACACCGGTGCAGTGGCTCAACCGGCAGCGGATCCGCCGCGCCCAGCAGCTGCTGGAACGCACTGACCAGCCGGTGGAACGGGTCGGCACGCTCGTCGGCTTCACCTCCCCGACGGCCTTCCGCGAATCCTTCCGCCAGATCGTCGGCGTCCCGCCCCGCGCCTACCGCGCCGCGTTCCCGCCCTCTGCGCTGAAGCCGCGCGCCGTTGCGAGGGCCGCAGCGGCGGCTGATGATCACGTACGATCCGGTTCCGCGCGTTCCGACGACGGGTGAAGGCGGCGATGACGACCAACGGACGGTTCCGCGAGCGCACGGCCTCCACCCCACCAACTCGGCGGCCGGCCGTCGTTGCCGCTCTGACGGTCACCATTGCCCTGGCGCTGACCAGCGGATGCTCGCTCAGCGAACGGACGACCGACCGGGCGCTGCCCCAATCCCCGGCCGCCACCGCAGTGCCGGACGCGACTGCCGTGCTGCCCTGGGCATCAGCGATGGTCGCCCGCAACGGCACCGACATCACCGTGTACGCCGGCCCCGGTGACGCCCCGTGCAAGGAGCCCTGGCAACCGCAGGCGACGGCCAGCGAGCAGGACGAGACTCAGGTGGTTGTCACGGTGACGGCTCGCGTCGTGGACGCCGCCGACTGCGCCGCCACCGGTTCCGCCCTTCCCCTCGTCGTGTCGCTGCGGAAGCCGTTGGGCCGGCGGGTGCTGCGTGACCCCGCCACCGTGCAGCCGCCGCCGACCTACTTTGAGCGTGATCTGCCGGACCTGTCCTCGAACAAACAATGGAGCCCGCATCCCTCACACTGGATGTCGACGGACACCGGCTGGCATCAGGGCTACAACGGCCCCGGGGGTCCGGGCTGCTCCTGAGCGCGCAACCCACCGCTGACGTGAGCCTCTCCGACCCGGTCACGACCGTCGCGATCGGCTCGCGCCGAGGCACCGTCACCGGTGACGCAAAGAGGTCCTGGACGGTTTGGTGGGAGGCCGGGGCCGCGACCTATTCACTGCGATTGACGCCGACAGAGGGCGGCAGGTTCACGCTGACGCAGTTCAAACAGTTCAAACAGGAGCTCGGCAGATTGAGGTGGCGCTAGCGGGGCAGGGGATGGGCAGGGCCCTCAGGCCGGCGTGAAGTCGCGCATCCGGCGCAGCGGCGAGCAGACCACGAACAGCGCGGCGCTCCACATGCCGAGCACGCAGACCAGCAGCGCCGGCCGCAACCCGAGCCGGGTGCCGAGCGCACCGCCGAACAGGGCGCCGAGCGGGATCGCGCCGTAGCAGATCCACAGGAACGCCGCGTTGACCCGACCCAGCAGCCGCGCTGGGGTGACCCGCTGCCGGTACGACATGGCCGCCACGTTGAACAGCACCGCGTTGGCCGAGAACGCCGCCATGCCGATGCCGTAGAGCAGCGCGCCCCAGCCGGGTCGGGCCAGCGGCATGAGCAGGTAGAGCGGGCCGGGCGCGGCCATCGACACCCAGATGGTTCGGGCGCTGCCGATCAGCGCGGTCAGCCGGCCGGCCACTACGCCGGTGAGCAGCCCGCCGACCGAGCCCACGGCGAGGAGCACTCCGATCGTGGCGGGGGAGGCGTGCAGGGTGCGCAGCAGGAACGGCACCTCGATGGCGTGGGAAGCCATGACGAAGAAGTTCGAGGTCGTCGTGCAGGCGAGCACCAGGGCGAGGATCCGCTGCCGGCGGATGAAGCCCAGGCCCTCGGTCAGCGCCGCCCGGAGCGGGACCCGTCCGGGCGCCGTCGCGCCGGGCCGGTGCCGGATCAGGACCAGGGTCACGGCGCTGGCCAGGAAGCTCAGGCCGTCGGCGAGGAAGGTCCGGGTGGCGCCGAGCAGCCCGACGAGCGCGCCGCCGATGCTCGGCCCCGCTAGCTGGGCGACGTTCTCGCTCACCTCCAGCCGCGCGTTCGCCGAGGTCAGATCGTGGGCCGGCACCAGGGCGGGCAGCAGGCTCCGGTACGCCACGGTGAAGGCCACGGTCAGCACGCCGGAGAGCCCGACCACGACGTACAGGAAGGAGAGGGTGAGGTGGCCGACCAGGGCGACCACCGGCACCGAGAGCAACAGCGCCGCGCGGCCCAGGTCGCAGGCGATCATCAATCGCCGCTGGTCGACCCGGTCGGCCAGCACCCCGGCCGGCAGCGAGAAGATCAGGTACGGCAGCCAGGCCAGGACGGTCAGCAGCGAGATCTGGAAGATGCTCGCGTCGAGGACGGCCGTCGCCAGCAGCGGCACGGCCACCCCGGAGACGCGGGTGCCGACCTCGCTGACCGTCTGGCCGCTCCACAGCAGCAGGAAGTTGCGGCTCCGCCAGAGCGAGGGGTGGCTCGTGGTCGCGGGCGCCTGGGTCAGGTGCTGGGTCACTGTCCGGCCTGTTCGTCGGTCACGCCGCGGCCGGTCGCCGCAGCCGGGGCACGGTAACCCGCGGCCGGGCCGGCGGGCACGGCTATTTCCGGCGGATCGGACACCGGCTGTGACCAGGGGGACACGGGGAGCGTCGCTGGTGACTAACCTGGACGGACCGCGATGATGGAGGCCGGCATGCCGCTGCACCGCCAACGCACGGTCCTCGCCTTCCTGCTCCCCGTGGCCTGGGGACTGGCCGCCGGCTGGTGGACCCCGCGCGGCCCTGGCACGGTCGGCACCGCCCTCGCCTCGATCGGGATCAGCCTCGCTGCCGGGCTGCTGGCCGGCTGGCTGAGCCGCTCCCGGTGGGCGATGCTCGCCGCACCCATGCTCTTCGCGGTCAGCGTCGAGATGGTCCGGATCGGCCTGCGCGGGCCGACCGTCGACCGGCCGCATCTGAGCGGCTTCGGCCTGGTGGCCCTGCTGGCCGGGCGCGGGGTGCACGGGCTGCTCGCCCTGCTGCCGCTGCTGGTCGGTGCGGCGTACGGGGCCGGGATCGCCCGCTGGGTCGGTGGCGTGGTGCCGCGCGGGCCGGTCCTGCGGTGGCTCGGCCGGGGCGGCGTCGGCCTGCTCGCCGCCGTCCTCGCCCTGGTCACCGTCGGTGCGGCGGTGCCGGCCCGCACCGTGTCCATCCCGGGCGGGATCGCCCGGTTCGACTCGGTCCCCTCCGCCGGCCGCCAGCTCGGGCTGCTGATCCGGGGCACGGACCCGACCGCCCCGGTGCTGCTGGTGGTGCCCGGCCCGCCCGGCGGCTCGGAGATCGCCTCCGTACGCCGGCACCTGGCCGCCCTGGAACGGCACTTCGTGGTCGTCGCCTGGGACCGCGCCGCCGGCCCCCGGTCCTGGTCCGCGTTCCGGTCCCCCGGGTGGACGCTGGAGGACGAGGTGGCCGACCTGCTCGCGGTGACCCGGCACCTGCGGAAGCGGTTCGGTCGGGACCGGATCCACCTGCTCGCCCACTCCGGCGGCACCATCCCCGGCCTGCTCGCCGTGCAGCGCCACCCCGAGCTGTTCGCCGCGTACGTGGGCGTCGGGCAGGTGGTGAGCCTGCGGGAGGCCGACCGCAGCCAGTACGCCGACACCCTCGCCTGGGCCCGGCGCACCGGCCGGGCCGGGCTCGCCGACCGGATGGCCGCCCAGGGCCCGCCGCCGTACCGGGACATCTGGGCGTACGAGCCGCTGCTGACCAACGAGGCCGGCGCCTTCGCGTTCGACCGCGCCGGCGCAGGCGAGGACGAAACCGGAATGGTCGGGAACCTCGGGGTGCCGGAATACAGCCCGCTGGAGACCGCGCACGTCTTCGGGTTCCTCGACGGCTGGGACGTGCTCTATCCCCGGTTGCAGGACCTGGACTTCCGCCGGGACGTGCGGCAGCTCCAGGTCCCGGCGTACTTCGTGGACGGTGCGCACGAGGTGCCGGGCCGGCTGCGCCTGTTCGACGAGTGGTACGCGCAGCTCCAGGCGCCGCGCAAGGACCATCTGGTCATCCCGGGCGCCGGGCACCGGTCGCTGTTCGAGCGGCCGGAGCCGTTCGTCGCGTACCTGGCCCGACTCGGGGAAGGGACGGATCCGCCCGGCGACTAGGGTTCCCGGTCGTGACCGAACCGATCTGGCTGACGGAGACCCGCGCCGCGTACGACACGGTCGCGGTGGACTACGCCCGGCTGCTTCCTGAGGTGGTGGAGGGCCCGCTCGACCGGGGGATGCTGGCCGCGTTCGCCGAGCAGGTCGGGCCCGGCCGGCCGGTGCTGGAGGTGGGCTGCGGCACCGGCCGGGTCACGTTCCACCTGCGTGACCTCGGGCTGGACGTGAGCGGCGTCGACCTCTCGCCCGGCATGATCGAGGTGGCCCGCCGGGCCTACCCCGAGCTGCGCTTCGAGGTCGGCTCGATGACCGCCCTGGCGCTGCCCGACGCCGGGCTGGCCGGGCTCGTCGCCTGGTATTCGATCATCCACCTGCCGCCCGAGCTGCTGCCCGTTGTGTTCGCCGAGTTCCACCGGGTGCTCGCCCCAGGGGGGCACCTGCTGCTCGCGGTCAAGGCGGGCGACCAGCGGATCCGCCTTGAGCAGGCGTACGGCCACAGCGTCTCGTACGACGTGCACTGGCTGCCCCCGGACCGGCTCGCCCACCAGCTCACCGCGGCCGGGCTGATCGTGCGGGCCACGCTCGTCCGGGCGGCGGAGGTCGCCTTCGAGCGGGGACCGCAGGCCTTCCTTCTGGCCACCCGACGCCACGAGGAGGCGCACTGATGACCGTCGCGCTGTTCACGCTCGGCGGCACGATCGCCATGGCGGGAACCAAGGGGCAGGGCGTGGTGAGCCGACTCACCGGGGCCGAGCTCACCGCCGCCGTACCGGGGCTCGCCGACATCCCGCTCGACGTGCACGACGTGCAGGCGGTGCCGAGCGCCGCGCTGACGTACCGGCAGGTCCTGGACCTGGTGGCGGCGGCCGGGGCGGCGGTGACGGGCGGGGCGACCGGCGCGGTGGTCACCCAGGGCACCGACAGCCTGGAGGAGAGTGCCTTCCTGGCCGATCTGGTCTGGCCGCACGAGGCACCGCTGGTGCTCACCGGCGCGATGCGCAACCCCACGCTCGCCGGCCCGGACGGCCCGGCGAACCTGCTCGCCGCCGCCCGGGTCGCCGCCGCGCCGGCCGCGCGCGACCTCGGCGTGCTGGTCGCGTTCAACGACGAGATCCACGCCGCGCGGCATGTCCGCAAGACCCACAGCACCAGTACGGCCACCTTCGTCTCGCCCAACGCCGGCCCGCTCGGCCACGTCATCGAGGGAGAGGTACGCCTGCTCACCCGGCCGCCCCGGCGCGCCCCGCTGCCGCCGGTGGACGCCGACCGGCTGGCCGCCACCCGGGTGGCGCTGCACACCGTCACCCTCGACGACGACGTGGCCCTGCTCGACGCGCTCGCCCGCGACCTCGACGGGCTGGTGGTGGCCGGTTTCGGGGTGGGGCACGTGCCCCCGGACTTCGCTCCGGCGCTCGGCGCGCTGGCGGAACGGATGCCGGTGGTGCTCACCTCCCGGACCGGGGCCGGGTCGGTGCTGCGGCACACGTACGGGGCGGTGGGCTCGGAGACCGACCTGCTCCGGCGGGGGCTGGTCTGCGGTGGGCTGCTCGACCCGTACAAGGCGAAGGTGCTGCTCCGGCTCCTGCTGGCCGGCGGCGCCGACCGAGCCCAGGTCGCGGACGCCTTCCACCGGTACGGGTGACCCGGTGCGCTCCAAGATCCGCACGATCAGGGAAGTTGCTGGATCGCGGCACGAGGAGACAGCAACTCCCCGGATGTTGCGCGCCTGGTGGTGACCGGGCAGGCGGCCGGGCCGGGCTCCGTAGACTCGCCCGGTGACCGGAGAGCGACGACCCCTGGCGGACCGGCCGTTGACCGAGCCGCACCCGTCCCGGCTGTCGCCCGATCGCCCCGACCGGGAGCGGATCCTGGCCGCCCACGCGGCCGCGCTGGCCGCCGGGGAGGCCGGTTACCTGGACCCGGAGACCGGGCTCTTCGTGCTCACCGCCGGGTTCCTCGCCCGACGCGGCACCTGCTGCGGGCGCGGCTGCCGGCACTGCCCGTACGTGGTCGATTGAGGACTTCCCTCCCACGCGAGCACCCCGTACGGTGTCCGACGGACATCCGGCGGGCAGCCCGCCGCGAGGGTGGAGGGATCAGCGTGCATGCCCGGACCTGGCTGGCCGCTTCGGCCGTACTGCTGACCGCCGGCTGTGCCGCGGAGGCCACTCCGGTGGCGCTGCCGCCGGCGGCGCAAGCGCCGGTGGAGGTGGCGGCGGCGTCCTCGGGTGGCGCGTGCCGGCTGCTCGACTTCGAGGTGATCGCCAAGCACACCGGGGCGCACTTCGACGTGGCCGCCGCCGTGGAGCAGGGCGACACCCACACCTGCGTGGTACGCGCCGAGCGCAGCCTCCTGCCGGAGTTGACCCTCAGCGTCACCGACACGTCGATCGACACGTCGGGCTTCACCCAGGACGTGCTGCCCCGCGGCGCCACGAAGATCAGCAAGCTGGGGAAGATCGCCTACCGGCAGAAGCTGCCGAAGAAGGGCAAGGCCGGGCCGGGGGCCGAGGTGGGCTGGCTCGCCACCGAGGGGCGGCTGGCCACCCTCCGCTGGACCAGCCCGCCAGGGACGGATCCGGCGGAGGCGGAGAAGATGGCCGGCAAGCTGGTCAACCTGGCCAAGGCGGTGGACACCCGCCGGCTCTGACCGGCGGGGTCGGCGAAGATCCTGACCGGCGGGTCAGCGGGCCGCGACGAACACCCGGGAGGCCACCTCGCGAGGCAGCCGGACCCGGTCGCCGGAGCGGTCGATCGAGACGCCGTCGCGCTCCTGCGCCACGGTCACCGTGGCGCCCGGGTCGACGCCCGCCGCGTGCAGTTGCCGGAGCACGTCCGCGTCGGTCTGCACGCTCTCGCAGATCCGCCGCACCACCACCGGGCCGGCGAGGCCGGGGAAGGCGAGGTTGCGCTCGGTCTCCGCGGACTCGGTCTCCGGCTCGCCGGGCTCGCCCAGCTCCTCCAGCCCCGGGATCGGGTTGCCGTACGGCGAGCGGGTGGGGCGGTTGAGCAGGTCGTAGACCCGCTTCTCCACCGCGTCGCTCATCACGTGCTCCCACCGGCAGGCCTCGTCGTGGGCCTCCTCGTAGGGCATCCCGATCACGTTCACCAGCAGCAGCTCGGCCAGCCGGTGCTTACGCATGACCGAAACCGCGGTGCCGCGGCCCAGCGGGGTGAGCGACAGGTGCCGGTCGCCCTCGACCGTGAGCAGGCCGTCCCGCTCCATCCGGGCGACGGTCTGGCTGACGGTGGGACCGCTCTGCTTCAACCGCTCCGCGATCCGGGCGCGCAGCGGCGGCACCCCCTCCTCCTCGAGCTCGAGGATGGTGCGCAGGTACATCTCGGTCGTGTCGACCAGGTCATGCTTCACGTCAGCGGCCTCCCGGTGATCGATGTTACCCGGACCCACCGACGATCGGCCGACGCCGAACCGCGAGGTCGCTGCCCGGATGGTGTTGACTGGACCGCATGTCCGGAACCGATGACCTGCTGATCGAGCCCGACCGGCTCGCCGCCGAGCTCGACCGCGCCGACCCGCCCACCCTGCTCGACGTCCGGTGGCGGCTCGTCGGGCCGCCCGGCTGGGACGACTACGCCGCCGGCCACCTGCCGGGCGCCGTCTTCATCGACCTGGACACCGAGTTGTGCGGCCGGCCGGGCGCGGCCGGCCGGCACCCGCTGCCCGACCCCGCCGCGCTCCAGGCCGCACTGCGGGCCGCCGGCGTCCGCGCCGGTCACCCGGTCGTCGTGTACGACGGCGGCGACGGCATGTCCGCCGCCCGGGCCTGGTGGACGCTGCGCTGGGCGGGCCACCGGGCGGTGCGGGTGCTGCACGGCGGCTTCCCCGCCTGGGCCGCGGCCGGGCTGCCCGTCGCCACCGAGGCGCCCACGCCGGCCCCGGGCGACGTCACCGTGGCGCCGGGGGCGCTGCCCGTGCTCGACGCCGGGGAGGCGGCCCGGCTGGCCGCCGCCGACACCGGGGTGCTGCTGGACGTGCGGGCCGCCCCCCGCTACCGGGGCGAGACCGAGCCGATCGACCCGGTCGCCGGGCACGTGCCCGGCGCGGTGAACCTGCCCGCCCCGGAGTACGTCACCGACGGCCGCTTCCCCGCCGCCGAGGCGCTGCGCGAGCGGTTCGCGGCCGCCGGGGTCGCCGAGGGCGCGCCGGTCGGGGCGTACTGCGGCTCGGGGGTGACCGCCGCGCAGGCGGTGCTGGCGTTGCACCTCGCCGGCCGACCGGACGCCGCCCTGTACGTAGGCTCGTGGAGCAACTGGGTGGCCGACCCGGACCGTCCGGTGGCCACCAGTGGGCCGTCCGGCCGCTGACTGTGCGTGCGGTGGGCGGGGTCGGGCGCCCGTGCGACGATGAGCCCATGGCCGACGACACGGTGGTGGTGTGGGACGAGGCCCTGCTCGCCTACGACATGGGTGATCATCCGCTCGACCCGGTCCGGGTGGAGTTGACCATCGCGCTCGCCCGCGATCTCGGGGTGCTGGACCGGCCCGGGGTCCGGTTGGTCAAGCCGGAACCGGCCGACGACGAGCTGCTGAGCCGGGTGCACGACCCCCGCTACCTCGACGCCGTGCGGGCCGCCCCGCGCGACCCGCTCTTCGCCGGCTACGGGCTGGGCACCTCGGACAATCCCGTCTTCGACGGCATACACGAGTCGAGCGCGCTGGTCGCCGGCGCGAGCGTGGCCGCCGCCGAGGCGGTGTGGCGCGGGGAGGCGCGCCGGGCGGTCAACGTGGCCGGCGGGCTGCACCACGCCATGCCGGACCGGGCCGCCGGGTTCTGCGTCTACAACGACCCGGCGGTGGCCATCGCCCGCCTGCTCGACCTGGGCGCGGAACGGATCGCGTACGTGGACGTGGACGTGCACCACGGCGACGGGGTGCAGGAGATCTTCTACCGCGACCCGCGGGTGCTCACGGTCAGCCTGCACGAGACCCCGCTCGCGCTCTTCCCGGGCACCGGCTTCCCCGACGAGACCGGCGGGCCGGGTGCGGAGGGCACCGCGGTCAACGTGCCGCTGCCGCCCGGCGTCGGGGACGCGGCCTGGCAGCGCGCCTTCCACGCCATCGTGCCGTCGGTGCTGCGGGCGTTCCGGCCCCAGCTCCTGGTCACCCAGTGCGGGGCCGACGGTCACCGGCTCGACCCGCTGGCCGACCTGCGGCTCTCGGTCGACGGGCAGCGGGCCACCTACCTGGCGTTGCGGGCGCTCGCCGACGAGCTGTGCGACGGCCGCTGGGTGGCCTTCGGCGGCGGCGGGTACGCGCTGGTCGAGGTGGTGCCCCGGGCGTGGACGCACCTGCTGGCCGTGGCCACCGGGGACCCCCTCGACCCGGCCACGCTCACCCCGCCGACCTGGCGGGAGTTGGCGGCGAAGCGGCGGCCCAGCCGCGAGGTGCCGCTGCGGATGACCGACGACGCCGACCCGGCGTACGAGCCATGGCAGCCGAACGGCGAGCCGAACGCGGTGGACCGGGCGATCGCGGCCAGTCGCCGGGCGGTCTTCCCGCTGTTCGGGCTCGATCCGCACGATCCACGCGACTGACCGGCGGTTGGGGGAGGACCGAGCGGTGACCACAGTCGAGCAACCGGCGGACGTGCTGCTCAGCGACGGCACGACCGTCCAGCTGCGACAGATCCGCCCGGACGACGGCCCGGGGATCGTGGGGATGCACTCGCGCTTCTCCGAGCGCACCCGCTACCTGCGCTACTTCTCGCCATATCCGCGTATCCCGGAGCGGGACCTGCAACGTTTCGTCAACGTCGACCACCGCGACCGGGAGGCGTTCGTGGTGCTGGCCGGCGGCCGGATCGTCGCCGTCGGCCGGTACGAGCGGCTCGGCCCGGGGTCGCCGGAGGCCGAGGTGGCCTTCGTGGTGGAGGACGCGTACCAGGGCCGGGGGATCGGCTCGGTGCTGCTGGAGCACCTGGCCGACGCGGGCCGCCGGTTCGGCATCGTGCACTTCGTCGCCGAGGTGCTCCCGGCCAACGGGGCGATGCTGCGGGTCTTCTCCGACTTCGGCTACCAGGTCCAGCGCCAGTACGCCGACGGCGTGGTGCACCTGAGCTTCCCGATCGCCCCCACCGAGGCGACTCTGGAGGTGCAGCGCGGCCGGGAGCACCGCACCGAGGCCCGCTCGATCGCCCGGCTGCTCGCCCCGCGCGGCATCGCCGTCTACGGCGCCAGCACCACCGGGCAGGGCGTCGGCGCGGCCCTGCTCGGGCATCTGCGCGACGGCGGCTTCACCGGCGCGATCGTCCCGGTGCACCCGACGGCGGCGACCGTGGCGGGGCTGCCCGCCTATCCGTCGGCGGTCGACGCTGGGCTCGACGTGGACCTGGCGGTGGTGGCGGTGGCCCCGGAGGCGGTGACCGAGGTGGTCGCCGACGCCGCGAAGGCCGGCGCGCATGGGCTCGTGGTGATCTCGGCCGGTTTCGCCGAGTCCGGCCCGGCGGGAGCGGCCGCCCAGCGTGCCCTGGTCCGCGCGGCCCACCTGGCCGGCATGCGGGTGGTCGGCCCGAACTGTCTCGGCGTCGCCAACACCGACCCGGCGGTACGCCTCAACGCCACGCTCGCCCCGGTGCTGCCGGCCTCCGGCCGGGTGGGCGTCTTCAGCCAGTCCGGCGCGTTCGGGGTGGCCCTGCTGGCCGAGGCGTCGCGGCGCGGGCTGGGCCTGTCCAGCTTCGTCTCCGCCGGCAACCGGGCCGACGTCTCCGGCAACGATCTGCTCCAGTACTGGCAGGACGACCCCGGCACCGACGTCATCACGCTCTACCTGGAGACCTTCGGCAACCCGCGTAAGTTCGCCCGGCTGGCCCGGCGGATCGGCCGGAGCAAGCCGATCGTGGCGCTCGCCTCGCTGGCCCGCCCGCCCGGGCTCGGCGACGGGCCGGCGCTGGACGCCGCCGCCGTCAGTGCGCTCTTCGCCCAGTCCGGGGTGATCCGCGTGGACACCGTCGCCGAGCTGCTCGACGTCGGCGTGCTCCTGGCCCACCAGCCGCTGCCGGCCGGCCGGCGGGTCGCCGTGGTCGGCAACTCCTCGGCGTTGACCGGGCTGGCCGCCACCGCGTGCGCCGCCCAGGGCCTCACCGTGGCCGACGGCTACCCGTACGACGTCGGCCCTCGGGCCGGCGCCGCCGAGTACGCGGCCGCGCTCGCCGCCTCCGCCGCCGACGAGCGGGTGGATGCGGTGGTGGCCGTCTTCGCGCCGCCGCTGCCCGGCCAGCTCACCGACCCGGAGGCCGACTTCACCGCCGCGCTGCCCGACGCGGCGACCGTCGGCAAGCCGGTGGTGGCGACGTTCATCGCCGGCCGGGTGCCGGCCGGGGTGCCGGCGTACCCGAGCGTGGAGGAGGCGGTCCGGGCGCTCGCCCGGGTCAGCACGTACGCCGACTGGCTGCGCCGCCCGCCCGGGGTGCTGCCCGAGCTGGACCGCATCGACCGGGCCGCCGGACAGGCCGCGCTGCGGGTCGACGGCGCGGACGCGGCGGCGCTGCTCGGGGCGTACGGGATCGACGTGGTGGGGTCGGTGCCGGCGCGCTCGGCCGACGAGGCCCTGGCGGCGGCCGAGCGCCTCGGCTACCCGGTCGCGCTCAAGGCCGCCGCCCCGGGGCTGCGGCACCGCCTGGACCTCGGCGCGGTCCGCCTCGACCTGGCCGACCCGGCCGCGCTGCGCCGCGCGTACGCCGAGATGGCTGCGGCCTTCGGCGCGGACGTCCTGGTCCAGCCGATGGTTCCGCCCGGGGTGGCGTGTGTGGTGGAGCTGGTGGAGGATCCGGCGTTCGGTCCGGTGGTCGGCTTCGGGCTGGGTGGGGTGGCGACCGAGCTGCTCGGTGACCGGGCCTGGCGCGCGGTGCCGCTGACCGACCGGGACGCTGCCGAGCTGGTCGATGAGCCCCGGGCGGCGCCGTTGCTGCGCGGGTACCGGGGCGGCGTGCCGGTGGATCGGGCGGCCCTGGTCGACCTGCTGCTGCGGGTCGGGCGGCTCGCCGACGAGCAGCCCCGGGTGCGCTCGCTGACCCTCAACCCGGTGTTGGCCCGGCCGGACGGCATCTCCGTGCTGCACGCCACCGTCCGCACCGGCCTCGAGTCACCCCGCCCGGACACCGGCCCCCGCCGGCTGTAGGGAAGGGCCTCAGGTCCAAGCACTGGAGGCCCCGGCGAACCGCCGGGGCCTCCAGTGGGGCGGGCCTGCTCAGCAGGCGTACGCCTCCAGGCGGTTGGCCCGCTCCGGGGCGCGCAGCTTCAGCAGGGTGACCTTCTCGATCTGCCGGATCCGCTCCCGGGACAGACCGAACTCGCGGCCCACCTCGTCGAGCGTGCGCTGCCGGCCGTCGTCCAGGCCGAACCGGAGCCGGATTACCGCCTGCTCCCGCTGGGAGAGGGTGGCCAGCACGATCCGTACCTCGTTGCGCAGCTCGCCGTTGGCGGCCGCGTCGCCCGGCTCCTCGCGCGGGTCCACCGCGGCGACGAAGTCACCGAGCGCGCTCTCGCCGTCGTCGCCGACCGCCTGGTCCAGGCTCACCGGCTCCCGGTCGTACGAGATCAGCTCGATCACCTGGAACTCGGGGATCTCCAGAGCCTTCGCCACCTCGGCGACGGTGGGTTCCCGGCCCAGCGTGACGGACAGCTCGCGGCGGATCCGGACCATCCGGTTGACCTGCTCGACCATGTGCACCGGGATGCGGATGGTGCGGGCCTGGTCGGCCATGGCGCGGGTGATGGCCTGGCGGATCCACCAGGTGGCGTAGGTGGAGAACTTGTAGCCCTTGGTGTAGTCGAACTTCTCGACGGCGCGGATCAGGCCGAGGTTGCCCTCCTGGATCAGGTCGAGGAACGCCATCCCGCGACCGGTGTAGCGCTTGGCGATGCTCACCACCAGCCGCAGGTTCGCCTCCAGCAGGTGGTCCTTGGCGGCCCGGCCCTCGGCCACGATCAGCTCCAGGTCGGCGCGCAGCTCGGCGGAGACCGGGGTGCAGGTGGCCAGCTTCTCCTCGGCGAACAGGCCGGCCTCGATGCGCTTGCTCAGCTCGACCTCCTGCGCGGCGGTGAGCAGCTTGGTGCGGCCGATGCCGTTCAGGTATGCCCGGACCAGGTCCGTGGAGACGCCGCGCTCGTCGGTGGCGTCCAGGTCGGTCAGCGTGTCGGTGCCGAGCTCGGCGTCGATGGTGGCAGCCGGGCGGGTCTGGTGCTCGATCATCTGCTGGGCCATCTCTGTCTCTCCCCGTGTCCTTCGTGCCGCGTACCGGGTTCCGTGCCGCGTGCCGGCCCGGTGGTGCCGGTACGAAACAGCTTGGCGGTCGAGGCGTGAAACGGGAGTGAGGCGATCGGGGAACCGACAGCAATCCGTGCGGAACGTCCGGTGCCGCTTGCCGGAGGCGGTTACCGTGCCAGCGGTCGGCCACCCGGGCCCGGCAGCACAGGCGATGGGAGGACGCGGTGGTCTTCAAACGGCTCATGCAGGCGATGGGAGTGGGCGGTCCGTCGGTGGAGACGGTGCTGGCCAACCCGAACTGCCGCCCGGGCGGGCACCTGGAGGGCCGGATCCAGGTGGTCGGCGGGGACCACCCGGTGGACGTGACGTACGTGGCGCTGGGCCTGGTCACCCGGGTCGAGGTGGAGAGCGGCGACTCCGAGTACGACACCACGCAGGAGTTCGGCCGCCGGCCGGTGACCGGCGCGTTCCGGCTGGACCCGGGGCAGCGGTACGAGGTGCCGTTCCGCTTCGAGGTGCCCTGGGAGACCCCGCTGACCGACCTGTACGGCCAGCACCTGCACGGCATGACGATGGGGCTGCGTACGGAGCTGGAGGTGGCCCGGGCGGTGGACAAGGGCGACCTGGACCCGGTGGCGGTGCACCCGCTGCCCGCCCAGGAGCGGCTGCTGGAGGCGCTGCTGCGGCTGGGCTTCCGGTTCGCCCGGGCCGACGTGGAGCGCGGGCACCTCTACGGCGTACACCAGAGCCTGCCGTTCTACCAGGAGATCGAGTTCCACCCGGCGCCGCAGTACGCCAGCGCGATCAACCAGCTGGAGGTCACCTTCGTGACCGACCCGCACCAGGTGCAGGTGGTGTTGGAGCTCGACAAGCGGGGCGGCCTGTTCACCGAGGGCCGGGACGCCTTCGGGAGATTCACCGTCGACCACGCGACGGCCGACCGCACCGACTGGGCCGCCCAGCTGGACGCCTGGCTACGCCAGTCCCTCCACCGCCGCGGCCTCTTCTTCTGACCCCCTCGGCGCGTCGATCATGAGTTTGGCGGCAGGAACAGAGATCGAACCGGCGCCAACCTCATGATCGACGGGGCGGGCGGAGACGGGGTCAGAGGTCCAGGAGGATGGTGCGGGGGCCGACGTTGACGCTCTCGACCAGCATGTGGGCGCGGAAGCGACCGGTCTCGACCTTGGCGCCGCGATCCCGCAGCGCCTCCACCACCGCCGTCACGAGCGGTTCGGCCTGCTCGGCGGGCGCGGCCGCGGTCCAGCTCGGGCGGCGGCCCTTGCGGGCGTCGCCGTAGAGGGTGAACTGGCTCACCACGAGGATGGGCGCGCCGCTGTCCGCGGCGCTGCGCTCGTCGTCCAGGATGCGCAGTTCGTGGATCTTGCGGGCCATGGTGGCCGCGACCTGCGGGGTGTCGGTGTGGGTGACCCCGAGTAACACCAGCAGGCCGTCGGCGATCTCGCCGACCACCTCGCCGTCGACGGTCACGCCGGCCCGTCCGACCGTCTGCACCACCGCCCGCATCAGGCCACCACCGGCTCGATGATGCCGCGCTCGACCAGGTGCGCCACGATCGGGCCGGCCGCCTCGGCCAGCTCGTCCGGGGTGACGTCGTGCGCGGCGGCGAGCAGGGCGAGCTGGTCGCGCAGCGGCAGCCTGCCGTCCGCGCCGCCGACCAGAGCGAGCACCAGCGGGTCGATCTCCTCGGACCAGCGCAGCCCGTGCGGCATGGCGAGGACCTGCCGATCCACCGCCCAGCCCTCGTCGCCCATGGTCGCCTCCTGCCGCAGCTGGAGCCCTTCGGCGGCCCGGTAGCGTGCGGCCAGCAGCCCGTCGGTGTCGCGGGCCCGCAGCCAGTCCTGCCGGTCGAACCACTCGGCGATCCGGTCGCCCATCGGCGGCTCGACCCGCTGCCGCAGGTCCTCGACCCGGACGATCGGCTGGTCGTGGCCGGCGCGGCGCAGCGACACGATGCCGAAGCCGATCGCCTCCACCTTGTGCGCGTCGAACCAGTCCAGCCAGGCCGCCATCCGCTGCGGGTCGGCGGCCTCCCCGACGTCGGTCAGCCACAGGTTGACGTACGCCATCGGGTCGGCCACCTCGCGCTGGATCACCCAGGCGTCCAGCCCGGTACCGGCGAACCAGCCGGCCACCCGTTCGTCCCACTCCTCGCCGGTGACGTGCACCCAGTTGGCCAGGTACTGCATCGTCCCGCCCTCGGTGAGCAGGTGCGGCGCGGCGGCGGCCAGTTCGGCGCCGATCGCGTCGCCGACCCGCCCGGAGTCCCGGTAGACGTGCGTGGTGGTGCCGGGTCCGACCACGAACGGCGGGTTGCTGACCACCAGGTCGAACCGGCGCCCGGCGACCGGGGCCACCAGGTCGCCCTGGAGCAGCTCCCAGTCCTGCCCGTTGAGCGCGGCGGTGGTGGCGGCGAAGCGCAGCGCGCGCGGCGCGACGTCGGTCGCGGTCACCTTCCGGGCGTGGGTGGACAGGTGCAGGGCCTGGACGCCGGAGCCGGTGCCCAGGTCCAGTGCGGTCTCCACGGGACGGCGGACGGTGGCGCCGATCAGCGTCTGGGTGGCCCCGCCGATGCCGAGCACGTGCTCGGCGTGCAGCGGCTTCCCGGGCCGGGCGCTGGCCGGCACGTCGGCGAGCACCCACCACTCGTCCCCGTACGGCTCCAGGTCGACGCCGGCGCGCAGGCCGTCGCCGTGCCGCTCGACGATCCCGCCGGCGACGGCCTCCTCGACCGTCAGCGGGGCGAGCGCGGCGGCCACCGCCGGCTCCAGCTCGGTCTGGTCGCAGATGAAGACCCGGATCAACGTGGCGAGCGGGTCGCGGTCCTCGGTGGCGCGCAGCGCGGCCCGGAAGTCGTTGCGGGCCACGCCGCCGGTGGCCTGCGGGCCGAGCCGGTCGGCGATGCCGTTGGCGGTGAAGCGCACCCGGGTCAGCGCGATGCGCAGCGCGTCGACGCCCGCGGGGGAGAGCAGCATGTCATGACGGTCCACGTCGCCATCCTGCCTCCCCGGCGCCGCCGATCGGCCGGCACCCACGAGATCCATACCGGGCGGCGAATAGGTCGGAGGTTATCTCTTTCATGACTGTCGATGCCTGGCTACCATCTCCCCCAACATCTTCGATGGGTGCCCGGGTCACGAGCGCGGGCGCCCGGTAGGGAGCCAGACGATGTCCGACGTGTCCGTTCCTCGGCGTCGCGCGCTGCGCGCGCTCGCCGTCACGGCCGCCGCCGCGGCCCTCGCCGCCGCCGCCTCCACCCCCGCCCTCGCCGCGCCCACCGGCGACGTCCGCTACGCCGGCGCCCCGGACGCCATCAGCGGCAGCTACCTGGTGGTGCTCAAGGGCGACGCCGTCGGCGCCGCCAACAGCCTAGCCGCCCGCACCGCGGTCCCGGACCGCGCCGCCAGCCTGGCCAAGCGCTACGGGGGCTCGGTCGGCACGGTCTGGAGCGCCGCGCTGACCGGCTACAGCGCGAAGATGAGCCCCGCGCAGGCCCGCCGGCTCGCCGCCGACCCGACCGTCGCGTACGTCGAGCAGGACCGGGTGGTGACCACCCAGGGCACCCAGACCGGGGCGACGTGGGGGCTGGACCGGATCGACCAGCGCAACCTGCCGCTGAACGCCAGCTACACCTACCCGAACACGGCCAGCAACGTGCGGGCGTACATCATCGACACCGGCATCCGGATCACGCACAGCGACTTCGGCGGCCGGGCGAGCTGGGGCACCAACACGGTGGACAGCAACAACACCGACTGCAACGGCCACGGCACGCACGTCGCCGGCACCGTCGGCGGCGCGAACTACGGCGTGGCCAAGGGGATCCGCCTGATCGCGGTGAAGGTGCTCAACTGCTCCGGCAGCGGCAGCACCACCGGCGTGGTGAGCGGCGTCAACTGGGTCACCTCGAACGCGGTCAAGCCGGCCGTGGCGAACATGAGCCTCGGCGGCGGCGCCAGCAGCACCCTCGACAACGCGGTGGCCAACTCGATCAGCTCCGGCGTCACGTACGCCATCGCGGCCGGCAACTCCACCGCCAACGCCTGCAACTACTCGCCGGCCCGGGTCGCCTCCGCGATCACCGTCGGCGCCACGACCAGCACCGACGCCCGCGCCTCGTACTCCAACTACGGCTCCTGCCTGGACATCTTCGCGCCCGGCTCGTCGATCACCTCGGACTGGAGCACCAGCGACACGGCCACCAACACGATCAGCGGCACCTCGATGGCCACGCCGCACGTGGCCGGCGCGGCGGCGCTCGTGCTCGGCGCCAACCCGTCGTACACCCCGGCGCAGGTGACCAGCTACCTGACCAGCAACGCCACCACCGGCAAGGTGACCAACCCCGGCTCCGGCTCGCCGAACCGGCTGCTCTTCGTCGTCAACTGACGACCCGCACCGCGCGCGGCCCGGTGGACGCCACCCCTGTCCACCGGGCCGCCTCGGGTCGCCCCCGGGGGCGGCTCGGGGAGTCGGCTCGGCCGGCGACCGACCTGCCGGCAGGATGGAGGCATGACGCTCTCCCTGCCCATCGATCCGGACGCCAACGAAATGCTGGCCCGCAGCCCGCTCGCGCTGCTCCTCGGCATGGTGCTCGACCAGCAGGTGCCGATGGAGAAGGCGTTCTCCTCCCCGTACGTCCTGACCCAGCGGCTGGGCCACGAGCCGGACGCCCGGGAACTGGCCGGATACGCGCCGGAGGCCCTGGTGGCCCTCTTCGCCCAGCCGCCGGCCCTGCACCGGTTCCCCAAGGCGATGGCGGCCCGGGTCCAGGAGGTGTGCCAGGTCCTCGTCGACCGGTACGACGGCGACCCGGCCCGGCTCTGGTCCGACGTCACCGACGGCCGGGAACTGCTGCGCCGGGTCGGCGAGCTGCCCGGCTTCGGCAAGCAGAAGGCACAGATCTTCGTGGCGCTGCTCGGCAAGCGGTTCGGCGTCACCCCGGACGGCTGGCGGGAGGCCGCCGGCGGGTACGGCGACGCGGACGCGTACCGGTCGGTGGCCGACGTGACCGATCCCGAGTCGCTGCGCCGGGTACGGGAGTACAAGCAGCGGATGAAGGCGGAGGCGAAGGCCGCGAAGAGCTGACCCGGCGCCCGTCCGCCGCCGTACCGTGACCTGGTAGGCGCGGACGTTCATCATCATCCCGGCTGCCTCCGCTGGCGGTCGCCGCGTCGATCTCGGCGGTGCTGGCCGGGATCGCGGTGACCGACGCGCTGCGCGCCCGGGGCCGGCCGCCGGAGCAGCCCGCGCCGCCGATCTGACGGTCGGCCGGGCCGGTCGGCCCGGCCGGTCGGACGCGTCGGACGCCGGTCAGAGGCCGGTCGGGCCCGTCGGACGCCGGTCGAGCGTGTCGGACGCCGGTCAGGCGGCGGTCGGGCGGGAGAGCGCGGCGAGCGCCCGGCGCACGTCGGCCAGCGAGACCGTCGCCGAGTCGTCCAGGTCGGCCAGGCCGGCCTCGATCCACTGCCGCATCAGCGTGGTCACCCCGATGCCGCGCGTCTCGGCGGCCGCCCGGACCCGTTCGTACGTCTCCAGCGGGAGGCGTACCGAGCGGCTGACCATCGGCACGTCGGTGTCGGGGGTGGGCAGCTCCGCCGGCTGGCTCTCGTCGATCAGGTCGGCGAGCGCGTCGCCGCCGTCGTGGAACCGCTTGGTCGCCTCGTTACGGTGCATCGTGACCGCCTCCTCGTCGGCGTGATCTCCGTACCGCCTCGTCGTAGCGCTTGGCCTCGACGTCGCTCAGTTCGCGGGCGGAGAGGATGTCCCAGTCGTTGTCGGTGCCGTCGGCCTCGGCCAGCAGCACGGCGAGGCGTCGCCCCCGGTGGGCGGTCGCGTAGACCACCATCACGTCGTCCCCGAGGTGCCGGATAACCCGTCGCGTGCTGTGCAGGGCCTCCCAGACTTCCCCGGGCGTGACGTCGTAGACCCGCAGGTTGGCCAGTGCCTCGTCGATGAAGCTGAACCGGTTGGCCACGGGTGGAGCGTACCACGCGCGTAACACGAGGCGGCACGGGACGATTTTCGCCGATCATCCTCGGGGAGTGACAGGATGAGGGGTAACCCCTCGAGGAGGTCGTGGTGAAGCGTCAGGCGTACCAGCCGATCCTGATCACCGACGCCGCGCGCAGCCAGGACGACCAGCTCAACAGCCGGCAGAAGCGCTACGTGCTGATGATGGGCGTCCGGGTCGCGTGCCTGGTGGTCGGTGCGATCCTGGTCGGCGCGAAGGCACCCCTGCTCTGGCTCTGGCTGCCGCTGTGCGGCGTCGGGATGGTGCTCATCCCGTGGCTGGCGGTGCTGCTGGCCAACGACCGGCCGCCGAAGGAGCAGCACCGCTTGGCCGGGAAGTTCCATCCGCGCCACCGCGAGGAGACCCCGCCGATGGCGCTCCCCGCCGACGAGCACCCCCACAAGGTCATCGACGCCGAGTCCTGACCCGGCCCGGGCGCCACACCCGGACCGGGCACCCCGTCAGGGGGTGGGCCGGGCGCCGACCGAGGAGACGGCGAGCGCGCCGAGATCGCCGGCCCGGGACAGGGCCGCCCGCGGATCCGCGCCGGCCAGCCAGGCGGTGAGCAGGCCGGCGGCGAACGCATCCCCGGCCCCGGTGACGTCCACCACGGCCACCCCGCGCGCGGGCGCCGTCTCGACCACCCCGGTCCGGTCCACCCAGACCGCCCCGGCCGCGCCCCGCTTGACCACGACCCGGTGGGCCACCGCGGTCAGCGCCCGCGCCTGCGCCGCCGGGTCCAGCCCGCCGGCCAGCACGGTCGCCTCTTCCGTGTTGACCAGCAGCAGGTCGACGTCGCGTACCCAGGTCAGGAGGGCCGTCGCGCCGACCCGCCGCAGCGGCGCCGCGGAGGCCGCGTCGACGCTGGTGGTCAGCCCGCGCTCGCGGGCGACGGCCAGCGCGCGCAGTCCCGCGCCGCGCGACCCGGCGTCCAGCAGGGTGTACGCGGACAGGTGCAGGTGCCCGGCGTCGGGCGCCGCCGCCAGGGCCTGGTCGACGTGCCCGGCGGTCAGCCGCAGGTTCGCCCCGCGCTGGCTGACCATGGTGCGCTCCCCACCGTGGGCGAGCACGATCACCGTGCCGGTCGGGTAGCCCTCGTGGCGCTCGATCGCGCAGCTCACCCCGACCCGGTCCAGTTCGGCGACCCGGTCGCGGCCCGCCTCGTCGTCGCCGGTCGCGGCTACCAGCGTGACGTCGGCGCCCTGACCGGCGAGCCAGGCGGCGGTGTTGGCCGCCTGCCCGCCGCCGCTGAACCGGATCGCGGCCGCGGTGTCCGAGCCGGTCGCCGGGGGGCCGGAGAGCACCGCGACCACGTCGGTGATCACGTCGCCGACGACGACGATGCGGGGCACCCGGCTCATGCCGCCACCTCACTGCGCTCGGCGCCGGCCTGAGGCACCACGGCGCTGCACTGATGATTCGCTCGCTGGCGCTCGCTCATGCCGCGGAGTCGGTACGGCGGGCCGTCGCGGCGACCGCGATCCGTGCCGCCAGATCGGCGTTGCGCAGGATGATCCGGACGTTCACCGCCAGGCTGGCACCCTCGGTGGCCGAGTGGAAGTGGGCGAGCAGGAACGGCGTGACGGCCTTCCCGGTCACCCCCTCGCGGGCCAGCATGCCCAGCCCCTCGGCGAGGGTGCGGTCGTGCAGCGCCGGGTCGAGCTGCTGGTCGACCGGGAGCGGGTTCGCCACGATCAGCCCGCCGTGGTGCACGCCCTGCCGCTCCCGGGCGAGGAGCACGTCGGCCACCTGCTCCGGCGACTCCACCGACCAGTCCAGGTCGAAGCCGGCGTCGGTGAGGTAGAAGCCGGGGAAGCGGCGGGTCCGGGAGCCGACCACGCTCACGCCCAGGGTCTCCAGCCGCTCCAGCGTGGCACCCACGTCCAGGATCGACTTCACTCCGGCGCAGACCACCGTGATCGGCGTCCGGGCCAGGGTGACCAGGTCGGCGGACTCGTCGAAGGTCTGGGCCGCCTCCCGGTGCACCCCGCCGAGACCGCCGGTGGCGAACACGCCGATCCCGGCCGCGGCGGCGACCGCGCTGGTGGCGGCCACCGTGGTGGCGCCGTCCGCGCCGGTCGCCGCGGCCACCGCGAGATCGCGTACGGAGAGCTTGTGCACGCCGTCGACCGTGGCGAGGCGGGTCAGCTGCGCGTCGTCCAGGCCGACGACCAGTTCGCCGGCGACCATGCCGATGGTGGCCGGGACCGCGCCGGCGTCCCGGACGGTCTGCTCGATCTGCCGGGCCACCAGCAGGTTGTCCGGCCGGGGCAGGCCGTGCGAGACGATGGTGCTCTCCAGGGCGACGACCGGGCGCCCGGCGCGCAGGGCGTCGGCCACCTCGGTCCCGAAACGGATGTGAAAGTTGGTCACTTCCGTTACGGTACGGGCCGTCATCCGGCCACCTGCGGTGGACCGCCCTCGAAGAAGCTGCCAAACTGGAAATTTGGAGGTGTAGCAAGTGAGCACACAGGTTCTTGAGCGTCCCGAGGTGAAGGACGCCGACACCGGTCCGGAGATGTTCCACTACGTCCGCAAGGAAAAGATCGCCGAGAGCGCGGTCATGGGCACGTTCGTCGTCGCGCTGTGCGGGGAGACCTTCCCGGTCACCAAGGCGGCCAAGCCGGGTTCGCCGGTCTGCCCGAAGTGCAAGGAGATCTACGACTCCTGGGACGAGTGACCGCGGGCGGCTCCGCCGCCCGCCCACGTAACCTTCGCCGGTGACCACCTCCACCGCCCTGCTCGTCGCCGACCTCACCGGTGTCGCGGTCTTCGCCGCCTCCGGCGCCTCGGCGGCGGTCGCCAAACGACTCGACCTCTTCGGGGTGGTCTTCGTCGGCGTCGTCGCCGCGCTCGGCGGCGGGATCTTCCGAGACCTGGTCATCGACGAGGTCCCGCCCCTGGCCTTCGCCGACTGGCGGTACGCGGTCACCGCGGCGGCCACCGCCGCCGCCGTCTTCTGGCTGCACCCGCAGCTCGCCCGGCTGCGCACCACCGTACTCGTGCTCGACGCGGCCGGCCTCGGCCTGTTCACCGTCACCGGCACGCTCAAGGCCCTCGAGGCGCACGTTCCGGCGGTCGGCGCCTGCATGATCGGCATGCTCACCGCGATCGGCGGCGGCCTGGGGCGTGACCTGCTCACCGGCGAGATCCCGGTGGTGCTGCGCCGGGAGATCTACGCTCTGGCCGCGCTGGCCGGGTCGGTCATCGTGGCGCTGCTGTCGGCGTACGGACAGGCGCACACGGCCGGGCTGATCGTCGCGGCCGCGTTCGTCATCGTGCTGCGGCTGGTCTCGCTGCGGCGGCGCTGGTCCGCCCCGGTCGCCACGCTGCGTCCGCCCCGCACCGGGACCCGCGGCCCGCAGGGCTGAACCGCTGCCGGCGGGGTGGGCGGATGTGACCAGCGTGGCGTCGAGTGGGGAGAAAGGCGCCCGCTGGTTATGCTGAGTCGGCCTTCGCGGCACCTTCTGCGCGGAGGCGTTTTCATGGGCGGCGGTACCCGTGGCCCTCGGCCCGGGTCGCCGCCGTGCGGTCGGAGAGGAGCTACCCGTGGCACCGCGGTTGCCGGCGCTCGAGACGTTCCCGCCCCTGCGTGCCTGGCAGCGCAAGGCGATGGTGGAGTACCTGCGCCGCCGTACCGAGGACTTCACGGCGGTCGCCACGCCCGGCGCCGGTAAGACCACCTTCGCGCTGCGGATCGCCGCCGAGCTGCTGAACGACGGCACCGTCGAGGCCGTCACCGTGGTCGCCCCCACCGAGCACCTGAAGACCCAGTGGGCGCAGGCCGCCGCCCGCGTCGGCATCCAGCTCGACGCCGCCTTCCGCAACGCCGACCTGCACTCCGCCGCCGACTTCCACGGCGCCGTCGTCACGTACGCCCAGGTGGGCATGGCGCCGCAGGTGCACCGGCGGCGCACCATGACCCGACGCACGCTGATCATCCTGGACGAGATCCACCACGCCGGTGACTCGCGCACCTGGGGCGACGGCGTGAAGGCAGCCTTCGAGCCCGCGGTACGCCGGCTGATGCTCACCGGTACGCCGTTCCGCTCCGACGACAATCCGATCCCGTTCGTCGCCTACGAGCGGGGCGGGGACGGCCTGCTCCGGTCCCGCGCCGACTCGGTCTACGGCTACTCGGACGCGCTGCGCGACGGCGTGGTCCGGCCGGTGCTCTTCCTGGCGTACTCCGGGGAGACCCGGTGGCGCACCAACGCCGGGGAGGAACTGGCCGCCCGCCTGGGCGAGCCGATGACCCAGGACCTCGTGGCGCAGGCCTGGCGTACCGCGCTGGACCCGGCCGGCGACTGGATGCCGCAGGTGCTGCGGGCCGCCGACGCCCGGCTGACCGTGCTGCGCAACGCCGGCATGCCCGACGCGGGCGGGCTGGTGATCGCCAGCGACCAGCAGGCCGCCCGCTTTTACGCGAAGCTGATCGAGCAGGTGACCGGCGAGAAGGCGGCCGTGGTGCTCTCCGACGACCAGGGCGCGTCAGCGCGGATCGCGACGTTCGCGGCGTCCGAGCAGCGCTGGCTGGTCGCGGTGCGGATGGTGTCCGAGGGCGTCGACATCCCCCGGCTGGCCGTGGGCGTGTACGCGACCAGCGCCAGCACCCCGCTCTACTTCGCGCAGGCCATCGGTCGGTTCGTCCGGGCCCGGCGGCCCGGCGAGACCGCCTCGGTGTTCCTGCCGAGCGTGCCGCACCTGCTCGGGCTGGCCAGCGAGATGGAGGCCGAGCGGGACCACGTGCTCGGCAAGGCGAAGGACGCCGACGGCTTCGACGACGACCTGCTGGAGCGCGCCCAGCGGGACGACCAGGCCAGCGGCGAGCTGGAGAAGCGGTTCGCGGCGCTCTCCGCGACGGCCGAGCTGGACCAGGTGATCTTCGACGGCGCGTCGTTCGGCACCGCCGCCCAGGCCGGCACCCCAGAGGAGGAGGAATATCTCGGCCTCCCCGGGCTGCTCACCGCCGACCAGGTCGCGATGCTGCTGAGCAAGCGGCAGGCCGAGCAGTTGGCCGCGCAGCGGCGCAAGAGCGCCCAGCGGGCTCCCGAGCCGGCGGCCGAGGCGCCCGCGCCGCCGATGAGCGCCGCCCAGCGCCGGGTCGCGCTCCGGCGGCAGTTGAACGCGCTGGTGGCCGCCCGGCACCACCGCACCGGCCAGCCGCACGGCAAGATCCACGCCGAGCTGCGCCGGATCTGCGGCGGCCCGCCGAGCGCCCAGGCGACGATCGAGCAGCTCGAAGAGCGCATCGCCACCGTCCAAACCCTGTAACCCGGGCCCCACCTCACCCGGTCCGGGTGATCATGAGGTTAGCGGCACTTTTCGAGATCGACATCGCCGCTAACTTCATGATCAACGCCATGATGCCACGGGTGTGGAAAAGCCGGCGGGAGGCCCCTGTGGGGCCTCCCGCCGGCTATGTCGGGTTGCGGATTGTTCGGACTCAGTTCGCCATCAGATCGGCGCCACGCCAGCTGAACTCCGGGTCCGTCGCGTACCGCACGGTGATCTTCACGAGATCCTCCGCGTACTTGTTCGCGTGGTGCCCACAGAACACCAGCTCGCTCCCACCCGCCAGAGTGATCCGGAGCTTGCCGGCAGCATTGCAGCGGTCGCACCGTTCATCGGCGGCCGGGGGGCTCACCGTCTCGGGCGGCGGCGTGAGGGTCGGGGTCATCGCCTTCCTCCTCTGGTCGTCACCGATGAACACTCTCTTCGGTTGCTCACCTATCGTGCAACACCCAGTTCGGGCCCTGCCTTCCCTGTGTGCCCGCGGGGGACCGAGGTCACACCTGGCGTGGAAGACAGTGTGCCGTGCACCAAGGGTGCCACGCCAACGATCACAAACAGGCAACCGACCGATCACCAATGAGTGTTCTACGGCTGGTGATCAAACCGACACGACTGGTTGACGTGCGCGGTCAGTCCAGGTAGTCGCGGAGCACCTGGGAACGCGAGGGATGCCGCAACTTGGACATGGTCTTGGATTCGATCTGCCGGATGCGCTCCCGGGTCACGCCGTACACCTGGCCGATCTCGTCCAAGGTGCGCGGCTGGCCGTCGGTGAGGCCGAAGCGGAGGCGTACCACACCGGCCTCACGCTCGGAGAGCGTCTGCAGGACCTGCTGGAGCTGGTCCTGCAGCAGCGAGAACGAGACCGCGTCGACCGCGACCACGGCCTCCGAGTCCTCGATGAAGTCACCGAGCTGGCTGTCACCCTCGTCGCCGATCGTCTGGTCCAGCGAGATGGGCTCCCGGGCGTACTGCTGGATCTCCAGCACCTTCTCCGGTGTGATGTCCATCTCCTTGGCCAGCTCCTCCGGGGTGGGCTCGCGGCCCAGGTCCTGGAGCAGCTCGCGCTGGATCCGGCCGAGCTTGTTGATCACCTCGACCATGTGCACCGGGATGCGGATGGTGCGGGCCTGGTCGGCCATGGCGCGGGTGATGGCCTGGCGGATCCACCAGGTGGCGTAGGTGGAGAACTTGTAGCCCTTGGTGTAGTCGAACTTCTCGACGGCGCGGATCAGGCCGAGGTTGCCCTCCTGGATCAGGTCGAGGAACGCCATCCCGCGACCGGTGTAGCGCTTGGCCAGCGAGACGACCAGCCGGAGGTTCGCCTCCAGCAGGTGGTTCTTGGCCCGCTCACCGTCCCGGGAGATCCAGAGCAGGTCACGCTGCATGTCCCGGGTGAGCTTGTCCTCGCCCTCATCGGCGGCGCGCAGCCGCTCGGCGGCGTAGAGGCCGGCCTCGATCCGCTTGGCGAGCTCGACCTCCTGCTCCGCGTTGAGCAGCGGCACCTTGCCGATCTGCTTCAGGTAGGCCCGCACGGAGTCGGCGGAGGCGGTCAGCTCGGCGTCGCGACGCGCCTGCTTGAGCGCCTCGGACTCCTCGTCGTCCCACTCGAAGTCGTTGTCGCTGGCGGAGCTGGCCGCGTCGGCCTCGGCGGCCTGGGTCAGCTCGGCTGGCTCGTCGACCACGACGTCCTCGATCTCGGCGGCCAGCTCCTCCGGGTCGATGTCGCCCTCGGGCCCCTCGCCCTTCGGCGCGGCCTTCGCCGGCTTCGCCCCGGCGGTCTTCGCCGCCACGGTCGCCTTGGTGGCCCGGGTCGCCTTGGTGGCCTTCGCCGGGGCGGCGGCCTTGGCGGCCACGTCCGCGGTGGTGCCGGCGGCCTTGCGCGCGGTCGCCTTCCGCGGGGCGGGGGTCGGGACCTCCTCGGCGGCCGGCGCCTGCTTCGGGGCGGGCGCGGCGGCCTTCTTGGTGGTCTTGGCGGTGGTGGCCCGGGAAGCCGGCGTGGCGGACCGGGCGGCGGCCACCCGGCGGCGGGTGCTGGCAGAGCCATCCACCACCACCGTCACCCCCGCTTCGGAGAGCGCACGCAGGATCTTCTTGGCCTGGGCCGGGGTCACCTCAGCGGACTCGACGGTGCGCGCGAGCTGGGCCGACGTGAGCTGGCCGCCGGCGCTCTGCGCGTGGGCGATCAGGGTGTCGGTGAGCGAGCGAACGTCGGCGCCGGTCTGGCGGGGTTCTGTCACGAATGACCTTCCGGAGGCGAAGAGCGAGCACGGCCGGGTCGTCCGGCGCAGCACGGAACGCCGTGCCGGGCGATGTCGTTGAGGGACCCCCGTGTCCCGGGCCGGCCGGTCGCTGGCGGTCCGTGGCGCGTGGGCAGGGTGAATTGTAACGCCGTCTGCGGCGATCATCCCGCGCCGCACGGCGTACCGGCGGTATGGACCACCGATTCGGCGCAGATGTGGACTTTGTAAGGATGATACCCGCGCTCGACCGGGCCGGTCCCGGTCGTGCGGGAAGGGGACGAACATGATCCGCTCGGCGCCCACCCCGCCGGAACTGCTGGAGATCGCCGTCGCGGTGGCCCGGGACGCCGCGGCCACCGCGCACCGGATGCGGGTCGAGGGGGTCTCCGTCGCGGCGACCAAGAGCACCGTCACCGACGTGGTCACCGCCGCCGACCGCGCCGTCGAGCGGCAGGTGCTGGACGCCCTGCGTACGTTCCGCCCGGACGACGCGGTGCTGGGCGAGGAGTACGGCGGGGCGGAGGCCGGGTCGGCCCCGGACGGCGGGGTGCGCTGGATCGTCGACCCGATCGACGGCACCGTCAACTACCTCTACGGGCTGCCGTACTGCGCGGTCTCGCTGGCCGCCGAGGTGGCCGGCGAGGTGGTGGCCGGGGTGGTGCGCAACGTCGCCACCGGGGAGGAGTGGACGGCCACCGCGGGCGGCGGCGCCTGGCGGGACGGGGAGCGGCTGCGCTGCTCCACCGAGACCGACCTGGGGCAGGCGCTGGTGGCCACCGGGTTCGGCTACGACGCCGGCCGTCGGGCGCACCAGGCCCGGGTGGTCGCCGAGCTGATCCCGCACGTCCGGGACATCCGCCGGATGGGCGCCGCGGCGCTGGACCTCTGCCTGGCCGCCGAGGGGCGGGTCGACGCCTACTACGAGAAGGGGCTGGCCGCCTGGGACCTCGCCGCGGGCGGCCTGGTCGCCCGCGAGGCGGGACTGCTGGTGACCGGTCTGTCCGGGCGGCCGCCCGGCCCGGACCTGGTGCTCGCCGTGCCTCCGGCGCTCTTCGACCCGCTGCACACCCGGCTCGCCGCCCTGGACGCCTCCGGCGGCCCCTGAGCCCACCGGTGCTCGGGGGATCGGCCCGTCGGGGTGCCGAACGTGCCACCGGGCGGCGTCCCGGGGTGGGGACACCGCCCGGTGGGGGCGATCGTTGGACTGGCCGGGCCCTACTTGTCGACCGGGGCCGGGCAGGTCTCGGGCGGGGCGATCGGCGAGCCGAGGTCGCCCAGGGACTGGTTGACCTCGGTGGTGGTGGCGAGCTGCTGGAAGGAGTTGCCGAGGATCACGTCGACCGTGTCGTCCGTGCGCTTCGCGTCGAACTTCTGCAAGGCGTTGTCGAGGAAGTAGGCCCGCAGCAGGTGCGCGGAGCCGACCCCCTTGGGGCCGAAGCGCAGCACCGCGACCGCGTCGACGGCCGGGGCGTTGCCCACCTTCTTGACCTGGAACTTGCGGTTGCGGAAGTCGTCGGCGACGCTGCCGGCCCGGCCCACCTCGTCGGTCCCGTTGTACACGTTGATCTTGACGTCCTTCGGCTCGCGCAGCGTGACGTCCGCCAGCGGCCAGCCCTTGGGGCAACCGGCGGCCGTGCCCGCCTTGCCCTGGGTGTCGCGGACCATCGCGACGACGACGAAGACCAGGGCGACGACCGCCAGCAGACCGACGACAACGAGTGCCCGCACTCGTGCAAAACTCATCTGGGCGCTCCCCGGAACAGAATTTGGGCGGCGGCGGCCGTCGGCGGTCGGGCCACCCGCCGGCCGTCGAGTACGCCGCTGAGGTTAACGGGTGTCCGGCCGTGGCGTGGAAACAGTCCGACATGCCGGCGCGCCACCCAGGGAACGGGTAGTACTACCCCTATCTTCGTGTCGCCTGAGTCACATTGGGAACAACTTCGGGCGCAGGGGCGTACATCTCTGCCACGAGGGCGGTATACATGCCTCGCCCAATGGGGGGGTAAGGTTCCGCGCTCGCTGGGGTGTTCCTCTCTGGCGGACTCGGCCCACCGGTCGTCGGGTCGGGTGACCGACACAAAGTGGTGGCCGGCCAGTGGAACTGAAACAGCGTCCTCCGGCGTTACAACCGGAAGTGACCATATCGATATGGGAGAGTGAAACCGATGGCCACCGACTACGACGCCCCGCGTCGCGACGAGGTCGACCTCGGCGAGGACAGCCTCGAAGAGCTCAAGGCCCGGCGGGTCGACTCACAGTCGGGCGCCGTGGACGTCGATGAGGCCGAGGTGGCGGAGAGCTTCGAGCTGCCCGGCGCCGACCTGGCCGACGAGGAGCTCACGGTCAAGGTGCTACCGATGCAGCAGGACGAGTTCCGGTGCGCCCGCTGCTTCCTGGTCCACCACCGCAGCCAACTGGCGGTCGAGCGCCACGGCGAGCTGATCTGCCGCGAGTGCGCCTGATCCCGACGCGTGTCACCGGCGGCGGCCTCCTCGACGGGGCCGCCGCTCTTCGAGCCGCCGTGCGCCGGTGGCGGGAAGCTGCTTGACTCGTACCGGCGGCCTGCCACGCCGCCCCGAGCACGGGAGGGCGGACGGGTGAGCGAGCACAGCGAGCGGGCCGGAGCACCGGACGCCGCCGGGACCGGCGCCCCGGGACGGACCGACCGACCGGCCGAGCCGCCCGCGCCGCCCGCCGAGGGGGCGACCGAGCGGCCCGAGCGCGCGGCCGAGGGGGCGGCCGAGTCGTCCGCCGAGGGCGGTGCGGCGGAGCAGCTCGGGGCGACGGTCGCCGCGCTGACCGCGGACGACCTTCCCCCGGCCCGGCGCCGGCAGCTGCTCACCCGGCTGGTCGGCCAGGCCCGCGTCCGGGGCCTCGCGGACCTGTTCAAGCCGAGGGCCGCGGTCCGCTGGATGGCGGACACCGTCGCCGAGGTCGCCCCGCACGTACCGGTCCGCGACCTGGCCACGCTCCGGCGGCACTTCCCCGGCCTGACCGAGGAAGAGCTGGCCGAGCGGCTGGTCCGCAACGCCGCCCGGGCCACCGCCGGGATCGGCGCGGCCGGTGGCGGGGTCGCCGCGGTCGAGTGGACCGTCACCCCGACGCTGCTCTCCGCCCCGGTGCTGCTGGCCGCCGAGACGGTCGCCGTGGTCGCGATCGAGCTGAAGCTGATCGGCGAGCTGCACGAGGTCTACCGGGTGCCGCTGCCCACCGGCGGTACCCAGCGGGCCGTGGCGCTGATCCAGTCCTGGGCCAGCCAGCGGGGGATCAACCCGATGCTGCCCGGGGTCGGGGTGAGCGCGGTGCTCGGCACCGCGGCCCGCCGGGAGCTGCGGGACAGCCTGCTGCGCCGGTTCGGCCGCAACCTGACCACGCTCGGCCCGTTCCTGACCGGTGCCGCCGTCGCCGGCTACCTCAACCGCCGGGCCACCCGGAACCTCGCCGACCAGCTCCGCAAGGACCTCCGCCGCAAGCGCCAGGAGCTCCCCGGCTCCCGCCTCGCGCTGCCCTGACCCCGCGACCGGCAGCCACTTTCTCCGTGCACTGCGGATCAGGCCGGCTCGGTGCCGGCGGGGGATGGGGTTGAGGCGGGGATCAGGCGGCGCCGCGAGCGGCGAGGATCGCCGTGGCCAGCTCGACCGGGTGCCGCGTGCTGATCACCCAGAACGGGGTCGGGTCGGCCGGGTCGTCCAGCACCACCTGCACCGCCCCGCCGATCCACGGGCGCTGCACCACGAAGGCGAGCGGGTCCGACCCGACGCCGAGCACCTCGCGCCGGCCGGCGGCGTCCAGCGGCACCACGTCGGCGACGTACCGCACCGGGAGATGGGCGTCGTCCACCCGCAGCTCGCCGTCGCGGACCGCCACCCGGATCCGGCCCAGCCACCCGAGCGCGGCCAGGGCCGCCGGGATCAGCAGCACGAACGGCAGCCAGGACCGGACGCCCGTGGCGCCCATCCAGAGCTCGGCGGCGAGCAGGCCGGCGACGGCGAGGCCGACCGGCCAGGCCCACCACGGCAGCCCGAGCCGCTCCGTGTACTCCCCGGCGGCGGTCACCGGCGGGGTCGCGGCGGACGAGGACGACGACAGGCTCACAGTCCGAGGGTACGGCGCACGGCGGGCCGGCCAACCGGCAGGATGGCAGGGTCACCCCCGCAAGGACCGGACGGAAGAGGAAGACCGTGACAGACGTCGTACCCGTGCCCGTACGGCAGCTCGACCCGGAGCTGCCGCTGCCGGCGTACGCCCATCCCGGCGACGCCGGCGCGGACCTGGTGGCCGCAGCGGACGTGGAGCTGCCGCCCGGCGGGCGCGCCCTGGTGCCGACCGGCGTGGCCATCGCCCTGCCGGAGGGGTACGTCGGGCTGGTGCATCCCCGATCGGGGCTGGCGGCCAGGCTCGGCGTGACGGTGCTCAACGCGCCCGGTACGGTCGACGCCGGCTACCGGGGTGAGATCCTGGTCAACCTGATCAATCATGATCGGGAGACACCGGCGAAGATCAGCCGGGGTGACCGGATCGCGCAGCTCGTCGTCCAGCGGGTCGCGCGGGCCGAGTTCCAGCCGGTGGCGGAGCTGCCCGCGTCCCGGCGCGGGGCCGGCGGGCACGGGTCCACCGGCGGGCATGCCGGGCTGGTCCCGATCCCGGCGAGCGGGCAGACGGAAGAGGTGGCAGGGTGAGTGTGAACAGCGGAGGGCGGGCGCAGTGATCTTCTCCCGAAAGCGGGCCGGCGAGGCGCGGCACGCGCGTGACGAGCGGGCCGACGAGGTGCTCGACGCCCCGGAGAGCGAGGAGTCGACCTCGGCGCCGTCCCGGGGTCCGTACGACCTCGCCGAGGCGCCCGACGAACCCCGGCTGGACCTCGGCAGCCTCCAGATCCCGGCGGTGCCGGACGTCGAGGTGCGGGTCCAGGCCGACCCGCAGGGCGTGATCCAGCAGGTCGTGCTGGTGCACGGCGACAACGCGCTGCAGCTCGGCGTCTTCGCGGCGCCCCGGTCCGAGGGCATCTGGGACGAGGTGCGCGAGGAGATCCGGCAGTCGCTGTACAACGACGGCGCCGCCGCCCAGGAGGTGCAGGGGGATTACGGCACCGAGCTGAAGGCCCGGGTCCGCACCCCGGACGGGCTGACCGACCTGCGCTTCGTGGGCATCGACGGCCCGCGCTGGATGGTCCGCGGTGTCTACCAGGGCGAGGCGGCCAGCAACCCGGCCGTCGCCGGCCCGCTCGCGCGCTGCCTGGAGGGCCTGGTGGTCGACCGGGGCCAGGAGGCCAAGCCGGTTCGCGAGCCGCTGCCGCTGCGGCTGCCCCGCGAGGTCGCCGAACAGCAGGCGGCCGCGCAGCAGACCGCGCCGGGGCAGCGCGAGGCCTGAGACGTACCCCACGGGCCCGGTCCCGTCGGCTCCCGTCGACGGTGCCGGGCCCGTCCCCTGTCCGGCGGACGCCGGCTCCGCAGCCGGGCCGGATCGGCGTACGCTGGCGGGACGGTTCCCGCATCCCGGGGCCGAGCCAGTGCCGGCGCGGCCGGCCAGCCTGGAGAGGGTGACGCGGAGGTCATGACGACCGACGAGAGCCGGGTGTCGCTGCGGCGGCTACTGCATCGGCTCACCGCGAGCGAAGCCGAGATCGAGGCGCAGGAGCTGCGCCGGGAGAGCGCGGAGTCCGGCGGGATGCCGGCCCAGCAGTGCATGCGGGGCCAGGTGGTGTCGATCAACGGGCGGCTGCGCACGGTGGTCTACACGCCCCGGACCAACCTGCCGACGCTGGAGGCCGACCTCTACGACGGCAGCGACGTGGTCACCCTGGTCTGGCTGGGCCGGCGGCACATCGCCGGCATCGAGCCGGGCCGGCACCTCACCGCCCGCGGCCGGCTGGCCGTCCGGGACGACCGCAAGGTGATCTACAACCCGTACTACGAGCTGGAGTCGCCGAAGTGACGACCGGACAGCATCGGTCCGCCGGGCCGGAACTCGGGCCGGAGGACGACGAGCGGCTGCCCAGCATCGCCGAGCAGATGGCCGACCAGCTCGGCGGCTGGCGGGGCCTGGTCGAGTCGAGCATCCCCGTGGTGGTCTTCGTGATCGCCAACGTGCTGGGCGAGCTGCGCCCTGCGGTGATCGCCTCGGTGGCGGTGGCGCTGCTGATCGCCGGGCTGCGCCTGGCCCAGCGCCGGCCGATCCGGCACGCGGTCAACGGGTTGTTCGGCATCGCCATCGGCGCCGCCATCGCCTGGCGGACCGGCGACGAGCGGGACTTCTACCTCCCCGGCATCCTCTACGGGATCGGCTACGGGCTGGCCCTGCTGCTGTCGGCCGTCATCCGGCAGCCGCTGGTGGGCTGGATCTGGTCGGTGCTGGTCGCCCGGGGCCGCTCGGAGTGGCGGGACGACCCGCGGCTGGTGCGTACCTTCACCCAGCTCACCGTGCTGTGGGGCGTGGTGTGGCTGGCCAAGGTAGGCGTGCAGGCGGGGCTCTACCTGGCCCACCAGGACACCGCGCTGGGCGTGGCCCGGCTCGCCCTGGGCTACCCGCCGTACGCGCTGCTGCTGCTGATCACCGTCTGGGCGGTGCGTCGGGTGACCCGGGACACCGCGCGGACGCCGCTGCCGGGAGCCTGACCCCGCCGGTCGTAGCGGAAACCGGCCGGCGGGACCGAGCGGCCGTCAGGCGCCGTCGCGGGTGCGCTCGACGCTGTCCGGGCCGAGGATCACCGCCCGGACCTCGTCCTCCACGGCGGCCGTGCACACGAAGACCAGCTCGTCGCCGGCCTCGATCGGGTCGTCCGGGCTGGGCACCAGCACCCGCTTGCCGCGCAGGATCGCCACCAGGGCCGCGTCCCGGGGGATCGGCACCGCGTGGATCGGCTCACCGACGTACGGCGCGCTGGGCGGCAGGGTGATCTCGACCAGGTTCGCCTCGCCCTGCCGGAAGGTCATCAGCCGGACCAGGTCGCCGACCGTGACCGCCTCCTCCACCAGGGCGGCCATCACCCGCGGCTTGCTCACCGCGACGTCGACGCCCCACTGCTCGGTGAACAGCCACTCGTTCTCCGCCCGGTTGACCCGGGCGACCACGCGGGGCACCGCGAACTCGGTCTTGGCCAGCAGCGACACCACCAGGTTGACCTTGTCGTCGCCGGTGGCGGCCACCACCACCTCGCAGCCGGCGACGTTGGCCTCCTCCAGGCTGGCCAGCTCGCACGCGTCGGCGAGCACCCACTCGGCGGCCGGCACCCGGTCCGGCCGGAGCATCTTGGGCTGCCGCTCGATCAGCATCACCTGGTGCCCGTTGTCGATCAGCTCCTGCGCGATGGAGCGGCCCACGTTGCCCGCGCCGGCGATGGCGATGCGCATGGCTCAGTGCCCCCCTTCCGGCGGCGCCGCCGCCACCGAGGTGACTGACGGGATGATGTCGTCGGTCACCAGCATGAAGACCTGGTCGCCCTCCTGCACGATGGTGGAGGCGGTGGGCAGCGTGCCGATCCCGAACCGGATCAGGTACGCGACCCGGGCCCCGGCGGCCTCCTCCAACTCCCGCAGCGACCGGCCGATCCAGTCCTTGTGCACCGGCGCCTCGATGATCGACACGGTGCTGGTCGGGTCGCGGAAGATCTCCACGTTGCCCTCGGGCACCAGGTGCCGCAGCATCCGGTCGGCGGTCCACCGGACGGTCGCCACGGTGGGGATGCCCAGCCGCTCGTAGACCTGCGCCCGGCGCTGGTCGTAGATGCGGGCGGCCACCCGGGAGACGCCGAACGTCTCCCGCGCCAGCCGGGCCGAGATGATGTTGGAGTTGTCGCCGCTGGAGACCGCCGCGAAGGCGTCCGCGCGCTCGATGCCGGCCTGGCGCAGCACCTCGCCGTCGAAGCCGGCGCCGGTGACGGTGATGCCGGCGAAGTCGGGGCCGAGGCGGCGGAACGCGTCCGCGTCCTGGTCGATCACCGCCACCGAGTGCCCCCGGGACTCCAGGCTGTGGGCGAGGGTCGACCCGACCCGGCCGCAGCCCATGATCACGACATGCACGGTGTCCGCTCCTCCCACGGTCCGCCCGGTGGACCCGTCGACTGCGAGCCTGCCACGTCCCCGCCGCAGGCGGGGGACCGACCGTACCGCGCCCGCGCGCGCGGGGGTGATCAGCCACCCCCACCAGATGTTCCGGACTGGTCGTACTCTTGGCGGTTGTGGCCAGACCCACCTCGCTGCTGAAGCGACTCCTCGTCGGTCGACCGTTCCGGTCCGACCGCCTCCAGCACACCCTGCTGCCGAAGCGCATCGCGCTGCCGGTCTTCGCCTCGGACGCGCTCTCCAGCGTCGCGTACGCGCCCGATGAGATCCTCCTGACGCTCTCCATCGCGGGCGCCTCGGCCTTCGTCTTCTCGCCGTGGATCGCGCTCGCGGTCGTCGTGGTGATGCTCACCGTGGTGGCGAGCTACCGGCAGAACGTGCACGCCTACCCCTCCGGCGGCGGCGACTACGAGGTGGCCACCGTCAACCTCGGTCCGCGCGCCGGCCTGGCGGTGGCCAGCGCGCTGCTGGTCGACTACGTCCTCACCGTCGCGGTCTCGATCTCCTCCGGCGTGGCCAACCTCGGCTCCGTGCTCCCGTTCGTGGCCACCCACAAGGTGTTGATCGCGGTCATCGCGGTGGCGCTGCTCACCGCGATGAACCTGCGCGGCCTGCGTGAGTCCGGCACGGCGTTCGCCATCCCGACCTACGGTTTCGTGATCGTGATCGGCGGCATGCTGCTCACCGGCCTGATCCGGATCTTCATCCTCGGCGACGAGTTGCGCGCGCCGAGCGCCGGCCTGGAGATCCAGGCGGAGCACAGCGTCACCGGGTTCGCCCTGGTCTTCCTGCTGCTGCGGACCTTCTCCTCGGGCAGCGCCGCGCTCACCGGTGTGGAGGCGATCTCCAACGGGGTGCCGGCGTTCAAGGCGCCGAAGAGCCGCAACGCGGCCACCACCCTGCTGCTGCTCGGCGCCATCGCGGTGAGCATGCTGTTCGGCATCATCTGGCTGGCCCGGCTGACCCACCTGCAGTTCGTCGAGTCCCCGAGCCAGATCGTCTCCGGCCCGTCCGGGTACGTGCAGAAGACGGTCACCACCCAGCTCGGCGAGGCGGTCTTCGGCAACGGTGTGCTGCTCTACGTGGTCGCCGGGATGACCGCGCTGATCCTGTTCCTGGCCGCCAACACCGCCTTCAACGGCTTCCCGGTGCTCGGCTCGATCCTGGCCCAGGACCGCTACCTGCCCCGCCAGCTGCACACCCGGGGCGACCGGCTGGCGTTCTCCAACGGCATCGTCTTCCTCGCCGTCTTCGCGGTGGTGCTGATCGTCGGCTTCCAGGCCGAGGTGACCCGGCTCATCCAGCTCTACATCGTCGGCGTGTTCGTCTCGTTCACGCTCTCCCAGGGCGGCATGATCCGACACTGGAACCGGCACCTGCGCACCGAGCGGGATCCGGAGGTCCGCCGCCGGATGGTGCGCTCCCGGGCGATCAACGCCTTCGGCATGGCGCTGACCGGCACCGTCCTGGTCATCGTGCTGATCACGAAGTTCCTGCTCGGCGCCTGGATCGCGATCGCCGCGATGGCGGTGATCTACCTGCTGATGCTGGCCATCCGCCGGCACTACGACCGGGTCGCCGCCGAGCTGGAACCGACCGAGGCCCGGGCGGTGCTGCCCGCCCGCAACCACGCCATCGTGCTGGTCAGCAAGCTGCACCAGCCCACGCTGCGGGCCATCGCGTACGCCCGGGCGACCCGGCCGGACACGCTGACCGCGGTGACCGTGAACGTGGACGAGAAGGACACCCGGAACCTCCAGGCCGACTGGGAGCGGCGCGAGCTGCCCGTGCCGCTGACCGTGATCGACTCCCCGTACCGGGAGATCACCCGGCCGATCCTGAACTTCGTCGCTTCCACCCGCCGGGAGTCGCCCCGCGACGTGGTCACCGTCTTCATCCCCGAGTACGTGGTGGGCCGCTGGTGGGAGAACCTGCTGCACAACCAGAGCGCGCTGCGGCTCAAGGGGCGGCTGCTCTTCGAGCCGGGGGTGATGGTGACCAGCGTGCCGTGGCAGCTCGCCTCCACCGCCAGCAAGAACCTGGACCGGCTGGACGCCAACCTCAGCCGCGGTCCGGCGCGTGGGCCGCGGGTGGCCCCGCGCAGCACCCTGCCGCCCACCGTCCCGCCGGTGGCCTCCGCCCCGCCCGGGGAGAGCGGGGAGCGCCCGTGACGGCGCCGGTCGAGGGGCGGCGGGGGCTGGAGGAGGCCGAGCGGGTCGAGCTGACCGTGGCCGCGGTCGCCCCGGGCGGGCACTGCGTGGCCCGGGTCGACGGCCAGGTGGTCTTCGTCCGGCACGCGCTGCCCGGGGAGCGGGTGGTCGCCGAGGTGACCGAGGTGCACCGGGGCTTCGCCCGGGCCGACGCGGTCGAGGTGCTGACGGCCTCGCCGGACCGGGTCGAGCCACCCTGCCCGTATGCGAAGCCGGGCCGCTGCGGTGGCTGTGACCTCCAGCATGTCGCTCCCGACGCTCAGCTCGACTGGAAGAGCGCGGTGGTCCGCGAGCAGCTCACCCGGCTCGGCGGCCTCACCGATCCGCAGGTCGACGCGCTCGGGGTCCGGGTCGAGGCGCTGCCCGGCGGGTCGCTGGGCTGGCGCTCCCGGGTCCGGTACGCGGTCGACGGCGCCGGCCGGGCCGGGCTGCTCAAACACCGCTCGCACGAGGTGGTGCCGATCGACCGCTGCCTGATCGCCCACCCGGCGATCCAGGAGCTGCCGGTGCTCGCCCCCGCTGGGGCCCGCTGGCCGGACGCCGACGCCGTCGAGACGGTCGCCGCCACCGGCGGGGACGTCAGCGTCACCGCGTACGCCGACGGGGTGGCCACTCCGGTCAGCGGGCCGGCGGTGGTCCGCGAGGTGGCCGCCGGGCGGGAGTGGCGGCTCCCCGCGTCCGGTTTCTGGCAGGTCCACCCGGCTGCGGCGGACACCCTGGTCGGGGCGGTCCTCGACCTGCTCGACTCGCGCCCCGGCGAGACCGCCTGGGACCTGTACGGCGGCGCCGGGCTGTTCGCCGCGGCCCTCGCCGGCCGGGTCGGCGGGGCCCGGGTCACGCTGGTCGAGTCCGCCGCGTCGGGCGTGGCCGCCGCCCGGGATAACCTGGCCGACCTGCCCGGGGTGGAGGTGGTCGCGGGCCGGGTGGAGACCGTCCTGGCCCGCCGCCGGGTCACCGGCCCGGTCGACCTGGTGGTCCTCGATCCGCCCCGCTCCGGCGCCGGCGCGCCGGTGGTGCGGGACATCGTCGCCGCCGGCCCGCGGGCGGTGGCGTACGTGGCCTGCGACCCCGCCGCCTTCGCCCGGGACGTGCGCACCTTCACCGGGCTGGGCTGGCGGCTGGCCGCGCTGCGCGGCTTCGACCTGTTCCCGATGACCCAGCACGTCGAGCTGGTCGGCCTGCTCCTGCCGCCGTCCTGAGTTCACCGCTGTCGCGCCCCGGCCGAAGCCGCCCCGGGACCTGCGGTGAGCCACGGCCGGCAGCCAGGATTTCCGCCGGCCGGCGGTGCCCCCGCACCCCCGATCTGGCTGCCGTGATCCACGGCCGGGCTGCGGGCTGTCGGGCGGCCGATAGACTCTTCGGTCATGAGTGTTGAAGAGGGCACGGCCAACAACGGCCGGCTGCTGGGCACCGTCCAGGGTCCGCGGGACGTGAAGCGGATGACCGCCGAGCAGCTGGACATCCTCGCCGCCGAGATCCGTGACTTCCTGATCGCCAAGGTCTCCCGCACCGGCGGGCACATCGGGCCCAACCTGGGTGTGGTGGAGCTGACCCTGGCGATGCACCGGGTCTTCGACTCGCCGCGGGACCGGCTCCTGTTCGACACCGGCCACCAGGCCTACGTGCACAAGATCATCACCGGCCGGCAGGAGGGCTTCGACAAGCTCCGCCAGCGCGGTGGCCTCTCCGGCTACCCCAGCCAGGCGGAGAGCGAGCACGACCTGATCGAGAACTCGCACGCCTCCACCGCCCTGTCCTACGCCGACGGGCTCGCCAAGGCGTACGCGCTGCGCGGCGAGCGGCGCAGCGTGGTGGCCGTGGTCGGCGACGGCGCGCTGACCGGCGGCATGTGCTGGGAGGCGCTGAACAACATCGCCGCGGCCGGCAACCCGCTGGTGATCGTGGTGAACGATAACGGCCGGTCGTACGCGCCGACCATCGGCGGCCTCGCCGACCACCTCTCCTCGCTCCGGCTCAACCCCGGCTACGAGAAGGTGCTCGACACGGTCAAGGAGGCCCTCGGCTCGACCCCGCTGGTGGGCCGGCCGATGTACGAGGTGCTGCACGCGGTCAAGAAGGGCATCAAGGACGCGGTCGCCCCGCAGGCCATGTTCGAGGACCTCGGCATCAAGTACGTCGGCCCGGTCGACGGCCACGACGTCGCCGCGGTCGAGTCGGCGCTGCGCGCGGCGAAGAACTTCGGCGGCCCGGTGATAGTGCACGCGGTCACCCGCAAGGGTTACGGCTACCGCCCGGCCGAGGAGGACGAGGCGGACTGCTTCCACGGCCCCGGGGCGTTCGACATCCAGACCGGCAAGCTCGTCGCCGCCCCGTCGGTGAAGTGGACCCAGGTCTTCGCCGACGAGCTGGTCAAGATCGCCGACGAACGGCCGGACGTGGTCGGTATCACCGCCGCGATGGCCGAACCCACGGGCATCGCCAAGCTCGCCCGCAAGCACCCGAAGCGGGTGTACGACGTGGGCATCGCCGAGCAGCACGCCGCCACTTCGGCGGCCGGCCTCGCCATGGGCGGCCTGCACCCGGTGGTGGCCGTCTACGCCACCTTCCTCAACCGGGCCTTCGACCAGGTTCTGCTGGACGTGGCGATGCACAAGCTGCCGGTCACCTTCGTGCTGGACCGGGCGGGCATCACCGGCCCGGACGGGCCGAGCCACTACGGCATCTGGGACATGTCCGTCTTCGGCGTGGTGCCCGGCCTGCGGATCGCCGCGCCCCGCGACGCCGGCAGCCTCCGCGAGGAGCTGCGCGAGGCGATCGCCGTGGACGACGGCCCGACCGTCATCCGCTTCCCGACCGGCACGGTGGCCGCCGACCTGCCGGCCGTGCGCCGGGTCGGTGCGGTGGACGTGCTGGCCGAGTCGGCGCGTACCGACGTGCTGCTCGTCGCGGTCGGCTCCTTCGGCCAGCTCGGCATGGAGGTCGCCGCCCGGGTCGCCGAGCAGGGCTACGGGGTCACCGTGGTCGACCCGCGCTGGGTCCGCCCGGTCCCGGCCGAGCTGGTCGAGCTGGCCGCCGCGCACCGGCTCGTGGTCACCGTCGAGGACGGTGTCCGGGTCGGCGGCGTCGGTGACGCGCTCGGCCAGGCCATGCGCGACGCCGACGTCCGGGTGCCGCTGAAGGACCTGGGTGTGCCGGCAGACTGGCACCCGCACGGCACGCGGGCGCAGATCCTGGCCGACCTCGGCCTGACCGCGCAGGACGTGGCCCGCGACGTCACCGGCTGGATCTCCGGCCTGGACGCCCACCCCGTCGAGCCGACCGCCTCCGAGGCCGCCGCCAAGAACTGACGTCAACGCGAAACGGGCGGTCCTGCACCTGCGGGGCCGCCCGTTCCGCGTCGAGGCTTGCCGGCGGCCCTCCACCGTCTGGCCAGCGAGACCGGACCATCGCGGTGGCAGCCTGGCTGGCGGGGCTGGAGGCAGCGGCAGGGGCCCTCGCGTGGTTTTATCTGGTCATGATCGAGCCCGTTCGTCGCATGGCCTATCAGCTGTACGCCCGCCGCCTGCGAGCGCAGTTGGCCGACGTCTCACTGCCTCGGCACGTTGCCATGGCGATGGACGGGAACCGGCGATGGGCCAGGCAGATGGGCTTCGACGACCCACGACTGGGCCACCGCTATGGGGCGGAGCACATGCACGAGGTGCTGAGCTGGTGCGCCGAGCTGAGCATCCAGCACGTCACGCTGTTCGTCGCCTCCGTCGACAACGTACGCAAGCGGGCCTCCGACGAGGTGGAGCACCTGATGCGGATGATCGAGGAGGTGGTGGCGGAGCCACTGCTGCGCCCGGGCAACCCGTGGCAGCTTCATCTGGCCGGCCGCGCGGACGTGCTGCCCGATTCGACCCGCCACGCGCTGAAGGTGGCCGAGGAGGCGACCGGTGCGCGCGGCGGCAACTTCCATCTCACGGTGGCCGTCGGCTACGACGGCCGTGAAGAGATCGTCAACGCGGTCCGTTCACTGCTGGAGCAGGAGGCGCAGACCGGCGCTACCGTCGACGACGTCGCGCAGCGTCTGACCGCCGAGGACATCGCGGCGCACCTGTACACCGGCGGCCAGCCCGACCCGGATCTCGTCATCCGCACGAGTGGCGAACGCCGAATGTCGGGCTTCCTGCTCTGGCAGGCCGCCTACTCCGAGCTCTACTTCTGCGACGTGTACTGGCCCGGCTTCCGGAAGGTCGACTTCCTTCGCGCCCTGCGCTCCTACGCGGCACGCAGCCGGCGATTCGGCGGATGACCAGCACCAGAGCCGATCACTCAGGAGCACCGGCGAGGGGTCGCGGTCCACGCGCAGCCAGGCTCAGCGCCCGCCGACCGACCGGTACCAGGTCTTCTCCGTGCCCGCCAGGCTGAACGTCTGACGAGAGTCTGGCTGCGGCACCACCACCAGGCCCGGCCGGTCGACCAGGCGCGACGTCCCCGGCGGGGCGGCGAACGAGGTGTCCCGGGTGGCCCGCCAGGTCAGCACCGCGAGCGGCTGCCCGGGCATCGGTAGGTGGTAGGCCTGCAGGGTGGTGGACCGGTCGGCGGGGGAGACCACCGGGGTGCCGCCGTCGCCCGGCCGGTAGACCAGGGCGGTCATCGTGCCGGTGGCGCTCTCCCAGCTGAGCTGCTGCAGGTCGCCCGGCTCGCCGCCGCCCAGCGCCACCTCGCCCAGCGATCGGACGGCGAGCTTCGCCATCGGCCAGGACTCCGGCGCCGAGCGGGGCGCGTTCCGGTCGCCGATCCGGCGGGGGACGCTGCCGAACGGCCCGGTGGTGTCGGCGAGGACGCAGGTGTCCAGCCCGGTCAGGGCGCGGCTTCCGGTGCCGGCCTCGTCGCGTACCAGGGGATAGCGGGGGTCGGCGGTGGCCGTACCCAGGTCGAGGACGCGGTCCGCGGCCCGGCCGCGCGGCAGCGAGCGGGTGGGGCGCAGCGCCGCGGTCAGCTCCACCGCCCGGCAGGCCGGCACGGCGACCGGCTCGGTGAGGCCGTCGGCGCTGGCCAGCGCGCGGCCGTCCGGACCGAGCAGCCGCTCGACCCGGGCGGAGGTGAGGTAGCGCCGGCCGTTGCGGATCTGGACCGGCAGCACGTCGGAGTAGACCAGGTAGCCGGGGTCGGTGTACTCGGTGGCGTGGGTGACCCGCCAGCGGTCCCCGTCGCGGTCGAGTTGCAGCAGCCAGGAGGCGCTCTCACCGGGCACGTCGGCGGCGACCAGGGCGAGCGGTGACCCGGCCATCTCCCCGGAGTAGAGGATGCCGGAGGTGGGCAGGTGTGCCCGGTCGTCGACCGGCGAGCGCCAGTCCCGGACCGCTGCGGTGATGCCGGCGGTCGCGGCGGCGTCGCCGGCGAGGCTGCCGCGCGCCGGCCAGACGGTCAGCGGCCCGTCCAGGCTGTCGTAGCCGACCCGCAGGTCCGCCGACTGCCGCCCGGCGACGGGCCCGCACCCGGGCGCGGCCAGCAGCAGGATCAGCAGCGCGGTGGCCACCGTGCCGCGTCGGCGGACTGAAGCCACCTGTACGCCCCCGATCGCGTCGTTGGTCGTGTTTGCGAAGCCACATGGTACGAGACGGCCGGTCGTCCGGCGGTGCCCGCCTCACCCCTTCGGGCGACCGCCACAGTGGAGGGTGGTGTGCGTTTCGTGGCCATTTTTCGGCTCCGGTAGACTCCGCCGACTGTGACGCCTGCCGAGCCCCGTGGCGACTCGCGAGCGGACGCCGACGCCCCGACGGGCCCCGCCTCCGTCACCACCGTGGCTCCCCCCGCCCCCGATCCCGACGCCGCCCGGTCGCCCGCCCGCCCGCGCCCACGCTGGACGCGCCGCCGCCAAGACCTCGCCGTGTACGGCGTCTTCCTGCTCGCCGCACTGTGGGTGACCAGCGGGCTCTGGGTCGACCCGGCCGGCCGGGTGGCCGCCCTCTACAGCAGCGATCCGGCGCAGGTGCAGTTCTTCCTCGCCCACTCGGTACGCGTCGTGCTGCACGGCGAGTTCCCGTTCTACACCGACCAGTTCAACTATCCGGACGGGGTCAACCTGATGGCGAACACCGCCATCCTGGCCCTCGGCATCCCGATGGTGCCGGTCACCCTCCTCTTCGGACCGGCGGTCTCCTTCGTCACGCTGGTGACGCTCGGCCTCGCCGGCACGGCCGCCGCCTGGTATCGGATGCTGTCCCGGCACGTGGTGCGTACCCGGCTGGCGGCGGCCGTAGGCGGCTGGCTCTGCGGGTTCTCGCCGGCGATGCTGTCGCACGCCAACTGGCACCCCAACATCATCTCCCAGTTCCTGCTGCCGTTCATCGTCTGGCGGGTGCTGGTGCTGACCCGCTCCACCCGCCCGGTCCGCGACGGCGCGCTGCTCGCCCTGCTGGTCACCGGGCAGGCGTTCATCAACGAGGAGATCCTGCTCTTCACCGCGTTGGCCCTCGGCGTGTTCCTGCTGGCGGTGGTCGTCCAGCAGCGGGAGCGGTGGGCCACCGCGTGGCGTCCGCTGGGGACCGGGCTGGCGGTCTGCGCGGTGCTCGCCGGGGCGCTGCTGGCGTACCCGCTCTGGGTCCAGTTCGCCGGGCCGATGGCGTACCACGGGCTCAGCGACGCGGTCCGCGACTACGGCAACGACATCGCCTCGTTCTTCGCCCCTGGCTCACCGACCCTGGGCGGCAACGAGCGGGCGAATGTCAACCTCGCCCCGAACTACTCGGAGGAGAACGCCTTCTTCGGATGGAGCCTGTCCCTGCTGGCCGTCGGCATCGTGGTCTGGCTCCGGCGGGAGGTGATCGTCCGGGCGCTCGCCGCGACCGGCCTGTTCTTCGCGGTGCTCTCCCTCGGCGAGCGGGTGTCCTGGTGGGACCGGGAGCTGTTCACCGGCCCGTGGGACCTGCTGGTCCGGCTGCCGCTGCTCGACGCGGTGGTGCCGACCCGGTTCGGCATGATCACCACCGTGGTCGTCGCGATCCTGCTGGCCCTCGCCGTGCAGCGCGCCTGGTCGCTGCGCACCGCCGAACGGCGGACGGTACGGACGCTGACCGTCGCCGGTCTGGCGCTGGCACTGCTGCCGATCGCGCCGATGCCGTTGCAGGTCACCACCCGGCCGGAGGTGCCCAGGTTCATCACCGCCGACCGGTGGCGGCAGTACGTCGGGCCGGACCAGACGCTCGTGTCGGTGCCCGTGCCGAGCATGGGCAACACCAACCCGATGCGCTGGGCGGCCAGCACCGACCTGGCCTTCAAGATTCCCGGCGGGTACTTCCTCGCCCCGCGCAACGGGGTCACCGGCGATCCGGGCCGCTTCGGCGGGCGGCCCAGCGGCATCGGCGACCTGCTGGCGGAGGTCGCCGCCACCGGGCGTATGCCGAAACTCGACGACCGGCAGCGCCGGCGGTTCCTGGACGAGCTGCGGCACTGGCGGGCCGCCATCGTGGTGCTGCCGCTGGACCAGCAGAACGCCGAGCCGCTGCGGCGGACCGTCGAGCAGTTGATCGGGCCCGCCCGGCAGGAGCTGGACGTGTGGTTGTGGGACGTCCGGACACTGACCAGCCAGTCGACCGCCTGACCGCCCCGCCGGTGGTCCGGTCGCGGCTTCGGCGGGTCCGCCCGGTCGACGCGCTGGTGGTCGCCGGCTACCTCGGGCTGGCCGTGCTGCTCACCGGCGACCAGTGGCGACGGCCGGAGCGGCTGTTCCACCAGGCCGGCGACCAGATGCTCTTCGAGTGGATGCTGGCCCGGGCGGCCCGCGCGGTGACCGCGGGGGAGAACCCGCTCTACAGCACCGCGCTGAACGCCCCGGACGGCGTGAACCTGATGGCCAACACCTCCGTGCTCGGGCTGGGTGTGCCGCTCACCCCGGTCACGCTGCTGTTCGGCGCCCAGGCGGCCTTCCTCGTCGCCGTGGTCGCCTGCCTGGCCGGCACCGCCACCGCCTGGTACGCGCTGCTGGCCCGCCGGCTGGTCCGGTCCCGGGCCGCCGCGGCGGTGGGCGGGCTGTTCTGCGGCTTCGCGCCCGGCATGGTGTCGCAGGCCGGGGCGCACCTGCACATGGCCGCCCAGTTCCTGGTCCCGGTGATCCTCGGGCTGGTGTTCCGCCCCGCCACCGACCGGGTACGCCGGGACGGGACGCTGCTCGGGCTGGCCGTCGCGTACCAGGTCTTTCTCGGCGAGGAGGTGCTGGTCTTCCTGGCGCTCGCCGCCGGGGTGTTCGCCGGGGCGTACGCGCTGGCCGACCGGGCGGCCGCGCGCCGGCTGACCCCCGCGGTGCTGCGCCGGCTCGGGGTCGGCGCGCTGGTGGCGGGGGTGCTGCTGGCCTACCCGCTGTGGTTCCAGTTCCGCGGCCCGAGCCACTACACGGGGATGCCGTTCTTCGCCGAGGGGTACCGGCTGGACGTGGCCTCGTTCACCGCGGCGGCCCGGCAGAGCGTGGCCGGGGACGACCGCCACTCGGGGCTGCTGTCGCCGAACCCCACCGAGCAGAACTCGTTCTTCGGGCCGTTCCTGCCGCTGCTCGCCCTGCTGGTGGTGGTCCGGCTGTGGCGCCGGCCGCTGGTCCGCGCCCTCGCGGTCTGCGGGCTGCTCCTCGCCCTGCTCTCCCTCGGCACCACGATCGTGGTGAACCGGCACGACACCGGGCTGCCCGGGCCGTACCGGCTGATCGCCGGGGTGCCGCTGCTCGACCTGGTGGTGCCGGCCCGGTTCGCGCTGGTCTGCGTACCGGTGCTGGGGGTGCTGCTGGCGCTCGCGCTGGACCGGGTCCGCCACCGGTCCGCCCGGACCTGGGCACCCTGGGCCGGGGCGGTCGCCGCCGCGCTGCTGCCGCTGGTCCCCACCCCGATCCGTACCGTGCCGGTGGTGCCGGTGCCGGCCTTCGTGGCCGACGGCGGCTGGCGGGCGTACGTCCCGCCGGGGCGGACGCTGGTGCCGGTACCCCCGGTGACCGGTGCCGCGAAGAGCCCGGCCACCTTCTGGTCGGCGCGCACCGGGCTGGCGTTCGACGCGCCGGGCGGCTACTTCATCGGCCCGCGGAGCGGGGACGACCCGACCGCGCGCTGGGGCGCGCCGGACCGCCCCACCTCGCTGCTGCTGCGGCGGGCCGCCGAGACCGGTCAGGTGCCACCGGTCGGCGACGCGGAGCGCCGCCAGGCGGTCGCGGACCTGCGGCACTGGCGGGCGGCGGTGCTGGTGCAGGCCGGCTCGCTCCCGGGCGACCCGGTCCGGGCCACGGTGGACGCCCTGATCGGGCCCGGCCGGGACGTGCCTGGCGCGCACATCTGGGACGTTCGCCCCCTCCTCGGCTGAGCGGGCGCGGCCGCCCGTCAACGTCGCGCTCGATCCTGGAGGTAGTGGCATCGCAGCGCGCCGGACGCCACTACATCCAGGAGACATCCAGGATCGAGCATGATCTTGAGGCGCTAGGCGCTAGGCGCTAGGCGCTAGGCGCTAGGCGCGAGGCGCGAGGCGCGAGGCGCGAGGCGGGGTCAGACGCGGTCGCGGACGTCCCAGAGCCAGACGTCGTCGACCCGTTGCGGCGGTCCGAGCAGCGCGGTCATCAGGTCGCGCAGCACCGCCTCGCGCGGGTTCGCGCCGAGGACCACCACGGACGCCTTCCAGAAGCGCAGGTCCTCGACCGCCTGGCGGCGGTGCTCCTCGGTGATCGCCGGGACCTTGTTCGCGTCCATCGTGGCGTAGATGAGCGTGCTGGTCGGCCGGTTCGGCGCGCCGAAGACCCCCTCACCCTTCTCGTTGGGGCCGATGAAGTAGCCGGCGGGGATGGGGAACTCCTGCCTGGTCAGGGCACTCCACCGCAGGGTGGGCAGGCCGTGCACGTTGCTCGGGATCGGCACCGGCACCAGCGTCCGGCCGGCCGGCACGTACGGCCGCCAGCCGCCCGCGGTGATGAAATGCGGCGGCGGGTCGAGCCGCTCGGCCGGCAGCGGGCGCGGGAAGAGCGGCAGCAGGGCGGCCACGATCGCCGCGTACCCGAGGCCGCGCAGCCAGCGGCGCCGCCGGCCGGCGGCGGGCGACGGCGCCGCGCTGGCCTCCCCGGCGCGCGGCCTCGGCACCGCCGGGCGGCCCGCCCCGGCCAGGCCGTTCCAGGCCAGCGCGAGCAGCACGCCGACCGCGCCGGTCACCACCAGGGCCAGCCGGGTCGGCATCATCATCTCGACCAGTGGCAGGTTGTCCGGCACGTACGCCCAGGGGCCGTCGACCGTGGTCTCGACCCCGTCGAAGCGCACCTTCGGGCCGATCGCGGCGACCGTGAAGACGACCACCAGCACGGCGACGATCCGGGCCGGCAGCGAGCGGCGCACCAGCAGCACCAGGGCGACCAGGGCGACCAGCACCAGCGGCCAGCCGAACCAGGTGTTCTGCTCGGTCAACCCGATGGTCTGCTCGACCGCCTCGTCACCGGCCACAGTGTCCCGGGCGAAGGTGACGAAGGCCATCAGGTCCTCGCCCCAGTTGTGGAAGACCCCGCCCTGCAGGCCCCGGTAGGACTGCGGCCCGTTGAACTGGAACCAGATCGGATACGCGGCCAGCAGCAGGGCCAGCCCGCCGCCCACGCCGAGCGCGGCGAGGAAGGTCCCTGCCCGCTCCCGCGCCGCCCGGGGCCGCTGCACCGCGTACGCCACCACGATGACCAGGCAGGCCAGCGCGGTGAGCAGCAGCATCTCCTCGTTGATGAAGATCTGGTACGCCACCAGCAGGCCCAGCGCGACGCCGTTGCGCAACCAGCGGCCCGGCTCACCGAGCCGCAGCACCCGGGCCACGATCAGCGGGAGCAGGAAGTTGGAGACGAAGTTGGGCTGCCCGTTGGCGTGGTGCACGATGCCGGGGGCGAAGCCGAGGAACACCCCACCGACGAAGGCCGCCGCGCGGGAGCGGACCAGGTGCCGGGAGAGCATCCAGTACGAGGTGGCCGCCGTCGCCGACAGGGCCGCGCCCAGGTAGAGCGCGTACATCACCTGCGGACCGAGGAGCAGGGTGAGCGGTGCCAGCGGCAGGGTGACCCCGAGCAGCGAGGTGTTCGCCATCATGTTCACCCCGTCCGGCGCGTTCTGCCGGGCGGTGAAGAGCGGGTTCTCCAGGTGACGCACCGAGTAGGCGCCGTGCGCGAAGAGCCACTCGAACCAACTGTGGTCCGTCGGCAGGTGCGAGGAGACCCGGTGCTGCACATCCCCCCAGTAGTTGAGGCAGACGAGAACCCCGAGCAGCACATAGGCTCCGATGGCCAGCACGTCGGCGCGGGCCGGCCGGCGCCGGGACCGGCGGGGCGGGACCGCCACGACGGGCTCGACCGCGACGGGCGAGGAGTTCAGCGAGGGGTCTACCACCGGCACAGCCACGACGGGCCATCGTACAGGCGGTCCGGCGTCACCCCGGCCGGCCGGTACACCCCGCGGCGGGTGCGCGGGCGACTGCCCGGGAAGGGATGGTCGTGACGATCATCGATCTGGGCGAGCTCCGTCACGACCCGGAGCCGCAACCGCCGCCCCGGCCGCCGCGCGCCGTCACCCGGCCGTACCGGGTGCTGGCGGTGCTGGCGGCAGTCCTGTGTGTCCTCGCCGGCGGAGTCCCGCGCCCGGAACGCGCCGTCGCCGTGGTGTCGGCCCGGCTCGGCGCGGACCTCTTCCTGGTGGCCGACCGTCTCTACGTGGTGGACCCGCTGGACCCGCAGCAGGGTACGGGGCGGCAATTGGTCGCGTACCGGCTCCCAGCCGACGGGCCGCCCGCCGTCCTGTGGCGCACCTCGCTCCCCGCCGGCGGCGGCGACGTCTGGCTGCTGCAGCAGGGTGCGACGGTGCTGGTCAGCGGCCGTCAGGTGGGCGGCCCCGAGGGCGTGTTCCGGACCACGGCCCTCGACGCCGGCACCGGCCGATCGGGCTGGCAGCAGCCCGGGGCCGGCTACCCGGCGGGCGACGGCGTGCTCCTCCAGAACCTCGACGCTTCCGGCGAGGGCTCGCTCCGCCGGGTCGACGTGGCCTCCGGCCGGACGCTGTGGTCGGTGCCGACCCCGCTGGACGGCCCCGCCCTGCGCTTCGGCCCCGACGGCGTGGACCGGATCGTGCTGGCCGCCCCCTCCGGCGAGGTCGAGGTGCGCGACCCCGCCAGCGGTGCTCTGCTGGCCGCCCGCAACATCCGCCCCGGTCAGCTGCCGAGCTGGCAGCGGAATCAGGTCGTCGGCGACCTGCTGCTGGTGATCAGTGACAACGGCGGCACGGTGACCGGCTACGGCCTGGACCGGCTGGACCAGCGCTGGACGGCCCGGCTCGCCCAGGTCGGCTACCTGACCGACTGCGGTGACCTGCTCTGCGCGTACCGGCAGACCGGGGGGATGTGGGCGCTCGACCCGGCGACCGGCGCCGTGCGGTGGAGCAACCCGCGCTGGCAGGCGGTGCTGTGGGCGGAGCGCGGCCGGTTCCTGGTCGGCGCGGACGACTCTGGCGGGTCCCGGTTCCTGGTGGCGGACGCGGCGACCGGCCAGCCGGTCGCCGACCTCGGCAGCTGGGAACTGGCGAGCTGGACCGAACCGGGCGACCGGCTGATCGGCGTCCGGCGGGGCGGGGACGGGCGGCTGCTCGTGGCCGAGCTGGACGTGGCGGCCGCCCGGGTCCGCGTGTTCGACGCGCTGCCCAACGTGCTCGGCGACTGCCGGACCGGCCGGGACGTGCTGGTCTGCCGGCGCAACGCCGGTGGGTTCGGGGTGTGGCGGCTGCCCTGACTCAGCCCGCCGACGCCGCACCGGCCGGCACACCGTCGGGCCGGCCGGTGGGTCGCGGAGTCACCAGTTGGCCTGCTCGGGCGGCGGGGGCAGCGGCACCGACGCCGGCCGGACCACGTACGTGACGCCGCCGCTGCCCGACTGCCAGGCCGCCTCGAACGCCGCCCGGGGCACCGTCCGGCGGACCCCCTCGTCGTCCGGCGCGTACGGGTCGTTGAGCACCGGGTCACCGTCGGCGGTGAAGCCGACCAGCACCATCAGGTGCCCCCGGGTGTCGTAGTCCAGCCCCGGCACCTGCCCTGCCGTGAACGCGGCCGACAGGATCAGCGGGACGCCGGCGGCGACGAACCGTTCCGCCTCGGCGAGCGAGCGCAGCCGGGTGACGAAGGCATCCACCCCGTGCAGCCCCGCGTACGCCATGTTGAACGCCCAGTTCCCGGCCCCCGCGTAGGCGTGGTCGTAGCACTGCCGGGCGGCGTGCACCACCACCGGCCGCGGGCCGGGCGGTTCGACCCAGGCGTACCGGTCGGGGCCGGGCCCGGCACCCCAGAAGTCCAGCACCATCGAGGTGCAGGTGGGGCTGCACCAGGAGTCCCCGCCGCCGCCCCAGCGGGTCTCCCCGCCGGCGTGCAGCCGCTGCGAGTAGCGGGGCACGTCCAGCACCCGTCCTCGAGCCGGCCGTCCCGGTCCACCACGAAGGTCTCCGGCGCCGGTCGGCGTCGAGGCGTCCGCCGGGCCGGCCGCCGCCCTGGTCGAGGCGACCGCGCCGACCGTGCACAGCACCGGGCCGACCGGGGCGTCGGGCCGGCGGAACAGGCTGACCCGGACCTGCCAGCCGGTGACCACGGCGCCCGTGATCCGCAGGGTGTCCTCCGCCACCCGAGCGTCGTCGCCGGTCTGGCCGGGCACCGAGCTGCGGTGGATCGTCGCCTCGTCGGCCGCCCAGTCGCCCAGCACGTACCAGTCGGTCGACGGGTCCGCGTCGGCCCAGCCGCGCAGCTCCACCCGCAGCCAGCAGCCTGGCGGGGTGTCGGCGGTCCACGACGGCACGATCTCGTCGGCCGGGAAGCCGAGCCGGACCGGCGGGGACGTCCAGGTCGCCCGGTCGTAGTCGGCGGTGACGCCGGTGTGCGGATCGGTGTGCGCGACGCGCCCGGCCGGCCGGTCGACCACCAGGCCGTCCGGGCCGGCGGTCACCCCGTCGGACGTCCCGCGGCCCAGCTCGTCCGGGAAGCGGAAGCGGTGATACGCCACGTCCCGCCCGATGGACGTTCGGGTCATCGGCAGCCTCCTTGTCGCCAGGTGCCGGGAAGCATGGCGTACGCGAAGGTCTTTTGCAACGGCGGCGCGGGATGCTGGTTTGGTGGCCGGCACTAGGTTGTCGGGGGGTCATGAGCTGGGAGGCCGGGGATGCGGGTACTGGTGGTGGAGGACGAGCGGAACCTCGCCGACGCGATCGCGCGCGGGTTGCGCAAGCGCGGGATGGCCGTGGACGTCGCCTACGACGGCGACAGCGGGCACGAGGCCGCCTTCGTCACCCGGTACGACGTGGTGATCCTCGACCGGGACCTGCCCGGCGTGCACGGCGACCAGATCTGCGCCGACCTGGCCGCCTCCGGCACCCTGACCCGGGTGCTGATGCTGACCGCGAGCGGCACGGTCGCCGACAAGGTGGAGGGCCTGCAGCTCGGCGCCGACGACTACCTGCCCAAGCCGTTCGCCTTCGACGAGCTGGTCGCCCGGGTACAGGCGCTGGGCCGGCGAGCCACCCCGGCCGCCCCGCCCGTGCTGGCGGTCGCCGACCTGGTGCTCGACCCGGCCCGCCGGGTGGTCACCCGCGGCGGGGCGCCGGTCGACCTGACCAACAAGGAGTTCGGCGTGCTGGCCGAGCTGCTCAAGGCGCGCGGCGCGGTGGTCTCCAGCGAGGAGCTGCTGGAACGGGTCTGGGACGCGAACACCGACCCGTTCACCACCATCGTCCGGGTCACCGTGATGACGCTGCGCAAGAAGCTCGGCGACCCGCCGTTGATCGAGACGGTGGTCGGGGCCGGCTACCGCACCGCCGAGGTCGCGGCATGAGCGCGAGGAGTGAGCCGCTGCTGCGAGCCCCGCATTCGCGAACCGAGGCTGGCACCGTGACCCGCCGCCTGCGCCCCACCCTGCGTCTGCGGCTCACCCTGCTCAACGGGGTGCTGCTCGTCGGCGCCGGGGCGATCCTGGTGACGCTGGCCTGGCTGCTGGTCCGCGACGCGCTGCGGCCCACGGACGAGCTGCGGCCCGGCACCACGGTGGTGCTCGCCGACGGCCGCACCCTCGACGCCGGGCAGTGGCAGCGGGGGCTGGTCGACGCCGCCTCGACGGAGCTGCTGGTCAAGGGCCTGGTGGCACTGCTGGTGATCAGCGTGGTCGGGGTAGCCGGGGCGTACCTGGTGGCCGGCCGGGCGCTGCGCCCGCTGCACCAGGTGACCGCCACCGCCCGGCGGCTTGGCGAGGCCACCCTGGACCAGCGGATCGGCTGGTCCGGCGCGGACGACGAGGTCGCCGAACTGGCCCGGACGTTCGACGCCATGCTGGACCGGATCGCCGCCGCATTCGAGGCGCAGAAACGGTTCGTCGCGAACGCCTCCCACGAGCTGCGTACCCCGCTCGCGGTGATGCGGACCGAGATCGACGTGACGCTCAGCGACGACGAGGCGGACGCCGCCGAGTACCGGCGGATGGCCACCGTGGTCCGGGACGCCTCGGAGCGGGCCAACGGGCTGGTCGACGCGCTGCTGGTGCTGGCCCGCAGCGAGGCCCAGGCGGGCCGCCGGCTGGCCCGCCGGGCCGAGTGCGACCTGGCCGTGGGCACCGCCAACGCGCTCTCCGCGATGGGCCGCGAGGTGGAGCGGATCGGCCTCAAGGTGCACACCGCGCTGCGCCCGGCGCCGGTGGTCGGCGACCCGGGGCTGCTCGACCGGCTCGCCGGCAACCTGGTGGAGAACGCGGTCCGCTACAACCACCTGCACGGCCGGCTGTGGGTGCGTACCGGCACCGACGGGCAGCGGTCCTGGCTGGTGGTGGGCAACACCGGCTTCGAGGTCGCCCCGGCCGACGTGCCGGGGCTGTTCGAGCCGTTCCGGCGGGGCGGCCAGGAGCGTACCGGCGCCCGTGGCTCCGGCCTCGGGCTCTCCATCGTCCGGGCGGTCTGCGACGCGCACGGCGGCACGGTGCAGGCGGTCGCCCAGCCGGGCGGCGGCCTCGAGGTGACCGTCACCCTGCCGGCCGCCGACGCCCCCGCCGCCACCTGACCGGTCGCCGACCGGCGTACGTCCGGCGCGGCCGGCCGTCGAACCACCATCTACATTCACCCTTTTCGCGCGACCGGCTCGGCTGTCCCGTCCGGTCGCGCGGGTGGTCGGACGGGAACGGCCCGAGTGGTCGGGCAGAAACCTGACGATCGCTGGACCGCCGCTGACCGGTGTCGCAGTGTGTGGGATGCGACACGCCTCACCCGGCCGTGCCCCGGCGGCCGGACGGGCGCCCATCCTCTCGGCTCGCCCTCCCGCCGGGCCGCCGAGGGTCCGGGACTACCCGCTCCGTGCCGGGTGCCACGCCGGTCCTGTCCGCGCCCCGCCCAACCGGAGCTGCCAGTGACCCACGCCTCGGCCCTCACGCGCCGTGTCCTCGCGGCCCTCGCCGCCGCCGCACTCACCGCCGCCGGCCTGGCGCCGGCCGGCCCCGCCAGCGCCGCACCCGACCACACCACCCTGGTCAAGCCGGTTCCCTCGACCGCCACGCCGGACATCCTGGACGGCACGGTCGACGCGATCCACGACGCCGGCACCAAGATCATCGCGGTCGGGGACTTCACCCGGGTCCGCAACCGCGGGTCCGACGTCGAACTCACTCGCAACTACGTGCTCGCCTTCGACAAGGCCACCGGGGTGGTGGACACCGCCTTCGCGCCGACCGTCGACAACGAGGTGTACGCGGTGGTCGCCGGGCCCGCCCCCGGCACGGTCTTCATCGCCGGCAAGTTCAACACGGTCAACGGGGTCACCCGGCGCAAGGTCGCCCTGCTCGACGTCGCCACCGGCGCGGTGGTCACCAGCTTCGCCGGCCCGGCGTTCAACGGGCTGGTCAACGACGTCGCCCTGGTCGGCGGGCGGCTGCTGGTCGGCGGCATCTTCACCACCGCCGGCAACCCGAACCCGCGCGGCGGCCTCGCCTCGCTCAACGCCAGCACCGGCGCGGTGGACAGCTACCTCACCACCAACCTCACCGAGCACCACAACTACGACGGGGTCAGCGGTTCCAACGCCGGGGTCGGCGCGAGCAAGCTGGCCGTCTCCCCGGACGGTCAGCAACTCGTGGTCATCGGCAACTTCAAGAAGGCCGACGGGGTGCCGCACGACCAGATCGTCAAGCTGGACCTCGGGACGACCGCGGCCACCGTCGCCGACTGGAACACCAGCCGGTACACCCCGCGGTGCTACTGGTGGGCGTTCGACTCGTACGTGCGCGACGTCGCCTACGCCCCGGACGGCAGCTACTTCGTGGTGATCACCACCGGCGGGGCGAACGGCGGCACCCTCTGCGACAGCGCCGCCCGCTGGGAGTCCGGCGCCACCGGCAGCGAGCTTCAGCCCACCTGGGCCGACTACAGCGGCGGCGACACCTTCCTGTCGGTCGGCATCAGCGAGCAGGCGGTCTACGTCGGCGGCCACTTCCGCTGGTTGAACAACAGCTTCGGCGGCGACAGCGCCCAGGCCGGCGCGGTCGGCCGGGCGAGCATCGCCGCCCTCGACCCGCGCAGCGGCCTGCCGCTGTCGTGGAACCCGGGCCGGCACCCGCGCGGCGTCGGCGCCTCCGAGATGCTGGTCACCCCGGCCGGGCTCTGGGTCGGCTCGGACACCTCGTTCATCGGCAACTTCCAGTACCGGCGGGAGCGGATCGCGTTCTTCCCGCTGACCGGCGGGGCCGCGCCGCACCCGACCACCACGGCCGGCCTGCCCGGCGCCGTCTACCGGGCCGGCGTGCCGGTGCCGACGAACGTGCTCTACCGGGTGAACGCCGGTGGGCCGCTGGTCGCCTCGACGGACAGCGGGCCGGACTGGGCGGCCGACGACGGCGGCAACCCCAGCCCGTACCACAACGGGGGCAACAACACCGCCGGCTACGGGACGGTCGGCAGCCTGGACGGCACCGTGCCGGCCGGTACGCCCGCCGCGCTCTACAGCGCCGAGCGGTGGGACCCGGCCGGGGACCCGGAGATGCGCTGGCAGTTCCCGGTGCCCGCGGGCACCGAGGTCCAGGTCCGGCTCTACCTGGCCAACCGGTACGACGGCACCGCGTCCCCCGGTTCGCGGGTGTTCGACGTGGCGCTCGACGGGGTGACCGTCCTCGACCACCTGGACCTCTCCGGATCCGTCGGACACAACGTCGGCACCATGCGGTCCTTCACCATCATCAGCGACGGCTCGGTCGACCTCGACTTCCGGCACGTGGTGGAGAACCCGCTGGTCAACGGCATCGAGATCGTCAAGACCGGGCCGCCGCCGGCCGGCAGCCCCGACGACGTGCAGGTCCGGCCGTACGACGGGGCGAGCACGGTCGGCGCCCCGAGCCCGGTGGCCAACCCGGACGGCACCGCCTGGTCCACCGCTCGGGGCGCCTTCTGGGTCGGCGGCACGCTCTTCTACGGCATGAACGGGGCGCTGTGGCGGCGCACCTTCAACGGCACCACCTTCGGTACGCCGTCACCAGTCGACCCGTACCACGACCCGTACTGGGACGCGGTGGTGACGAACTCCGGGCCGGCCGGCCAGACATACGCCGGCGTGACCACGAACTTCTACACCGAGATCCCCAACGTCACCGGCATGTTCTACGACGGCGGCCGGCTGTACTACACCCTCGGCGGTCAGGGCGGCCTCTACTGGCGCTGGTTCACCCCGGACAGCGGCGTGGTCGGCGCGGACCGGTTCACCGTGGCCGGGGTGAGCGGCTTCGCCGCCGCCGGCGGGATCTTCCTCGCCGGGAACACCCTCTACCAGGTCAACCGGAGCACCGGCGACCTGTCCTCGACGGACTGGGCCGGTGGCGTGCCGAACGGCGCGTTCACCGTCCGTAGCGGCCCGGCGGTGGACGGCGTCGACTGGCGGGCGAAGGCGGTGTTCGTCGGCCCGTGACCGGGTCACCCGCCCGGCCCGGCCCCGCAGCTCAGGGTCCGGGCCGGCGACGGGTTTGTGCGGATCGCCGGGCGGTGACATGATGCTCCGGTCAGCCCGAGGTGCGGAAGGGGGTGTGGTCGATGTCCACCGTGAACAGTCCCGCGCCCCGCAGTCGCCGCTGACGTCATCCACTCCGCGGGGCGCTCCGATCAGGAGGTAGCACCGTGAGTGCACAGATCCACTGCGTCACCGTCGAGACCGACGACCCGTACGCCCTGGCCAGTTGGTGGGCGGCGGTCCTCGACCGGAAGCTGCACGACGACGACCACCCGGGCGACCCCGAGGCGGTCCTCGTCGCGCCCGACGGCCACGGGCCCGACCTGCTCTTCGTGTCGGTCGGGGAGCGGCACGGCAAGGGCGCGTTCCACCTCGACCTGCACCCGGCCGACGGCACCCGGGACGCCGAGGTCGAGCGGCTGCGCGGCCTCGGGGCCACCCTCGTCGCCGACCAGCGGTGGCCGGACGGCACCGGCTGGGTGGTGCTCGCCGACCCGGAGGGCAACGAGTTCTGCGTCTGCCGCAGCCCGGCCGAACGGGCCGCGTCGGCCTGACCGTCGTCGGCGTCGCCCGCAGGGTGACCAGAAATGGGACCGGGTCCCCGCCACGAGGCGGGGGCCCGGTCACACCGGTCCGACGGGCCGTCAGCCCTTGTGCTCGATCTCGCCCCGCATGGCGACGAACTCGGACTGCAGCGCGGACGCCGGCTTGAAGTACATGACGATCATGCCGACGCTGCCGCGGTCGGCCCAGACGCAGACCCCGACCGGGTCGCCGTCGATCTTGCCGTCACCGCACTTGGCGTCGCCGCCCAGCGGGCCGGCGTCCACCGTCTTGAACTCGGTCACCCCGAGCTCGCTGCCGAGGCCCGTGGTGGCGTCCTCCAGCTCCTTCTTCGGGTCGGCCATCACGCCGGAAGCGCCGGCGATCATGACCAGATCCTGCTTCTCCGGGTTGCCGTAGAAGGCGCCGACGGTGCTGGTGGCGTCGGGCGTGTCCTTCTTGATCTCCGCTTCCATCTCCGTGGCGGCGGACTGGAGCTGCGGATTGTCCACCTTCGGCCGGCCGCCGAGGGTCTCCGGAGCCGACACCCGGGTCTTGGTGGCATCGACCACGTCGCCCACGGTGTCCTTCGCGGCGAACCAGATGGCGGCGCCACCGCCGAGGCACAGGACCACCACGACGGCCAGGACGATCAGCAGGATCTTGCCGGCCTTCGACTTCTTCTTCGGTGGCACCTCCGGGCCGCCGAAGCTGGGCTGGCCGGTCTCCACGTACCCGCCGTACTGCGGGGCGGACTGCTGCGGCGCCTCCGGGTAGCCGCCGTACTGCGGGGCGGACTGCTGGGGTGCCTCCGGGTATCCGCCGTACTGCGGGGCGGGCTGCTGCTGCGGGGCCGGCGGGTAGCCGCCGCCGTACTGGGGCTGCTGCGGCGGCGGGTAGCCACCGCCGTGCTGCTGCCCGGGTTGCTGCGGCGGAGGGTAGGAACCGGGGTAGGGACTGGACGGCGGCTGGGACATGTTGGCAGCTCCTGTAAAAAATCTGGACGCGTGATCGTAGCGAGCCCCACCGACACACCGTTGTCCGCCAGGTGTCGACGTGACGAAACCGGAACCGGCTCGTGACCTGCGTTGCTGCAGCGCCGATACCGCCGTGAGCGCGGGGTGGCCGGGCGGTGACGGGCCGGGTACGCCTTTTCTGGCGGCATCGTCCGCCCGGTGGCGCGGGCGGCGCGGAGTCGGCGCGCGACGCCGGTCCGGCCACGGAAACGACGATCGCGGTGGCCGGACCGTCCCAGAGGGGCAGTCGGCCACCGCGATCGCGGGGGAGCGGCGATGGATCAGGCTGCCGGCCCCAGGTCGCGGCGCGACCTGAGGCCGGCCCTCATTCGGTCCGGAGCCCCGCCTGGCGGCGCGCCGGCCTTCATTCCGTCCGAAGCGCCGCCTGGCGGCGCGGAGGCGGAATATGGCCGCAGGCCGAATCATGGCCGCCGGCGAGCTGGCGCTGTCACCGCAGGCTGGCCACCCCGCGCGGCAGGAACCGCTGGCCGGTGACCCGCTCGGAGGTGCCGGTCCGGTCCAGGTACGGCGTGACGCCGCCCAGGTGGAACGGCCAGCCCGCGCCGAGGATCATGCACAGGTCGATGTCCTGCGCCTCGGCGACGACGCCCTCGTCGAGCATCAGCCGGATCTCCTGCGCCAGCGCGTCCAGCGCGTTCTGCCGGACCTGCTCGGCGGTCAGCGGCTGGTCGCCGACCACGAGCAGCTTGACGACCTCCTCGTTGACCCGGTCGTCGACCACGATCGGCTGGCCGGAGTCGGCGATCCGCTTGAGGTTCTCGCTGACGCCGAACCGGTCCGGGAAGGCGGCGTGCAGGGTGCCGCCCACGTGGTACGCCACGGCCGGGCCGACCAGCTGGAGCAGGGCGAGCGGGCGCATCGGCAGACCCAGCGGGTCCAACGCGGCGTTCGCCACCTCCAGCGGGGTGCCCTGGTCGACGGCGGCGAAGACCGTGCCGAGGAAGCGGGTGAGCAGCCGGTTGACCACGAACGCCGGGGCGTCCTTGACCAGCACCGAGGACTTCTTGAGCTGCTTGCCGACGGCGAACGCGGTGGCCAGGGTGGCGTCGTCGGTCCGCTCGCCCCGGATGATCTCCAGCAGCGGCAGCACGGCGACCGGGTTGAAGAAGTGGAAGCCGACCACCCGCTCCGGGTGCTCCAGGTCCGCAGCCATCGCGGTGACCGAGAGCGAGCTCGTGTTGGTGGCGAGCACCGCCTCCGGCTTGACGATCTTCTCCAGCTCGGCCCAGACCTGCTTCTTGACGTCCAGGTCCTCGAAGACCGCCTCGATGACGAAGTCGGCGTCGGCGAAGACGGACTTGTCGACCGAGCCGCTGACCAGGCCGTACAGCTTGGCGGCGGTGCCCTTGTCCATCCGGCCCTTGCTGACCTGCTTCTCGATCTGGCTGTGCACGTAGCCGACGCCCTTGTCCACCCGGGCCTGGTCCAGGTCGGTCAGCACGACCGGCACCTGGAGACGGCGGGCGAACAGCAGCGCGAGCTGGCTGGCCATCAGGCCGGCGCCGACGATGCCCACCTTGGTGACGGGGCGGGCCAGGCCCTTGTCCGGGGCGCCGGCCGGCCACTTGGCCCGCCGCTGCACCAGGTCGAAGGCGTACAGGCCGCTGCGCAGTTCCTCGGAGAAGACCAGGTCGGCGAGGGCCTCGTCCTCGGCGGCGGTGCCGGCGGCGAAGTCGCCGTCCTTCGCCGTCTCCAGCAGGTCCAGCGCCTTGTACGCGGCCGGGACCGCGCCGTGCAGCCGCTGGTCGAGGGTCTGCCGGGCGAAGTAGAGCACGCCCGCCCACATGTCCTTGTCGACCTCGGGCCGGGTCACCGTGACCTCGCCCCGGACCACGCCGGCGGCCCACTCCAGGGACCGCTCGAGGAAGTCCGCCGGCTCCAGCAGCACGTCCGCGATGCCCATCTCCGCGGCCTGCTTCGGCTTGAGCATCTTGTTCTGCATCAGCGGGTTCTGCAGGATCACCTGGGTGGCGGCCGGGATACCGATCAGGTTCGGCAGCAGCTGGGTGCCGCCCCAGCCGGGGACCAGCCCGAGTGAGACCTCCGGCAGCGCGAGCGCCGCCGCGCCCGCCGACAGCGTCCGGTAGTGGCAGTGCAGGGCCAGCTCCAGGCCGCCGCCCATCGCCGCGCCGTTGACGAAGGCGAAGGTCGGGATCTCGCTGTCCTTGAGCCGGGCGAAGACCCGGTGGCCGAGCCGGCCGATCTCCAGGGCCTGCGCGCGGTCCGCCAGCAGCGGCAGGCCGGTGATGTCCGCACCCACGCAGAAGATGTACGGCTTGCCGGTGACCGCGATGAACGCCGGGTTCGCGGCCAGGGCCGCGGTGATCGCCTCGTCCAGGCTGGTCAGTCCGGCCGGGCCGAACGTGTTCGGCTTGGTGTGGTCGAGGCCGTTGTCCAGGGTGATCAGGGCGGCGGGACGGTCCAGCCCCGGTACGTTCACCGGGCGCAGCAGCGCCTTGGTGACCACCTCGTTCGGTGCGGTGAGCGCGCTCACTTGTTGCCCTCCCCCTGAGCCGGCTTGCTGGACTCCGTCCAGTGTGGGTTCTCCCAGATCACGGTGCCGCCCATGCCGATGCCGATGCACATGGCAGTGAGGCCGTAACGGACCTCGGGGTGCTCGGCGAACTGCCGGGCCAGCTGGGTCATCAGCCGTACGCCGGAGGAGGCGAGCGGGTGACCGATGGCGATCGCGCCGCCCCACGGGTTGACCCGCGGGTCGTCGTCGGCGATCCCGAAGTGGTCGAGGAAGGCGAGCACCTGCACGGCGAACGCCTCGTTCAGCTCGAACAGGCCGATGTCGTCGATGCTGAGGCCGGCGATCCGCAGCGCCTTCTCGGTCGAGGGGATCGGGCCGACGCCCATCACCTCGGGCTCGACGCCGACGAAGCCGTACGACACCAGCCGCATGGCGACCGGCAGGCCCAGCTCGCGGGCGGTCTCCTCGGCGACGATCAGCGCGGCCGTGGCGCCGTCGTTCAGGCCGGCCGCGTTGCCCGCGGTGACCTTGCCGTGCGGGCGGAACGGGGTCTTCAGGCCGGCGAGCTTCTCCAGCGACGTGTCCCGGGGAGCCTCGTCCACGGTGGCCAGGCCCCAGCCGGTCTCCGGGTCGCGCACCGCCACCGGCACCAGGTCGTCCTGGAGCTTGCCGTTGGCGTACGCCTTGGCGGTCCGCTGCTGGGAGGCGAGCGCGAACGCGTCGGTGCGCTCCTTGGTGATGTGCGGGACCCGGTCGTGCAGGTTCTCCGCGGTGGCGCCCATGACCAGGGCGGACGGGTCGACCAGCTTCTCCGCGACGATGCGCGGGTTGGGGTCGACGCCCTCACCCATCGGGTGCCGGCCCATGTGCTCGACGCCCCCGGCGATGGCGACGTCGTACGCGCCCATCGCGATGCCGCTGGCGACCGTGGTGACGGCGGTCATCGCGCCGGCGCACATCCGGTCGATGGCGAAGCCCGGCACCGTCTTGGGCAGGCCGGCCAGCAGGGCGGCGGTGCGGCCGATGGTCAGGCCCTGGTCGCCGATCTGGGTGGTGGCCGCGATGGCGACCTCCTCGACCCGCTCCGGCGGCAGCTGCGGGTTGCGTCGCATCAGCTCGCGGATGCAGCGGATCACCAGGTCGTCGGCGCGGGTGTTGGCGTACATGCCACCCGCCTTGCCGAACGGGGTGCGGACGCCGTCGACGAAGACGACATCCCGAACTTCACGGGGCACTTGGAGCCTCCTTTTCGGCCATGACTCGGCCTCTGCGCCGCCACGCGGCGCCACGGAACCGAATGAGGGCCGCCGGCACTGGCATTTCCCCCGGATGCTACTCGCCAGTAACCAACCCCGTCACCACCCCCCGTGTGGCCAACCCCACACCCCGCGCCGAATGCGCCGGCCCGCGTTGCTCATGAAGTTGTTGCCACGACCCGCCGGGCGAGGTGACAACAACTTCATGATCAACCGCGCGGTGGGCGGGGATCAGGGGTCAGGGCGCGGTGAGGGCCTGGGTGAGGTCGGGGAGGAGGAGGGTGAGCTGCCATTCCCGGGCGCCGAAGCCGCGGAGGGTCTCCGCCACGGTCTCGTCGGTGATCTCCTCCGGCGGCTGCCAGGCGAGGCGGCGGATGTAGTCCGGCGCGATCAGGTTCTCCGCCGGCAGATGGTGCGCACCGGAGATGCGCAGCACCACCTCCCGGCAGCGGGCCAGCCGGCCGGCCGCCACCGGGTCCCGCTCCGCCCACCGGTGCGGCGGGGGCGGCCCCTCCACCACCGGGGTCACCGGCAGCGCGTCGTCCGGCAGTTGGCGGGCGTCGTCCAGCGCCGCCAGCCAGGTCCGGGCCAGCCGGCGTACCGAGCGGCCGCCGAAGCCGGGGAGGGTGAGCAGGGTCTTCTCGTCCTTCGGGTCCAGCTCGGCGGCGGCCACGATCGCCGAGTCGGGCAGCACCCGCCCCGGGGCCGCGTCCCGCCGCGCGGCGATCTGGTCCCGGGCGTACCAGAGGGAGCGGACCCGGGCCTGGGCGCGGGCGCCGCGCACCCGGTGGATGCCCGAGGTACGCCGCCAGGGCTCGGCCCGCACCCGGGGCGGCCGGGCGCCGTTGCGGACCAGCGCGGCGAACTCCTCCGCCGCCCACTCCGACTTGCCCTGCCGGCGCAGCTCCTCGTCGAGGGAGTCGCGCAGGTCGACCAGCATCTCCACGTCCAGCGCCGCGTAGGTGAGCCAGGACTCCGGCAGCGGCCGGCTGGACCAGTCCGCCGCCGAGTGGTGCTTCTCCAGCGTGTAGCCGAGCAGCTGTTCGGTCAGCGCGGCGAGGCCGACCCGCTCGAACCCGGCCAGCCGGGCGGCCAGTTCGGTGTCGAACAGCCGGCGCGGGCGCAGCCCCAACTCGGCGAGGCAGGCGAGGTCCTGGCTGGCGGCGTGCAGCACCCACTCGGCCTCGGCGATCACCGCGTCCAGGGCGGAGAGGTCGGGCAGCGGCAGCGGGTCGATCAGCGCGGTGCCCGAGCCCGCCCGGCGCAGCTGCACCAGGTAGGCACGTTGGCTGTAGCGGTAGCCGGAGGCGCGCTCGGCGTCCAGGGCCACCGGGCCGGTGCCCGCCGCGAAGCGGGCCACGACCTCCTCGAGCTCGCTCGGCACGGCCACCGGCGCGGGAGTGCCCTCGCGTGGGGCGGTCAGCGGCACGGGCCCGCCGGCGGTGGGTTCGGTCCCCGCGTCCGCCGGCTCCGACCCGGCCGACGACGGACGTGGTGCTGCCTCTCCCGTACGGCTTTCGGCGGCCCGACGGCGCAGGGGTGGTTCGTCGGTCACCTGACAACCCTAGTGCGCCCGCCGGACGTGGCGCGCGCAGCCGGTCCGGCGCGTGTCGGCGGGATGATCGACAGGGTCGGGCAGGGCCTGCTTGCGCCCCCGTGGCAGGGTCGGCTTGCACCCCCGTGGCAGGGTCGGACACCGGGGAAGACAAACCCCGTTCGCGCAGGTACGGTCCATCGAGCCGCAGGGCGGGTGTCGAGGGTGCCGCCGGGTGGCTTCGGGCGGGCGTTCACGGGGAGGACGAGCGATCATGACGGCTGCGTACGGCGGTGACGGGGTGCCGGGGCCGGGCCCCGACGAGACGGCCGACCAGGCGCGCACCGAAACCGGGGTCGGTGGCCCCGTGGCCGTCCAGCATGGCCAGGTCGGCGGCGGTGAGGACGGCCCGCAGGCCCGGCCGGGGCCCCTGCCGCCGCGGATGGTCCCACCGGTCGCGGCGGGTCAGCCGGCCCCGTTCGGGGCGCCTGCCGGGTTCCCGGCCGCGCCCGCCGGTGCCGTCCCGGCCCCCGAGCAGCCCGCCACCGTGCCGGGCCAGCCGGCCGTACCCGCACCCCGGGCCACCTGGTCGCCGGCGCCGAACGGCGGCCAGTGGGGCAACCCGGTCGCCCCGCACCCCCAGGGCGGATGGCCACCAGCCCAGCCGGGCGGCGCGCCGGGGCAGCCGGTCGACGCCGAGCCGACCGTCCCGGGCGGCTTCGCCGCCCAGGCCGGCACCGCTCCCGCGCAGCCGGCATCCGCGCTCGCGCAGCCGGCAACCGGGCCTGCCCAACCCGGCATCGTGCCCGCGCAGCCGACGTCCGGGCCCGCCCTTCCGGGGCAGCCCGTCCCGGTGGCGGCGTTCGCCCGACAGCCCACCGCCGCACCCACTCACCCCGGCGCGCCGACCGCCGCACCAACCCCGGCGGGACAGCCGGCCTCCGCGCCCGCCTACCCGGGGCAGCCGGTTTCCGCGCCCGCCTACCCGGGGCAGCCGGTTTCCGCGCCCGCCTACCCGGGGCAGCCGGTCTCGGGAGCGGCCTACCCGGGCCAGCCCACCTTCGGGCCGGCGCTGCCGGGGCAGCACGCCCCGGGGCTGGCGCACCCGGCCGGCGAGCCTGGCCGGCGGCGTCGGCTGCCGGTGCTGGCGCTGGCGCTGGCCGGGCTGCTGGCGGTGGTCGCCGGGGTGCAGGCGTACCAGATCTACCGGCTGGACGACCGGCTCGCCGCCACCGACCGGCGGCTGGCCGACGCCCAGGGCGCGGACGGCCAACGGCTCGACGGGCTGGAGAAGCGGGCGGAGGCCCTGGAGAAGCAGGCCGGCGCCGCCTTCAACCCGGAGGCCGTGGCGAGTGCCGTGCTGCCCAGCGTGTTCCGGGTCAGCGCCGGCCAGTTCACCGGTACGGCCTTCGCGATCGGCAAGCCGGCGGCCGGCGGCGGCACCACGCTGCTCACCAACTTCCACGTGGTGGAGTCGGTCTATGACGGGGGCGGCCGGAAGGTCTTCCTGGAGCGGACCGGCCAGCGCTTCGATGCCACCATCATCAAGGTCGACAAGGACAAGGACCTCGCCCAGCTGCGCACCACGGCCCGGTTCACCGGGCTCGTCGCGGCCCGTACGCCGGTCAAGTCCGGGCAGCAGATCGTGGTGGTCGGCGCCCCGCTTGGCCTGCAGGACAGCGTGACCACCGGTGTGGTGAGCGCGTTCCGGCCGGACGAGGACGGCTCCGGTCCGGTGATCCAGTTCGACGCGCCGATCAACCCCGGCAACTCGGGCGGCCCGGTGATCAACGGGTCCAAGGAGGTCGTCGGGATCGCCACCGCCAAGGCGCGGGACGCCGAGGGCATCGGCCTCGCGGTGCCGATCAAGACCGCCTGCGACACCTTCAAGCTCTGCTGACCGGCCCGCCGCCCGGTCGCCGTTGACCGCATCGGCCGACCCGTGGCCCTGATCACATCGACCCGCAGACCCCGGCCCTTCGGGGGCCACCCCACGGGGGACCAGCACACCTGGAGGTACGTCATGTCCCAGCCACCGATCGGAGCGGAGGGCTACCCGCCCCAGCCGCCGGGCGGCACCGGGTACGGCAGCCCGTACGGCGGCCAGCCCGCGGCCCAGCAGTACGGCGCCGCCCAGCCCGACCCCACCCTGCCCCAGCCGGCCACCCCGGCGTCCGCCCCGCCCGTCCCCGGGCAGTACCCGCCGGGCGCCGCCCCGGTCCCAGGCCAGCACGGCGCCACCCCGGTCCCGGGGCAGTACGCGCCGGGCGCCGCCCCGGTCCCCGGGCAGTACGGTGCCGCCCCGGTCTCCGCGCCGGGCCATCCGCAGCCGATGTCCGCCCCGCCGATGTCCGCCCCGCCCGTCTCCGGCCCCGGGTTCGGGCCGCAGCCGATGTCGGCCCCGCCCGGCTCGGTCCCGCCGTACGGGGCGCCCGCGGCGGGCACCGGCAAGGGGCGGAGCACCCTGATCCTGGCCCTCGTCGCCGGGCTGCTGTTCGTCGCCGGCGGCGTGATGACCGGGCTCTACGTCACCACCAACGGAAAGCTGCACCGCACCGAGCAGCGGGTCAGCCAGCGGGACGGCACCATCGCGGCGAACCGGCAGGAGATCGACAAGCTCAAGGCCGACCTGCAGACGGTCCGGGACAAGCTCTCCGACACCGAGCAGGACCTGACCGGCACCAAGAACGACCGGGACGAGCAGGCCCGCCAGAAGAAGGTCATCGCCACCTGCCTGGACAAGCTGACCACCGCGATCGCGGCGGCGTCGGCCGGCAACAAGGCGGCCTTCGACAAGGCCAACAAGGGCCTGGACAAGGTCTGCGACGAGGCCGAGAACTACCTCTGACGGCGAACCGTACGGGCCGCTCCGGTCACCCTGGGGCGGCCCGTCGGCGTGCTCCCGCCGGTCAGGCGGCTCCGGCGGGGCGGCGGGACGGCAGGGCGGTCACGCCGGGCGGTGGCAGGCCGGCCGTCGAGGCCAGCAGGGCGCACCAGCCGAGCAGGTGCGGGGCCAGGTCGACGCCGAGCGGGGTCCACGAGGCGCGGATCTCGATGTCCCCGGCGGCGGGCGGCCCGGCCAGCTCGCCGAACCGAGTGGAGAGGGTCTGGGTGACCGTGCCGCCGATGGCCCGGTGCCGGGCGTCCTGCGCGTCCAGCGCGTCGGTCAGCCAGGTCCAGCCCACCCCGGGCAGCAGCGGGTCGCTGGCCAGGTCCACCTCCAGCTCCGCGGTCACGTAGGTGACCAGCCGCAGGGTGCCCTGCCACGCCTCGTGCCCGGCCGGGTCGTGCAGCAGGATCAGCCGCCCGGTGGCCACCTCGTCGTCATCGCGCATGACCGCGGCGGAGAGCGCGAACGCGTACGGGGCCAGGCGCTGCGGGGCGCCGACCTCCTCCAGCACGATCTCCGGGCGGGGGGTCACCGATCGCAACCCCACGACCGCGCGGGCGAAGGTTTCCGGGAGCGCGATCGGGGGGGCCATGTCCGGCAGCCTATGCCGCCGTCCGCTCGCACGGCGGGACGGCGCGCCGAGCGGCGAGCCGCGATCATGCGCCGGGCAGATCTGTTTGACCGGGGCCGCGCCCCTGTACGGGAGGCGTTGACCGGGGGCCCTTCCTTTCACGTCACAAAAGGTGACGGTGGCGGCGGGGGCGGCCCGGGCGCGTGGCACGATTGCCGCGATGAGCACCGACACCACGGGCACCGCCGCCCGAGACGGACAATCCCGCCATTGCGGGCCGGCCGACTCGCCCTTCGTCCGCGCCTGCCGGCGCGAGCCGACCCCGCACACCCCGGTCTGGTTCATGCGGCAGGCCGGCCGGTCGCTGCCGGAGTACCGGGAGATCCGGGCCAACGTGCCGATGCTGGAATCGTGCCGCCGTCCGGACCTGGTCGCCGAGATCACCCTCCAGCCGGTCCGCCGGCACGGGGTCGACGCGGCGATTCTGTTCAGCGACATCGTGGTCCCGGTGGCCGCCGCCGGCGTCGACCTGGACATCGTGGCCGGCACCGGGCCGGTGGTGGCCGAGCCGGTCCGCGCCGCCGCCGACGTCGACCGGATCCGGCCGATCACCCGCGATGACGTGTCCTACGTGGACGAGGCGGTCCGGCTGCTCGTCGCCGAGCTGGGCGACACCCCGCTGATCGGCTTCGCCGGGGCCCCGTTCACCCTGGCCAGCTACCTGGTGGAGGGCGGGCCGTCGCGGACCCACGCGAAGACCAAGGCGCTGATGTACGGCGACCCGGACCTCTGGCACGCCCTCTGCGCCCGGCTGGCCGAGGTCACGCTGTCGTTCCTCCGGGTCCAGGTCGACGCCGGGGTGTCCGCCGTGCAGCTCTTCGACTCCTGGGCCGGCGCGCTGTCCGAGGCCGACTACCGCCGCTACGTGCTGCCGCACTCGACCCACGTGCTCACCGGCCTGGCCGACTCGGGTGTGCCCCGGATCCACTTCGGGGTGGGCACCGCCGAGCTGCTCGGCGCGATGGGCGAGGCCGGCGTCGACGTGGTCGGCGTGGACTGGCGTACCCCGCTGGACGTGGCGACCCGCCGGATCGGGCCGGACAAGGCCGTGCAGGGCAACCTCGACCCGTGCGTGTTGCTCGCCCCGTGGCCGGTGGTGGAGGCCGAGGTGCGCCGGATCCTCGACGAGGGGCGGGCCGCCCCCGGACACGTGTTCAACCTCGGGCACGGCGTCCTGCCCGAGACGGACCCCGACGTGCTGACCCGGGTGGTCGCGCTGGTGCACGAACTCAGCGCGCGCCCGGCCGAGTAGGGGAGGGACCATGGCGCGACCGTGGCGGGTGGCGATCGTCGGTGGCGGCGTCACCGGGCTGGCCGCCGCCGTCCGGTTGCGCGACCGCGCCCCCGCCGGCACCGAGGTCACCGTGTACGAGCAGTCCGGCCTGCTCGGCGGCAAGCTGCGCACCGGTGAGCTGGCCGGGCAGCCCGTCGAGTTCGGCGCCGAGTCCTTCCTGATGCGCGACCCGGCCGGCGGGGAATCGGCCGCGGTCAGCCTGATCCACCGGCTCGGACTGACCGACCGGATCGTGCACCCGACCGTCGGGCAGGCCGCGCTGGTCATTGACGGCGGCCTGCGCCCCGTCCCCGGCGGGACGCTGGTCGGCGTACCCGGTGACCTGGCGAAGGTGGCGGCGGTGGCGCGGCCGGCGGCGGACGCCGACCGGGACGCCGGCCGCCCGCTGCTTGGCCCGGACTCCGACGTCGCGGTCGGCACGCTGGTCCGCGAGCGGTTCGGCGACGAGGTGGTGGACCGGCTGGTCGACCCGATGCTCGGCGGCGTCTACGCGGGCCGGGCCGACGGCCTCTCCCTGGTCACCACGATGCCGGCGCTGGCCCGCGCGGCCCGGGTCGAGCACACCCTGGTCGGCGCGGTCCGGGCCGCGCAGGCGGCCGCACCCCGCATCCCCGGCGCGCCGGTCTTCGGCACCCTGGCCGGCGGGCTGAGCGTTCTCGTCGAGGCGGCGGCGCGCGAGAGTGGCGCGATGATCCGCCGGGACGCGGCGGTGCGCGAGCTGCACCGGACATCGGCCGGGTGGCGCCTCACCGTCGGCCCCACCCGCGAACCTGAGCAGGTCGAGGCGGACGCGGTGCTGCTCGCCGTGCCGGCCCGCCCGGCCGCCCGGCTGCTCGCCGGCCCGGCGCCCGAGGTGGCCGCCACCGTCGGCGGGCTGGACTACGCCAGCGTGGCCCTGGTCACCATGGCCCTGCCCGCGCCGGAGCTGCCGGAGCTCTCCGGCTTCCTGGTGCCGGCCACCGAGGGCCTGCTGATCAAGGCGGCCACCTTCTTCACCACGAAGTGGGGGCACCTGCGCCGACCCGAGGGGCTCGCCCTGCTGCGCGCCTCGGTCGGTCGGTACGGGGAGGAGACGTCGCTCCAGCTCACCGACGACGACCTGGTCAGCACCGTGCACCGGGAGCTGTCGAAGGTGCTGGGCACCCCGCTGCCCGCCCCGGTCGCCCGGCACGTGCAGCGGTGGGGCGGGGCCCTGCCGCAGTACACCCCCGGCCACGGCGCGCGGGTGGCGGCGGTCCGGGCGCGCCTGCGCGCCGCCCACCCGACGCTGGCCCTGGCCGGGGCCGGCTACGACGGCGTCGGCATTCCGGTCTGCGTCCGCTCCGGCGAGACGGCGGCCGAAGAGATCATCACAGCACTGGGAGGATCGGCAGCATGACCGAGCAGACCAACGCGGCGCGGCTGCGGGAGCTCAACGAGACCATCCGCTACACCATGTGGTCGGTATACCGGGCGACCAGCCCCCTCCCGTCGCTGCGCGAGAACGTCGTCGACGAGGTCGAGTCCCTCTTCACCGAGCTGGCCGGCAAGGACGTGACCATCCGGGGCACGTACGACGTGGCCGGCCTGCGCGCCGACGCCGACCTGATGATCTGGTGGCACTCGACGTCCAGCGACGCGCTCCAGGACGCGTACCTGCGGTTCCGCCGGACCACGCTGGGCCGGGCGCTCACCCCGGTCTGGTCGCAGATGGCGCTGCACCGGCCGGCCGAGTTCAACAAGAGCCACATCCCGGCGTTCCTGGCCGGCGAGGAGGCCCGGGCCTACCTCTGCGTCTACCCGTTCGTCCGCTCGTACGAGTGGTACCTGCTGCCCGACGCCGAGCGGCGCGAGATGCTGGCCGAGCACGGCCGGATGGCCCGCGGCTACCCGGACGTGCGGGCCAACACGGTGGCCTCGTTCGCCCTCGGCGACTACGAGTGGATGCTCGCCTTCGAGGCCGACGAGCTGCACCGGATCGTCGACCTGATGCGGGACCTGCGGGCCGCCCGGGCCCGGCGGCACGTGCGCGAGGAGATCCCCTTCTACACCGGCCGCCGCCGCCCCATCGCCGACATCGTCACCTGCCTGCCCTGAAAGGAAGGGGCCCCGGCTAACGCCTCGCGTTGTGCAGGGGCCCCTACTAACACGTAGGCCGTGGCGTCAGGCGGCCGGCCGGGCCTCCCGCCGCATCGGGGTGTGCGGGATGCCGTCCTCCACGTACCCGGGGCCGCTGACGGTGAAGCCGTGGCCGGCGTAGAAGTCGACCAGGTGGGTCTGCGCCTCCAGCACGCACGGGCCCGCGCCGACCAGGGCCAGCGCCTCGGTCATCAGCCGGCCGGCCAGGCCCGCGCCGCGGGCCGCCGGCGCCACCACCACCCGGCCGATCCGCGCCACGCCGTCCTCGTCGATCAGGATCCGCAGGTACGCCACCACCGCGCCGTCCCGGGTCAGCCAGAGGTGCCGGGTGCCGGGTTCGACGTCCCGGCCGTCCAGCTCCGGGTACGGGCAGTTCTGCTCCACCACGAACACGTCGATGCGCAGCCGGAGCAGGTCGTGGAAGGTGCGGGCGTCCAGTTCGGCGAAGGTGGCGACGTGCGACTCGATCGGTGACGGCATCCCGCGATGTTAGGTCGCGCCCGGCCCGCCGCCGCGCCCGGCCGGGGCGGGGGTGACCTCGGCGGCACCGGCCCGGACGGTGGCCGCCCGCCGGCGGGCCAGGGTGCCGGCGGCCGCCGCGCCGAGCAGCGCGGCGACGATCGCGGCGACGGCCCACGGGCCCAGCCCGGCCAGCCAGCCGCTCACCGCGCCCTGCATCCGGCCGGCGGCGGCGATCACCGGGTCGTCGGCGTCGCCGCCGGCGAACAGCCGCACCTCGTACCAGCCGTACCAGGCCACGTAGCCGCCGGTGAGCACGAGCAGCAGGCCGGCTAGCCGGCCGAGCAGCGGCGCGGCCCGCCGGGTGCGCCGGATCAGCGACTCGCGGGCCAGCGCGACGGCGAGGGCCGCCGCGCCGACCGCGAGCCCCATGCCGAGGGCGTACGCCACGAAGAGGCCGGCCCCCGCGGCCGGGCTGCCGGCCAGGAAGCCCGCCACCACCACGGCGAGGAACGGGCCGACCGTGCAGCCGAGCGACGCCACCGCGTAAGCCACCCCGAAGAGCGCCATCGAGCCGAACCGCGCCCGGACCGTCGGGCCGGCCGCCGGTCGTGGGGTGAGGGCCGGCAACTGCCGACCGGCGAGAAGCCAGCCGCCGGCCGCCACCAGCGCCACCCCGATCAGCACCGACACCCACGGCAGGCGGCGCGCGACGGCGTCCGCGGCGGGCCCGGCGAGCAGGCCGAACGCGCCGAAGACCGCGACGAAGCCGAGGGTCATCGCGCCGGTCAGGGCCAGGGCCCGGCCCACCGGCGCGAGCGGTCCGCGGCCCGCCGCCGTGCCCTCGCCGAGCACCAGCACCGACAGGTACGCGGGCAGCAGCGCGAACCCGCACGGGTTCACGGCGGCGAGCAGGCCGGCGGCGAGGGCGAGACCGTAGGGGGCGTCGGACATGTCAGGACAGCTCCGCCACCCGCCGGCGCAGCTCGGCCTGGGACAGCGCCCCGGAGTGCACCACCTTCCCTGCGGAGTCGAGCAGCACGTACCACTCCTGGGTGCTGACGCCGAACCGGCGCCAGACCGCGCCGTCGTCGTCGGCCAGGTTCGGGAAGGCCGCGATGCCGGTGTCCCGGGCGAACCGCCGCATCGCGTCCGCGCCGCTGCCCAGCCCAGCCACACCGATCAGGTTGATCCGGCTCGCGTTGTCCCGCCGCACCGCGGCCACGTCGTCGGCGACGCCCCGGCAGCGGGTGCACCAGGCCGCCCAAAACCACAGCACGGCTGGCTTGCCCGCGAGGCTGCCGCCGGTGAACTGCCCGCCGTCGATGGTGCGCGCGGTGAAGTCCAGCGTGGCCGGCACCGGCGCGGTCGTGCCCGTCGGCGTGGCGGCGGCCGTACCGGTGGGCGTCGGAGCCGAGGTGGCCGGTGCGGAGCCGGCCGGGGCGGCGTCGTCGGTCGAGCGTTCCGCCCCCGCGCAACCGGCGAGGGCGAGAACGGTGGTCAGCGTGAGCGGCAGCAGCGCCGATCTGGTGGCGGGCATGGCGGGATGCTAACCAGGACCGAGCAGCGGTGACCCTTACCGCTCACTTACGAGTTAGGAGGGGTGCTGTACAACCGAAGGCGTTAACAGCGGCCCTTCCCTCACGTCAGGACGGGCGGGCGCCCACCGCGTCGCGTACCTCCGCGCCCTGGGCGCCCTCGACGGCGCGGGCACAGTGGGCGCAGCAGAAGAAGCGGCCGTTGACCTCGACGCCGTGGCCGGCGATCTTGATCTGGCAGTGCTCGCAGATCGGCGCCATCCGGTGGATGGCGCACTCGAAGGAGTCGAAGGTGTGCACCGCCCCGCTGGCCGTGCGGACCTCGAACGCCCCCCAGTAGTCGTTACCGCATACCTCGCAGGTAGCCATTACAAATCCCCCCGATATGGACACGTCACCCCAGCGTCGAGCAAGCGACACAGGCGGGCAACCGGAATCGGGGAATCTGGTCCGGCTCGACGGCGAGTCGCCCCCGGCGTGTCGGACGTTAGGCCTGGTGACCGCCCCGACACCCCCCGGAGGACCACGTGATCAAGCGCAACAAGCTCTTCGGCACCCAGACCCGGGTCACCTTCTGCCTGCCGCGGGACACCCCGGCCGGCGCGGTGAGCGTGGTCGGCTGCTTCAACGACTGGGAACCCGGCCGGCACGAGCTGGTGGCCCGCCGGGACGGCACCCGGACGGTCACCGTCCGGCTCGGCCCCGGCGAGCACCACTTCCGCTACCTCGCCACCGGCGGTGTCTGGCTGGACGACGAGTCCGCCGACGCGGTAGACGAGCGGGGCTGCCGGCTGCTGCTCTGAGCGCCCGGCGCCACCGGGCGGCCCCTCAGCCCTGCTTCGGCTCCAGCCGGATCGAGACCGAGTTCACGCAGTGCCGGATGTCCCTGGGGGTGAAGCCCTCACCCTCGAAGACGTGCCCGAGATGGCTGTCGCACCGCGCGCAGCGGATCTCCGTACGCCGCATGCCGAGGGTGTTGTCGGGAATCTCCTTCACCGCCCCGGGGATCGCGTCGTCGAAGCTGGGCCAGCCGCAGTGCGAGTCGAACTTGTCCTCGCTGCGGAACAGCTCCGCCCCGCAGGCCCGGCAGTGGTAGACGCCGGGGGTCTTGGTGTCGACGTACTCGCCGGTCCACGGCCGCTCGGTGCCGTGCTCGCGGAGCACCCGGAACTCCTCGGGGCTCAGCCGGACCCGCCACTCTTCCTCGGTGGTGGGCAGTTCGCTCTCGGAAAGACTCACCGGTCAACGGTACGTCGGGTGTCACTGGCATCGCATATGGTCGCCCAATGGCTGGCACCAAGGCCGCAGCCGAGGAGATCGAGGTCGCCGGGCACACCGTCCGGCTGAGCAGCCCGGACCGGGTCATCTTCCCGCAGCGCGGCTTCACCAAGGCGGACGTCTTCCACTACTACCTGTCGGTCGGCGAGGGGATCATGCGCGCCCTGCGCGACCGGCCCACCACGCTGCAACGCTTCCCCGAGGGCATCGAGGGGGAGATGTTCTTCCAGAAGCGGGTGCCGGCCCGGGGCGTACCCCCGTGGATCCGGACCGCGGAGATCAGCTTCCCGAGCGGCCGGAAGGCGGCGGAGCTCTGCCCGGCCGACCTGGCCCACGTGGCCTGGGCCGCGCAGATGGGCACCGTGGTCTTCCACGCGTGGCCGGTCCGCGCCGCCGACGTCGACCGCCCCGACGAGCTGCGGATCGACCTGGACCCGCAGCCCGGCACCGACTTCGCCGACGCGGTCACCGCCGCCGGTGAGCTGCGGGCGCTGCTGGACGAGCTGGGGGTGCCCGGCTGGCCGAAGACCTCCGGCGGCCGGGGCGTGCACGTCTACCTGCGCATCCAGCCGCGCTGGACGTTCGTCGAGGTGCGCCGGGCCACCATCGCGCTGGCCCGGGAGCTGGAACGCCGCCGCCCCGAGCTGGTCACCACCGCCTGGTGGAAGGAGCAGCGCGGCAGCCGGGTGTTCGTGGACTTCAACCAGATGGCCCGGGACCGGACCATCGCCTGCGCGTACTCGCTGCGCGCCAACGGGCGGGCCACCGTCTCCACCCCGGTCGACTGGGACGAGCTGACCCAGGTGGACCCGGACGACTTCGACCTGCGCAGCGTGCCGGCCCGGCTGGCCGAGCGGGGTGACCCGCACGCCGGCATCGACGATGCCCCGTGGGACATCAGCCCGTTGCTGGAGTGGGCCGAGCGGGACGCCGCGGCCGGGCAGGGCGACCTGCCGTACCCGCCGGAATACCCGAAGATGCCGGGCGAGCCGAAGCGGGTGCAGCCCTCCAAGGACCGCGACCGGCCGCGGAGCTGACCACTCAGTGCTGGCCTGCGAGCGCCTCCACCGCGGCCTTGGCGGTGCGTAGGTCCGCGCCCGTCGCCCGGCGGTACGCCGCGATCGCTTTGATCGTTTCGCCCCGGGCCAGGTGCGCCCGCACCTCGGGCAGCTCGGATCCGGGGTCGGTCACGCCCAGGTGCGCCATGACCAGGTCGAGCCGGCGCTCGATCTCCGCCAGCCGATAGTCCGTGGGGGTGCGCTGCCGGCTCCCGGCGAACTGCGCCACGAGCAGCAGCAGGATTATGGCAAGCAGGATCTCGGTAACCATGGCGCCATCGAAGCAGGCCGCTGTCAGGTCGGCGCTTCCGCGCCAGATAACGATCATGTAACGGGCGCGAACCTTTCCCGCCCCCCGACCGCTCTTCCTTTTCATCGGCCCGACGGGGGCCAGGGGAGGGCGTCGGATGAAGTTGGTGTGGAGGCGGGCCGTCGAGGCGCGCGGGCTGCTGCTCGCCGCCGCCGTTGCGGCCCTGGTCGCGGTGGCGCTGGTCACCGGGCTCTCCGACTACAACCGGCGGGCCGTCGACGCCGGGGCGCGGGCGGTGCTCGACGCCGCCCCGGCCGAGGAACGCAGCCTGCTGATCAGCGGTTCCGGTGGCCCGGACGCGGCCGCGTACGCCGAGCGGGACCGGGCGGTCCGGGGCCAGTTCGCCGTTGGCCTGGGCGAGGTGCCGGTCACCGTCGCCGCGGCCCGCTACGGCACCGGGCGGGAGCTGACCGGGGATCTCGGCGCCGTCCGGGTCGGCGACGACCCGGTCTTCGCCAACCTCGGCACCCTCGACGACCTGGCCGCGCACGCCCAGCTCACCGCCGGGTCGTGGCCGACGCCGGGGGCGACGCCGCTGCAGGTGACGCTGCCGGAGAAGGTCGCCGGCCAGCTCGGACTGAGCGCCGGCGACCGGGTGCCGCTCTACGACCGTAGCGCCGAGCGGGCCGGCGCCGTGGTGGTCGCTGGCATCTGGCGACCGCGTGACCCGGCCGAGGCGTACTGGCGGCTGGCTCCCGGGGTGGGCGAGGGCGACCCGGGCACGGTCACCTCGTACGGGCCGTTCGCGCTGGACCCGGCGGACTTCGCCCGTACCTTCCCCGGCTCGGTCTCGGCGTCCTGGCTGGTGCAGCCCGACCTCGCGGTGGTCGAGCCGAGCCGGCTGGCGTCGGTCAAGACCGCCGTCGCCACCATCTCGGCGAAGATCCCCGAGAGCACCGGCCTCGGTTCCTCCGCGCAGGCCGTCACCAAGCTGGACCAGCTGATCGACCGGCTCGGCCGGGCCGACCTGGTGGGCCGGTCCGCCCTGCTCACCCCGCTGCTGCTGATCGTGGTGCTCGGCGGGTACGCGCTGGTGCTGGTCGCCGCGCTGCTCAACGAGGACCGCCGGGCGCAGACCGCGCTGCTGCGCGCCCGGGGCGCCGCCCGCGGCCAGCTCGCCGGTCTCGCCGTCCGGGAGGCGACTCTGGTGGTGGCGCCGGCCCTGCTGCTCGCCCCGCCGCTGACCGGGCAGGCCGTACACCGGCTCGGCGCCGACCTGCGGCTGGCCGACAGCGGCCTCGCCCAGGTCTGGGTGGTCGCGGTCGCCGCCGCGGTCGGCTGCCTGCTCGCCATGGTGGTGCCCGCGCTGCGCCGGGCCGGCACCTACGTCGCCGACATGGCGGCCCGGTCGCGCCCGACCCGGGGCGCGGCGGTGCAGCGGGCCAGCGTCGACCTGGCCCTCGTCGCGCTCGCCGTGCTCGCCTGGACCCAGCTCCGGCAGTACTCGTCGCCGCTGGCCGGGGCCGGCGGACAGCTCGGCATCGACCCGCTGCTCGCCGCCGCGCCCACCATCGGGGTGCTGGCCGGCGCGGTGGTAGCGCTGCGGCTGCTTCCCCCGACTACCCGGGTCGCCGAGCGGTTCGTCGACCGGCGGCCGTGGACGGCCACCATGTTCGGCATGTGGCAGGCCGGCCGCCGGCCGCACGCCGGGCCGGTGCTGCTGCTCGCCCTGGCCGTCGGCAGCAGCACGCTCGCCTGGTCGTTGGTCGCTTCCTGGGAGCGGTCGCACCGGGACCAGGCCCGGCACAGCGTGGGCGCCGACCTGCGGCTGGTCGAGCGGAACGGGAGCGCGCCAGCCGGCCGGGCGGGCCAACTCGCCGCGGCGCCCGGGCTGGACCGGGTGCTGCCGGCCTGGCGCGACGACGTGCGACTCGGCCGCGACACCCGGGAGGCGACCGTGGTGAGCCTGGACGCCGTCGGCGCTGCCGGCCTGCTCCGGCTCGACGACGCCGCCGGTAACGCGTCCGGTGACGCGTTGCTCGACCGGCTGGCCCGCAAGCGGGTCGCGCCCGCGGGGACCGCCCTTCCGGCCGGCGCGCGGGCGCTCGCCGGCACTGTCCGCACCCCCGTCGAGACACGGTTCGAGGTGCCGAAGGTGTCCGTGGCCGCGCTGCTCACCACGGACTCCGGCACGGCCTGGCGGCTGCCGCTGGCGGTCGCCGAGGGCGACGGGCGGCCGGTGCCCTTCTCCGTGCCGCTGCCCGACACCGGCGGCGTCCCGTTGCGGCTGGCCGGGTTCGAGGCCGATGGCGGCGAGGCGGTCGGCGTCACCTACCGGCTGCGGATCGACGGCCTCCGGCTCACCGACGCGGCCGGCGGCACTCGGCCACTGGCCCTCGACGGCGGGTGGCGGATCAGCGGCGAGGAGGGGGACCGGGCGGTGGCCCGGGTCGACGGGGGCTCCGTGGACGCCACCCGGCGGTTCCTGGTGCCCGAGGGCCTCCGGGAGTACATCAGCGCGCCCCCGGCCCGGATCACCGTGGTGCCCGTCGGGGACGACCCGCCCGTGCCGGCGCTGGTCACGCCCGGTGCCGCCGCGGCGCTGGACGTCCGGACCGGCGACACGGTCACCCTGTCGCTGTCCGGGGTCTCCCTGCCGGTGACGGTGCTCGGGCAGGTCAAGGCCGTCCCCGGCACCGCCGGCGACGGGGTGCTGCTGGACCTACCGGCCGCCAACAACCTGCTGATACGCCAGCAGGGCACGGTCCGGTCGACGGCCGAGTGGTGGCTGGGCACCGACGACAGCGGCCACGGCGCCGCGGCCACGGCCCTCGCCGAGTTCTCCGGGACCACCCTGATCGACCGGCGGCAGGTGGCGGCGGACGCCGCCCACGACCCGTACTGGCGGGGGGCCCGCGTCGGGCTGCTGGCCGCCGCGCTGGGGTCGGTGCTGCTCGCCCTGGTCGGTCTCGCCGTGGATGTCTGGGCCACCACCCGGCACCGGCTGACCGAGTTCGCCGTGCTGAACACGCTGGGCGCGAACGCCCGGCTGCTGGCCCGGGCCCTCCTCGCCGAGCAGGCCTTCCTGGCCGGCATCGGGGTCGGCGTCGGGCTGCTGGTGGGGGCCGGGGTCGCGGCCACCATGGTGCCGCTGGTGATCCTCACCCCGGCCGCCGGCCGGCCGGTGCCGGAGGCGGTCTTCACGGTGCCGTGGACGCCGATCGGCCTGACCGCGGCCGGGCTGCTGCTCGCCGCGCTGGCCTTCGCCGCCTTCATCACCACCGGCATCCGCCAGCGGGTGGCCGCCGTGCAGCTGCGGATCGGGGGAGAGCGATGAGTCTGTTCAGGGTGGCCCGGCGGGTCCGGGCGTACGGAGGCCATTTCCTCCTCCTCGCGGTGCTGACCCTGGTCACCGCCCTGTTGATCACAGCGGTGCCGCGCCTGGCCGACCGGCTCACCGGACAGGGGCTGCGGGAGTACGTGGCGGCGCAGCCGGTGGCTCGCCGCGACCTGACCTACCAGACGGTGGAGGTGCAGATCCGGTCCGGAAGCCGGGAGGTACTCGCCGGCCGGGCGGCCGACCTGGACACCTACCAGGAGCGGATGCCGCCCGTCGTGCAGCGGGTGATCGGCCAGCGGTGGTTCACCGCGCAGACCTCGTTCGCCCGGCTGAGGGGACCGGCGTTGACCGCCGACAAGGGGCTGATCGATCTCAGCGTGCGGACGGTGAGCGGAATCGAGGACGCGGCGGCCCTGGTCGAGGGCCGGTGGCCCGCCACGGGCAAGCCCGCCGACCGCTCGGTCGAGGTGGCCCTCGCCGACCCGGTCGCCGGCCGGCTCGGACTGCGCGTCGGCAACCGGTTCACGCTCGCCATCCTGGACAGCAACGGTGCGCCGATCAGGCGCCAGAACATCACCCTGGTCGGGGTGTTCCGACCGGTCGACACGCAGGGCGGGATCTGGGACGCGCTTCCCTCGTTGCTGCGGCTCGGCGAGCCCGAGGGGGACGGACAACCGTTCCTGCTGGCCGGGGTGACCTCTGACGAGGGCGTGGCTGCGTTGGCCGAGGCCGGCTGGCCGGTCAGCTTCGGCTGGCGCTACCGGATCGCACCGGACCGCCTCACCCCGGCCCAGCTCAACGCGCTGATCGACGGGTTGAGCAGCCTCGACCGGACCCCCAAGCCGTCCGGGCTCAGCTTCACCCAGGGCGTCGACATCCCGCTGCGGCGGTTCGCCGAATCGCTCGCCGCCGCCCGTACGCTGCTCGCGATCATCGCGGCCGGGCTGCTCGCCACGCTGGCCGGGCTGACGCTGCTCGCTGCCCGCCTGGCGGCGCGCCGACGCCGCGCCGAGTACGTGCTGCTGCGTGCCCGGGGCGGTTCGACCGGCGCCGTGCTGCGCCGCGGGCTCGCCGAGTCGGTGCTGGTGCTGCCGGCCGCGGCGGGCGGCGGCTGGCTGCTGGCCGGCCTGCTTCCCGGGCAGGGCGCGGAGCTGCGCTGGGTGCTGCTCGTCGCGCTGCTGGTCACCCTGCTCCCGCCGCTCGTCGCGCTGACCGCCGCACGGGGCGGCGCCGGCCGCGCCGACCTGATCAGCACGCGGTCCACCACCGTTCGGCTCACCGTCGAGGTGACCGTGCTCGGCGTCGCCGTGCTCGGCGCGTTCCTGCTGCGCCGCCGGGGTCTTACCCTCGACGGGTCGGTGGACCCGCTGCTGGTCTCCGTGCCGGTGCTGCTGGCGGTGGCCGCGGCGCTCGTCGCGCTCCGCGCGTATCCGTGGCCGCTGCGGCTGCTCAGCCGGCTCACCGCCCGGGCTCGGGGCAGCGTCGCGTTCCTCGGTACCGCCCGCGCCGGGCGGGCCGCCACCACCGGCCCGCTCGTCGTGGTCGTCCTCGCCGTCGCCACCGCCGCGTTCTGCGGGGTGGTGGCGGCCGGCATCGAGAACGGCCGGGACCGGGCCGCAGTCCGGGCCGTCCCCGGGGACATCCTGGTCAACGGGGAGCGGTTCGCCCCGGACACCACCGAGGCGCTGGCCGCGCTGCCCGGCGCACGGGCGGTCGCCCCGCTGCTGGTCGAGCCCAACGTGCGCCCGTACGCCGACCAGGCCGGCCGGTTCGGCGGCGTCGGCGACACCCGGGTGCTGCTGGTCGATGGCGCCCGCTTCGCCGAGGTGGCCCGCCGCGCGGGCGTACCGGTGACCGTCCCCGACGCGCTGCGCGCCACCGGCGACGGCACCACGCCACTGCCGGCGCTGGTCTCCCCGGCGCTCGCCGACGAGTTCACCGACGCCGGGCTCGCCGACCCGCAGGGTCGCCGGCCCGCCTGGCTGGACGTGCAGGGCAACCGGCTGCCGGTGCGCACCGCTGCCACAGTCACCGAGTTCCCGCTGATCGACCGGAGCATGCAGCGGTTCGTGGTGCTGCCCTGGCCGGCGCTGCCCGCCGACGGTCCGCATCCGCTGGTCCCCACCGGTTTCGTGCTGGCCGGGGAGCGGGTGGACCCGGCCGCGGTGGCCCGGGTGGTCAGCGAGGGGCAGCAGCGCTACCAGCGCACCGGGGCGGTCACCGCCGGGGAGCGGCCCCGCCAGCCGGAGGTGCGTACCCGCTCCGCCGTCCGAGCCGAACTGGGCGGCAGCGGGGTGAACGGGCTGCTGGTATTCGGCTTCACCATGGGTGCGGCCGGCGGCGGCGCGCTGGGCCTGCTCGCGCTCGCGTTCGCGGTGCTGGCCGGGGCGCGGGGCCGGGGGCAGGTGCTGTCCCGGCTGCGCACCATGGGACTGTCCCGCCGGCAGTGGCGCGGGTTGCTGCTGGTCGAGCTGACCCCGCTGGTGCTGGTGTCGGTGCTCACCGGCGCGGTGGTCGGGGCGTTGCTGCCGGTGCTGCTCACCCCGGTGCTCGGCCTGCCCGCGTTCACCGGCGGCGTCGCCGTGCGGGCGCGTTTCGAACCCGGCCTGGTGGCCGGCGTGCTGGGCCTCGCCGTGCTGGCCCTCGGCTTCGCGATCGCCGTGGAGGCCCTGAACAACCGCCGGATGCGCCTCGGCGAGGTGCTCCGGCTCGGAGAGGAGAGCTGAGATGACAGCGATCGCCGAGGCGTCCGCCGTGCCGGACCTGGCCGCCCTGCAGCAGCGCGCCGCGCAGCGCGCCGCCGAACGGGCCGGCGGCCGGGACCGGCTGCGCGGGCACATCGTCTGCGACGGCCTGGTGCGCATCTTCAAGACCGAGGGCGTGGAGGTGGTCGCCCTCCAGGGCCTCGACCTGGTCATCGATCGGGGCGAGCTGGTGGCGATCGTGGGCGCCTCCGGCTCCGGCAAGTCGACTCTGCTGAACATCCTCTCCGGGCTGGACACCCCCACCGCCGGCATCGCCCGGGTCGCGGAGTATGACCTGCTCTCCCTGTCGAACCGGCGCCGGCTCGCCTACCGCCGTCAGATGGTCGGCTTCATCTGGCAGCAGACCGGGCGGAACCTGCTGCCGTACCTGACCGCGCTGGAGAACGTCGAGCTGCCGATGCACCTGGCGCGCCGTGGCGGCGGCCGCCGGGCCCGGCGCGAACGGGCCCGCGAGCTGCTGGACCTGGTCGGCGTCGGCTACTGCGCGGACCGGAAGCCCAGCCAGATGAGCGGCGGCGAGCAGCAGCGCTGCGCCGTCGCCGTGGCGGTGGCCAACGACCCGGAGGTGCTCTTCGCCGACGAGCCGACCGGTGAGCTGGACGAGGCGACCGGTGCCGAGGTCTTCGCCGCGCTGCGGACCATCAACGCCGAGCTGGGCGTCACCATCGTGGTGGTCACCCACGACCACGCCGTGGCCAGCCAGGTCCGCCGGACCGTCGCGATCCGCGACGGCCGCACCTCCTCCGAGGTACGCCGCACCGCCCGCGTCGCCGCCGACGGCAGCACCGAGCTGGTCAGCGAGGAGTACGCGGTGCTCGACCGGACCGGCCGGATGCAGCTCCCGGCGTCCTTCGTGGACGCGTTGTCGCTGCGCGACCGGGTCCGGCTGAACCTGGAACCCGACCACGTCGAGGTGCGGCCCGGAGACCGGGCGCACACCGAGAAGGAGCAGGCATGAGCGAGCGTCAGCGAGCGAATCATCAGTGCAGCGTCGTGGTGCCTCGTGCCGGCGCTGAGCGGAGCGAGGTGGCGGCATGAGCGAGCAGCTGTTCGCGGCGCCGGCGCGCGTCGCCACCACCGACGACGTGGTCCGCGTCGAGGCGGTAAGCCGCACCTTCGGGCGGGGCGAGCACGCGGTGCACGCCGTGCGGGACGTCTCCTTCTCCGCCGGGCGGGGTGAGCTGGTCGCGGTCCGGGGTCGCTCCGGCGCTGGCAAGACCACGCTGCTCAACCTGGTCGGCGGCCTGGACCGGCCGGACCGCGGGCGGGTCCAGGTGGCCGGGCACGACGTGACCGCCGCGAGCGAGCGGGAGCTGCTCGCGCTGCGCCGGGGCACCGTCGGCTTCGTCTTCCAGACCTTCGGCCTGGTGCCGATCCTGTCGGCGGCCGAGAACGTGGGGGTGCCGCTGCGGCTGGCCAGGGTGCCGGCCGCGGAGCGGGAGCAGCGGGTGGCCGTGCTGCTGGAGCTGGTCGGGCTGGGCGGGCACGCCGCGCAGCGCCCGTATGAGCTGTCCGGCGGGCAGCAGCAGCGGGTGGCGGTGGCCCGTGCCCTGGCGAACGAGCCGGACCTGCTGGTCGCCGACGAGCCGACCGGCCAACTGGACTCGGAGACCGGGCGGTCGATCATGGACCTGCTCCGGGCTGTGGTGCACGCCCGGGGCATGACCGCCCTGGTCGCCACACACGACCCGGCCCTGATCGAGATGGCCGACCGCGTCCTCACCCTCCGCGACGGCCGCCTGGCCACCGACTGACTCATCACCGGCGTCGCGCAGCGGAAGCCCGCAGGCACGGCCGGCGTGCCGGCGGGTCGGCGCCGGGCACGACGGCCGACCGCGAGAAACGCCGGCTGTCACCCACTACGAACTTGATGACGTGAACGGATCAGCCCGCCATTCGCCCTTGAGCGGTGCTCGCCCGATTTCTCCACGTCATCAAGTTCGTAGCGGGCCAGCCGCACCCAGTGAGCGCCTGCCGGTCCGGCGCGGACCGCGGTGCATCAGCGGACCGGGCAGCGCCGCCGGCACGAGCAGGGCAGTTCGGCCTGCCCGTCGGGCAACCGGTCAGTCCCGGCAGCGGCGGCGGTGGTAGGCGAGGGTGACGGCCAGCAGCAGCGGTCCCCAGAGGAGCAGCGGGACGTAGCAGGTCAGCAGCAGGGCGAAGCCGGTCGGCGAGAAGCCCAGGATGCCGCCCCGCACGATGATGCCCCAGGCCGCGTACGCCCAGACGAGGGTGACCCCGACGGCGCCGGCGGTGGCGACGGTGACCGCGAACGGCGGCGGCACCCGGCGCCCGCTCACCAGCGGCAGCCAGCGGGGGAACACCTCGCCCCACCGGCGGACCAGGCCGAGACTGAGCAGCGCCAGCGCCTCGGAGACCACGGTCAGCGAGACGACGTACACGCTCTCCCAGCCGTGCGTGCGGGCCGGCGCGCCGTGCTCGTACGCACCGAGCGGCACCCCGGCGACCAGGGCGAGCCGCCACAGCCCAGACGGCAGGACGGCGAGCGGGATCAGGTGGGCGGCGCGGACCGCCCAGGTGGGCGCGGGCCGGCCGTCCCGCGGGTGGGCGGTGGCCGGTGCGACGGCAGGGGACATCTGACTCCCCGTTCGTCGGCTGCCCGTCCACCCTGCCCGTGCCGGTCGCCGGCGATCATCCCGCAGGGTGGGGAGTCAGCTCCCTCGGTTGGGGGAGCGGTCGCCCGGGCCGCAGCCCGCGAGCCGGGGTCAGAGCGCCAGCTTCATCCCCTCGTGGCTGGCCACGAAGCCGAGGTTGCGATAGAAGCGGTGCGCGTCGGCGCGGGTCTTGTCGGTGGTGAGCTGCACCAGCGCGCAGCCTCGCGCTCGGGCCTGGTCGATGGCCCAGGTCATCATCTGCCGGCCCAGCCCCCGGCCGCGCTGGTCGGAGCGGACCCGAACCGCCTCGATCAGCGACCGCTCGGCGCCGTGCCGGCCCAGCCCCGGGATGTACGTGATCTGCATGCAGCCGACCAGTTCACCGCCGGCGTCCGCGACCACCAGGTGGTTGCGCGGGTCGGCGTCGACGTCGGCGAACGCCTTCTCGTACGCGTCGTCCACCTCGGTGAAGTCACGGGCCTTGCCCAGCACGTCGTCGGCGAGCAGGGCGATGATGGCGGGCAGGTCCGCGCGGACCGCCTCCCGGAAGATCACGCCGGTCATGCCGGCAGCCTCGCACAGCGACAGCCGGCGATCTGCGGTGGTCAGCGGGCCGGGCAGCGCAGCCCGGCCCGGGGCACGGTCAGCGAGACCAGGTACGCGTCGACGGCGTCGGTGATGCAGGCGGTCTGCGGATACGCCGTGTGCCCCTCGCCCTCCCAGGTGAGCACCCGCCCGACGCCGAGCATGGAGGCCAGTGCGGCGGTCTGCTCGTAGGGCGTGGCCGGGTCGCCGGTGGTGCCGACCACCACGATCGGCGGGGCGCCGACCGCCTTGCCGGTCGGGTACGGGTCCCGCCCGCCGGGCCACTCCACGCAGCCGAACATGCTCACCGCGAGGGCCGGACCGAACAGCGGGTACTTCGCGCGCCACTGCGACTGGAGCTGGCGGATCTGCTGAGGGCTCGGCTTCTCGGCCTCGTCCGCGCAGTTCACCGCCATGTTGGCGTCGAACAGGTTCGAGTAGTGCCCGTCGTCGCCGCGGCCGGCGTACGCGTCGGCGAGCTTAAACACCCCGGTCGGGTCGCCGCCCTGCAACGCGTCGATCGCCCGGGCCAGCTCCTGCCAGCCGGCCTCGGTGTAGAGGGAGGAGATGACCGCGTAGAACACCCAGCCCGCGGTGGCCTGCCGGCCGTCCCGGCTGTGCACGGGGGAGACCTTGGCCTTGTCGATGGCGCTGGTGACGGCGCCCCGGGCGTCCGGCGCGATCGGGCAGCGGCCGGCGTTGTCCGCGCACCAGCGGGCGAAGTTGTCGAAGGCCCGCTCGAAGCCCTTCGTCTGGCTCTCCGACCCGGCGATGAGCTTCTGCTGCGGGTCGACCGCGCCGTCGAGGACCAGCGCCCGCACCCGCTGCGGGTAGAGCTGGGCGTACACCGCGCCGAGCAGGGTGCCGTACGAGTAGCCGAGGTAGGTCAGCTTGTCGTCGCCGACCGCCGCGCGCACCGCGTCCATGTCCCGGGCGGCCTGCTCGGTGCCGTAGAGCGCAAGCTGGTCGCCGTACTTGGTGCCGCAGCCGGTGCCGATCCGCCGGTTGAGCGCGGTCCACGCGTCGAACGACGCCTGGCTCTGCGGGTCGGGGTCGTAGCCGAAGCTGGCGTCCAGGTCGGCGTCGGAGATGCACTTGACCGGGCTGGACCGGGACACCCCGCGCGGGTCGAACCCGACGATGTCGAAGCGGTCGGTCACGGCGGCCGGCAGCCCGCCGAACGCGGGGCCGAAGGAGAGGTAGACGGCGGTGTCCACGCCGGAGGCGCCCGGGCCGCCGGGGTTGACCACCAGCGAGCCGATCCGGTCGTGCTGCTTGCTCGACCGGATCCGGATGAGCGCGATCTCGAAGGTCTCCCCGGTGCCGGGCCCGGCCGTCGCGCCGCTGGCGGCCCCGTTGCCCCAGTTGCGAGGCACGGCGATCCGGGCGCACTCGTAGCGCATGCCGGACGCGCCTCGGCCGACCAGCTCGTCCGGGACCTCTGGGCAGGCGCGCCAGGTCGGGGCGGTGCCCGGGGCCGCCACCGGGCCCTGGCTCTCGGTCCGCGGGGCGAGGGCCGGCAGCGTGCAGCCGGCGGTGAGCACCACCGCGGCGACGAACCCGGTGAGGATACGCCCTCGGGCGGGCCGGACCCGGCGGATCCGGTCGGAGAAGCGGGTCACGTGGCAGCCTTCCGTGATCGTGTCGACGGCCAGGCTACGCCCGACCGGACACGCTGCCGGCGGTCGCCGCCGGATCGCCGCGCAGCACCTGGTCGACGTCGTAGCGGATGGGGCGCTCCAACTGATCGTAGGTGCAGGAGCGGGGATCACGGTCGGGGCGCCAGCGGACGAACTGGGCGGTGTGCCGCAGCCGGTCGCCCTCCATGGCGTCGTAGCCGACCTCGGCCACCAGCTCCGGGCGCAGCGGCTCCCACTCCAGGTTCTTGTTGCCGGTCCACCGGCTCACCCCGCCGGGGATGCGCTGGCCCCGCTCGTGGTCGCCGTGCACCCACGGGTGGTCGCCGCCGACGTCGCGGTAGGGCGCCAGCTCGTCCAGCAGCTCCTTGCGTCGCGCCGCGGTGAACGACGAGCTGACCCCGATGTGGTGCAGCACGCCGGCGTCGTCGTAGAGGCCGAGCAGCAGCGAGCCGACCACCGGGCCGGACTTGTGCCAGCGGAAGCCGGCCACCACCACGTCGGCGGTGCGGGCGTGCTTGACCTTGAACATCAGCCGCTTGCCCGGCTCGTACGGCAGGTCGGCCGGCTTGACGATGAGCCCGTCCAGCCCGGCCCCCTCGAACACGTCGAACCAGCGCCGGGCCGTCTCGGCGTCGGTGGTGATCTGGGTGACGTGCACCGGCGGCCGGACCTTGGCGAGAGCCTGCTCCAGTCGGGCCCGCCGCTGCGGGTAGGGCCGGTCGGTGAACAGCTCGTCGTCGAGGGCGAGCAGGTCGAACGCGACGAAGTCGGCCGGGGTGGTCTCGGCGAGCAGCTTCACCCGGGAGGCGGCCGGGTGGATCCGCTGGGCGAGCAGCTCGAAGTCGAGCCGGGGCTGGCCGCCGGGGCCGTCGCGGCGGATCACGATGAGCTCGCCGTCGACCGCGCACCGGGGCGGAAGCTGGCGCCGCGCCTGCTCGACCACCTCCGGGAAGTAGCGGGTCATCGTCTTGCCGCCGCGGCTGGCCAGCTCGACCTCGTCGCCGTCGCGGAAGATGATGCAGCGGAAGCCGTCCCATTTCGGCTCGTACGTCATACCGGGAGCGGTGGGGAGCTGGGGCACGCTCTTGGCCAGCATCGGCTCGACCGGGGGATTGATCGGCAGGTCCACGGCGACCAGTCAATCAGACGCCACTGACAGTGGTGAGGCAGATCACCGGTGGCGGCGGGCGGCGTGTCCCCGGACCGGCTGGTTCGTCACCCTCGCCCGGATGGTGAAACCGCAGGTCAGGGCTAGCGTTCGCCGCGTGTCGGAGTGGATCTGCGGATGTTGCGGACGCTGGCGGGTCAGCGTGCAGCTGATCCGGGGGCGGTACCGCTACCGGCTCGTGCACCGCTACCGCCCGGAGCAGGGCGGCGGGGCCAATGTCATCGGCGAGGTCGCCTCGGTGGCCGAGCTGGAGGAGCTGCTCCGCCGGTACGCCCCAGTCGGCCTGGCCGACCTCCGCGAGGCCGCGTAGCCCCGGCCGCCCGCCGGGTGGGGTGGCCACCCCGGCCGTAGGCTGGCGCTGTCCCCGCGCGAGGAGGTGGCCGCCGTGCCGGATCTGACGTACCCCGAGGTGGGGGCGACCCGCAACGGGCGACTGCCGGCCGGCTACCACCACCTGCGGCGCCGGGTCCGGCTGCCGGACGGCTGCTTCCCGACCGCCGGCGAGGCGGTGCTCGGGTGGCGGCTGCACCGGGCCGCCGGGGTGGTGATGCGCACCGACGCGCCCCGGGCCGCCGCGGGCGTGCGGGTGACGCCGGGCCTGGGCGTCGGCCCGCTGCGGATCTGGGGCCCGACCGAGGTGGTCTGGGCGGTGGACGAGCCGGACCAGGTCGGTTTCGGCTACGGCACGCTGCCCGGGCATCCGGAGACCGGCGAGGAGGCGTTCCTGGTCGTCCGCGACGGCCCGGCCGTCTGGTTCGAGGTGACCGCGTTCAGCCGCCCGGCCCGCTGGTACACCCGCGCGGCCGGGCCGCTCGCCGGCGCCGTCCAGCACGTGTACGCCTGGTGGCTCGGCCGGACGCTGCGCCGGCTCTGCGCCCGCGGCTGACCCCGTCCGGCCCCGCGGAGCGGTCAGTAGCGGGCGAAGGAGCGGATGGTGGCGCGCGGACCGTACCTCGGCGCCTGGATGCCGGCCGCCTCCAGCAGCAGGCAGACCCGGCCGCGATGGCCGCGGAACGGCTCCAGCAGCGCCAGCATCCGGGCGTCGTCCCCGCGCGGCTCCCCGGCCAGGGCCCAGGCCACGGTGTTCGGGATGTGGTAGTCGCCGACGCTGACCGCGTCCGGGTCGCCGTACGCGATCCGGACCACCTCGGCGGCGGTCCACGGGCCGATCCCGGGGATCGCGGTGAGCCGGCGGGTGGCCTCGACGGTGTCGGCGCACTGCTCCAGCCGCTCGGCGGCGGCGGCCGCGCGGCGCAGCGTGTCCGCGCGCCGCTGCTCCACGCCGAACGGGTGGAAGACCCAGTACGGGGTGGCCGCCACGGCCGCGGCCTCCGGCGGCAGCAGCAGCGGCACGGGCCCCGGCGCCGCCTCCCGGAAGTGCCGGACCGTCGCCGCGTACGCCCGGTACGCCTCCTTGCCGGTGACCTTCTGCTCCAGCACGGCCCGCAGCAGCCGGGGGAAGACCTGGCCGGTGGCCGGCATCCGCAGCCCGTGGTGCTCGCGGGCCAGCCGGGCCACCAGCGGGTGCGCGGCGGCGAGGTCGGCGAAGCCGGCCAGGTCGTCGCCGAGGCCGGCGATCGCCTCGGCCCGCTCGGCCACCCAGTCCGCTCCCGGCCCGTACCCCTCGGCGACCAGTTCGTCCCCGGCGGGGCGCAACGCGAGGGTGGCCGGCCCGGCCGGGGTGCGGGTGGCCCACCAGAACGTGCCGCCGGCGATTCGCGCGCACGGGTCGTACGCGCTGAAGGTGAGCGCCCGGACCGACCTGGCCAGTCGGTAGCCGGCCGGGGGGCGCAGCGTCCGGCGGGCGGCGGGGGAGGTCACCCGGTCACTCTGCCACGCGGGCCGGCCGTGACGGGCGACACCGTCGCCGCGCCGGGCGCCGGCGTCCGGCCCCCACGGGCATGGCCGGGTGATACGGAGCGGTCCGCCGGACGGATCAACGGCGCACGGAAAAAATCCCGGGCGGGGGCGGAGTGGAATCCCGGGCCTCGGCGTCCCGCACCACCGGGGCGCCTCCGGCGAACCGGTCCAACTCCTCGCCGGCCAGCACCCGGCCCGGGAACCAGTCCCCGGCGGCCCGCCGGGACAGCTCCGCCACCGGCGGATCGACCCGGGACGCGACCAGCACCAGGTTGCCGTAGCGGCGCCCGCGCAGCACCGCCGCGTCGCTGACCAGGCAGGCCCGGGGCAGCACCGTGCGGACCGTGGCGACCTGGGCGCGGGCGTGCCGCAGCGGCGGGCCGTCGGCGATGTTCGCCAGGTAGAACCCGGCCGGGCGGAGCACCCGGGCCACCTCGGCGGCGTACTCCACCGAGGTCAGGTGGGCCGGGGTGCGGGCGCCGGCGAAGACATCGGCAACCACCAGGTCGTAGCTGGCCTCCCGGCTGGCGGTGAGGGTGGCCCGGGCGTCCGCCACCCGCACCCGCAGCCGGGCGTCGGCGGGCCACGGCAGCGCCCGGCGGACCAGCTCCACCAGAGCGCCGTCCACCTCGGACACCCGCTGCGTCGACCCGGGACGGGTGGCGGAGACGTACCGGGGCAGGGTCAGCGCGCCCCCGCCCAGGTGCAGCACCCGCAGCGGCGCACCGGCCGGGGCGACCAGGTCGATCGCGGCGGCCAGCCGCCGGACGTACTCGAACTCCAGATGGGTCGGATCCGCCAGATCCACATGGGACTGCGGGGCGCCGTCGAGCAGCAGCGTCCAGGAACCCGGCCGATCCGGGTCGGGCACCAGCTCGGCCTGCCCGGTGTCGACCTGCTCGACGACCCGGTCCGTGCCGCGTCGGCGACCCATCAGCGCCGGATCCCCCGGGCGGCCGCGGTCAGCACCCGGTGCAGCAGGCGGGCGTCGCCGAGCAGCCCGCGCAGCCGGCGCTCCAGGCCGGCGATCGGGATCAGGTTCTGCGGGGCCCGCGGATCCTTGTACGGGGTGGAGGCGAACCGGGGCAGGGTGACCAGGGAGAGGTCGGCCAGCTCGATCGCCTCGGCCGCGGTCAGCTCGGCGGAGCACTCCATCCGCACGATGCCCGCCCACGGCGCGCCCCCGGCCACCGGCAGCCGCAGATACCAGGAGTAGCCGCCCCACGCGGTGTCCAGCCGGAACACCGGGCAGCGCTGGCCCGGCGCCAGCCCCGTGACCACCGCGGTCAGCCGCGCGTCCAGATACTGGCTGTGCTGCGTCTTGATGTAGCCCAGGGTGCGCGGCAGGTGCCGGCGGCTGCGCAACGGCCCGTCCACCACCAGCAGGTCACCCTCGGTACGCGCGGCGTCGGAGACGGCCACCTCCAGCGCGGTCAGCGGGGCCTGCACCGCGGCCGGCAGCTTGCTCAGCTCACCGGTGCCGCCGACCCGGTGCACGGGGTAGCGGATCTGCCCGGCCACCACGTCCTGTGCGGAGGGACTGGCGGTGAACAGCCCCCGGCCGACCTGGGCCCCGGCCAGCTCCGCCGCGCCGCGTTCCAGGTCGCAGCGGACCACCCCGGCGGCGTACGAGGCGGCGATGCCCGGAAACGAGCCGCCGTCGTCCTCGGCCGTCCACACGCTCGCGTCGATCCGGCGTACCCCGTCGACCAGCAGCACCACGCCCGGGGCGAGCACGTCCCGGCGGACGTCGATCGCCCGCCAGTCCGTCGCCGGCAGCTCGACGCCCGGGTCGACCTGGGCGCTGCTTGGCGCCGCCGGCCCGCCCCCGCCAGCAGCCTCGAACGACGCCCCGTACGCCGGATCCCAGGCGTCGACGTAGAACCGCGTCACGCCGCCCCCGCCCCGCGCGCCGGCCCCGACCCGTCGTTCGCGGGTGCGGGGCTCCGCTGCGCTGCGCCTCGCACTCCCACGCGAGCCGCCCAGGAGCGCTCGCTCCCCGCGGTCACAGGCCGGTCCGTTCGACGCGGGCCGTGCGGGCGTCCTTGCGGACCTCGAAGCGGACCGGGATCCGCTCGGCGAGGGCCGGCACGTGGGTGACCACGCCGACCATCCGGTCACCCCGGGCGGCCAGGTTTTCCAGGGTGGCGGCGACGGTGTCCAGGGTGGCCGCGTCCAGCGTGCCGAAGCCCTCGTCCAGGACGATCGACTCCAGGCTCGCCGCGCTGGTGGACATTCCCGCGAGCTGCTCTGACAGCGCCAGGGCCAGCGCCAGCGAGGCCTGGAAGGTCTCCCCGCCGGAGAGGGTCCGCACCCCCCGGCGCAGCCCGGCGTCGTGGTGGTCGACCACGAAGAACTCGCCCTTGTCGTGCACCAGGTCGTACTGGCCGTTGGAGAGTTCCCGCAGGATCCGCGACGCGCCGTCGACCAGCAGGTCCAGCGCCTCGGCCAGCAGCCACCGCTCGAAGTTGTTGGCCCGCAGGTGCCCGGCCAGGGCCCGCGCCACCCGGGCCTCCCGCTCGTGGCCGGCCCGCTGCTCGCGCAGCTCGGCGGCCTGCTCGCGGCGCTCCGTCAGCCGGCGCAGCTCCGCCTCGGCGCGCTCGACCGCCACCGCGGCGTCCCGCAGCGGATCGTCGGGCACGTCCAGCCCGGCCGCGGTGAAGAGCCCGCCGATCCGCTCCTCGACCTCGGCTGCGGCGGCCTCGGCCGCACCGACCGCCGCACCCAGCCCGCCCCGGTCGGCCCGCCGTCGGTCGGCCTGCTCCCCGGCCCAGCCGGCGAGCGCCGCCCAGGCGGCGGCCACGTCGTCGCGGTCGGCGGCCGGCGGACCGAACCGGGCCAGCCCGTCCCGGGTCGCGTCGAAGTCCCGCCAGGCGCGGCGCAGCCGCTCCTCCGCGCCGTCCAGCGCGCCCCGGGCCCGGCGGGCGGCGTCCCGGCCGGCACGGACCGCCCCGGCCGCCTCCTCCAGACCGCGACGCAGCCGGGCGTGCTCGTCCAGCGCCTCCCGCAGCGCGCCGGGCGCGGCGGCGTCGGCGAGCTGCTCGTCCAGTTCGGTCAGCCGGGTCCGCAACTGATCGTGCTCGGCGCGGGCGCGCAGCAGCACCCGGTCCAGCTCGCGGGCGGCGGCGTCGCGCTCCTGCACCACCCGCTTCGCCGCCTCGCTGGCCGTGCGGGCCGCCTTGCCCGCCGCGATCGCCCGAGCCACCGCCGACCCCTTCGGCACGCCCGGCACCCGCGGGACGACCTGCTCGCAGACCGGGCACGGGCCGCCCTCGACCAGATGGGCGCGCAGCGCCACGGCCTGGTCGGTGGCCTTCGCCTCCTCGTGCGCCCGGAACGCCGCCTCCAGCTCCGCCTCGGCCCGCTCGGCGGCCGCCCGGGCCTCCGTCAGGGCGCCGACCGCCGCGTCGTGCTCGGTCTGCGCCGCGGCCACCGCCGCGCGGACCGCCGCCACCTGGCCGGTCAGCTTCTCCCGGTCGGCGTGCGCCTTGAGCAGCAGCCGCAGGGCGCTCTCGTCGCCGGCCGCGGCCAGCTCGCCGCGCAGCTTCTCCTCCCGCTCCTCGGCGAGCCCGACGGCCGCCGCAGCCTCGTCGGCCGCGACGCGGGCCGCCGCCACCGCCCGGGCCAGCTCGGCGATCCCGTGCGGCGGTCGCACCCCGGCCAGCACGGCCAGCTCCGCGTCCAGCGCGGCCAGCGCCGCCGCCCGCTCGCGCGCCGTCGCCCGGGCCCGGTCCAGCTCGGGTACGGCCACCGCGACCGCCCCGGCCAGCTCGCGCATCCGGTCCACCCGCTGCCGCACGCCGGCCAGCGTCTCGTCGTCGACGTCGGCGAGACCGCCGAGCAGCTTGTCGACCGTCTCCAGCTTCGCCTCGGCCTGCCCGGCGCGCTCGGTGGCCTTCTTCTGCACCTCCTCGTAGACGCCGAGGCCGAGCAGGTTGACCAGGATCTGCTGCCGGGTGGCCGGCTTGGCGTGCAGGAAGTCGGCGAACTGCCCCTGCGGCAGCAGCACGCAGCTGGTGAACTGCTCGTACGGCAGCCCGACCGCGTCCAGCACCGCCTGCTCCATCTCGGCGGGCGTGCCGGCCACCACCTCGCCCAGGTCCTCCGGGCTGAGCCCGGTGTCGAGCTTCGTGACGTCGAACCCGGCCGGCATCAGCTGCAGCCCGGCGTTAGCGGTCTTCACCGTGCCCCGGCCGTCCCGGCGCACCACCCGGGTCGCCACGTAGCGGTCACCGGCGGACTCGAAGACGAGCCGGACCCGGGCCTCGTTCGCCGACGGAGCGAGGGCGTTGGCCAGGCCCCGGGCGCCGCCCCAGCGGGGCACGGTGCCATAGAGGGCGAAGCAGATCGCGTCGAGCACCGTCGACTTGCCGGAGCCGGTCGGCCCGACCAACGCGAAGAAGTCCGCGTCGGTGAAGTCGACGGTGGTCTCCTCGCGGAAGACGGTGAACCCGGCCATGTCCAGTCGCATCGGTCGCATCAGTGGTCGATCCCCTCGAGCAGTTCGTCGAAGAGTTCCTGGACGCCGTCGTCGGCGTGACCCCGGCTGCTCAGGTAGTCGGCGAAGAGCTCCCGCGGCGAGCGGCCGGCCCGCTGGGCGGTGCGGGTGGCGCTGCCGGGGGCCGGCACCAGCTCCGGGTCGATCCGGATCTCCAGCGCCCGGGGCAGCAGCTCCTGCACCTCCTCCCGCAGGCCGGCGCGGGGCTGCTCGCGGACGTAGACCCGCAGCCACCCCTCGGGCGGGTCGAGCTCGGCGAGCTGGGCCAGGGTGCCCCGGACGGTGCGCAGCGGCACCGCCCCCGGCACCGGCACCTCGCGGATCTGGGCGGCGGTGGTCGCGGTCACCTCGACCAGCGTCACTGAACCCACGTTCTCCTGCTCGCCGAAGTCGACGGCGAGCGGGCTGCCGCTGTAGCGGATCGGGCACGGGCCGATGACCCGCTGGGACCGGTGCAGGTGGCCGAGCGCCACGTAGTGCGCGTTGCCGGGGAAGACGGTGGCCGGCACCGCGTAGCCGAGGACGGTGTGCGCGTCCCGCTCGCCGCCGCCGGTGCTCGCCCCGACCACGGTGAGGTGGGCGGTGACCAGGTGCACCCGGTCGGGCTCGGCGAAGCCCTCGGCCAGCCGGGCGAGCACCCGCCCGAGGTGGTCGGCGTACGTCTGGTTGGCCTCGGCGGCGGTCAGCTCGTACATCTCCACGGCGCGGACGGCGTACCGCTGGGACAGGAAGGGAAGCGCAGCCAGCTGCCAGCGCTCGCCGCCGGCGGTGACGCCGTCGATGACGTGCTCGGCCGGGTTGTCCCGGACGCTGCCCCGCAGGGTGATGCCGGCCGCCTCGGCCCAGGGCCGTAGCGCGTCCAGGGCCGCCCCGTTGTCGTGGTTGCCGCCGATCGCTACCACGTCGGCCCCGGTGCGCCGCAGCGCGGTCAGCGCCCGGGTCACCAGGCGGGTCGCCTCCGGGGTGGGCGCGGCGGTGTCGTAGAGGTCGCCGGCCACGATGACCAGGTCGGGCCGCTCGACCCGGGCGATCTCGATCACCTGGGCGAGCACCTGCTTGTGCTCCTCGCCGCGGGACTGCCCCTTGAGGACCTTGCCGACGTGCCAGTCGGAGGTGTGCAGGATCTTCACCGTGCTGGCCTTTCGTTCGCGACTGCGGGGCTCCGCTGCGCTGCACTCCTCGCGCTCACCGGTCGGTCACCGCCCTCAGAACGGGATGTCGTCGTCGGAGCTGCCGGAACCCACCACGGCGAACGGGTCGGCCGCCTGGGTGATCGAGCGCAGCGTCTCCGACGGCGCCCGGCCGGCCTCGGAGACCCGGGTGGCCCAGGCCGGGAAGGGGAACTCCAGGCAGAGCGGCACCGGGATGTCGGGCTGGTTGACGAACATGGTGCCCGGCTTGGCCAACAGGGCCCGCTGCCGCTGGGCGGGCGGGAGGAAGCCGTATTCCGGGCGGGACGCCTCGGCCGGGTCGAGCCGGCCGACCACCCGGATCGCCGAGTTGGTCACGATCCGCCGCTCCACCTCGCTGGCGGTCTGCTGCGCGCCGACCAGGATCACCCCGAGCGAGCGGCCCCGCTCGGCGATGTCGAGCAGCACCTCCTTGATCGGGGAGGAGCCCTCGCGCGGCGCGTACTTGTTGAGCTCGTCGAGCACGACGAAGAGCAGCGGCTTGGCGGTGCCGGCCTTCTCCTTGCGCTCGAACTCACTCTTGAGCGTCACCCCGACCACGAAGCGCTGCGCCCGGTCCGGCAGGTTGTGCAGGTCGACCACGGTGACCTGGGCGCTCTCCGCGGTGTTGATCGAGTGCGGGCGGCGCATGGCCAGGTCGCCCCGGATCAGCCGGCCGAGGTCCTTCTTGCTGCCGATCAGCCGGCGGGCGAACGCGTTGACCGTGCCCAGGCCGACCGCGCTGCCCGCCCAGTCGCCCCGGGTCTCGTCGTCGTTGAGCTGCTCGACGATGTGGTCGACCAGGTCGGCGTAGGACCCCAGCCGGACCCCGTCGATGCTCACCCCACCGTCGGCGGGCTGGGCGTACCGGGCCAGGTGCGCGGCGACCGAGTGGACCACCATCGTGTACTGCTGCCGCTCGTCGTCGGCGTCGGCGAAGACGTAGGGCAGCAGGCGGTCGGCGCAGAACTCGCTCAGCGTCCAGTAGAAGCTGTCCACGCCGGTGAGCCGGCTGCTCACGTCCGGCGTGCCGGAGGAGTCACCGACCCGGGGCGGCGCGTAGACCCGCACGTCGGGGAAGGCGCCCGCGTCGAGCCCGAGCTTCGCGTACCCGGCCCGCGTGTCGTCGTCGAGGCGGGCGTTCGGGTGGTCGAGGAAGAGCAGGTCCTCGCCCTTGACGTTGAAGATCAGCGCCTTGGCGTTGACCGCGTCGCCGCCGAGCACACCGGAGCGGAACACCGAGTAGAGCAGGAAGGTGGCGAAGCTGGTCTTGGTGGCCACCCCGGAGATGCCGGAGATGGACACGTGCGCGCCCCGGGTGCCGTCGAGGAAGTCGGCGTTGAGGTAGACCGGCACGCCGTCGCGGCCCATGCCCATCGGGATGCGCCGCTCCATCCGGTCGAAGTGCAGCGCCCGGGCCCGGGCGTCGCCCTCGGCCCGGTGCACCACAGCGCCCGGCGTGGGTGGCACGTAGAACTCGGGGTCGACCCGGGTGGTGGTGACCTCGGCGGCCTCCTGCACCTGGGCCGGGAGCGTGCCGTCGGCAATGGCGAAGACGTCGGAGTCGAACTGCGCCCCCTCGTGCCGGGCGCGCACCTGGGTGACCACGCCCGCGATGGTCACCGGCTCCCGGTCGGGCAGCTCGCGGCGGGTGACCACCACGTCGTCGAGTTGCAGGTAGCTGCCGGGGGCGACGGCGGTCCAGAAGGTGAGCGGGGTGGCGTCGGCGGTGCCGAGCACCCGGCCGACCCCGTCGCCGGGGCCGTCGATCAGGTCGTCGGTCATCGGCGGTCTCCGGTCGGCTGGTCGTCCCGTTCGCGGCGCACGAGGTGCATCCTGCCCGAGGGATGCGACAGGTTGCCACGCGACGCGGCGGACGCCACGGCCCTCGTCCGTCGAGCTTGCCCAGCGGGGTCGGCCGACCACGGAGGGTGCGCCTCTTCGCGGGATTCCCATCCCGCCAGCGTCTGATCCGCGAGATCCTCGGAAGGCTGGGGAAGCGGGGAGTGGACGTGGGATCGACACGGCGCCGGGTGGTCGCGCTGCTCGTGCTCGCCGCGCTGCCGCCGATGCTCGAGGACGGGCTGCTGTTGGCGCTCGGCTTCCGCGCCGCTCGGGGACTCGCCCCGCAGGCCACCGCCGTCTGGCCCTACGACTCGTACCACGACCTGCGCTGGCTGCTGGTGTACCACGACTCGTGGGCGACCTTCCTGCTCGGGCTGGTCGTGGTCACGGTGGCCCGCGGGCTGCTCTCCGCCGGGCTGACCGCGTTGGCCTGGCCGGCAGGCGTGGCGCGTCCCGCCTGGAGTTGGCTGCTGCGGCGGAACCTGGGGGTCGCGCTGCTGGCCGCGCTGGTCATCTCGCCGTGGGCTGCGCTCTCCGTCGCCTTCTCCGCGGTGTCGCTCTCCTGGTACCTGTTCGGCTCGCTGGCCCCGATGCTGGTCCTCGCCCCCTTCCTGGCCCGGGCCGGCGTGGTCGCCGGCTGGTGGCGGGGGCTGCCCACGATCGAGCTGTTCGGCTGGTCGTCGCTGAACTTCCTGCTGCTGACCCTGTCCGGTGCGTTGATCTCCAGCGCCCCGGGCTGGAGGGCGGTCGGGGTGGCCGCCCTGGCCGGGGCGGCGAACGGGCTGCTGTGGTGGCGGGCGGTGGCCGCCGCCGTGCTGCCGGCCCGGGTCCGGTTGCCCCGGGTTCCGGTGGCCCCGATCGCGATCACGCTGGCGGTGGTGGGTGCGATCTGGGCCGAGGCGCTGGTCGGGATCGCCGGGGGTGGCCGGCGCGGCCCCTGGATGCCCCCGATCCTCGCCGACCGGCTGTCCGACCGGGTGCCGTACGCAATCATCGTCCTCAGCGGGCACGACTCGCGTTGGAACGGCGAGCCGTCCGCCGATCCCCGGGTCGAGCGCTTCTCCTACCGCGGCCTGGACGCGCAGGGCCGGCCGTTGCCGTACCCGCCGGACGCGACCCACCGGTCGCTCGACTCCGCCAGCGCCCTGCTCGCCGCGCAGGTCGACGCGCTGCACCACCGTACCGGCCGACCGATCGCCCTGTTCGGCAACAGCGAGGGGGCGATGGTGGCGCGCACCTACCTGGAGCGGCTGCCCCGCGGCCCGGTCAGCGCCGTGGTGATGTTCAGCCCGCTGGTGCAGGCGGGGCGGACCTACTACCCGCCGCCGGGACACGAGGGCTGGGGCGTCGCGGCGGGCTGGGAGCTGCGGGTGCTGTTCTGGCTCGCGAATCTCCCCCGGCCGGTGAAGGACCATCCCGACGAGCCGTTCGTCCGCTCGGTGCTGGTCGACGCGCCGTTCTACCGCAACCGGATCCTCTGCCCGGTGCCGGGGGTCCGGATGATCGCCTTCCTGCCCACGGTCAGCGCCGCCGAGGCGCCGCCCGGCGAGTACAGCCGGATCCCGGTCTATCAGGAGCCGGCGTTTCACGGCGGCCTGATCGGGCGGCGGATGGTGGAGGACCGGGTGGAGGCCTTCCTGGCCGGCGAGCCGGTGGCGCAGCCCCGCCGGGAGTACGTGCTGCTCCAGCGGCTGGGCGCGGCCTGGCAGGCGCCCCCGCTGGTGCTTGCGCTCAACCCCCTGTGGTCGGCGACCCGGGAGGGGGATCCGGCGCTGACGGGCCGGGTCTGCGAGCCGCGCTGACCGCACCGGGTCGGGCGCCGGCCCGGGCGTGCCGGAACAGCAGGCGCAGGGCCGCACCCTCGAGCGCGACCACCATCAGCGCCCGGATCGGCGCGTACGGGAAGAGCAGCACGTCGACGACGATGGCCGGTAGCGCGCAGCAGACGGCGAACAGCACGGTGCCGCGTCGCCCGGTGAGCACCAGCAGCCCGGCGAGCGTCAGCGCGACGCCGATCGCGACGTGCAGCCAGGCCCACGCGACGATGTCGACCGCGTACATCCCCTCCGAGGTCCGCGCCACGAACTGGTCGCCGGCGGTATGCGCCCAGGCCGTCAGCACGTCGACCAGCCCCGCCCCGGCCAGCAGGCCGCCGGCGAGCAGTGGGCGTCCGGGCCGGCCGGCCGGCGCGACCCACCCCGTGGAGTCCATTGTCCCAGGCTACGGCCCCCTCCGGCCGGCGTGGCCGGTCACCCGCGTGAGCCGGTGGTGAACGGGCCACGAAAAGTTCTGGAAAAAAATCTTGGCCGCAAGTCGTGACAGACGAGGGCCCCAGGGCGCAAGAATGTGCCACAACGCATCGAGGATCTTTCCTCCGTCGATACCTCGTGCGTCGTCACGTCCGGTACCACCGGGCGTGCGGATCCGTCGTCCACCGGCGGATCGCCCGTCGGTCGATACCCCCCGACCGACAGTCCTAGTGAAGGTAGGGACTACATGCGTCGTACCACTCTCCTCGGCGGCCTGGCCACGGCCGCGCTACTGGCGGCCGGCCTGCCCGCCACGGCCTCGGCCGCCCCCGTCTCCACCGACGCGTTCACCCGCGCGGTGGCCCAGCTCCGGGCCCACTCCGGCAGCGCCCTCGTCACCGACGGTCAGACGTTCACGCTCCGTAACGTCCAGACCGATGCCGACGGCACCGAGCACGTCCGGCTCAACCGCTACCAGGACGGCCTGCCGGTCCTCGGCGGCGACACCGTCGTCCACCTGGGCAAGGGCAACACCTGGCGGGGCGCCAGCCAGAGCCTCGCCGCCGCCCCGACCCGGGGCGCGAAGGCCCGGGTCAGCGCCGCGGCGGCCGGCCGCACCGCACTCGCCGCATCCACCGCCGCCACCCGCCGCGTCGACGGCAGCCAGCTGGTGTACGACGCCGACGCCGCGGGCACCGCCCTCGCCTACGAGGTCGTGGTGGGCGGCGCGTACGCCGACGGCACGCCGAGCGAGCTGCACGTGCTGGTCGACGCCACCACCGGCCGGGTCCGCGACTCGTGGGAGGGCGTGCAGCGCGACGGCACCGGCAACACCTTCCACTCGGGCACGGTGACGGTCGGCAGCACCCTCTCCGGCGGCACCTACCAGCTCGCCGACACCACCCGCGGCGGCCACCGGACGTACGACCTGAACGGCGGCACCAGCGGCACCGGCACCCTGGTCACCAGCGCCTTGAACGTCTTCGGCGACGGCACCCTGGCCAACCGGCAGACCGCCGCGGCCGACGCCGCGTACGGGGCCCAGATGACCTGGGACTACTACAAGACCACGTTCGGTCGCAACGGCATCCGCAACGACGGCGTCGGCGCGTACAGCCGGGTGCACTACAGCACCAACTACGCCAACGCGTTCTGGAGCGACTCCTGCTTCTGCATGACCTACGGCGACGGCGGCTCCGGTTGGTACCCGCTGACCTCGCTGGACGTGGCCGGTCACGAGATGAGCCACGGCGTCACCAGCAACACCGCCGGCCTGCGCTACAGCGGTGAGTCCGGCGGCCTCAACGAGGCCACCAGCGACATCTTCGGCACCCTGGTGGAGTTCTACGCGAACAACGCCAAGGACCCGGGTGACTACCTGATCGGCGAGAAGCTGCGCACCAGCGGCGCCCCGCTGCGCTACATGGACAAGCCGTCCAAGGACGGCTCGTCCGCCGACTGCTGGAGCAGGTCCGTCGGCCGGCTGGACGTGCACTACTCCTCCGGCGTGGCGAACCACTTCTTCTACCTGCTCGCCGTGGGCAGCGGCTCGTCGTCGTACGGCAACAGCCCGACCTGCAACGGCAGCACCGTGACCGGCATCGGCAACGCCAAGGCCGGCGCGATCTGGTACCGCGCGCTCACCACGTACATGACCTCGCGGACCGACTACGCCGGTGCCCGCACCGCCACCCTGTCGGCCGCGAAGGACCTGTACGGCGCCGGCAGCGTCGAGTACAACACCGTGGCCGCCGCCTGGTCGGCCGTCTCGGTCAACTGACCCGCGGAACCCGGGCCGACGGTCTCCTCCGCCGCCGGCCCCGGTCCGCCGCGTCGCCACGGGCGCGGGCCCACCCTCCCGGGTGTGCCCGCGCCCTTCGTCGCGCGCGCAGGGCGTGTCGCGTCGCCGATCTGGCGGCATCCGGCCGCCCCGGACCCCACCACGTCGCCGACCGGGGTCGGTCCGGTCAGGCGGCAGGGGCGGACCCGGCCGATGCCGGCTCGCCCGGGTCGCGGGCGTAGCGCAGCATCAGCACCCCGTCCTCGGCGGCCAGCACGTGGCGCAGCGGCAGCTGCCGCGGGGCGCTGCCGTCTCCGGCGGTGATCCGGCCCGGGCCGGCCCCGGCGAGCAGCGGCGCGACGGTCAGGCAGAGTTCGTCGACCAGGTCGGCCGCGGTGAGCGCGCCGAACAGGTAGGGGCCGCCCTCGCAGAGCAGTTGGCCGAGCCCGCGGCGGCGCAGCTCGGCCAGGCCGGCGCTGAGGTCGACCCGGTCCTGGCCGCACCGCACCAGGTCCGCCACGTCGGTCAGCCCGGGTGGCGGGTCGGCGGCGGCCCGGGTGAGCACCAGCGGCCGGATCGGCGCGTCGGCGAAGGCCGCCTGGGCCGGGTCGAGGTCGAGCGAGGCGGAGACCACGATCAGGGTCGGGTACTCGGTCAGGCCGTGCTCCCGCCGCCAGGCCCGGCGCGTCTCGTCCAGCCGGACCGCCCGGTAGCCCTCGTGGCGCAGCGTGCCGGCGGCCACCACGAGCCCGTCGCAGAGCATCCGCAGCAGCCCGAAGACCCGCTTGTCCGGCTCCCCGGAGAGGCCGGCCGAGTAGCCGTCGAGGGATACCGCCCCGTCGGCGCTGGCCACGAAGTTCACCCGCAGGTGGGGCCGGGTCGTGCGGCCGTAGAGGGCGGCCAGTTCCGGGTCGGCCAGCGGCCCGGTCGCGGGTGCCGGCCAGACCCGCGAAATCGGCGTCCCGGCGGTCATTCGCCGGCCGGACCGGTGACCGGAGGGGTGGGTTCGGGGGTACGGTGCTGGCAGTCGCACCACTTCCGGCCTGGACAGTCGTCGTGCCGCCGCTCCCGGCACGCTCGGCAGATCATGCTGGCAGCCTATGCCGAGGAAGGATGGGACAGCATGCCGCGTCAGATCTTCCAGCTGAAGGTCTCCCTCGTCGGGGTCCGGCCGCCGGTGTGGCGGCGGGTGCAGGTCCCCGGCGGCTACACCCTGGACCGGCTGCACCGGGTGGTGCAGCACGCGATGGGCTGGCGCGACTGCCACCTGCACTCGTTCGAGATCGACGGCCGCCAGTACGGCGAACCCGACCCGGACGGCGACCTCGCGCTGCGCGACGAGTTGGACGTGCGGCTGGACGAGGTGCTGGGCAAGGGCAGCCGGTTCCGTTACACCTACGACTTCGGCGACTGGTGGGAGCACGACCTGGTGGTGGAGGACTCCTGCACCGCCGACCCGGACGAGCGCTACCCGTCCTGCCTGGAGGGGGAGCGGACCTGCCCGCCGGAGAACGTGGGCGGCCCGTCCGGGTACGCGGTCCTGCTGGCCGCGCTCGCCGACCCGGCGCACCCCGAGCACGAGGCGATGCGGGAGTGGGTCGGCCACACCTTCGACCCGGATTCGTTCGACGCCGCCCGGGCCACCACCCTGCTGCGCCGCTTCTGCTGACCGGCTGATCGCAGCCGGGCCGGGGCCGGGCGTCCCGGTCCTGCGCACCTCCCCCGCTGGCGAAGAGTCCCCTGTGTCCGGCTCGCCCGGCCAGGGCGGAGCCGCCGCCGGTAACAATCTGGGAACGCTCCCATCGCGTCATTGACACTCCTGAAACGCGTCGGCAAGCTCATGGGAGCGCTCCCGGGGCCTGTGGCCTGGCCCACATCGCTCGTCCCGGGGGCGTCCCAGAACCGGAACCCCACCACGTGTCCGGCCCGGCCGACGGGCGGGCGCCAGCCAGCAACCACCACACGAGTTACCCACCTGAGAGGGGTCAGGGATGAGCGTCATCAGGCGCCGGCTCCGAACTGTCGCGGTCGCCGCGCTCGCCGCGGGCGTGGCTCTCGTCAGCACGGCGTGCAGCAAGAGCGACAACGACGGGTCGACCGGCGAGGGCGGCCAGGTCAAGCTGGTCCTGCAGACCTTCCAGAACTTCGGCTACGACCAGGCCATCAAGGACTTCGAGGCGGCCCACCCGGACATCACGGTCGAGCACCAGAAGATGGGCGAGCTGCGCGACTTCCAGCCGAAGCTGGTGCAGTGGCTCGCCGCGGGCAGCGGCGCCGGCGACGTGGTCGGCCTGGAGGAGGGCGTCCTGCTCGGGTACGTCCAGAACCACGACAAGTTCACCAACCTGCTCGACCTGGGCGCCGGTGAGCTGAAGGCCAACTTCCCCGAGTGGAAGTGGAACAACGCCCTGACGCCGGACGGCAAGAAGCTGATCGGGCTCGGCACCGACGTCGGCGGCCTGGCCATGTGCTATCGCAAGGACCTGTTCGCACAGGCCGGCCTGCCCACCGATCGGGAAGAGGTCGCGAAGCGGATCAGCACCTGGCCGGACTACATCGCGCTGGGCCGGCAGTTCAAGGCCAGCGGCAAGGTCAAGGCGGCCTGGCTGGACAGCGCGACCAGCCTGATGCAGCCGTACGTCATGCAGAACTCGGAGACCTTCTTCTTCGACAAGGACAACAAGTTCATCGGTGACACCAACCCGATCATCAAGCAGACCTGGGACCTGGGCCTGCAGATGGCCGCTGACGGGCTGACCGCCAAGGCGCAGCGGTGGAGCGCCGACTGGGACGCGGCTTTCAAGAACTCCGCCTTCGCCACCCTGCCCTGCCCGGCCTGGATGACCGAGGGCGTCATCGCCCAGCGCTCGGGCCCGGCGAACGCCGGCAAGTGGGACATCGCCCGGATCCCCGGCGGTGGCGGTAACTGGGGTGGCTCCTACCTCGCCATTCCTGCACAGACCAAGCACCCGAAGGAGGCGTATCTGCTGGCCAAGTACCTGACCAGCAAGGAGGGGCACCTGGCGGCGTTCAAGGAGGCGGGGGCCATGCCGTCCGACATCGCCGGCCTCGAGGACCCGGCGTTCAAGGACAAGACGAGCGACTACTTCAGCAGCGCGCCCACGGGGCAGATCTTCGGGGAGAGCGTCAAGAACATGAAGCCGGTCTTCCTCGGCGCCAAGCACCAGCAGGTCTGGGAGACGATCTTCGAGCCGCAGATGCAGGCGGCCGAGCGCGGCCAGCTCAGTTCGGATGCCGCCTGGAAGAAGGCGGTGGACGAGGCCAGGAAGGCAACCAGCTGAGTCGCCGATGACCTGCCGGGTCCGCGGGCGTCCAGGGCGCGCGGGCCGGTGGCGACGCCCACATCCGGCCCGGGTGTGGGCGCCGCCACGACGTCACCGACGCCCAACTCCCGGAAGGACCCGCAATGAGTTCCACCGTCGATGCGGTGCCACCGTCGCGCGCCGCCTCGCCACCCCCGACCACCCCGCCGCGCCAGCGCCCGTCGTACCGGCTCGGCCGCTGGGACATCACTTACTCCCCGTACCTCTACATCGCCCCGTTCTTCGTCCTCTTCGGGATCTTCGGCCTCTTCCCGCTCCTCTACACCGCCTACGTCTCGCTCTTCGACTACGAGTTGCTCAGCGGCACCAAGGAGTTCGCGGGGCTGGAGAACTACCGGGTACTGATGGCGGATGCCCAATTCTGGAACGCGGCCTACAACACGGTCGGGATCTTCATCCTCAGCACCGTGCCGCAGCTCATCGTGGCGCTGCTCCTCGCCAACCTGCTGAACCGGCAGATGCGGGCCCGCACGCTGCTGCGGATGGGCATTCTCATCCCCAACATCACCTCGGTGGCCGCGGTCGGGATCATCTTCGCGCTGATCTTCGCGGACCGGTACGGCCTGATCAACTGGTTGCTCGGCACCGTGGGTGTCGACCCGGTCGCCTGGCGGGACAACCGCTACGCCTCCTGGTTCGCGGTCGCCTTCATGGTCGACTGGCGGTGGACCGGCTACAACGCGCTGATCTACCTCGGTGCCATGCAGGCCATCCCGAAGGACCTGTACGAGTCGGCGTCGCTGGACGGCGCCTCGGCCTGGCGGCAGTTCTGGGCGATCACCGTGCCGCTGATCCGGCCGACGATCCTCTTCACGGTCATCATCTCCACCATCGGTGGCTTCCAGATCTTCACCGAGCCCCTGATGTACGGGTTCGGCCTGGTCCGCGGTGGCGCCGACCACCAGTTCCAGACCCTGGCCATGTACATCTACGAGCGGACCTTCACCGGCAACGCCGAGTACGGATACGGCTCGGCGATGTCCTGGCTGCTCTTCATGATGATCATCATCTTCGCGCTGATCAACTTCGTGCTCATCCGCCGGTCGGTGAAGGGGGACGAGAAGTGAGCACCGCGCAGACCCTGCCCCGGTCGGTGGCCCCGCTCCCGCCGACCCAGCGACGTCGCCGGCGTACCCCCGGCGCGCGGCTCTGGCAGGCCAGCCCGCTGACCTACCTCGCGCTGATCATCGGCTGTGTGTTGTCGATCTTTCCGATCATCTGGTCGTTCATCATCGCCTCCCGGGACAACAGCGCGGTCTACGAGATGCCGTCGACCCCCGGCGACCAGTTGTTCACCAACCTCGACCGGATGCTCGCCAACGAGGACGCCGCGTTCGTCTACGGTCTGGTCAACTCGGCCGTCGTGTCGAGCGTGGTCACCATCTCGGTGATCTTCTTCTCCAGCCTGGCCGGCTTCGCCTTCGCGAAGCTCAGGTTCCGGGGCAGCAACGCGCTGCTGCTGGTCATCATCCTGACCATGATGGTGCCGACCCAACTCGGCGTCATCCCGCTCTACCTGATGATGGTGGATCTCGGATGGACGGGCACCCTGCAGGCGGTCATCGTGCCGTTCCTGGTGCAGGGCTTCGGGGTGTTCATGATGCGCCAGTACGCGATGTCCGCGATCAGCGACGAGCTGATCGAGGCGGCCCGGCTTGACGGCTGTTCCACCTGGCGGATCTACTGGAACGTGGTGCTGCCGGTGCTGCGGCCGGCGGCGGCGGTGCTCGGCCTGCTGACCTTCATGCAGACCTGGAACGAGTTCCTCTGGCCGTTCATCGTGCTCACCCCGGACACTCCGACGGTGCAGTACTCCCTGAAGATCCTCTCGTCCGGGCCGTACCAGACGGACTACGTGGCCCTGTTCGCCGGCACCGCGCTGGCGACCCTGCCGCTGTTGGTCGTGTTCATCATCTTCGGCCGCCAGATCATCGGCGGAATCATGGAAGGCGCCGTCAAGTCGTGAGCAACCCAGCCAGCCCGCCCGCCGGCAGGCTCCTCGACCAGGGTTACGAACTCACCTTCCCGCCCGGCTTCCGCTGGGGCGCGGCGACCGCGGCGTACCAGATCGAGGGCGCGGCGGCCGAGGGCGGCCGAACCCCGTCGATCTGGGACACCTTCAGCCACACGGAGGGCCGGACGGTGGCCGGGCACACCGGCGACGTGGCCTGCGACCACTACCACCGGATGCCCGAGGACGTGCGGCTGATGGCCGACCTGGGGCTGACGTCGTACCGTTTCTCGATCTCCTGGCCCCGGGTGCAGCCGGGCGGCTCCGGCCCGGCCAACCAGGCCGGCCTGGACTTCTACCGGCGACTGGTCGACGAGCTGCTGGCCCACGGCATCGAGCCGTGGCTCACCCTCTACCACTGGGACCTGCCCCAGCCGCTAGAGGACGCCGGCGGCTGGCCGGCCCGGGACACCGCCGGCCGGTTCGCCGACTACGCGCAGCTCGTCGCCGACGCCCTCGGCGACCGGGTGCGGCACTTCACCACCCTCAACGAGCCGTGGTGCTCGGCCTTCCTCGGCTACGGCTCCGGCGCGCACGCGCCGGGCCGCTCGGACGGGGCGGACGCGGTCCGGGCCGGGCACCACCTCATGCTCGGGCACGGGCTGGCCGTCCAGGCGTTGCGGGCGGCCCGACCGGAAGCGCACCTGGGCATCACGCTCAACCTCTACCCGGTGACCCCGGCCACCGACTCGCCCGCGGACGCCGAGGCCGCCCGCCGTATCGACGCGCTGGCCAACCGGTTCTTCCTCGACCCGGTGCTGCGCGGGGCGTACCCGGCGGACCTGCCGGGCGACCTGCGTCAGGTCACCGACTTCGGGCACGTGCGCGACGGCGACCTGGCGCTCATCGCGGCCCCGCTCGACATGGTGGGCATCAACTACTACAGCCGGTACGTGGTCGCCGCGCCGGTCTCCGGGACCGGGCCGGACGCCTACTGGCGGGCGCCGTCGTGCTGGCCGGGCAGCGAGGACGTCCGGTTCGTCACCCGGGGTGTGCCGGTGACCGACATGGGCTGGGAGATCGACGCCCCCGGCCTGGTGGAGACCCTGGAACGCGTCCACCGCGACTACACCGACCTGCCGCTGTACATCACCGAGAACGGCGCCGCGTTCGTCGACGCGGTGGTCGACGGCCGGGTGGACGACCCGGACCGGCTGGCGTACCTCGACGCGCACCTGCGCGCCGCGCACGCCGCGATCCGCGCCGGGGTGCCGCTGAAGGGATATTTCGCTTGGTCGCTGATGGACAACTTCGAGTGGGCCTGGGGCTACACCAAGCGCTTCGGGTTGGTCCACGTCGACTACGACAGCCAGGCGCGGATCCCGAAGTCCAGCGCCAGGTGGTACGCCGAGGTGATCCGACGCAACGGGCTGGCCGCACAATAGGGCGGAAGGCCAGCCAGTAACGGGCGGCCCGGCACCGACGCCCTGGCAGGTGCCGGTCCGTCCGACGTCGGAGGTGGTTCTAGATCGTCGCCGTGAACCAGGAGGCGTTGTCCCCGCAGCAGGAGTTGGTCGAGGACCTGCTGGCGGTTGTGCACGCCTTCTCTGGCCGGCTGGTCGGGCTGCGACGCTTGGAGAAAGAACTCGCAGGGGCGCACCTGGCCGTGGAGGCTGACCGATGAAGGTCACGCGGATTGCATACTCGACGGCCCTGAATAGGGGTAAGTACGCCGGGTTGGTGGAGCAGGCTCGGCGGTTGGGTCGTGTTCGTAGTCAGGTGTGGCAGCGCTACGGGTCGATTCACGGGGTGGGGTCGGGGCTGAGGGATCGGCAGGTGCGGGATCGCTGGTTGGCGGACGGCACGCACCTGCAGTTCGGTTTGTTGGCGAATGCGTGGAAGGAAACCGTCCGCGACGCGATGGCCGACATCGCGGCAAACATGGAGGCGGCCAAGGTCGAGGTCCGGCGGGCGATCTGCCGGCGCACTAAAGATTTGGGCGAGCGTAAGCGGATGTTCACCGCGTTGAAGGCCGACCAGTGGGCCAGTGATCCGTTCCTTGCTCGGCAGATGCGCAAGCATTGGAAGCGTGGCCGCAACCGTACGCACGATCAGATTGTCGTGCGCGCCGACAACTACAACACGGTTGTTGATGGGCGTGGCCGGTTGTGGCTGGCGGTTCCCGGTCTCGAGCCCCGCAAGATGGTCAAGATCCCGCTGTCGACGACTGTCGCGCCAAGGGGCACATTGCGGCTGATCCTGCGCGGCGAGCGGGTCGAGGTGCACTACCAGATCGACGCCTCGCAGATGCGGTCGTCGCAGCGGCCGTGCGGCGAGGCGACGGTCGGTGTGGACAAGGGCTACACCGAAGCCCTGACCGACTCCGACGGTGCCCCCTACGGTGAGCAGCTCGGCTTACTGTTGGCCAGCGAGTCGGATCGGTTGAAGGTACGTAACCGGCGGCGGGCGAAGCTGCGCTCAATAGCCAATGCCGCCGCGCTGCGCGGTGACCACCCGAAGGCGCACCGGATCAAGGTCAACAACCTCGGCGCGGTGAAGCGGGATCGGCAGGCCGCCCGGCACCGGGTGCGGGTGCGTACGGAGATCTTCACCGCCGTGCACGAGGTCGTCGACAAGGCCGGCACCGTGGTCGCCGAGGACCTCACCAAACGCTTCACCGGGCGTAAGAAGCTACCCAAGAACATCAATCGGCGTCTCGCCGCGTGGACCAAGGGGGTCACCGCGGAGGCGCTGAAGAGCGTGTCGGAGCGTAGAGGTTCTGCGCTCGTTCCCGTCAACGCCGCCTACACCTCACAAACCTGTCACCGCTGCGGCGACTTCGGTCGACGTAGTGGGGACCGGTTTCACTGCACCCGGTGCGGGGTGGTGTGGCAGGCCGACGTGAACGCCGCGATCAACATCCTGCACCGAGCCGGCGACCCCGACATCGCCCTGCACACCCCACACCAGCGGGTGAAGCAGATCCTGCAGGATAGGACCGATCGCCACCGGACCAGACTGCCGGTCCAGGACTCCAGCCCGGCATTAGCCGAGCGGAGAGCGAATTATCCGAACCGCTCAGCAATGAGCAACGAGTAGGAAGCAGCAGACGATGACAACGCAGCGCACGCGGTCGCTCGGGCGCCCGACCCTCGACGCGGTCGCCGCCCGCGCCGGCGTGGGGCGCGGCACGGTCTCCCGCGTGGTCAACGGCTCGCCCCAGGTCAGCCCGGAGGCCCGGGCCGCCGTCCAGGCGGCGATCGCCGAGCTGGGGTACGTGCCCAACCGCGCCGCGCGGGCGCTGGTGACCCAGCGGACCGACTCGGTGGCGCTGGTGGTCTCCGAGTCGGGGGAGCGGGTCTTCACCGAGCCGTTCTTCGCCGGCATCGTCCGGGGCGTCAGTTCCGCGCTGCTGGAGACCCCGATGCAGCTCTGGCTGGCCATGGCACAGTCGCAGCTAGAGCGGGAGCGGGTCGAGCACCACCTGACCAACCAGCACGTCGACGGCGTGCTGCTGCTCTCGCTGCACGACAACGACCCGCTGCCCAGCCTGCTCGAGGAGCGCGGCCTGCCCACCGTGCTGGGCGGCCGGCCGGCCCGGATGCTGCACCCCGACGCCCAGCCGGCGTGGTTCGTCGACGTGGACAACGTCGGCGGCGCCCGGCAGGCGGTGGAGCACCTCTTCGCCCAGGGGCGGCGGCGGATCGCCACCATCGCCGGCCCCCAGGACATGGGCGCCGGCCTGGCCCGGCTGACCGGCTACCGGGAGGCCGTCCGGGCCGCCGGCGGCGAGGTGGACCCGGACCTGATCGCGTACGGCGACTTCAGCGAGGGCAGCGGCACCGCCTGCATGCGCCGGCTGCTCGAGGTCTGCCCGGACCTGGACGCGGTCTTCGTCGCCTCCGACCTGATGGCCTTCGGCGCCCTGCGGGCGCTCCGCGAGGCCGGCCGTCGGGTGCCCGAGGACGTGGCGGTGATCGGCTTCGACGACGCCCCGATCGCCCGGCAGGCCGAGCCGCCGCTGACCACGGTCTTCCAGCCGGTGGAGGAGATGGGCCGCCAGATGGCCCGCCTGCTGGTCTCCCGCATCCGCGGCGAGCAGGTGTCCCCCCACGTCCTCCTCGACACCAGACTCATCCACCGCGCCTCCGCCTGACCCGCCCGCCCGCGCATACCCCGCAGACCGGCCCTCGCGTTGATCATGAGGGTAGCCGCGCGGTTTGTCCTTCTTGTCCCGGCTAACTTCATGATCAATCCGGACGCGCACGGGACGGGGACGGGGATCGGGGTCAGGACCAGCGGCGGAGTTCGCGTTTGGCGAGGGAGGCCCGGTGCACCTCGTCGGGGCCGTCGGCCAGGCGCAGGGTGCGGGCCTGGGCCCAGAGGGCGGCCAGGGGAGTGTCCTGGCTGACGCCGGCCCCGCCGTACCCCTGGATGGCCCTGTCGATCACCCACTCGGCCATGGCCGGCGTGGCGATCTTGATGGCCTGGATCTCGGTGTGCGCGCCCTTGTTGCCGACGGTGTCCATCAGCCAGGCGGTCTTGAGCACCAGCAGCCGGGCCTGCTCGATGCGCACCCGGGACTCGGCGATCCACTCCCGCACCACACCCTGCTCGGCGAGGGGCCGGCCGAACGCCACCCGGTCCAGCGCCCGCCGGCAGAGCAGCTCCAGGGCCCGCTCGGCCATCCCGATCAGCCGCATGCAGTGATGGATGCGTCCCGGGCCGAGCCGGGCCTGGGCGATGGCGAAGCCGCCGCCCTCGGCGCCGACCAGGTTTTCCGCCGGCACCCGTACGTCGGAGAAGTCGATCTCGGCGTGGCCGCCGTGCGGGCCGTCGGTGTAGCCGAACACCGTCATGCCCCGGCGTACCGTTACGCCCGGGGTGTCCCGGGGGACCAGGATCATGCTCTGCTGGCGGTGCCGCTCGGCGCCCGGATCGGTCTTGCCCATCACGATGAAGATCTCGCAGCGCGGGTCCATCGCCCCGGACGACCACCACTTGCGACCGTTGATCACGTAGGAGTCGCCGTCCCGGCTGATCCGGGTGGCGATGTTGGTGGCATCGGAGGAGGCCACCTCCGGCTCGGTCATGCAGAAGGCGGAGCGGATCTCCCCGTCCAGCAGGGGCTTCAGCCAGCGCTCCCGCTGCGCCGCGGAGCCGAACTCGGCGAGCAGTTCCATGTTGCCGGTGTCCGGGGCGGCGCAGTTCAGCGCCTCCGGGGCCAGGTGTGGGCTGCGCCCGGTCAGCTCGGCCAGCGGGGCGTACTCGAGGTTGGTCAGGCCGGCGCCGTACCGGGGGTCGGGGAGGAAGAGGTTCCACAGGCCCCGCGAGCGGGCCTCGGCCTTGAGCTCGTCCATGACCGGCGGGCGCGCCCACGGGTCGCCGGCGGCGGCGACCTGCTCGGCGTGCACCGGCTCGGCCGGGTACACGCACTCGGTGAGGAACGCCTCCAGCCGGTCGCGCAGCTCGACCGTGCGGGCGTCGTACGCGAAGTCCATCACGTCTCCCTGATCGCGTGCAGACCGTGCTCGACCAGCGGCGCCACCAGCTCGCCGATCCGGTCGAAGCCCCCGCCGAGCGTCTGCCCGAGGGTGTGCCGGTAGTGGATCCCCTCGCAGATCACCGCGAGCTTGAAGCAGCCGAGCGCCACGTGCCAGTGCAGCGGGCCGACGTCGACGTCGCTGCGCCCGGCGTAGCGGTCGATCAGCTCCGCACCGGTCGGGAAGCCGGCGCGCGGGCCGAGGCCGTCGGCGACCGGGTTGCCCGCGGCGGCGTCGCTGTCGCCGAGCACGTCCCAGTAGGTCAGCAGCAGCCCGAGGTCGGCCAGGGGGTCGCCGAGGGTGGCCATCTCCCAGTCGAGCACCGCCCGGACGGCGACCGGGTCGACCGAGGTGAGGAGGTTGTCCAGCCGGTAGTCGCCGTGCACGATCCGCCCGGCGTTCGCGCCCTCCGGCACGCTGCCGGCGAGCGCGTCGCGCAGCTCGTCGATGCCGGGCAGCGGGCGGCTGCGGGACCGGTCAAGCTGGCCGGCCCAGCGACGGACCTGGCGGGCCAGGTAGCCGTCGGGGCGGCCGAAGTCGGCCAGCCCGACCGCGGCCGGCTCGACCGCGTGCAGCGCGGCGAGGGTGTCCATCATCGCCATCGCCAGGTCGCGCCGCTGCCCGGCGGTGAGCGGGTCGGTCTGCGACCGGCTCCGGTAGACCTCGCCGTCGACCTTCTCCATCAGGTAGAACGGCGCGCCGATCACCGTGTCGTCGGGGCAGAGCAGCAGCACGGCGGGGACCGGCACGTCGGTGGGGGCGAGCGCGGCGATCACCCGGTGCTCCCGGGCCATGTCGTGCGCGGTGGCCAGCACGTGCCCGAGCGGCGGGCGGCGCAGCACCACCTCCCGGTCGCCGCTGCGCAGCAGGTAGGTCAGGTTGGACTTGCCGCCGGCGATCAGCCGCGCGGTCAGCGGCCCGGCCATCAGCTCGGGCCGGTGCGCGGCCAGGTACGCGGCGAGCCGCACAAGATCGAGACCGCGGGGAGCCGGACCGGTCGGGGGTGCGTCGACGGCCGGATCGGTCATCCGGTTAGTTGATGGCAGCTCAGCTTCCTTGTCAAGGTCGCATTTTCCCGGCGGGACATGGCGCTGCAACCGGGGCGAAATGGTCAACCGGCAGGCTGGGACCCAGCCTGCCGGCCGCCCGGCCGGCCCGCCGAGCGGAGGGATCAGACATGCTGCTGAGAGTTCGGGTGACCCTGCCGGACCGACCCGGCACGCTCGGCCAGGTGGCCCGCACACTCGGCGTCTCCGGTGCCGACATCGTGCAGGTGGTGGTGCTGGAACGGCTCGGCGGCCGGGCAGTGGACGACTTCACCGTGGTGTGGCCGGGTGCGGCGCGGGTGGAACGCCTGCTGGCCGGGTTGGCCGCGATCCCCGGCGTGCGGGTCGACGGGGTGTGGCGGGCGATCGGCGCGCCGACCACCAGCGGTCAGGACGCCGAGCTGCTCGCCCAGATCGCGGCGAACCCGGCCGACGGGGTCGCCACCCTGGTCGACGCGGTGCCCGGGCTGCTCGCCGCGGACTGGGCGGTGGCCGCGGTCGTACCGCTGGACTGGGCCGCGCGCAGCGGCACCGGCGAGGCCACCGTCGGGCACGCGAGCTGGCGGGCGCCGAGCCCGCCCCGGCTGCCGGAGGTCACCCCGCTGCGGGCCCGGGCAATGACCGGCCCGGACGGGCGGCACCACGCGGTCGCGCCGTTCGGCCGCGCCGGCCTGGTGCTGGTGGTGGCGCGGGATCACACCGAGCCGCTCGCCGCCCCGGCGTTCCACTCCACCGAGGTGGACCGACTCGCCCAGCTGGTCCGCGCCAGCGCGGTGATCCTCGGCGACCGGCTCGACCTGGTCGGCGCGCCGCCGGTGACCACCGTCACGTGAGCGGTTCCCGCCGTGTCACCGTCGGGCAACGGACGCGCAACAGCCGCGCGGCAGCCTGGTGGTGAGGAAAGGAGCAGACATGGCGCTGTGGCGGATCCGAGCCACCGTGGACGACCGGCCGGGCTACCTGTCGGTGCTCACGGCGAGCCTCGCGTTGCGCGGGGTCAACATCCTCACCGTGCAGGTGCACACCACCGAGGTGGGCGCGGTCGACGACTTCCTGGTCGACGCGCCCGACCAGCTGACCGAGGCCGACCTGCGGGCGGCCGTCGAGCGGGGCCGCGGCCGGGACTGCTGGGTGGCGCGCAGCGAGGCGCGCGGCCTGGCCGACCAGCCCACCCGGGTGCTCGGCCTGGCTACCGGGCTGGTCCGTGACCCGGACGCGACCGGCGAGGCGCTGCGCACCCTGCTCGGCGCGGACGCGGTGACCTGGCGGCCGACGCCGGCCGGCCCGCTGGGCGGGGTGGGCGCGACGACGATGCTGCTGGCCGACCCGTCCGGCGGGTCGTACGACCTGCGCCGCCGGGAGCCGAGCTTCACCCCGGCCGAGTACGCCCGGGCCCAGGCGCTGGTGGAGTTGGCCGCCACGGTCGCCCGGCGCGACGCCGACCAGGTGACCCTGGTGCTGCCCGACTCGGCCGAGGTGCTGGTCCGGCCGGCCACCGTCGACGACCTGCCGGGTGTGCTGGAGCTGCACGAGACCTGCTCGGCGCGGAGCCGGCAGCGGCGCTACCTGAGCGGTGCGGCCCTGCCGTCACCGGCCCGGTTGCGGCGGCTGCTGGAGCCGGCCCAGGGGCTCACCCTGGTCGCCACGGCCGGCTCCGACGGGGAGGCGGAGCCGGTCGTGGCGCTGGCGAACCTCCTCGGCGAGGGGGACGAGGCGGAGGTGGCGCTGCTGGTCCGCGACGACTGGCAGCGGCGTGGCCTCGGCTCGGCGCTGCTGCGTCGGCTGGTCGGGCATGCCGAGCGGGTCGGCTACGGCGCCGTGCTGCTGCACGTGCTCGCCGAGAACGCCGCGATGCTGCGCACCGTACGCCGGCTGGACCGGCCCACGGCGGTAGACCGGGACGGCACGGTGCTGACCGTGACGGTGCCGCTGGGGGCGCGCCGGGCGGGGCTGCCCCGGCCGGCCGACGCGGCCGTCCGACCGTCGCCCTGACTCGATGGTCGCCCGCCGGCGCCGGGTGCCGCAACGGCGCGGTACGCCCCACGACGGCCGGCGGATGACCGGTACCGGCGCCGACCCGGCGCCACCTGGCCGACCTCCGGTGCGGGGGACGGTGACACGGCAGGGCCCCCGGTTCGGGGGCCCTGCCCGTGTCGTTGTCAGGTCGTCGGGTAGCTGCTGTAGTCGGGGAAGTTGCCGTAGAGCCGGCCGTCGCCGCCCACGGTGACCGCCTGCACCAGCAGGTCGCCGCCGACGAACGCGCCCTTCCAGGAGGCGCCCCGGCCGCCGAACGGCTCCTCCCGGTCGCCGCGCGAGCGGGGCTTGTTGATACCCACCTTGAACGCCTGCAGGTCGACCGCGAGCTTGCCGGCCAGTTCCTCGTCGTCGCAGGCAAGGGAGGCGACCAGCGCGCCGTTGGAGGCGTTCATCTGGGCGAGCAGCTCGTCGGTGGTGTCCACCACGACGATGGTGTCGACGGGGCCGAACGGCTCGGCGTGCATCAGCCGGGACCGGCCGGGCGGGGCGAGCAGCACGGCCGGCGCCACGTACGCGGAGGTGTCCTGCCCGTCGAGGAAAGGCGCGCCGTCGAGCTTGCCCCGGTGCAGCGGCACGGCGCCGCCGCGTACCGCCTCGTCCACCTTGCGGCGCAGCTCCTCGGCCTTGGCGGCGCTGATCAGCGGGCCGAAGTCCAGCTCGGGCAGCGGGTCGCCGGCCGACCAGTCGGCGCCGACGGCGAGCGGGTGACCGAACCGGACGGAGCGGACGACCGGCAGGTACATGTCGAGGAACTCGTCGACCAGGTCCCGCTGGACCACGAACCGCGGGTACGCGGTGCAGCGCTGCTTGCCGTACTCGAAGCCCTTCTTCAGGTGCGCGGCGAGCAGGTCCCACTGGGAGAAGTTCCAGATGCCCCAGGCGTTGAGGCCTTCCTGCTCGATGAAGTGCCGCTTGTCGGAGTCGAGCAGCGCCGCGGCCACCTTGCCGCCGTTGGACCGGCCGCCGACGAACGCCACCGCGCCGATCTCCGGGGCGCGCACCAGGACCTCGGAGAGCTCCTCGCCGCTGCCGGAGAGCAGGGTGGCGGGGAGCCCGGCGCGGCGCATCAGGGCGTGCGCCACGGTGAGGCAGACCGCCCCGCCCTGGGACGGGGTCTTGGCGATCACCGCGTTGCCGGCGAGCAGCTGCACCAGTTCGGCGTGGACCAGCACGCTCATCGGGTAGTTCCAGGAGGCGATGTTGCTGACCGGGCCGGGCAGCGGCTCGCGGCCGTCGGCGAGCATCCGGTCGATCTCCTGCACGTACCAGCGCACGCCGTCCAGGGCGCGGTCGACGTCGGCGCAGGCCAGCCGCCACGGCTTGCCGATCTCCCAGACCAGCAGCATGGCGAGCAGGTCGCGGTGGGCGGTCAGCGCGTCGAGGGCGTCGGTGACCCGGGCCTTGCGGTCGGCGAGCGGGGTCCGCGCCCAGTCCCGGTGCGCGGCGGCGGCGTGTTCGACGGCCCGGCGCGCCGTGTCGGCGTCGAGCCGGGCCAGGTTCACCAGAACGGTGTTGTCGACGGGGGTGCGGACCGGGGTCGGCGCGCCGACCGCCCGCCACCCGTCCTCGATGAGGTTGTGCAGCGTGGCGCCGCCGTCCGGCGCTGTGCCGAAGGCTTCCGGCGTGGCGGCCACCGCGCGGGCGAGGGTGTCGGACCAGGAGGTGCCGTCGGCGAGTGTGAGGGCCATCGCGATCTCCTCAGGGTTGTCCGGGGAGCGGCGGCGTCGATGGCACCGCTGGTGAGGCGTACTGTCCCGCGCGGTCGAGCGGGCGGGCAACCGTACGCTCGTATGCCAGGACGGCGGGTCCACCGGTTGGCGCTGGCTGCGGCCGATCCACACCGGCCCTGACCTGGGAGTACGCGGGCAAGCTATCGAGTGACGTCGATGATGTGATCCACGTCCGAGCGGTGTCGACCGGGTTGCCCCTCAGCACGGATCGATGCGCGTTGCGGTTCAGCCGCGCAGCGCCGCGATGGCCTCCTCCGTCGTGCAGACCGTGCCGAGCCGGCGGAAGACGTAGTCGACGGCGAACTCGTGCGCGTACCCGTCCAACCCGGACATCGCGTCGTGCGGCAGCACCACCCGGTAGCCGATCTCGTCGCCGATCCGGGCGGTCTGCTCGACGCCGAAGTTGGTGACCAGCCCGCCGATCACCAGGGTGTCCACCCCTCGCGCGCGCAGCGCCTCGTCCAGGCCGGTCTCGTGGAACGCGCCCCAGCTGTGCTTGACCACCGACACGTCGCCGTCGCGCGGCGCGACCTCGGCAAGCAGTTCGCTCCCCGCGGGCTGCGGATCGGGGCCGGGCCGGTCGACGCGGACGACCACCACGGTGGCACCCGCGGCGCGGGCCGCCTCGGCGAGCGCGACGCACCGGTCGACGACCTCGGGACCGGTGTGCGGAGCGGTGGGCAGGTCCACGATGCGGCGCTGCAGGTCGATCAGGACGACGGCGGTCCGGCGCGGGTCGAGAGCATCCACTTCAAGATCGTACCGAAGGTCCGGCCGCTCCTGGCCCGCTGCGGGTGCCCCTTGCCGGTGCCGCGCTGGCGGATACGCGAACCGGCCGCCGGAGGAGGGTCCGGCGGCCGGTCGAGGGCTGGCGTACGTCAGCTAGTGAAGGTGATCTTGTCCCGGCGGCGGCGCAGCGCCGTCAGCACGACACCGCCGACGATCAGCGCGAGGCCGGTGAGCGCCATGCTGGTCGCGGCCACGCCGGTGATCGGCAGGCTGCCGCTGCCGCCACCGCTGCCGCCACCCACCGAGGTGCCCGGCGACGGGGCCTCCGAGGGGTTCTCCGAGCCGCCCGGGTTCGGCGACTCCCCGCCCGGGTTGGACGGGTTCGGCGTCGGCGTCTCCGACGACGCGCACGGCTGCAGCCAGAAGACCTTGTGCTTGCCGTCGGACGACTTGCCGCCGATCAGTTCCACGTCGAGCTTGATGTGGTAACCCTGCTTCGGCTGCAGCTTCAGCCCAGTCAGGTCCAGGTCGTTGGCCGAGAGCCGGATGACCTCGTCGTGGTCGTTCTCCGCGCCGGAGGCCGGGTCATTGCTGATCAGCACGTCCTTCTTGGACCAGACGACCTTGTCCTTCGGAGTGGCGGACGGCGGCTGCGCCCAGAGGGTGATGTTCGCCCGCTGGTTCTGGTCGAAGTTGAAGAACTCCAGCTCGAATTCGCAGGTGACGTGCGGCTGGTTGTCCACGTGGTCGGTGAACGGCATCCCGTCGATCTTGACGGTGCCGTTGTCGCCCGGCGGGTTGTGCGGGTTGCCGGTGGCCGCCCACGCGGGGGCGGCGAAGGCGAGGCAGGCAGTGGCGGCGGCTGCGGTGAGGGCCGCGCGCGCCACGTGCCGACGCTCTGGCATGAGGAATCCTCCGAGATCGGGAGAGGGGACGGCACATGATCGCATATCGGGCGTGCCACCGGCTACACCGGACGGTGACTCTGAGCTGCGACGACATGCGGCGCGGACAGCCGGAAATGGCTTAAGACAAGCCACTTCCGGGGCGTGTCGATGTAACGCTGAAGGTCTCTTCGACGCTCCGCCACCGCGGTCGGTCGCGTGGCTCGCCTGCCCCAAGCCCGGGACGACACCATGCGTGCAGCGTCTCGTGGCTGCGTCCGGCGGATTGTGGCCGGTTACCGTTCCGCGCGGGCGGTGGCCGGCCACATTTTCGGCGGGCACACCCACCCGCGCGGCGCGTGGCCGGCGTGTCATGGGGTGGGAGGTGGGTGTGGACCCAGAGGAGTCGTTCCGGGCGTACGTGGCCGCGCGTACCGCCGCGCTGTCCCGGTCGGCGTACCTGCTCACCGGCGACCGGCACCAGGCCGAGGACCTGGTGCAGCTCACACTGGTGCGGCTGGCCCGGCACTGGGAGCGGGTGAGCCGCTCCGGCGACCCGGACCCGTACGTCCGGCGGACCATGTACAGCCAGCACGTGTCGCTGTGGCGTCGGCGCTGGCGGAACGTGGACCTACGGCCGGAGCCGCCGGAGCGTACGGCACCGGACGAAACGGCTGGCGTGGCGCGTGCCCTGGTGGTGCGGCAGGCGTTGGCTCGGCTGGCCCCACGGCAGCGCGCCGTGCTGGTGCTGCGCTTCTTCGAGGACCGCACCGAGGTGGAGGCCGCCGATGCCCTCGGCTGTTCCGTCTCGACGGTGAAGAGCCAGACCCGAGCTGCCTTGGCCCGGCTCCGCACCCACGCCCCGGAGTTGGCCGACCTGGTCGGCGTACCCGTGCGGGCAGGGGAGGACCGATGAGCGACGAACTGCGGAGCGCACTGCGGGACCTCGGGGAGCGGATGCCACCGGCCCGGCTCCCCGCCGACCTGTGGGCCACCGGCCGGCGCCAGCGGCGCCGCGCCCGGCTGGTGGCGGTCGCCGCCGCGGCCGCTGCGGTGCTCGCCTGCGCGGCGGTCCCGGTCGCGCTCACCCGGGTCGAGGCCGGTCCCGCGCCCGCCGCCGGGCAGGACGCCGTGCCTGCCGAGATCGGCCTGCCGTACATGTGGCAGGCGACGGTGGCCCAGGACCCGCCGGGCCCGGCCGCCGTGCTGTTCAGCGGCGGCGGGCTCGGGCTGCGCGGGATCGACCCGATCGACGACGAGGGGAAGGTCGCGGTGGTCGGCCGGGACGGCCGCTACCGGACGCTGCTGTACGGCGGCGCCGAGAGCGCCGCCGGGGAGGACGTACAGCTCTCCCCGGACGGCCGGTACGTCGCCGACAGCGGTGAGGCGTGGCTGAGGGTGACCGACCTGACCGACGGCTCCCGCCGGGTGTACGACGGGCTGCCCGACAGCGACCGCTGCTGCCCCACCCCAGTCACCTGGGCGCCGGATGGACGGTCGATCGTGGTCCTGGACACCGTCGCCGGGTCCCTTGGACTCGACGCCGACGGGCAGGACATCCAGCGTCTTCGGCTGGTCCTGGTTGACCTGGACACAGGTGCGGCCCGGATGCTGGCCGAAGAGCGCAGCGACCGGTGGCGGGTCCGGACCGCCTCGCTGGGCGCCTTCTCGCCGGACGGGACCCGGATCGTCACCACCATCGGCGACACGGTCAGCCTGCGGGACCGTACCGGCCGGGCCGTCTGGTCGCGGAACCTCGGGCCGCGCCGGGTGCTCGCCGGCAGCGGCGCGGTCAGCCCGGACGGCACCCGCATCGCCACCGTCGAACTGGACGGTTGCCTCACCCGGTGCGACGCCGCCTCGCTGGGCGCACGGTCGTGGCGGTTCGGGTGGCTCGACGCCGCGACCGGCCAGGACACCGATGGTCCCGCCCTCGCCCCGGTGCGCGGCCAGGCGGTCCGCGCGCTCGGTTGGCGTACCGGGACCGATCTGGTGGTGCTGCGGTACGAGCCGAACCCGCATGACGGCATGGCCACGCTGGAGTGGAACGACACCGGCTACTGGGAGACGGGGCACGTGCAGCTGATGGCGTTGCGCCCCGACGGTGGCCGGGAACTGCTGCTCGATCCACCGGCGGAGGTCTGCGCGCTGGACGTCGCCCGGGACCTGCTCACCGCAGGCCGGTTCGGCGGGCCCGCGGTCGGTCCGCGCCCGTTTCCGGCGCGACCGGTCATCGTCTTCGCGGCAGCGCCGTACGTCATGCTCCTCGCCGCGCTGCTGGGTGCGGTGCTGCTGTGGCGACGTCGCCGCCGGCGCGGCCCGGTTGTCCGGTCGTCGCCGGTTCCGGACTGGCAACGTCCGGTGGGCACGGCGGGACCTTCGCGGCGTACCGACCCACCGGACCCGCCGTGGCCGCCGCCGGCTGGTGGAGGATCCGAGCCGAGTCGACGGTAGGAACCTCTGATCGGGGGCAAGCTGGGTGCGTGTTACTGACGGTGGGGCACGGGGCGGCCGACCGGGAGCGGCTGGGCGACCTACTGAGCGGCGCGGGAGTGGCGCTCGTGGTGGACGTGCGGCGGTACCCGGCCAGCCGGACCAACCCGGACGTGCGGCGGGAGGCCCTGGAAAGCTGGCTCCCGGAGCGGGGCATCGACTACCGCTGGGAGCCCCGCCTCGGCGGCCGCCGGCACGTCCCGGCCGGCGAGCCGGAGCCGGACACCTGGTGGACGGTCCCGGCGTTCCGGGCGTATGCCGCGTACACCCGCACGCCGGAATTCGACGCGGCCCTGGACGAGGTGCTCGCCGACGCGGCCCGCCGGACGACGGCGGTGATGTGCAGCGAGAGCGTCTGGTGGCGCTGCCACCGGCGGCTGATCGCCGACGTGGCGGCACTCGGCCGCGGGGTGCCGGTGCGGCACCTCATGCCGGACGGCCGGCTCAGCCCGCACCGCCCCGCCGAGGGGGCCCGCCGCCGGCCCGACGGCCACCTGGTCTGGGACGTGACTCAGTCGAACAGTTCGTGAGCGAGGAGGTCCATTAGCAGGCCGTCGTGCCAGCGTCCGTCCGCGCCGCGCTCGTAGCGCCGCATGATGCCCACCGGGCGGAAGCCCACCTTGGCGTACGCGCGGATCGCCGCGGTGTTCGCCGCGGCCGGGTCGATGGTGAACCGGTGGTGGCCGTGCTCGTCGACCAGGTGGCGGGCCAGGGTGCGGATGGCGTCCCCGCCGAGGCCGGCACCGCGTACCGCCGGGTCGAGGAAGATGTCCAGGCTGGCGTGGCGGTAGTCGGGGTCGGTCTCGGCGTACCACTGGATGGCGCCGACCACCCGGCCGTCGTGCTCGATGGCGTACACGGTCAGGTCGTCGTCGGCCAGGTCGGCGCGGACGGCCTCGGCGAGGTCGTCGCCGCCGCGCCACCAGCGCCGGACCTCCGGTTTGGCGCGGATCTCGGCGAGGGCGGGCACGTCCGCGTCCGTCGCCGTGCGCAACGTCACCGCCCGCCCGCGCAGCACGTCAGCCTCGGCTCTCGCCGTGCTCGACACAGACCGCCGACCAGCCGGTCGGCACGACCTGCACCTTCATCCGCCGGCGGCAGTGGGTGCAGTAGCGCGGCGGCTCCAGCTCGCGCGCCGCCTGGCAGGCCGCGTGCGCGCCGGTGTCGGCCGGCTCACCGCAGCGGTCGCACCAGCGCTGCGCCGCCGCGGGCTCGACAAGCTCGGTCACGTCGTCCTCACCGGGTCTCTACAGGGTCGCCGACAGCGCCTTCATCGGCATCTTCAGGTCGTCCAGCAGCTTCAGGTCGTCGGTCGCCGGCCGGCCCAGCGTGGTCAGGTAGTTGCCGACGATGACCGCGTTGATGCCGCCCAGCAGGCCGTCCCGGGTGCCCAGGTCGCCCAGGGTGATCTCCCGGCCGCCCGCGTACCGGAGGATGGTGCGCGGCATGGCCAGCCGGAACGCGGCGATGGCGCGCAGCGCGTCCTTGCCCTCCACCACCGGACGGTCGCCGAGCGGGGTGCCGGGGCGGGGGTTGAGGAAGTTCAGCGGGACCTCGTGCGGGTCCAGCTCGGCGAGCTGCGCGGCGAACTCGGCGCGCTGCTCGACCGACTCGCCCAGGCCGAGGATGCCGCCGCAGCAGACCTCCATGCCGGACTCGCGGACCATCTTCAAGGTCTCCCAGCGCTCCTCCCAGGAGTGCGTGGTGACCACGTTCGGGAAGTAGGAGCGGCAGGTCTCCAGGTTGTGGTTGTAGCGGTGCACGCCCATCTCGACCAGCTCGTCGACCTGCTCCTTGGTGAGCATGCCCAGCGAGGCGGCGACCTGGATGTCGACCTCCGCCTTGATGGCGGCCACGCCCTCGCGCATCTGCTTCATCAGCCGGGCGTCCGGGCCGCGTACGGCGGCCACGATGCAGAACTCGGTCGCCCCGGTCGCGGCCGTCTGCTTCGCCGCCTCGACCAGCGCCGGGATGTCCAGCCAGACCGAGCGGACCGGCGAGGTGAACAGGCCGGACTGGGAGCAGAAGTGGCAGTCCTCCGGGCAGCCGCCGGTCTTCAGCGAGACGATGCCCTCGACCTCGACCTCGGGGCCGCACCAGCGCATCCGTACCTCGTGGGCGAGCTGGAGCGCGGCGGGCAGGTGCTCGTCGGGCAGGTTCAGCACGGCGAGGACGCCCGCCTCGTCGAGGCCGACGCCGTTGTCCAGCACCTGGGTCCGGGCCTGGTCGAGGATCTCTGGCATGGCTCGTACCCTACAAGGCCGCTCGGGCGGCGGAAACGGCCGAGCCCGGGGCCCACGAGCAGGGATCGACCGGCCTCGGCGAGCCGGGCCCGCGGCACGCCGGGGCCGCCGAGCCGGGTGGTAACTTCGCCCGGCGGAAGCGCCCGAGCGGCGACGATCGGCGGGAAGGGACGGGACGGTGGCGGACTGGCTGGCGGCACTTGACCGCCGCGCCGCGCTGCGGGCCAGGGCGGGGCTCACCCGTACGCTGCGTCCGCGTGCCGCTGGCGACGCCGTCGTCGACCTGGCCGGCAACGACTACCTCGGCCTGGCCACCCACCCGGAGGTCACCGCCGCCGCCGCACAGGCTCTGTCCGCGTACGGGCTGGGGGCGACCGGGTCCCGGCTAGTGCGCGGCTCCACCGACCTGCACCACACGCTGGAGGACGCGCTGACCGACTGGCTCGGCACCGACCGGGCGCTGGTCTTCTCCTCCGGCTACCTGGCCAACCTCGCCGCCGTCCGGGGCCTGGTGCAGCCGCGTACGCTGCTCGTCTCCGACGCCCACAACCACGCCTCGCTGATCGACGGCTGCCGGATCTCCGGCGCGGAGACCGTGGTGACCCCGCACGCCGACGTCGACGCGGTGGCCGCGGCGCTCGCCGCCGCCCCGGGCCGGCCCGCCGTGGTGGTCACCGAGTCGGTCTTCTCCGTCGACGGCGACCTCGCCCCGCTGGCCGCGCTGCACGCCGTCGCCCGCCGCTACGGTGCCCTGCTGCTGGTCGACGACGCGCACGCGCTCGGCGTCACCGGTCCGGCCGGGGCCGGCGGGGTGGCCGCGGCGGGGCTGGCCGGCGAGCCGGACGTGGTGGTGACGGCCACCCTCTCCAAGGCGCTCGGCGGGGCCGGCGGCGTGGTGGCCGGGCCGGCGGAGTTCGTCCGACACCTGGTGGAGACCGGCCGGACCTTCATCTTCGACACCGCGCTACCCCCGGCGGTGGCCGCCGGCGTCCTGGCCGCGGTCGGCCTGGCTCGGGCCGGCGACGGGCTGCGCGCCGAGCTCGCCGCGCGGGCCGCTGTCGCGGTGCGCACGCTGGGCGCGGCTGGGCTGGAGGTCTCCGCGCCGGACGCGGCGGTGGTGTCGGTGACCGCGCCCAGCCCGGAGGCGGCGACCGCGTGGGCGGCCGACTGCCGGGACCGGGGCGTCGCGGTGGGCTGCTTCCGGCCGCCGTCCACCCCGGACAGCCGCTCCCGGCTCCGGCTGACCATCAGCGGCGGGGTGGCGCGGGCGGACTTCGAGCGAGCCCTCGACGTGATCCTGGAGTGTGCGCCCGTGAGCGCGAGGAGCGAGCCGGGTTTGCGAGCCCCGCAGTCGCGAACGAAGGAGGGCTCATGACGGGTGGCTGGACCGGGGCGGTGCTGGTGACCGGCACGGACACCGGGGTGGGCAAGACGGTGGTGACCGCGGCGATCGCGGCCGCCGCCCAGGCCGCCGGGCTACGGGTGGCGGTGGTCAAGCCCGGCCAGACCGGTACGGCCACCGATGAGCCCGGCGACGTCGACTCGGTGACCCGGCTGGCCGCCCCGCTCACCGGCCGGACCCTGGCCAGCTACCCGGATCCGCTCGCCCCGCTCGCCGCGGCCCGGGTCGCCGAGCTGGAGCCACTGGAGCTCTACACCGCCGTCGACGCGATCCGCGAGGAGACCGACAAGCACGACCTGGTGCTCGTGGAGGGGGCCGGCGGGCTGCTCGTACCGATGGGGTTGCGGCCCTCGGGCGAGCCCTGGACGGTGGCCGACCTGGCGGTGTCGCTGGGCACGCCGGCCGTGGTGGTGGCCCGCGCCGGGCTCGGCACCCTGAACCACACCGCCCTCACCCTGGAGGCGCTGGAACGCCGGGCGATCCCCGCCGGCGTGGTCATCGGCGCCTGGCCGGCCGAGCCGGAGCTGGTGCACTGGCTCAACCTGTCCGAACTGGTGCCGAACCTGCTGGGCGCGGTGCCCATGGGTGCCGGGTCGATGGACCCCGGGGTGTTCCGGCGGTCCGCCCCGGGCTGGCTCACCCCCGCCCTGTACGGGGTGCTGGACGACTGGCGGGCCTGGGCCGAGGACGCCGGCTGAGCACCTGACTTTCGTCAGTGCCCGGCCCGGCCGCCCGTGGGTAGCCTGGCCGCCGTGAAACTGCGCTGGTGGCCGGCGGGACGCCCGGATCCCGATGGCGGGTCGAACGGCCGGCGGTGGGTCGGGGACCTGCTGCTGTGGGCGGCGCTGTCCGCGCCGGTGGCGTACGCCGGGGTCACCCCGCCCTATCCGCGGTTCGCGGTGCCGCTGCTGGTCGGGTCCCTGTCGCTGCTCGCGCTCGCGGTGGCGCTCGGCCGCCGGCTGCCCCTGGCGGCGTTGGTGGCGGTGGTGATCGGCTCGCTGCTCGACGGCAACTTCGTCTTCGCCATCCCGGTGTTCAGCTATCTCGCCGGGCGGCGCGGCACCGGCACCGGGCGGGCGGCGGCCGTGTTCGGCGCCATCGCGGTCGGCGGGAGCGCGGTCAACCTCGGGCTGCTCGGCACCGAGCCGGCGACCTGGTTCCTGCTGGCCTCGGTGCTGCTCTTCGCCGGGGTGTTCCCCTGGCTGCTCGGGCGGCACCGGCGGCAGCAGCGGGCGCTGGCGCGGGCCGAGCGGCGGCACGCCGAGGCGGAGGAGCGCGAGCGGCGCAGCGCGGTGGACCGGATCCGGCTGCGGGAGCGGGCCCGGATCGCCCAGGAGATGCACGACTCGCTGGGCCACGACCTGAGCCTGATCGCGTTGCGCGCCGCCGCGCTGGAGGTGGCGGCCGACCTGGCCCCCGCGCACCGGGCCGCCGCCGGGGAGTTGCGCGCCAGCGTGGCCGCGGCCACCGAGCGGCTGCGGGAGATCATCGGCGTGCTCCGGGAGGACCGGCCGGGCTCACTGCGCCCGGCGGGCGAGACTGTGGCGGAACTGGTGGCCGGGGCCCGCGACGCTGGGATGGCGGTCGCGCTGCGGGCGGCCGCGGACGTCGACGCGCTGCCCCCGCTGGCCGGGCACACCGTGCACCGGGTCGTCCGCGAGGCGCTGACCAACGCCGCCCGCTACGCGCCCGGCGCCCCGGTGACCGTCACTGTCGGCCGGACCGGTGGTGAGGTGGCGGTCAGCGTGGTGAACGCCAGGCCGTCGGCCGAGCCGCTGCCGGGGCCGGCCTCGCACGGCTCGGGCCTGCTCGCCCTGCGCGAGCGCGCCCGGCTCGCCGGCGGGGTCCTCGACGCGGGCCCGTGTGCCGGTGGCTTCGCGGTGCGGGCCCTGCTCCCGCTGGCCCCCGACCCGGCGCCCGGCGTGGACCGCGCGCCGCTTCCGGCAGACCCGGAGCCGGGCGGGAAGGACTGGCCGGTTCCGCCCGATCCGGCGCTGGGCGGGGAGGGGGCGTGGGCGGCGGGCGACGTGCGGCGGGGCGTCGTGGCGTCGGTGGTTCCGGCCGGCGACCGGGCCGGCGAGGCGGAACGGCGGCTGCGGGACGCCCGCCGCCGGGTGCGGCACAGCCTGCTCACGGCGTTCGGCGCCCCAGCCGTCCTCGGGCTGGTGCTCGCCCTGGTCTACTACCCGCTCGCCACGGCGGGCGCGGTGCTCGACCGGGCCGGGTACGAGCGGCTGCGGGTCGGCGACCCCCGGGACGGTCTCGGGCTGCCCCGGCGGCAGGCTGCCCCGCCGACGGCGGACGAGCCGGGGACCTGTGAGTACTACACCGACGGCAACTTTCCCTTCGCGGAGCCGACCTGGCGGCTCTGCTTCGCCGACGGCCGGCTGGCCAGCAAGGAGCGGATCGCGCGGTGACCGACGACCACGGGCGCCCCCTGCGGGTGGTGCTCGCCGACGACGAGGCGATGGTCCGCGCAGGGGTACGCGCCATCCTGGCGGCCGACCCGGCGATCGAGGTGGTCGGCGAGGCCGGCGACGGCCGCGCGGCGGTGGAACTGGTCCGCGCCCACCGGCCGCGGGTGGCGCTGCTGGACATCCGGATGCCCCGGTGGGACGGGATCAGCGCGGCGGAGGAGATCCGGCGACTGGTGCCGGAGACCGCCACGCTCATGCTGACCACCTTCGGCGAGGACGACCTGATCGCCCGGGCACTCGGGCACGGGGCGAGCGGCTTCCTGCTCAAGTCGGGTGATCCCCGGGAACTGCTCGCCGCGATCCGGGCGGTGGCCGACGGCGGGGCGTACCTGTCGCCCCGGGTGGCGCGCCGGGTGATCGAGCTGAGCGGCGGGCGGATGGCCCGGGGCCCGTCCGCCCGGGACCGCCTCGCCGGGCTGACCGACCGGGAGCGGGAGGTGCTGGCCCTGGTCGGGGCGGGACTGTCCAACGCCGAGATCGGCCGCCGGCTGCACCTCGTCGAGGGCACCGTGAAGAGCTACCTGACCAGCATCTTCACCCGGCTGGACGTACGCAACCGGGTGCAGGCGGCGATCCTCGCGTACGAGGCGGGGCTGGTCCCGCCGTCCGGGTGACCAGCCCCGCCCTCGCTCACGCCACCGCTTCCGTCGCGGCGCGAGGGGCCCTGCCGAGCTCGCGCTGCTCGCTCACGCGTCCCGGCGGGCCAGCGCGTACCGGCCGAGCGCCAGCGCGGCGGCCGCCCAGCCGGCGAGCAGCAGCAGCCCCACGGCCGCCGGGTACGGCTCGGTGTCGCCGGCGAGGAAGTGGTTGCCGGCGACGCCGGGGAACGCGTCGGCGAGCCGGGTGAGCACGGTGATCCCCGGTTCCTGCAGCGACAGCGGCACGATCATCAGCAGGGCGAAGAGCACGGTCAGGGTGAGCACCGCGCCGCGCAGCGCCGCCGCCAGCCCCAGCGCCAGCACGCCGACCAGCGCGAGGTACGCGGCCGAGGCGGCCACGTCACCGAGGGTGCCGGCGAGCGGGGCGCGACCCCACTCGCCGAGCACCGGCCCGGCGACCGCTGCGCCGATGCCGCCGAGCAGCAGCCCGAGCAGGAACGTCACGACGGCGACCACCACCGCCTTGGCCAGCAGCACCCGGCCCCGGGACGGGGTGCAGCGCAGCGTCGTGCGGATGGTGCCGGTGGCGTACTCGCTGGTGACGGCGAACAGCCCGAGGGCGAGGACGACGTACTGGGTGAGTTCCAGTGAACCGGTCACGATGTCGCCGACCGGGAGCACGCCAGGGTTGACCGCCGGGTCGTCGTCGGTGTTGGCGTTGACGGCGTAGATGGCGAGCTGGGCGGCGGTGGCCGCCATGGTCAGCGCCGCCGCCAGCATCGTCCACCAAGTGGACCGGACCGACCACAGCTTGGTCCATTCGGCGGCGACGGCGCCGGCGAACGGGCCGGTCGTCGGGGCGGGCCGGGACGTCGGTCGGGCGTTCGGCGGGACGGTGGACAGGGTGCTCATCGGGTCTCCCCTCCGGCCGGGCCGGCGGCGTACTCGACGCTGTCGGCGGTGAGTTCCAGGAACGCCTCCTCCAGCGAGGCGGCCAGCGGGGTCAGCTCGTGCACCCGCACCCCCAGCTCGTACGCCAGGTCACCGACCCGAGAGGCGGTGGTGCCGGTGACGGTCAACCCGTCCGCGTCGTACGCGGTCACCGTCGCTCCCTCGGCGGTCAGCCGGGCGCCCAGCGCCGCCAGGCCGGCCGGCTCGGGGCCGCGTACCCGGACCGACGCGGCCGGGCTGGCGGCGATCAGCTCGGCCAGCGGTGCGTCGGCGATCAGCCGGCCCCGGCCGAGCACGACGACGCGGTCGGCGGTCTGCTGCATCTCGCTCATCAGGTGGCTGGAGAGCAGGACGGTCCGTCCCTCGTCGGCGAGGGTCCGGGTGAGCCGGCGGATCCAGCGCACCCCGTCCGGGTCGAGGCCGTTGACCGGCTCGTCGAGCAGCAGCACGGGCGGGTCGCCGAGCAGCGCGCCGGCGATGCCGAGCCGCTGGCCCATGCCCAGCGACAGCGCCCGTCCCGGCTTGTCGGCGGCGCGCCCGTCCAGGCCGACCAGGTCGAGCACCTCGGCCACCCGCCGAGCCGGAATGCCGTTGCTGCGGGCCATCGCCCGCAGGTGGGACCGGCCGGAGCGGGTCGGATGGATGCCGGTGGCGTCCAGCAGCGCGCCCACCTCGTGCAACGGATGCCGCAGTTCCCGGTACGGCCGGCCGTTGACCAGGGCCCGTCCGGCGGTCGGCCGGTCCAGCCCGAGCACCATCCGCATGGTGGTGGACTTGCCCGCGCCGTTGGGGCCGAGGAAGCCGGTCACCTGCCCCGGTCCGATGTCGACGGTCAGGTCGTCGACCGCGGTCGCCGTCCCGAACCGTTTCGTCAACCCACGTAGTGTGATCATGCTCCGACGCTAGGCAGCGGGCGGGTGGTTGCACCGCTGCCGATCGGCGTCGGCCCACCCTGACTTTCGTCAGGCCCGGCGCACGACGAACGCGTCCGGCATGCGGAAGGTGAGGTTGTCCGGGCACCACGGCGGGCGGACCACGGTCACCCCGTCGAGCAGCGGCGCCGCCTCGGCGACCACCACCGCCGCCTCCATCCGGGCCAGCTGCGCCCCGACGCAGCGGTGCGCCCCGGCCCCGAAGGTCAGGTGCCGGCGGGAGCCGCGCTGCCCCGGCCGGAACTCGCCCGGCGCGGCGACCACCTCCGGGTCCCGCCCGGCCCGGGCCAGCCAGGCCACGATGCTGGTGCCCGCCGCGACGGCGGTGCCGCCCAGCGTGGTGTCCACCGCCGCCACCCGCCGCCAGGTGACGATCGGTGGTTCCAGGCGGAGCCCCTCCTCGACCACGTCGGCGACCGGGATCTCGCCGGTGCGCAGCCCGGCGCGGACCGCGGGTTCGCCGGTCAGCCGGTGCAGCAGCAGGGTGAGGAACTGCGAGGTGGTCTCCTGGCCGGCGACCAGCAGGAAGAAGAGTGCGCCGACGACCACGTCGGGGGAGTGCCCGGCGTCCCGCAGCCGGGCGGCCAGCCCGCCGCCGGTCGCGGCGAACGCGCGCAGCACGGTGTGGAACCGGCCGACCTCGGCGGCGAGCGCGAGCTGCCGGTCCTCGTCCAGCGGGGCCCAGAACAGCTCCAGGGCGGCCCGGGCGAAGTCCTTCACCGCGCCGACCGGGGCGTCCGGCAACTCGACCAGGCGGGCCAGTACCAGCAGCGGCAGGTCGGCGGCGAGTTCGGCGTACAGGTCGACCGGTTGGCCCGCGTCGAGGGCGGCGGCGAGCCGGGCCACCCGCCGCCGGACCAGGTCGGTCAGCCAGGGCTGCTGAGCGGCGACCCGGGTGGGGTGCAGCGCGTCGGCGACGATGCCGCGGATCTCCGGGTGGCTGGGCCCGGAGTTGTTGGCCAGGGTCGGGGGCAGCCGGAACCGGTGGCCGGCGAGGACCCGCAGGGCGGCCACCGGGATCGGGGTCACCGCGTCGAGGGCGTTGTCCGGCCGGAAGGTCTCCGGGTCGGTGAGCAGCTGCCGGACCAGGGCGTGCCGGGTCACCACCAGGTGCGGCACGCCGACGTGGTCGACCACGGTGGCCACCTCGGGCCATCCGCCGTCGACGGACTTCCCCCAGCCCCGGAACAGCACGCCGTCACGCTAGTGGGCGGCTCCCGGCGGAGCCGGATTCAACTCCCACACCGTGGTGTGCTTCACCCGTACGCTCTCCAGCGCCTCCGGCACCGGCACGTCGTAGGTGGCCAGCCGGTGGAAGCGCTCGCGGGGCAGGAACGCCCGGCCCGGGTCGCCGACCAGCACCCGGCCCCCGGATCGGGCGGCCCGGAGCAGGAAACGCAACATCCGCCGCGCCATCGCCTCGCTGTAGAAGACGTCGCCGGCCAGCACCACCTCGGCGTCCCCGGCGTCGTCGTCGAGGATGTCGCCGAGTTCGGCGTCGACGCGTACCCCGTTGGCGTCGGCATTGAGCGCGACGGCCGCGACGGCCCGCTCGTCCACCTCGACGGCCCGGACGGCGGCGGCGCCGGCGCGGGCGGCGGCGATGGCGACCAGGCCGGAGCCGGCGGCGAGGTCGAGCACCCGCCGCCCGGTGACCAGGTCGGGGTGGTCGGTGACGTACCGGGCGAGCGCCTGCCCGCCGGCCCAGGCGAAGGCCCAGAACGGTGGGGGCTGCGCGCTGTGGAACTCGCCCTCGGTCAGCTCCCAGAGGCCGATCGGCTCGTCGGCCTGATGCAGCCGCACCTCGGGGACGAAAGCGACCGGGGCGAGCCGGGCGTGCAGCCGGACGAAGGCCGCGGACAGGTCGGACACCGGCTGATTCTGTCGTACGCCGCGACGCCGCCCGCCGGCGATCCCGAGCGGTCGTGACCGGTTCCCCCACGGGAGGGCGAGGCGGTGGTGAACGGGTGGCCCAGCGGACCGCGGTGAGCGGCCCGGTCAGTCGAGCTGGGCGGGTTCCAGGCCCAGCTCCCGGGCGGCCACCAGCCGGATCCACTCGGCGATCTGCCGGCGGGTGATCACCCGCTCGTGCACCGCGAGCTGCACGGCGAGGCCGTCCATCACCGCGCTGATCCGCCACGCCGCGCCAGCCGGGTCGGGGCAGTCGAAGGTGCCGTCGGCGACCCCGGCGGTGATCACCGCGGCGAGGTCCTGCCGCCACCGCAGATCGAGCCGGCGGGAGAGCTTCTCCAGCTCCGGGGTGCGCAGCGATTCGGACCAGCCGTCGATCCAGATGGACCAGGAGGTCGACCGGCCGGTCGGGGCGTAGAGGCGCAGCATCCGGCGGAGTTTGTTCAGCGGCGGGGCGGAGGAGCGGAGCACCGCGTCGAGCCGGGCCAGGTTCTGCTCGACGGCGTACGCGAACGCCTGCGCGAGCAGCCGGTCCTTGGTGGCGAAGTGGTAGAAGACCAGCGCCTGGCTGACCCCGGCGGCCTCCGCCACGTCGGCCGTGCGGGTGTTGGCGAGTCCACGTTCCGCGATCACGTCACAGGCCGTGCGAAGCAGGGCATCCAGGCGGATTTCGGCGGCGCGTCTCGTCACGATCGCTACCGTAACCCATCGATGTGACCACGAGGAGTTACCGACGCGGCCGGTCGTACCCCCGACAGTCGGAAGCCGGACAGTCCCTCCCGGCGTGTCGGTAATCGATATTCCCTCGCCCGGCTCCCACCCCTCTGGGAAGCTTGGCGAGGATGAGCCGGGCCATCACCCGGACGCGCCCGGAACGGGACCCGATTTGGCAACCGTTCCCCGGCTCGGCTAAAGTTCTCATCCGTCGCCGGGTAACACCGGGGGCATGCGGACGTAGCGCAGTTGGTAGCGCATCACCTTGCCAAGGTGAGGGTCGCGGGTTCGAGTCCCGTCGTCCGCTCGGAGATGCCGCCACGCATGTCGGGGGCAACCTCGGTGGAGTGGCCGAGAGGCGAGGCAACGGCCTGCAAAGCCGTGTACACGGGTTCAAATCCCGTCTCCACCTCGGCAGTAGACGAGGGCGATTGGCGCAGTGGGAGCGCGCTTCCTTGACACGGAAGAGGTCACTGGTTCAAACCCAGTATCGCCCACCAGTTCGATGAGCAGACGGCTCGTCACCGGAGTCCGGTGACGAGCCTTTCTGTTCCTGGTGCCCGGTTGCGCCGCTCACGCCGACGCGGTCAGCAGCGCCTCCGCGACCGCCGTCCGGCTGCTCAGCAGTGACCGGCCCTGCCGGTGCGTCACCACCAGGCCCGCCGCGCGCAGCGCGGTGAGATGCTGCGACACGCCGGCCGGGGAGAGACCCGTGCGCCGGGCCAGGTCGGTGGTCGACCGGGGCGCGTCCAGCGCCGCGAGCAGCCGCGCCCGCCCCCGGCCGAGCACGGCACCCAGCGCGTCCGGCGCGGTCGGCGGGCACGCCCACAGCGCGCCGAGGCCCCGCGCCGGATACGCCAGCTGCGGCACGTCCCCGGCGGAGATGCTGAGCACGGACGGCCAGGCGAAGACCGACGGCACCAGGACCAGCCCGCTGCCGTCCGGCACGTCGGGGGCGGCGCAGTGCCGCTGGCTGATCAGCAGGGCGTCGCCCTCCCAGCGGACCCGCTCGTGCAGGTCGTTGAGCAGCCCGGCGGCGCCGTCCTCGGCCAGCAGGCGGGCCCGCCGGAACACCTCCGCCTCGAGCAGCGCCCGGATCCGGGGCCAGTCGCCGGCCAGGGCCAGCCGCCAGTACGCCTCGATCTCCTCGGCGAGCCGGTGCAGCCCGTCCTCCGGGTCGGCGTGGAGGGCGGACAGGGCCGGAGGCCGCGGGCCGTTGTAGAGGTCCAGGTGGGCGCGGACGGTCTCCGGCGGGGTGGCGCGCAGCGCGGCCAGCTCCTGCCCCAGGTCGGGGGCCAGGCCGGCGGGCGGCGGGGTGAGGAAGTCGGCCAGGTATCCGGGAGCGGGCGGGACGAGGTGCCAGAGCAGGCCGCCGCCCGGGCCGACCAGCCCCGCCTCGGCCAGGCGCGGCCGGACCCGGTTCGCCCAGGGCAGGTGGATCGCGTGCTGGCCCGGGTCGCGGAGCACCCGCACGCTGGCGACCGTCTCCCAGAGGCAGGACAGGGCGAACCGGACCCGTGCCACGGCCCCCGCCGACAGGCCGATCGCGACCACGCCGCCTCCTTCGTTTCAGCTGGGACTGAAACATTACGTCCGCCGGCGGCGCGGACCCAGACTGGCCGGGTGAACGATCACCAGAGTCGAGCCCAGCACTTCCGTTCCCTGCACCTCCCCGGCGAGCCGCTGGTCCTGGTCAACGCCTGGGACGCCGCGAGCGCCCGGATCGTCGCCGCCGCCGGCGCCCGGGCGGTCGCCACCACCAGCGCCGGCGTCGCCTGGAGCCTCGGCGCCCCGGACGGCGACGCACTCGGCCGGGCGGCCGCCGTCGACCTGGTCCGCCGGGTCGTCGCGGCGGCACCCCTGCCGGTCACCGCCGACATCGAGTCCGGGTACGGCGACACCGCCGACGAGGTCGCCGTGACCGTCGAGGCGGTGATCGCGGCGGGCGCGGTCGGGGTGAACGTCGAGGACGCCCAGCACGACGGGGCGGCGCCGCTGCGCGCGGTCGACGAGCAGTGCGCCCGGCTGGCCGCCGTCCGGTCCGCCGCGGACCGGGCCGGCCTTCCGTTGTACGTCAACGCCCGCATCGACACGTTCCTGCGGGGTGCCGGCGGCGTCCCGGAGACGGTGGCGCGGGCCCAGGCGTACCTGGCCGCCGGCGCCGACGGGGTGTTCGTGCCCGGCGTGGTGGACCCGGCGACCGTGGCTGCCCTGGTCGAGGCGATCCCGGCCCCGCTGAACGTGATGGCCGGACCGGGCGCCCCGGCCGTGCCGGAGCTGGCGAAGCTGGGGGTGGCCCGGGTCAGCCTCGGCTCGTCGGTCGCCCAGGCCGCGTACGCGGTGGCCCGCCGGGCTGCCGAGGAGGCGCTGGCCGCCGGGACGTACGGCGCGCTGGCCGACGCCCTCGACTACGGCACGCTCAACGAGCTGATGCGCGGCTGACCGGGCAGGCGGAACGGGGGTGCCGGCCGCGCTGGCTGGCGCCCCCGTACGCGTGCCTCAGGTCGGGGACCGATCAGCTCCCTCGGCCCCCGGGCGGTCACAGCGGCGGGGCGGTGTCCCGACGCTCCTCGACCCGCCGGTACTCCACCGGCTCGGCCGTGGTGACCACCTCGCGGCGGCGGCCCCAGACCAGCGTGGTCATGATCAGGCCGAGTACGCCGGCCGCCATCAGGATCCAGCCGACGACGTCCAGGCTGACCCCGCCGATGTTGGCGTCCAGGGCGAAGGCGAGGATCGCGCCGACGGCGATCAGGAAGATGCTGGTGCCGATTCCCACGACAGCCTCCTTCTCCGGGGGACGGGTTGTGCTGTCGAGTGGAGTCAGTACCCCGGTGGCGACCAGCGCAATCACCGGGGGCGGCGGCGTGGGTGGGGGCTCCCGCGCGACGATCTTGTCATCGGGTACAGTTCTACCCGTCGCCGACGAGAGCCGGCAACAACGCGGACGTAGCGCAGTTGGTAGCGCATCACCTTGCCAAGGTGAGGGTCGCGGGTTCGAGTCCCGTCGTCCGCTCGCGATCCGCCCCTCGCGGGGCCGACCGCCGCCGGTGCGTCAACCCCGGCGAGCGCTCGGGCGATTGGCGCAGTGGGAGCGCGCTTCCTTGACACGGAAGAGGTCACTGGTTCAAACCCAGTATCGCCCACCACACAATATGGACATTTCGCACAGGTGAAGGTCCGGCTCGTTGAGCTGGGCCTTCGCTTCGTTACTGGCTCCGTCGGCGAGGCATGTGTTTTCCGCGCCGCATCAGCAGGTGGGAGCCGGTCAACCGCCCGTGGCAAGATCTGCCAGGTGCAGATCGGGATGCTTGGACCGTTCGAGGTTCGCACGGACGGCGGCGTCTCAGCCGAGGTGCCGGGCGCGCGGTTGCGCGGGCTGTTGGTCGCCCTCGCGCTCAACCCTGGTCACGTAGTCCCGAAGGCGGCACTCGTCGACTGGATCTGGGGTGAAAACCCGCCCGCTGACGCGGCGAACGCCCTGCAACGCCTGGTCTCCCGGCTGCGGAAAGTGCTCCCGGAAGGGTCGGTCGAGGGGCAGGCGGACGGCTACCGGTTGACGGTGGAACCCGACGCCGTCGACGCCGTACGGTTCGAACGGCTCGTCAACCAGGCCCGCGACGGCGAGGGTCCGCAGCGGGTACGGCGGCTGCGCGAGGCCCTCGCACTGTGGCGCGGTGCGGCCATGCAGGACGTGGGCCTGCCCGACAGCCCGGCGCTGGACGCGGCGGTCACCCGGCTGGAGAGGCTACGCCTGACCGCCGTGGAGGATCGGTTCGACGCGGAGGTCGGCCTCGGCCACGGCGTGGAGCTGGTCCCGGAACTGATCGACCTGGTGGCCGCGTACCCGGTGCGAGAACGCCTGGTCGCCGCGCTGATGCGTGCCCTCGCCGCGACCGGTCGCGACACCGAGGCGCTGCTCGTGTACCAGCGCACGAGCGAAGCCCTGGCCGACGCGCTGGGCGTCGACCCCTCACCGGAGCTCTCGGCGTTGCACGTCGCGCTGCTGCGGGGCGAGTTGGGACGGCGGGAGGAGAGCCGGCGGACCAACCTGCGTGCCGAGCTGACCAGCTTCATCGGCAAGGACGACGTGGTCGCCGAGGTCGGCGCACTCGTCGCCGAACACCGGCTCACCACCCTGATCGGGCCGGGCGGCTCGGGGAAGACCAGGCTGGCCACGGAAACCGCGCGCAGCCTGCTCGACGACCTGCCGGACGGCGCCTGGCTGGTGGAGCTCGCCGCCATCGGCGCCGACGGTGACGTGGTGCAGGCGACGCTCGCCGGGCTCGGACTCCGGGACGCTCTGCTCGGCGAGGCGCCGAACATGGAGCTGATCGACCGGCTCATCGCCGCGATCCGCGAGCGGGAGGCGCTGCTGATCCTGGACAATTGCGAGCACGTGATCGAGGCGGCGGCGGCGTTCGCCCATCGACTGCTCGGGGAGTGCCGCCGGCTGCGGATCCTGGCGACGAGCAGGGAACCGCTCGGCATCACCGGTGAGGCCCTGTGGCCGGTCGTGCCGCTGGCCTTGCCCGACGGGGACGCCGGCCCGGGCGAGATCGAATCCTCTCCCGCCGTCCGGTTGCTGCGGGACCGGGCAAGCGCGATGCGCCGGGATCTCGCGGTCGACGCCCCCACGTTGTCGACGATGGCGCGCGTCTGCCGGGCGCTGGACGGGATGCCGCTGGCGATCGAACTGGCGGCGGCCAGGTTGCGCACGATGTCCATCGAGCAACTCGCCAACCGGCTCGACGACCGGTTCCGCCTACTGACCGGTGGCAGCCGTACCGCATTGCCCCGGCACCGGACGCTGCGCGCGGTGGTCGACTGGAGCTGGGAACTGCTGACCGACGCCGAACGGGCGGTCCTGCGCAGGCTCTCGGTGTTCTCCGGCGGGGCGAGCCTGGAAGCGGCCGAGCGGGTCTGCGCCGGCGACGCGGTCGAGCCGGAGGAGGTGCTCGAGTTACTCACCGCGCTGGCCGAGAAGTCGCTGCTGGTCGCCGAGGGCGACGGCGCACCGCGCTACCGGATGCTCGGCACGATCAAGGAGTACGCCGCGCACCGGCTCGCCGAGGCGGGGGAGGCGGACCTGGCGCGCCACGCGCATCTGGCCTACTTCACCGAACTCGCCGAGACCGCGGAGCCGCAGCTGCGCCGCGCCGAGCAGCTGACCTGGCTCGCCGCACTCGAGGCCGACCACGACAACATCGGATCCGCGATGCGCGGTGCGCTCGCCGCCGGCGAGGCGCATGCGGCGATGCGGCTGGCCGCGGGCGCCGGCTGGTACTGGTGGCTCGGCGGCCACCGGACCGAGGGCATGGAGCTGATCACCGCGGCCACCGAGACGCCCGGCGAGGTGAGCGATGAGATCCGGGCCACGGTGTACGCCCTCGTCGTGCTGTTCCTGAACTCCGGGCCGGGCGACGAACGCCATGCGGCGGAGTGGATCCACCAGGCGTACCGGTTCAGCCAGCGCAGTCGAGGCAGCCACCCGGGCATGGCGCTCGTCGTCCCGCTGGAACGCATGTTGCAGGCGCCGGATGCGTTCCTGCCCGCATGGGAACCGTTGTTGGACCACGAGGACCCCTGGGTACGCGCGCTGGCCCGGCTGCACCTCGGCAAGATGCGGATCGGGCTCGGCCAGGACGGGCCGGATGTGGACGCGTATCTCGAGCGGGCGCTCGTCGAGTTCCGGGCCCTCGGCGAACGGTTCGGGATCTCGTTCGCCCTGACCGAGCTGGCGGAGCTGATCGCCGTACGCGGTGAGTTCGCCGCGGCGTGCGAGCACTACGAAGAGGCGATCGGCGTCGTCACCGAAGTCGGTGCCGTCGAGGACGTCATCCGGATGCGGTCGCGGCAGGCGCGGCTGTACTGGTTGCTGGGCGATGAGGATACCAGCGGGGCCGCCATAGCCGAGGCGCAACGGTTCGCGGAACGGGTCACCTGGCCGGGTGCGCTGGCCGAACTGGCGCTGTCGAAGGCGGAGCTCGCGCGCTGGCGCGGTGACGCCGGGGAGGCGTACCGGCAACTCGGCGTCATGACGGCGATGCTGGGCAAGGAGGCTGAGCTGGCGGGTGTCCGGGCGGGGACGCACGACCTGCTGGGCTATCTGGCCGACGACATCGGCCAGGCCCGTACCCATCGCGTGGCGGCGTGTCAGGCGGCGCTCGAGGCTGGTTACGCACCGTTGATCGCGCAGGTGCTCGTCGGGGTCGCGGACCTGGCGCTGCGTCGCGACCAGCCCGAGCAGGCCGCGCGGCTGCTCGCGGCGAGCGCCGGTGTGCGGGGATTGCCGGACCGCTCCCATCCGGATGCGGCCCGGATCGAGCAGACGGCGCGGAGCCGCCTCGGCGAAGCGCGGTTCGCCGAGGCGGCTCGGGAGGGCACTGAGACGAGCTGGCGTCAGTTGGTCGAGGTCACGCTCGCTTCGTGAACGTGGAACGCGCCCACAGGTACCCGACGAGGGCGATGCCGACGCACCAGGCGAGGGCGGGGATCACGTCGCCGGTGGACGGCGCGCCGTTGAGGAAACCGCGCAGCGTTTCGATGATCGGCGTGAAGGGCTGATATTCCGCGAACTGCCGGAGCCCCGGCCCCATCTTGTCCGCCGGCACGATCGCGCTGCTGAAGAACGGCAGCATGACCAGCGGCACGGAGGCCAGTCCCGCCGTTTCCGGAGACTTCGCCGCCAGCCCCAAAGCCACCGTGAGCCAGCTGGCCGCGAAGCCGAGCAGCACGATCATGCCGATCGCGCCGAGCCAGTCGAGGACACTCGCCGACGGGCTGAAACCCAGCAGGAAGGCCACCCCGATGAGGGCCGCGATGGCGACCAGGTTGGTCAGCACGGTGGCGATCACGTGGCCGGTCAACACCGCGCCACGGGAGACGTGCATGACCTTGAACCGGTTGATGATGCCCTTCGTCATGTCGGAGTTCACCGCCGTCGCGGTGGACCCCAGCCCGTAGCAGACGGCCAGCAGCATCAGTCCTGGCGTCGCGTAGTCGATGTAGTCGACGCCGACGTTGAAGGCGTCGCCGAACATGTACACGAACATCAACATGATCACGATCGGCATCAGGACCGCGTTGAACACCGAGGTCGGATTCCGGGCGATGTGCTTGAAGTTGCGACGCAACATGACCATCGAGTGGGACTTGGTGCTCATTTCGCAGCCACCTCCGTGGTACGGCCCGTCAGGGCGAGGAAAACGTCATCAAGGTCCGGCGTCTGGACGGAGAGGCCTTCGGCGCTGATCGCGTACTCGTCGAGCCGATCCAGCAGAGCCCGCAGCGACGTCGTCCCGCCGTCGCTGGGCACCCGCAGGGCCAGTGCCTCGTCGTCCCGCGTGGAGTCGCTGAGGACCCGCGCGGCCGCGTCGAGTTCGGCGACGGTGGTGAACCGGAGCCGGACGTGGGTCCCGGGGATCTGGCGCTTGAGGTCGTCCGGAGTGCCCTGGGCGACCAGCCGGCCCTGATCGAGGACCGCGATCCGGTCGGCGAGCTGATCGGCTTCCTCGAGGTACTGGGTGGTGAGGAAAATGGTCACGCCGTCGGCCACCAGGTCACGGATGATCGACCACATCGTGCGCCGGCTGCGCGGATCCAGCCCCGTCGTCGGCTCGTCGAGGAAGATGATCCGCGGGTTGCCGACGAGCGTCATCGCCAGATCCAGCTTCCGGCGCATACCCCCGGAATAGGTCGACACCGGCTTCTGCGCCGACTCGACCAGGTCGAAGCGCTCCAGCAGCTCCGCGACGACCCGTTTGCCGCCATTGGCGGGCACCGGGCTCAGGTCCACCATCAGCTGCAGGTTCTCCCGCCCGGTCAGCAGCTCGTCCACCGCCGCGAACTGACCGGTGACCCCGATCGCCGCGCGCACCGCCTTGGCCTCGGTCGCGACATCATGTCCGGCGACGCGTACCGACCCACCGTCGGCCTTCACCAACGTGGTCAGCACGTTCACCGTCGTCGTCTTACCCGCTCCGTTGGGACCGAGGAGGGAGAAGATCGTGCCCGCCCGGACATCCAGATCGATGCCGTCGAGCACGACCTTGTCCTTGTATGCCTTCCGCAGCCCGGAAACCGCAATCGCTGAACTTGTCATGCGACCACCATGGGCGCCCGGCCTGTCACCCACCTGACACGACCCTGACACGGCCGCTGACACGGCGTACCCCGCCGAAAGGACCCGCGCCGGGGCGCGGGTCCTTTCCTTCGTTCCTAGCTCACCGGGACCGGCTCGCGGGCGGGCGCCGGCTCGTCCTCCCTCTCCTCGGCCGCCTCACCGTGCGACAGCGTCGGCAGCCAGTTGAGCCAGCTCGGCAGATACCAGGCCCGGTCGCCGAGCAGTTTCATCGTGGCCGGCAGCAGGACGGCGCGCACGATGGTGGCGTCGATCAGGATGGCCACCGCCAGTCCCACGCCCATCTGCTTGAAGCTGAGCAGCGACATGGTGCCGAACACCGCGAACACCGCCACCATGATGAGCGCGGCGTTGGTGACCACGCCCGCGGAGGCCTTGATGCCGTGGGTGACCGCGCGCTCCGTGGACATCCCGCTGTCGTACGCCTCGCGGATCCGGCTGAGGATGAACACCTGGTAGTCCATCGACAGGCCGAACAGGATGACGAAGAGGAACAGTGGCAGCCAGTTGACGATCGCCCCCGGCGTGAAGCCGAGCAGGTCCGCGCCGTGCCCGTCCTGGAACACCAGCACCAGCACGCCGTAGGCGACGGCCACCGAGAGCAGGTTGAGCACGATCGCCTGGATCGCCACCATGATCGACCGGAAGCTGCTCAGCAGCAGGAAGAACGCCAGCAGCAGCACGAACACGAGGACCAGCGGCGCGGTGCGGGACATCTGCCGGTTGAAGTCCATGGTGGCGGCCATGGCGCCGGTGACGTACGCCCGCGCGCCCGGCTGTGCGCCGACGGTCTCGGGCACGATCGTCTCCCGCAGCGCCGCCACCGACTTCCGGCCCTGCTCGCCGTAGCCGATGCTCAGCGAGACCGTGGCCACCGTCTTCGCCGGGTTCACCTGCACGCTCACCGGTTCGTGCGCCACGCCCGTGGCCAGCGCCCGATCCTTGAGCCTTCCGATCGCTTCCTGCATCGCGGGGCTGGACACGTCCGGCGCCTGGACCGCCACGGTGGCCGGCTCGTTGCCGCCCGGGAAGGCCCGGTCGATCGCCTTCAACGTGGCCGCGATCGGGTAGTCGCCCTGCAGGTCGTCGATGCCGGGCTGGCCGAGCCGCATCCCGACGGCGGGCACCGCCAGCGCGACGAGCACGCCCACGGTGAGCACGGTGGACAGCCACGGCCGGCGCAGCACGCCGGTGAGGATCACGTTCCACACCCGGCCGCCGCCGTCCCGGCCGCCCAGTCGCCGTGGCCAGGTGACCCGGCCGCGGGTGACCACCCGGACGATCCCGTGGATCACCCGGGCGTCGACCGCGTCACCGAACACCGCGAGCGTCGCCGGGAGTACGGTCACCGAGGCCACCATCGCGGTGAGGACGACCAGGATGGTGCCCTGCGCAAAGCCCATGAACACGCCGTGGCCGGTGAGGAACATGCCGGCCATCGCCACGATCACGGTGACGCCGGAGATGAGCACCGCCCGGCCGGAGGTGGCCGCGGCGATCTCCAGGGCGTGCTCCTTGGACCGGCCTCTGGCCCGCTCCTCCCGTTCCCGGCGCACGTAGAACAGTGAGTAGTCCACGCCGACGGCCAGCCCGATCAGCAGCATCATGTTGGTGGTCGTGTCGGCCACGTGCAGCAGCTTGCTGGCCAGGGCCAGCAGGCCGGTGGCGGCGAAGAACGCGGTCATCGACACCCCGAGCGGGATGAGCATGGGCAGCAGGGTGCCGAAGGCGATCAGCAGGATGAGCGCGGTGATCGGCAGCGACAGCGCCTCGGCCCGCTGGAAGTCCTCGTTGACCGCCACGCCGGCCAGCCGCTGCATGCTGGCCGCGCCCGCCTGCTCCACCCGCAGGTCGGGGTGGCGGTCCTGCACGCCGGCGACCGATTCGAGGACCGGCTGGACCCGCTCGTCCGCGGTGTCGCCGGCCCCGGTCATGTCGAACAGCACCAGCGCGGTGGTCCCGTCGGCGGTCCGCGGTGCCGGGGCGGCCGGGTCGTACGGCGTGCGCAGGTGCTCCACCTGCCCGGTGGCCTGGACCGCGCTCGCGACGTCCTGCACCGCCTGGCGGAACTCGGGGCTGTCCACCGTGATCCGCCCGTCGCGGGCCTGGACCAGCACCATCTCACCGGCCACATCGGGGAAGCCGGCCTCGTCGATGATCTGCTGGGCCCGGCGCGAGTCGCCGTTCTGGCCCTCGTAGCTCTTCATCGGGGTGGTGCCCACCGCGTTGCCGACGACGGTCGCGAGCACCACGAACGCCAGCCAGAGCAGGATGGCCCACCACCGATGACGTGCGCTCCACCCGCCGACACGGGCGGCCACATTCCTCGTTCCCCTGGCCCGTTCCCTGGTCAATTCTCGCCTCCGCCGTCTGTGCTGAACGCTGTTCGTGGTTGCGCGCCCCACCACGCGCGTCTTCTCGACCGCGGCTCGTCCTCGTGGCGTACGCCGTCGAGCTTCGGCGATCGACTGAAGCAACCGGGCCTCGAGACAGCCTCGACGCCGCCCACAGCAACCACCCGCCCCGCCACGTACGGCGGCCGGCCGCGGACCAGGTGCGCCGCGCCAGCGGCGCCGCGGTGGTCTCCGGCCGCCTGCTCGCCGAGCCCAGCCGGGCGTCTCCTTCGGCTGGTCGCCGGTGCCCGGCCGGCCGCAATCGGGCCGCCCGCACCGGCACATCGGTCACCCGCCGCTCCGTCAACGGCATCTCGCGGGTCCACCCAACGGGCCATGGATGGCGCGGGATCGCCCGTGACAGGGTGAGGATCCGCAGACCAGAGGAGGCGACCGCATGCGGTCAGGCACCGTACGACGCGGCACCCGCATCATCGGCCGGCTCGGCGTCGCCGCCCTGCTGGCCGGGATGGGGGTGCTCGTCGGAGGATCACCCGCCCAGGCGACCGCCACCCGCACCGTGGCGTTCTGGAGCATGGACGAGCCGGCCGGGTCGACCGTGCTCACCGACAGCAGCGGCAACGGCCGCAACGGAACCGTCGGCGCCGAGGTGGTGACCGGGGTGCGCTACGCCGGCTCGACCGGGCACCGGTTCGCCACCCACCTGCCCAGCGACATGGAGTACGTGCCGGGGCACGTGGACCTGGTCCCGCACAGCACCGACTTCAACCCCGACGCGGGGGACTTCTCGTTCACCATCCGCTACCGGACCACGTACTCCTTCGGCAACATCCTCCAGAAGGGACAGGGCGCGACGGTCGGCGGCTACTGGAAGTTCGAGGCCCCCGGCGGCAAGCCGAAGTGCCTGTTCCGCGGCGGCGACGGCGCCTCGCGTACCGGCTACACGGACGTGTCCATCGCCGACGGGCAGTGGCACACCGTGACCTGCAACCGCACCTCCAGCTACGTGGAGATGTACGTCGACGGGGTGCGGACCAGCCGGCTGACCGGCCCGACCGGCACCATCGCCAACAACTGGCAGCTCTCCATCGGCGGCAAGAGCTCCTGCGACGGCGTGAAGGTCACCTGCGACTACTTCGCCGGCGACATCGACTACGTCAAGATCCTCAAGGGCGCCGGCGGCACCGCGAACCAGCCGCCGGTCGCCGACCTCGTACCCTCCTGCGCCGGCCTGGTCTGCACCTTCTCCGGCGCCGGCTCCACCGACGCCGACGGCGCGATCCAGGACTACCGCTGGGACTTCGGCGACGGGACGGGCGCCGACACCGTCTCGGTGCCGACCACCTCGCACGCCTACCCGGCCGCCGGCACCTACCCGGTCACGCTCACCGTCACCGACGACCGGGGCGCCACCGGCACCACCACCGTCCAGGTGACCGTCGCGCCGGTCGCCGAGCGGATCTCCTTCGTCGGGCAGGCCACCGCGAACGCCAACTGGACCAGCCACACCGTGACGGTGCCGTCGACCGTCCAGCCGGGCGACACCCTGCTGCTCCTGCTCAGCCAGAACACCCACACCGGCACCGGGCAGCCCACCGGGGTCACCGGCTGGACCCAGCTCGACCGCCTCGACGGCGGCTTCGCCACCACCACCGCCTGGTGGAAGGTCGCGGCGGCCGGCGACGCCGGATCGACCGTACGGGTCGCCCTCGACGCGCAGTCCAAGGGCAACCTGATCGTGGCCGCGTACCGGGGGGTGGCCCCGACCGCGCCGGTCTTCGCCCGGGCCACCGACCCGGCCAGCACCGCCACCCGGACCACCCCGTACGTGTCGGTGACCGCGGACCAGAGCTGGGGGGTGTCGTACTGGCTGCACGGGGACGGCGCGTCCACCATGTTGACCCCGCCCGCCGGCGTCGCGGTACGCAGCAACAGCTCGCAGACCGGCGGGGGACGGGTGACCGTGCTGCTCGCCGACTCGGGGAGCACCGTGCCGGCCGGCAGCTACGGCGGGCTCGTGGCGGTGGGGGCGGCGGCGAGCACGACCACCACCACGTGGACTTTCATCCTCCGTCCTGCTTAGCGGTGGGGGCGGGGGCGAGGGTGACCGGCTCCGGGCGGTCAGGCTTGATCCCTGCGCCGGTCACCCTCGCCCCCAGCCCGTCGCGCGCCCTCGCCGCCCGCCCCCTTGCGCTTCTTTCCGGTACGTCCCGTCGTGTTCGGCCGACGGTGCGAGCAAAATCGTCCTGCGGCGACCAGTCTCGGTTGATCCACTCCATGTCGCGGAAACGGCGTTATCCGGCAGCCGCCGATACCGCCACATCCCGTACCTGGAGTCGGTTACGCGGAGGGCCGGCGGGAAGGCTGACCAACTTGATTAGGGATCGTCGGTGATCCTAGGTTAACTGTGTGGACCGTGGCGGTTCGCT
>NZ_VSFA01000059.1 GCF_008119785.1 Micromonospora sp. MP36 | reverse complement strand
GATATCCCACCGTCGACTCGTTGACGCGCTTCCTGACCGAGCGGGCCGACGGCGCGCCGCCCGGGCACCTCGCCACCGCTGTCGCCACGCCGGCCGCCGCGCCGGTCCGCGTCGGCGCGCCGAGCGGCGCGATCGCGGTGGTCGGACTCGCCTGCCGCTTCCCCGCTGCACGGACCGTCGAGGAGTACTGGCGCCTGATCTTCGACGGGGCCGAGGCGGTGCGCGAGTTCACGGTCGAGGAGGCCCTCGCCGACGGCGCGGATCCCGGCCTGCTCGCCGACCCGGCGTACGTCCGCGCCGGGACCGTCCTGCCGGACATCGACCGCTTCGACGCCGCGTTCTTCGGCTTCACCCCTCGCGAGGCGCAGATCCTCGACCCGCAGCACCGGCTGCTGCTCGAGTGCGTGTGGGAGGCGCTGGAACACGCCGGCTACGATCCGCAGGCGTACGCCGGCCAGATCGGCCTCTTCGCCGGCTCCGGTCGTAACACCTACTTCCTCGAGCACCTCAGCACGGCACCGGAGCTGATCCGGGCCGTGGGCGAGCACCAGCTGGCCATGAGCAACGACAAGGACTTCCTGGCCACCCGGATTTCGTACAAGCTCAACCTGACCGGACCGAGCATCAGCGTCAGCGCGGCGTGCGCCACCTCGCTGGTCGCCGTGCACATGGCCCGGCAGAGCCTGCTGACCGGCGAGTCGGACATCGCGGTGGCCGGCGGGGTGACCGTCTTCCCCGCGCAGCGGCGCGGCTACCTCTACCACGATGGCGGTCTGCTCTCCCCGGACGGTCACTGCCGGCCGTTCGACGCGGACGCGCGCGGCGCCATCGCCTCCAGCGGTGCCGGCGTCGTGGTGCTCAAGCGGCTGGAGGACGCGATCGCCGACGGTGACCTCGTCCACGCCGTGATCCGCGGCTCGGCAGTCAACAACGACGGCGCCCGGCGCGCCGGGTACGCGGCACCGGGCGTGCACGGCCAAGTCGAGGTGGTCAGCCGGGCGCTGGCCGCGGCCGGCGTCGACCCCCGGTCGATCAGCTACCTGGAGGCGCACGGCACGGGCACCCAGCTCGGCGACCCGATCGAGGTCACGGCGCTGACCGAGGCGTTCCGCCGCGGCACCGCCGACCGGCAGTTCTGCGCCCTCGGCTCGGTCAAGGCGAATATCGGGCACACCGACGCCGCCGCGGGCGTGGCCGGACTGATCAAGGCCGTGTTGGCGCTGCGCCACCGGACACTCCCGCCCACCGTCAACATCACCCGGCCCAACCCGAGCATCGACCTCGGGGCGAGCCCGTTCTACCTCAACGACACCGCCCGTCCGTGGCCAGCTGAGGACACGCCCCGGCGGGCGGGGGTGAACTCGTTCGGTATCGGTGGGACGAACGTCCACATCGTCCTGGAGGAAGCGCCGGCGCGGATTAGGCCGGCACCCCCGCAGCCCGGCCCCCGCCTGCTCGTCCTCTCCGCCCACACGGCCGCCGCGCTGCACCGTCGCACCGAGCAACTACACGACTATCTCTCCGCCCACCCGGAGGTCGACCTCGGCGAAGTCGCCGCCGCGCTGGCCCGGCGCCAGCCAATGAGCCACCGGAGGTTCCTGGTCTCCGCCGACCGCGAGGACGCCCTCACCGTGCTCGGCGACCCGACCGGCCCTCGGCTGCTCACCGCGACGCACGAGGCGGCCGACCGCGGCCTCGCCTTCGCCTTCCCCGGATACGGCGCGCAGCACGCGGGCATAGGCGCCGGCCTCTACCGGGCCGAGCCGGCGTACCGGGCCGTGGTGGACGAATGCGCCGAGCTGCTGCTTCCCACGCTCGGTCTCGACCTGCGGCCGCTGCTCTGCCCCGAACCGGCCGGCCCGGCCGAGGCACGGCTGATCGAGGAACCCCGGCTGGTCCCGGCCGCGCTCTTCGTCACCGAGTACGCGCTCGCCCGGCTGCTGATGGACCGTGGGGTACGGCCGGAGTTGCTGGCCGGGCACGGCGTCGGCGAGTACGTCGCCGCGTGCCTCGCCGGTGTCTTCCCGCCTGCGGACGCGCTGCGGCTGGTCTGCGCGTGGGGGCGGCTCACCGGCGGGCGCGACGACGCGTCGCTGCCGGAGGCCGTCCTCGCCGAGTTCCGGGTTGAGGCGCGCCGGGTGGACTATCGGGAGCCCCAGGTACCCCTCCTGTCGGGCCTGACCGGCAAGCCGGTCACTCCGGGCACTGTCACCGACCCCGAGTACTGGGTGCGGCACCTGCGGGAGTCCGGGAGCTTCGCAGCCTGTGCCGCGTTGCTGGCGCAGGATGACCTGGCGGTCGCCGAGGTGGGGCCGGGGCAGGCACTCGGCGAGCTGGCCCGGCAGGCCGGCGTGACGCCCGGCCGGGTGGTGCGGCTGATGCGCGACCTGGACGGCGAGGCCGACGAGGTGGCGACCCTGCTGGACGCGGTGGGCCGGCTGTGGCTGGCCGGCGTACCGGTCGACGGGGCACGCCTGAACGGCGGTGTCCCGCGCCAGCGGCTGGAGCTGCCCAGCTACCCGTTCGAACGGCAGCGCTACTGGGTGGATCGCCCCACCGCCGGCACGACCGTGAGCGGCGCCGCCGGCAGCCTGGTGCCGGGCGGCGACACCGCACCGCACGCCGACACCGTCAACGGGGCCGCGCCCGTCCTCGACGCCGTCGGCAACCGGCCGGCCCTCGGCAGCGCCTACGTGTCGCCCCGCGACGAAGCCGAGTCGCAGGTCGTGGCGATCTGGCAGGAACTGCTCGGCATCGCGCCGATCGGCGCGGACGACAACGTCTTCGAACTCGGCGCTGACTCGCTGCTCGTCACCCGCTTCGTGGCGCGCGTGCACGACCGGCTCGGCGTGGCACTGCGGATCGAGACGGTCTTCGCGCATCCGACCGCCGCCGGTGTCGCCGCCGCGTTGCCGAGCACCCCGGCGCCGGTGGTGGCACCGATCCCGCGCGCTGCGGCGGACGCCGGACCCGCCCCGCTGTCCTCCGGACAGCACCGACTGTGGTTCCTAGACCGGGTGTACGACGAGGTGGCGTACACGATGGGGACCGGGCTGCGGCTCGACGGCGACCTCGACGTGGCCGTCCTGCGCGCCGCGGTGGCCGAACTCGTCCGCCGGCACGAGGTGCTGCGCACCGTCTTCGTCGCCGACGGAGACGGCGATCCGGTGCAAGTAGTGCTGCCGACCAGCGCCATTGAGATGCCCGTGGTCGACATGCCGGCGGACGCGCCCATCGAACCGGACATCGAGCCGGCGGATCCCGTGTACGCGGCGCTGCTCGCCGAGATCCACCGCCCGTTCGACCTGGCGAGCGGTCCACTGTTCCGCCCGGTGCTCTTCCGGCTCGCCCCGGACCGGCACATCCTGTCGCTGACCATGCACCACAACGTCTCCGACGGCTGGTCCCTCGGGCTCATCAACACCGAGCTAGCCGCGCTGTACGACGCGTTCCTGGCCGGTCGTCCGTCCCCGCTGCCCGAGCTGGCCATCCAGTACCACGACTTCGCGCGGTGGCAACGTGAGCGGTTGGCGTCGCTGGCCGACCACGACGACATGCGCTACTGGCTGCACCAGCTCGACGGGGTGGCCACCACGCTGGAACTGCCCACCGACCGTCCGCGCCCGCCTGTGCAGACGTTCAAGGGCGCGGTCTGCGTCCGGGAGCTGGGACAACCGCTGACCGACGGGCTGCGCCGGCTCGGGCAGCAGGCCGAGGCCACCTTGTTCATGACGCTCCTGGCGGCGTTCCAGACACTGATGTTCCGCTACAGCGGGCAGCGCGACATCTGCGTCGGCACCCCGGTGGCAGGGCGGGTCCGGGCGGAACTGGAGCCGATGGTCGGCTTCTTCGTCAACATGCTGGCGCTGCGCACCACGGTCGACGATAGCTGGAGCTTCACCGACCTGCTGGCGCAGGTGCGCCGGACCTCGCTGGAGGCGTACGACCGCCAGGAGGTGCCGTTCGAGCGGGTGGTCGACGCAATCAACGTGCCGCGCGACCTGAGCCGCAACCCGCTGTTCCAGGTCATGTTCAACCTGCTGAACGTTCCCGAGCAGGGAAAACTGCGGATGGGCGGGCTGCATGTGGCGCCGCTCGACATCGAACCGGGCATAACCCAGCAGGACCTGGCGCTGTACGCGTACGAGCTCGACGAGGGGCTCCGCCTGCGGTTGGAGTACAACTGCGCGCTGTTCGACGCGGCGACCGCCGAACAGATGATGGCGCACCTTGAGACCCTGCTGGCCGCGGTGGTGGCCGACCCGTCGGTCCGACTGTCCGACATGGACATCATGACCCCCGCAGACCGGCATCGGCAGCTGGCCGAGTGGAATGACACCGCCCGGCCCGCACCGACCCTCGGCCTGGTTCAACTCTTCGAGCAGCAGGTCGACGCGGCCCCGGACCGGCCCGCCGTCACATTCGAGGGCACCACGCTCAGCTACGCCCAGCTCAACGCTCGGGCCAACCGGCTGGCCCATCGGCTGCGCCGGGCCGGAGTCGGCCCGGACCTGCCGGTGGCCGTCTCGCTGGAGCGTTCCGACCGGTTGCTCGTGGCGCTGCTAGGTGTGCTCAAGGCCGGCGGCGCGTACGTGCCGCTGGACCCTTCGTACCCGTTGGAACGGCAGCGGTACGTGCTGGAGGACAGCGGGGCCACCGTGCTGGTCGCCGAGACGGGCCTGGCCGGGCAGTTCCCGGACTTCGTCGGCGAAATGGTGTTCTGCGACGGACCGGAGCTGACCGCGCCGGACACCGACGTGCCGGACGACAACCCGGTGCCGCTGACCACACTCCAGCATCTGGCATACGTGATCTACACCTCCGGGTCCACCGGTCGCCCCAAGGGCGTACGTATCGAGCAGGCCAGCCTGGTCAACCTGCTCGCGGCGATGCGGGACGAACCGGGTTTCGCCGCCGACGACACGATGCTCGCCATCACCAGCTACGCCTTCGACATCTCCACCCTGGAGCTGTTCCTGCCGCTGATCGTGGGTGCCCGCGTGGTGATGGCCTCGCGAGAGGCGGCGTACGACGCGACCCGGCTGGCCGCCCTGATCGAGGCGGAGACCATTACGGTCATGCAGGCGACCCCGGCGACCTGGCGGTTGCTGCTCGGCTCCGGGTGGGCCGGCAACCCTGGGTTGCGGGCGTTCTGCGGTGGCGAGGCGATGCCGGCGGCGCTGGCCCGGGACCTGGCTGAGCGGGTGGCCGAGCTATGGAACCTGTACGGCCCGACCGAAGCGACGGTCTGGTCGACGGCGGAGCGCATCGAGCGCGGCGCGCCGGAGGTGACGATCGGACGACCGATCGCCAACACCCAGGCGTACCTGCTCGACACGGCGATGCGCCCGGTACCGGTCGGCGTGGTGGGCGAACTCTACCTAGGCGGTCTCGGGCTGGCCCGCGACTACCTCGACAGACAGGAACTCACCGCCGAGCGCTTCGTGCCCGACCCGTTCCACCCCGACGGGCGGCTCTACCGCACCGGCGATCTGGGCCGGTACCGGCGCGACGGCAGGATCGAGTTCCTCGGCCGCAACGACTCGCAGGTGAAGGTGCACGGGTACCGCATCGAGCTGGGCGAGATCGAAGCAACGTTGCAGCGCCACCCGACCGTGCGGGAATGCGCCGTCGTCGTACGCGAGGACGGCGGTGAGCCGGCCATCGTGGCCTACCTCGCCCTGCAGCCCGACGCCGATGACGCAGGCACCTCGCAGTGGCGGGCCCACCTGCGGACCTACCTGCCGGACTACATGGTGCCGGTGGCGTTCGTCGTACTGGACGCCCTGCCGCTGACGGACAATCGGAAGGTAGACCGGAAGGCGCTGCCGGCGTGGCAGCGCACCGGCGCCGCAGCCGGCGGGGCCGCGCCGCAGACCCCGCTGCAGCACGCCCTGGCGTCACGCTGGGCGCAAGTGCTCGGGTACGACACCGTCGGCATCGATGACGACTTCTTCGACCTCGGCGGCGACTCGTTCAAGGCCATCAACGCACTGCGCGGCCTCGACACCCCGATCAGCGTGCTCGACCTGTTCCGCTTTTCCACCATCCGTTCGCTGACCGAGCACGTCGAAAGCTCGGACGGCTCGGACGATCGGCTGCTGCACGAGCTCACCCCACCGCGGTCCGGCCGGCCGGCCACCTTGACCGTGATCGGCATACCGTTCGCCGGTGGTGGCGCGGCGACCTTCCGGCCGCTCGCCGAGGCGATGCCCGGGAACGTGGCGCTGTACGCCCTGGAGCGGCCCGGCCACGACCTGAACCGGGCGGACGAGCGGCAGCTGTCCATGGACGAGATCACCGCGCGGTGCGTGGCGGAGGTGGTCGAGGAGATCACCGGCCCTGTCGTCGTGTACGGCCACTGCATCGGTGGCGCCATCGCCGTCGAGCTGGGCCGCCAGCTGGAGGAGGCCGGCGTCGACCTGGTCCAGGTCGTCATCGGCGCCCACTTCCCGGCGCCCCGGCTGCCCGGCCGGCTGGCCCGATGGTGGCACCGGTTGTTCCCGGCGGAGCGCTGGACGTCCAAGCGCACAGCCCTGGAGAACCTGCGCGCACTCGGCTTCTTCACCGACGTCCTCGACAAACGGGAGAAGGAGTTCGTCATGCGGGTGGCCCTCTCCGACTGGGCGGTCGGGGAGGACTACTACACCGACGCCTACGCCGACGGGCTGCCGGGCAAACTGCGCGCGCCGATCGTCTGCGTAATCGGCGACGGCGACCGGGCCACGGAACTGTTCGAGGAGCGGTATCTGGAGTGGGAGTTCTTCGCCGACCGGGTGTCGCTGGAGGTGATCGAGTCCGCCGGGCACTACTTCGCGAAGAACCAGCCCCGCGAGCTCGCTGACATCATCGTCCGTACCGCCCGGCGGTCGGCGGCCGAGGCCGCGGTCGTACCGGCGCCGGGGCCGGCGCTTGCCGTGTCCCCGCCGGCCGGCATGCCGACCGTGCCCGCGCCACGGGCAGCCACGGCGGCTCCGGGTGACCCACCGGCGGTGCCAGCGCCCACGCAACGCCCACCGGCCCAACGGGCCCAGGCCAGCTTGACGGTGTTCTACCTGGTCGCCATCGGACAGCTCGTTTCGCTGGTCGGCACCGGACTCACCAGCTTCGGGCTGAGCCTCTGGGTCTACCAGCACACCGGGTCCATCTCGATGTTCGCTACCGCCGCGGTACTCGCGTTGCTGCCCGCGGTGGCGCTCTCCCCGATCGCGGGAGCTGTCGCCGACCGGTGGAACCGGCGTCTGATCATGGTGGGCGCCGACTCGGCGGCCGCCACCGGCACCGTGGCCTTGGGGCTGCTGTTGTGGCTGGGCGAGCTACAGCTCTGGCAGGTCTTCGCCGCGATCACCGTCACCGCCGTCTCCAGCGCCTTCCAACAGCCCGCCTACCTGGCAGCCGTCACGCAACTGGTCCCGAAGCGGTACTACGGCCGGGCCAACGGCATGGTGTCACTGGGCGGTGCCACCAGCAGTCTGTTGGCCCCGCTGATCGGTGGCGCGCTGGTGATCGCGATCGGGCTGCGCGGCATCGTCCTCATCGACCTGCTCACCTTCGCGTTCGCGGTGACCATCGCCCTCACGGTCCGGTTCCCCGACAGCATGTTCAAGAAGCGGGAAGAGACGTTCCGGCAGGAGATCGTCGGCGGCTGGCGTTTCATCACGCGCCGGCACGGCCTGCTCGCGCTGATCCTGCTCACCACACTGCTCAACTACTTCTTCTCCATCGTCGAGGTCCTGGCCACACCGCTGACGCTGTCCTTCGGCGATCCGTCGCTCCTCGGCACGGTGCTCGCCGCCAGCGGCGTCGGCCTGCTCCTGGGCAGCGTCGTCATGAGCGTGTGGGGCGGGACGGAACGGCGGACCATCGGCATTCTGTCCAGCGTGCTGTTCCTCGGCATCTCGCTGCTCACGGTGGGCCTGCGTCCGAACCCGCTCTTCCCGGCCCTGGGGCTGTTCGGAATGGGTCTGGCGACCGCGCTCGTCAACACCCACTGGCTCGCCATCGTGCAGGCCAAGGTCGGCCTGGAGCTGCAGGGGCGGGTCCTGTCGACCGGTCTGATGCTGTCCTGGATGACGGTGCCGGCGGGATTCCTCACCGCGGCGCCGCTGGCCGACAACGTCTTCAAGCCGCTGGCTTCGAACGGCACGGTGGCGGCCACCCTCGGCGCGGTGATCGGGACCGGCCCGGGCCGGGGAATCGCGATGGCCACGATCGTCGCGGGGCTGTGCACTCTCCTGCTCGGCGCCGCCGGCTTCGCGTACCGGCCGATCCGCCGGCTAGAGGACGAACTGCCGGACGCCGACGCGAGCGTGGTGATCAACGACAAAGACCGTCTCCAGGAACTGGCCGACCGCCGGTTGGCCGACCGCACCGGCCGGGAACCGGACGCGCCGGCACCCGCCGAGGACCGCGAGCGGTGAGCGCGCCGTACCCCGTTACCGTTTGGGGTCTTGTGACGTGTCTGTGGGTGGTTGGGCGCGTCGTTGATGGCGCACGCCGTTGTCCTGCCTAGGTTCTGGCTTGTCGAAGGTCAGAACTGGGTGGGCGGGAGAACGGCGTGCGTTCTGCCAGGGTATGGGCTGGGTTGTGCGGGGTTCGTTACGCGGTCAATCGGTGAGTCAGGGCGGTGTGGCGGCGGCCGGCGCCGACGGTGCGGACGGCTGCGGCGAGGGCTCGGCGGGAGCCGACGAGGACGACGAGTTGTTTGGCGCGGGTGACGGCGGTGCCCGTCAGCAGTAACTTGGACGCGAATCGACGATGCCGTCGCAGCCATCGACCGCTGAGGCAAAAGCTGCAGTAGCGACGTTATGCTGGCTGGGTGTATTCGACAGGGCCCAGCAAGTCGGGCGGCGACTTGTCTGTAGATCACCAAGCCGAGCCACGACATCGCCCGGCCGTCTTCATTTCTCACGCTCGAGGTCGACAAATCGGCAAGGCGGCAGCGCTTTTAACTGCTGGGGCGGTAGGGAGCGTCGGGACGGGTCAGGGCTCGTCCAGCCGCCGCTGTCGTCGTACCGCTGCACCTACAGCAAAATGTGGATTACCGTGAAATACACCTGGGGCCTGAGCCTGCAGTCGACCGAGAAGTCCGCCCTGCAAAGCATGCTGAACACCTGCAGCTCCTGACGTCCCAGGGCGTCCGCGGATTCTCAGGCCGCAGGGTTGCCGCTCAGTGTGTCCGACAGCCGGGAGAAGCAAGCGCGGGCGTCCGAGGCGGTGAAGGTGATGCCACAGCTGGGCCGACGTGGTTAAGGGGGCGGCAGCTTGCAGCGCCGGGCTTTGCCGCCCCTCCACCATTCATTGCCATCGGGGAGCGGACCCTCTATCAGCGGCGTCTGGACCGTGATCCTGGATTGTGGACCAGACCCTCTCGTGGGCCAGGGCAGCCAGCACCTGCGGGACCACGTCAGCGGGTGATCCGCCGAGGCCGGCCGGGCGGGCCGCCCGGCTTCGGCTGGCAGGTGGGTAGTCCAATGGCGGCGGTGAGCATGCAGGCCGCACGGGTGTCGAACGCATCCGAGATGTCCTGGTCGTAGAAGGTCAGGCCGGTGCCGCCGTGGCCGAGGGTGAAGGCGGCCAGTTGCAGGCGGCCGGCGGCGACCCCCGCCTCGAGTTGGGCGACCCGGTACCCGCGCTCGCCGTACCCGTCGAGGACCTGGTCGAGATCGGCGCAGGCGAAGTCGGTGAACGCCGAGTCGCCGCCGAGCGGCTGGTCCAGGCAGAGCCTCTGGCTCAACGCCCGAACCGTGGGCTCCGGTGCCGGCCGGCGTAGCTGCGGCGGGCCGTCGACCTGCTGGTAAAGGCCCGGCTCCATGCCGTGCACCGCGTGGACCGCGACCTCGTGGGAGAGCAGGGTGGTCCCGGTCGGGATTGCGTCGGCGGGAACCGCTCGGGTCGCTGTCGCCATCGCCCAGTGCAACAGCTCGGCGGGGGCGAGTTGGTGGCGCATCCGCCGGGTGGAGCCACGGCGCAGGATGATGGACTCGATCGGCTCGCTGCCAGCCGCAGCCGGTGCATCGACGGTGCCGGTGGCGCGGGGCAGGCCCGCGACCGCGGCCGCCCGCCAGCCGGTCACGTCGTCGCCCGTGGTGAGCTCGCCGGCCCGCTGCACCCGGTTGACCAGCGGGAAGTCGGCCGGCGCGGGGGAGAGCTGCGTCGGCGGGAACTGCGGCGGAGGTAGCTCGACCGGTTCGGCGGCGGCGTTCGCGGTGGGCCGCCCGCAGGTGATCACCGCCACCGGGAACTCCGTCACGCCGTCAACGCCGAGCAGGCGAGACACGGCGGCGTCGACGAAGCCTAGCCGTACCCGCACGGGTAGCCCGTGGCCTTCGGCGACGGCGAGCAGATTCGCCAGCATTGTCCCGGCGTCCCAGTAGACGTGCCGCCAGCCCCGTTCGGCGTACTTCCACGCGGTGCGCCACGGTAGGCCGGTGACGACGAGGGCGAGCGGGCTGGCCGCGACGTCTCGGTCGGCGGTGGCGTGGGCCAGCGCCAGGCGGTGGTCCCCGTCCGCGAGTGCCTCCAGGCCGAACACCTCCGGCGCGAAGTGGTACAGCCCGGCGTCGAGCCCGGCCACCTCGCTGGCCACCGCGTACACCTCGAGGGGGTGGAGATTGCCGGCGGAGGGGGCGGCCCGGAACCAGAGGTTGTCTCCGGCGGTTCGGGTGACGCCGGCCGAGTAGAACAGCAGCCGGGCGAGGAGGTCACCATCGATGGTCGGGTCGCTCGGCGGTACCCGCCCGGACAGGGTCGCCACGGCCGGCGCCCCGGCCGGCGGCAGGTCGCGGGGGAGAGGGTGCACCGGTGCCCCGAGGTGGCGTTTGAACGGATGGGGCCGGTTGCTGGGGTCCATTGGGACGAACCCCGCGATACCCGGCGGCCGGCCGCCGCGATACTGGTTCGTCTGGTGGTGGTAGAGCCGGGTCACCTCGCCGGTGCGCATCCGCCGGGCATACCCGCAGGCACCCGACGTATGCCCGCCTGCCGTCTGCGGCGCGCACCCGCCGTGCAGCCGTCTTAATTCGGTGCTGCCGAGCACATGTAGTAGTGCAGGTCCAGGTCACAGCTGATGCCGCGCAGTGATCGCTTGGCGGCGACCAGCTTCTGGAAGGCCAGCAAGACCCCGACTTCACGCCGAAGATGCGCCGGATCCTGGACCTCTACGGCCACCCACCCGCGGACGGTCGGGTGATCTGCGTCGACGAGCTCGGGCCGCTGAAGCTGCAATCCCGCCCCGGCCGCGGCTGGCGGCCCAAGGGACAGCCGACGCGGCTGCGGGCCACCTACACCCGTGACCAGGGGGTGCGGCACATGATGGCCGCCCTCGACCTGTCCAGCGGAAAGCTGCACTACCGGGACTATCTCGCTTGACACTCCCGCATCAGCGTGACGACCAGCAGGTCACCACGACGACAGAGGCACCGCCCGGCAACCCGCCGGCGGGCATCTTCATGCCCCTACATCCGCACCGCCGATGACGGCTACATCCTCAAGAACGCCGGGCAACAGTCGCCTAGCGCTGGTGGATCGTCGCCTGGGTCACCCCAGCCTTGAGCTGGGCAGTCCGCGTCGGGTGGCGAGCGCGTTGTCAACCACTCCTGGCGCCTCGATTCATCGGCCGGGCCATCGTGCGACGGCCGATACGCGCTTTTCACCACGCCCATCCCATAGAACCATGTGCCACTATTGACACATGACTGTCGCCGCTGACACACTCCGTTCCACCCACCAGAGGCGAAGGAGTTTCCTCAGCGATGAACCACTCCAGGGCGCACAGCCTCGATAACACCGAGCTCGCGAAGTTCTACGAGGCCGCAGGATTCCGGGGCCGAGTGGGATGGGGCGAGCGTCCCGCCATCCTCGTGATCGACATGGCCGGGGCATGGACCAGCCCGGACGAACAGATCGGTACCGACCTTTCGGGTGTAGAGGCCAACATCGTGAAGCTTTTGGCGGAGGGGCGCCGCGCCGGCCTGCCGATCATCTTCACGACGATGGCGTGGGACCCGAGCCACAGCGAGATCGGTGAGGTAGTCAAGCGCAAGACCCCGCACAGCCTGAAGATGCTCCACGGGACCGACCGGGTGGCCCTACGGCCGCAAATGGAGCGCCGCCCCGACGAGCCGCTGGTCGTCAAGCCCCGCGCTTCGGCCTTCTACGGCACCAATGTCGACGGCATGCTGATCTCGGCCAAGGCCGACACCGTCATCATCGTGGGTTGCAGCACGAGCGGTTGCATCCGCGGAACCGCGGAGAGCGCGTTCAACCGAGGCTTCCATGTCATCGTGCCGAAGGAGGCCGTCGGCGACCGGTCGCGCTCGGCGCACGAGGCGAACCTGTTTGACATCGATGCCCGGTACGGTGATGTCGAGCCGGTCGAGGCGGTGCTGGACCGCCTTCGTCGGCTGCCCTCGGCGGAGCGCGCGTAATGAACCCCACCGAAGGAACACCGCTGCTGCGCGCCTGCGGGCTCAAGAAGTCCTTCGGCCAGCTCGAGGCGCTGCGTGAAGGAAACCTCATCGTCAATCGCGGCGAGGTTGTGGCGATCGTCGGTGACAACGGCGCCGGGAAGAGCACCTTCATCTCCTGCATCGCGGGCGCGCTCAGACCCGATGCGGGTGAGGTGTTCCTCAACGGGAACCCGCTCGAGCTGGGTTCCATCCACGCCGCCATGCGGGCGGGCATCGCGACCGTCTACCAGGACCTGGCGATGGCGCCCGAGCTCTCAGTCGCGGAGAACATCTTCCTGTCCACCGAACTCCGGCGCAGGGGCATCGCGGGCCGGCTCGGTCTCGTTGACCAAAAGGCGATGCGTGCTCGGGCGGCGGCCCTCATGGACGAACTCGGCATCACGACCCTCGCAGACGTCAGTGCCGTCGCGGGATCGCTGTCTGGCGGGCAGCGCCAGGTCGTGGCGGTGGCGCGGGCGGTATCACGGGCCGGCCAACTCATCATCCTCGACGAGCCGACGGCGGCCCTCGGCGCGAGGCAGTCGCAGATCGTCCTCGACACGATCCACACGATGCGCGAGCGGGGGCTTGGCGTCGTGCTCATCTCGCACGACCTGCCTCGTGTGCTCGAGGTGGCGGACCGGATTGTGGTGATGCGGTTCGGTCGGGTCGTGGCGGAGGTCGCTCCCCGGGGGCAGACCGTGCGGCACATCGTCTCGCTCATGCTCGGCGAAGAGTCCGCTGCGAAGGAGAGTGCCGCATCATGACGGTAGGGCAGATCCAGACGAGTTCGACGCCCGAGCAGGGACCACCCCGACCGCCCTCGGCGCCGCCGAGGCCCGGGCCGCGGGAAGTGCTTCATCGGCTACGCATCCTGCAGTCCACGACGTCCTATGTCGCCTGCGCCGTTGTCGCGCTCACGCTGATCTTCGCCGTGCTCACGTCGGGGAACTTCCTGAACACCTCGAACCTGCAGTCGATCGGTAGAAACAGCGCCGGTCTCATGCTCCTCGCGGTCGGACTCGCGTTCGTCCTCGGTGCCGGCCACATCGACCTCAGCGTCGGTTCCACCCTGGTGCTGTCGTCCGTGGTCTCAGCCAAGGTCATCGTCGCGTTCGCGGCGTCGGCCGGGGCCGGCTGGGCGATCGTCATCGGCGCGATCTGCGGCGTCCTGGCGGGCGCCGCCATGGGTCTGCTCAACGGCGTTCTCGTCACCAGGCTCCGGATCAACTCCTTCGTCGTCACGCTCGGCACCATGGGCGTCGGCATCGGCCTGGCGCAGGTCATCACGAACGGCTCGAATGTCATCGGACTGCCGACGGTGATCCAGCGCGGCTTCGGGATCGCGAACTGGTTCTCGATCCCGCGGCCGCTCCTTCTCTCGCTCGCGCTGTGCCTCGTCGCTGCCGGTGTGCTCACCCAGACCGTGTTCGGGCGCCACGCGTTGGCGACCGGCTCGTCCGAGGCCGGGGCCCGGCGCGCCGGCGTGAAGGTGGATCACACCACCATCGGCGTGTTTCTTCTGGCAGGCACGATGGCGGGGGTTGCCGGCTTCCTGGACATCACCCGGTTCGGCACCACGGCGATCTCCGGTCACGAGACGACAATGCTCCAGGCACTCTCGGCAGTGATCATAGGTGGGACGAGCCTCTTCGGCGGTCGGGCGTCCGTGCTCGGCGCGATGATCGCGACCTTCATCTCGACGGTCCTCCTGGCCGGCTTCGTCATGATCGACGTCTCGTCCTTCTACCAGCGCATCGCCATCGGCGTTGTCCTGATCATCGCCGTGTGGGTGGACAGGCTCCGCCAGGCGCGCGCAGCCACCACGTAGTTCCCCTCGGCGAAACATACAACGATGTAGTTCGGAGGCTTAACGATGCAACGACGCCGCTTAATCGCACTCCCCACCGCCGCGCTCGTCGCCGTACTGGGCATCACCGGCTGCTCCGGCGACGCAGGCGGATCGGGTGCCGGACGGCTCGACATCTCTCTGCTCACCACCTACAACGGCCTGCCGTTCTACACGGCGATGCAGTGCGGGGCACAAGATGCCGCGAAGGAACTCGGCGGTGACATCAAGATCACCGCGGAGGGACCGTCGCGCGGCATGAACGCGGCGGACCAGATTCCCGTGCTCGAGGGTGTCGTCAACCGGCATCCGGACGGCATGATCTTCGTACCGGCCGACCCGGTTGCCATGCTGGCACCGGCACAGACCGCGATTAGCGCCGGTATCCCGATGGTCACCGCGGACGCCTCCCTGCAGGACGAGATCGCGATGGCGCAGTTCCGTGGCGACAACAAGGCGGGCGGCCGCCTCGCGGCAGAGGAGCTCGTCCGGCGCGTCGGCGAGCGGCGCGGGAAGATCCTGGTGCTGGATGTCCGCCCGGGCCTTCCGGTGACCAATCTCAGGGCTGAGGGGTTCATTGAGGCCCTCAAGGAGCTGAACTCGGGCCTGGAGGTCCTCAAGACCCAGTACCACGAGGACGACCCGACCAAGGCCGCCGTGATCGTGGAGAGCGCGCTGCAGTCGAACCCCGACATCGTCGGGATCTTCGGCACCTCCGAGGCGGCCAGCATGGGCGCGGCGTCGGCGCTGCAGGCACGTTCGACCGAGGACATCACCGTCATCGCCTTCGACGCCGGACCCTCGCTCGTGCAGGCGCTCAAGGACGGCGTCCTCGACGCGCTGGTCGCGCAGGGCTCCTACCGCATGGGTTACGACGGCGTGAAGACGCTCGTGGCCTACCTGCGGGACGGGAAGAAGCCGGCATCCTTCGACAACGTCATTGACAGCGTGATCGTCACCGCGAAGAACGTGGACGAGCCCGACGTGGCGAAGATGCTGTATCCCGCCTCGTGCAGCTGACCGTCGTGACGGGCGAATCCTGACCCCAGCGAATGGACCAGGCGGGAAGCTACGGTGTGTTTCCTACCTCGAACGGGCGTTCATTCATTAGCAGATCGGCATGGACAACAGACGGTGGATACACAGCTCAGTGGTGAACTCGACGAGTCGATCGACGCGCTTCTCGAGCCGCGGCAGGCGCAACTGCTGCTGATAATCGCTCGCGCCAGCTACCCGCTCGGCGCGCGTGAGCTCATCCGCAGGCTCGACGGTTCGGACAAGCGACTCAGCGAATCGACGGTGAACCGGCTGCTTCGCCAGCTGGACCAGCAAGGCCTCACCGAGTCGCTGGACGGGCGCGGTCGGGTGCTGTCGAAGACCGGTCGAGCCGTGGCTACCAGGATCGTGCGCGAGGAGCGGTGGCGACAGCAGTTGAGCACCCTGGACATCCGCACCCTGAGCGACGTCCAGGACCTGCTGCGCGCGCGCCGCGGAATCGAGCGGGAGGTTGTCAGATCGGTCGCGCTGACCGCGACGAAGGCGGATATCGCCAGGTTGCGGCAGTCGATAGCGGCATACGGGGAATCGATCGACAGCGAGCGCCGCCGGCTCATCACGGTGGACTTCCACAAGGCTCTCACCGAGATGAGTGACAACCCCATCCTCCGCAGCGCCGCGATGGTCCTGTTCGACACGCGTTTCGACGTCTTCGAGCAGATCCTCGACGCCATGACGGCGGGGCGCGGCCGGACCCACGAGGGCCCGCACGAGCACGACGAGGTGGTCAACGCCATAGAGCGCCACGATCCCGACGCCGCCGAGGCCGCGATGGTTGCGCACCTGAATCGACTGCTGGAGGACGCGTCCGGCGAAGTTTCGGAAGCAACACAAAAGACTATTGAGCGGCTGCTCCGCGAGCACACCACGCCGGACATTCGCTTGGGGAGAGATTGGTGAGCGACGGATACGACACGATCGTCAGGAACGGGCTCGTCGTCGGACAGGCCGGTGCGCGGGTCCAGGACGTGGCGATCACAGACGGCCGGATCGCCGCCCTGCTCCCGCCCGATGCCGCTGCTCCCGCGGCAGAGGAGATCGACGCGTCGGGACTGGTGGTCACGCCCGGCGGCATCGACACGCACACCCACGTTCGATGGCCGCACGACGGCATTCACACCACGGACGACTTCCTCTCGGCTACCCGCGCGGCCGTCCTCGGCGGCACGACGACCATTGTCGACTTCGTGCCCCCCGGCGACGGCGACCTGCTGAACCGCTGCCGGGACCGGGTCGACGAGGCGGCGGCCGCTGCGGTCGTGGACTTCGGCTTCCACCCCATCCTCACCTCGGCCGACGAGGCGACGCTGAAGGCGATTGGTGCCGTGATCGCGGACGGGTTCACGTCGTTCAAGATGTACACGACGTACGAGGACCGCCGGGTGGACGACGGCGACGCGTGGTACCTGATGAAGGCGATCGCCGCCGACGGCGGCCTGCCCGGCTTCCACGCGGAAAACCACGAGCTGCTGAAGAGCGTGCTCGAGCACGAGGTGCAGGAAGGCCACCTTGGTGTGGAGCACTACCCCCGGAGCAGGCCGGGGCTCGCCGAGGCCGAGAGCATCCAAATGATCGCGCTGTACGCGAAGCGGCTCGGTACGCCAGCGTACATCTTCCACATCTCCGGCAGCGAGGCGCTGGACGCGGTCCGGGCAGCGCGTGCCGCGGGCGTGCAGATCTTCGCCGAGACGTGCACGCACTACCTGACGCTGGACGACTCGTGCTTCCGCCGTCCAGATGCGTGGAAGTACGTGATCTCGCCGCCCCTGCGCGGTGCCAGCGACCGGGAGGACCTGTGGGCCGGCGTGACCCAGGAGGCGATCGTCTCGGTGGGCTCGGATCACTGCGCCTACCTTCGGGACGTCAAGAACGTGCCGTCGGATGACCACCGAGCCATCCCGGCCGGCGCGCCCGGGATCGAGGCCCGCACACCGCTGCTGTTCGCCGGCTGCGTCGACCGTGGCCTCGGGTACGACGCCTTCGCCGCCGTCTCCGGCTCGCGAGCCGCGAAGGTGCTTGGGCTTCAGCACAAGGGCGTCATCGCGCCCGGCTACGACGCGGACCTCGTCATCTGGGACCCGGACGCAGAATGGCATGCTGATCTCGCGGTAAAGGCCTCGTCGAACACGTTCTCCCTGTATGACCGGACAACAACGCGGGGCAGGCCGAAGCATGTACTGCTGCGTGGCACGGCTGCCGTGCGGGACGGGGAGTTCGTGGGCCGGGCAGGTGCCGGTCGTTTCATCGCGCGGCCTCCCCGCGGAGAGGTGGGCAGTTCACGGTGAAGGTCCTTGTGACGGGTGGGAGCGGGACGGTCGGCCTCAGCCTTGTCGAGGCCCTGCTCGGGCATGGCATCGAGACCGTCGTGTACGCCCTGGCCCCGCCGCCGCCCATCGCCGGGGACGAGTTCGAGGCCCGTGGTTCAGTCACGTACGAGCTGGGTGACGTCCTCGACGGCGAGCGTCTCTATCAGGTCCTCCGGCGGCACGACGTCGATGTCGTCGTCCATGCCGCGGCGATGACGCCCGACCCGAGGGCCGAGCTGACGGCCGGCCCCGCCGTCCTCAACGTCAACTGCGCGGGTTCGCTCACCGTCGTGATGGCGGCGAGCCGGGCCCGGGTCCGTCGCGTCGTCCACGTCAGCTCGATCGCCGCATACGGCACGAGCAGCACGACGGAGCCTCTTCTGTTGGAGGAGGCGACCCCGGACCGCCCGGAGACGCTCTACGAACTGTCGAAGTTCACCGCAGAGAAGGCGGTGCTCAGGGTCGGGCCGGCCCTTGGGACCGAAGTCGTGTCGGCGCGCATCGGCGACGTTTTCGGCAGATGGGAGCACCGCACGACGATGCGCGCCACGATGAGCGCCCCGTTCCAGGTCGTGAGCCTGGCGCTCGCCGGCGGGGAGGCCCGGCTCCCGCGCCCGGGCCGCAAACCGTGGGTGTACAGCGTCGACGTCGCCGAGGCGCTCCGCGTGCTGGTGGCCGCGCCGGTGCTCGACCACTGCGTGTACAACGTCAGTTCGCCCTTCTCCTGGGGGGTCGACGACTGGTGCGCCCTCGCCGCCCGCGCCTTCCCGAGCTTCCGGTACCGAGTTGTGGGCGAGGGCGACAGCGCGAACGTGCGCCTTTTCGGCGACAACGCCCCGATGTCGTTGGACCGGCTGGCCGACGCCGGGTACACGGCGAAGTTCGACCTCGCACGCGCCTTCAGCGACTACGTGGAGTGGATTCGCCACCATCGCCCGCTGCTGGACACCTGACGAGATCGAGGACGCCGCACAGCTTCCGCCGGGGAATGCTCCGCCTCATCACGTGAAGGGGTGATGCTGTCATGACGACGAAGCGCACGACGGACAACGTCCGTGGGAGGGTCACCGACACCGAGTTCGCCCGCCGCCACGCGGGCGTGAAGGCGATCATGGAGCGGCTCGACCTCACCGCGACGGTCGTGTGCGGACGGGACGACGAGACGGGGATCGACCGCGGCCGTTTCCACTACGTGACCGATTTCGAGGCGCTCAACGGCCAGTGGTTCGCGGTCCTGTTCCGGGACAGCGGCCCGGTGATTTTCCAGCCGGCCTACGTGGGTCGCGCCTGGGCAGACTACGCCTCGCGGATCCGAGACATCATCGTCGCGGTGGACCAGGCGGCCGACATCGCGTCGCTGCTCAAGGAGCGCGGGTCGGCCACCGGCCGAGTCGGGGTCGTCGGGCTGGGCGACGTCATGAAGGTCAACGATCTCAGGACCCTGGAGCGGCTGGCGCCGGCAGCCGAGCTCGTCGATGTCACCGCTGAGCTGGACCAGATGATGGCCATTAAGAGCGATGAGGAGATTGGCTACCTCGAGGAGACGGGCGGGATGTGCCGGCGGGCCTTCGACGCGATCGCCGAGGCGATCCGGCCCGGTGTCACGGAACGGTACGTCACGTCGAAGGCGTTCCAGGTCATCAAGGAGATGGGCGGGACCACCGGCTTCATCCACGTCGCACGCAGCGGCGGCATCCGCACCTTCCATCCGCCGACGGATGACGTCCTGGAGCGGGGCGACGTGATCGGCTTCGACCTCGAGCACAAGGGCCCGTCCCACTACGGCGTGGAGGTGACCCACTACTTCAGCGTCGGACCGGCGCCCGCCGAGTACGTGCAGATGTTGGACGCCGAGATGCGGGTGTTCACTGCCGCCCGGGAAGCGCTGCGCCCCGGCGCGAACGCAGGCGCGGTGATGGAGGCGATGTCGGCCGCCGCCGCCGAGTCCGGGATGTACATGGCCGGGCCTGTAGGGCTGGGCCCGGTGATGTTTCACGGTCATGGCGTGGGCCTGAACTTCTTCTGCCCGCCCTACGTGCCCGGCGATGGTCCGATCGAGGCGGGCATGGTGCTCGCCCTCCACCCGTGGACCGGACCGGAGCGAGGCGACAAACTCGCCGTCACCGCGCTCGACACCGTCGTCGTCGGCGAGGACGTGAGCCGGTCCCTCGTGCTTCCGGCAAGGGGCTTGATCGAGCGGTGAACGCCGCCTCCGGGTGCGTCCGCCGCACCCACCCGTGACGAATGACCTGGGGACGCGGCGGCTTACCCCTTGAGCGACCGCCGCCGCTCGGGCGCGGGTCGGAAGGATCCGACCGGTGCCCGGGCGGCGGGCCGTCGGCTCCGCCCGTACCTGCTGCTCTCAGCAGTGATGTCGGTTCTCTACCGCCTGCTCCGGACGCTGGTACCCGGTCGGGCGGTGGTGTACGAGTTCAGCGGCCACCTGGCCGTAGGCGGGAGCGTCGTTCCCGCGCAGCGGCGGCGCGGGTCAGGCCGTCCAGCGTAGCTTGTGCCAGGTGAACGCCGCGCGGCTGGCGGACGGGTCGAGGCAGAGCGCAGTCGCACACGGCGATGGCCGGGCCGGGACGGATTCTGTGCGGCGCGACCAGCGCGGCGGCGGGCGGTGTGAGATTGAGTGCGGCCGAGGTGGCGCCGGCCGACCGGCTGATGTGGACGGTCAGCTGATCTCAGCGACGCGAAAGTGTTGATTGGTGCGACCGCAGCGCCGTGAGGCGCCGGCGTCAAGGCCCTACGGCCGCTACACGGTCGGGCTGTGCCCGAACCTTGATCCGGCGCCTCAGCCTCGATGGGAAGTCCCGCCGGGCGAGGCGCGAACGTGACAAACTGCTTCACGAGCACCTGCCCGACGGGCCGATGCAACAGAGCCGATCAATGCCTCAGACGCCAGCGCTGATCTTGGCGGAGCCTCCGCTTAGGGACATGCCGGCGTCACCGCCGCCTCAACTGTTCCGACGCGGGCCTCGACCTGCGCACCCTGGCCGACTCCGGCTCGTCGAGGGGTGCCGTCACGTCCAGGAAGCAAGCTGGATGGGGTCCTGGGGGAGGAATTGTCCTTGCCAGGACCCGACGAATTTGCCATCCCGTGCAACGACTTGACCGCGCACGAGCGTTAGGACAACCTGCCCCCGGCCTGAGATGTCGCCATAGGGCTGGTAGTCGCTGCCCCACGACGCCGGCTCGTTCGGCCACCGCCACGAGACGTTGGGGTCGACGACGATGATGTCCGCGTCCGAGCCGATGCGGATGATGCCCTTGCGGGGGAAGAGCCCAAAGGTCTCGGCGGGCCCCCGCGCGGTGACCCTGGCGAAGTCGATGAGCGAGAGGCGGTTATCGCTGACCGCTCGGGACCACAGCATCGGCATCCGAACGTCGATTCCGGGCGCGCCCGCCGTCATGTTCGTGAAGTCGTCCGCGTCCGGGTGCTTGTGGCGTCGGCCGTACGCGCAGTGGTCTGATCCGACGCACGCGAGTTCGCCGGTCGCCAGCGCGTTCCAGAGATCGTTCCGGTCCTCGTCGCCGCGGATCGGGGGAGTGATGACGTACATCCACCGGTTTGCGCCCCGGTAGACAGCGTCGTCGAAGACGAGGTAGTGGGTGCACGTCTCCCCGCGCACGGCCGTACCCAGCTTCCTGGCGCGGCGGATGGCTTGCAGGCCGGCGCTGCCCGACACGTGGAAGATGAAGATCGGTACGCCGTGGTCGCGCGCGTACAGGGACACAAGATCGATAGCTGCCTCTTCCGCGAGCCCCGGCCGTGATTCCGGGAACTCCGCGATGCCGTGGCCGGCGGCGGCGACGGTGCGATGGGTGGCGTCCGCGATGAGCTCGTGGTTCTCCGCATGGAACCCCGCCAGGCCGTTGGCGGCGGCGATCGCATCCATGATCCGGTAGATCTCACCGTCGGTGAGGCGCATGTCCTCGTACGTAGTGAAGATCTTGAAGCACCGCAGTCCCAGCTCGGCCATGCGTGCCACGTCCGACACAGTGATGTCGTCGGCGCTGGTCAGGATCGGCCGGAAAGAGTAGTCGGTGGCGCACCGGTTCTTGGCCTGGTGCAGGCGCCGGAGCGCGGCGTCGTAGTGGCTCTCCGCCGAGGGTGGGGGAACGAAGTCCAGGATGGTGGTCGTGCCGGAGACCGCGGCGGCGGCGGTGGCCTCGGCGAAGGTGTCGAGGCTGTGTCCGTCGCCTACCGGCCACTGAATGTGCGTGTGGGTGTCGATGCCGCCGGGGAGGACGAAGCAGTCGCTCGCGTCGATCGTTTCCGCGGCGACGTGCGGCGTGCCCGGTGCCATGAGGGCGGCGATCCGGCCTCCGTTGATCCCGATGTCCAGCCGCACGACATCGCTGTCAGCGACCACCGTACCGCCGACGATCACGGTCTCGAAGTTCTGGTGCGCGCTCATCTTCCTCCCCTGAAGGGGGTTCCTCAAATATGAGGAACCTGTTACGGTTCCGCCAACCCTAGAGCAGGCATGAAGGTAGGGCAATGCCAACTGGCGCAGTACGAGAGCTGGTCACCAACGCCGAAAAGCCTGGTGAGGAGGGCTCTGCAGTGACCGAGATGCAGTTCGCACTGCTGTCGCGGCTGGCCGAGGTTGACTATCCGTGCGGCGCGCGACTGCTGCACAAGCACCTCGAGGCGGCGGGCTTCGCGGTGAGTGAGGCGAGCGTGTCCCGGGTCCTGCTGGACCTGGACGAGGCCGGGCTGACGTCGCGCGCCGGCTCCAAGGGCCGGTCGATCACCGATGCCGGCCGGCAGTTGGTGCGGGCGATCCGGGACAGCCGCGACCGCGACGCGGAACTGGCTCGTGCCCTCGACATCAACACGATTGAACAGGTCTTCGACCTGTTGCACGCCCGCCGCGCCGTGGAGAGCGAGGCGGCGCGCGCGGCCGCCGAGCGGATCACGGAGTCGGAACTGGTCGAACTCCGGGCGCTGCTTGAGCAGCATCGCCACCACCTCGAGAGCGGAAGCGTCGGACGGCAGTGCGCCCAGATGTTTCACCGGGTGCTCATGCAGTTCTCGGGCAACCCCCTGCTCATCACCCTCGGCAACACGATTCTCAGTGACCAACTCGACTACCTCGAGGGTGTCCTCGATGTCGTGACGGCCCTCCGGGGCTCGGCCGACGAGTCGCCCAACGATCATGCGGTGATACTCGATGCGCTGGCCGCCCGCGATCCGGACGCGGCCGAGCGCGCTATGCGCGCACATCTCAGCCGGCTGATCGGGGACCTGAAGGACTTCGCGGCCACCGACAACACCCCCGTCCTGTCCAGGGTGCTTCGCATGATGCAGGGCTAGCCCTTTCCCGTTCAGCCCTGCGCGAGGACCCGACGAGAAGCACGACCCAACGAGAAGAAGGAGCAAGTCATCGTGCGCCAGCACGCATACGGCGATCCCGAACTGACCAAGCAGTACCTGGAGGCCGGCTTCGGCGGCCGCGTCGGCTGGGGCCGTCGCCCCGCCCTGCTTGTCATCGACATGGCGGGCGCGTGGACCCGCACCGACGAGATGATCGGATCGGACCTGTCCGAGGTGACGAAGTCCATCCAGCAGCTGCTGGAGGTCTTCCGTGAGAAGGACTTGCCCCGGTACTTCACCACCATGGCGTTCGACGCGTCGATGCGCGACGTCGGCTCGGTGGCCTCGAAGAAGACGCCGCACCTGTTGAAGATGGTCCGCGGCTCCGAGCGCGTCGCGCTGATCCCCGAGCTGGAGCGCCGCCCGGACGAGCCGCTGATCGAGAAGCCACGCGGCTCCTCGTTTTTCGGCACGAACCTCACGGCCCAGCTCGTTTCCGACGGCGTGGACACCGTGGTCGTCACGGGCTGCTCGACCAGCGGCTGCGTCCGCGCCTCCTGCGAGAGCGCCATCGACCTCAACTTCCGGGTCATCGTGCCGCGCCAGGCCGTCGGTGACCGCTGCGCCAGCGCCCATGTGGCGGCGCTGTTCGACATCGACAACCGCTACGGGGACGTCGTCGAGCTCGAGGACGCCCTGTCCCACCTTGCCGGCATGGGCGAGCCGGAACCGCTGTTCCGTCCATGACCGCCATCCAGAGGAGGACCTGTGACCCCTGTGCTTGAGCTGCAAGGGGTGGGCGTCACCTACGGCGCGGTACGCGCCCTGTCGGGCGTCAACCTCACGGTGGATCCCGGTGAGGTGCTCGCGCTGGTGGGAGACAACGGTGCCGGCAAGTCGACCCTTGTCAAGAGCATCTGTGGCGCCCGCCCCCCTGACGAGGGGACCATTCTCATCGCCGGCGAGCCGGTCGTCGTGGACAGTCCCCGCCGGGCCACCGAGCTCGGCATCGCGACCGTCTTCCAGGACCTGGCACTGTGCGACGACCTCGACGTCGTGAACAACCTGTTCCTCGGCCGGGAGATCCGCAAGAAGCCGTGGGGCAACCTCGACCACGCGGCGATGGAAAGCCGGTCGTGGGAGCTGCTCGGCTCGCTCAACGCCAGAACGATCAAGAGCGTCCGGGCGAAGGTGGCTCGGCTGTCGGGCGGGCAGCGACAGTCGGTGGCGATCGCCCGCGCGCTGGTCGGAAACCCCCGGCTCGTCCTGCTGGACGAACCGACCGCCGCGCTCGGCGTCGCGCAGACCGCCGAGGTGCTGGATCTCGTCCGGCGGCTGCGGGACCAGGGCATCGCCGTGATCATCATCAGTCACAACATGGCTGACGTGATGGCGGTCAGCGACCGGATCCACGTGCTGCGTCTCGGTCGCACGAACGGCGTCTTCACCACCGCACAGGTCAAAGTGGACGACGTGGTGGCCGCCATCACCGGGGCGACCCTGCGCGCTGAGGAAGGAGTGGGCGCATGACCGTCTCTGTCTCAAGAAGCGAGCAACCGCAGGCCGTTCGCCCCTGGTCCAGACTCCTGGCCCTGCCCTCGGGCGGAGACCACGGGTTCCGCACCGTCCTCATCGGCATCGTCGGCCTCTGGGCGCTGCTCTACGCGCTGAACCCGAGGTTCCTCACGGTCGGGAACCTGAGCAACCTCCTGCTTCAGATCGCGGCCGTCGCGGTCCTGTCGATGGGCGCCGTCATCGTCCTGCTGCTGGGCGAGATCGACCTGTCGATGGGTTCGGTGAGCGGGCTGTGCGCCGCGGTCATGGCCGTGGTGAACAGCAAAATCGGCGTTCCGGCACCACTGGCCATCGTCGCGGCGATCCTCTGCGGCGTCGTCATCGGCGTCATGCACGGCGTCGTCGTGACCCGGTTCGGCGTACCGTCCTTCGTGGTCACCCTCGGCGGGCTGCTCACCTGGCAGGGCGTGCAGTTGGCCGTGCTGGGCGAGCAGGGCAACCTGAACATCACCGACAGCTTCATCGTCAGCCTCACCTCGACCTACGTGCCAAACTGGTTCGGCTGGACCGTCACGCTCCTCGCCAGCGCCTACCTGCTGGCGTCGGCGCTGATTCACCAGCGCGGCCACAGGCACCCGTCCGGGGAGCAGCCCTCCTGGCTGAAGGTGCTGCTGCCCCGCATTCCGGTGGTCGCGCTGGTCCTGATCGGCGGCACGCTGCTCATCAACCACCGCGGCATCCCGCTCGTGGTACTCATCGTCCTCGCCGTGGCGACCCTGATGAGCTACGTGCTCACCGCCCGCAAGGTGGGCCGCCACCTGTACGCGATCGGCTCCAACGCCGAAGCGGCACGCCGCTCCGGTGTGCGGGTGGACCGGATCAAGGTAGCGGCGTTCGCCTGCACCGCGGGGCTCGCCGCCCTCGGTGGCATCCTCGCGGCCTCCCGACTGTTCGCGGTGAACCAGTCTTCCGGACAGGGCAGCCTCCTGCTGCTCGCCATCGCCGGAGCCGTCATCGGCGGCGTCAGCCTCTTTGGCGGCGTGGGCACTGTCTGGCAGGCGCTGCTCGGCTCGCTGCTGATCGGCTCGATCGCCAACGGCATGGATCTGCTGTCCATGCCCTCCTCCTACCGCTTCACCGTCACGGGCGCCGTGCTCGTCCTAGCGGTGGTCATCGATGCCCTGGCACGCCGACGGGCCGCCCAACGCGGGTGACCGCGACCCCTATTCCCCCACCCCTCTCACATTCCCCCACCCCTTTCACCTTGAGGACACGAGATCATGAACAGGAGCTCACTTCGCCGCGGGCGCATGGTCGCGGCCGCCGTTCTCATCACCACCGCTTCGGTCGCGCTCACGGCCTGCGGTGACAGCGACGGCGGGGACAGCGGCAAGAACGCATCCCCGACGATCGCCTACCTCGCGCCGGAGACCATCACCCCCCGCTACGAGGCCATCGAGAAGCCGGCGCTGACGAAGCGGCTGAAGGAAATCTGCCCGGACTGCCGGCTGATCACGGCCAACGCCAACTCCGACCCGTCGCAGCAACTGCAGCAGGCCGAGAACGTCATCGCCGACGGCGCCAAGGTCATCATCACGAACCCCGTGGATAGCAAGGCCGCCGCGGGCATCGCGGCGCGGGCCGAGGCCAACGACGTGGCCGTGATCTCCCTGGGTCGCCTGATCCAGAACGCGAACGTGTCGTGGAGCCTCACCATGGACACCGCCCAGGCCGGCCGGGACAAGGCGCTGTCGCTGGCCGAGGCGCTGGCCGAGCAGGGGCACCCCAAGGGCCCGATCGTGATGATCAACGGTGCGCCGGGCGACACCGATGACGCCAAGATGAAGCAGGGCGCCGAGGAGGTCTTCAAGGAGAAGGGGATCGAGGTCGCCATGCGCTTCGACACCCCGCAGTGGGACCCGTCGAAGGCGCAGCAGGAGATGGACCAGGCGATCACCGCGCTCGGCCGCGACGGGTTCTTCGGCGTCTACTCAAGCAACGACGGTATGGCCGGCGGCGTGATCGCCGCGATGAAGTCGGCCAACATCGATCCGCGGACGCGTCCTGTGACCGGCCTCGACAACGACGTGGCCGCGCTGCAGCGGATCATCACGGGCGAGCAGTACATGACCGAGTTCCAGGACATCGTCGACGAGGCGACCAAGGCGGCCGACGTCGCCCTGCATCTCGGCCGCGGTGAGGAGGTCCCCGCCCAGTACAAGGAGGCCACGGTCAACAACGGCAAGATGGACGTGCCGACCTACCTCTTCGAGATCGGCCCGATCAACCAGAAGAACATCAAGCAGTACTTCGACGAAGAGAAGCTCGACGCCAGCAAGGTCTGCTCGGGCGACTTCGTCGCGGCCTGCCAGAAGCTAGGGATCACCGTCTAGCGCGCGCTCCCGCGGGTGCGCCCGAATCGGCGGGCGCACCCGCGGACCGGGGATCAGCTGGCACCACCGTCAGGTGGCGATGAGTTGGGTAGGGAACAAGGATGAGCACACAACACGCTGATGTTCACATTGGGCCACGTCTGCGCGGGCGCTCAGTGATCGTCACCGGCGCCGCCTCAGGAATCGGCGAGGCAGCGGTGCACCGGCTCGTGGCGGAAGGGGCCCACGTCGTCGCCCTAGACCTGCAGCCGAACGTCATGCGGGACTGGTCGGGGCCAGTCGAGGGCAAGGTCGGTGATGTCACCTCCCTGGACGACCTCCGAGCCTGCATCGACATCGCGATGCAGCGGTCAGGCCGGCTGGACGGCGTGGTCGCGGCGGCCGGGATCGCGCAAGGGGGATCCGTCGGAGAACTCACCCCCGAGAAATGGCAGCGCGTCATCGAGGTGAACCTCACGAGCGTGTACCTGCTGGCGCACCTGACCGTACCGCTGTTCGCCGAGGCCGGCCGCGGCTCCTTCGTCGCCATCGCCTCCCAGGTCGGGCTGGTCGGCTACCCGACCAACGCCGGCTACTGCGCCGCCAAGGCCGGGGTGATCAACCTGATGCGCTCCATCGCCGTCGACTACGGCCGGCAGGGGGTGCGCGCCAACGCCGTCTGCCCGGGCCCGATCGACACCCCTATGACACAGGTCGGCTTCGCGCAGACGGGAGAGGACTACAGGGTCGTTATCGGCCGCGTCCCCGCCCAACGGATGGGTCAGCCCGAGGAAGTGGCGGCAGGGTGCGCATATCTGCTGTCGGATGACGCTCAGTACGTCAATGGCAGCACGCTTACGATTGACGGCGGATACACCGCACAATGATCAATGCCTCGTGCCGGCATCGCAACCACTTGCATGCCGCGTTCAAAGGCTGCATTGCCTGCCTGCCGAGCAATCAGTTGCAGCAGGCCCGTTGATCCGGCCACCGGTTCATCACCTTTAGCCACACACATTTCCTGGATTGGAGTGATTGATTTGTCTGCTCGTCGCGCGATCATTGCCAAGGGCGCTGCCGCCCCGACCGCCTCCTACTCACAGGGGATTGCATTCGGGAACGTGGTGGTAACAGCGGGCCAGGTCGGCAGCGATCCGGTCACCGGCGAACTCAAGGACGGGCTGGGCGAGCAGGTCCGCGCGGCCATCGCTAACCTGGCGGCGGTACTGGCCGCAGAGGGTCTGGGTCTGGAGGACGTCGTGAAGACGACGTGCTTCCTGACTAACATCGACGACTTTGCCGAGTTCGATGCGGTCTACCGCGAGGTCTTTCCCCAGCCGCTACCCGCCCGGAGCACCGTAGGCGTCGCCCTTGCCGGAGATCTGCTCTTCGAGATCGAGGCGTGGGCGGTCAGGCCGTGACCGTGCCGCCGCCAAGAGCGGCCGGTCTGCCGACGCTGGACGTCGTGACACTCGGTGAGGCGTTGGGAAGCCTGCTCGCGACGCAGGTCGGCCCGCTGGACGACGCCACTCACTTCGAGCGCCGCCTGGCCGGGTCAGAGGTGAACACGGCGATCGCCCTTGCCCGGCTGGGGCATCGGGTCGGCTATCTCGGAACGGTCGGCGACGATCTCTTCGGAAAAGCCGCTCGGGCTCGATTCGAGGCCGAAAACGTTGACACGACGATGCTGACCACCAGCCGGGACGCCGCGACGGGCCTACAGATCAAGGAGCGCGTCGTCGGGCGCGACCCGACGTATGTCTACTACCGGCAAGGCAGCGCCGGCTCGAAGCTTGCGGCGGCTCCTGACGTCCTTGAGTATCTGACGGCGGCCCGACACCTGCACGTCACCGGAATCCCCCTCGCGATTTCCCCGTCGGCTCGCCACTGCGCCTTCAAAGCTGTGGAAACAGCACGGAACAATGGCCTACCGGTGAGCTTCGATCCCAACCTGCGGCCGGTTCTATGGCCGGATCACAAGGAGATGGTCGACGTCGTCAACGCGCTGGCCATACAGTGCGACTGGGTCCTGCCAGGCCACAGGGAGGGAACGGTACTCACTGGGAGCAGCGAACCCGAGGGGATCGCCCAGTTCTACCTATCCCGCGGCGTCCGCGGCGTCGTGATCAAGCTGGGCTCGCGCGGCGCGCTGCTGTACACCGCCAACGCAGTCTGGCGGTGTCCACCCTTCGCTGTTGAGGTAGTGGACACCCTGGGCGCCGGCGATGGCTTCGCGGCCGGATTCATCAGCGCGCTGATCGACGGGGAGCCGGCGGAGCGGGCCCTAGAGAGGGCCTGCGCGGTGGGGGCCATCGCCACGACCAGCGAAGGCGACTGCGATGGGATGCCGATCCGAGCTGAGTTGGCCGACTTCATGGCAGCCCACCACGGCACTATCTCAGAACCGGTGCTCGAAGGGGCGGTGGGGTAGTGGCGATGCAACTACAGGTGGCTCTGGACCGCATGCCCGTAGCGCGTGCGGTTGACCTTGCCCGCAAGGTCGCCGAGCACGTGGATTGGATCGAAGTTGGAACATCGCTGATCAAGGCGCATGGCATGACCGCCGTTGCCGCAGTCGTGGCCGCAGCCGGAACGACACCCGTCCTAGCGGACACGAAGACTGCTGACGACGCCGTAACCGAGGTGGACATGTGCCACGCTGCGGGAGCACAGGCGATGAGCGTGCTGGCTCTGGCACCGGACGACACGGTTCGGGCTTGTACGACCCGGGCCCATGAGCTGGGCATGGAAGTCCTTGTCGATCTGCTGGCAGCCGGCACCGAGCGTTTCGACAAGCTCCTGACTGACTTCTCTGGCTCGTCTCATCTGGTCTGGGCTACTCACATCGGCAAGGACCAGCAAAAGCGGCATTCCGTGGGCCATGCGCTCGACCAGATGGCGGCTAAAGCCAAGGGACACCGGCTAGCCCTGGCCGGCGGGCTTGTCCAGACGGACGTGGCGGCACTCACACAGTCCTACCCAGACCTTCGAGTCATCGTGGGCTCGGCCATCACCAAGGCCGTAGACCCGACGGCGACTGCCGCGGCGTTCCGGCAGCTGCTTACCAACGAGCCGCCTACAGCCCAGAGCCTGAGCGAGGTAACTCCATGACCGGCACTTCTCACGGCGATCCGATCGATGCCATTACGGGAGAGATCGCGGCTGCCTTGGCTGGGTTGGACCGGTCGGGTATCCCCGCCCTGGCCCAGCTGGCAATGCGAGGTCACCGCGTGTTCGTCACCGGCGAGGGCCGCTCCGGCTACATGGCCCGCGCCTTCGCCATGAGGCTGATGCACCTGGGAACGCAGGTCTACTTCGTCGGTGACACCTGCACCCCGGCGGTCGCCGCTGGCGATGTGATGGTGGCGGTGTCAGGATCCGGCACGACGGCTTCGACGGTCCGCACCATGAAGGCCGCGATAGCCAACCGGTGTCAGGCGGTTGCCGTCACCAGCGACCCCTCGTCCGAACTAGCCACCATGGCCGACCTTGTGCTGCATGTTCCCGGTGCTACCAAGCACCGCAGGAAAGGCGAAGCGCTGACCAGCCAACCTCTGTCCAGCCTCTTCGACCAGTGCGTCCACCTCGTCCTCGACGCTGTCTGCCTGACTATCGCAAACAGCCGGCGCATCGACAACGAGGCTGCCATCAGAGCCCACGCCAATACCGAATAACACTCACAACGAATCCCACCCAAACCGCCGTCCCCAAGCGCGCCTTGGCGTCGCAAGAATGGATAGTCGTGGCCCAGCGAATTGTGGACCTAAGTCTCACCGTCTCCGACAACATGCCGGTACAAGACGCTTTCCAGCGACCCGTCTACGTCACGCTGCAAACCCATGAGAGCAGCCTCGCTTTTGGTGCGGGCACCGCAGACGACCCGCATACCTCCTCGTGGAAGTATCTTGGCCTGGTCGAGCACACGGGAACCCACGTGGACGCCTTCTTCCATATGAACCCTCAGGGGCAGACGATTGACCAGATGCCGATCTCGATGTTCTTCGGGAAGGCCGTCTGCTTCGACATGACACACATACCGGACCTCGGCGAGATCACCGTTGTCGATCTCGAGCGGGCGCAGGAGAACACGGGGATCCACGTGGACGGGCACATCGTCCTGCTCAACACGGGATTTCATCGTCGGCACTATCCCGACAAGCGTCTGTTCGACCTCAATCCAGGTCTGTCGGTCGAGGCCACTCACTGGCTGGCGGACCACGGCTCACTCGTGCATGGCGTCGAGGGCCCGTCCACCGACATCATGAGCACGAACCTGTTCCCCAGCCACCGGGTCTGCCGCGACCGGGGTATCACCCATTACGAATGGCTCGTGAACCTGGAAGAACTCGTCGAAGTGGGGGAGTTCACCTTCTTCGGGGTCCCGTTGCGGCTTGACAAGGGGACCGGTTCACCCGTTCGCGCCTTCGCCATCGTTGAGGAATGACGGGGCGCCATGATCAAGTCGGTGGGTCCGTCCGATGATCCGGCACATCATTCCGCTGAACGACACGACGCTGCACGGATCCTTCTCGCGTGACCATGCGCCGATCCTTACCGTCAGGTCCGGCGACACCGTGGAATTCTCGACGCTGGACGGCGACTGGCTACTGAACCTCGAGCCGGGCCCCCCGGTTGCCCACGGCGATGAGTGGCCTGGACGCAGGCCTGGCGTCGACTCCGGGCATGCGCTGTCCGGGCCGGTGTACATCGAGGGTGCACGACCCGGGTCAGTGCTGGCAGTCGAGATCAACGAGATCAGGCCTGCCGGATGGGGTTGGAGCCGGGCTGGCGGCCGCGACGCCAGACACGACCACCTCTTGCAAGTCGACGGAGGCGGCGAATACTACCTCGGCTGGAGCATTGACAGCGAGAATCGGTTTGCCACGAGCCATGAAGGCCATACGGTGGCGACCCGCCCCTTCATGGGAGTCATGGGAGTCGCTCCAGCAGAACCCGGAATCCATTCGACTCACCCCCCTCGCGTGACAGGCGGCAATATCGACTGCAAGGAGTTGGTAGTCGGGTCAACCCTCTACCTGCCGGTCGCCGTGAACGGCGCACTCTTCTCGGTCGGCGACGGCCACGCGGCTCAGGGCGACGGCGAAGTCGGGTCCACGGCCATCGAATGTCCTATGGAGTCCGTCGTCCTGACTCTGACGGTGGTTACTGATGTTCAGCTCACTACCCCACGGGCCCGAACCCGGAAGGAGTGGCTCACCTTCGGCTTCGCGAGATGCCTCGACGAAGCCACGTACATGGCATTGCGTGACATGATCGACTTGATGCAGCAGCTATATGGCTTCGAGCGGAAGGAAGCTCTCAACCTCTGCAGCCAGACGGTCGACTTGCGCATCACCCAGATCGTCAACGGTGTGCTCGGAGTCCACGCGGCGCTTCCGCACTCTGCAATTCAGCCCAAAGTCGCGGTAGATCCAGGCGACTGGTGGTCCAGGGTGCCCACAACGAGGGAGGCTCCTGATCGGCCCGAATAGAACAGGTCTGGCGCCGGCTCCGACATCGGGCGACGAGCCGCGGGCGGCGGTTGATGGCGGAGCCCGAGGCCGATCCGCAGGGCGCCGTGCTCGCGCAAACGGCACGTCTGACCACTCCACACAACTAGGAGCAGCATGAACGTCCCCGAGGTGTTGCGCCAGCACCGTCTCGTGCCCGTCGTCGTCCTCGACGACGCCGCTGACGCCGCGCCGCTCGCCGACGCGCTCGCGGCCGGCGGCCTACCCATCGCCGAGATCACCCTGCGCACCCCCTCGGCCATCGAGGCGATCGGCCGGATGGCCGCCCACGGTGGAATAGTGGTGGGCGCCGGTACGGTCACCAGCGTGACGCAGGTGGACGACGCGGTGCGGGCCGGCGCGACGTTCGTCGTGTCGCCTGGCTTCAGCGAACCGATCGTCCGTCGCTGCCGGGACCACGGGGTCTTCGTGCTGCCCGGTGCCACCACTGCGACGGAGGTCATGGACGCGCTAGCCGCCGAGGTCACGGTGCTGAAGTTCTTCCCCGCCGGCACCTCCGGCGGCGCCGCGGCGGTCGCCGCGCTGTCCGCGCCCTTCGGCCAGGTCTCGTTTGTTCCGACCGGCGGCATCGATGCCGCGTCAGTGGGGGAATACCTCGCGTTGCCGTCCGTCCTCGCCGTCGGCGGCAGCTGGATGGTGCCCCGCTCGATGATGGCCGCCGGTGACTTCGCCCGGGTGGCCGCGCTGGTCGCGGCGAGCGTCGCGGCCGTCGCACGCTGACCAACGCCCGCCTGAACCTTGTTGGCCAGGGCGTACTCCTGGGGAAAGCGGCAGCGGTAGTAGGCGACGCCGTGGGAGTGCTGGCCCTGCATCTTGCGGCCACAGATTCCGCAGTGGACCAGCCTCTTGAAGATGTAGGGGTGGCGGGACCGGTTCGTTCGTTTCGGCGAGGTGGCGGTGCGAGCCCGCCGGTTGAGCATCTCCTGGACGCGGTCGAACTCTGCCTGCTCGATCAGGGGTTCGTGGACCAGTTCGTTGGAGGTGACCCACCGGTCACGCTGGTCCACCAGCCAGGAACGACCTCGCCGCCCTGGTGCAGCGGTTCGGTGGGCCGTACGAGATAGGCCAGGATGCGCCCGAGGGCTTCATCGTCCGGGGCGTGCCGGAGGAGGTGGGCGCCGATGCCGGTCAGCCCGGAGATGATGTCGTATTCCGCCATCCGCGGCAGCCCTATAAGGCACGGGTTTCGAACGCGGGTCTATGAGCCGGAGCCCGTCGTACGTCGTAGTCGGCGAAGTCTTTGACGTTGAATGTGATCAGCGGAAGCCGTTCGACGATGCAGCAGGCTGCGATCCACGAGTCTTTCACCGGGTGCGGTCGGCCCGGGTTCCTGATCGAAGGGCAGAGCTCTGCGACGAGAGCCAAGAAACCGAGGCGAACTGGGGCAACACAAGCACGCTACCACCAGTTAATCTGGCGTCCACCACAAGCGACTCCCGGCACACATCAACGCGATGAGGGTCCTGGATCGCCGGGGCATTGTGGCTCGCCAAGTACTCGGACCGCAGCGACAACAGAACATGGGGTAGAGACGAAGATGCCAGTGCGACCCACCCTGCTCACCCTGATATCAGCCCCCAGATCGGGCTCACGGAGTGCGGCGACCTGTCACTACCGTTGTGGTGACGCCTGCAGCAGTCCGGAGCCCAACACCTCTGACAACGTGCACTTCTCCGATCTCGTGGAGCGGTCGCTCACGCGGCGCGCACTGCTGCGGGGTGCCGTCCTCGGTGCCGGGACCCTGGTCGTGGGAAACCATGCGGACACCCCCGCGGCGGCCGCAGCCGAGCCGACCGCCGGCCACCCCGTCGGCGGACCGCGTGGGATCAGCGTTGCCCGAGGGGCGTGGACGCCCGTCCCCCCGAACGTTCGTGACGAGGTCACCGTTGCGCCGGGGTTTCGCTCGCAGATCGTGATGTCCTGGGGTGACGCCGTGCTCCCGGCCGCGCCCGCGTTCGACGTGCTGCGCCAGACCCCGGAGTCAGCGGCCCTACAGTTCGGGTACAACTGCGACTACGTCGCAGTCCTGCCCCTGCAGCGCGATCGTGTGCTGCTGGTGTGCAACCACGAGTACACCAACGAGGAGCTGATGTACCCGGCAGGGGTGTACGACGCGGACACCATCAGCAGGATCGCCATCCAGTCGCACGGCATGTCCGTGGTCGAGCTGACGCGTCGACGAGACGGATCGTTCGTGCCGGTCCCACCGAGTCGGTCTAGGTTCAACCGTCGGATCACGGGCTCCACCGAGTTCCTCGTCGACGGGCCGGCTGCCGGCGATCCGCGGCTGAGGACGGCGGCCGACCCAACCGGTAGACGGGTGCTCGGAACGCTCCAGAACTGCGCAGGCGGCACGACGCCCTGGGGCACGATCTTGTCGGGGGAGGAGAACTTCAACGCCTACTTCGACGCCCGTGACGGTGCGACGCTGGACCCGCGCTACACCGAGAGCTACGCCCGCTACGGGGTCGAGGTCGAGGAGTTCCGCGCCTGGCGGAACGTGGATCCCCGATTCGACCTGGAGGTCGAGCCGCACGAGCCCTTCCGGTTCGGATGGATCGTGGAGATCGACCCCTACGATCCTCGCTCGACGCCTCGCAAGCACACCATGCTCGGGCGCTTCAAGCACGAGGGCGCCAACATCGCAGTCAGCAACGAGGGCCACGCCGTCGCCTACATGGGGGACGACCAGCGCGGCGAGTACCTCTACAAGTTCGTCTCGCGCGACAGGATCGACACACGCCCGACGCGCCGGGCTCGGCAACGGAACATGAGCCTGCTCTCCGCGGGCACACTGTACGTCGCTCGGATGACCGGTGATGGCACGCAGGACGGCGAGTACGACGGCTCGGGCGAGTGGATCCCACTGGCCAGCGACACAACGTCCTTCGTCGAGGGCATGACGGTCGCCGACGTCCTGATCGACACTCGCATCGCAGCGGACAGGGTCGGGGCGACCAAGATGGACCGGCCCGAGGACGTCGAGCCGCACCCCACCAGCGGCCGGGTCTACGCCGCGTTGACCAACAACTCCTCGCGTGGCACCGCCGCCTACCCGGTGGACGAGGCTAACCCTCTGGGTCGGAGCAACGTCCGCTCCGAGCTCGGCGCCCCCCTGACCGAGAAGAGCGGAAACCGGAACGGCTACGTCGTGGAGTTGGAGGAGAGCGGCACCGACCACGGCAGCACGACGTTCTCCTGGCGCCTGCTTCTGGTGTGCGGCGACCCGGAGGCACCGGAGACCTACTTCGCCGGATATCCCAAGGACCACGTCAGTCCGATCAGCTGTCCGGACAACCTGACCTTCGACAGCGTCGGCAACCTGTGGGTGGCGACCGACGGCAACGCCCTCGGGTCGAACGACGGCCTCTTCCGTGTGCCGCTGGCAGGGCCCCGGCGGGGACAGGTGCACCAGTTCGCCACCGTTCCGGTGGGGGCCGAGCCGTGCGGACCCTTCATCAGCCACGATGACCGGGCTGTGTGGTTGGCTGTGCAGCATCCCGGCGAGACCGACGGCTCCACCTTCGAAAGCCCCTCGAGCACGTGGCCGCACACCCACGCGTTCCCGCGGCCGTCGGTCGTCGTGATCACCTCCTGAGACAAACGGGGCCGAGAGGGTCGATCTTGTGAGACCGGCCCTCTCGGTCCTCGCCTCAGGCCATCGTCGCGCGAGTGACGAGCATCGGCGCGCCGTACACGGTGAACATCGTGAAGCCCCAGTACGTCGAATCGATCGATGTGGCGCCGAGGGCGGTGATCATGGACTCCCACTCGGCCGCCGACCGGTACGACATGGGGTAGGCGACCGTCTCCTCCTTCATGAGGCAGGAGGAGACGTCGATCAGCGACAGGGCGGCGACTTTATCCTCACCGCTCAGCTTCCGGTACTGCTGCGTCAGGGCGTTGTCCGTCAGGCCGGGCCGGTCAGCCCACGAGTCCTCGACGATGAGGATCTCTCCGCCGGGGCGCACGATGCGAGCCGCCTCGGCGAGCAGCGCCTCCTGCACGGGCTTGGTCCAGTGGTGGAGGGCCACGCGAAATGCCACGGTGTCGGCACTGTCGTCGTCCAACGGGACCTTGGTCACGTCGTCCTGATGGACGAAGTCGAGGCGCTCGCCCGTGAGGACGTTCGGATCGTTGCGGTGGTCGACTCCCGTGACGTGCTTGACGGCTGGGTTCACTCGCAGCAGGTAGTCACCGAACCCGTTGTTGTGATTGCCCATGTCCACCACGTGTCCGTGCGCACGGTCGAGGCCGGCGACCAGGAGGCTCCGGTGCCAAGCGCCCTCCTTGTCGTTGGTGAGACGCGCGCCGAACCCGGCTTCGTCCCACCTCGCGCGGCAGTCCGCGAAGACAGCGTCGACCTCCTCGACACTGCCGCACGCCTCCAGCCGAGCCAGGCTGTCGCTGATCAGGCGGCCGGCGTCCGAGCCGGCATGCAAGGCGTACGTCACCGGCACCACCTCCCGGATCAGGTCGAACGCGGCCGTACGCTCACGGAAGTCGTAGTAGATCCTCTGCGCTTCGACACCGAGGTAGGGCTCGTTGAGCGTGACAGACACTGCTTGTTCCCTTCTTGACGCGAATTCCGCGTCGCTGAGTGGCGACCGGTAGGCCGAGTGGCACCGACGCATGCGGGTGATATTCACGTGGAGGCAGGGTCCAAGCCCTTCGAACCGCAAGCGGTGCGCGAGCGGCTCGTCCCTTCCTGTTCCACGGGGCAGAACTCGGGGTTCGACGGGGGTCAGCGCGCGCCGTACTCGGCGAAGATCTCATCGAGCACGCGGCGGGAGTTCACGGCGTCCGCGTCAGACTCGCCCACACTGTTGGCGCAGGACACCAGCGTCTTCCACAACGCCCAGCCGCGGCCGCGCGACCACAGCGCGTCGTCGACGGCCAACCGCTCCCGGAAGACCCCGCGACCTTCAGCGGTCAGCAGCGTCCACGCGATCGCCAGGTCACACGCGGGGTCGCCCACGCCGCAGGTGCCGAAGTCGATGACGGCCGAGAGGTTGCCCTCATCGAGCAGCAGGTTGCCCTGCGCCAGGTCGCCGTGGAACCAGACGTCGACGCCGTTCCACCGCGCGTCCAACGCGTACTTCCAGATCTCGAGAGCCAGCTCGTCGTCTATGTGGCCACGCAGGTCGTCCAGCGCGTCGTGCGTCGTCTCGTCGTAGGTGAGAAGTGTCGCGCCCCGGAACCAGTTGTGAATTCCCGGTTGCGGCCCTGCAGTGGCGTCGACGCGTTGCAACGCACCGACGAAGTCGGCCAGGTCCTCCGCGAGACCGATCGGATCAGCCACCGTCTCGAAGCTCGCGGGCTGACCTTCGATCCACTCATAGACCGACCAGGAGAACGGGTAGTCCGCTCCTGGCTCGCCCTTGGCGAGCGGAACGGGGATCGGACGCGGCAGAGACTGGGCCAGCACCGGGAGCCACTGGTGCTCCTTGTCGACGGCCAGGGCGTACTGCCACGCACTGGGCAGGCGAAGCAGCATCGTGTCGCCGAGGTGGAAGGTGAAATTGTCCCAACCACCGTTCTCCACCGGCACGACCGGGAGGGAGGCCCACTCGGGAAACTGACCGGCAACAAGCCGCTCGACCTGTTCCACGTCGATGGAGACGCGCTCCGGCCTGGGACCGAGGTCTGGGATGTCGTTCATGAGGAACCCTTGTCTGAGTCGGGGACATGGCCGGGCACACGGACGATAGACTGCCGCGAGTAACACGACATGGCACTCGTCGACGAGGAATCCTCCGTATGATCGACCTCAGCTTGCCAAATTTCGACGAATTGCGGGCAGTCGCCGAGGCGGCCGCCGCATCGGCGGGCAGGGTCATTCTCGAGCACCGCAATGACCGGCGGACGCTGCACCTGAAGTCTTCTCCGTCCGATCCGGTGACCCAGCTCGACAAACGCAGCGAGGCACAGATTCTGCGGCTGCTCGCCCGTATGCGATCGGATGACGGAATTCTTTCCGAAGAGAGTCCTGAGAGGCCATCGGCGAGCGGGGTCCGATGGGTCGTCGACGCTTTGGACGGCAGCGTGAACCACCTCTACGGGATCCCGCACTGCGCCGTGAGCATCGCGGCCGAGGTCGATGATGGACACGGCTGGAGGGCGGTCGCCGGCGTGGTTCACGACCAGGTTCGGGCAGAGACCTTCTCTGCGTCCCGGGGAGGAGGTGCCGCGCTCAACGGACGACCGCTGCGAGTCAACGAACCGGTGTCGCTCTCGCAGGCTCTTGTCGCCACTGAGTTCTCCTATGCGGTGGAATCCCGCCGTCGGCAGGTGGAGGTGCTGCGTCGTGTGCTTCCAGGCGCACGTGACATCCGGTGCACCGGAAGCTCCGCCCTCGACCTGTGCTGGACGGCGGCCGGTCGCTTCGACGCGTTCTATGAGGACGAGCTGCAGCGGTGGGACTGGGCGGCCGGCCGGTTGATCCTGGAGGAGGCCGGCGGCCGCACGGCCCCCCTCGGCACCGGCGTCCTGGGGGCAGGACCGACGTTGTATCACGAGCTGGCGGCGATTCTCGGCATCGCGTGACGGCGCTGTCACCCGTTGCGCAGGAAGTCGTCGACGGCGTCCTGTGCCGCACGGCGGCTGAACCCGGCGAGAACCGGATTGCTGTCGTGGTAGTAGGCGGCGGCGATCACGCCGATGCACAGTGCCCAACCGCGTCCGCGGGCCCACGTGTCGTCATCGATCGTCAGAGAGCTTCGGAAGGTCTCCCTGCCGGCTTCCGTCAAGAGCATCCATGCACCCGACAGGTCGAGCGCAGGGTCGCCCACGCTGAGCATCTCCCAGTCGATGACCGCACTCAGCACGCCGTTGTCCACCAGGACGTTTCCCGGGTGCAAGTCGCCGTGCGACCACGCTGGCGGACCTTGCCAGGCCGGAGTCCTGACGGCGGCCTCCCACGCAGCGGTGGCGGCCGCGGTGTCGAACGACGTAATGTTCGCCAGGGCCTGCCGGACCACCGGATCCCGCACCGCCAGTGGCAGGCCCCGCATCCCGCTGTGCTCACCGGAAAGAGGCCCGTCGGTGATCGTGACCTGCTGCAGCTCTTCGATGAGCGTCGCCAGCTGGCGTGCCATCGCGTGCTCGTCGGTCACGGGCGTGTGAACGGCCTCGTCACCATCCAGCCACCCGTAGACCGACCAGTGCCATGGGAAGTCGCTTCCCGGCTCGCAGGCGTGCACCAGGGTCGGGATGCGCAAGGTCAGGTGTTCGCCGAGCGCGGGCAGCCATCGCTGCTCCTTGCGGATGTGGTCGGCGCACCACGCGGTCTGGGGCAGTCGTACGGCGAGATCGTCGCCGAGCCGGTAGATGGTGTTGTTGACGCCCGCGGTCGCGAGGCGCTTGAGCGGCATCTCCGCGAGCTGTGGCGCCTGGGACCGCAGGAGCCGTCGCACCAGTTCGTCGTCCGCCTCGATCCGCAGTTCATCGGACATGGCGAGGTACTCCCTCCAGTGAGGTCCGAGCTGAGCCGGACATGCCCGGGGACCGGACAGTGGCCGACCGGTTATGCCACCGACGGGTGACGGAGGAACAGGCCCCGGTACATGCAGCGGCGCTGGTCCGCGGTGTCTCGGTAAGCGGTGCGCCCATGGGAGATCCTTGTGTTGTCGAAAATGATCGCCTGCCCGGTCGCCACCTTGAACTCCGCGTAGTGGGGACTACCCGGTTCGCTGGCCTCGGCGAGAAACTTGATTCCACGCCGCAGATCGTCCTCGTTCACTTCGTCCGGCACTGCCCACGAATCGGTGTCCGTCACGCTGTACCGGGATACCAGAGCCCCGTCGATGACGGAGACGGTGGGGCCGCGATTCTCATCGGTGCATCCGTTGATGTTGGCCGTGCGGACAAGCGTTCCGGGCGTCGCCATCGCGACGGCGGCATCCGGGTCCAGAGCCAGGAGCTCCGCATAGGCCGCGGAGGCGTCGAACAGTATCGTCTCGCCGCCCTCGTCGGCGGCGCACTCGCAGACGAGCATGCCGGCCTTGACGAACCCGATGTCCTGCAGCGTGCCGTCAGTGTGGAGCCGCTGGCAATCGGCTCTTCCGAAGGACGGATGGTCGGCGTCCGAGGTGCCGGAGTTTCGTCCCGCGGAGATGGTTGAGAAAGGCTTGGGCTTGCTCGCGCCCATTGTGTACAGCGGTGGTATGAACGGATCGCCAAGGCGCAGCGACGCTCCGAGGGCCTTCAGCGTGGCCGGCACCGGGTCGTCGGCGACCAACTCGACGACGCAGAAGCCGTTCTGATCGTAACGCTGGACGATCTCGCGGGCGGTCTCCGAGCCGACGTCGGACGCGTCCGCGATGGCGACCGGCCGCTCAGGAATCGCGTCGAAAGCTGTGATCACTCTAGCGGCGGCGGCTGACAGTTCTTGCAGGCTCGGGACGGTCGACATGCTTGGTTCCCCCCTGGATGTGTGCCTTCAGGCTGTGGCTGCTTCGCGGTGCGCCTGGGTCGCGGCGCGAGAAGACGGTTCCGGTCAAGATCTAGTCGACCGGAACGTTCGACTCGAAGATCTGGTGGATCATGGGTGGTGTCTCGACAGGCTCGTCACTGATGTCGAAGGCCCGGGTCAGCAGGCCCACGGCCATGTCGTGATCGCCACCGTTGTAGTGCAGCTCGGCCAACGTCTGACCAACCTCGACCCGACTGCCGACGCGCGCCGTCACCCACACACCAGACCCGTGGTCGAGCGGTGCTCGATGTGCGAGGCGACCAGCACCCACGTGGACGGAGGCCATACCGACGGCGCGGGGGGCGACATCGCGGACCCAGCCCGCGCGGATGGCGGTGATGGGCACAACGTGCTTCGCGCCTGGCAGAAGTTCTGGGCGCTCAAGAGTCCGGCGTTCCCCACCTTGCGCGGATGCCCACTCCAGGAAACGCTCGTAAGCCGCACCGCTGGCGACGGCCTTCGCGACTCGAGCATCCGCCTCAGGGTCGGATAGCGTGGGATCCGCGCTCTGCAGCATGAGCCGGGCCAGGACCGAGCAGGCTTCCCACAACCCAGGAACCTGCTCGCCCCGCAGCGTGGACAACGCCTCCTTGATTTCGAGCGCGTTGCCCACCGCGCACCCCAACGGCTGGCTCATGTCACTGAGCACTGCCCCGCAGGTCAGCCCGAACTGCCTCGCGAGCCGCAGCATCGTCTCCGCCAGGAGCCCGGCTCGGGATCGGTCCGGGATGAGGGCCCCAGCGCCTGTTTTGACATCCAGCACGAGCCCGCTGGCCCCGACGGCCACCTTCTTGCTCACGATGCTCGCCGCGATCAGAGGAATGCTCTCCACGGTGCCTGTGACGTCGCGCAAGGCATATGTGGCACCGTCGCCGGGTGCGAGAGCCGGACTCTGGCTGACAATGGTCATGCCCACTCGCTCGACGAGCGCGTAGATGTCGTCCGGCCCCAGGTCCAGGCGGATGCCTGGTATCGATTCCAGCTTGTCGATCGTGCCGCCGGCGTGACCCAGCCCGCGCCCGCTCATCTTCACCACGGCGACACCGCACGCGGCGACGATCGGAGCCACCACCAGACTGACCTTGTCGCCGACGCCACCGGTGCTGTGCTTGTCGAGGACGACGCGGTCCATCCGGTCGAGGTGCAACCGCTCCCCGCCGCTGACATAGGAGTCGGTGAGCTCCGTGAGCTCGGCTAGGTCCAAGCCGCGGCACGCGATGGTGGCCAGCCAGGCAGCCATCTGATGGTCCGGGACGCGGCCGTTCACGTAATCGTCCACCACGCCGCGTATGTCCGAGGCCGGCAGCCGTTCGCCCTCCCGCTTGGCGACGATCGATGCCTGGACCCGGGACGAGGCCCGCGCTTCCTCGGCCCCCGTGTGATCGCTGCTCATCTCAGCCTTCGACTCCGTCCAGCGCTGAGCCCATGCGGCTCACGATGTCGTCGATGACATCGGCGTCCGCGGTCAATGGCGGAACCACCATCACGACGGGCCCTTGCTGGCGCACCAACAGACCATGCTTCCGGGCGCCCTCCGCCAACGCGGTCGCGCTGTCGTGGCCGTCCATCTCGAGGATGGCCAGCATGCCCAGGCCGCGGACGTCTCGGACGAGGGAGTGGCCGGTCGACGAGGCAAGCCCGTCCAGGAGACGTGTCCCCATAAGGCGGGCGTTCTCGACCAGGCCGTCGTTCTCGATGACGTCCAGGACCGCGATACTCGCCGCACATGCCACGGGGTGACCACTCGTCGTGTGTCCGTATCGAATGCCGCCGAAGAAGGCGTCGTCGACGAAGGTCTGGTAGATGTGGTCCTGGATCGCCACCGCCGCGATGGGAGCATAGCCGCCGCTGAGCCCCTTGCTGCTGACCACGATGTCGGGCGTGATCTCCTCGTGCTGGAATCCGAACATGCGCCCGGTGCGGCCGATCCCGGTGAAGACCTCGTCGATGATCAGCAGGACGCCGTGCTCGTCGCACAGCTCGCGCAGGCCGCGGAGGAAACCCGGCGGCAACACCACGCCTCCGCCGACGTTGATCAGTGGTTCGACGAGCACGGCCATCGGCAGGTCGGCTGGATCCTGGGTGATGGCCTCGGCGAACGCGGCGAGCAGCAGAGGGGTGGTCGCGGGGTCGCGAGCGTCCCGGTCGGTTCCGGGGATGGTCACCGGGGTGACCCGGAGGGGGTCGTTGAACCAATGGGCGGTCGGTGGGAGCTGGGAGAGGCTACGCGCCAGCGTGGTGGAGCCGTGGTAGCCACGAGCGAACGTCACCACCCGCGTTCGAGGCCGGTCGATGTGCGCATAATACGAGGCGGCAATGAAGCAGGCCGCCTCGATGCCCTCGCTGCCGCTGTTGGTGAACAGGATGCGCGAGAGTCCGTGAGGCAGGTGTGCCGACAGCCGTCGCGCGAGCAGCCCGGCGATGTCGTGATCGTGCATGGACAAGTCGACGCCCTGCATGCGGGCCATCTGGTCGCTCGCGGCCGCGACGACCTCCGGCCGTCCGTATCCGCACGCGGCATTCAGCGAGGACGCATCGATGTATTCCGTTCCGTCGAAGTCCCACAAGCGCTCGCCGAGAGCACGGTCCGCCACGACACGGCCGGGCGACTCCACGATGGGCGACCAAGGTCGAATGACGAGACGGTCGATCGCGACGCTGTGTCCTGAGTGGGCATCGTACTCGCGGCGGTCCGATTTGCTCATAATTCCCATGAGTCAGCCTCCCCGCCCCCGTGTATGGCGGCCGTCCTCGGTGCTTGTCCAGCGATGCCGCCACACGATACAAGCCTGTCGGCCGATCCGTCAGCCCCGATGTCCGGCCCCTGATGTCGGCGGGAGAAGTGCTGGGGGAGCTCGCGATCACGTTGCCGCATCACGCCCGGACGGCTCGGTAGACCCAGCGCCGGCTGTCGGAGCGCGGAGGCTCGGCGCGATAGTCGGCGGTCACCTCGATGTCGCGGAAGCCCGCCTCCCGCAGTACGTCGGTGAACTCGTGCACGTTCCAGTGCTGCAGGAAGAACCGACGTAGCTCTGTTGCCACCAGCACACCGTCCTGCCACTTCTCGTAGCGGGTCAGCTTGGCGGAGAAGTTGGAGACCGGGTCGTAGTCGATGCGAACATCCTGACGAGTCCATATGGTCGAGCCGGCCTCCCAGAACTCGATCGGACCCAGCTCGGTCGCCACGTTGGGCGGGCTGAGGTCGAGCAGGAGGGTGCCCTGGGGGGCCAGTGACCGATGAAAACAGCGCAGCGCGTCCAATGTCGCCTCGCGGCCCTTGATGGCGCGGATAGATCCGCGCGGAACGATGACCGCCGCGTACGCGGCCTCGCGCACGAACTCCGTCATGCTCGCGGTGAACAACTCGGCGCTCACACCATGTTCCCGGCAGTTCCGCTCGCACGCGGCAATCATCGCCGCGGAGTCGTCCACACCGGCCACGGTGTGGCCTGCCGCGGCGAGAGGGATGAGGACGCGGCCCGTGCCACAGGCCGCCTCAAGGATCGGGCCGTCCACATCCGCGACCCGCGCGCTGTAGTACTCGACGTCGCCGACGCTGTGACCGATCGGTTGAGAGATCTCGTACATCTCAGTGACCAGGTCGGAGTAACTCACATTCATCTCGGCTCGCTCCACTGATGAGGGTCCGGGGTATCGCCGCTTCCCAGCGGGATCACGCTCCAGGAGGGCTCGTGCCCACGCGTCGACCCTAGAGCAACGAGACGTGGCGCGTGCGGTGGTCCCGACCCGGCATTGCCGGACCCGCAGGCCCCTGCAGGGCGGCTCGACCTTCATGGTCCGCCGGCTGGGGCGCGGTGGAGGTGACCTCACCACTGCCCATGCCGAGAATAACGGCTCGACTGTGGAACGTTGGTGAGCGGTAGAGTGCGGGTGGTGCCGCCACGGCGGTACGCGGCTTGGGTTGCACGGGCGACGTCGTGCAGCCCCGACGAGGGGGGTCGCCGTTGCCGGCGCTGTTTGAGTGCGACACATACGTCCGCAGGGCCGAGAACCTGGAGCGGGCGTGACGACATCCGCCGTCCAGCCAATCGCGACACCGCGGATCGCCGTGATCGCGGGCGCACCCATGCTGGTGGGCGCAGCGCGTGCTCTCGGCATCGAGACGGTGTTCGTCCATGACGCGTTTCAGCCGACACCGTCGGTGGCCGCTGAGGCCGACCTGGCGATCGCCGTGGACCTGTCGGACTTCGAAGCTCTGCACGCAGCGCTGGCTCCCCTGCACGCCGCGCATCCGTTCGCGCGGGTGATGTCGCTGACCGAGCTCGGTCTCCTGCCCGCGGCTGCGGCCGGCGAGCGGCTCCAGGTGCCGGGCAACTCGGTGCACACAGTGGGCCTGCTGCGGGACAAGCGGCGCATGCGAGACGTCCTGAACTCGCACGGCATCAGCCCGGTCCGGGCCGCCACGCCGGCGAACCAGGCCGAGCTCAGCTCGTTCTGCCGGATGGTCGGCGGGCCGGTCATCGTGAAGCCGGCGGAGGGGACCGGCAGCGAGGCGGTGATCCGCGTGGCGACGGCGGATCTGGCCGCAAACGCATGGCGCGCGTTCGAGGCGGCGGGCGGTGTCGACCCGATCGCCGAGGAGTACCTCGACGGGCCCGAGGTCAGCGTCGAGACCTTCTCTCACGACGGCAGGCACTCCCTGCTCGCTGTGACCGACAAGCTGGTGAACGCCTCGTTCGTGGAGGTCGGCCACACGCAGCCCAGTGCCCTGGCCGAGTCCGCTCTGGCGGAGGTCGATGCGCTCGTGCGCGCGTTTCTCGACGTGATCCAGTTGACCGAGGGACCCGCCCACACGGAGATCAGGATTACCGCACAGGGCCCTCGCATCATCGAGTCGCACAACCGCATCGGCGGTGACAAGATCAGCGAGCTGCTGCGGCGGGGCTATTGGGTTGGAATGCCTGGGCCCCACCCAGGCCGCCCCCTCCGGCTGCTGCGGCCGCCCCCCCATGCGCCCGTCCCCCCGGGGGGGGGCGCCCCCCCCCTCCGCGCGCGCACCGCCGTCTGCCCCCCGGGGGGGCCGGCCCTCGCCC
>NZ_VSFA01000058.1 GCF_008119785.1 Micromonospora sp. MP36 | reverse complement strand
AATCTTGACAAGCTCTAGTCGGCGTCGGCGGCCCTGGATCGGGGACCTGCACATCAGCGCCCGGCCCGCCGAGGCCGCCGACCGGGCGGTGCCGGGGCACTGGGAAGGTGACCTGGTCATCGGCAAAGCCGGCGGCTCGGCGATCGTGACCCTGGTGGAACGAGCCACCCGGTATGTGATGCTCGGCGCCCTGCCCCACGGCCGCGACAGCGAAGCCGTCATCGGCGTCCTCACCGCCCTGGCCGCCCGGATGCCGGCGCACCTACGCCGCTCGCTGGCCTGGGACCAGGGCGTGGAAATGGCCACCCACCCGGTGTTCACCGTCGCCACCGGCTGCCCGGTCTACTTCTGTGACCCGCACAGCCCCTGGCAACGCGGCACCAACGAAAACACCAACGGCCTGCTACGCCAGTACTTCCCCAAGGGCAGCTACGACTTCCGCACCATCAACCAGACCGGCCTGGACGAGGTCGCCCACGAACTGAACACCCGACCCCGCCAGACGCTGGGCTGGACCACCCCAGCCCAGCGGCTAGCCGAACTCATCACGCCCTAACAATTGCACTCACCACTTGACGCCACCGGACAAATTGCGCGGCTAACCTCATGATCAACGCGGAGAGGCGGTGGGCGGCGCCTGGGCGGGTCAGGTGAGGGTGGTCAGGGCCTTGGCGTAGGCGGGGGGGACGAAGGTGGGGCCGGCGGGGGTGAAGACGTCCGAGGTGGCCGCGGTCGACCAGGCGGTGTCCGGGACCGCGTCGACCAGGGCGCGGACCACCGGGGCGTCGCGCCACTGGTCCTGCTCGGCGAGCAGGCTCAGCGCCACCACCGACTCCTCGACCTCGCCGACGCACTCGAACGGCTTGTGTCCGTCCACGCCGAGCAGCTCGCGGTAGCCGGGGATCTGCGCCTCGTCGGCGAGCAGGTCGCCACCGAAGATCCTGGTGAGCCGCTCCCGGGGCATGAACGGCGCCATGGCCAGGAAGACGAACCGGCACTTCGGGCAGTCGCGGCACCAGCGCTCGCTCGCGTCGCGCAGCTTGAACGCGGCGTTGCAGCTGGTCACCACGGCGTCGTACCGGTCGATCTCGGCGAACAACCGGGCGATGTGCAGCTCCGACAGCGACCGCAGCAGCGAGAAGTACGGCTCGGTGAGCCCGGCGTGCTCGGCGAGCGCGGCCCGCAGCAGCCCCTCCGCCTCGACGCCCTTGGACCACTGGTGGTTGATCTCGTGCCCCTGCCAGCTGAGGTTGGGGTCGGACGCCGAGCGCTCGTTGGACATCACCACCGGGCCGAGGCCGTGCAGCACGGCGGTGGCGACCGCGATCAGCGAGTTGATCGCGGTGACCGGGATATGCCCGTTGCGCGCGCCGGCCGCGTTGAGGTCGAACAGCACCGGGTCGATCCGCCGCCGGGCCGCGAGGGGCACCAGGTCGGACGCCTCGTTGACCGACACGATGACGTGGTTGGGGTTGACCGAGAAGGGCACCGGGTCGAAGCCGGCCCGGCGCAGCGCCTCCAGGCTGACGATGGAGTCCTTGCCGCCACCGACCGCGGAGAGCGGGCGCCGGTCCGATTCGTCGTACACCCGGGGTGGGGTGACCTCCCCGGCCGGCACCTCCGGGCGCAGCTCCAGCACGTGCGGCAGCTGGTTGCGGTACGCGTACTCGCCGAGGCCCTTGGTGTAGACGGCGGTGACCAGCTCGACGGCGGCCGCGCCCAGCGGCGCCGGCAACACCAGCCGGGGCGGCGCGGCGGCCTTGTAGTAGCTGACCCCGGCGACGATGTGCAGCAGGTCGAGCACCCGGTTGACGGTGGCCGCGGTCTCGTCCGACACCGGCTCGGCGGGCAACGGGAAGGTGATCACCTCGGTGAACCGCTGCTCGCCGTCGGGGCCGGTGAGGGCGTAGTCGAACAACGCCTCGCCGGTGGCGAAGTCGATCGAGTAGGACGGGAAGGTGAAGGCGTCCATCCGCCGGAGCTGCTCGTTCTCGTTGGGCACACGCCATACTACAGCGTGTCTCAATCGTCTGTTGGGTCATGAGACACCGCCCTTCTCGGGCGTCCCTGCCGTCGCGGGTGTTCGTGGCGGCGGGGTTCCTCCGTCGTCGGGGCTGGTTTCACCGGCGCGTGGGCGCTGGCCAGAGCCGTCCCCTCGGGAGGCGTTGGTGACCGGGCCTCGTGCTTCGGGGTCCCGGGTCTGGGCGTGGTGTTGCTCGGCCCAGACGGCGAGGTTGACCGCCGCGTTGACGTCTCGGTCCGCCGTATGCCCGCACTGGTCGCAGCGGAAGATGCGTACGGACAGGGGTAGGGCGGGGCCGATGGTGCGGCAGGCGCTGCACATTCTGGTGGACGGGTACCAGCGGGGTGCCATGGTGGCCTGCCCGCCCCGCCAGCGTTGTTTGTAGCCGATGATGCGGGCCAGGTCAGCCCAACCCGCATCGGAGATGGCGGCGGCCAGACGCCGGTTGCGCAGCAGGCCGGCGGTGTGCAGGTTTTCCAGCGCCAGCCGGTCGTGGGTCTTGACCAGCCGGTTGGCGACCTTGTGCAGAAAGTAGCGGCGCACGTTCGCGACACGATGGTGGGCACGAGCCAGTCGGGCGACAGCCTCGCTCCGGTTGCGCGAGCCTCGCTGTTTACGACTGACCTGGCGGGAGAGACGCCGCAGCCTCGGCAGGGCAGCCCGCAGCGGGCGCGGCGCATCATCGACGCGCAGTACCTGCCGGCCGGTCGTGTCGGCAGCCACGACGAGGGCGGCGAGGCCGCGGTCGACGCCCACCCAACCACCGCTGTCGGTGTCGGGGCGGGGCGGGTGCTGGCGGGCCGGATGCAGGTCCGCCGCCTCCACTGTCACGGTGATGGTCCATCGGCTGGCCCGGCAGGAGACGGTGGCATACCGGATGTGCGCTCGCCTGGTGCGGATCATCCGCCGGAGCCGGCGGGTGTCCTCCCGCACCCTCAGGATCCCGATCTTCGGCAGACAGACACTGCGAGGCCCCGCCGTCGGATCCCCCACCCGGATACTCGCCCGACCCGCCTTGGTGGTTTTGCAGCGGATCCGGAACGACGGCCGGGTCCGGGTCTTGCGTTTGAATGTCGGGAACCCCACCCGACGGCCCGGCCGTTTCCCCTGTCGGGAATCGGCCCAGGCGGTTAGGGCGCGGCCCAGGTCGACGGCGGCTTCCTCACACACCTGCTGGCACACCTGCGCCCGCCACGACAACCCCGTCGCCACGATCTCGACCGAACCGGCCGCGTCGACCACGAAACGGCGACCCGCCTGCGCTGAGCACTTCCAGGTGTTGAACGCGTTGATCAGGTCGAAACCCGACCACGGCACCACCACCGACCCGCCCCGACGCTTCGCATCCAGGGCTTCCTTCACCAAAGCAAGGCACTGGTTGAACGCGAACCGGGACGCCCCCGCATGACGGGCCAACACCACCACCTGCGACGGCGACGGGTCGACCGTGAACCGGAACGCGGCAAACCTCCCCACAGCCCCACAGCATGCCTGCCACCTACGACACTTCCGAGACACGCACCAGCTAGGCACTGGTTCGTCCGGCTGCGCCGGGCCGCGCCCCACCGACCGCCGTCGCCACCATCTTTCTGGGCAGGGTGCCCGGTCCTTCACGGCCGTAGGGAATGTCCGTTTTCGTGTAGTGGGGCAGGGGTGGCCGGGGCGCCGCGCAAGAGCCAAGCCGAGTTCGTCTGCTTCTTCTGCGGCTTCACCTGCAACGCCGACACCAAGGCATTAGTCAACGTCGCGGCATGACTGGGCGGAATCCCCTGCCCCGGCGAACAGCCGGTGCCGGATGGGCGACAGCGGCCACCAGCCGTTCGAACGCCCGTGAACCTCAGCCTGTATAGGCTGGATCCCCCCTCATCCTGTAAGAGGGAGGAGGATGTCAACGAGGAGAGCCTGTGCGCCTGTCTGATCTGCGCGGACGTCATGTCGCCGTCTGGGGCGCCGGCCGGGAGGGCCGGGCCGCGGTGACCGCGATCGCCGCGCACGGCCCGGCCGAGCTGGTCGTGGTCGACGACAGTGCGAACTTCCTCACCCTGCCCTGGGAGGGGGCGCTGGCGGAGGCCGCCCCGCTGGTCACCGGGGAGGCCGGCTTCGCCCGGCTGGTCGCCGCCGACGTGGTGGTCCGTTCGCCGGGCGTGCCGAACACCCACCCGTGGATGGTCGAGCTGCGCCGCCGGGATGTCCCGATCACCCAGGGCAGCGCGTTGTGGATGGCCGACCACGCGGCTCGGACGGTGGGGGTCACCGGCAGCAAGGGCAAGAGCACCACGTCCAGCCTGATCAGCCACCTGCTGACCGCGGCCGGTCGACCCAACGTCTTCGGCGGCAACATCGGCGTGCCGCTGCTCGATCTGCCCGAGGCCGAGCTGTACGTGCTGGAGCTGTCCAGCTACCAGTGCGCCGACCTGACCGACTCCCCCCGGGTGGCCGTGGTCACCGCGCTCTTCCCCGAGCACCTCGACGCGCACGGCGGCGAGCGGGAGTACTACCGGGACAAGCTGAACCTGCTCGCGCACGGCCCGCACACGGTGGTGGTCAACGGCGCGGACCCGCGGCTGGCCCTGGAGTTGGGGGACCGGGCCGCGGTGCGGGTCGGCCTGCCGGACGCCACCCACGTCGCCTCCGGCCCGGACGGCACCCCCTGGTTCCACCTGCGGGACCAGCCGCTCTTCCCGCGCGCGGTGCTGCCGCTGGTCGGCCGGCACAACGAGGGCAACCTCTGCGTCGCTCTCGCCGTGCTGGACGCGCTTGGCGTGGACGTGGTGGCCGCCAAGGACACCCTCGCGGTGGCGGTCGCCGGGTTCCAGGGGCTCGCCCACCGGCTGACCGAGATTCCCGACCCGTCCGGCCTCACCTTCGTCGACGACACCCTGGCCACCAGCCCGTACGCGGCGATGCACGCGATCGACGCGTACGAGGGGCGGCCGTTGACCGTGATCGTCGGCGGGACCGACCGGGGGCTGGACTACACCCCGCTGCGCGACCACCTGGCCGAGCGGGAGGTCACCGTGATCGGCATCCCGGACAGCGGCCCCCGGATCGTCGAGGCGCTCGCCGGGCTGCCGGCGGTGCGGACCGAGCTCGCCGAGGACCTGGTCGCCGCGGTGGGGCTCTCCCGCAAGCTCACCCCGGCCGGCGGGGTGGTGCTGCTCTCCCCGGCCGCGCCGAGCTACGGGCGGTTCCGCAACTTCGAGCACCGGTCCGAGGTCTTCGCGCAGGCGGTCGCCGACACCGCCCGCTGAGCCCCGGCCGGCCCTGGTCGGGGCCGGTCCGTCGGGCTAACCTCGTGATCATGGCGGTGCTAGTGGACGTGGACCCGGAACAGTTGGTCGTCCGGCTCACCGGCGCCGACCGGCTGTGGGCGCTCACCGCCGGGGTCCGCGTGCCCACCGCCGCGATCACCGGCGTGCGGCCGGTCTCCCGCGCCGAGGCGTACGCGCGGGGCTCTGGCTGGCGGCTACCCGGCACCTTCTGGCCCGGCCTGATCATGGCGGGCAGCTACGTCTCCCGGACCAACGGCCGGTCGTTCTGGTGCGTGCACCGCGCCGAGGAGGTGCTGCTGGTCGAGTTGGACGGGGAGCCGTACGACCGGCTGGTACTGGAGGTGGAGCAGCCGGCGGAGGTTTCTCGGGCGATCGCGCGTGCCCGGTTCCGCTGAGTCCCTCCCGGTGAGGGCAACCGGGGCGGGCTCCTGCACCGGTGCCGGCTCAGCTGGGTGGCAGCACCGCGTGCAGGGCGCGCATCGACCGGATCGCCGACCGGATCTCCTGCAGGTAGCGGCCCGGGGTGAGGGTGGGTTCGGGTAGCCCGGCCACCGCCGCCAGCGCCGGGTCGACCCCGACCGTGTCGATCCCGCAGCGGTACGGCACGGCGAGGGTGCGCAGCGCGTCGCAGTGCTGGAACGGCACGTAGATCGGCGCGGTCACCATCAGCACCGGGTCGCCGGCCCGTAGCCGGACGTGTTCGGCCCAGAACCGCTGGGTGTCGGCGGTGTGCGCCCGGCGCCGGTCCGGCTCGCTGGACGGGGCGGCGAGGACCCGGACCGGGGGCAGGCCGGCCGGTCGGTAGGTGCGCGAGGACCAGGCCCGGTGCGGGTGGTCGGCCGGCTCGCCGCGCTCCTCGCTCGGCGTCGTGACCCCGAACGCGGCGCGTACGGCCGCGTCGAGGGCGTCCACCTCGGTCGAACAGTCGGTGATCCCGGCGTCGGCGAGCATCCGCGACTCGGCCGGGGAGAGGACCCGGCAACTGCCCAGCACCGCCACCTCGCCGGAGATCCCGGCGACCGTGCGCGCCAGGTGCGCGGCGTACGCGGTGCGTCGCAGGCAGGCGTGCGCCAGCCCGCCGAGCACCAGCAGGTGGGCGTATCGGGGTAGGGCCGGCGGGACGGGTCGGACCAGGCCCAGCGCCGCCGCGGCGTCGAGTACCAGCCGGACGGTCGCCGGGTCGAAGGCCGGCTCCCGGGCCTCCGGGCGTTCCCGCCCCTCGCGGAAGTCCCAGTGCCGGGCGGAGAAGTCGTCCAGCCCGGACAGCACCGCCGGCAGGTCCCCGGCCGGCCAGTCACCGCCGAAGTGCCGCACCAGGGCGCGCAGCGGCGGCGAGTCCACCCACGCGCGTACTCCCGCCGCGAGTTCCCCGTCGGTCGTTCCCGCCGCGCCGGCCGGCAGCGCCACCCCCGTCGTCCGCACCCGGCGGATGCTACCGCCCGTCCGGACGCGGGCACCGGCCGTTGTGGATCGTGGCCACACCGGTGGCGGCGCGGGTTGACGCGGTGTCAGGCGGCCGGGGCCGCTGCGCTACACAGTGACAGTTGTCCCCCTCATCCGGCGGTGAGAGCGTGCGAGGACCAACCGCCGCTGAAGGGTGCGACGATGACCTCCGACGATCTGCTGGCCCGGCACCGGGCCGTGCTCCCGTCCTGGATGCCGCTCTACTACGCCGAACCGATCGAGCTGGTCTCCGGCTCCGGCCGCCGGGTGACCGACGCCCAGGGACGCAGCTACCTGGACTTCTTCGGCGGGGTGCTGACCAACATGATCGGCTACGACATCCCCGAGATCCGGGACGCGGTCGAGCGGCAGCTGCGCACCGGCATCGTGCACAGCTCGACCCTCTACCTGATTCGGCAGCAGGTGGAGCTGGCCGAGAAGATCGCCCGAATCTCCGGCATCCCCGACGCGCGGGTCTTCTTCACCAACTCGGGCACCGAGGCGAACGAGGCGGCGCTGCTGGTCGCCACCAACCACCGCCGCTCGCACCAGATCCTCGCGGTACGCAACAGCTACCACGGCCGGTCGTACGCGGCCATGGGCGTGACCGGCAACCGCAGCTGGTCGGCGAGTGCGCTCAACCCCCTGCAGGTGGCCTGGCTGCACTCCGGTGAGCGGCTGCGCGGTCTGCTGGCCCGGCTCGACGAGTCCGACCGGATCGACGCCGCGGTGGAGGACCTGCGCGAGGTGCTCGCCACCCAGACCTCCGGCGACGTGGCCTGCCTGATCGCCGAGCCGATCCAGGGCGTCGGCGGGTTCGTGCACGGCCCGGACGGGCTCTTCGCGGGCTGGAAGAAGGTGCTCGACGAGCACGGCATCCTGCTGATCAGCGACGAGGTGCAGACCGGCTGGGGACGGACCGGCGAGCACTTCTGGGGCTACCAGGCGCACGGCGTCACCCCGGACCTGCTCACCTTCGCCAAGGGCATCGGCAACGGCTTCGCCCTGGCCGGCGTGGTCGGCCGGGCCGACGTGCTGGAGTCGGTGCCGGCGATCAGTTTCTCCACCTTCGGCGGCAACCCGATCTCCACCGCGGCCGGCAACGCGGTCCTCGACTATCTGCTGGATCACGACCTGCAGGCCAACGCGGAGCGGGTGGGCGCGATCCTCGGCGACGGCCTGCGCGCCGCGGTGGCCGATCTCGACTGCGTCGCGGAGGTACGCGGCAAGGGCCTGATGCTGGGCGTCGAGTTCGTCCGCCCGGGCACCAGCGAACCCGACCCGGCGCTCACCGCCCGGGTCTTCGAGGCGTGCCGCGCCGGGGGCCTTCTGGTCGGCAAGGGCGGCCTCTACGGCAACGTGGTGCGGATGGGTCCGCCGCTGACGCTGACCGAGGACGAGGCCCGGGAGGGCCTGGCGATCCTGGTCGACGCGATCCGTTCCTGCGTGGCGGCGGAGGTGGCGGCGTGAACACGATCGGGCATTTCGTCGACGGCAAGCGGGTCGTCGGTGACTCGGAGCGGCGCGGGGACGTCTTCGACCCGGCCACCGGCCGGCGTACCGGGCGGGTGGCGCTGGCCTCCGCGGCGGATGTGGCGGGCGCGGTGGAGGCGGCCGAGCGGGCCGCGCGGGCCTGGCGGGACGCGTCGCTCTCCAAGCGGACGGCGGTGCTGTTCGCCTTCCGCGAGCTGGTCCACGCCCGGCGCGACCGGCTCGCCGAGGTGATCACCGCCGAGCACGGCAAGGTGCTCGCGGACGCCGCCGGCGAGGTGCAGCGGGGCCTGGAGGTCATCGAGTACGCCTGCGGCATCCCGTCGGCCCTGCGCGGCGGCTTCAGCGAGAACGTCTCCACCGAGGTCGACTCGTACAGCCTGCGCCAGCCGCTGGGGGTGGTGGCGGTGATCTCGCCGTTCAACTTCCCGGCGATGGTGCCGCTCTGGTTCGTCCCGGTCGCCGTCGCCTGCGGCAACGCGGTGGTGCTCAAGCCCAGCGAGAAGGACCCGAGCGCGGCGCTGCTCCTGGCGGAGTGGTTCAGCGAGGCGGGCCTGCCCGACGGCGTGCTCAACGTGGTCAACGGCGACAAGGAGGCGGTCGACGCCCTGCTCGACCACCCGGGGGTGAAGGCGGTGTCCTTCGTCGGCTCCACCCCCGTCGCCCGGTACGTGCACCAGCGCGCCGCGCTGGCCGGCAAGCGGGTGCAGGCGCTGGGCGGGGCGAAGAACCACATGGTGGTGCTCCCCGACGCCGACCTCGACCTGGCCGCCGACGCGGCGGTCAACGCCGGCTTCGGCTCGGCGGGGGAGCGGTGCATGGCGATCTCCGCCCTGGTCGCCGTGGAGCCGGTGGCGGACGCCCTGGTCGCGAAGATCGCCGAGCGGATGGCCCGGCTGCGTACCGGGGACGGCCGGCGCGGCTGCGACATGGGTCCGCTGGTCACCGCCGCGCACGCCGAGCGGGTCCGGTCCTACGTGGAGTCCGGGATCGCGGCCGGCGCGGTGCCGGTGGTGGACGGGCGGAACGTCAGCCCGGACGGCGACGCGGGCGGGTTCTGGCTCGGTCCGACCCTCTTCGACCACGTCACCCCGGACATGTCGATCTACACCGACGAGATCTTCGGCCCGGTGCTCAGCGTCGTCCGGGTCGGCTCGTACGACGAGGCGGTCGACCTGGTGAACGCCAACCCGTACGGCAACGGCACGGCGATCTTCACCAACGACGGCGGGGCCGCCCGGCGGTACCAGCACGAGGTGGAGGTCGGCATGGTCGGCATCAACGTCCCCATCCCGGTGCCGATGGCGTACTACTCGTTCGGTGGCTGGAAGGCGTCGCTCTTCGGTGACCTGCACGCGCACGGCGCCGAGGGGGTGGCCTTCTTCACCCGGGGCAAGGTGGTCACCAGCCGCTGGCTCGACCCCCGGCACGGCGGGGTCAACCTCGGCTTCCCCACTCAGACCTGAGCAGTCGCAGCACCCCCGCCCCGGCCAGGTACGCCGCCAGCGCCGGGGCGGGCAGCCCCAGCGGCTCGGGCGCGGTCTTGCCGGTGAGGCTGTTGATCAGCAGCCCGGCGACCGGGCCCGCGTAGCCCACCGCGACCAGCGCGGTCCGGACCGGTCCGCCGGTGCTCGCCCGGCCGTGCCGGCGGGTGCGGGCCTCGATCGGGCCGAATACGGCGACCAGCGCGGCCAGCACCACGGCCAGGGCGAGCAGCCAGGGCACCCGCCAGGCCCACCAGGCCGCCGTGGCGACCTGCGGGGTGGGCAGCACCCCCAGGGTGTCCAGCAGGCCGACCAGCAGGATGGTGGCGGTCAGGTGCCAGAGGAAGACGGTCAGCACCACCGCGTTGACCGCGATCACCGCCTGCCAGGGGCCGGGGCGGCGCAGCCACCGTCGGGCGGGATTCTGCAGCAGCAGGATCAACCCGAGTTGCGCGGTGGCTGCCGCGAGCAGCGCCACGCTCGGCGGGGCGGTGTTGTCCAGCCGCTCGCCCGGCACGTTCAGCATCGATACCGGGTACGGCCCGACGCGGGTCAACAGCAGCAGCGCGACCAGCCCCACGAGCACCAGCACCGCCCCGGCGCGCCGCGAGGTGGGCAGCCGTCGCCGGCGCAGTCCGGGCGGGTCCTCCCTGCCTCGTTCCGGTGCTGGGGGGTTCGGGCGTCGGGCGTCGTACCAGGCGAAGCCGAGCTGGTGGACGGCCAGCCAGCCGAAGAGGTAGTTCCCGGTGGCCAGGTCGGCCGGGCCGAGGATCCGGCCCAGATCGCCGAGCGCGACCAGCCCGACCAGCACCAGCGGTACGACCAGGCCGAGGCGGCGGTGCACCGCGTACATGACGGGGGTCAGCGGGACCACCACCAGGTAGGCGACGAGGAACCAGAGCGGGATGGTGGCGAACCAGACCACCGTGCGGATCTCGGCGGCGTCGGCGCCGCGCAGCCGGGCCACCGCCGCGCCGGCGGCCAGCACCACCAGCAGCGCGGTGGTGGGCCGGATCAATCGGCTGCTGCGGTCGACCAGCCAGCCGGTGGCGTCCCCGCCCCGGGACCGCCAGGACGTCAGCGCGGCGGCGTTGGCGTAACCACCGACCAGGAAGAAGACCGGCATCACCTGGACCACCCAGGTCAGCGGCCAGGCCCAGGGGAGGTCGCCGAGCGCGGAGTGCCCGGTGGGCCGGCCGGCCTGGTCGTGCCCGATCACGGCGATGGTCCAGTGGCCGAGGACGACCAGGGTGATGGCGAGCGCCCGGAGCAGGTCGACGTAGCGCTCCCGCCCGGCCGGCGTGCGCTCGGCGAGCTGCCGCAGGCGGCGCATGGGCCCAGGCTATGCCAGCCGATGTTTTCTCGGGGTGATAACGGTTCGGTCGTCGGGTCTTGTGGTCCGCGCCCCACTGTCGTAGAAATTCTTCAGCAATACGGAATGAACTGAAGACAAGCAACGTGTAACCCCACCGTGCCTCGCCGTCGCGGCCGCCGTCCCCCATTCCCGGCGGGCCGCCCCCCGTACCCGAACCGAGGAGATGCGATGAACAGGCGTGAGATCCTGCAGCGCACCGCCGCCGCCGGCCTGTTGGCCACCCCCGCCGCCGGCCTGCTCGCCGGCTGCGCCACCTCCGGCGGCGACGACAACAACAAGAAGGACACCGGCTACCAGGGCACCAAGAGCGCCCAGAACCCGCTCGGCGTCAAGGAGGCCGCCCCGCTCGAGGTGGTGATCTTCAACGGCGGCTTCGGCGAGGAGTACGCCAAGGCCCACGAGGCCATGTACAAGGAGAAGTACCCCAAGGCGGAGATCAAGCACTCGGCGACGCAGGAGATCAACAAGACCCTGCAACCGCGCTTCGTCGACGGCAACCCGCCGGACGTGGTGAACAACTCCGGCGCCGGCCAGATCGACCCCAACGGCCTGGTGTCCCAGGGCGCCATCGCCGACCTGGGCGAACTGCTCGACGCCCCGAGCCTCGACATCCCCGGCAAGAAGGTGCGCGACACGCTGCTGCCCGGCACCGTCGAGGTCGGCTCGTACGACGGCAAGTTCCTCGTCCTCAACTACACGTACACCGCGTACGGCATCTGGTACTCCACCAAGCTCTTCACCGAGCGCAACTGGCAGTACGGGAAGACCTGGGAAGAGCACATCGCGCTTTGCAAGCAGATCAAGGCCGCCGGCATCGCGCCGTGGACGTACGCGGGCAAGCACCCCCGCTACATGAGCTGGCCGCTGATCTCCACGGCGATCAAGTTCGGCGGACCGTCGGTGGCGATGGCGATCGACAACCTCGAGCCGAACGCGTGGAAGTCCGACGCGATGAAGGCGGCCGCCGACGCGTGGCACCAGATCGTCAAGGACAAGTACATCCTGGACGGCTCGTCGGGCCTGGACCACATCCAGTCCCAGACGGCCTGGTGCCAGGGCAAGGCCGCCTTCATCTCCTGCGGCTCCTGGCTGGAGAACGAGCAGGCGAAGGTCACCCCGGCCGGCTTCAACATGACCGTGGTGCCCACGCCCAGCCTGAGCACCGGCGACAAGCTGCCGTTCGAGGCGATCCGGGGCACCGCGGGCGAGCCGTTCATCGTCCCGGCCAAGGCCAAGAACGTCGCCGGCGGCTTGGAGTACATGCGGGTGATGCTCTCCAAGAAGGGCGCCCAGGACTTCACCAAGAAGGTCTCCAGCCTGCCCGTGGTCGCCGGCGCCACCGAGGGCGTCGAGCTGCCGTTCGGCCTGAGCACGGTGTCGAAGGCGCTGGAGGCCTCCGGCTCCAACGGCTTCAACTGGGTCTACAACAACTTCTACCGCAAGCTGGAGCGCGAGCTCGTCGACGCGGCGTGCGGTGAGTTCTTCAGCGGGCGGATCGGCCCGGCCGAGTTCCTCGACCAGTGCCAGAAGGGCGCCGACTCGATCGCCCAGGACAGCTCGATCAAGAAGTACAAGCGGGCCGCGTAGCCAGCCGGTGGGGGTGGGCGTCGGCCCGCCCCCACCTCCCTGGCCGGTTGGAGGAGGATCCCCCTCGTGCGACATGGCAAGTACCCGCTGATCATCACGTTCCTGCTGCCGCCGCTGGCGCTCTACGTCCTGTTCGTGATCTCGCCGTACCTGCAGGCGTTCCAGATCTCGACGACGAGCTGGCTGGGCTACTCGGCGCAGGCCGACCCGGTCGGTCTCGCCAACTTCCGGGCGATGCTGCATGACGACCGGGTGTGGAACGCGATCGGCAACAACGCCATCCTGCTCGCCGTGGTGCCGGTGCTGACCATCGGCCTCGGCCTGTTCTTCGCCACCATGCTGTCGATGGGCGGTCGCGGCGACCGGGCCGGCGTGACCGGAGTCCGCGGATCAGCCTTCTACCGGCTGGTCTACTTCTTCCCGCAGGTGCTCTCAGTAGTGATCATCGCGCTGCTCTGGCGGGAGATCTACCACCCGAACAACGGCCTGCTCAACGGCTTGCTACGCGCCGTCGGCCTGCCCGCGCCGACCTGGCTCGGCGATCCGCGCACCGCCTTCTGGTGCGTACTCGCCGTGATGGTGTGGAGCAACGTCGGCTTCTACGTGGTGCTCTTCGGCGCGGCGATGTCCGCCATCCCGCGCGACATCTACGAGGCGGTCCTGCTCGACGGCGCGTCCCGGTGGGTCACGCTGCGCCGGATCACCATCCCGCTGCTCTGGGACACCGTGCAGGTCGCCTGGATCTACCTGGCCATCGCGGCGCTGGACGGCTTCATCCTCGTCCAGCTGATGACGAACGGGGGGCCGAACTTCTCCTCCGACGTCATCGGGCTGCGGATGTACGAGACCGCGTTCGGCAGCGAGAGCAAGTTCGGGTACGCCTCGGCAATCGGCGTGGTGATGTTCTTCCTGACCCTCACGGTGGCGGTGCTGGCGCTGCGGGCCGCCCGGCGCGAGAGGATCGAGTACTCATGACCACCCTGGACAGGCCCACCACGACGGGCGCGGAGCCGGGCCCGACCCGCCACGACCCGGCGCCGGCCCGCCGCGAGCTGGGCGTGGTGAAAGTCGCGTCGCACGGCTTCCTGCTGGTCTGGGGCGCGCTGACCGTGCTGCCGCTGCTGTGGATGTTCCTCAGCTCGTTCAAGAGCGACGGCGAGATCCTCTCCGACCCGTGGGGGCTGCCCGGCGCGCTGCGCCTGGACAACTGGGCCCGGGCCTGGACCGAGGCGCACATCGGCCGGTACTTCCTCAACAGCGCCATCGTGGTGGCGGGTTCGCTCACGCTGACGATGCTGCTCGGCGCGACCGCGGCGTACGTCTTCGCGCGCTACGAGTTCCGGGGCCGTCAGGTCGCCTACTACCTGTTCGTCGGCGGCATGATGTTCCCGGTCTTCCTCGCCCTCGTCCCGCTCTTCTTCGTTGTCCGCAACGCCGGTCTGCTCGGCACCTGGCCCGGCCTCATGCTGGTGTACGCGGCGTACTCGCTGCCGTTCACGGTGTTCTTCCTGACCGCGTTCTTCCGCACCCTGCCGACCGCGGTCGCGGAGGCGGCCCTGATCGACGGGTGCGGCCATTTCCGGCTGTTCTTCCGGGTGATGCTGCCGATGGCGCGTCCGGGACTGATCAGCGTGGCGATCTTCAACTTCCTGAGCCACTGGAACCAGTTCATCCTGCCGCAGGTGCTCATGCAGGGCGACGACTCGAAGTACGTCCTGGCCCAGGGCCTCACGGCACTCGCGGTCAGCCAGGGCTATCAGGGCGACTACAGCGGCCTGTTCGCCGGTCTGACCATCGCCACACTGCCGGTGCTGGTGGTCTACGCGGCGTTCCAGCGGCAGATCCAGGCGGGCCTCACCGCTGGCCAGCTCAAATGAGGTGGCGGTTGCCACAGGCAACGGGGCAGCGGGGCCAGTGACGACTCCCCTATGGTGGGCCGGCATCTTCACCGATTGACAGGAATCAGATGTTCTTCCTCATCTATGACTTGCTGCTGCTGCTCGGCGGCATCGCGATGATCGTCTTGGGCCTGGCGATCCGCGAGCAGTCCACCGGATCCCGGATCCTCAACGTCGTCGTCGGCCTGGCCATGTTCGGCTACGGCTTCTACCTGATGTTCCTCTTCGAGGGCGGGACGTACCGGATCTTCTTCTACGTCTTTATCCTGCCGATCCTGCTGATCGTCCGGGCGTTCAAGGCGCGCAAGGAGGCCCGCGAGCAGGCAGCGGCGCACCAGTTCGCCGGCGCGGCCCAGCCCGGCTACGGCCAGCCGGTCGGGCCCGGCCAGCCGGCGCAGGGCTGGCCGGCTCCGCAGGGCCAGGCTGCCCCTTACGGTCAGCCGGCCCCGTACGGCCAGGCCCCGCAGGCCCAGCCGGCCCCGTATGGGCAGGCCCCGCAGGCTCAGCCCGCCGCGTGGGGCCAGGCCCAGCCGGGCCAGGGCCACTACGGCCAGGCCCCGCAGCCGGGTCACCCGGCGCAGCCCGGCCACCAGATCCCGCAGGGCCAGTACGGCCAGCCCCAGGGGCACCACGGGCAGCCGCAGGGGCATCCGGGCTACCCAACCGCCTGACGGACGCGGAGCGGGGCCGGTCGACGTCGGTCGACCGGCCCACGCTCGATTTGACCGGTAGGAAATCTCCTACCTATTGTGATGGCATGACCGTGACCCATGTGCAGCTCGTCTCCGTACCCGTCAGCGACCAGGACCGCGCCCGAGACTTCTACGTCGACGTCCTTGGCTTCGACCTCGTCTGGGACAACCCGATGGGGCCCGGCGGTCGCTGGGTCCAGGTCGCCCCGAAGGGCGCGGCGACCGCGCTGACCCTGGTCACCTGGTTCCCGACCATGCCTCCCGGCTCGCTCAAGGGCCTGGTGCTGGAGACCGACGACCTCGACGCCGACGTGGCTCGACTGCGGGAGCGGGGCGTGGTGTTCGCCGACGGCGGCATCCAGACCGCGCCGTGGGGCCGGTACGTCACGTTCGACGACCCGGACGGCAACGGCATCGTGCTCCAGGCGACCCGTGTCTGAGGGGGACGTCTTCGCCGCGCTGGCCAACCCCACCCGGCGCGAGGTACTCCGGCTGCTGCTCGAACGGGGCGAACAGCCGGTGCAGCGGCTCGCCGACCACTTCGAGATGCGCCGGCCCAGCCTCTCCGAGCACCTGCGCGTGCTCAAGGACGCCGGGCTGGTGACCGAACAGCCCGTCGGCCGGCAGCGGTTCTACGCGCTGCGACCCGAGCCGCTGCGCCAGGTGGCCGACTGGCTCGGCCCGTACGAGCGGTTCTGGCGGGCCCGCCTGGCCGACCTGCGCGAGGTGTTGGACGGGCTGCCCGATGAGTGAGTCGACGGCGATCGCCCTCGACCAGTTCCTGCCCCACCCGCCGGCCAAGGTCTGGCGGGCGCTGACCGATTCTGATCTGCTGGCCCGCTGGCTCATGCCGAACGACTTCCGGCCCGTCCCGGGGCACCGGTTCAGCTTCCGCACCAACCCGCGCCCCGGTCAGGGGTTCGACGGTGTGATCCACTGCGAGGTGCTGGAGTTGGACGAGCCGCGCCGACTGCGCTGGGCCTGGCGCGGTGGCCGCCTGGACACCGTGGTCAGCTGGACCCTGGTGCCCGAGGGACGGGGCACCCGGCTGTTCCTGGAGCACGCCGGCTTCGACCCGGACGACCCGGTGCAGCGGCGCACCTTCACCCTGCTCGACGGCGGCTGGCGCAGTCACGTCTGGCGCCGCCTCGAGCAGACCCTCACCGCCCTGCCCTGACTTCCGCCTATCCGCCCGCCGGGCCTGCCCACTCGCCGGGCCTTCGCGCCCCGGCGGGCTTTCGCGCCCGGCGGAGCCGACACGGCGGCGGGCTTTCGCACCCCGCACCACGTGGCCGAGCCGGATCAGGCCGCGTCCGAGGTGGTCCGGGTGTGCCGCAGCGGCGGGCGGGTCGTGGTCGCCGGCCTTCGCGCCGCGGCGAGCCTTCGCGTCGCCGGCGGCCGCGGGTCTCCTTCGGGCGCTACGAACTTGATGACGCGAATGATTCGGGTCGGGGTGGGTGGTGATTGGTGCCGGCGTCCGGTGCTGAGTCGTCTGCGTCATCAAGTTTGTAGGTGGGGCTGGGTCGTCTCGTCGTGGGTGGCGGTGATGGTTCGTTGGGGTGCTTTGGAGCTGATAGCGGCAACGACTCAGGTGGCCTGACCCGTCGCCGGCTGCGCGGTCCCACGGGTCGGGTGTTGGGCCTGTCGGTCGTGAGTCGTTGGTGATGTCAGGTCCACAGGTGGGCCGGGGTTATGGTTCCTCGGCGCTCGGCGCTCGGCGCTCGGCGCTCGGCGCTCGGCGCTCGGCGCTCGGCGCTCGGCGCTCGGCGCTCGGCGCTCGGCGCTCGGCGCTCGGCGCTCGGCGCTCGGCGCTCGGCGCTCGGCGGGGGGCGCGGGGGCGCGGGGTGCTCAGGCTGGGTGGGCGAGGAACCGGCCGGCGGGCGGGCGTCAGGCGGTTGCCGGGACCAGGAGGGCGTGCAGGGCTGCCGGGTCGGTGACCTCGGGCAGGTCGCGGGCGGCGAGCCAGGCCGCGGCTGCCGCCCCGTCGCCGGCCGGGTGCAGCGGCGCGTCCGGCCACCGGCGGGCCAGCTCGGCGCGGACCGCGGCGGCGAGCGGGGTGTCCCCGGTGAGCAGCCCGCCGCCGAGCACCACCGGGTCGGCCGCGCCGGGCGGCCGGATCCGGGCGACGTTCTCCGCGAGCAGCATGGCGGCCTCGCCGATCAGCGCCTGGGCGGTCGCCTCGCCTGCCCGGGCCGCGGTCACCACCAGCGGCGCGAGCCGGGCCAGTTCCACCGGCGGTCGCCGGGTGACCGCCTGCACGACGGCCTCGGCGGTCGCCCGCGGCCGGGTCGCCACCTCGGTCGAGCCGGTCAGCTCGGCGAGCACGCGGCGGGCCAGTTCGCCTGGCAGGTCGGCGCGGTCCAGGTCGGACAGCAGCCGCCGCACTGCCTCCCGGCCCAGCCAGAACCCCGAGCCGGCGTCGCCGAGCAGCCAGCCGTGCCCGTCGGCGGTGCGGTCCAGGCGCAGGTCGCGTACCTGGGCGGCGATCGCGCCGGTGCCGGCGATGAGCACCGTGCCGTCCGGGGCCGCAGTGCCCGAGGCGTACGCGACGAGCGCGTCGCCGTGCACGGCGTAGGGGCAGCGCAGGCCCGCGTCGGACCAGGCCCGGTCGAAGGCGGCCCGTCCCCCCGGGTCGGCGAGGATCCGGCCGGCCCCGGCCAGCCCGATGACGCCGGCGCGTACCCGGGTTGGGTCGACGTCGGCGAGCGCGGCGCGTAGCGCGGCGAGCAGTTCGACGGCGGCCCGATCGGCGCCGTGGCTGGTGGGGTTGCCGCCGCCGGCTCGGCCGGTGCCGAGTCGTATGCCGTCGAGGCTGACGGCGGCGGCGCGGGTGGACGTACCCCCGACGTCGAGGCCGACCACGACGGTGTCGGACATCGGATGGGCCTCCCTGCGCTCGGGCGTTGTGGCCCTTCATGCTGGTCTGCCCGGCCCCCCCGAGGCAAGATCCACCGCTCTGTCGGCGGCTGTGCGCCGGGTAACAGTTTGAAAACTTCGCCCACGGCCTTGACACGGAGGGGTCCTCAGTAAGAACTTTTACCACTAACAGTTAACACTCTTTTCCGAAAGGCGTCCCATGGTTGATCACGAGGTGAACACCCCCGCGGGGACCGCGGTGGTCGACGCCGACGCGGTCGACCGGCGGGGTGCGGTGGCGGTCTCCTCCGACGGCGTGCTGGCCAGGGTCCGGGCCGGGGCCGGGGAGCTGACGGGAGCGTTGCGCCGGGTCGCCGAGCACGTGCTCAGCGACCCGGAGGCGGCGGCCCGGGCCACCATCGTGGAATTGGCCGAGCGCAGCGGCACCTCACCGGCGACCATCACCCGGTTCTGCCGGGCGATGGGCTTCGAGGGCTACGCCGACCTGCGGCTCGGCATCGCCGCGGAGACCGGCCGGGCGCGTTCGGCCGGCTGGACAGTCGACATCGGCCGGGAGATCCAGCCCAGCGACCCGCTGTCCCGGGTCCTCGACCAGATCATGGCCGCCGACACCCGCGCCATGCACGACACCGCCGCACTGCTCGACCTCGCCGAGGTGGAGAAGGCGGCGGTGGCCATCGCCGGGGCGAGCCGAGTGAACATCTTCGGCGCCAGCGGCAGCGCGCTGGTGGGCGAGGAGATGCAGTTCAGCCTGCACCGCATCGGGGTGGCCGCCTGGGCCTGGAGCGACGTGCACGAGGGGCTGGCCAGCGCCGCGCTGCTCGGCGTCGGCGACGTGGCGCTGGGCATCTCGCACACCGGGCAGACCCGGGAGACCATCGAGATGCTCGCCGAGGCCGGCAGTCGAGGCGCCACCACGATCGCGCTGACCGGCTTCCCGCGCTCGCCGCTGGCCGAGCTCGCCGACATCGTGCTGGTCACCGCCAGCCAGGCCACCACCTTCCGGCCGGACGCGCTCTCCGCCCGGCACCCCCAGCTCGTCGTGCTCGATCTGCTGTACATCGCCGTGGCGCAGCGCACCCACGACCGCGCCCACGCGGCCTTCCGGCGTACCGCGCAGGCCGTCGACGGGCACAAGTCCGCGAAGGGGGCCACCTCATGATCAGCGCCCAGCGGTACGCGGACGCCGTCCGCCCGGTGCTCGACCGGCTGGTCGACACGCAGGCGGAGGCGGTGGACCGGGCCGCCGACCTGATCGCCGCCGGGCTGCGCGCCGGCGGGGTGCTGCAGGCCTTCGGCGCCGGCCACTCCGAGGCGTTCGCCGCCGAGCTGGTGGCCCGGGCCGGCGGGCTGGTGCCCACCAACCGACTCTCCCTGCACGACCTCGTGCTGCACGGCGGCGCGCCCCGCGACGTGCTCGCCGACCCCAAGCTGGAACGCGACCCGGCCGTGGCGCACCAGCTCTACGCCCTGGCGGCGCCGCAGCCCGGGGACGTGTTCGTGGTCGCCTCCCAGTCCGGCATCAACGGCTCGGTCGTCGAGTTGGCGACGCTGGTCCGGGCGCACGGCCACCCGCTGATCGCGGTCACCTCGGTCGAGCACACGGCACGGGTCGCCCCGCGACATCCGTCCGGGCACCGGCTCGCCGACCTCGCCGACGTCGTGCTGGACAACGGCGCGCCGTACGGCGACGCACTGCTGCCGCTCGAGGGCGGCGGCGCGGTCTGTGCGGTCTCGTCGGTCACCGCGGCGCTGCTGGCGCAGCTGCTGACCGCCGAGGTCGTACGACGGTTCCACCAGGCCGGGGAGGTACCCCCTATCTACCTCTCCGCCAACGTCCCCGGTGGGGACGAGCACAACCTCGCCCTCGAGTCGCGGTACGCCGGGCGCCTCCGGCGGACCGCCTGACCCGACCACAAGGAGAGACAGAGATGTCGGTTACCCCCGAAAACCTCGGCGACCTCAGCCGCCGGACCCTGCTTCGCCGGGCCGCCGCGGCCGGCCTCCTCGCCACCCCGGCGATGGGGCTGCTCAGCGCCTGCGCCGGCAGCGAGCCGAAGAAGTCCGACGACACCGGCGGCGCGGCCAAAAGCAAGCACAACCCGTTCGGTGTCAAGGACGGCAGCGCGGTCAAGGTGGTCATCTTCAACGGTGGCCTCGGTGACCAGTGGGCGAAGGAAGACAAGGTCATCTTCAACGCCAAGCACCCGAACATCACGGTCAACATGTCTTCCACCCAGAAGATCAAGACCGAAGAGCAGCCGAAGATGGCCACGCAGCCGAGCGACCTGGTCATGAACTCGGGTGCGGACATGATGGACCGCAGCACGCTCATCAACGAGGGTGCCATCGAGCCGCTCGACGACCTGCTCGCCGCGCCCGCCTGGGACAGTGAGGGCACCGTCGCCGACTCGCTGCTGCCGGGCACGGTGGGCGACGGCACCCAGAACGGCAAGTTCTACGTCGTGAACGTCGCCTACACGGTCTGGGGCAACTGGTACAACGCGGCCCTGTTCAAGAAGGAGGGCTGGCAGGCACCCACGACCTGGGACGAGTTCTTCGCGCTCGCGCCGAAGATCAAGGCCAAGGGCATGGCGCCGTACGTCCACGACGCGGTGCACGGTTACTACCCGCGCTGGGCGCTGATGGCGAGCATCTGGAAGTCCGCCGGCAAGCAGGTGGTCGTCGACATCGACAACCTGAAGGACAACGCCTGGAAGGCCGACGGCGTCCTCAAGGCGCTGGAGCCGTGGGAGAAGCTGGTCAAGGACAAGCTGCTCCTGCCCGGCAAGCTCGACCACACCCAGTCGCAGCAGGCGTGGCTCGACGGCAAGGCGGCATTCATCCAGGTCGGCACCTGGCTGAAGAACGAGATGGCCGCCACCATCCCGCCGGGCTTCGAGCTGACGCTCTCCGACTACTGGTCCAACCCGGGCGACAAGGCGGCGAAGGACGTGTTCGCCGCCTCCGGCGAGGGCTTCGTCGTGCCGAGCAAGGCCCCGAACAAGGAGGCCGCGAAGGAGTTCCTGCGGGCGATCCTGTCCAAGGCGGGTTCGGCGAAGTTCGCCGAGCTGACCAAGTCGCTGGCCTCCACCAAGGGCTCCGGCGACAACGTGCAGGACTCGGCGCTCTCCAGCTCGAACAACCTCATGAAGAACGGCGGCAGCGAGCTCATCTCGGTCAAGTTCCAGGACTTCTACGCCGACCTGGACAAGGAGAGCCAGAACCTCTCCGAGGAGCTGATGGCTGGCCGGCTCACCGCGCAGCAGTTCGTCGACAAGATGCAGGCGGCTGCCGACAAGGTCGCCAAGGACTCGTCGATCAAGAAGCAGACCCGCACCGCCTGATCCGTTCGAGGAAGTGAGTCCAATGCGGCACGGAGTCGCGCGCTTCGTCACGGGCTTCCTGGCCCTGCCCGTCGCGCTGTACCTGTTCTACGTGGTGTGGCCGTTCGTGCAGGCGGCGGGATACTCGCTGACCGACTGGGGCGGGTACTCGGATTCCCAGCACTTCGTCGGGTTGGACAACTACGTCCGGCTGCTCTCCGACGAGCTGATCCGGAAGGCGTTCTGGCACAACGTCTTCTTCCTGGTCACCGTGCCGCTGTTCACCATCGCGCTGGCCCTGTTCCTCGCGTTCCTGCTCAACGTGGGCGGACGCGAGGACAGGGCCGGCATCCGCGGGGTGTTCGGCTCCGGGTTCTACAAGATCGTCTTCTTCTTCCCGCAGGTGCTGTCGCTGGTGCTCATCGCCGTCATGTGGCAGCAGATCTACCGCACCGACGGTCAGGGCCTGATCAACGGCCTGCTCATCAAGATCGGGCTGGTCGACGCGGACAACCCGATCGCGTTCACCGCCGATCCGGAGCCCTTCCTCGGCGTGCCGGCGGTGCTGTGGTGGCTGCTGTTCATCGCGGTGTGGAGTGGGGCCGGTTTCTACATGGTGCTCTTCTCCGCGGCGATGCAGTCGATTCCGAAGGAGATCTACGAGGCGGCGATCCTCGACGGCGCCGGGCGCTTCCACACCTTCTTCCGGGTCACCCTGCCGCTGCTGCGGGACACCGTCTCGGTGGCCTGGGTCTACCTGGGTTTCATCGCGCTGGACATGTACGCGTTGGTCTTCGTCATGACCCCGAGCCAGGGCGGCCCGAACCACGCCAGCGAGATCTTCGCGTCGGTGCTCAACTTCACCGCGTTCCAGAAGGGCCAGTACGGCTACGCCTGCGCGATGGGTGTCGCGCTGGCCATCTTCACGATCCTGCTCGCCGCGGTGCAGCTGAGGATCACCCGTCGTGAACGTATCGAGTTCTGAAGGAGGCGCGACGATGAGCACGGCGACACACGGTCTCGGCCAGGCCGACCAGGCCAGCCCGTCCCGCCCGGCGCCCGTACGGCGGGCGCGAGCCCCACGGGCAGGCGTGGGTGCTCGGATCTTCAACGGCTTCTCCCACCTGTTCCTGGTGGTCTGGGCCCTGATGGTGATCTATCCGCTGCTGTGGGTGGTGATGTCGGCGTTCAAGGGCGACTCGGAGGTCATCCGCGAGCCGCTCTCCCTCATCCCGAGCAAGCTGCACTGGGACAACTTCTCCCGCGCCTGGCTCGGCGGGCACCTCGGGTCGTTCTTCCTCAACACGGTGCTGGTGCTGGCCGGCAGCGTCACCCTGACCATGCTGCTCGGCTCGATGGCCGCGTACGCGCTGGCCCGCTACGAGTTCCGCGGCAACCGGCTGATCTACTACATGTTCCTGTCCGGGCTGACCCTGCCGGTCTACCTGGCCGCGGTGCCGCTGTTCAAGGGCGTCTACAACATGGGCGTCACCTTCCCGCTCCTCGGGCCCAACAAGCACCTCATGCTGATCGTGGTCTACATCGCCTGGTCTCTGTCGTTCACGATCTTCTTCATGCACTCGTTCTTCCGGACGCTGCCCGACTCGATCGCCGAGGCGGCCATGGTCGACGGGGCCTCACACACCCGGACCTTCTTCAGCGTGATGCTGCCGATGGCCAAGCCGGGCCTGATCAGCATCGGCATCTTCAACGTGCTCGGCCAGTGGAACCAGTGGTACCTGCCGACCCTGCTCATGCAGTCGCTGTCGGGCGAGCCGAAGCACCAGGTGATCTCCCAGGGGCTGATCGAACTGTCGGTCAACCAGGGCTACCGGTCCGACTGGTCCGGGCTGTTCGCCGGCGTCACCATGGCCACGCTCCCGGTGCTGATCGTGTACATCGTCTTCCAGCGCCAGGTCCAGTCCGGCCTCACCGCCGGCGTCGGCAAGTAACCCCCGCCCGGCGAGGGCGCAGATTCACGGGACGAGTGGCCATTCGAGGCGGGACGGCCACTCGTTCCGTGACGGAGGGCGTTCGTCATCCGGCGCGGACGAGTGTCGGACGGGCGAGGCAGAATCGCATCCGTGCTGGTGGCGGTGGTGTCGGACGAGAGGGGCGGGGGAGTGTGGCAACCCCTCGACCCGGCCGGCCGACCCGCGGGCCCGGCCGAGCCGGTCGCCGACCTGGCCGCCGCGATGGCCGCCCGGGAGGCCGCCGAGCGCCCCCGCTGGGTGTGGGCCACCGGCGTCCCGCTCTACCCGGCGCTGCTGCGCGCCGGCGTACGGCTGGACCGCTGCCACGACGTCGAGCTCACCGAGGCGCTGCTGCTCGGGCACGCCGGCCGCTGGGGCGAGCCCCGCTCGCTCGCCGCCGCCTGGGCCCGGCTGACCGGCGCGCCGGTGCCGCCCGACCCGGCGCCCCGCCCGGCGGAGCCGCCCGGTCACGGCCAGGGCGCGCTGTTCGACCCGCCGTCCGGCCCGCCAGGCCCGGACATCGAGGCGTTGACCCGGGTGTACGCGGACCAGCTCGACCGGATCGCGGCCACCGCGCACCCCGGCCGGTTCCGGCTGCTGGTCGCCGCCGAGTCGGCCGGTGCGCTGATCGCCGCCGAGATGGGGGCGGCCGGCCTGCCGTGGCGCGCCGACGTACACGACATGATCCTCGCCGACCTGCTCGGTGAGGCGTCACCGGTCGGCGGGCCGCCCCGCCGGCTGGCCGAGTTGGCCGCCCGGATCGCCGACGCGTTCGGCGTGCGTCAGCTGCACGCTGACTCCCCGGCCGAGCTGCTGAAGGCGTTCGCCCGGGCCGGGGTGGAGCTGCCGAACACCCGGGCCTGGGTGCTGCGCGGGGTGGAGCATCCGGCGGTGCCGCTGGTGCTGGAATACAAGGAGCTCTACCGGATCTGGACGGCGCACGGCTGGGCGTGGCGGGACGCCTGGGTCTCCGGCGGGCGCTTCCATCCCGAGTACGTGCCCGGCGGGGTGGTGTCCGGCCGCTGGGCGACCCGGGGCGGCGGTGCCCTGCAGATCCCGAAGGTGATCCGCCGCGCGGTGGTGGCCGATCCGGGCTGGGCCTTCGTGGTGGCCGACGCGGGGCAGCTCGAACCCCGGGTGCTCGCGGCGGTCTCCGGCGACGAGCGGCTGGCCGCCGCCGGTGGCGCCGGGGACCTCTACGCCGCCCTGGCCCGGGACGCGTTCGCCGGTGACCGGGCCCGCGCCAAGGTGGCCCTGCTCGGCGCCATGTACGGGCAGACCGGTGGCGCGGCGGTGCCCGCACTCGCCGTGCTCAAGCGGAACTACCCGACGGCGTTCGGGTACGTGGAGGCGGCCGCCCGCACCGGTGAGGCGGGCGGGCTGGTGCGGTCGTGGTTGGGGCGTACCTGCCCGCCGGGGTCGGTGGACCTCGGCGACGGGGCGGAGGTGGACCCGGAGGCGGCGGCGGACCCGCAGGGTCCCCGGGCCCGGGCGGCCCGCTCCCGCGGCCGGTTCACCCGCAACTTCGTCATCCAGGCCACCGCCGCCGAGTGGGCCGCCACGCTGCTGGCCACGCTCCGCACCGCGCTCGCCGGCACCGGGGCCGAACTGGTCTTCTTCCAGCACGACGAGGTGATCGTGCACTGCCCGGCCGGCCAGGCCGAGGCGGTGGCGGCGGCGGTCAGCGCCTCGGGCGCCCGGGCCACCGGGCTGCTGTTCGGGGACACCCCGGTCCGGTTCCCGCTCGACCTGTCCATCGTCGACTGCTACGCCGACGCGGCATAGTCGCACAAATTTCCGTTTTGCCCCGCTACCCGCTCCCGGCGGCGCTCGTTGGTCCGGTGTGCGTACGACGGGACGGACCGGGTGCGGCTGCCCCGCTCCGTCCCCCTGGTCGAGGGGGCACAGCTGAACCGGATCGCAGGAATGATCATCGCCGCTGGTGGGGGCCGTCGGATCGGCGGACCCGAGGCGTTGCTGCACCAAGGGGAGAAACCCCTGGTGAGCCAGCTGATCGACACGATGCGCGAGGCGGGCTGCGAGCAGGTCGTGGTCGTGCTCGGCGCGGCGGCTGACCAGGTCCGCCAGACGACGGACCTGACCTCGGCCACCGTGGTGGTCAACCGGGCCTGGGGGACCGGGGTGGGCTCCTCGATCCGGGCCGGGCTGGCCGCGCTGACCGACGAGGGGATCGAGGCGGTCGTGGTGGTGCCGGTGGACATGCCCGGGCTCACCACCGCCGCGGTCCGGCGGGTGACCGCCCTGCCGTACCCGGACGTGCTGGTCTGCGCCACCTACGACGGGCTGCGCGGCTACCCGATGCTGTTCGGGCGCCGGCACTGGTCCGGGATCGCGACCCTGGCCAGCGCCGACGTGGGGGCCCGGCCGTACTTGCTGGCGCACAAGGACATGATCGTCGACATCTCCTGCGACTCGGTGGCCGACGGCAGCCGGATCGACAGCCCCGAACTGATGGCCCTCTACGGCCTCTGCATCCCCGAGCAGCGCGTCGGCGTCTGAGACACCCGGACTGAGTATCCATACGGATGCGCAGGGGCGGCTGCCGGCCATGCTCATTGCCATGCGTCGACTCGTCACCGCCCTGCTGTGCCTGGCCGCCCTCCTGAGCTGCGCCAAGCCGGGCGACGCGTCCTCGCCGGCCGGCTCCGCCGAGGGCTCCAGCTGGGGCACCTACCAGGCCGACGTCACCGCGGTACGCGTCAGCGACGACCCGCGTTCGCTCGTGCTGACCCTGGCGCTGCTCGGTGACGCCGATGGTTGCTCCCGCGATCCGCGCATCACCTACTTCGTGGAGGAAAACAACCGCATCTACGCCAACGTGGTGCAGGACTCGCGGCTGTCGGGAGTGGTCGGGGCCTGCCCCACGCACACGTCGGGCGAGGTGACACTGACCGCGCCTGGGCCGATCGACGGCCGGATCGTCGTGCTCAACCAGGAGCCGTGGAAACGCGATGGAGAGAACTACCGCCGCTGCGACCCGACGTTCGGCTGCGACCCGATGCCGGCGGACCACTGTGCCCGTGCCTGGATCGACGTCGCGGTGCGCGGCATAGACGTGTCCCGGCACTCCGTCGGCTCGCCCGAGGGCTGCGACGGCACGTGGCTGGTCATGACGGTGCCGTTCGATCCGGTGCCATGCGGTGCCGAGGCACGGCCGGGCTGCAACCCGTCGGTCAACGTGCGACGCTACTTCCTCCGCTGGGCCGGCCAGCAGGGGTGGGCCACGATCGCCAGTTCGACGGAGGCCGGCTGCGGACGGGTGCTCACCGTGCAGCCGGCCTTCCCGAGGAAGCTGTGCGCGGACCTGCCCAGGCCGTGACCGTCGACCTGCTTCAGGTCCGTCCCGCCCGTTCCAGACCGAGCCGGTCGGCCAGCCCGTCCACCACGGTCGCCAGAGTGGCCGGCGTGGGTCGCCGGGTGACCAGGAAGAGGGTGAAGCGCCCCGGGACCGGCGCCGCCGAGACCTGCTCGTCCGGGGCCGCGTAGGCGAGGGCGAGCCCGCGCGGCAGGACCACCGGGCAGTCGAGCAGCCGGCCCATCCGTACCGCGGTCTCGCCCGTGGCCGCCGGCCTGGGCTGGGCGCCCAGCGCGGAGAGCCGCCGGTGCAGCGCGTCGGCGGACGGGTCGTACGTGTGGGCCACCACGTCGAGGCCGGCGAACGGCCGACGTCCGGTGCCGAGCCGCACCCCCGGCGGGGTGAGCACGGCGAGCCGGTCGCCGGCGACGGGTGTCGCGGTGGCCGTGGCCGGCAGCCGCAGCTGGTTGGCGACGGTGACGAAGGCGGCGTCCAGCGAGCCCTCGCCGACCCACTCGACCAGCCGGTCACCGTGGTCGGTGACCTGCTGCAGGGTCACGTCGCCGAGCAGGCCGACCAGGGCGGGGAACAGCAACGCGGCCAGGCTCGAAAAGGTGCCGACGCTCAGCACCTCGCCGCGTGCGGCCGCCCGGGTCCGGTCGAAGATCGCCTCCAGGTGGCCGAGCACGTGGGCCGCCTCCGCCGCCAGCGCCCGCCCGGCCGGGGTCGGTCGCGCCCCGGTGGTGTCCCGCTCGAAGAGCCGCTCGCCGATCCGCCGCTCCAGCGCCGCCAGCCGGTTGCTCGCGGCCGGCTGGCTGATCCGCATCTCGCGGCCCGCCGCGCCCACGGAGCCGTGCCGGGCCAGCGCCTCGACGAGCCGTAGATCATCGACCGTGGGTAGGGAGCTCATAGGCACAGATTATGAGCTGGCATGCCGTTTCGCCAGCTACCGTGCGAGCCGCCGGAACCACAGGATCGAAATCGTGAACCCACGCCGCGCCATCGCCGCCATGCTGACCACCACCTTCGTGACCTGGTTGGGGCAGCGTGCCACCGCCGTCGCGCTGCCTCTCGTCGCGCTCGCCGAGACCGGATCCGCGTGGACCACCGGGCTGGTCGGTGGCGCGGTCGGGCTGCCGATGCTCACCTCGCCCTGGTGGGCGCGGGGTCTGCGGCAGCGGCTCACCACGGGACGGGCCCTCGCCGGGGTGCTCGCGGTGCAGGTGCTCGGGCTGCTCGTCGTCCCGGTCGGCGCGGCGGTCGGCGCCGTCGGCCCGCTCCACCTGGCCACCGCCGGGCTGATCACCGGGGCGGCCACCGCGCTGAGCGGGCCGGGGCAGCGGGCGCTGCTCGCCGACATCTGCGACGGCGCCGGCCCCGGTGTCGCCGCCCGGATGCTGGCCTGGCAGGACTTCGCGCACCGCAGCACCATGATCCTGGCGCCGCCGCTGGCTGGGTGGGCGATCACCGTCGGCGGGCCGTTCCGGCTGCTCTGGGCGGAGGCGGCCGGCGTCGCTCTCGGTGCCGCCCTGCTACTGGCCGTACGCGGCACCGCCGCGCCCCGCGCCGAGGTCGCCGCTGGCGCTCCCGCACTCCGGCACGTGCTGGCCCGTCACCCCGAGGTACGCCGCGCGGTGACCATGGCCGGCGTCGGCGGCCTCACCTGGTTCGCCTTCACCCTCGGGCTGGCGATCCTCGGCGCCGAGACCGGCCGCCCCGGCCTACTCGTCTCGGCCGGCATGACCGGCTACGGCGCGGGCTCGCTCGCCGGCGCGCTGCTCGCGCCGATGCTCGTACCCCGGCTGCCGCCGCTGGCCACGATGGCGACCGGCTGGATCCTGCTCGGCGCGACCTTCGCCGCGCTGCCCGCCGTCACCTCCTCGCTCGTGCTGATCGCGGCGCTGGCCGCGGTCGGCGGGTTCGCCATGCCGCTCGGCATCGCCGCCCTCAACCGCCTGATCACCACCCGCACCGACGGGGCGGAACGGCGGGCCGCCTTCGCCGCGGAGAGCCTGGTGCACGACGGCGCCGTCTCGATCGGGCTACTCGCCGGCGGGGCCGTCATCGGGCTGGCCGGCGCCGGCCCCACGCTCGTGGTCGCCGGCGCCGCCCAGGCCGCTGTCGGACTCCTCGCCGGCCCCTGGCTTCTCCCGGTCCCGGATCCCGCCCAGCGCCGCACCCGGCCACTCGTCGGCCCGGCCCCTCGTTGATCCACTCCGGCGCGCCGAGGTGGCGGTGTCTGCGGGCACCGGACACCGCCAGGTACGCGATCTGGCGCGTCCAGCCAGCCGGTGGCCTATCGCCGGTAGGCTGCGCGCGGTGACCCGCCCTCCGCTCGACCTCGTCCCCGCCGAGGTGCCGGCCCATCCGTTGACCCACAACCCGCTCAACGGGGTGACCGGCGGCATCTGGCGGACCCACCGGAACGGCCGGCCGGCCGTACTGAAGCTGATCACGCCACCCAGGCACGGCACCGGCCCGACGCACTGGGCGGCGAGCGCCGACGTCGGCCACTGGAACTACTGGCGGCGCGAGGTCGAGGCGTACGGCAGCGGACTGGCCGCCACCGCATGGGCCGGCGCGGGCCTCGCCGCGCCGGACGTGTTGGCGGTCGAAGAGCGGCCGGACGGCACGGTCGCGCTCTGGCTGGCCGACATGGACGGACGGCCGGGGACAGTCGGCACGATCGGCGACTTCGGCGAGGTCGCCCGCCGGCTCGGCGTCGCGCACGCCGACTGGCTGGATCGGACCGCCGAGCTGCCCCGGTACGACTGGCTGGCCCGGGACTGGCTGCGCGACTACACGCTGAGCCGCCCGGTGACCGAGCCAGTGCCGTGGGACCATCCGGCCGCGGTGGTGGCCTGGCCGGCGTCGCTCCGGACGACGCTGCGCCGGCTGTGGGAGCGGCGGCACGCGGTGCTGGCTGCCACGGACCGGCTGCCGCGTACCCTCTGCCACCACGATGTCTGGCCGACCAACCTGATTCTGGCCGGCGGCGGCCCCGTGCTGCTGGACTGGTCCTTCGTGGGCCCCGGCCCGATCGGCGAGGACGCGGCCAACCTGGTGTTGGACACCTTCTTCGACGGCCTGGTGGACGTGGCGCTCCTGCCCGACGTGGCGGATGCGGTGCTGACCGGGTACGTCGAGGGGCTGCGTGGGGTCGCCGATCCGGCACTGGTCGCCCGCGCCGTGCGGATCGCCGGCGCGGCCAAGTACTTCTGGCTCGCGCCGGTGATGCTTAACCGGGCCGGCGGGGCGACCGGCCAGACCTACGACCAGCGGGACGAGGCGGCGATGTTCGCCGGCCGCCGGCCGGTGCTGGAACTCCTCGCCGACTGGTCGGCCGCGGCGCTGGACTGATCCCAGCCGTGGCGGTCACCGCAGAAGACGCCGCATGATCAACGTCGGCGCCGTGCCTTCGTTGATCACCGCCCCGGTACGCGGGTCGAGGGAACGCCAGTGATGCTGATGGTGGCGTACCACGGTGTAGCCGAGTGCCTCGTAGAAAGCGATGGCTCTGGCATCGTCGACGTCCACATCCAGACTCATGTGGTCCGCGCCGTGTCGTCGGCCGAGCTCTTCGGCGGCCCTCACCAAGGAACGGCCGATGCCCTGTCCTCGAAATTCCGCCGCAACCTGAAGCCCGTACAGCCAGGGGTTCGGAGGATCGCAGCCCTGGGACCACCGGATGCTTTCTGCGCCGACGATCCTGGATGCCAGGACAGCCACCAGCATCCCCTCTTCGCCGTGCTCGGCGGCCTTCAGCCGCACCTCTGCTCGATCCCGAGAACCCGCGAGCGGACTGACGCTGTCAAGATCCGGTGGCATGACAGGTCGGATCAACAAGCCACGACTCACTTGGCCATCATGCCGTGGCAGATGGCCGCCACGGGGGAGATCAGATGGCGGCGCCCCACCGCAAGCCCGGTCGGGCCTCAAAGGTCGAACAGCGCGGCGGCGTTGCCCCAGCAGACCGCCCGCAGCCAGTCGTCGCCGAGGTCCAGCCGGGCCAGCCCGTCGAGCTGCTCCGCGTACGGGTACGGAATGTTCGGGAAGTCGCTGCCCAGCAGCACCTTGCCGGCCAGCCCCAGCTCCCGCAGCCGGGGCAGTTCCGCCGGCGGGAACGGTTCGAGCCGGTCGAAGAACGAGGTGAACACCATGGTGGTGTCCAGCCGGACCCGCTCGTAGGCGGCGGCCAGGTCGAGGAACGCGGTGTAGTCGGGCGCGCCGAGGTGCGCCACGACCGCGGCCAGCCGGGGGTGCCGGGCGAGCACCGCGGCGAACGGCTCCGGTCCGGTGTGCGCGGTGCCGACCGGTGCGTGCCCGGCGTGCACCACCACCGGCACGCCGGCGTCGGCCAGCAGCCCCCATACGGCATCGAGGGCCGGGTCGGTGGGCAGGAACGCGCCCACCTGCACGTGCACCTTGAACACCCGCGCGCCCGCGTGCAGCGCCTCCGCGACGTAGCGGACCGCCCCGGGTTCCGGGAAGAACGTGGCCGAGGGAAGGCAACCGGGGGTACGCGCGGCGAAGTCCAGCGTCCACCGGTTCAGCGATTCCGCCATCCCGGGCCGGTGCGGGTACGCCAGCGCGGTGAACGTCCGGACGCCGAGCCGGCGCAGGTGCGCCACCCGCTCGGCGTCGTCCCACCGGTAGCGGATCGGCCACTCGGTGCCGACCAGCGGGCCCGCCGCGTCGAAGTACGCCCACACCTTGCGCAGCAGCCGGGGCGGCAGGAAGTGGGTGTGCACGTCGGCGAGCCCCGGCAGCCCCAGCCGCTGCCAGAATCCGGGCACCGCCGCGTCCTCGGCTGGCGGTCGGGCGTCGTCCGTCGGCCCGGCCGCTGCTGCCGGCGTGGCGGCCGGCTCGTCCGTGGAGGTCACACCTCGATGTTGAACCGTTGCAGCACCGACGGCGCGACCAGCCCGACCGCGGCGAGCACCGCGAGGACGGTCATCGCCGCGCGCAGCACGATGGTCTCGGCCTTGCTCCCGGTGCGCAGTGCGATGCTGTTGGGCAGGCCGATCATCGTCCACATCCGCCGCTTGATCGGGATCGGCCAGAGGATCGGCACCCCGGCTCGGGTGATCATGTCGCCGAGGATGTGCACGAAGCAGCCCACGCCGACGGCCGTGCCGATGAGCGGATAGCCCCGGTCGCCGGGCAGGTTGGCGAAGGTGAACCAGGCGGCCCCGGCCGACGCGAGGGTGACGATCACCCAGCCGGCCCGCTCGGCCCACTCGTCGAAGAGCCCGCGCAGCGCCAGCCCGATCATGAAGAACAGGATGCTGACCACGGCCCATTTGCCGTAGTGGGCGCAGAGCGCGGTGGTGCCCCAGCCGACCAGCAGGGTGAACGGGATGGTGTGGGTCAACGTCCGGTGCCCGTTGTTGCGCTTCGGATCCTTGCTGAGCTTCGTGGCGTAGTAGACGCCCAGCGAGATCTTCTCCATCACCTCGGCGAGGAAGAGGCTGACCACGCCGAAGGTGCGGGCTACGGTGGCGCCGCCCTGGTTGCGGGTCACCTTGCCGGACAGATCGAGGTCGGGGAACAGCGCCCCGCCCGCGCAGACCGCCGTGCCCACCGCCAGCGCCAGCGGTGTCTGGTGGTAGTCGGCGAACTGGTCCAGCGCCCAGGAGCCGGTCAGCCACACCGCCGCGCCGGACAACGCGTGGGACGGTCCCATCATGTCGGCTCGCCCTTCCCCAGAGATCTTGATCGACAAAACTACGCCACTGTAATCAAGTTGTCGGGTGGAGGGGCATCACCCGGACGGTCCACAGGGGAGGGGGCCGGGACCGGTCCGGCGGACCGGCCGGATCACCAGGAAGTATGTCCTGGTGGGCCGGGCGGATCTGTCGGCGATGCGACGCGGGTCAGCTCGCGGCCTCGGCCAGCAGATTGCCGTCCGGGATGGTGATGGCGGGTCGGCCGTCCGCCAGCGTCATGGCCGCCCGGTGGGCCTGGAACGCGTCGTGCTCTCGACGGGCGGCGGCGTAGCTGCCGGCGGTTCGGGCGGCGACGGTGGCCCAGCCGTACCGTTCGGTGACCATGGTGCGGGCGCGGTGGGCCACCCGGCGGGCGAAGACCTCGTCGCCGAGGAGCCGGTCGACCGCGCCGGCCAGGGCGTCCGGGTCGCTGTGCGGGAAGGTCACGCCGGTGACGCCGGGCTCGACGATCTCGGCCAGCCCGCCGGTGCGGGCCACCGCGAGCGGCGCTCCGGCGGCGGCCGCCTCCAGTGCCACCATGCCGAACGGCTCGTAGAGGCTGGGCACGACGGTCGCGTCGGTGGCGGCGAGCACCGCCGGCAGTTGGGTGGTATCCAGGAAGCCGGCGAACCGGACGGTCTCGCCGAGGTGCAGCCGCCGCGTCTGGTCGACCAGTTCCTCCCGGTACGGGCCGTCGCCGGCGATCACCACGCGCAGTCCAGGGTGCCGGTCCCGCAGGTACGGCACCGCGTGCACCAGGTGCTGCACGCCCTTCTCGTAGACCAGCCGGCCCGCGTACCCGACCAGGGGGCCGTCCCCGGCGAAGCGGGCCCGGGCGGTGGCGACCGCGCGGGGCCGGGCCCGCCAGGCGCGGTCGTCGACCCCGTTGGGCACCACGTCGATCGACCGGGCCGGCACGTCGAACAGCCGGGTCACCTGGTCGCGCATGTAGCCGGAGCAGGCGATCACCCGGGTCGAGGCGTTGCTCAGCCAGTGCTCGACGCCGTGGATGGTGCGGTTCATCTCCTCGGGCAGCCAGCCCTGGTGCCGGCCGGCCTCGGTGGCGTGGATGGTGGTGACCAGGGGTAGGTCGAGGTGCTCGGCCAGGGTCATCGCGGTGTGTGCGACGAGCCAGTCGTGGGCGTGGATGACGTCGTATCCGCCGGATTCGGTGGCGCGCAGGGCGGTCCGGGTGAGGGTGTGGTTGAACGCCATGGTCCAGGCCAGCAGGGAGTTGGTGGCGAGGGGGAACCGGACGGGGTCCTCGGCGGCGCGCAGGATCCGTACGCCGTCGGCGTACTCCTCCAGGGGTGCGCCTTCGGCGTGGCGGGTGACGACGGTGACCTCGTGGCCGGCGGCGGCCAGGGCGACGGAGAGGGCGTGCACGTGGCGGCCGAGGCCACCGACCAGCACGGGCGGGTACTCCCAGGAGAGCATCAGCACCCGCAGGTGCCGGGCGGGCTGGATGTCGATCACGTCGGCGTCAGCGGACATGCGGCCCCCTTTGAGTTGTGTCTCCCGCATCGCGCACGGTCGCCCACCGCACCGGGGGCCGTCGTCCGCGTCCGGGGTCGCAGCTCATCCTGCCGAGCCGTCGATAACCAGCGGAGACGCGCTGATTGCCGAGATGTAACGCGTGGTCAGCGGGCCCGGCGCACGCGCAGCAGCTCGGCGACCGACCACGCCTGGAACGGGCAGCCGGTGGCGGCGTGCGGCGGGTCGGCGTCGGCCGTTTCGCTCACCGAGCCGAGGCCGAACTCCGTCAGATGGCCCTCCAGGCCCGTGAACAGGTCGTCGGTGGGTAGCCCCGCCCGGCGGTATGCGTCGGCGAACGGTCCGATCAGCCACGGCCAGACGGTCCCCTGGTGGTAGGCGGCGTCCCGCTCCGCCGGCCCGCCCCGGTGCCGGCCCAGGTAGCTGGGTGAGTCGGGGGCGAGGCTGCGCGGGCCGAGCGGGGTGAGCAGCGCCTCGGCGACCCGGCGCAGCGTCGCCGGGTCCGGTTCGAGGGGGGCGTACGGCAGCGACCAGGCGAGTAGCTGGTTGGGGCGGAGCAGGTCGTCGTCGTGGTGTGGCGCCTCGCCGAGGGGGTACGCCGGGGCGGGCGCGTCCACCACGTCGTGCAGCCAGCCCACCGGTGTCGGGAACCGGGCCCGGAACGCGGCCGACGCCCTCGTGTGCAGGCCCCACAGCGCGCTGGCGTCCCGCCGTACCAGCTCGGTCAGCTCGGCGAGCCCGGCCAGCCCGTTGACCCAGAGCGCGTTGACCTCCACCGGTTTGCCGGTACGCGGCGTCACGGGCACTCCGTAGACCCGGGCGTCCATCCAGGTCAGCGCGGTGCCCGGGGTGCCGCCCTGGGTGATCAGCCCGTCCGCCGGGTCGACCCGGATGCCGTAGCGGGTGCCGGCCAGGTGCGCCTCCACGACGGCATGCAGCGCGGGCAGCAGCTCGTCGCCCAGGTCGGTGTCGCCGGTGACGGTGACATGCCGGGTCACCGCATGCAGGAACCACAGCGTGGCGTCGACCGTGTTGTACTCCACCCGCCCGGTGTCGGCGGTGTTCGCCAGCATCCCCTGCGACAGCGTCGCGGCGTACGCCCGCAGCAGGTCCCGCCCCTCGTCGGCCCGGTTGGTGGTCAGGAACAGCCCTTCGTAGGCGGTCATGGTGTCCCGGGACCAGGCGCCGAACCAGGGGTAGCCGGCCACCACGTCCGGCCCGGTGCCGGTGCGGATCACGAACGCGTCGGCCGCCAGGGCCAGGGTGGCCGTCACCGGGTCGTCCGGTTTCGCCGCGGCCACCACCGCCCGGTTACGCCGCCGGGCCGCCTCGACCAGCGTGGTCGCCGGCGGCGGGTGATCGGCCAGGTCGTCTGCCCAGGCCAGCACCGGGACCGTGTCGCCGGGGGTGTCCAGCGCGCCGGAGAAGCCGCCCGCGTGCCAGAGGTCCTCGTCCGGGTTGAGGCCGCGCGCCGCCTCCTCCCGGTGGTGCACGCCCAGCCACCACTGCCCTTCGGGCGCCCAGTCCGGCCCGGTCAGCCGGAACGCGCCCTCGATCACCGCCCCGCCGGCCACCGGCTCCAGCCGCGGGGCCGGCCCGTCGGCGCGGCGCTCTCCGTGGGCGTCCCGCCAGGTGCAGGCCGCGGCCAGGTCCAGCCGCACGGGGCCGCCGGAGATCAGCCGGTGCACCACCGCCACGCAGGGCCGGCCGTACGCCATGGCGATCTCCCGCTCGATCACCACGTCCCCGATCCGCCACCGCCAGCGCGGCACCCCGTCGACCAGGTCGAAGCGTTCCAGCAGCTCGTGCCCGCGCGGGTCGAGCACCCCGGAGGACCACTCGTGCGTGCCGAACCGGACCCGCTGCCCGGAGGGCAGGGTCACCGCCGGGTCCAGGCTGACGAGTCCCACCTTCCGGGTGGCGGGGGTTTCCCCGGCCACCACCAGCAGCCCGTGGTAGCGGCGGGTGCGCAGCCCGCTGACCGTGCCCATGGCGTAGCCGCCCCGGCCGTCGGTGACCAGCCACTCCCGGGTCGAGGAGGCGGACAGCTCCCCGCAGACTTGCGGGCCAACACGAATGTCGATCAACTTTCCTCCACCGGCGGCGAGGTGCTACGCGCCACGACGACAATGGCCGCTGTGGAGATGTACCCCGGCGGCGTCGAAGATGTGCAGGTGATCACTGACGGCCCGACCTCCGAGACCCCCGACCCCGAGCGGCACCGGCTCGCCCAGGCCGACGCCGGGGCGCAGGACTGGCGCGCATGGGGTCCCTATCTGTCCGAGCGGGCGTGGGGGACGGTTCGGGAGGACTACAGCGAACACGGCACGGCGTGGGACTACTTTCCCCACGATCACGCGCGCTCCCGAGCCTACCGCTGGAACGAGGACGGGATGGCGGGCGTCTGCGACGACCGGCAGACGTTCTGCTTCGCCCTGGCGCTCTGGAACGGGCGGGACCCGATCCTCAAGGAGCGGATGTTCGGCCTGGGCGGCGACGGCGGCAACCACGGGGAGGACGTCAAGGAGTACTGGTGGTACGAGGACTCCACCCCGACCCACTCCTGGATGCGCTGGCGCTACCACTATCCGCAGGCCGCCTTCCCATACGACGAACTGGTCGCGGTGAACGCGCTGCGCGGCCGGGACGACACCGAGTACGAGCTCGTGGACACCGGGATCTTCGACGACGACCGGTACTGGACGGTGACCGTCGACTACGCCAAGGCGTCCCCGACGGACCTGTGCATCCTGATCACGGTCGCCAACCGGGGGGACCGGGACGAGACCCTGCACGTGCTGCCCACCCTGTGGTTCCGCAACACCTGGGCGTGGGGGCTTCCCGGCGGCGACCGGGTGCCGAAGCTGGTCGGCGAGGGCTCCCGGCTGGTCGGGGAGCACTGGGTGCTCGGGCAGCTGCGGCTGGAGGGCGACGGCACACCCGTCCCGCTGCTGTGCGACAACGACACCAACGCCGAGCGGCTCTGGGGGCTGCCCGGGCGGTCGCCGTACCCGAAGGACGGGATCAACGACCACGTGGTGGCCGGCGCGGCCACCGTCAACCCGGACGGGGAGGGCACCAAGGGCGCCCTGCACTACGTGCTCGACGTGCCGGCCGGTGGGCAGCGGCAGATCCGGCTGCGGCTGACCCGGACCGCCCCGCCGCCGGCGAGCGCGTCGCCGGCCCCGGCGGATCTCGGGGACGACTTCGACCGCGTGCTGTGGGCCCGGCGCGCCGAGGCCAACCGTTTCTTCGCCGGGGTGATCCCCGCCGCGGCCACCGCCGACGAGGCCCTGGTGGCCCGGCAGGCCATCGCGGGGCTGATGTGGGGCAAGCAGTTCTACCACTTCGACGTGCAGCGGTGGCTGGAGGGCGACCCGGGCTCCACGCCGCCCCCGGCCGGCCGCCGGCACGGGCGCAACAGCGCCTGGTGGCACATGAACAGCTTCGACGTGATCTCCATGCCCGACCCCTGGGAGTACCCCTGGTACGCGGCCTGGGACCTGGCCTTCCACTGCGTCACCATCGCCCGGGTCGACCCGGGCTTCGCCAAGGATCAGCTGCTGCTCCTGCTGCGCGAGTGGTACCTGCACCCCAACGGGCAGATCCCGGCGTACGAGTGGGCGTTCGGCGACGTGAACCCGCCGGTGCACGCCTGGGCGGCGTTGAAGGTCTTCGAGATCGACGGCTCCCGGGACCACGAGTTCCTCGCCCGGGTGATGCACAAGCTGCTGCTCAACTTCACCTGGTGGGTCAACCGCAAGGACACCGGCGGCAACAACGTCTTCGAGGGCGGCTTCCTCGGGTTGGACAACGTGGGCCCGTTCGACCGGTCGGCCGCGCTGCCGGTGGCCGGGGTCCTCGAGCAGTCCGACGGCACTGGCTGGATGGCCATGTACGCGCTCAACCTGCTCGACATGGCCGTCGTGCTGGCCGAGCACGACCGGGCGTACGTGGACACCGCGACGAAGTTCTTCGAGCACTTCGCGTACATCGCCGCGGCGGCGTACCAGCAGGGGCTCTGGGACGACGAGGACGCCTTCTTCTACGACGTGCTGCGGCTGGCCGACGGCACGAAGGTGCCGCTGAAGGTCCGCTCGGTGGTGGGGTTGCTGCCGCTCGCGGCGGTCACCCGGCTCACCGCGCGTACCCTGCACCGCCTGCCCGAGTTGGGCGCCCGGCTGCGCTGGTTCCTCACCAACCGCCCGGAGTTCGCCGACGTGGTCGGCGCCCGCCGGCTCGGCCCCGACGGGCGGCAGCAGCGGCTGCTGTCCATGGTCGGCCCCGAGCAGATGATCCGGCTGCTCGCCCGGATGCTCGACCCGGACGAGTTCCTCTCCGAGTTCGGCCTGCGGACGCTGTCCCGCGCCCACCTGGACAAGCCGTTCACCGTCACCCTCGGAGGGCAGGAGTTCAGCGTCGGTTACGAGCCGGCCGAGTCGACCAGCGGCCTGTTCGGCGGCAACTCCAACTGGCGCGGCCCGATCTGGATGCCGACCAACTTCCTGCTGGTCAGCGCACTGCGCGACTACGCCGCCTTCTTCGGCGACGACCTGCAGGTGGAGTACCCGACGCGCTCCGGGCAGAAGCGGACCCTGGACGAGATCGCCGACGACCTCTCCGCCCGGCTGATCGCGCTGTTCACCCGGGACGGCTGGGGTCGGCGGCCGATCTACGGCGCCTGCCAGCTCTTCCAGACCCACCCCGACTGGCGGGACCTGATCGCCTTCCCCGAGTACTTCCACGGCGACAACGGCGCGGGGCTCGGGGCGTGGCACCAGACCGGGTGGACGGCCCTGGTCGCCGACCTGATCCTCACCCTGCGCCGCTGAACACTCCGGGCCGGGCCGGGGGAGCGGCCCGACCCGGAGTGCGACTCAGGGCAGCGGGAAGAACGCCACTCGGGCGTGGTACTCGCCGGCCACCGTGGTGGTGTCGCTGCCGACCCACAGCCCCCGCTCGGTGGCGTACAGCTCGCCAGTGCCCACACCCCGGTCCTTCGTCGGGTTCCAGGGCAGCGCCTTCCCGGTGACCGGGTGGATCGCCCCGATGCCCGGCCGGGACACCGCCCCGGGCCCGGCCGAGTCCCGGCCGAGCGGGTTGTCCAGCCAGCGCTGGTGGCCGCCGACGTACACCGCCGACCCGGTGATCGCCACCGAGAGCAGGGTGTCCCCGCCGGTGTAGTTCGCCCAGGTCGGCTGCTTGCCGGCGGTCTCCGTGCCGAACTCGAAGCGGGACGCCGTGTCGCACAGCGTCCCCGGGAACGCGGCGCCGGTGGTGACCGCCACGAACCAGGTGCCATCCGGGGAGATGTCCACCCCCCGCAGATAGGTGGGCATGGTCCGGGCGCACTGCGGCTTGTACCGGTCGGTCGACCAGCCGGAGAGCGTGGCCCCCGCGGCGGTCAGGTTCGCCACCGCGAGCTGGTGCCGCGGCTGCCCGGCAACGGAGCTGAAGTTGCCCACGAAGACCAGCCGCCGGCCGTCGGCGGAGACGTCCAGCGCCTCGATCTTGACCGGGGCGGTGGCGCCGGAGGAGGTCACCCGGGGACCTTCCAGCCGCAGGTTCACCGACGCGTCGGCGGCGCCGGTGGTCGCGTTCAGGGCCGCCAGGGCGCGCCGGGTCACCCCGCCCACCGTCTGGAACGCCCCGCCCACGAGCAGCCGGTCGCCGACCAGCCGCATGTCGTTGACCTGGTTGTTGAGCGCGGCGGGGGCGAATCCGGCGACGCGGGCGCCGGTGGCCGCGTCGATCCGGGCCACCCGCGGCGCGGCCACCCCGTTGACCGTGGTGAACGCGCCGCCGATGTACAGCGAGCGGCCGTCCGCCGAGGCGGCGAGGGCCTTCACCGTGCCGTTGACCACCGGCTTGAACGTGGTGTCGATCCGGCCGGTGGTGGCGTCGAACGCCACCAGCCGGGGCAGGGCCAGCTGCGCGGTGGTGCTCGCGTTGCGCACCTTGGTGAACGAGCCGGCCAGGTAGACCCGGTTGCCGATCTGGAGGATCCGGTACACCGTGCCGTCGAGCGCGTGCGGTGTCCAGGCCGCCGGCTTCGCGCTGACCACGGTGGCGTGGTTGGCGTTGACCGCGAGGGCCGGGGCCGCGGGCAGCGCGCCGCCCGCGGCGACGAGCGCGGCGAGCAGTCCGCCGGCTGCCCTCCGCCGCCGCCGTCGTCGGGTGTCCGGTCGGGCTCGGGTCGCTTGTGGATGATCGCGAGAGGTCGTCATCGTCGAAGCATGCCGTGCCAACCCGGGTACGCACAGTCGGGCGCCCGCCGCCCGTCCGTCGGCGATCGGTCACCCCGGCGCCGGCCGTCCGGTCCGTCGGAAACCCGGGTGTGGTGGTCGGCGGGGGCGCAGTAGCGTGTCCCGGTCCGCCGCACGGAAGGGATACGCGATGCGACAGCGCCGGGAGGCCAAGGTGCTCGTCTTCGACGCCGACGACACGCTCTGGGAGAACAACATTCTCTTCGAGCGGGTGATCGACGACTTCCTCGCCTGGCTGGACCACCCGACGCTGGACCGCGTGGCGATCCGGGCCGTCCTCGACGACATCGAACGGGCCAACGCCGTCGCGCACGGCTACGGCGCCAAGGTCTTCCTGCGCAGCCTGGGCGAGTGCCTGGAGAAGCTGCGGGAGCGCCCGGCGACCGATCGGGAGCGGGCCGAGATCGAGAGCCTGGCGGCGGCGCTGGTCGGCCATCAGGTGGAGTTGATGCCCGGCGTGGCGGAGACGCTGGACGACCTGGCCACCCGGCACGAGTTGCTGCTGCTCACCAAGGGGGATCGGGAAGAGCAGCAGCGCAAGCTCGACGCCTCCGGGCTGCTGCACCACTTCCGCGCCGCGCACATCGTGCCGGAGAAGAACGCCGACACGTACCGCTGGCTGGCCCGCGAGCACGGCTTCGACCCGGCCGGCGCGTGGATGATCGGCAACTCCCCGCGCTCGGACATCCTGCCCGCCCGGGCCGCCGGCATGAACGCGGTCTTCATCCCCAACGAGAACACCTGGGTGCTGGAGCACGACGAACTCGACCCGGGTGACCATGGGGTGATCCGGTTGGCCGCTTTCCCCGACCTGCGCCAGCACTTCTGACCCGCCGGGTAACGTCCCGCCTGTGCCGTTGACCTTTCCCTCGCATCTGGCGCCGGTGCTGCCCCTCAAGCTGTGGCGACCGCGCTGGTTCGACGGGGTGGCGCTGGCCACCGGCGCCGTCGCACCGGACGTCGCCTACCTGTTCACCGGCACCCGGTTCGACCTCGGCGCGCGTACGCACACCCTCGGCGGGCTGCTCTGGTGGTGCCTGCCGGTCGCGCTCGCGTACACCTGGGTCGTCCGCCGGGTGATCGCCGGCATCGCGGTGCACCTGCCCGGCGAGCGCCTGTTCGCCTGGCGCGACCACGCCGCGCTGGGCGGCGTCCGGCATCCCTGGCAGGTCACCGTCTGCTCGGTGCTGATCGGCGCGTTCAGCCATGTCGCCTGGGACCGACTCACCCACAGTGACCGCTGGCCGCGCCTGCTGGGCATCTCGGACTTCCACGCGCTGACCGGGGTCTACTGGTGGCAGTTCTCGGATCTGCTCAGCACGGGAGTGGGCGGGGTGGTCGTGCTCGCCCTGGCGGTGCGGGCCGCCCGCCGGCATGAGATCTTCGACGGGGTACGTCCGCCCGCGCCGCCGGCCCGGCCCGGCCTGTTCTGGGCGGTGGCGCTGCCGGTGATCGCGCTCGGGGCGGTGGTGCTGCCCGGCCTGCCCGGGGCCACCCTCCTGGCGCCGACCGGGGTGCGGTGGCTGCACCTGGCGGCGCTCGCGTTGATCGCCGCAGCCGCGGCGGCCGGCGCCCTGCGCCCGGTCCCGCCGGTCGCGGCGCACGATGGTCGCCTCGCGGACAAACAGCGTCAGCCCGGCTGACCCTGTTACACCGACATGCCGTATTTCGACATTGGCATCAATCACATTCTCCCGGCCGAGGGGGAGCTTGTTGCACCTGCGAGAAGCTGCCTAACCTGAGGCCGCGTTCGCGACTCTTCGGGGTGAGTCGGGGGCGCACCGAAGTCCGGTAGTTGGGCACCGTGGAGCTGAGTGCAGGCGGGCCGGCTCGCCGTGCTGAGCCCGGCGTGGGCGGCGTGCCACGCCCGCCGTGCTCGCAACGGCGAAATCCGCTACCACGCCGGACGGCTGGGGGTCAGGACCGGGGAGTTGCGGACCCGGTCCTGACCCACCCCGCGTTCCCCGCCCTCCGCCCGTGCTGATGCCGCGGCAGCAGATGGTGCGAAAAGTCGCGCTTCAGGGGACCATACGGATACGCGCGAAGTGCGATGATCACCCGAATGAAGCGGAGATCTCTGTTCATCGGTGCGGCGGCCGGCGTGGCGGCCCCCGTACTCGCCTCCGGCGCGACCCCCGCAGCGGCCCGGCCCCGGGGCGCCACGGCCACCAGCGGCACCGTGCCCACCGTGAAACGCCACTGGCCGACCCCTCCGGAAAACAAGGCGTCCCGCCTGACCACCCTGCCGTCGACCACGCAGCAGGTCATCATCGTCACGGGGGACAGCTACACCACCACCTACGCCACCCTGGAGACGTTCGCGCGGATCCGCGGCGTCTGGACCCCGGTTTCCGCGCCGCTGCCCGCCCGGATCGGCAGCAAGGGATTCAGCGACAACCACGTCGAGGGGGTGCCCACCACGCCGACCGGCGTCTACGCCATCGGCCCGACGATGTACGGCATCGCGGCCAACCCGGGCGTCAGCTACCCGTATCACCAGTTGGTGACCAACGACTGGTGGAACGAGAACCCGGATTCGCCGGCCTACAACAGCTTCCAGCACACGACCACCAACCCGGGCGGCTACAGCGAGGCGCTCTGGCAGGAGACGCCGGCCTACACCCATTTCGCCGTGATCACCTACAACATGGCCCCGAACGTCGCCACGCCGGTGCCCGGCGCCGGCAGCGGGATCTTCCTGCACGAGTTCAGCCGTACGCCGTCCGGCCCCACCGCGGGCTGCGTCAGCCTCTCGCACGAAGACCTGGTGAGCGTGCTGACCTGGCTGAAGCCTGACCTCATGCCCCGCATCGTGCTCTGCCCCGCGCAGAACCTCAGCCGCTACTGAACCGGCCCGCGGACGGCTACGCTGACCGTCCACCGCAGGGCCTCCGGCCCACGGCCGGAGGCCCTGCGGCACGTCGGCACGTCGGCACGAACGACCCGGGGAGATCCCCACCTCATGGACACGATCAGCACCGGCCAGCCCTCCGGCGAGGAGGCGACCGCCACCTGCTACCGGCACCCCAAGCGGGAGACGCTGCTGAGCTGCACCCGCTGCGACCGCCCCATCTGCCCGGACTGCATGCGGGAGGCGCCGGTGGGGCACCGCTGCCCGGAGTGCGTACGCGACGAGAACCGCACCGTCCGCCAGGCCCGCACCGTCTTCGGTGGCCGGGTGACCGCCCGGACCGTGGTGACGTATGTGCTCATCGCGCTCAACGTGCTGGCCTACCTGGCCGAGCTGGTCCACCCGGCGATCCTCGACCAGTTCGGCAGCCTGGGCACCGGGCTGGTCGATGACGCCGGCCAGCGGTACGTCGACGACGGCGGCGCCTACGACGGATACCAGCTGATCGGGATCGCGCACGGCGAGTGGTACCGGCTGATCACCTCCGCCTTCCTGCACCTGCTGCCCACCCAGGGCATCCTCGGCATCCTGCACATCGTGTTCAACCTGTACTGGCTCTGGGTGCTCGGCCGGGTCATCGAGGAGCGGCTCGGCCCGGTGCGCTTCCTCGCCGTCTACCTGCTCTCCGCACTCGGCGGGTCGGTCCTGGGTTTCCTGGTCACCCCGCACCAGGCCGCCGTCGGCGCCTCCGGCGCGATCTACGGGCTGGCCGGCTGCTACTTCGTGCTGACCCGGCGGCTGCACCACCGCCCGATCGACCCCAACCGGGTGATCATCCCGTTCCTCATCTGGATGGTCTTCTCCGCCGGCTGGACCTCGTGGGAGGGGCACCTGGGCGGCCTCCTGGCCGGCGGCGCCGCCGCCGTCGGGCTGGCGTACGCGCCGGCTAAGCGGCGGACGCTGGTGCAGACGGCGGTGCTGGTGGGGCTCACGCTGCTGCTGCTCGTGCTGGTAGCGGCGAAGTCGCTCGACCTCGCCGGCTGAGCAGCGCAACGGCACCGGGCCGGGCACCGTCTCGGCGCCATCCGGCGGCAGCCCGAACGGGCCGCCGCACCGCACAATCGGGCCGTGCTGGTGGCCTGCCCGTCGGCGTCACACTGAGTCATGACACCTCAGCGCGTACCACTGCTCGCCAGCGTGGTCGTGCTGCTCGCGGCGGCCTGCACGACGACGACCGACCACGACGGCGCGACCACGGCGCCCGCGCCCGGCGCGACCGCCGCGGCCATCACGCCCGCCGCCACCCCGGCTGCCACGACCGCCGCGCCCCCTGCCATCGGGGACTGGCGGGTGACCTACGGGTGGGCCGTGCCCTCCTCACCGGCCCGGGTGACGCACCAGGTCGGGGTGCCGGTCACCCCGGCGCCGGGGGAGTCGCTGCCCGTCCTGGTGCAGGTCCAGACCGGTGACCACCCGGCCGAGGGGTTAACAACTGCTCGCGATTGGGTGTTCTCTAGTGTTCTTACGCGCGCTATGGTGATCGGGTGAATTTGAAGGAGTGGGCGGCGTCTCAGGGCATCGCGTATGTCACCGCGCGGCGGCAGTACGCGGCTGGGACGTTGCCTGTTCCTACTTACCGGCTGGGCCGACTGATCATGGTGGGTGAGCCGCTGCCTGCTGCCTCGGCTCGCGTTGAGCGGGTGGTGGTGTACGCCCGGGTGTCGTCCGTCGACCAGCGGGCTGACCTTGACCGGCAGGTCGCTCGGGTCGTTACGTGGGCGACCGGGCAGAGCCTGCCGGTGTCGCAGGTGGTGACCGAGGTCGGGTCCGCGCTGAACGGGCAGGGCAAGAAGTTCCTCGCGCTGCTGCGCGACCCGGCGGTCACGACCATCGTGGTGGAACACCGCGACAGGTTCGCCCGCTTCGGCGCCGAGTACGTCGAGGCGGCGCTGGCCGCGCAGGGGCGCAAGGTGTTGGTGGTCGACCCGGCCGAGGTCGACGATGACCTGGTTCGAGACGTCACGGAGATCTTGACCTCGTTGTGCGCGCGTCTGTACGGCGGTCGGGCTGGGGCGGATCGGGCGCGCCGGGCGGTCGAGGTTGTCACCAAGGATCCGCCGTTGTGAAGGCGATTCAGGCGTACCGGTTCGCTCTGGACCTGACTCCAGCACAGGAGCGTGACGTGCTCGCCAACGCCGGCGCGGCCCGGGTGGCGTACAACTGGGCCTTGGCGCGGGTGAAGGCCATCATGGACCAGCGCGCCGCGGAACGGACCTACGGTGTACCTGAGGAGTTGCTGACCCCGGCCGTGGGGTGGAATCTCGCCGCGTTGCGCAAGGCGTGGAACCAGGCGAAGTCGGATGTGGCGCCGTGGTGGCCGGAGTGTTCCAAGGAGGCGTTCAACACCGGTCTGGACAACCTGACGCGCGGTTTGAAGAACTGGTCCGACTCCCGGGCCGGGAAACGGGCCGGGCCGCGGGTGGGGTTCCCGCGGTTCAAGTCCCGCCGCCGGTCGACACCGTCCGTGCGGTTCACTACGGGTGCGATCCGGGTGGAGCCGGACCGCAAGCATGTCGTGCTGCCCCGGCTGGGCCGGCTCAAGCTGCACGAGTCCGCCCGTAAACTCGCCCGCCGTCTAGAGGCGGGCACGGCCCGGATCCTGTCCGCGACGGTGCGCCGTGACGGCGGCCGGTGGCATGTCGCGTTCTGCGTCGAAATCGAGCGGGCCGAACGCACCCCGACACGCCCGCGGGCGGTGATCGGGGTGGATGTGGGGATCACCCACCTGGCGGTGCTGTCCACCGGCGAGATGGTCCCCAACCCCCGCCACCTGGACGAGGCGGCCCAGCGGATGCGCCGCCTCGCCCGGCGCATGTCCCGCCGGGTCGGGCCGGACCGGCGCACCGGTCAGCAGCCATCCAGGCGGTGGGAACGGGCGCGGCGGCAGGTGGCCCGGGCGCACGCGCGGGTAGCGAACCTGCGCCGCGACGGCCTGCACAAACTCACCACCCGCCTCTCGCGCGAGTACGGCACGATCGTGGTCGAAGACCTCAACGTGGCCGGCATGCTGCGCAACCGGCGGCTAGCCCGTGTTTCGTAAGGGCTTCCGGCCGGTGAGGTAGGCCCGGCGTGGCGGTGATCGATAAAGGTTGAGGTCTCCGGTAGATCGGTTAGCGACCAAGCAC
>NZ_VSFA01000057.1 GCF_008119785.1 Micromonospora sp. MP36 | reverse complement strand
GGCGGGGGGGGGGCCGGGGGGGGGGGGGGGGGGGGGGGGGGCGGGGGGGGGGGGCGGGGGGGGCCGGGGGGGGGGGGGGGGGGGGGGGGTCCGGTGGCGGTGGTGCGGTGAGCGCCGCCGCGGTGTGGGCCGGCCCGAGGGCCAGCCGGTGCGTGGCGGCGGCGAGGCCGCCCGCTGTGGCCGCGATGGCGAGCAGCATCAGCACGGCGCCCTGTAGCAGGGGCAGGTCCTGGGCGGTGGCGGCGCCGAGCGCGACGCGGCCGAGTCCGGGGATCGCGAAGAGGATCTCCACGGCGACGGCGCCGCCGACCAGGCCGACGACGACGAGGGCGAGTTGCGGGAACAGCGGCGGTAGGCAGCGGCGCAGGGCGCCGTGGGCGAGGGTTCGCCAGGGCAGGCCGGCGGCGCGCCAGGTGCGCGCCCACGGCTCCCGGTACGCCCCGGGCAGTGCGTCGTCGGCGAGTCGGCCGAGCAGCCCGCCGGCGGGGATGCCGAGGGCGAGCGCGGGCAGTACGAGGTGTGCGGGTGTCGACCAGCCGTACGGTGGCAGCCACCGTAGCCAGACCGCTCCGATGAGCAGGAGCAGCGTGCCGAGGAGGAATTCGGGTGCGGCGGCGAGGGCGGCGCCGGTTGCGCCGGCGCGGGGTTGGGTGTGTCCGCGTAGGAGGCGGCGGCTGGTGAGCAGGGCGGCGATGGTGAGGGCGACGGTGAGGGCGGCGCCCATGAGGGTCAGCGACACTGCCAGGGCCTGCCACACGGTGGGTGCGACGGGGTGGCCGGTCACCCAGGAGGTGCCGAGGTCGCCGTGGGTGAGTCCGGTGAGCCAGCGGCGGGACAGCGCCAGCGGGCCGTCGTCGAGGTGCAGCCGGTCGCGGATCGCGGTGAGCGCGGCGGGGTCGGGTTCGCGTTCGCCGTACTGGGCGCGCAGGATGCTCAGCGCGGGGTCGCGGCCGGACAGCCAGGGCAGCATGCTGATCAGGGTGAGCAGGGCGGCGGCCGCGGCGAGCCGGGAGACGGCGGTCAGGGTGTGGTTGCTGTTCATTGGGTGACGCGGGTGGTGAGGCCGATGAGCAGTCGCTCGCGGGGGTCGAACACGGCGTCGACGACGCCGGGCCGGTTGCCTTGGATGACGCGTTCGTGCAGCAGTGGCACGGCGGCGTCGGTTTCCAGGATGGTTTTTTCGGCGGCGAGGATCCGGGCGCGTCGGGCGGTGAGGTCGGCTTCCGCGCCGGCTCGGGCGACGGCTCGGTCGACGGTGGGGTTGCACAGTTGGGCGAGGTTGAAGCCGCCGTGGCAGGTGAAGTCGCTGGTCAGGTAGGCGACGGGGTCTCCGGAGTCGAGCATGGTGGCGCGGGAGAGGATGAACGCGTCGAAGCGGCCGGCGAGGGCGTCGGTCTCGATGTGGGCGTATTCGCGGACCACCTGCCGCACGGTGAAGCCGGCGGCCTGCAGGTGTTGGGCGAGGGTGGCGGCGACTTCGGGAAGTTCGGGGCGGTCGCTGAAGGTGGCCAGCACGATCGTTCGGCCGGGCACGGGGGCGGCGGGGTGCTGGGCGCGGGCGGGGCGGGCGGCGGTCCAGGGCAGGGCGGGTCCGAGCAGCCCGACTGCGGGGTCGGCGCGGTTCTCGTACACCCCGCGAACGAGGTCGTCGCGGCGGACCGCGGCGCGGGCGGCGGCGCGGATGGCGGGGTCGGTGAAGGGGCCGCGCCGGGTGTTGAGGTAGAGGGTGTTGGTGCGTGGCATCGCCACCTCGCGGTAGGTGTCGGCGGTGAGCAGCGCCGCCTGGGCGGCGGGTACCGCCTCGACGATGTCGGCGGCGCCGGTGCGGAGCGCGGCGGTGCGGGCGGTGCCGTCGGGGACGAAGGCGACGTCGATGCCCGGCGCGGCGGCGCGTCCGGCCCAGTGCTCGGGGAAGCGGTCGAGGCTGGCGCCCTGGGTGCCGTTGAGGTGGGTGAGCACGAACGGGCCGGTGCCGGCCTGCCGCGGGTCGACGGTGTCGCCGGTGTACGCCTTCGCGGCGAGGATGGACAGTTGCGGGCTGGACAGGCGCTGCGGCAGCAGCGGATCGGGTGTTCCGGTCCGCACGACGAGGGTGGTGGGGCCGTCGGGTGCGACGGTCAGGTCGACGCCGTCGAGGATGCGGGGTTTCGGTCGGGCGGTCGCCGCCCGGGTGATGGAGGCGGCGGCGCGTTCGGCGTCGAGGGTGGTGCCGTCGTGGAAGCGGACGCCGGCGCGCAGCGCGAACCGCCAGGTCCGGTCGTCGGTGCGGGACCAGGACACGGCCAGGGACGGCTGCGGGGTGCCGTCGGCGTCGAGGGTGGTGAGGGCTTCGGCGACGCCGAGGCGGGAGAGTTTGAAGGCGTCGTCGCTGAGTGGGGACAGCGCGGCCCGGGGTGGCAGCAGCATCACCACGCGCAGCCGCTGCCCGGTGGGGTGGTTCGGGGCGGGGCCGGCGAGGCAGCCGGCGGCGGCGAGCGTGACGAGCGCGGAGGCGATGGTGATGGTGCGTCGGATCGGATGCGGCATGGGCCCTTCCTCAAGGTGGGGAACGGCCCGCAGCATAGTTACGATCGGTTGTCATTTTCATATCGTCGGGGCGGCATGGGTACGACCGGCCGACAGTCGCGCCGGTGCCGGCGCTCGGTGAGCGTCGCGGAGGGCCGGCCCGGGGCCAGGCCGGTCTCGTGGGGCGTGGCCATCGCGTCATGGCAGCATCGGCGGGATGCGGGTGGGTGCGGCGCGGGCGGTGGCGGTCGACTGGGTACGCGAGCGGATGCGCCGTGACCCGGCCGTGCGGGGCGCGTTGTTCAGCGGCTCGACCGTGGCGCTGCCGGACACGGCGGCGCTGCCGGCGTCGTCCGACGTGGACGTGCTGCTGGTGCGCGACGAGCCGGGCGCGAAGCTGGGCAAGTTCCGCCACCGCGGGGTGCTTCTGGAGGTCACCGAGCTGACCTGGGCGGACCTGGGGTCGGCCGACGACGTGCTCGGGTCGTGGGTGTTCGCGCCGCTGTTCCGTACGGACACGGTGATCGCGGACCCGACGGGCCGGCTGGCGGCGATCCGGGAGCGGGTGGCGGCGGGGTTCGCCGATCCGGGGTGGGTGCGGCGGCGGTGCGCCGGGCTGCGCCGGCGCGTCGAGGACGGGCTACGGCGGCTGGACGATGAGGCGCCGCCGCACGCGCAGGTGACGGCGTGGTTGTTCCCCACCTCGCTGACGGCGCTGCTGCCGGTGGTGGCGGCGCGGCGGGACCCGACGGTACGCCGCCGGTACGTGCTGGCGCGGCAGGTGCTGGCCGAGCACGGGCTGTCCGCCCGGTACCGGGAACTGCTCGGCTGGCTGGACGGTGGCGGGGTGTCCCCCGCCCGGGTGCGGGAGCACCTGAACCGGCTGGCGGAGACGTTCGACGAGGCGGCGCGGGTGGCGCGTACGCCGTTCGCCTTCGGCGCGGACATCACCGCGGCGGCGCGGCCGGTGGTGGTGGACGGTGGCGCGGAGCTGGTCGCGGCGGGCGCGCACCGGGAGGCGATGTTCTGGATCGTGGCGACGTACGCCCGCTGCCACACCATCCTGGCCGCCGACGCGCCGCAGCGGGAGGTGGCGTTGCGGCCGGCGTTCGAGGCGGCGGTGGCGGACCTGGGGGTGGCGTCGGCGGCCGACCGGCGGCGGCGGGCCGACGAGGTGCTGGCGGCCCTGCCCGGCTGGTGGGAGGTGTCGCGTGCGATCGGCGGGTGGGATGTGGCAGGCTGAGCGCGGACGCGACTGGCGGCACGGGGATGGCAGCAACCATCGGGGAGCTCGTCGCGGGGGTCGACCGCCTGGGCCTCCGCGGGCGAGGTGAGCCATGTCTTCTGCGGGTACGACGGCCCGGATCCTGTCCGGCAAGCCGGTGGCCGACCAGGTGTTGGCCGAGGTCACCGAGGCCGTTCAGGCGTTGCGCGCCGCCGGGGTGACCCCGGCGCTGGCGACGGTGCTGGTGGGTGACGACGACGCCAGCGCCGGCTACATCCGGATCAAGCAGCGGCAGGCGGCGGAGCTGGGGTTCGTGTCCCCGCACGTGCACCTGCCGGCGTCGGCGTCGCAGGCGGATCTGCACGCGGTGCTGGCGGACTTCAACGCCGACAAGGACGTGCACGGGGTGCTGGTGCAGCATCCGATCCCGGGGCATCTGGACTACGACCGGGCGTTGCAGGTCCTCGACCCGGACAAGGACGTCGACGGGATGCATCCGGTGAACATGGGGCGGCTGGCGTTGGGCCTGCCGGGTCCGCTGCCGTGCACGCCGGCGGGCATCGAGGCGCTGCTGGCGTACCACGGGGTGCCGGTGTCGGGTCGTGAGGTGGTGATCCTGGGCCGGGGGGCCACGTTGGGTCGGCCGCTGGCGATGCTGCTGGCGCAGAAGCGGCCGACGGCGAACGCGGCGGTGACGGTGGTGCACACCGGGGTGGCGGACTGGCCCCGCTACACCCGGCGGGCGGAGATCCTGGTGGCGGCGGCGGGCGTGCCGGGCATCATCCAGCCGGAGCACGTGCGCCCGGGCGCGGTGGTGGTCGGCGGCGGTGTCCGCTACGAGGGGCGGCGTCTGCTGCCGGACGTGGACGAGTCGTGTGCCGCGGTGGCGGGGGCGATCACGCCGCGGGTCGGCGGGGTGGGTCCGACGACGGTGGCGATGCTGTTCCGCAACGCGGTGCGCGCGGCGGAGCGGGCGGCCGGGATGGCCTGAGGTCGACCGGCGCCGCGCCGGGTGGCGGCGGCGCCGCTCAGGTGACGGTGACGGGGCGGCCCAGCCAACCGGAGAGCCAGTCGAAGGCCGGGTCCTCGGCGGCTTCCCAGACGGACATGCTGTGGCCGCCCCCGTCGACGTAGGTGGTGGTGACGGTCAGCGGCGGCCGGGCGAGCCGGCGCAGGGCCTCGGCGTCGTGGTGGGCGGTGCGGTCGGCGCGGCCGCTGGACAGGTAGAGGGCGACGGCGGGTGGGGGCAGGTGCCGCAGCCGCCACCGGTCGTCGTTGAGGGTGTGTTCGCTGCCGTCGCCGATGGTGATGCCGGGGTCGGCGTAGCCGGAGAGGCTGGCGGCGGCGGCGTACCGGTCGGGGTGGCGCAGGGCGAGGTTGGTGGCGCAGTAGCCGCCGGCGGAGTAGCCGATCAGTCCCCAGCCGGCGCGGTCGGTGCGCACCCGCAGTTGGGCTTCGGCGGCGGCGGGCACGTCAACGGTGAGGAACGTCTCGGCCTGCGGCCCGCCGACCAGGTTGGTGCATTCGGTGTCCAGCAGCGGGCTGGGCGTCTGCGGGGGGAACAGCACGACGGTGGGCGCCATCCGGCCCGCGGTGATCTCCTGGTCGAGGTGCCGGGCCGCGGCGAGGCGGTTGAGCCAGGCGGCGGGTGAGCCGGGGTAGCCGTGCAGCGCCTCGACGACGGGGAACCGTTGGGTGCGCTGCCGGTCGTAGGCGGCCGGCAGGTAGGCGGGGACGCGCAGGGTGAGGCCGCTGGCGGCGCCGGCGACGGTGAGGGTGACCAGCCGTCCCCCGCCGTGGCCTGCGGCGGGTGCGGCGGCGCCGGTGGTGGCGACGGGGTCGCGGCCGAGCAGCGCCGACCAGCTGGTCCAGGTGTCGACCTGCCGGTTGACCCAGATCCCGGCGGCGGCGCCGGCGGTGAGCAGGCACAGCAGCGCGGTGGCGGCGCGCACGGCGGCGCGGCGGACGCCGGCGCCGCGGTCCCAGAGCGCGGACAGCAGCACCGCGGCGGCCACCGCGACGGTGGTGGCGGTCAGCGCGGCGGCGAGGCTGTCGGGGCCCACGGTCAGCCTCCGGTGCTCGGTGAGCCGGCCTGCGGGGGCGGTGGGATCAGCGGCGCGGGCCCGTCCAGAGGTACGGGTGTCTGCCGGCACGCCCAGCGCAGGGCGACGGCGAGCCGGTCAGCGGGGCGGCCGGGGTGGTGGGTGGACGCGCCGATGACGGCGACGGTCTCCGTGGCGGGCAGGTCGGGCGGGACGGCCAGGCCGGTGGGCTCCGGCGCGTCGTCGACCAGAGCGAGGGCGGGATAGCGGGCGGGTGCGGCGCGCACGACGTCCCGGGCGAGCCCGGTCAGGTCGGCCGGGGCGATCAGCGCCCAGCTGTGGCTGGTGACCCGCAGGTCGCGGGCGAGGCCGGCGGGCAGGGCCTCGGTGAGCACGGTCGGCCCGGCGCCGGGCCGCAGGTGGGTGAACACGACGATCACCGGCCCGGTGTCCTGCTCGACCGTGCGGGCGGCGGTGGCCTCCCCGGGGCCGGTGGTGTGGTCGGCGAGGACGGCGATCACCGGGTACCGCCGGGTGGGGTGCTGCGGGTAGTCGGCGGGGACGACGACGGTGGGGGTGGCGGTGACCGGCCAGCGGCCGCCGCGCGGCGGGTGCCACGGAAACGCGACGGGGGCGGTGGGAGTCGGACTCCGGCTGGCGAGCCAGCGGTCGAGGCGCCCGGCCCGGGCGGGTTCGGTGTCGTGGCGGCCGGTGCCCGCGGGCAGCAGGTCGCCCCAGGTGGGATAGAACCCCTCGGCCCGGTTGACCGCGAGGCCGACGGCCAGCAGGGCGAGCACCTCGGTGAGCAGGACGGCGGCCGCTCGGGTGAGGGCCCGGCCGCGGCCGCGGCGGTGCCAGGTGCGGGCGGTGACGACCGCGGCGCCGACGGCGAGGACGGCGACCGCGATGAGCAGCGGCAGGCCGGTCAGCGACATGGCTGGCCCCTCCCCTCGTCCTCCCATCGCTATCACGGGCGCCGGGCCGACCGGACAGGATTCGGTGTTCCGTCGCACCCGGGCACAGCCGACGGTAGGGGCGGTGGCTGGGGGTTTGCTGCGAGCTAGCCGAGGTCGACCAGCAGCGGCCGGTGGTCGGAGATGGTCGACAGCGGGGTGCGCACGGCGGTGACGGGCGGCAGCCGGTCCCGGCCCTGCCGGTCGGCGAGGATGTGGTCGAGCTGCACGCGGGGCTGCCCGGCCGGGTAGGTGGGGCGCCGACCGAGGGGACGCCACCGGGACAGCAGGGCGGCCGGGCCGGCGGGCAGGTTCAGGTCGCCGAGCAGGATCCGCGGGGCGGGCAGGGCGCGCAGCGCCCGCACCACGCGGCGCAGTTGCAGGACGTTCCAGCCGGGGACGAAGGACAGGTGGGTGGCGGCGACGGTGAGCGGCCCGTACGGGGTGTCCAGCACGGCGGCGAGGACCACCCGGGGTTCGTCGCGTAGCAGCACCAGCCCACCGCCGGGGCCGGGAACGTAGACCGGGGAGCGGACGGGGGCGGGACGCAGCCGGGTGACCTGCCAGGAGCGCACCGGGTGGCGGCTGACCAGCCCGACGCCGTAGCAGGGTTCGCCGTGCCCGTCGTCGTCGTGGGTCAGCGGGCGGAACGCTTCGCCGGGGGTGCCGACGACGGCGGCGGCGAACCGGTGTTCGGGGGCGTCGAGGGCGCGGGCGGCGATCGCGGTGAGGTCGAGGTTGCCGCTGCGGGACTGGTCACGGTCGACCTCCTGCAGGGCGAGGACGTCGGCGTCGAGTGCGGTGACGGCGGCGGCCAGCCGGTCGGGGTCGACGAGTCCGTCGGTGAGGGACCGGCCGTGCAGCAGATTGAACGTGGCCAGGCGCACCTGGACACCCTACGACGCCGTGGCAGGCTTGCCGGGTGCTCAAGGCGTTGGTCTGTTCGATCCTGGTGTTCGTGGCGGTGGCGGCGGCCGGCCTGTGGTTGCGGCGGCTCCGGGGCCGCTGAGCGGCGGTGAGCCTGGCCACAGCGGCTCTCGTCGGGGCGATGGTGGTCGGCAGAATGGCCGCCCGTGGACCCCCTGTCGTTGACCACCCTGCTGACCGCGGCCGCCATGGCGGGCTGGGTGGACGCGGTGGTCGGCGGCGGTGGCCTGTTGCTGTTGCCGGCGCTGCTGGTGGCCGCTCCGGGTGTGCCGGTGGCGACGGCGTTGGGCACGAACAAGCTGGCCGCGATCTTCGGCACGTCCACCGCCGCGGCGACGTACGCGCGGCGCACCAAGCTGGACTGGGCGGTGGCCGGGCCGGCCGCGGGGTTGGCGGTGCTGACCGCCGGGCTGGGCGCGGCCCTGGCGGGGGCGGTGCCGGCGGGCGCGTACCGGCCGGTGGTGCTGGTGGTGCTGGTCGCGGTGGCGGTGTTCGTGCTGACCCGGCCACGGCTGGGGGTGGTGTCGCAGCCGCATCGGCGTACGCCGGCGCGGGTGACGGCCGCGGTGGCGGTGGCCGGGGTGGGCATCGCCCTCTATGACGGGCTGATCGGCCCGGGCACGGGCACCTTCCTGGTGCTGGCGTTCACCGCGCTGATCGGCGCGGACTTCGTGCACGGTTCGGCGCTGGCGAAGGTGGTCAACGCGGGCACGAACCTGGGCGCGCTGGTGGTGTTCGCGGCGACCGGGCACGTGTGGTGGCTGCTCGGTGCGGGGATGGCGGTGTGCAACGTCGCCGGCGCCGCGCTGGGCGCGCGGATGGCGCTGCGGCGCGGCGCCGGCTTCGTGCGGGTGGTGCTGCTGGTCGTGGTGCTGGCTCTGGTGGCGAAGCTGGGCTACGACCAGTGGCGGGCGGCCTGAGCCGGCCGCTCAGGCGTGCCGCACCACGTCGTCGTAGTCGAGGCGGGGCAGCCGGGGGAACCAGGCGTCCGGGCCGGGCTTGCCGATGTTGACCACGAGCAGGGACTTCCAGGCGCTGTCGGCGAAGAACTCCTTGTCCACCCCGGCGGCGTCGAAGCCGGCCATCGGTCCGGCGGCGAGGCCGGCGGCGCGCACGGCGAACAGCCAGTAGCCGATCTGCAGGGTGGCGTTGAACCGGGCCATCTGTTCGCGGCCGGCGGGGTCCTCGGCGAGGGAGTCGCGCATCTGCGGGCGGATCGGGAAGACCCGCGGGACGAACTCGTGGAAGTCGGTGTCGGCGGCGAGGACGGCGACGACCGGCGCGGTGGCGGTCTTGGCGCGGTTGCCGTCGGCCATGTGGGTGAGCAGCCGCTCGCGGGGCTCACCCTGGCGGACGAACAGCACCCGCAGCGGTTGGGTGTTGGCGGCGGTGGGCGGGTACTTGGCGAGTTCGAAGATGGCGCGCAGCTGCGCGTCGCTGACCGGTTCGTCGGTGAACGTGTTGGCGGTGCGGGCGTCGGTGAACAGTTGGGCCTGCGCCTCGGGGTGCAGGGTGATCAGATCGCTCATATGCTCCTCGCTTCAGCCGGGCTGCTCCGAGGAAGGGAGCAGCTAGCTTTTTAGTAGTGCCTTGCAGGGCGAGGGTAGCGCGTATCCTGAGGGCATGACGACGAGGCCCCAGGTGAGCGCTGCCGCCCACGCCTGCGACGCCGGCCTGGCCCGGGCCTTCGCGTTCCTCGGCAAACGCTGGAACGGGATGCTGCTGGGCGTGCTCGCCAACGGTCCCGCCGGCTTCGCGGAGCTGGCCCGCGCGCTGCCCGGGATCAGCGAGTCGGTGCTGTCGGACCGGCTCGGTGAGCTGTGCCGGGTGGGCCTGGTGTCCCGCACCGTGCGGGAGGGGCCGCCGGTGGGGGTCAGCTACCAGCTCACCGACCCGGGAGCCGCCCTGCTGCCGGCCCTGGACGCCCTGGCCCGCTGGGCCCACGACCACCTGCCGGCCGAGGCGGGACGCGCGGGCGGCTGCTGACCACCGCCGTGTGATCATGGGCGGATGCCCGTACGCGCCGAACACGACCGGGCCGTCCTGGCCGACCTGCTGAGCCGGGACCCGGTGCTGCACGCCTACCAGCTGGGCGACCTGGACGACTTCTTCTGGCCGTACACCTCGTGGTACCGCCGCGGCGACCAGGTGGCGCTGCTGTACCACGGCGTCGACCTGCCGACCCTGCTGGCGTTCGCCGCCCCGGAGCGGACCGGGGAACTGGCGACGCTGCTGGGCGAGCTCGCCCCGGTGCTGCCGGCCCGGCTGTGGGCGCACCTGTCCCCCGGCCTGGACGCCACCGTGGCCCGCTGGTACGAGGTGTCCGACGCGGCCGTGCACCACCGGATGGCGTTGACCGACCCGGACCGGCTGGCCCGAGCCGGCGCCGCCGGGGAGGTGCTCGACCGGTCCGACCTGCCGGCGCTGCTCGACCTGTACGCGGTCGCCTACCCGGGCAACTGGTTCGACCCGCGGATGCTGGACACCGGCCAGTACGTGGGGATCCGGGAGGCCGGCGAACTGGTCACCGTGGCCGGGGTGCACGTCTGGTCCCCCACCTGGCGGGTGGCCGCCCTGGGCAACGTCACCACCCACCCCCGGGCCCGCGGCCGCGGGCTGGCCGGCGCGGCGGTGGCCGCGCTCTGCGCCCGGCTGCGCGCCCGGGTGGAGCACGTGACGCTCAACGTCCGGGCCGACAACACCGCCGCGGTGCGCCTCTACGAGCGGCTCGGCTTCACCCGGGTCGCCGACTTCACCGAGTGCGCGCTGCACCGCCGCCCGTGACCGGACGGCCGGCGATTCTCCCCTGTCCAGCCACCACGCCGGGTCAACAACCCGACGCTGACCTGCGCATGTGTCGGACCGGCCGGCGCCGCCGGAGCCCCTAGCGTCTGCCTTCGAGGCCGCGCCCGGGGCGGGCGCGGCCGGAGCTGAAGGAGACACGACGATGGGTTTCACAGCAGTGCCCCGCGGGCGCGCCAGGGGGGTGACCGTCGCCGCCGTGACCGCGATGGTGACCGCCGTGGCGGCCCCCGCCTGGGCAGCCCCGGGAGTCGACCCGGGCACAGTGGACCGGTCCGCCGACCCCGGCGCCACGATCCCGATCAGCAAAGTCGTCTCGACCCCGCCGATCCCGCCGCAGCCGGACGTGGTGCTGCTGGTCGACACGACCGGCAGCATGGGTCCGGCGATCGCCAACGTCCGGACCAACCTCCAGCAGGTGATCACCGACGTCCGCGCCGCGCAGCCCAGCGCCGAGTTCGCGGTCGCCTCCTACCGAGACGAGGGCGACGGGCCGGAGCTGTTCCGGGTCCGGCAGAACCTCACCGCCGACGCCACCGCCCTGCAGACCGCCGTGGACGGGCTGACCGCCGCCGGCGGCGGCGACACCCCCGAGGCGTGGGTGAACGCCCTGTTCCAGGTCTCCGACGGCGCGATCGCCTACCGGTCGGGCAGCAGCCGGATCGTGGTGCTGGTCGGCGACGCCCCCAGCCACGATCCCAGCGCCGGGCACACCCTCGCGCAGGCCACCGCCGCGCTGCAGGCCGACACCGCCCGGGTGCTCGCGGTCGACGTCACCGGCGGGGGCGGCGGCCTGAACGCCACCGGCCAGGCCAGCAGCCTGGCCGCCGCCACCGGCGGCCAGGTGGTCGGCAGCGCCCCGAACACGGTGACCGCCGCGATCCTCAGCGGGCTGCGGGACCTCGACGTCACCGTCACCCCGACCGTGACCTCCTGCGATCCGGGCCTGTCGGTCAGCTTCGACGCGGCGTCGCGCACCCAGCAGAGCGGCACCGACGTGCCGTTCGCCGAGACCATCACGGTGGCCGGAAACGCCGCCCAGGGCGCCACCCTGCACTGCACGGTGGACTTCCTGCTCAACGGGCTCTCCGGCGGGCCCGCGTTCGTCGAGCACATCAGCGTGAAGGTCAACGACGTCACCCCGCCGACCGTGGTCGTCGACGACCGGACCGTCGAGGCGACCAGCCCCGCCGGCGCGGTGATCACCTATCCGGCCAGCGCCACCGACAACGTCGACGGGCCGCTGACCCCGACCTGCGCGCCGCCGCCCGGGAGCACCTTCCCGCTGGGCGCCACCACGGTCACCTGCACCGCCACCGACGCCGCCGGCAACACCGGCAGCGACACCGCGGTGATGCGGGTGGTCGACACCACCGCCCCGACCACCCGGTGCGTGCCGACGAACAACCCGAGCGGCGGCAACGTCCCCGGCTCCGACAACCCGGACGGCTTCTACCAGCTGACCGCCACCGACATCGTGGACACGAAGGTGGACGTGTACATCGGGGACGCCGCCGACCCGTCGGTGCGGTTCGGGCCGTTCCCCGCCGGTACGAAGATCAAGTTGGTCCAGGCGCCGGGCGCGCAGTCCCGGGTCAAGGACGGCACCGGCGACATCGACTACAAGGTCACCCTGCGTGGCGACGCGGTGATCACCGGCGTCGACGACGCCGGGAACCGGTCGACGGCGACCTGCCTGGTGGCCCCGCCGCCCAAGTGAGCCGGTGAGCGGGCGCGGGGGTGGCCGGCGGCCGCCCCCGCGTCGTCACCGCCCCCGGCTCGGCGAGTCGAACCGCCCGGCGCGGATCTCCCGCAGCGCCCGCCGGCGGGTGTCCCCGCGCAGCGTGTCCACGTACAGGCGGCCGTGCAGGTGGTCGGTCTCGTGCTGCAGGGCCCGGGCCAGGAATCCGCTGCCGGAGATGGTCAGCGGCTGGCCGTGCTGGTCGAAGCCGTGCGCGGTGGCGTGCATGGCCCGCGTGGTCGGGAAGTACAGCCCGGGAATGGACAGGCAGCCCTCGTCGTCGTCCTGCAGTTCCGTGGACAGCTCCAGCCGGGGGTTGACCAGGTGGCCGCGGTGGCCGTCGGCGTCGTAGACGAACACCTGTGCGCTCACCCCGATCTGCGGGGCGGCCACCCCGGCCCGGCCGGGCGCGCCGAGCAGCGTGTCCATCAGATCCTGCACGAGCCCGCGCAGTTCGGCGTCGAAGCTGGTCACCGGCTCGCAGGGGGTGCGCAGCACGGGGTCGCCGATGATCCGGATCGGGCGCATAGTCATGCCCGGAAGGCTATCCGCTCGTTACCGTTGCGCGCGTGCCCGGGGTCGGTCGGCGGGGTCGGCTCAGGCCGGCCGGTCGGTGGGGGCCAGGCCGGTGTCGGCGATGCGCTCGCGCAGCGGGCGGCGGCGCAGCGCCGCGAGGACCGCGTACAGCTCGTCGGCCAGGGGTACGGGCAGTTCGGCGTCGAGCTGCCGCATGGCGGTGGTGGTGGCCGCCCACTCGGCCTCGATGACGGGCAGCAGGGCGCGGGCCCGGTCGGTGAGGGTGACGATGCGCTGCCGGGCGTCGGCGCCCGGGGTGAGGGCGACCAGGCCGGCGCGGCTCATCTGGGCGACGGTCTGGCTGGCCGCGGAATGGGTGACCCCGACCCGGGCGGCGAGGTCCCGGATGGGCAGCGGCCCGTCGGCGACGAGCACCCGCACCAGCGGTGAGTATCGGGGCCGGTAGTCGGCCAGGCCCAGGCCGGTGTAGACGGCGGCGACGTCGCCGTCGAGCAGTTCCAGGACGTGGCGCAGCAGGGTGCCGAGCGCCTCGCGGTCGGGGGTGGCGGTCACGTCCGCTAATGTAACAGCGCTGTTGCATCTGAGGTGTGGGAGGGGAACCGCATGTATCCGGAGATCGAGCCGTACGCGCACGGCATGCTCGACGTCGGCGACGGCCAGCACGTCTACTGGGAGACCTGCGGCAACCCGCACGGCCGGCCGGTCCTGATGGTGCACGGCGGTCCCGGCTCGGGCGCCACCGCGTCGTGGCGACGGCTGTGCGACCCGGCCGCCTACCGGATCATCCTGTTCGACCAACGTGGCTGCGGGCGCAGCACCCCGCACGCCAGCGACCCGGCCGTGGACCTGTCCGTCAACACCACCGCCCACCTGCTCGCCGACATGCAACGGCTGCGCGAGCACCTCGACGTCGACCGGTGGCTGCTCTGCGGCGCCTCCTGGGGCTCCTCGCTGTCCCTGGCGTACGCGCAGCGCCACCCGGACCGGGTCACCGCGCTGGTGCTGTTCAGCGTGGTCGCCAACACCCGCCGCGAGATCGACTGGGTGACCCGGGACATGGGGCGGATCTTCCCGCAGGAGTGGGCCCGGTTCCGCGACGGCGTGCCCGAGGCCGACCGCGACGGCGACCTGTCCGCCGCGTACGCCCGGCTGGTCAACGACCCCGACCCGGCGGTGCGGGACCGGGCCGCCCGCGACTGGTGCGCTTGGGAGGACGTGCACGTCTGTCTCGCCGGCGGGTTCAAGCCCAGCCCCCGCTACGCCGACCCGGTGTTCCGGGCCTGCTTCACCCGGCTGGTCACCCACTACTTCAGCAACCTCGGGTTCCTGCCCGACGGGCAACTGCTGCGCGACGCCGGCAAGCTCGCCGGCATCCCCGGCGTGCTGGTGCAGGGCCGCCTCGACGTCAGCGGCCCGCCGGACATCGCCTGGCAGCTCACCCGCGACTGGCCGGACGCCCGCCTGGAGATCGTGGAGTCCGGCGGCCACGGCAGCGGCCACGGCGTGGGCGAACGGGTGGTCGCCGCCCTGGACGCCTTCGCCCGCGCCTGACCGACCCGCACCCCGGTCGGTCCGAGCTGGCAGTTCGCCGCGGTGGACACCCCGGAGCACGGCCCACCGCCCGCCAGCCGGCGACGACGAGCAGCCGGCCCCGGCGCCCCGGTGCGGCGCCAACCGGCCGGGCGCGGTGCGTCAGCCGGCGGCGAGCAGCGCGCGCACCGGGGCGGCCTTGGCCGCCGCCTCGGCGACCTCGGCCGCCGGGTCGCTGCCCCAGGTGATGCCGCCGCCGGCCCACAGGTGCAACCGGTCGGCGTCGGCCGCGGCGGTACGGATGGTCAGCCCCAGGTCGAGCCGGCCGGGCCCGACCCAGCCGAGCGCGCCCATGCTGGCGCCCCGCCCGACCGGTTCCAGGGCCGCGATCCGCTCCAGCGCGGCGAGTTTCGGGGCGCCGGTCACCGACCCGCCGGGGCACACCGCGCGCAGCAGGTCGGCCAGGCCCAGCCCGTCGGCGGGCGCCGCCGACACCGTCGACTCCGCCTGCCACAGGTCACACCACCGGCGTACGGCGAACAGCTCGTCGACCCGCACCGAGCCGGTGCGGGCCACCCGGGCCAGGTCGTTGCGTTCCAGGTCGACGATCATCACGTGCTCGGCGCGTTCCTTCGCGGAGGCGAGCAGCTCGCGGCGTCCGGCGGGGGTGGCCGGGCGGGTGCCCTTGATCGGCCGGGTGACCAGCCGGCCACCCTCGAGGGCGACCAGCGTCTCCGGGGAGGCGCAGCCGATCGCCCAGCCGGGCCCGGACAGGGTGCCGCCGTAGCGGGCGCCGGGCAGGGCGGCCAGCCGGGCCAGGGCGGGCAGCGGGTCCCCGACGTACGGGGCGGCGGCGTGGCCGACCACGTTGACCTGGTAGACGTCGCCGCGGCCGATGGCGGCGCGCACCTGCGCGACGGCGTCGGCGTGCGCGCGGGGCGTCCAGCTGTCCCGCCAGTCCCCCAGCCGCCAGCGCTCACCGGCTGGGCGGCCGGCGCGGGCGGGCGGCCGATCGGCGTGCCCGTAGACGACCACCACCAGGTCCGGCAGCGCCGGCACGGGGCTGGGCGCGCCCGGCGGGCCGCCGGCGGTCAGGGCCCCGGCGGCGGCGGACAGGTGCAGGGCCGCGCCGCACACCCCGGACGGGTCGTGCCCGCCGGGGCGGGCCAGGTCGTGCAGGGCGATCCCGTGGGCGGCGAGGAACTCCTGCGCCAGCGCGGCCGGGTCGCCGCCGTCGGTGGTGTGCCACTGCAGGCGGGCCCGTTCCACGAGCCGGCCCCGGCAACCGTCGGGTACGCCGGGCACGTCGACTACGCCCGGCACGTCCACCACGCCCGGTGGGAGCGCTCCCACACCGTACGGCTTGTTTCCACTCATACGTTCAGCCGATTTCCGGTGAACAAGGCGGAAGCCTGCTCGATAGCGCGCGCTTCCGCTTGGTACTGTGCGTCACTGGTCATGTGAACCATGACACAGCGCCCCCACAGTCCGGAGAACCCGATGTGTCAGCACCAACCGACCTGCCCCTCCGCTGAGGCGACCGACCGCGCAGCCGCCCGCGTCATCGCCTGCTTCCGTGAGCAGGGCTGGAGCCTGCTCTGCAACGGCGTCATCGTCTTCGAGGACACCGGCGAACTGCTCCCCGACGGCAGCACCATCGCCCCGCACCGCGGCCCCGCCCGACACGCCCTCGTCGCCTGACAGATCACGCTCCGTCAGGAGCATAGGCGCCAACGCCGGCCGGGGCGGCGAACCGCACCGCCCCGGCGCCTGCACGTCAGTCCTCGAACGCCTCCGGTGACGGGCACGAGCAGACCAGGTTCCGGTCGCCGTACGCGCCGTCGATCCGCCGCACCGGCGGCCAGTACTTCCCCGCGCGGTCCGCAGCCGGGTACGCCCCCACCGACCGCGGGTACGGGTGCGGCCACTCGTCGGCCGACACCATCGCCGCGGTGTGCGGGGCGTTGGACAGCGGATTGTCCCCGCCCGGCCACTCACCCGAGGCAACCTTGTCGATCTCCGCCCGGATCGCGATCATCGCCTCGCAGAACCGGTCCAGCTCGGCCAGGTCCTCACTCTCGGTCGGCTCCACCATCAGCGTCCCCGCCACCGGGAACGACATCGTCGGCGCGTGGAACCCATAGTCGATCAGCCGCTTCGCCACGTCGTCCACGCTCACCCCGGTCGCCTTGGTCAGCGGCCGCAGGTCCAGGATGCACTCGTGCGCCACCAGGCCCTTGTTGCCGGCATACAGCACCGGGAAGTGGTTCCGCAGCCGCGCCGCCACGTAGTTCGCGGCGAGCACCGCCACCCCGGTCGCCCGGGTCAGCCCCTCGGCGCCCATCATCCGCAGGTACGCCCACGGGATCGGCAGGATCCCCGCCGACCCGTACCGGGCCGCCGAGATCGCCGGCCGGCCTTCCCGCACCGCCTCGGCCGGGTCACCGGGCAGGAACGGCGCCAGGTGCGCCCGCACCGCCACCGGCCCCACCCCCGGCCCACCACCGCCGTGCGGGATGCAGAACGTCTTGTGCAGGTTCAGGTGCGACACGTCCGCCCCGAACCGGCCCGGCTTGGCGAACCCGACCAACGCGTTGAGGTTCGCCCCGTCGACGTACACCTGACCGCCGGCGTCGTGCACCTTCGCGCACAGCTGCGCGATGCCCGTCTCGTACACCCCGTGCGTCGACGGGTACGTCACCATGATCGCGGCGAGCGCGTCCCGATGCTTGTCGATCTTCGCGTCGAGGTCGACCAGGTCGACGTTGCCGTTCTCGTCGCAGGCCACCACGACCACCCGCATCCCGGCCATCACCGCCGACGCCGCGTTGGTGCCGTGCGCCGACGACGGGATCAGGCACACGTCCCGGTGCCCCTGCCCGCGCTGCCGGTGGTACGCCCGGATCGCCAGCAGGCCCGCCAGCTCCCCCTGCGAGCCGGCGTTGGGCTGCACGCTGACCGCGTCGTACCCGGTCACCTCCGCCAGCCAGCCCTCCAGCTGGCCGATCAGCTCCCGGTACCCGGCCGTCTGCTCCACCGGCGCGAACGGGTGCAGGTGGGCGAACTCCGGCCAGGTGATCGCCTCCATCTCGGTGGTGGCGTTCAGCTTCATCGTGCACGACCCCAGCGGGATCATGCCCCGATCCAGGGCGTAATCGAAGTCGGCCAGCCGCCGCAGGTAGCGCAGCATCGCCGTCTCGGAGTGGTGGCTGCGGAACACCGGGTGGGTGAGGAAGTCCGACGTACGGGCCAGCCCCGACGGCAGCGCCGCGTCCACGTCGCCGTCGACCCCGTCGACCCCGAACGCCGCCCACACGGCCGCCAGGTGCGCCCGCGTGGTCGTCTCGTCGCAGGAGATCCCCACCCGGTCGGCGTCGACCAGCCGCAGGTTCACGTTCCGCTCGGCCGCCGCGGCCACCACCTCGGCCGCCCGCCCCGGCACCGTCACGGTGACCGTGTCGAAGAACGCCACGTCCGCGACCTGCACCCCGCCGGCGCGCAGCCCGGCCGCGAGCCGCGCCGCCATCTCATGGGTACGCCGGGCGATCGCCCGCAACCCGTCCGGGCCGTGGTAGACCGCGTACATGCCGGCCATCACCGCCAGCAGCACCTGCGCGGTGCAGATGTTGCTGGTCGCCTTCTCCCGCCGGATGTGCTGCTCCCGGGTCTGCAACGCCAGCCGGTACGCCCGGTTGCCGTCGGCGTCCTTCGACACCCCCACCAGGCGGCCGGGCAGCATCCGCTCCAGGCCCGCCCGCACCGCCAGGTAGCCGGCGTGCGGCCCACCGAAGCCCATCGGCACCCCGAACCGCTGGGTGGTGCCGGCGGCGATGTCGGCGCCGATCTCACCCGGCGCGCGCAGCAGCGTCAACGCCAGCAGGTCCGCGGCGACGGTGACCAGCGCCCCGACCTGGTGCGCGGCCTCGACCAGACCGGCGTGGTCGCGGACCGCCCCGGACACGCCCGGGTACTGCAGGTGCAGGCCGAAGAACTCACCGGGCAGCTCGTCGCGCTCGACGTCGAGCACCCGCACCTCGATGCCGAGCGGCTCGGCCCGGCTGATGATCACCGCGATGGTCTGCGGCAGCGTGTCGGCGTCCACCACGTACACCGGGCTCTTGCTCTTGGCCGCACGGCGGGCGAGGGTCATCGCCTCCGCCGCGGCGGTGCCCTCGTCGAGCATCGACGCGTTCGCGGTGGCCAACCCGGTCAGGTCGGTGACCATCGTCTGGAAGTTCAGCAGCGCCTCCAGCCGGCCCTGGCTGATCTCCGGCTGGTACGGCGTGTACGCCGTGTACCAGGCCGGGTTCTCCAGCACGTTGCGGCGGATCACCGCCGGGGTGTGGGTGCCGTGGTAGCCCAGCCCGATCATCGACACGGCGACGGTGTTCCGGGCGGCCAGGGCGCGCAGCTCGGCGATGGCCTCCCGCTCACTGGCCGGCGCCGGCAGGTCCAGGGTGCCGTGCCAGCGGATCACCTCGGGGATCGCCGCGTCCATCAGCTCGTCGATGGAGCTGTAGCCGACGGTCTCCAGCATCCGGCGCTCGTCGCCGGGGTCAGGGCCGATGTGCCGGTCGGCGAACTGCTCTGCGGTCATGCGCGGCGCTCCTTGTCGGGGCGAGGTCGACGGGTCGGCCTCCCCCTGAGTCGCGCTGACGCGCTCCACAGTGCCTGCCCACGCGGTCCTTTTGCCTGAGAGGTTCCGGGGAGGAATCTGCCCCTTCGGCGCCGTCCGGGTGGTTTCCGGGCGGTCTCTCCCGCGTGGGTGGTACCGGCATGGTCAACGCTACCAGCGACCGGGTTTCCGGCTCATGTCCGGCCCCGTCGGGGGCGCCCTACACGGCGGCCGGCTCCCCGGCGGCCCGGGACGCGGCGGCCGCGTCGGGCCCGGTGATCCGGTCGGCCAGGGTGGGCAGCACCGCACCCAACGGCGCGTCCACCCGCACCGTGGCGTGCCCGTCGCCGCGCGTCGGCCCCTGGTTGACCACGGCCACCGGAATGCCGAGCTTCGCCGCCCGGATCACGAACCGCCGCCCCGACATGACCGTCAACGACGAACCGAGTACCAGCAGCGCCCGGGCCCGTTCGACCAGGGCGAAACAGTCGGCCACCCGGGGCGCGGGCACCGTCTCGCCGAAGAACACCACGTCCGGTTTCAGCATGCCGGTGCCGCAGATGCCGCAGTCGACGGTGCGGAACCCGGCCACCGCCTCGTCGGGCAGGTCGACGTCACCGTCGGGGTTGACGTGGGCGACGTGCGCGGCGAAACCCGGGTTGGCCTCCCGCAGCCGCCGGTCCAGCTCCTCCCGGGAGGTCAGGTTGCCGCAGTCCAGGCAGATCACCTCGTCGAGCCGGCCGTGCAGCTCGATCACCCCGCGGCTGCCGGCGGCGGTGTGCAACCCGTCGACGTTCTGCGTGATGAGCCCGCCGACCAGGCCCGCCTGCTGCAGCCGCGCCACCGCCCGGTGCCCGGCGTTCGGGGCGGCCCGGGCGATCAGCCGCCACCCCAGGTGGCTGCGCGCCCAGTAGCGCCGCCGCGCGTCCGCCTCCCGTGTGAACGCCTGGTAGGTCATCGGGGTGTGCCGGCGGGCGGCGCCGCTGGGCCCCCGGTAGTCCGGGATGCCCGACTCGGTGGACAACCCGGCCCCGCTGAGCACCACCACGCCCCCGCCGCCGACCAGCCGCGCCAACGCGTCGATCTCCGTCACCCGTCCATGCTGCCTCAACTGTCGCCCCCGCTCCCACCGGGTGACCGCCCTCACCCGACCGGGCCGCGCGCCGGAGCGGCGGGGGTTGCGGCTCGCCCGGCGGGCGCACCAGGCGGAGACTAGGTTGGGGCGTATGCGCGTCGTCATCGCCGGAGGCCACGGCAAGATCGCCAAGCTGCTGGAACGGGAACTCGCCGGGCGCGGCGACACCGCGGTGGGGCTGATCCGCAACCCCGACCATGCCGCCGCGCTGCGCGCCGCCGGCGCCGAACCGGTCGTCGCCGATCTGGAACACACCGACGTCGACACCGTCGCCGCCCACCTCGCCGGCGCGGACGCGGTGGTCTTCGCCGCCGGCGCGGGCCCGGGCAGCGGCGCCGCCCGCAAGGACACCGTCGACCGGGCCGCCGCGGTGCTGCTCGCCGACGCCGCCCAGCGCGCCGGCGTCCGCCGCTACCTGCTGGTCTCGTCCATCGGCGTGGACCGGCCGCCCGCGCCCGGCAGTGACGAGGTGTGGGTGGCGTACCTGCGGGCGAAGAAGGCCGCCGAGGAGGAGGTGCTCGCGCGGGACCTCGAGGTGACCGTGGTGCGGCCCGGGCGGCTCACCGACGACGAGCCCGTCGGCCGGATCACCCTCGCCCCGCACGTCGACCCTGGTGAGGTCACCCGCGCCGACGTGGCCCGCGTCGTGCTCGCGCTGCTGTACGAGCCGGCCACCGCCGGCCTCACCCTCGAACTCGTCGGCGGGGAGACACCGATCGCCGACGCGGTCCGCGCCGCCGCCCGTTAGCGCGCCGCCGCGACCCGGTCCGGCGCGGAACGCGAGCGGGTCGCGGCGGGTCGGCCCACCGTCGTGGCGGGCCGACCCGCGGTTCAGCGCTGCTGGTGGCGGGGCGGCAACGCCACCCGCACCCGGCCGCCGCCCACCGGCGCGGCGCCGGTCGCCGCGCCACCGCCGACCCGCGCGGCCGCGGCCGGCGGCGCCCCGCCGGTGACCTCCGCGGCGATCCGCTCCATGGTCCGCGACAACTGCTCGCTGCCGTTGTCGAGGTGCCGGGCCGCCGCCTGCATGTGCGAGATCATCATCTCGCCGAAGATCCGCAACGCCTCCCGCGCCGCCACGGAGTCCTCGAAGTTCGCGCCGGCGCTGCTGCGGTAGTCCGCCACCGCCCGCTCGGCTTCCTGCTTCGCCTCCTCCACCGCCGCCCGCATGTAGCTCTCGTACTGCATCCGCGCGTACTCGGCCACCCGCTGCGCGTAGTCGTGCGCCTGAGCGATGATCTGCTCGGCCTCCCGCTGCGCCGCCGACAGCAGGTTGACCTCCTTCGCCGCGGGCAGCTTCGCCGCCGCCCCCGTGCTCGGGATCACCCCGTGCCGGTGCAGCTCCAGGTGGTCGTTGAGCCGCTCGTTCTCCGCCCGCAGGTTCGCCACCTGCGTCGCCAGCACATCCAGCTCGTCGGCCACCTGCATCCGGAACCGGTCCACGTCCGCCGGGTCGTACCCACGGCGGGTGAACGAAGCCCCGCCGAACTCCCACCGGCGCACCCGGTCCGAGGTCAACCGGACCTGCACGCTGGAGACCTGACCCCCGTCGTACCTGCTGATCGGGGCTGCGCTCACCGGACACCCCCTTCGCCTGCAGGATTCGCGAGCTCACTCCTCGCGCTCACCGGACACCTCCGGAATCGTCAGGGGCGGCCGCGGTCCGCCACGTCGGCCCGTACCAGTGCTTGCCGAAACCCTCATGGTGCAGCTGACCCTGGTGGTAACCCGCCCGGCTCAACGTCGTCACCGAATGACTGACCATCTCATCCGAGCCGCAGATGTAGACGTGCCGGGACCGCCAGTCCCCGTCGGTCAGCGCCCGGTCCACCACGTGCGCGAACTCCCCCGGCCGCTGCAGGTCCCGCCCCACCACGTAGGTGACCGCCAACCACGGATACGACGCCGCCAGCTTCTCGATCGCCTCGTTGTCGTAGAACTCGGCCGGCGAGCGGGCCCCCACGTACAGGTCGACCCGGCGGCGCGAACCCTCCACCGCGACCTGCTCCACCAGCGACTTCAGCGGGGCCCAGCCGGTGCCGCTGCCCAACAGCAGCAGATCGGACGCCCCGGACGGCCGCAGCGTCAACCGGTCCCCCAGCGGGGCGGCCAGGTGGATCTGGTCACCCACCGCGCACCCGTAGACGAGCCGCGACGACACCGTGCCGCCCGGCGCCGCGCGCACGTGCAACTCCAGCGTGCCGTCCGCGCGGGGCGCGTTCGCCGGCGAGTAGTACCGCCACGCCCGCGCCGCCGGATGGGACACCCCGATCGACTGACCCGGCGTGAACGGCAGCAGATACTGCGGGCGCAGCGTCAGCACCGCCACGTCGAACGACCGCCGCTCGTGCCCGAGGATCTCGGCCACCCACCACGGCGGGTTCACCGCCTCGGCCGCCTGCGCCGCGTCGATCATCACCTGCGACACCAGCCCGTACGCGGCCGTCCAGTCCTGCGCCAGCTCATCGGTCCACGCCTCGCCGAGGAAATGCTGCAACGTCGCCAGCAGCGCCTCACCGACCGCCGGATAGTGCTCCGGGCGCACCGCGAACTTACGGTGGTCGGCACCGAGGTCCTGCAGGAACCCGACCAGGCTGTCGACCTGGTCCACGTTGGACACGATGTGCCCCAACGCGGTCACCAGCCGATCCCGCTGCCCCGCCATGTTCGTGGGGAACATCTGCCGGGTGTCCGGGTGAGCCAGGAACAACATGGAATAGAAGTAGAGCGCCACCTGGTCGCCGTGCGAGGCGACCTCGGACCAGCTCTGCTTCAGCCGTGCCGCATCCACTCAGACGCCCGTTCCGCGTCCCTGGGCCACCACCTGGTCCTGCACCTTCTCCAGGACGACCTGCACGTAACCGATGGTGTCCCCGGGCACACCCAGCTCCGTCAGCGTCGCCGTCAGGTGCTCACCGACCTTCACGTAGTGCGCCACCGGGATGTTCAACGGCTGGTGCGCCTCGGCCAGCTCACGGCCGTCGTACTCGTTCGGCCCGCCGAGCACCACGGTCAGCATCAACGCCAGGTGCCGCCGCTGCTCGGCCATGTTCAGCTCGGTGAAGTAGCCGGCCAGCTCCGGGTCGGCGAGCACCTTGTCGTAGAACAGCGCCACCGCCGCCTTGACCGAACTGGCACCGCCAATCCGCTCGTAGTGGGACGGCGCGGTCTCTTCAATAACCGTCACGGTCGTTCCTTCCCAGGGTGAAAGGCCGCGCCGTTCGGCGCGGAGGGGCAACCGGTCGGCTGGCGGGAGGTGCCGTGACGTCAGTGCCAGCGCGACCGTGTGGGACCTTAGCGTGCCGACCGGACAAAGGCACGTCCGGCCTATCAGATTTTTGACAACCGCCGACCGGCCAGCGTCGTCATCGTCCGGACGGACCGTTCACCGCCACACACGCCGGACACCGACAGCCCGTCACCGACCGGCGACCTGTCCACGTGACACCGTCCACCCTGGACCGGCCCACTCACCGCCCGCACGCCCGACCAGGCAACCGGCCGGGACCGCCATGGACGGGCACCCGGCGCGGCGACCCGCGGGGCCGGCCCCAGTCCCGCCCACCGGACCAACGGGACCACCTTCCCCCCGCCCCGACACGCAGCGTCACCAAACAGAAGATCGCGCCGGGCCACAGCCACGACGCGATCCCACACCAAGCCCCCGGCCAGACCGGGGCCGCCCGATCAGCCCGCCTGCCGCCGCGCCCGCCGCGCCGCCAACTCGTCACCCACCGGCTCCGACGGCGCCGCCACCGGCTGCTCACCAACACGACCCGACGAATCCGCCGGCTCCGCCGGCAGCAGCGACAACGAACCCTGGATCTCCTTGAACGCACCACCGATCGCGATGCCGAACACCCCCTGGCCGCCCTGCAACAGGTCGACCACCTCCTCCGGCGACCGGCACTCGTACACCGTCGTCCCGTCGGAGATCAACGTGATGCCCGCCAGATCCTCCACCCCACGCGACCGCAACGCCTCAATCGCCTTCCGGATGTTCTGCAACGACACCCCGGCGTCCAACAACCGCTTCACGACCTTCAACACCACCAGGTCGCGGAAGGAATACAACCGGGACGTCCCCGAGCCCGACGCGTCCCGCACGCTCGGCACCACCAGGCCCGTACGCGCCCAGTAGTCCAACTGCCGGTAACTGATGCCCACCGCGTGACACGCCGTCACACCCCGGTAGCCCACCTCGCCGTCACCGCCCGGCGCGGCCACACCCGCCTGCTGCTCCGTACCCGGATCAGGATCTCGCGGCTCGTGCATCCGGACAACCTCCCCGCCCGTGCGGCGACCACACCGGCCCCGGCGTGGTGCACCCCTCGACACCGCAACCCTATAGCGGCCCACAGGAGTTACCACGCAGGAAACACCGCGACACGCCGCGCAACCACCAGGAAGATCACTCACAGCGAGCCGGCGTCACGCACCGTGACACCGGCCACCGCGCCACACCGACCACAACCGGCCGGCCACCGATCAGCCCGCGAAATCCTCCGGCCGCACCTGCTCCAGGAACTCCCGGAACTTCTCCACCTCGTCCTCCTGCTCGTCCGGGATCACGATCCCCGCCTCGCTGAGGACCTGCTCCGCACAACGAATCGGAGCCCCCACCCGCAACGCCAACGCGATGGAGTCACTCGGCCGCGCCGACACCCGCACCCCGTCACCGATCAACAGATCGGCGTAGAAGACGTTCTCCCTCAACTCGGTGATCTCCACCGCCCGCAACGGCGCCTGCAACGCCGCCAACACGTCCCGCAACAGATCATGCGTCAACGGCCGCGCCGGCTTGACCCCCTGCTGCTCGTAGGCGATCGCCGTCGCCTCGACCGCGCCGATCCAGATCGGCAGATAGCGGTCCCCCTCGACCTCCCGCAGCAGGACGATCGGCTGGTTGCTGGGCAGCTCCACCCGAACTCCGACCACGCTCAGCTCGCGCACCGCCGCCTCCGTGTCGTTGTCATCTACGCCCGCACCGCGCCCTTCCCTGCACGGTACACGGACCGCGACACGAGAGTCCCATGCGCTCTGTGCACCACGCCTCGCCGGAACGGGTTACCCCGGCAAGCCTACGACACGCTTCCCGAGCCAGATCTTTCCACGGCCACCGGACAACAGAGGCCGGGCGCCCCCACGACACCCGGCCCCCACACGTCACCGACCCAACGTCGACCGCAGCCCCACCCGCACCAACGCCGCGTGCAACTGCTGCGACAACGCCACCAACTCCCGCGCCGTCTCCGCCGCCCGAGCCCGCGCCGCCGGATCACTCTGCCGCGCCAACGGCGCCACCAACTGCGCGAACAGACCGACCTCACGATCCGCCGCCGTCCGGTACCCCCGCAGATGCCGCGGCTCCAACCCGTACGCCGCCAGACCCGCCACCGCCCGCGCGATGATCAACGCATCCCCGTCATACCAACCCGGCGGATCCGACACCACCACACCGAGCCGCTCCAACTCGGCCAACGTCGACTCGTCGACACCACTACGGGAGATCAGATCCGCCCGCCCCAGCCGCACCTCCGACGACTCGGCGGACTCCACCCCCTCCCGACCCGGCACCTCACCACCGGGACCGACCGCCACCAACGCCGGCCGCTGCCGCCCCGGCGCCGCACCCGACGCGTCCCACTCCGCCAACTGGTCACGGATCACCCGCAACGGCAGATACTGGTCCCGCTGCGCGGTCAACACGAACCGCAACCGCGCCACATCGTCCCAGCTGTACTTCCGATACCCCGATGGCGTCCGCTGCGGCTCCACCAGGCCCTCGGCCTCCAGGAACCGCAACTTCGAGATCGTGACGTCCGGGAACTCCACCCGCAACTGCGCCAACACCTCACCGATACTCATCAGCGGTGTCGCACGCGCCGCCCCGGAAGGCATCGAAGCCGCAGGCCCGTTCACCCCCGGCCGGCCTCCTCCTCCGGACGCGGACCGGCGATGAACACCACCCGGAACTTACCGATCTGCACCTCGTCACCATTACTCAACGTGGCCGCCTCGACCCGCTCACGATTCACGTACGTGCCGTTCAGACTGCCCACGTCCCGCACCGTGAACGTGCCACCATCCCGGTGGAACTCGGCGTGCCGCCGCGACACCGTCACATCATCGAGGAAAATGTCACTGTCCGGATGCCGCCCACTCGTCGTCACATCGTGATCCAACAGGAACCGGGCACCCGCATTCGGACCGCGACGAACCACCAGCAGCGCCATCCCCGGCGGCAACGAACCGGACATCCGGCTCGGCACCACATCGGTGTCCGGACCCTCCAGCACTTCGTCGAGCGAACCGAGATTGAGCGTCGAAGTGACGTCGAGCGGGGGGAACTCGTCGTCTGGGCGCGTCATGGGGACCACCTCACGGATCTGTTCGGTCGGCGTCGGGGTAATGGCGGGTCTGGCCGCCGGGCAGTCACACACCCGGCGGCTGGCTCCCCGTGCCCGGGAAGGCGCATTCCACAACGCTCAACTATCGGCTTTTCGGTCGACTGGGCGAGCCTAGCCAGCGCCGAAATACAGGGCAACCGGACGCGCGGAGAACCAACCCCGCCGCCCGCAACGACAATCAGCTCTCAGTGAGCTCGCGGTACGCACCAGCGGTCAACAAACTCTCGACCACGGCCGGATCATCCGGAGTGATCTCCACCAACCACCCCGCACCGTACGGATCCGTGTTGATCACCTCAGGGGTGTCGGCCAACGCCTCGTTGCGCGCCGTCACCGTGCCACTCACCGGGGCGTAGATCTCCGACACACTCTTGGTCGACTCGATCTCACCCAGCGGCTCACCCGCCGCCACCACCACACCCTCGTCCGGCAACTGGACGAACACGATGTCACCCAGGGCGTCCTGCGCGAAGTGCGTGATACCAACCCGGACGGCACCGCCGTCACCACCCGCCACCCACTCATGCTCGGCGGTGTACCGCAGATCCTCAGGAATCACCAGCTGCGTCCTTCATCATCGGTGCACCGGGGGGAAGACCGGCGCGGCCCCGACCGGTCAGGAAACCGGACGGGCGTGTTCCAGCTTGATCGGCGCGTGCAACTGCGAAACCTCCACAGCCTCACGATCCTCGACGATCACGTTACCGCCGGCATCAGCCACCGATGCGACCACCCCGCCGGGAATGTTCAACGCCGTACGCATCGTCGCCGGCTCACCGATCACCAGGATCGTGTACGGGGCGCTCAACCGCCGCCCGTCCACCACCAGGCCACCGCTCTGCCCGTCCACGAAATACGTCGACGCGATGATCCGCACCGCCGTCCCGTCCGCCCCGGCGATCTGCATCGCCTCCGCGCCCGCACCCCGCAACTCCTGCACCGCGTCCAGGATCCGCGTCGACGACACCGCCTTGTCCGGGCCCTCGAACCGCACCGACAGACCCGGCCCCACCGCCGGCAACGAACCCGCCAGGATGCCCAACTCGTCCGCCCGCCGCGTCGCCTCCTCCAGCGCCGCCGCCCGGCCCAGCTCACCCGAGCGCAACTGCCGCTGGCTCTCCTCCAACGCCGCGATGTCCTGCCGCAGCCGGCGCTCCCGCGAATCCAGATCCGACGAGATCCGGACCAGGTCCTCCTCCCGCGTCGCCGCGAGGGTCGGATCCGTCGACGTCGTCTTCAACTGCACCACCAGCGTGAAACCCAGCAACGCCAGCAGCACCGCGATCATCGCGCCCGCCGACGTCAACCGCCGCGACACCCGCTTCGCCGCCGCCGGCCCCTCCGGCGCGACACCCTCCGGCTCCGGCTCAGCCGGCGACCCGTCCGCCTCCCGCTCCGGCGGCGCCAACGGGCTCAACTCGTCCGGATCCGGCGCATCCGGGCGCGGATCCGGCTCACCCGCCGGGCCCGACGGCCGCGCCGGCTCCTCCGGCTCCGGCCACCCCGTACCCGTCTCCCGGTGCTCCTCGCTCATCACCACAACCTACGCCCGGAACAGGTGCCGGCGGATCGCCGCCACGTTCCCGAAGATGCGCACCCCGAGCACGACCACCACACCGGTGGACAACTGCCCGCCCACCCCCAACTGGTCACCCAGATACACGATCACACCCGCCACCAGCACGTTCGAGATGAACGACACCACGAACTGCTTGTCGTCGAAGATCCGGTCCAGCTTCGCCCGCACGCCGCCGAACACCGCGTCCAGCGCCGCCACCACGGCGATCGGCAGGTACGGCTGCAACCCCGCGGGCACCGTGGGATCCAGATACACCCCGAGCAGCACACCGGCGAGCAACGCCAGCACCGCGATCATCGGCCACCTCCAGAGGGGCTTGGAGACGTCGCCGAGCCGGACGGCCCGGGACTGGTCGAACCGGCGACACCCGAACCCGACGGCGACGGGCTCGGACTCACCGAGGGCTCGGCGTAGCGTAGCCGTGGCTGCGGCGCGGCCGGCAGGGTGAGGTTGTCGGCCTCCTTCACCCCGAACGACAACCCGGTGGTCCGCGCCACATACCGCATCCCACTCGCTGCCCGGCTGCCGTCGAACTTGTCCCGCATCGACCCCGGCCCGATCGCCGACACCTCGTACGGGCTCGTCACCGGCCGGTAGTCCACCAGGATCGCCTCACCGGCCGAACGGATCGTCGACGTCGCCGTCAACCGCTGCCCGTTGATCGCGACCGCCTCCGCGCCCGCCGCCCACAGCGCGTTCGCCACCTTCTGCAGATCCGAATACAACACGTGGGACGGACCGGCGTCCGCGCCGGTCACCGCGTCCTTGTCCGCCGGCGCGTCGGCCAGCCGCACCACCACACCGTCACCGCGCACCCGGCCCAGGCCCGTACCGGCCTCCAGGTTCCGCAGCCGGGACGCCTGCGAACCGCCCAGCGCCGCGTCCCGCTGCCGGCCGACCTCCTCGCGCAACTGGTCCGCCCGCTCGGTCAACCGGTCCGTCTCGGCCTCCCGCTGCTTGATCTCGGCGATCAGCCCGGCCCGCGCCTTCGCCCGGCTCGGCTCCTCCGCGATCGTCTCCCGGTACGCCACCGCGAACAGGAACCCGATCACCACGAGCACCACCAGGCTGACCGGACGGGCCAGCAGGCGCCGCAGCCGCGAGGGCGGCCCCTCCCGACGCCCCGCCGCCGCGTCGGCGTACCCGGGATCGAGCGGGTTACGGAACAGCTCTGTCAGGAAGTCGGGGGCGTACGACCGCGCGGACGGGTCCCAGGCCTTGTCCCGAGGTGCCACGCTCATGCCGCCGCGCCCGCACGCCGCGCCCGCATCTCCCGGACCAGGCGGCTGGCCTGCACCACGTACATCCCGCCGGCCACCCAGTAGAGCACCAGACCCCACCAGGCCAGGCCCCAACCGATCGCCTCGGCCGCGGTGGCGATGCCCGGCGCGGCGGCGGCCAGCAACAGGATCGGGAACGCGGCCAGCAGCAGGAACGTCGCCGTCTTGCCGACGTAGTGCACCGGCGGTGGGCCGTAACCGTAGCGGCGCAGCACCCCGAGCGACCCGAGCAGGAGCAGCTCGCGGGCCAGCAGCGCGGCGGTGAACTGCCACGGCACCACCTCGCGTGCGGTGAACGCCAGCAGCGTGGCCAGGATGTAGAGCCGGTCGGCGAGCGGGTCGAGCAGCTCCCCCAGCCGGCTGACCTGGTGCAACCGGCGGGCGATCCAGCCGTCCACCCAGTCGCTGGTCCCGCCGATCGCCAGCACCACGATCGCTGCCACGTCGGCCCGGACCACCAGGAAGAGGTAGAGGAACAGCGGCACGCCGACGAGCCGGACGAAACTGATCACGTTCGGCAGGGTGAGGACACGGTCCACCACGACCGCCGCACCGTCGGGAGCCGGATGCTCCGATGGAGCCGGCCGACGCGACACCGAACCCTCCCTTCGCAGCACGGCCCGGCGACCGACCACGATCGGCCGCTCCTCCAGGACGTGCGCGTTGCCGGCCGGTCAGCGCCGGCGCCCTCTGCGATCCCGGGCTGGGACCTCCCCGATGCCGCCCACGCTCGTGTCGATCGTGAACCGGCCAGTTTTGCGCTGCCACTATATCGGGCCGCTTCGGCGTGCTCCGGGGGCTGCTTTCCGTTGGCGATTCGCGTGTCTGCGTTACGTGTGGTGGTATACCACCTCTGAGGCGTCCTAGGACGCTAGTGGGAACGCAGAAACCGCGTGGGCAGGGCCGCCGAGGTCAGGCCGTGCGGGCCGTGGAGTCGGGGCCGGTCTGCTGGGCGCCCAGCGACGCCGCCTGGCTGAACGCGAGCAGGGCCAGCAACAGCTCGTGCTGGACCCGGTTGGGCATCCGGTCCAGCACCGCCTGGACCGCCTGGTGGCGGCGCGCCTTCAGGTCCCGCAACAGGGTCTCGGCCGCGCCGGTGGGGACCAACCGCACCTCGCGCCGGTCGCGCGGATCGGCCGCCCGGCGCACCAGGCCGACCGCCTCCAGCCGGTCACAGAGCCGGCTGGCCGAGGAGGGCACGACATCCAGCAGCTCGGCCAGCCGGTTCACGTTGGTGTCCGGATGGGCCATGATCAACGACAGCACCCGGAGCTGGGTCGGCGAGACGCTCAGCGCGTGCCGGGAGGTGGCGGAGTCGAGCACACCGATGAGCGCCTCGGCAGCCGCGTCGATGGCTGCGGCAAGATTCGGAGATCGCTCCACCCGATGTCCCCTGCGATGTGTTCGCCCGCCGGTCTGGTCACTGCCCGCCGGCGTCGTCCGGAGGGCTGGAACCGCGCCAGTCCAGGCAGACGACCACCGCGTCGTCACGGAGATCCGCGTCGGCGTGGTACGCGTGCAGTTCGCGCATCACCGTACCAACTGCTTCGGCCGCTGGCTGCAACCGAGTGGACCGCATCGATCGCGCCATGCCCCGCTCCCCGTACGGCTCCCGCCCGTCCGGCTGCGCCGCGTACACCCCGTCGCTGACCACGAAGAGCCGGTCCCCCGGCTCCACGGTGAACTCCTGCACCTCGTACCGGGTCTCGGCGAACATGCCCAGCGGCAACTGCTGCTCCAACGGGACCCGGGCGACCGTGCCGCCACGCAGCCGCAGCACGTGCGGCGAACCGGCGTCGACCGCCCGGACCAGGCCCCGCCGGGTGTCGAGCTGCAGCAGCAGCGTGGCCACGTGCCGGCTCCCCCGGTGCTGGTAAAAGATGGTGTCCGAGGCCAGCTCGGCCTGCTCCACCAGGCTTCCGCCCGAGCGCCGGGCGTTGCGCATCGCGTTGACGGTCACCGCGGTCAGCAGCGACGCGGCCAGGCCGCTGCCGGCGCCGTTGAGCACGGTGACCGTCAGCCGGTCGCCGTCGACCGACCAGTCGAAGTGGTCGCCGCCCACGGTGTACGCCGGTTCGAGCTGCCCGGCCAGCACGAAGTCGCCGTGCGTGACGCTGCGCCCGGGCAGCAGGTCCCACTGCATCTCCGCCGCCATGCTGAGCCGCTCCCGCCGACGGGCCCGCCGGTAGCGGTCGGTCGCCCGGTCCGCGGCCCGCAGCGCCACCGCCAACTCGCCCGCCACGTCCCGGGCCACCTCCAGGGTCGCCGCATCCGGATGCACCGGCAGCTCCAGCATCAGCACCCCGAGCCGCTCACCCCACAGCGACAGGGGCAGGTAGACCCGGCAGCGACCGTCCTCACCAGCGTCCAGCACCGGCTGCTGACTGCTGAAGCAGCGCTGCGCCACGCCCTGACAGGCGAGGAAGCCGCCGTCGGGCAGGTTCGGGTCGAGCACCGGCCAGAGCCCGCTGGACCGGTAGTCGGCGATGAACACCTCGGTCCGCGACGCGTCCAGCGCCAGGCGGACCGCCCGGTCGGCGGCCTCCGCCAACTGGTCGGGCGACGCCGCGCGCAGGGCACGCGACACCTGTCCGGGCCCATCCGGCATGCTCATCCTCCGAAGGCGACTATTGCTACGGAGCAAGCATCATACGGAGGGCGCCCAGCCGCCGGCCGCCCCGGCTCCCGCCGGTTCGCCGGCGGGCGACGGTGGCGGGTCCGGGACGTGCCAGGAGGCCGGAACGGGCCGCGGTCAGGCCGCGGCCCTGGTGGCGACCGCGCCGTAGAAGGCGTCAGGCACCGGGTCGGGCTCACCCGCCGGACGCCACTCCGCGACCGGGACGATGCCGTCCACCGTGGGCTGCCAGCGGCCGAGCAGTGGCGCGAACGCGGCCGGCGATCGCATCCGGAACGCCGGCCCCATCATCGCCAGCGCCTCCGGATGTCCGGACAGCTCCTCGCTGTCGAAGTCGATCGCCAGGAAACTGCCCGGCGCGGCCACCTCGTACAGCTCGTCGAGGGTGCGAGCCAGCGTGGCGTCGTCCAGGAACGCGGCCAGCCCGAGGAAGACCACCCCGACCGGCCTGCGCCCCCACCCCGGTACGAAGCGGTGCAGCTGGGCCGGGTCGATGGTGCCGATGTCGGTGGCGTCGCCGAAGCCGTACCCGGCGCGGTCGCTGCCGGCCAGCAGGCGCTGGCCCAGCCGGATGGTCACCGGGTCGACGTCGGTGTAGAGCACGGTGGCGTCCGGGGCGACCTCGTGCACGTTGCCCCGGGTCGGCACGCCGGCACCGAAGACCAGGAAACCGTCCACCCCGGCGCCGGCGATCGACCCGACCGCCCGGCCGAGGAAGCCCCGCAGCGAGCGGAAGATCGCCGCACAGGGCCCGTACGCGCCCTCGAAGGCGCGGGCCGCGGCCACGTCCACCGGGAAGTGGTGCTCGCCGCCGAGCCAAAAGTCGATCATACGGGCGGTGCTCGGCTGGTCGGGCTCGGCCATCGACGAGGCTCCCTTCCTCGGGCGGTGGTCGACAGCGTACCCACGGGCCGGCTCCGGCGGTATGGCCCCGACGACGCACGGCCGGCCGCGATACTGGCCGCGGGCGTCCGGCGGCCAGGAGGTGCAACGGTGAACTCGGCGAACGGCGCGGCGGTGGTGGTCGGCGTCGACGGCTCGGAACCGGCGCTGCGGGCCGTCCGGCTGGCGGCGGCCGAGGCCGCCCGGCGGCACCGGCCGCTGCGGGTGGTGCACGGGTTCATCTGGCCGCTGTTGCGCGTACCGGTCAACCCGCCCGCCGGGGCGCCACCCGGGGGCGGCCTGCGCCACCAGGCGGAACAGCTCGTCGCCGCGGCCGTGGCGGCGGCGGAGACGGCGGCGCCCGGGGTCCGGGTCTCCGGCGAGATCATCGACGGCGAGGCGGCGGCGGTGCTGCTCGGCGAGTCCCCCACCGCCGCGATGATCGTCCTAGGCGACCGCGGCCTCGGCGGGTTCGCTGCCCTGGTGGTCGGCTCCGTGGCCATCCAGGTCGCCGCGCACGCCGACTGCCCGGTGCTGGTGGCCCGCGGCGCGGAGCGGGCCGCCGGCCCGGTGGTGGTCGGGGTCGACGGCTCCCCGCCGTCCCGGGCCGCGGTCGACTTCGCCGCCGAGGAGGCGGCGCTGCGCGGGGCTCCGCTGCGGGCCGTGCTCGCCTACACCCATCCCGTCTCCACCGGCCCCGGCGACATGCAGCCGCTGGTCTACCAGGAGGACCGGCTGCACGACGCGGAGGACCAGGTCCTGGCCCGGTCGCTCGCCCCGCTGGCCGAGCGTTACCCGGAGGTGCCGGTGAGCCGGGAGGCGGTGCACGGCCGACCGGTCGCCGTGCTCACCGACGCCGCCCGCGACGCCCAACTGATGGTCGTCGGCGGGCAGGGCCGCGGCGAGCTGAGCGGGCTGCTGCTGGGCTCGGTGAGCCAGGGCGTGCTGCACCACGCCGACTGCCCGGTGGCGGTGGTCCGCTCCCCCGGCTGAACGGTTGGTGCCGCCGTGGGTGGGTAGACGGTGCGGGTACCCACACCGGAGGAGGCAGCGATGCCAGGACCACGGCCGGGCAGCAACGCGTACGACAAGGAGCGGGCGCGGCTGCGCGATCTGATCGAGAATTCCGGGCGGGCCGCCGACCAGGAGGCGAACCAGGTGGCGAATCGGATCCTCCAGGACGACCGCGGCCAGCGGGGCATCGTCCGGGGGGAACGGACGTTCGGCCCCAAGGGTGAGCGCGAACCGGGCGACCCGAAGTGAGGGCGGCACCCGTGGTCGACGGCGCCATCGCGGGCGCCGTCGGCACCGCCGCGTTGAACGTCGTCAGTTTCCTGGACATGGTGGTCCGGGCCCGCCCGGCGAGCAGCACCCCGGACGAGACCGCCGGCCGCATGGCCCACGCCGCGCACCTCGACCTCGGGCCCGAGGAGAAGGCGACCAACCGCCGCTCCGGGCTCGGGGCGGTGCTCGGCTACGGCACCGGCATCGCCGCCGGTGCCGTGTTCGGGTTACTTGCCGCCCGTCGCCGCATCCCGCTGCCGGTCGCCGCGGGAGTGCTCGGCGGCGGGGTGATGGCGACCACCGACGGGTCGATCGCCGCCCTCGGCGTGAGCGATCCCCGGACCTGGCGGCCCAAGGACTGGCTGTCCGACATCGTGCCGCATCTGGCGTACGGAATGGCGGCCGCAGCCACCTGGCGGAGGCTGCGGCCGCCGTCGCGGCGGGGCCGTTAGCCCCGCTGGCCGCTCTCGTCGTCGGCCACCTGCTTGTCGGCCGGGCCGTGCGGCGACACCTGGCCCTTCGGAACCGGTCGCCCGACGTCCGCGTTGGAGGAGCCACGGTTCCGCGGGGCTCCCGCGGCGCCGGGAACCTTGCTGTCCTGGCTGGTGGTGCCTCGGTTGTTGCGGCGCAACTCCGGCTGCTGCGGATTGACCACGGGTCTCTCCTTCCGGTGGGTGCGCGCGACGTGGGCCGCGCACATGACCGGGGTACCCGCGCCGACCAGCCGCATTCCGGGTCCGGCGCGGGCGTCTGCCTCTCGCCGGTGCGGGTACCCGGACGGGATGCCAGACGATCGGAACGTGGCGCGGGTGCTGCTGGACCGGCAGGCCCGCACGTACGCGGAGGAGGCGGGGATCGCGCTCGCCGACCGGCCGGGACCGCTCTACCAGCTGCTGGTGCTCACCACACTGTTGAGCACCCGGATCCGGGCCTCGGTGGCGATGGCGGCCGCGCGGGAACTCTTCGCCGCCGGTTATCGCACCCCTCAGGCGATGGAGGCGGCGACCTGGCAGGACCGGGTGGACGCGCTCGGGCGGGGGCACTACCGCCGATACGACGAACGCACCGCCACCATGCTCGGCAGGGGTGCCCGGCTCTGCCTGGACCGGTGGCACGGGGACCTGCGCCGGATGCACCGGGAGGCCGACGGCGACCGGGACGCGCTGCGTCGGCTGCTGATCGAGTTTCCCGGCATCGGCCCGACCGGGGCGGACATCTTCCTGCGCGAGGCGCAGGCGGTCTGGCCGGACCTGCGCCCGTACGCCGACCGGCGGACCCTCGCCGGCGCGAAGCGGCTCGGCCTGCCGGCGAATCCGGGCCGGCTGGCCGGGCTGGTCGGCGAGGCCGACTTCGGGCGGCTCGCCTCGGCGCTGGTCCGGGTGGCGCTCGGCCAGGAATCGGCCGGCGAGGTCAGCCGCACGGCAGCCGGCCGCTGAGCGTCACTTGGCCGGACCCGGCCTGGTCAGGTACCAGACCAGCAGCGAGGCAGCCACGGCGAGCAGGACCAGACCACCCGAGATACCGCCCTCGCCGCCGCCGCTGCGGTGGCCGGTGACCCCGAAGTAGATCACCGCCACTCCGGCGAGCACCGCGAGGAATGTGCGCAGATTTCGGTCCCTCACGCTCCGCACCGTACGGCCGAACCGGTGCCAGTTCGTCCGGTTCGCCGTGGTTTCCCCCGTCCGGGTTCCGCCCGGTCAGTCGGCCCCGGAGCCGGTCGCGGGGCCCCGCAACCGCACCCGGCGCACCGCCCGGTCGGCCACCTCGACCACCTCCACGGTCAGCCCGGGCAGCCGCACCGTCTCACCGGGTCCACTGGGCAGCCGGCCGAGGCCGGCCAGCACCAGCCCGGCCACCGTGGTGTATTCCTGGGTCAGCGGGAAGGTCAGCCGCACGCCCACGTCGGGCAGGTCGTGCAGGGGGAAGTTGCCGGGGAGCACCAGTGCGCCGTCCGGCTCCCGCAGCACGCCGCGGACGTCCCGGTCGGTCTCGTCGTACAGCTCGCCCACCACCTCCTCGAGCAGGTCCTCCATGGTGACCAGCCCGTCGATGCCGCCGTACTCGTCGACCACCAGGGCGAGCTGCTCGTGGCGCTGGCGGAGCTGGCGCATCGCGTCGGCCACCGGCAGCGTGCCCGGCAGCAGCACCGGCGGGCGGGCCCGCTCGCCGACCGTGGCGCCGTCCCCATCGACCAGGTCCCGGATGTGCACCACGCCGCACACGTCGTCCAGGCCACCCGGGCCGGTCACCGGGGCGCGGGAGCGACCGGTCCGGGCGAGCCGGCGCATCGCCTCGGCCGCCGTCATCGAGGCCGGCAGGAACGTCACGTCGCGCCGGGTGACCAGGACCTCCCGCAGCCGCCGGCCGGCGATGTCGAACGCCCCGGCGAGGATCTCCCGCTGCTGAGCGGACAGGCCCCGCTGGCTGACCAGCATCTCCCGCAGCTCCTCCTCCGTCACCTCCGTCCGGCGGGCACGCGGGTCGCCACCGGCGAGCCGGACCAGCAGGTCGGTGGCGCGGCTGAGCAGCCACACCGCCGGGCGGGACAGCCGGCTCAGCAGGTCCAGCGGCCCCGCGCTGAGCAGCGCCCACCGTTCCGTCCACTGCATGGCCAGCCGCTTCGGGGCCAACTCCCCCACCACCAGGGTGACGAAGGTCAGCACGAGGGTCACCAGCAGCACGGCGACCGGGTGGGCGGCCCTGCCGAGGAAGCCCAGCGGTCCCACCAGGGGCCCGGCCAGCGACACCGCGGCGGCCGCCGAGGCGAGGAAACCGGCCAAGGTGATGCCGAGCTGGACGGTGGCCAGGTAGCGGTTCGGCTCCCGGGCCAGCCGAACCAGCCGGGCTCCGTTCTGCCCCGCCCGCGCCAGCCGCCGCAGCTGGGCCTCCCGGAGCGTGACCAGCGCCATCTCGCTGCCGGACAGGGCGGCGTTGACCAGCACCAGGACGACGACCAGGACGAGTTGCCCGACCATCACGCCCCCTCCCGCCGCCCGGCGCCGCGGCCGGTCAGTCCTTCTCCAGGTCGTCTAGGGAGATCTTGTGCGTCATCAGCCAGCGGGCCAGCGCGTTCATCCCGAACAGCCACAACGGCGCGGACTCGGGGGTGCCGTTCGTGGCGAAGATGGCGAACCGCAGGTCCGGCGCCCGGTACGCCTCGATCCGCCACCGGTGCTGCTTGTCCCGCCAGATCGCCGCAGGATCCATGGCGTCACCGTAGGCGACCTGCGGCGCCGGCGGAGCGGCTTGGGATCACCCGCCGGGTATGACAATTCCACCGAACAGGGCGCGCAATCCCAGTACTGCCAGCGACAGCACCAATCCCCCGAGCAGCCCCCAGCCGAACCCGGCCCATCCGGACTGCCGGTTCCGGCCCGCCGGCACCTCGGCGTGCCACTGCTCCCGAAGCAGCCAGCCGAGTAGTCCTGCACCGAACGGCAGTAGCCCGATCCAGAACCAGAACCAGCGGCTGCCGGCCTGCGGTGCCGGGCCACCGATGAGCAGCCCGAGCCACGCCAGCGCCAGCGCCCCCGCCAGCAGCGCCGCCGCGTCGGCGAGCCGGTCGGCCGACGCTCCGTCGACGCGCCAACTGGAGGCGACCTGAGCAAGGCGCGCCTCATCGCGGTCGGCCGACCGCGGCTCATCGGTCGACAGGACACCGAGATCGGCGTAGCGAACCCGGCCGTCAGGCAGGCTCCAGATCATCATCCAACCCTGGCTGTCGTATCGCGGCTCGGGCCGTCGCCCCCAGAAGCCGCCCTGCTGGTCCCAGCCGTCGGCACGGACGAAGGTGACGATCCTGCCGGCCGCGAGGTCCCGGTCCAGCTGCTCGGGGCCGGCCTGGCGGGGTGCCGTCCACCAGGCGAGGGCGGCCCAGGCCAACCAGCACAGCGCCATCACCACGGACAAGGCGCGCCGGAGCAGCCGACACCGGCTGCGGGCCTCGGCGAAGCCCACGCCGAGCCACGGAATGATCATGGTCACACGCTCGCACACCGGGGCAATGGTCAAGCGGGCGGCGCCACCACCTCGCGGGCGTCGTCGGGCAGCCGGCGGGTGGCACCGCGCCGGTCCAGCAGCTCCAACAGCGGCACCGCCACCCGGCGGGTGGTGTCGAGGGCCTGGCGCGCGGCGCTGAGCGTGAACGGCTGCGGCAGCCGGGCGAGGACCCGGACCGCGTCGTCGAGCGCGCCCGGCAGCAGGACCACGTTGTCGGCCAGCCGCAGCAGGGCCCCGGCCCGGACCGCCGCGCCGATCTCCCGCGGGCCGAGGCCGAGGTCGGCCAGACGGTGCGCCTCGGGAGCCTGGAACGGACGGTCGCCGTACTCGGCGCGGACCCGGTCGACTGCGCGGGCGACCGGGTCGGGCAGCAGGTCGCCCGCGGTGGCGGTGACCCGGCCGGCCCGCAGCCGCAGCGGCGGCCGCAGCAGCGCCGCCACCAGCGCCCGGTCGGGCAGGTCGAGGCGCTGGCGCAGCACCTCGACCGGCACGCCGGGCTCCAGAGGGTGCGCCCGGCCGTACCGGGCGACCTCCTCGGCGAGGCGGACGCCCAGGGCGTGCCAGTGCTCCGGGTCGGCCAGCCAGTCTCCGGCGACCGGGGCGGCGTCGACCGTCACCCCCATCCGGGTCAGTTCGCCGGCCCGGACCAGCCGCCGGCGGCGCAGCTCCCCGGCCAGGTCGGGCCGGCCGTCCAGCCCCGCCAGCATGGTCGCCCGGGCGGCGGCCGCGCCCCGCCGACGCAGCGGCGGCGGGTCCACGTCCAGCACGGTCACCCCACCGGCGACGTGGTGCCGGCCGGGGTCGCGCAGCAGCGCCCGATCCCCGATCAGCAGCGGCAGCGGCCGGGCCAGCCGCAGCCGCACGGTGTCCGGACCGAGCGGGCGTACCCGGGCCGGCACGGCGGCGGAGCCGACGTGCAGGGTGAGGGTGGCCGGCAGGTCGGCGGCCGGGTCGCCGGCGAGCCGGACGTCCAGCAGGTCGGTGCGGCGGAAACGGCCGGGGCTGAGCAGGGCGTCGCCGCGGGCGATCTGCTCCCGGGGCACGCCGCGCAGGTTCACGGCCACCCGGGCCACCGCGTCGACCCGCTCGTGCGCGACGCCCAGCGAGTGCAGGCCGCGTACCCGCACCGGCTCCCCGGTGGCGGCGAGTTCGAGCCGGTCACCGACGTGCAGCCGGCCGCCGCCGAGGGTGCCGGTAACCACCGTGCCGCTGCCCCGGATGGTGAACGAGCGGTCCACCCAGAGCCGTACCGGTGCGTCCCGCGCCGGGTCGGGCAGCCGGGCGACGAGGCGGTCCAGGGCCGCCCGCAGCTCGGGCAGGCCAGCGCCGGTGGCGCCGCTGACCGCCACCGCCTCGACCTCGCCCAGGGAGGTGGCAGCGATCTCCTTCCGCGCCCGCGCGACGGCGGGCCCGGGATCGGCCAGGTCCGCGCGGGTCACCGCCAGCAGCCCGTACGACACCCCCAGCGCGTGCAGCGCGGCCAGGTGCTCGGCGGACTGGGGCATCCAGCCCTCGTCCGCCCCGACGACGATCAGCGCGGCCGGGACGGGGCCGACCCCGGCCAGCATGTTCGGCACGAACCGCTCGTGCCCGGGCACGTCGACGAAGGCGATGGTCCCGCCGGAGGGCAGGGTGGTCCAGGCGAAGCCGAGGTCGATGGTCATGCCCCGGCGGCGTTCCTCCGCCCACCGGTCGGGTTCCATTCCGGTCAACGCCCGGACCAGGGTGGACTTGCCGTGGTCGACGTGCCCGGCGGTGGCGACGACCCACACGACTAGCCGCCCACCCGCAGGATCGCCGCCCGGACCGCCCCGTCGGCGCTGGCCGGTACGCAGCGCAGGTCGAGCAGGAGCCGGCCGTGCAGCACCCGGCCGAGGACCGGCGGCTCGCCGGTGCGCAGCGGCTCGGCGTACCGCTCGGGCAGGCTCAGCGCCCATGAGTCCAGCTCCACGCCGGGCGCGCCCCCGCCGCCGACCACCGCGACGCTGGGCACCACCTCGGCCTTGCACCCGTCCTCGCCGAGCCGGTCGCGCAGCCGTTCCACCCGGTCCCGCAGCGCGGCCGGGGCGGCGTGCAGCGCCTCCCGGGTCGGGGTGGTCGGACCGTGCAGGGTGGCGGCGAGCGCGGCGAGGGTGAGCTTGTCCACCCGCAGCGCCCGGGCGAGCGGGTGGCGGCGCAGCCGGTCGACCAGGTCGGCGGCGCCGAGCAGCAGGCCGGCCTGCGGGCCGCCGAGCAGCTTGTCGCCGCTGGCGGTGACCAGGTGGGCGCCGGCGCGCAGGGTGGTGGCGGCGTCGGGCTCGTCGGGCAGCAGCGGATCGGGGGCGAGCAGCCCGGAGCCGATGTCGGCGACCACGGGCACGCCCAGGGTGGCCAGGTCCCGCACCGGCACCGCCGAGGTGAAGCCGCGGACCACGAAGTTCGACGGGTGCACCTTCAGCACGAACCCGGTACGCGGGCCGAGCGCCGCGGCGTAGTCGGCCAGGGTGGTGCGGTTGGTGGTGCCCACCTCGCGCAGCCGGGCGCCGGTGCTCTCCAGCAGGTCCGGCAGGCGGAAGCCGTCGCCGATCTCGACCAGCTCGCCCCGGCTGACCACGATCTCGCGGTCGGCGGCGAGGGCGGTGGCGGCGAGCACCAGCGCGGCGGCGCCGTTGTTGACCACGTGCACGGCGGGCGCGTCGGGCACGGCGGCGGCGAGCGCGTCGAGGGCGTCCCGGCCGCGCCGGGCCCGCCGGCCGGTACGCAGGTCCAGTTCCACGTCGGTGTGCCCGGCGGCGGCGACGAGGGCCGCCACGGCCGGGGCGGACAGCGGCGCCCGGCCGAGGTTGGTGTGCAGCACGACGCCGGTGGCGTTCAGCACCGCCCGGGGGGTGGGCGCGGGCAGGTCGGCCAGCGCGGCGTCGCGTACCTCGTCGGGGCTGATCTCACCGCGGCGGGCGCGCTGCTGGGCCCGGACGACGGCGGCCTTGACCCGGTCGCGGCCGAGTGTGTCGACGGCGGCGGCCAATTCGGGGTCGGCCAGCAGCGCGTCGGTGCGCGGCACCCGCCGCCGCGGGTCGACGTCACGCATCGGGTCATCTCCCTGGCCCGCCCCGCGGAGGCGGAGCCGCACGGTTGCTTGGCGGAGACGGACGGGAATCGAACCCGCCTGGCCCGGGTCCCGGGCCACACCGGTTTTGAAGACCGGGAGGGGCACCAGCCTCCTGAACGCCTCCACCGAGCACTTAACCACATGTGATCTCCGTCCGCCCGTGGGAGGGGCGAACCGCCACGGTCAGGGCCCGGGCGTCTCGAAGTGCGCCCGGGGCCGGCCGGGGGCGGTGGGCAGGTGGGTGATCGGCGGCAGCACCAGCGCGGCGAACGCGAGCAGGCCGATCACCGTGAACGGCAGGGTGTAGCTTCTGCCGCTGGCGTCGTAGAGCAGCGCGGTGACCAGCGGACCGACGACGCCGCCGATGCTCCAGGCCACGATCATCGCGCCGTAGATGGCGCCGGCGTTCGGCGTGCCGAAGTAGTCCGCGGCGGTGGCTGGCATGGTGCCGAAACCGCCGCCGTAGGCGAGATAGACCAGGGCGGCGAGCACCGCGAACAGCCAGAAGGCGGAGGCGTGCGGCAGGATCAGGAAGCAGATCCCCTGCAGGGCGAGCATGCCGAGGAACGCGCTCATCCGGCCGATCCGGTCGGACAGCCACGCCCAGATCACCCGCCCGCCGCCGTTGAACAGGCCGAGGACGCCCACCAGCCCGGCGGCGGTCGCGGCGCTCGCCCCGGCGACCGCCTGGGCCGCGTCCGCGGCCTGGGAGATGAGCGCGATGCCGCAGGTCACGTTGAGCGTGAGGATCAGGGTGAGCAGGTACCACTGCCGGGTGCGCAGGGCCTCGCCGAAGGTGTAGACGCGGGTGCCGGCGACCGCGCGCCCGCCGACCGCCGGGGTGAAGCCGGGCACCTGGTACCCGGGGGGCGGGTCGCGGAAGAACGACGCCCCCAGCAGCACCGCGATCAGGTACGCGATGCCCAGCGGCAGGAAGACGCTGGTCTTGTGGCTGGTGCCGGCGAGCAGCGCCTTCGCCACCGGGGCGGTGATCACCGCGCCGAAGCCGAAGCCGGCCACCGCGATGCCGGTGATCAGGCCCCGCTTGTCCGGGAACCACTTACCGAGCATGGCGATCGGCGTGATGTACGCGGCGCCGAGGCCGATCCCGCCCAGCACTCCGTAGGTGAGCAGCAGCAGCCACAGCTGATCGCTGGTGGACACCAGAGACGCCAGCATGGTCCCCACGGCGTAGAGGACACCGCCGCCGAGCGCGACGGGTCGGGGCCCGCGCCGGTCCTGGATGCGCCCGCCGATCAGGCTACCGATGAAGATGGTGCCGATCGCCACCTCGAACGGCAGCACCACCTCGGCCTTGCTCCAGCCGAACTCGGCCTGCAGCGGTTTGTTGAACACGCTCCACGCGTAGACGGCGCCCAGCGCAAGCTGGACGAGCACGGCCGCCACCACGAGGCCCCACCGGCCCCGCGTCGGTCTGGGTTGTCCCCGCGATCCCGCGGCTGTCGTGGCCATGAGCGTTACCCCCGTATCGGCTCATGGGCCTGGCGCCTGCTGCCTGGCTACCCCCCGGTCGGGCCGACGCCCGGCCCGTTGACGTCTGGTGCGAGCTCCCCCTGCCGGGCGCGCTCCCGCTGCGGCACCACCGTGTACTTCGGATCCCGGGCGGAGGCGACCCCGCCGTGGAAGATGCCGAACCGGGTGCACGCCGCAGCGGCGAGCAGCGCTCCTCCGGACAGGGCCGACAGGACCCGGTTGCGTCGCCCGACCAGCGCGCCGGCCACGCCGACGGCGGTCAGCGCCCGGCCGGCGCGCAGCATCCGGCCGGGCGTGCCGGTCGCGTAGGGCTCGCTGAGCAGGCCGAGCCGGTTCTCCACGCGGTGCGAACCCCACAGCTCCAGGGCAGCGCCGGCGACCGCGAGCCGCCGCGCGGGGCCGGCCTGCCCGGTGGGCGCGGCCAGCAGCCCCACGCCGGCGCCGCTGGCCAGCGCGCTGCCCGCGAAGATCACCGGCAGTTCCGGGTACGCCTCGTGCCAGGACGGCACGGCGGTGTCGGCGAGCAGCACCCCGGTGTACGTGGCCAGCGCCGGTGCGGTGGCGGCGGCGAGCAGCCCCGCGGCGTGCCCGACCGGGGGCAGCAGCCGCCGGCCGAGGCCGAGCAGCCCCCGCTCGGGCAGCCACGGTGCCGCCTCGGCGACCGCCGCCACCCCGGCGGCGGGGCCGAAGGCGCTGAGGATCCAGGTGCCCACCGACATCGGCGAGGTCGGCTTCGCCACCCGCAGCATGTGGTGGAACCGGCTCGGTTTGCCCAGGTCGTGGATGAGGAAGTACGCGCTGGCGGTCACGGCCGCGAGGGAGGTGACCCGGCCGGCCCGGCGCAGCGCCGGCCGGCCGGTGAGCTGCCCACCGGCCGCCAGCAGCGAGGACCCGGCCGCGACGCCACCGGAGAACAGGTAGGCGGCGATGTCCCACTTCCACACCGGTGGCTTGAGAATGGGGCGGCCGTAGTAGGAGGTGAACTCGGCCGGCGGCACCGCGAGCTGCTCCCCGCCGCCGCCCTTGCGCCGACCAGCGCGCCGGTCGGTGGGCGGGACGTCACGGGGCGGCACCGGCCGCAGCCCGGCCTCGACGGCACCGGCGTCGGTGCGCGCGCCCGCGCCCGTCGCCCGACTGCCGTAGCTGGCCTCGCCGGAGCGGCCCGCCTTCGGGCCGTGGCTGCCCGGCGCGCCGGGCAGCGCGGGCGCCTGGGCGGCGAGCCGCTCCCGGAACCGGCGGAACAGGGCACCGACCGGTGGGCGGTCCGAACTCACGACGAACCTCCGACGAACGCGGCGACGGCGGCCGCCGCCATGGCCAGGGCGGCCAGCCCCGCCCGCTTCCACATCTTCGGCAGGTCCCGGGTGGTGACCACCGGGTCCGGCGGCAGGCCGTACACCTCGGGCTCGTCGAGGAGCAGGAAGAACGCGCCGTCGCCGCCGACCCCGTCGGTCGGGTCGTGGCCGTAGAGCCGGGCCTCGGGCACGCCCCGCTCGTGCAGCTGCGCCACCCGCGTCGCCGCCCGTTCCCGCAGCTCATCGAGGGGGCCGAACTGGATCGACTCGGTCGGGCAGGCCTGCGCGCAGGCCGGAGTCTGCCCCGCGCCCAGCCGGTCGTAGCAGAGCGTGCACTTCCACGCCCGGCCATCGCCCTTGCGCTGGTCGATCACGCCGTAGGGGCAGGCGGAGATGCAGTAGCCACAGCCGTTGCAGATGTCCTCCTGCACCACGACCGTGCCGAACTCGGTGCGGAACAGGCTGCCGGTCGGGCAGACATCCAGGCAGGCGGCGTGGGTGCAGTGCTTGCAGACATCCGACATCATCAGCCAGCGGAAGTCGGTGCGCGACTCGGCGCCGGTGGCCCGGCCGGGCGGCTGGGCGCCGGGCATGCCGAGGAACTCCGGCCCGGCGGCCATCCGCGCGGCCGGCTCCGGCTGCCCCGGCCCGACGCCCGGAATCGTCCCGGTGTCCGCCCTGGTGTCGGCGGCGGCCGCCGCGCTGCCCGGGCTGGCCGGCTCCCCGGTCGGGTTGCCGGCGAAGGGCGGGGTGCGGTGCCCGGCCGGGCGGGGCTGCTCGATGAAGGCGACGTGGCGCCAGGAGTTGGCGGTGAGCGCCCCGGTGTTGTCGTACGACATGCCGAGCAGGTCGAAACCCGAGTCGGGTACCCCGTTCCACTCCTTGCAGGCGACCTCGCACGCCTTGCAGCCGATGCAGACGCTGGTGTCGGTGAAGAAGCCCATCCGCGGCGGCGCCTCGACCCAGCCGGCGTCCGGTGCCGGATCGAGCGGCCCGTACAGGCTGTTGGCCTCGATCATCCGACCTCCCGTTCGGACGCCTTCGTGGTGACGATCGGCGCGCCGCCCCCGGTCAGCCCGGCCCGGCGCCGGTACTCGTCGACCAGGTCGAGCAGCGCCGGACCCGTCGGGCGCCGGCCGGGCCGGATGTCACAGGTGCCGACCTTGCTCTCCTGGATCAGCACGTTCGGGTCCAGGGTGATGCCGAACAGGTCGTTGACCGAGTCGCCGGTGACGATCCCCTCGCGACCGAAGTGGTACGGCAGCCACACCTGGTGGATCACCCGGCCGTCCAGCCGCAACGGGGTGAGCCGGTCGGTGACCAGCACCCGGGCCTCGATCGCCGCCCGCCCGCTGATCAGATGGGCCCAGCCGAGGTGGTCCAGGCCGATCTCACCCGCCAGCTCCGGGGAGACCTCGACGAACATTTCCGGCTGGAGTTCCGCCAGGCGCGCCACCGTCCGGCTCATGCCGCCGGCCGTGTGGTGCTCGGTGAGCCGGCTGACGGTGAACACGTACGGGAAGACGTCGGTGTGCGGCTGTGGCGGGCTCGGGTTCACCGAGTTGACCGGGTTGTCGTACACCTTGCGGGTCGGGTTGGCCTGCTGCCCGTACAGCGGGTTGCGGATCGGCGACTCGGCCGGCTCGTAGTGCGTCGGCATCGGCCCGTCCTGCAGCCCGGTCGGCACGTACAGCCAGCCCTTACCGTCGCCCTGCATGATGAACGCGTCGTCGCCGGCGAGCCCCTCCACCCCGCTGGCGCCGTGCGGCGGCCGGTAGGTCGGCGGCTTCTTCTTCTCGAAGTCCGGCACGTCGTAGCCGGTCCACTCGCCCCGGTCGGGGTCCCACCACACGTACTTCTTGCGTTCGCTCCAGGGCCGCCCCTGCGGGTCGGCCGAGGCGCGGTTGTAGAGGATGCGGCGGTTGGCCGGCCAGGCCCAGCCCCACTCGGCGGCCACCCAGTCCTGGTCGTGCCGCGACTTGCGCCGGGCGGACTGGTTGACCCCGTCGGCGTACACCCCGGTGTAGATCCAGCAGCCGATGGCGGTGGAGCCGTCGTCCCTGGCCTCGGTGAACGCCGACAGCGGCCGGCCGGTCGCCACCTCGTACCCGTTGATCTCCTTCAGCACCGCCTCGGCGCTGGGCTCCGCGTGCTCGCCCTGCGTGGGGTAGTCCCAGGTGAGGTCGCGGATCCCGCGGTCGCGCGGCTTGTCGGACGCGGCCAGCTTCCGCCGGATGATCCGGCCCAGGTGGTAGAAGAACCACAGCTCGGAGCGGCAGTCGCCCGGCGGGTCGACCGCCTTCTCCCGCCACTGCAGCAGCCGCTGCGTCTGGGTGAACGTGCCCTCCTTCTCCACGTGTGAGGCCGCCGGGAGGAAGAACACCTCGGTGCGGCACTCCTCCGGCACGATCTCGCCGGTCTCCACCTCCGGGCTGTTCTTCCAGAACGTGGCGCTCTCGATCATGAAGAGGTCGCGGACCACCAACCAGTCCAGGTTCGCCATGCCCAGCCGCTGGGCCTTGCCGTGCGCCGAGCCGACCGCCGGGTTCTGGCCGAGCAGGAAGTATCCCCGGACCATGCCGTCGATCATGTTCAGCACCGTCTGGTACGTCCCGTGGTCGCCGGTCATCCTCGGCAGGTAGTCGTAGCAGAAGTCGTTCGCTGGGGTCGCCGCATCGCCCCAGTACGCCTTGAGCAGGCTGGCGCCGAACGCGCGGGCGTCGTCCCAGAAGCCCTTCTGGCCCGGGTGCCGGATGCTGTCCACCCAGTCGGTGAAGCTCGTGTGGTCGGTGAAGTGCGGCATCGGCAGGTAGCCCGGCAGCAGGTTGAACAGCGTCGGGATGTCCGTCGAGCCCTGAATGCTGGCATGCCCGCGCAGGGCGAGCACCCCACCACCCGGGCGGCCTCG
>NZ_VSFA01000056.1 GCF_008119785.1 Micromonospora sp. MP36 | reverse complement strand
CCGTGACGGCCGCCCACGCCGATCCCGTTGCGGCGTCGACCAACGAGTGCGACCGCCCGTTGTACATCGTGCCGTCCCAGAAGATGTGGCACGGCGAGTCGATGTGGGTGAGGGTGTTGCCGTGGAAGGTGATGCCGAGCCGCTCGGACGAAAAGCCCCAGCGCCGGTCGGCATGGAATGCGGGCACCGGCATGTTCTCGGCACCCGGCATATCGGCGGCGCATGGGCACGTCGTCGTCGACCGCTCCATGTCTTCCGGTACGGCAACCTCCCATGCGCACGACACGCTCCTGCCGTGGCGCACGGCCCGCGCCGCAGCCAGCCGAACGTCGTCGGTGATGTGGTTCAGGGTGCCGAGCTCGTCGTCGTCGCCCCACCGTCCCCAGTTCGACAGCGTGTCGAAGTACCCGAGCACGTCGTCCTGTGTGGGCATCGATCGCTTTGCCGTCATCCCAGCATCGACTCCTCCGGTCACGCGGTTCGAGGCACCAAGGCCCGCTGAACTGGCATGACGCTAGACCAGCGGGCCAGCAGTCGGCCGGTCAGGAGGTAGGGTACGACACACCTGTGGTGCTGTGGCGCCGGTAGCCGTTGATATTGCGTGCGAGGTACTGCGGGTGCAGTAACCGAGTGACAAAGCTACGTAAGAGCGTGTTGGCGGAGATCAACGACTGGTGGCGCAGGTGCGTCGCTGCTGGCGGGTGGCGGGGCCTCCGCGGCGGCTGCGTCTCTGGGTATCCGGAGGTCGGTGCCCGAGGGCGTCAAGGCTTGCTGGAAGAAGCCTTCGCCACCATTCTTCGGTAGCGTCCGCGTCGATGAGAATTCTGGTCACCGGCGGCGCCGGCTTCATCGGATCCCACTTCGTCCGCTCCATTCTGCGGGGCGCGTACCCCCATGTCGACTGCTGCGGGATAACCGTCGTCGACAAGCTGACCTATTGCGGGAACCGGAACAATCTCGCCGTTGTCTCCGACGATCCGCGACTGCGATTCGTGCACGGCGACATCGGCGACGCAGAGCTCATCGACACCGTGCTGCCCGGCCACGACGCGGTGGTGCACTTCGCTGCCGAGACTCACGTCGACCGGTCGATCAGCGGCGGTGCCGCGTTCGTGACCACGAACGTCCTGGGCACCCAGGTGCTGTTGGATCGGGCGGTACGCCACGGGATCGGCCGCTTCGTGCACGTGTCCACCGACGAGGTGTACGGCTCGATCGACGAGGGATCGTGGGACGAGTCCTTCCCGCTGGCTCCGCGGTCGCCGTATTCGGCTGCGAAGGCCGGCTCGGATCTGCTGGCGCTGGCCTATCACCACACCCACGGGTTGCCGGTGCTGGTCACCCGGTGTTCCAACAACTATGGGCCGTACCAGTTCCCGGAGAAGGTCGTCCCGCTGTTCCTGACGAACCTGCTGGACGGCCTGCCCGTCCCGCTGTACGGCGACGGCGGCAACGTCCGCGACTGGCTGCACGTCGACGACCACTGCCGGGGCGTCGCCCTGGTCCTGACCGGCGGCCGCCCCGGCGAGGTGTACCACATCGGTGGCGGCGAGGAGCTGACCAACCGGGAGCTCACCGAGCGGCTGCTGGAGGTCTGCGGCGCCGGCTGGGACCGGGTGCGGGTGGTTCCCGACCGCCTCGGCCACGACCGGCGCTACTCGCTCGACCACGGGAAGATCTCCGCCGAGCTGGGCTACACGCCCCGGCTGACCTTCGCCGAGGGGCTGGCCGAGACCTACGCCTGGTATCGGGACAATCGTGCCTGGTGGGAGCCGCTGCGGCAGCGGGCGGCTCTGCCCAGGACATCGGCCTGACCGCTCCAGCCCGACCGGTCGTGCCGACGATAGGGACCGGCTCGGCCCCTCCGTCCGACGATGTCGTGTTCGGCAGGCGCGAGCCAGGGCCGAGGCGGTGTCCGACCCGGGCAACGTGAGAGAAGACAACGCCGGCCTGGCGTAGCGATCATGAGAGCGGCGCTGGCCGATGCGAGGCGCCAGGAGCCCGGAATTCGCCGGTGGAGGTGTGCGCCGCTCAGAGGCCAACCACGCGCGCAAAGCCTGTTGAACTGTTCACCCCGCTGTACCGATAGCGTCAGCTACCAGAGTTCGGAGACCAACCATGGCAAAGGTCGGCAAGAGGATGCGGGGCATGCAGCAGTCCTCGATCAGGGCTATGACTGCGCGTTGTCAGGAGCTCGACGCCATCAATCTCGCGCAAGGACTGTGCCAGGTGCCGCCACCGGCTTCGTTGCTTGCGGAAGGCGCCCGCGATTTCGGGCAGGTCGACCACTCGTACAGTCCTGCCGAGGGCCTTGCCGTCTTTCGTGAAGCCGTCGCTGACAGGCTCAAGAGGCACAACGGGCTCAGCGTGGAGCCGGCGACCGGGGTCGTGGCCACGATCGGCGCGACGGGCGCTCTCATGGCGACGCTCACGGCGCTGCTGGATGAGGGCGACGGTGTACTCATCTTCGAACCCTTTTACAGCTACCACCTGTCGGCGCTCAAGGTGCTGAACCTGCGCCCCGAACCGGTGAGACTTGTCGCGCCGACCTTCGAGATCACCGAGGAAGCGCTGCGGGCCGCCATCACCGACCAGACGCGCGCAATGATCGTCTGCACGCCGAACAATCCGAGCGGGCGACGGTTCACCGAGGCGGAGCTGATGATCGTCTCGGCTGTCGCGGAAGAACATGATCTGCTCGTCATCACCGACGAGGTGTATGAGGACATCTACTTCGGTCCCGCCCCGCATGTCGCCCCGGCGACTGTCGGCAATCTCGGCGAGCGGACGCTGACGATCTCTTCGCTGTCGAAGTCATTCAGCATTCCCGGGTGGAGACTGGGTTACGTCTGCGGTCCGGAGCAGTTGATGAGTACGGTCAGGGTGGCCGCCGACGCGCTCGTGGGATGCGCGCCGACTCCGTTGCAGGAATTCGGCGCGAGGGCGCTGAGGATGAGCGACGAGTACTACCGTGACCTGCGTGCCATGTACGACGGCAAGCGCCGTGCCCTGGCGGAAGGCTTCGCGGCCGCCGGATTGTCGCCCAACGAACCTGAGGGCTCCTACTACCTGCTGGTCGACTGCTCGCCGATGGGAGTGGCGAGCGGGGCGGAGGCGGCCGAGGTCCTGCTGAAGAGAACCCTCATCGGCACGGTGCCCGGCGAGGCGTTCTACCTGAACCCGCCGGAGCGTCCGTACGTTCGCGTGTGCTTCTCCCTTCCGGACGAGGTGATAGCCGAAGTCGTCAAGAGACTGGCGAGCGGCGGTCTGTGAATGTCATCTGCTTCGCCGGCCTCCAGCCGGCCGGCGGTGTCCGCGCGAGGTTGCCTTGGTGGCGCGGCATGACGGCCGGACCACAGGTCGTCACCAATCGGAACCAGAAGGCCCCGATGGCACCTGAGGTCCGGCGGGGTTTGAGCTGGCTTCACGATCGGAGTTCTGGCTTCAGCTGGGCGGGGCGGGCTGCGGGGTCCGGGGGAGGTGCAGCCTTGTCGGCCCGGGTGGCCAGGGCGCATCCAGCCATGATCAACACGAAGGAGGCGACGATCAGGAGGGTCAACGGCTCGTTGAGGAGCAGCACCCCGGCAGCGACCGCCACCGCCGGGTTGACGTAGATGAACAGCAGGGCGCGCGAGGGGCCGGCCTCCTTGATGAGCTCCAGGTACGCCACGAAGGCGAGCCCCGTGCAGACGACCCCCAGCGCGGCGATCGCTGCCAGCACCTCGCCGCTGGGCATGGCGCTCGGCCACGTCCAGATCGCGGCAGGGGTGTAGACCAGAGCGGCGAAGCTGAGGCAGGCCACGGTCAGCGGCATGGTGGGCACGTCCTGCAGATAGCGGTCGGCGACGAGCGGGGCGAGCGCGTAGCAGACTGCGGTCAGCACGACCTCGATGACCGCCCTGGCATCCCCGCCGCCCAGGCCGGGCCCGACCAGCGCGGCGACGCCGACCAGGCCGAGCGCCAACCCGGCCCAGCGGACCCTGTCGAGCCGTTCGGTGCCGGTCAGCCGGACCAGCGCCACGCCGAGGATCGGCGCAGCGGCGATCAGTAGCCCGGTGGTCGAGCTGGACAGCCGCTGCTCGGCGTCCGACAGCAGCAACCAGGGTGCGAGAATCTCCAGGAAGGCGAACGCGAGCGCCGGCCGCCAGTATCGCCGGACCTGCCACAACTGCCCGCCTCGCCACACCAAGGGCAGGAGCAGCGCGGCCCCGATCGCGGTCCGCGCGAAGACCAGCACGGGCGCCGACACCCCGCCGACTACCGCGACCTTGATGAGCATGTAGGGAACGCCCCATACGGTGGACATAAGGGCGAACAACGCCCAGCCACGTCGGCTCACCTGCGCGCATCCGACATCGGCGTCCCGCATCGCCGATACGCCACTGGATCATCCTCTCCGCCTGACATCAAACGAACAACGGTCACCATGGCTGTGCCAGAGCCATATCCCGCGATGACCGTTGATATCACGTCCCCAGAGGGTCACCCTGGGCGCGGGGCGCCGTCACCATTGTCGGTGGACATCGCTCACTCCGGCTGAGGATCGCAACGCGAGTCGCCGCGATGGTACTTGCGCCCGAGCCCCGAAAAGCGAGATCATCACGCATGCTCGACCCCTCGCCCGAGGACGACGGGACTTCACCGACGGTTTCTACGCCGGCTTTCGTGGGTCGTGATCGGGAGATGGCGGCGCTCCGGGGCGCCTTGGCCCGGCCACCGGCGATCGTGCTGGTAGAGGGCGAGGCGGGGATCGGGAAGAGCCGACTGCTGCGAGAGTGGTTGGCCGCGCCGCACCAGCGCACTGCCCTGGTCTCGGTGTGCCCACCGCTTCGAGAGTCGCTGACGTTGGGGCCGATCGTCGACGCGTTCCGTGGGATCGACCGGCCGGCGTCGCGATTGCGGCTCACCGATCTTGCGGGTGCGTTACGGCCCCTGTTCCCTGAATGGTCCTCGGACCTGCCGCCCGCGTTGGAGCCCTTGGACGATGCGAAGGCGGCACGGCATCGCCTGTTCCGCGCCCTGGACGAGCTGCTCCGGGCTCTGCGTGTCGACGTTCTCGTGATCGAGGACGCTCACTGGGCCGACGAGGTGACCTTGGAGTTCCTGCTGTTCGTCACCTCCCGACAGCAGTCGGACGGGCCAAGCCTCGTGATCTCCTATCGGCCGGAGGAGGTGGACGTCGGATCGCTGTTGCTGCGGCTGACGTCCCGGCTGCCTGCTGGCGTGACCCAGCTGAGGATCGCTCTGGCGCCGATGCGACCCAGCGACACGGCGGCGCTGGTGTCCTCGATGCTCGACGGCAACCCGATATCGCAGGAGTTCACGACGTTCATGCACGAGCGGACCGGTGGCGTTCCGCTGGCGCTGGAGGAGTCGGTTCGCCTCATGTGCGACCGTGCCGACCTCGTCTTCCGCGACGGGCAGTGGGTCCGGCTGAAGCTGAGCGAGCTGCAGGTGCCGCCAACGGTGCGCGACTCCACCCGGGAGCGGGTGGGCCGGCTGTCGCCGACGGCGCAGCAGGTGTTGCGAGCCGCGGCGACGTTGGCTGAGCAGTCGTCGGTGGCCACGATCGCGGTGACCGCTGGTCTGTCACCAGATGCGTGTCGAGGCGCTATCGCGGAGGCGGCCGATGCCGGCGTCCTGGACGGAGACGACCGCGGCCAGTGGCGGTTCCGGCATGTGCTGGCCGCCACGGCTGTCTACGAAGCGATCCCGTTGACCGATCGCAGACACTTCCCCCTGCTGGCCGGCCGGGCGTTGGAGGACATCCATCCGCCGCCTGTCGCACGCCTTGCCCGCCACTTCCGTGAGGCGGGCGAGACGGAGTCCTGGGCGCGGTACGCCGAGCAGGGCGCTGAGCTGGCCATGGCCTCGGGTGACCACACCAAGGCGGTCGCCCTGCTGGTCGATCTGTTGTCGTGGTCCGAGCTGCCGCCGTCGGATCGAGCACGAGTCGCGCGCATCGCCGGAGTAGCCGCGCTGGGCCGTCGTGAACCGGTCGACGAGGTCTACCACCGCGTGATCCGTACCTTGCGTTCGGTGCTGGAGACCCCCGGTCTCTCCGCACGCCAGCAGGCCGAGATCCGCAACCCCCTGGGTCGGCTCCTGATCACCGGGGGTGAGGCGCAGGCCGCACTCAGCGAGCTCGAGCAGGCGGTGGCCAACCTCGACCATGACCCGGTCGAGGCGGCGCGGGCGATGACCTATCTTGGCTGGGCCTATGCGGGGCCGTGGCCGGCGTCGACTCATCGGCGTTGGCTGGATCGCGCCGCTGAGCTCACCGCCGAAGTCGATTCTCCCGCAGTGCGGCTGAACCTGGCCGGCAACCGTGCCGCTGCGTTGCTCATGCTCGGCGAAGAGGAGGCCTGGGACGTCGTCGCCGACCTGCCCATCGACGGTGCGACCTCGGCGGAGCGTCTCGACGTGGCCCGCATCCACGCAAATGTCGGGACCGGCGCACTGATCTGGGGTCGGTACGTCGAGGCGGAGAAACATCTCGTCGTGGCCATGCGCCTTGCCGAGGCCGAGCAGGCGTCTCGGTTGCAATACAACGTCCGACTCGAACAGGCCAACCTGGCGTGGCTCACCGGTCGGTGGGAGGGGCTCGCGGAGCGAAGCGCGGCACTCGCCGATGCCGACCGAGACCGGCCGGCGCTCTATCTCGGCAGCATTCGGCTCGCGGCCCGGCTGGCAGCCGCGGCCGGACGGCGGCGCGCTGCGGAGGAGCAGTTCCGGCTGGTCCTCGAGGAGTCTGCCCGTCTCGGCGCAGCCGACGACACGATGGAGGCCGCCGCTGCGCTGGCCAGACTGTGGCTGACGGACGGAAACAGCGGCCGGGCGCTGCAGATCACGAACGAGCCGATGGACACAGTCCGGAGAAAAGGCATCTGGGTCTGGGCGACGGACCTCGTCCCCGCCCGGATCGAGGCGCACCTCGCCGCGGGTGACCTTGAGGCCGCGACACGCCTGGGCGACCAGTTCGCCAGAGGACTGCGTGGCCGTACGGCGCCTGCGCCTCGCGCGGCGCTCACCGTATGCCGTGCCCTGCTGGTCGCCGCAGCCGGAGACCACGCTCGCGCGGCGGCGGCATACGATCGGGCGGCGCGGGCCTGGAGCACGTTGCCGCGCCCCTACGACGCCATGCTCGCCCGCGAGCGTCAAGCCGAGGCGCTCATAGCGCAAGGCCAGATCGAACAGGGCCGAGAGCTGCTGGCCGCACAGTACGAGCAACTGTTCAGGCTCGGAGCCCGCGGCGATGCGGACCGTGTCGCACAGCGGCTTCGCGAACACGGCGCCGAGGTTCCGCGATTGTGGCGCGGCGGTCGACGGGGGTACGGCGACCAGCTCTCACCTCGTGAGCTCGACGTGGTCCGACTGGTTGTCGGCGGCAAGACGAACCGGGAGATCAGCCGGATTCTGGCCAAGTCGCCGGCCACCGTGGATCAACAGCTGCGTGCGGCGATGCGCAAGTTGAAGGTGACCTCCCGGACCGCGCTCGCGGTCAAGGCGGTAGAGGCCGGAGTGTTCGCAGAAGAGGATTCCCTCGACGACCCGTCGTGAAAATTGACGTATCCGCTGGATAGCGAAGGCCGCTCGCCCCCCCGAGCATGACTCCATGATCCATGGCCCTGGGGCAGCGCATGCCTGAGCGACCTGTCGCGCGTGACGACTCCGTCATCGAGCACCAGCCACCACTTGAGCTGTCGCGCGAACCGCGCGTCAGCGCCGGCGATGCCCGCGACGCCAGCGATGCCCGCTGCGATGCCCGCGATGCCGGCGATGCCCGCGATGCCGGCGATGCCCGCGATGCCGGCGATGCCCGCGACGCCGGCGATGCCGGCGACCACAAGAGCCACGACCCCTACCAGCCCCTGTAGGCGGAGGACCCCGCATGAGACTCAAATCCCTCGTCGCTTCGCTGGCCGTAGCGGTCGGCCTGAGCATGATCGCGCCACCGTCGGCGTCGGCCGCCGAGCCGGATCCCGGTGCGGCCGCCAGCAAGATCGCGTCGGACCTGAAGGACCGCTTCCGCACGAAGCCGGTCTCCGACTTCTGGATCACGTTCGACACCAAGGCCGACCTCGCGCCGGCGAAGAAGATCGCCGACTGGACCACTCGCGGGCAGTTCGTCTACGATGCGCTGACCGCAGCGGCGAAGAACTCCGTGGCATCCGTCTCCACCGAACTCGACCGGGCAGGCGTCAAATACACCTCCTACCCGATCGCCAACGCTGTGCTCGTCAAGGGCGGCACCGAGAACCTCGCCCTCGACGTGGCCTCGGTGGTGCACGTCGCCGAGATCCACGCGACGCCGCAGGTCGCGCTGGTCGAGCCCGTGGACGAGAAGAGCCCGGCTGACCAGGCCGTCCGCCCCGCCGCCCCGAAGGCCGGCGCCGATGCGGGCACCGTCTCGTGGGGTCTGGAGGCCATTCACGCTCCGGAGGCCTGGGCCATGGGTGCCACGGGTGCGGGCATCACCGTGTCCAACCTCGACTCTGGCGTCCAGTTCGACCATCCGGCGCTGGTGGGCTCCTACCGCGGCAACAAGGGCGACGGCACGTTCAACCACGACTACAACTGGATGGCCACCCGGGGCACGTGTGCGGCCACGCCGTGCGACGACAACGGGCACGGCACGCACACCATGGGCACCATGGTCGGCGACGACGGCACCAACCACGTCGGCGTCGCCCCGGACGCGCAATGGATCGCGACGAACGGGTGCTGCGCGTCCAACGGCCCCGAGTCGCTGCTCGAATCCGGCTGGTGGCTGCTCGCACCGACCGACGTCCACGGGAACAACCCGGACGTCTCCAAGCGCCCCCACGTCATCAACAACTCGTGGGGCCAGAGCGCGGAGCACAACTTCGACGACTTCTTCCAGGCCATCGACGAGGCCTGGAGCGCCGCGGGCATCTTCAGCGTCTGGTCATCGGGTAACACCTCGCCGTACGCGGCCTGCGACACCGTCTCCTCGCCCGGCTCCGCCGAGAGCGCCTACTCCGTCGGCGCCTACGCGTCCAACGGCACGCTCGCGTCGTTCTCCCGCAAGGGCGAGGGTGAAGGCGGCCGGATCAAGCCCGAGATCACCGCCCCCGGCGTGACCGTCCGGTCGTCCTACCCGAACAACAGCTACACCGAGATGTCCGGCACCTCGATGGCGGCTCCCCACGTCGCCGGCGCCGTCGCGGCGCTGTGGAGTTATGACCCGACCCTCATCGGGCAGGTCGAGGAGACCCGCCGCCTGCTCGCCGAGTCGGCCGTCGACGTCGACGACACCGAGTGCGGTGGCACCGCCGCCTTCAACAACAAGTACGGCGAGGGCCGGCTCGACCTCGTCCGCCTGCTCCAGCTCGCGCCGCGCCAGGGCGGCACCCTGACCGGGATCGTCACCGCCAACGGCGCCCCGGTCCCCGCCGCCGAGGTGACGATCAGCGGACCGTTCAGCCGGTCCATCGGGACCGACAAGGACGGCCGGTTCACGATGAACCTCCCGGTCGGCGACTACCAGATCAGCACCAAGGTCTTCGGCTACCTGACCGCGACCGCGAGCGCCACGATCACCCTCGGCCAGAACACCTCCCTCGAGGTTCCCCTCACCGCCGCGGCGCGCCACGACATCAGCGGCAAGGTCGTCGACGACAAGAAGAAGCCCGTCCCGAACGCCGACGTCTCCGTCAAGGACACGCCACTGGCCGCGGTGCGCACGGATGCCAACGGCGCGTTCACGATCGCCGCTGTCCCCGAGGGCGGGTACGCGCTGAACATCAAGCCCAACGCCTGCTTCTCGCCCACGACCGTCCCGCTGACCGTCGGCGCGCAGAACGAGTCGCGCGAGATCCCGGTTGCGCTCGTCGTCGACGAGGGCGGCTACACCTGCTCCGTCTCCGAAGGCGAGTACCTGCGCGGCACGGACCCGGTCGCGTTCCCGAGCGGCGTCTGGGCCACGGTGAAGCTGCCGTTCCCGGTCGCGCTCTACAACGGAAGCCACGACACCCTGGGTATCAGCCTGCGCGGCGTGATCGCCCCGGACGCCGCCACCGGTCCCGGCACCGGTGGTGCGGGCATCTTCCCGTTCTACGTCCAGACCCCCGTCCAGTTCGCCCCCGGCGGGGGAGTCTTCACGGCGGCCACCAAGGTCGACGGCGAGGACGCGTTCGTCATCGAGTTCCGCAACGCCAAGATCTGGGCCTACCCGATCCGGTCGGAGTACACGGAGCCGGTCAGCTTCTCGGCCACGCTCACCCGCTCGGGCAAGGTGATCTTCGGGTACGGCGACGGCATCGGGACCGACGACCCGGTGACCGGCGGCGCCCGCGCCATCACCGGCATACAGGGCTGGGCCGGCGTCGACGGCATCCGGTTCTCCGACAACGCCCCGGTGCTGCACGACGGGATGATCGTCACCTACGACCTGCCCGACTGGGGCTACCTCGACGCGACCGTCGTCGACCAGAACGACGGGCTGCCGGTGTCCGGGGCCAAGGTCTCCTTCACGAACAAGAATGGGCTCGTCGAGGCCGTCACGACCAACGGGACGGGCCTCGTGCATCGCCAGCTTCCGGTCGGCGACTACACGATGACGGTCGACGCGCCGAACTACACGACCGCGGCATACCCCTTCTCCCTCGACAAGCTCTACGCGAAGGCCAAGATCGACGCGCGGCTGACCACGGGTGTCGCCGGCCTGAAGGCCGACGGCCTCGACGCGGTGCTGGGCACCGACCAGAAGGGCGTCGGCACGCTGACGCTGACCAACACCGGCTCGGCACCGCTGACGTACGACCTGGGGGAGGCCGCGCGCCACCCCGAGCTCGACGCCGCCGGCGCCACCACGCGCACCGGGACGGGTGCGAACAGCACCATCGACCTCACCGCCTGGAAGGCCGGCGCGAGCGGCATGAAGCCGTCGAACATCGACGGCAAGGGCGCGACGGTGAGCGCCGCGGAGGCACAGGCCGCCGCCAAGGTCGGCACGACCTCCGGCGGCGAGGTCATCGCCCGCATCGAGATTCCGGGCACGATCGCCGAGAAGGAGCCCAGCGGAATCGGGTACGACGGTGACGTCTGGGTCCACGACTACGACAAGCGGACCAACACCGCGTACACGGTGACAGGCAAGCCGACCGGCAAGGTCTTTGACGCGTCGTGGAACCCCGCGTACCGGGCGTTCGACATGGCGCTCGATACGAAGACCGGCGACATGTGCCAGATGGAGGACAGCCCGGCCAGCTACATCCACTGCTTCGACCGGGAGACCGGGAAGGAGACACGGCAGATCAAGGGGGCCTGGTCCACGCTGCAGCTGACCGGACTCGCCTACAACCCGGCGGAGGACGTGTTCTACGTCGGCGGCCGGAGGAACGGCATGATCGGGACCGTCGCGGGCACCTCGCACGACAACGCGGGCGAGATGCTGTCCTTCTGCGCCCCGCCGCTGCCCGAGGTGATGGGCCTGGCCTACAACCAGGCGTCCGACACCATCTGGTACACCGATCTCACCTCGAACAGGCCCACCCGCCTGCTGCAGGTGAACCCCGACGACTGCTCGCTCGTCAACGCGTGGTGGTTCCCGGGCCAGAAGACGGGCCAGGGCGGCGGTCTCGAGACCGACTCCACCGGCGCTCTCTGGGCCGCGGACCAGATCGCCGACGACGTCCTGCTCGTCGACGTCGAGGACGACCTGCTCACCGACCTGCCGTGGCTGTCGCTCTCCTCGACCGGCGGCACCCTGGCCCCGGGTGAGTCGACGACCGTCAAGGTCTCGCTCTCCTCGAAGGACGCCAAGCCAGGAGTCCTCGGCGCGAACATCGTGGTGAGGTCCGACTCCGGACGCCAGTCCAAGACCTACGTCCCGGTGACACTCACGACCACCAAGTACCAGGTCGGCGTCAACGCCGGCGGCCCTTCGTTCACCGACGGCTCCGGCTACACCTGGTCCGCCGACCAGGCATCTGGCGACGGGGCGTGGGGCTACGAGGGGAAGACGAAGGTCACCTCCACGCAGGCCGGGATCGAAGGCACGACGGACGACAAGCTGTTCCAGGCGCAGCGCACCACGCCGCTCAAGGACCTGACCTACACCTTCCCCGACGCGCCCAAGGGCACCTACGCGATCGATCTCGGGTTCGCCGAGATCGAGAAGGTGGCCGAGGGGAAGCGGGTGTTCGACGTCCTCGTGGACGGCTCGCTGACGGAGTACGCGTACGACGCGGCCGCGGCCGTGGGGTCGAACGCCGCCGACTGGCGCACCGCCGTCGTGAAGCACGAGGGCGGTCCGCTGACCGTGGAGCTGCGGGGTTCGAGGGGCCTGCGCGCCCCGAGCATCGCCGCGCTGCGTGTGACGCTCGACCCGCGCGCCGACCAGGCCCAGCCGGAGCCGCAGCCCGAGCAGCCGAAGCCGGGCGAGGTGCCGGTGGCTCCCGCCGGTCGCTCCTACTCGTTGAAGGTGACCGACGGGCTCTACCGCCAGGGCACCGAGAACTCCGGCTGGACGGGCGACGACCTCTGCGGAGTGCTGTGGTTCGACTCCAGCTTCCTCTTCCCGTTCTACGACACGGCCTGGGACGGCGTGTGCGTGACGACCAACGGATCGTTGGTCTTCGACCGGGCCAGCTCGCTGGGGAACAACACGGCACTGCCGTCGCGGAGTCCGATCGACGCGATCTATCCGCTCTGGGACGACCTCATCGTCGACGCCCAGGCAGGCATCTACCTCGGCACGACCGAGGTGGACGGGCTGGCGGCGCAAGTCATCGAGTGGCGCAACGTCACCTTCTACAGTGACCGGACGGCCCGCGTGAGCTTCTCGGTCACCCTGATCGCGGACGGACGGATCCAGATCGGGTACGGCGACGGTATCGGCGGCGAGAAGCCCGTGACCCGCGGGTCCTCGGCGACGGTCGGCGTGGAGAGCCTCAACCGCAACCCCGCGAGCCAGTACTCCTTCAACCAGCCCGTCCTCACGGCCGGCCTGGGGCTGCAGTACACCCTCCCGGCCGCGGGCACGATCGAGGGCACAGTCACCGACGCGAACGACAGCAAACCGATCGCGGGTGCGGTCGTCACGCTGAAGTCGCCGAATGGCGACCGGGTCATCACGGCCGACGCCGCGGGTCGCTGGAAGGCTCAGGCGCTGGTCGGCGAGAACACCGTGGAGGTCGCGGCGCCGAACTACGTCACGGCCAGCCGCCCGGTCACGATCGCCAAGAAGGACCAGGCCGAGGTGGTCGACACTGCGCTCACCACGGGCATCGCGACCATCACCGGAGCCGGCCTCGACTGGTTCCTCAACTCCGACCAGACGGCCAGCGCCGACGTGACCGTGACCAACACCGGCTCCGCGCCACTGCAGGTCCGGCTCAGCGAGCAACGCCGCACCAAGGACGGACACGAGGCTGCCGATCTTCCATGGCTGACGCTGACGGGTGCGGCCGCGACCGGCACGGTCCAACTCGCGGTCGGTGAGTCCACCACGGTCAGGGCGACCGTCGACAACACCGGGGTCCAGCCCGGCGTACTCGTCGGTGACGTGCTCGTGGCGTCGAACACCGGCAAGGGCGAAACCCAGTACACGCCGGTCCGTCTGGCGACCTCTGCCTACTGGCAGGGCGTCGACGTGGGCGGTTCCGGGCACGTCGGTGCCGACGGCTTCGTCTGGTCGCCCGACCAGCCGCTGGGCTCGGGACCGTGGGGGTACGTCGGAGGCGCCGCGCGCGCCACCAAGGCGGACATCGCCGGCACCGAGGATGACGCGTTGTTCCGGACCCAGCGGACCGGGAAGACGTTCGCCTACGTGTTCAAGAACGCACCCGCCGGCACGTACCAGATCGGCCTCGACTTCGCGGAGATCGACAAGGTCAAGGCCGGCATGCGTACCTTCGATGTCCTGGTCGACGGCAAGGCCGTGCTCCACGACCACGACGTACAGGCGAAGGCGGGCGCGCTGACCGCGGACGTGAACACGGTCACCGTCAAGCACACCGGCGGCGACCTGAAGGTCGAGCTCCGCAGCGAGATCGGTGAGCGCGAGCCGATCCTCAACGCGCTGAAGGTCCAGGAGGACCCGCGCCCATGAGATAGCCGAACCGCCCTCCAGTAAAGGTCAGAGCCTCCTCGGGACATCATTCCGGGGAGGCTCTGGCCGCGACTTTGCGGCTTTGGCCCGCATTCGCGCACCGCCTGCGTCAGCCGGCCGTCGACGAGTGAGCCGGTCAGCCGAACCGTAGGGCGACGTGGTGCTCCAGGGCCATCCTGCGGATCGCGGTCAGCGCGACCTCGAGCAGGACGCTGCGCGCGGCCGCAGCCGCGCGGTTGGGTTTCTCCGGCGAGAGCAGGTCGAGCTCCCGCACGATGAGCTGCTCGGTTGCCTCGGCGTACGCGGTGAAGAAGTCCATTTCGCAGTCACAGCCCAGCTGTCGCAGCGCCGCCAGCACCTGCGCCAGGTGGGTACTGACCGGCGCGTCCGGGTCGACCTGCCAGCCGTGCTCCTTGATCAGGCCCTCGACGCTGTCGCGCGCGCTGCGCAACACGCTGGCATTGTCCGGCCGGGGACCCTCCTGAGGGACCTGCGTACGGTTGACAACATCGAAGAGCCCCGGCAGAGGGAGCTTCTCGTTCTCGATCGCGGCGAGCAGTGTCCGGACCGAGGTGAGATCGAGCTGGCCGATGGTGGTGAACGCGCGGATCAGCCGCAGTCGGCGCAGGTGCGCCTCGCCGTAGGCGGCCTGGTTGCGGCCGGTCGGCTCGCCGGGCGGGAGCAGGCGTTCGCGAAGGTAGAACTTGATCGTGGGTACCGGTACACCGGTCTGCCTGCTCAGATCCGATATGCGCATGGAAACCCCACATCCCGCACGTCAACGGTCACCCGCCCGTGCCGGTGCTCTCGCTGCACGACGTCGGTGTTCTGTTCATAGACCAGGTTCGTCGTAAGGTCGGGGCGATTGTACTTTGACGAGGCGACCCCGCGACTGTGCAAAAGAAGACACGCGCCTGGTTGGTGCCCGAGGGAACGCCGATTGGTGGCCGGTGTTGCCTCGGGTCGCGCTACGCGACCGTGGCCGCCCACAAACCCGCCGACCCGACCCATGGCGAGGGAGCCTTTCTCGTTAGTGCCGAGTTGAGTGCTGTTCGGGTGTCGGAATAATCATTCGGAATCCCTCGGGAACGTTTTTATGAAATGGTGCGGCAGTGCGGTGTTACCCATGAAGTGCCCAAGATGGCTGCGCGGCGAGGTGCCGTGATTTGACTATGACGGTGCCGACAAGGCCTGGCGACAGCCGGCGCGGAAGTCCGGCGGGTTGCGTTGGCAACGGGTCTCCCTCAGCGGGTGTGGCTATGCGGGCATGGATATTGTCGGCGTATCTCGTATGCGATGTCTTCTCGATCCGTGCGGTGTAGCTGAATCGACACTTTGTGTGATGGGCGGCGGCGGGATCAGTCCGATCTGTACCGTCATCGGTAGGCCGCCGCGCACGCGCCGTGACAGCGTGAGTTCGGGGACGACGCGGTGGCCGGGGCCACCCGCTGTGGACCGCTGGATCGACTCGGCGTGGGTCGGAGCGCTCGGACTCCGGCCAGAACCGCGGATCGCGGTGGCGGCGTGCACGGCTGGCGCGCGAGGTCGCCGGGCTCGCGCCGGACGAGCGTGCGGCCGGGCGCCTGGCGCGGCCGACCGCGTGGGCGTCGCGCCGGGTCACCGACGCGGCCGGCGAAAAGTGCCGGGCGGCCGGTCACGGCGAAGCCGACCTGGTGCGGCGGACGTCATGTGCGAGCCCGGCAGCTGACCGCCAGGTCGGGCGGACGCTGTACCACGATCTGCGGACGCTTGGCGCCTGAGCGCTCGACCGTCCTGTACCGATTTGTAATACCGGCAGCGCGCGGCGTCGGTCCCAAGAAATGGAGGCGTTTCTGGGAACGATTTGCGCGGCGATTCGCCATGGTGTAGAACGCCCGTTTTCGAGCACCTCTGAAATGGATGATGCATTGAAGTTGGTGATTCAGACTGCGGGCAGCGGTGAGCATCGGTATCCATCATCGCGGACGACGCGTCGAGGTTGACGATTCCTGCTGCCGACAGCAGTGAGCATCAGTATCCAAATTTACTTCACGTGTGCGCTGCGTACTCGGCTCGTAAGTGGAGGGTATTGCTCGCCATCTGGGGGTCGGCTAGCCTGTCTCCGGGGATCAGGGAGTTCCACATCCATCGATGATACCGATGCCAAAGGACAATTTCGGCGACTATTCCCTGTCATTGTCGAGGCAGGCGAGAAATGTGGTCCCGAATTGCTTTGCCATTCCAGGGTCGTCGACTGCCATCAGGGGGATATCATGGAGGACGTTGCCGAACGGGCCGTGCGGCGGGCGATCGAAGCGATGCACGAGCGGCTGGGCGACGAGTTGACCATCGACGACCTGGCCCGCGCGGCTATGTTCAGCAAGTTCCACTTCACGCGGATCTTCCAGCGGCTCACCGGCGTCTCGCCCGGTCGTTTCCTGTCGGCGTTGCGCCTGCAGCGAGCCAAGCATCTGTTGGTTTCCACATCAATGAACGTCGCGGACATCAGCGTGCAGGTCGGGTACAACAGCGTCGGTACGTTCAGTTCGCGCTTCAGCCGCAGCGTGGGCATGTCGCCGACAGCGTACCGGCGCCGCGCCGGGTATGCCGTCGCCATCCAGGCCGCCGCCGACAGCGCGAGCCGCCGTTCGAACGCCCGGCTGTCCTGTCGGCTGCGCCTGCCCGAGCCGGACCAGGCGGTGATCTTCGTGGGCATGTTCGCCCACCGGATCCCGGAGGGCCGACCGGTACGCTGCGCGGTGCTTGATCAACCCGGCCGGGTCGTCTTCAACTCGGTACCGCTCGGCACCTGGTACCTGCTCGCGCAGTCAGTGTCACTGGACGGAGCCGAGGTCGGTACCGGGGCGGACATCGCCGACCGGCCGGTGTCGGTCGCCACCTACGGTCCGTTCACGGTACGGGCCGACTCGATGATCGCCGCAGACCTGGAGCTGCGGCCGACCCGGGACCTGGACCCGCCGGTGCTGCTTGCCCTGCTCGACGCGCGCAAGTACGCGATGGACCGGAGGAGCGAGACGCAGGACGCCCCGCAGCCGGGATACGAGCGCATCGCCGCCGCCGCCTGACCGGCCCCTCGCACCTTCGGTGCGCACGACGATCCACATGCGCCGGCCGAGCGCCGCCGTCGGCGGTCGCATCTCCATCAATGCGGGACGTCGCGTGGCACGCGTCATGGGGCCACCTGGCGCACCTCTTGACCGGCGGGCAGGCGGCGGCATCCACGAAGATGCAAGGCCCTCCCGACGGTCATGACAATCGGGGCGCGGCCAGGTAGCAGGGCAGTGACCATCCGTTCGTCACACCACTAGGGAGCGTAATGACCACGGTCGGAACCGACGTCAACGTCGATCTCGACGGTGAGACGCTCGGCCTTCCAGATCTGCGCTGCGTCGCCGAGGACCACGCATTGGTCGCCCTCAGCACCCGGGTGCTACAGCGCGCGGCCTTGAGCCGGGAGCAGTTCGAGGAGACTGTGCGGCGGAACATCCCGGTCTACGGGGTGACCACCGGCTACAGCGAGATGATCTACATCCTCTCCGAAACGGCCAAGGAGACCGAGCTCCAGACCAACCTGGTGCGCAGCCCCAGCGCCGGCATCGGCCCGCTGCTGAGCGAGGTCGAGGCGCGGGCCATGGTCACCGCGAGACTGAACGCCCTCGCCAAGGGGCACTCGGCCGTGCGGCCCGCAGTGCTCGAACGTATCGCACTCCACCTCAACGAGGGCCTCACACCGGCCGTGCCGGAGATCGGCTCGCTGGGCGCAGGCGGCGACCTCGCCCCGCTGGCGCACCTGGCGAGCACCCTGATGGGCGAGGGCTACCTGCTGCGCGACGGAGTGCGGACGCCGACCGGTCCGGTGCTGCGCTCGCTGGGCATCGAGCCGCTGCGGCTGCACTTCAAAGAAGGTCTGGGGCTGATCAGCGGCACCTCGGCGGTGACCGGCGTCGCCGCCCTGGTGGCCGAGTACGCGCTGGCCCAGGCACGGCACGCGGAGATCGCGGCGGCGCTGGTCATCGAGGTACTGCAAGGCTCGATGAGCCCATTCCAGCCGGCGGGCCACGAAGCCCGCCCGCACGCCGGCCAGATTGCCAGCGCCGCCAACATGCGCGCGCTGATGAGCGGCAGCAGGCTGATCATCGAACACGCGGATCGCCGCCGGCGGGTGGCCGCCAGAATGAAGAACGGCAACGGCTCCGTGTTCCGCTCCGACGTCGGTCTTCAACAGGCGTACTCGCTGCGCTGCGTGCCGCAGGTGATCGGCGCGGTCAGGGACACACTCGGGCACGCCAGGCTCAAGCTCGAGATCGAACTCAACTCGGCCACCGACAACCCGCTGTTCTTCCCCGACCGGGAGATCTTCCACGGCCAGCCGGTCGCCTTCGTGATGGACTTCCTGACCATCGCGCTCACCCAGCTCGGCGTGCTCTCCGAACGGCGCAGCAACCGGCTGCTCAACCGGCGCCTCAGCGACGGCCTGCCGGAGATTCTGATCAAGGGCGAGCATGGCCTGCACCGCGGCTTCGCCGGCGCGCGGTACCCGGCCACCGCGCTGGTCGCGGAAAACCGGACGATCGACCCGGCCAGCACCCACAGCATGCCCTCCGACGGCGACAGCCAGGACGTGGTCAGCACGGGCCTGATCGCCACCCGCAACTGCCGGCGCGTACTGCGCAACAACAACATCATCCTGGCCCTGGAGTTCCTCGCCGCCGCGCAGGCGGTGGACGTCTCCGGGCGCCTCGACAGGCTGAGCCCGGCCGGCCGGATCACTTACGACACCATCCGGTCGCTGGTGCCCACTCTCGACGACGACTGCTACCTCGCAGACGAACTTCAGCTGGTCGCCGACGAGCTAGAACGCGGCACGCTGATCGATGCCCTCCACGACGCCGACGTCAACCTCCAGTAAGGAGAAACTGCCATGACCATCACCCCGGAAGCCCCGCAGGCGCCTACCGCGCTCTCACTCCAGCAGCAGTTCCTCTGCCTGTTCGCCCAGGGCTTCGAAGCCGGGCCGTTCGGGCCGCACTACGTGGAGGTCGGCGGGTGGCGGCTCCACGGACGTGTCGACGCGCAGGTCCTGCGCCTGGCACTGGCCGACGTGGTCGAGCGGCATGAGGCGTTGCGTACCGTGTTGCACCTGGAGAACGGTGGCGGCACGCAGAGCGTGCTGCCGGCCCGGCAACCCGAGCTGCAGCTGATCGAACTGGACGGCTCGCCGGGCGTGGACCGGGACCGGCGCGCTGAGCAGCTCATGATCGAGGCGGAGACCCGGCCGTTCCCGATCGACGAGGTCCCGCTGCTGCGGGCCGTGCTCGGCCGCTTCGACGAGCAGGACTCGGTGCTGGTGCTCTGCACCCACCACAGCGCCGCGGACGTCTGGTCGCTCCAGGTGATCCTGCGGGACTTGGCGGAGTGCTACGCGGCTCGCGTCGCCGGGGACGAGCCGCAGCTGCCCGAGGTGACCCAGTACCGCGACTACATCGCCGCACAGCAGGAGGAGGCCGCGGGGCCGACGGTGGCTGCCGCACGGGCCTACTGGCGTGAGACGCTGCGCGGCGCCCGGATCCTGGTCGCGCCGACGCGCCGCGACGAGCAGGTGGCCCCGGCGACGAGCTATCACCGTTTCACCACCGACGCGCACCTGAGCGCGGAAGTGTCCCGGCTGGCCAGGGAGACGCGCAGCTCGCCGTTCATGGTGCTGCTCGCCGCGTTCGCCGTCTTTGTGAACCGGCGCACCCAGGCGACCGACATCGTGGTGCCCACGTTCGCGCCGGGCCGTCAGCACCGCTTCCAGTCCACGGTCGGGTCGTTCTTCAACTTCCTCCCGCTCCGGGTGGATCTGCGCGACTGCCGCACCTTCCGCGATGTCGTCGCCCGCACCAGGACGGCCTGCGTCGGCGCCTTCAAGCATGAGCTGCCGCTGCTGCACGTGCTCGCCGAGGCGCCCGAGCTGATGGCATCGGTCGGCCCCGACGCGGTGCCGTGCCTGTTCCAAGCCGTCCAGCCGCCCTACCTGATGCAGGGCAAGCGGATCGGCGACCTCGAGTACACGGCGATCTGGCGGCGGGTCATGCCGCAGCCGGTCGGCTCGGAAACCCCGGACGGCATGATCTGGTCGATGCACCTGAGCAACACCGAAGTGGTTGGCGGGCTCAGCTTCAGCCGCCACCTGTTCGATCGGGCCGAGATCGAAGAGCAGGTGGCCGGGTTTCTCAGCGTGATCGGCGAGATGGTGGCCGACCCGGATTCGACGATCTGAGAGGTTGACACCATGACCGTCACCGCGAACGACGTGCAGGGCATGGCCCTGCCATCCGAGCCCGACGTCACCCCGGCCGTGCTGATCGAGCGGGCCAAGGCCATGGCGCCCGCCCTGGTGGCCCGCCAGCGTGAGACGGAGGAGCGAACCTACTACGCCGAGGACACCCATCGGGCGTTCCGGGACGCCGGCTTCTACCGCATCACGGTGCCCAAGCGCTACGGCGGCTACGAGTTCGGCTTCGACACCTTCCTGCAAATCGTGATGATCCTGACCCGGGCCTGCGCGTCGACCGGTTGGATGTACTGCCTGGGCGCGGCGCACTCGCTGTTCGCCGGCAGCATGTTCGGGGAGAAGGCGCAGGCCGAGATCTTCAAGGGCGGCGACTTCATCGCGCCCCTCGTCAACGCCCCGCATGGCACAGCCCGGCGCGCCGCGGACGGCGGCTGGATCCTGAACGGCGTCTGGAAGTACTGCTCCGGCGCGCCGTACGCGACCCACCTGATCGGCAACACGATGATCGTCGAGGACGGGAAACCGCCACGCCCGCTGTTGTTCATCGCGCCGCGCGATCAGTGGGAGATGCTCGACGACTGGGGCTGGCAGCTGGGCCTCAAGGGCAGCGGATCGCACAGCATCCGGATCACCGACGGGCACATCCCCAGCCACTTCGCCCTGGAGGTCAATTTCGAGGAGATCTCGGTGACCGGCGGCACCCCCGGACGGGACCTGCACGAGCACCCGCAGTACGGCGGCGCGCCGGCCAGCTCGATGGCCCTGGAGGGCGCACACATCGCGGTCGGCATGTGCCAGGGCGCGCTTGACGCGTACACCGAGTTGATGTTCTCCCGCCCCACGATCCTCCCGCCGTTCCCGCCCAGGGTGGAAGACCCCGACTTCCAGCTCTGGTACGGGCAGGCCAGCAGCATGATCGACGCCGCCGAGACGCTCGTGCTCGCCACGGCGCGGCGCTGGCACGAGCTGTCCGAGCAGCCGCTCGGAGCGTTCACCGCCGAGGAGGACCTGCGGATCGCGTTGACCTGCCGAGAGGCCACGTCGCTGGCCTGGCGGGCCGTCGACGAGATCATCCAACCGACGGGCGGCAGCACCTCCGTGCGAGAGGGGGAACGCCTCGAACGGGTCTGGCGGGACCTCTCCACCGGGCGCACCCACGTCAGTTCCGCCGTGCTACTCACCACCATGGCCAACCGCGCATACACCCAGCTGCGGCTGCAGAGCGAGCGCCGGTGACGGCGATCGTGGCGCTGAGGCCCGCCCAAAGCGGCCGGCCCCGGACATCGTCCGCCTGCTGAGGCGACCGGGCGGGGGCGCACCGGATCGAGGACACGGAACCGCGACTGGATCCGTGTCCTCGCCCGGTGCGCCCCCGTGCGCCCGGCCGCTGCGCGTGCGTCCCCGCTGCGGTGGTCGGGGCGCGGGCGCGCCGCCATGCTCGGGTCATCGACGTCCTGCTAACCAGCACGCCGTGGCGAGGGACGCCGTCCATACCGGAAAAGCCGCCAGCCGCTGCCTCCCTCAGGAAGACAGCGGCTGGCGGCGTGGCCGCGGGCCTGGTCCCGGCTGCTGGCCCTCGACGACCGGGACGGTCGGTCAGGCGCCGATCCGTAGCCGCTCCGGTTCCGACTGCGGCAGCGCCTGGGCGTCGTTGGCGGTGCCCGAATCCACCCGTCGCGCGTACTCGTCAAGCAGTTGCTGAGCCTGGTCGTTGGCCTGGCTGAATCGCGCGACCAGGTCCGCGCCGTCGACCAGCACGTCGTGCATGGCCTGCACACCCGCGCTCTGGATGGGCAGGAAGTTGCCCAGCACCGCGCCCCGGGTGGCGGGGGAGTCGGGGCTCATGCGGAGCTGGTCGATGGCGGCCCGCTCGTGCGGGTTCCGGTCGTACCAACCCTCGCTGGCGAGCAGATCGATCGACGCCTCGGTGGAGGGGATGAACGTCCGCCCGTGGTCGTAGATGCCGCGGGCGTTGCGCGGGCTGTTCAGGAACTGCATGAGGGCCAGCGCGCCGTCACGGGTCCGTTCGTCCAGCCCGTCGCGCAGCCACAGCGACTCACCGGCGATGACACTGCCCGCGTAGCCGGCCCGCTCGTTGTGCGGCATCGGGCTCGCCTGCACGCGGAACCCGGCCCGCTGGGCCGCCCGGACGATGGGCCCGGCCTCGACCGAGGTGCTGACCAGCATCGCCGCGTCTCCGGCGGCGAACGTCTCCATGCAACCCCACCAGTCCGACGACTTGCCGGTGTAGAGGTAGTGGCCCGCCCGGTGCAGGTCCCGCCACCAGGTCGCGTAGGCCAGCATCTCCGGAGACGTGAAGTACACCTTCTCGCTGCGGCCCGACCGGCCGTTGTCGTGGTCGGCGAGCAGCCCGCCCTGCTGGGCCACGGACTGCTGGAACAGCCAACCGAAATTGGGCCAGGTGATCCCGCCGCGACGCGCGCCGTCCCGTCCGGCCACGGCGGCGCACGCGGCCTCCACCTCCGACCAGGTGGTCGGTGGTTCGGCGATCCCGGCGGCCTGCAGCGCGTCCATGTTGGAGAACAGCAGAAGGGTCGAGGTGTTGCGCGGCATCGAGCGCAGCTCACCGTTGAACGTGTGGTACGCCCGCATGTTGGACACGATGTTGTCGAGGACCACGGGCTCACCGAGGATCTCCGCCCGCCCGCCCACCGCCTCGGTGACCGAGGTGAAGAACGGCCGCCCCTCCGGGTCGCGGAGGTCCTGGACCTCCTGCAGATACGTGTACTGGTACGAGGCGATGTGCGGCGCCGTTCCCTCGCGCGCGGCCCGCGCCATCTCCCTGGGGAAGGCCCCTACGTTGACGGCTTCGACGACAGCCCGGTACTGCGGGTGCCTGCGGTTGAACTCCTCCGCCTGTCTCCGGATCGGGTCGACGAGCTGTTGCCACATCGGCCAGCGATTCAGCCAGAGCTTGATCGTGAGCTTGTCGGCTGATTCATGCATCAGTCCTGCCACCTCAGGTCGGCGCCGGGGATATTCGTACGGTTTTCATGCTCTGCGCCGTCACCGGCGGTCGCATCTCCTCGCTTGCTTCGGACCTCCCGCAGGCGGGCACGCGTGAAGAGGACCGCCCCCGGCGCCGCGGGCCAGACTTCAGGTCCGGAGGCCGGACCGTAGTGGAGGTGTCCGCCATGACCGCACCCGTTCTCGCGCCCGGCGCGCCGGTGCACCTGCTCGTCAGGCGCCGCGCCGAGGCCGCGCCCGAAGCCACCGCCATATCGTGGGGTGACGACGCCGTCTCCGCGCGCGATCTCGACCGGCACGCCGCACGGATCGCCGCCGCGCTGACCGGCTTCGCCGGCCGCCCGATCGCCGTGCGGGTGCCCCCCGGGCCCGACCGGTACGCGGCACTGCTCGGGGTGCTGCGCGCCGGCGCCTTCCTGCTGTGGTCCGGCACCGGCGCGGCCGGCGAGCGCGGCCGCGCCATCCTCGACGCGGTGCGCCCGGCTGCCGTGCTGACCGGCGGTACCGGCGACGAGCTGAGCGACTGGCACACCGAACGTACCGGCGTCCCGCAGATCGACGTGACCGCCCTGCCGGACGTGACATCGACCGAGCCGTCCGTCCCGCCCGAGGCATGGGCCTACCTCGCGCACACCTCGGGCTCCACCGGCCGTCCCAAGGGCGTGCCACAGACGCACGCCGCGCTGGCGCAGTTCAGCAACTGGTTCGCCACCGAGTTCGGGCTGGCCCCCGGCGTACGGATGGCGCAGTGGGTGGCCCCTGACCACGACCCCGCGCTGTGCGAGACCTTCGCGACGCTGGTGGCCGGCGCGGTGCTCTGCCCCGTGCCGGATCCGGTCCGCGCCCACCCCGGCCGCCTGCTCGCCTGGCTGGCCGCAGAGCGGATCGACGTCCTGCAAACCGTGCCGAGCTTCGCCCGGCAGCTGCTGACGGAGAGCACCGAACGATCCCGGGTGCCCCTGGCTCTACGACGGCTGCTGCTGATGGGCGAGGCCGTGCCGGAGAGCCTGGTCCAGGGATTCCAGGCGGCGGCGCCGGGGATGGCCCTGGCCAACATCTACGGCCCGACCGAGACCGTGGCCGCGACCTGGTACCAGATTCCGCCCGCCAGCCGGGGCGTCGTCCCCATCGGGCGGCCGATTCCTGGCCGGGACGTGCTACTACTCGACGAGCTGGACCTCGAGTGCCCACCCGGCGTGGTGGGCGAAATCGTGGTCCGCAGCCCGTACGTGACCCCGGGCTACCTCGGCCATGAACCCGGCGACCCGGCCTTCCGCGCCGTGCCCGGCCGTGGCCCCGGACCCTGGTACCGCACCGGCGACCTCGGCCTGCGCCGCGATGACGGGCTGCTGGAGTTCCATGGCCGCCGTGACCAGCAAGTGAAGATCCAGGGGCATCGGCTGGAACTGGCCGAGATCGAGTCCGTGCTGCTCGAGCACGGCTCCATCGCCGAGTGCGCCGTGCTCGCCGTGACCGGCGCCGACGGCATCGTCACCAAACTGGCCGCATACGTCGTGCCGCGTGACGGGCCGAGCCCGGCCCACTGGCGCGCCCACATGCGGCAGCGCTTCGGCGACGTGATGCTGCCGATGGTCTTTCGGGTTGTGCCGCGCGCGCTGCCCCGCAACGAGACCGGCAAGGTCGACCGCCGCCTGCTGGCCGAACTGGGCCAGCAGCCGACACCGCCGGCCGACGGCCAAGACAGCAGCTCAGGAGATGCATCGCAGTGACCCCAGCGGCCAGAGTCACACCTAACGGCGTTCGGACTCAAGGAGAATCAATGGAAACAGTCACCACGCTGCCACGAGCGGAGCTGCTGCGGCGCGCGGTCGAGCTCGGCCCCCTGCTGAGGAACAACGCGCAGGCGTCGGAGGAGCAGCGGCGGCTCAGCATCGAGACACTCGAAGCGCTGGGCGGATCCGGCCTGCTGCGCATGCGGGTGCCGCGGCGCTTCGGCGGCTACGAGTCCGACATGCGGACCGTCACCGAGGTGCTGGCCGAGCTGGCGCGCGGCGACGGCTCCACCGCCTGGACCGCGGCGGTCTGGCTGATCAGCAGCTGGATGGTCGGCCTGTTCCCCGACTCCGTGCGTGAGGAGGTCTTCGCGGACCCGGACGTGCGGATCAGCGGCATCCTCAGCCCGAGCGCCATGGCCGTGCCGGTCGACGGCGGCTACCACGTCAACGGCAAGTGGTCGTTCAACACCGGCTGCCTGCAGAGCGCCTGGAACGTCAACGCCGCCGTCCGGCCCACCCCCGACGGGCAGTACGAGCCCGTGATGGTCCTGATCCCGATGACTGACCTGCAGGTCATCGACGACTGGCACACCACCGGAATGCGCGGCTCGGGCAGCGTCTCCACGGTGGCCGAGAACGTCTTCGTACCCGAGGACCGGCTGCTGCCGATGGGCCCGGTCATCGGCGGGGCACACCCGCTCCAGCAGGATCCGTCGGCTCCGATGTGGCGGGCGCCGTTCATGCCGATCGCCTGCACCACGGTGGGCGCGGTCGCCTACGGACTGGCGCAGGCGGCCCGGGACGCCTTCCTCACCCGGCTGCCGGGTCGCAAGATCACCTACACCGACTACGACGAGCAGAGCGCCGCGCCGCTGACCCACCACCAGGTCGCCGGCGCGACGATCCGGGTGGACGAGGCCGGCTTCCACATCCTGCGGACCGCCGACCAGATCGACACGAAGGCGGCCACCGGCGAGCCGTGGACGCTCGAGGAGCGGGCCCGGGCCCGGCTCGACCTGGGCGCCGTGTGCCTGCGCGCCAAGGAGGCCGCCGACCTGCTGGCCGGCGCGAGCGGCGGCACCTCGCTCCAGCTCGACGTGCCGATCCAGCGCATCGAGCGCGACATCAAGGCGCTGAACCTGCACGCGATCATGCACCCCGACACCAACTTCGAACTGTACGGGCGGGTGGCCTGCGGGCTCGCCCCCAACACCCAGTACCTCTGATCTCCTGCCAGGAGGAGCGACATGACCACTCAGCAGCAGCCGGCCACCGCGGACATCGCCCAGCGGGTCGCGGCTATCTGGACGGATGTCCTGGGCGATCAGCCGGGCACGTTCTTCGAGCTCAACGGGCAGTCCATCGCCGCCGTGCAGATCGCCGCGGCGGTTGAGGAGCAACTGGGCGTCACCCTCGATATCGGCGACCTGTTCGAGGACCCGGACCTGGAGACCCTCACCCGTAACATCCTGGCCCGCGTCGAGGGGTGAGGGGGATGGCCGAACTGACCCACGTCACCCCGGCCACCTCGCTCGACGACGTCGTGGAGATCCTGGAACGCGACGGAGCGGTGATCGTCGAGGACTTCGTCGACGCCGAGACCCTCGCCGGGCTCCGGGCGGACCTCGGGCCCGGCCTCGAGGCTGCCGCTTACAGCGAGAGTGGTTACGACGGGCAGAAGACCAAGCGGCTGTCCAGCCTGTTCCACCGGTCACCGCGCCACATGACCAGCGTGGTCACTCAGCCGCAGTACCTCGGCGCGGCCCGGCGCCTGCTGCAGCAGCCCACGCACATGTGGATCGGCAAGGTCCGGATGGAGGTGACGCCGAGCATCCAGATCAGCTTCACCCAGGCGATACGCATCGATCCGGGCCAGGGCCGGCAGCCGTTGCACCGCGACGACGCGATGCATCTGTGGCGGCATCCGGGACCACCGTGCCGGCTGCAGCTGATGCTGGCCATGACCGACTTCACCGCGGCGAACGGCGCGACCTTGGTCATCCCCGGCAGTCACCACTGGGACGACGAGCGGGCGCCGGCGTACGCCGAGACGGTCCCGGCCGTCATGCCCGCCGGTTCCGCGCTGCTCTGGCCGGGCGGTGTCTACCACGGCGGCGGAGCCAACACCACGGACTCGTCGCGGATGAGCCTCTCCGTCGCGCTCGACCTGGGCAACCTGCGGCAGGAGGAGAACCAGTATCTCGCGGTCCCGCGGGAGACCGTGCAGACCCTGCCGGAGGAGGTGCAGCGGCTGCTCGGCTGGGACCGCTGCCCGCCGGGCCTCGGCCAGGTCGAGGCGCAGGACCCGCACCTGCTGCTGGAGCGGACGCTAGAGGAGTTGGCCGTCCGGCCGCGTGGTGCGAATCCGTTGATGTAGCGCCCGCCCGGGTCTCGCCCGACCCGGTCGGTTCCGGCGGCGCGCCGATCGTGAGCCGGTCCGCGCCGTCACCAGACGCAGCCGGTGCGCTCTGCGAGAGCAGACGCACCGGCTGCGGCGTGTGACGCCCGGCGGAGCTCGGCGGGCACGGCCCCGTCCGACGGTCGGACGGGGCCGCTCGGGACGTGGCGGGGTCGGCTCATCGGTCCGCTGACGGACCCGCCACGCCTTCACATCCGAGGCGTTCCCGCTCGGCGGCGTACGCGGCGTTGAGGCGCTCGAAGGGGCCCGGGCCGTGACGCGGCTTCGGCGGGGCGCCCAGGTGGCGCACCCGAAGCTCGTCCATGAGCTCCTCGAGGAACGCCGGGCCCGCGTCGCGCATGAACTGCTGCCGGCTGCGGAGCGCGTCGCCGCCCGGGCGCCAGTCGAGGCCCCAGTTGCCGAGCGCGTGGATGATCGGAAGGGTCTGGATACCACTTTCGGTGAGGCTGTAGCGCGCGCGCTGCCCCCGCGCGGCGGTGCCGCGGGTGAGGATCCCTGCCTCGACGAGCCGCACGAGGCGGTCGGCGAGGATGTTCGACGCGATGCCCTCGATCGACCCGGTGAGCAGCGCCCGGAAGTAGCGGCGGTCGCCGAAGATGACGTCGCGAAGCACGAGCATCGACCAGCGATCTCCGAGCACCTCGACGGCGGCGTTGATCGGACACCCGGACCGTGGTTCCACGCTTCCTCCTTGACAGGTATGTCGCCCTCCATATAGTAGTTGCAGAGCGCAATCACTATGAGAAGAGAAGACGATGGGCCGCTTCGTGTACTGGATGAACGTGTCCCTCGACCTGCGCATCGAGCAGGTTCCCGGGGACAACGGCGCCGGCGAGTGGCTGCGCATCGACGAGGAGCTGCACCGCGAGTTCAACGCGCAGGCGCGCGCGCTCACGCTCATGGTCCAGGGTCGCGTCATGTACGAGATCATGGAGGAATACTGGCCACGCGCCCGCGGGGACGTGTCGCTGCCGGATTTCCTGCGTGAATACGGCGAGATCTGGACCGCCAAGCCCAAGGTGCTCGTCTCCCGCACCCGCCACGACGCCGACCACGACACCCGGATCATCGGCGGGGACGACGCGATCGAGCAACTCGCCGCCCTCCGAGCCAACACCGACGGCACCATCGGCGTGGGCGGCGCGGCGCTGGCCACGCAGCTGCTCCGGGCGGGCCTTCTCGACGAGCTGCTGCTCTTCACCCACCCGGCGATCCTCGGCTTCGGCCGGCCGCTCTTCGACGACTACGACGTTCCCATCGAGCTCGACCTGATCGAGCAGCGGTCGTTCAAGCAGGGCGTCACGATGCATCGCTACGCCATCTGCGATGCGAGCGAGACGAGCCCGTGACGAGGGTCCCGCCAGGCGATCAACCGCGTGTACCACCAGCCTGATCCACCCTTCCGGAGAGACCGAGGTCGGCGGCGCGGGTGAGGTGGTCCCGGGTCCGGGCGTCGCTCAGCAGCGGCTCGTCGAACTCCCGGGTACCCGATCCGGCAGCCTCCAGCACCCGGGTCAGGAACAGGAGCATGCTGTCGGCCGGCGGGAGCTGGTGAGACTCGGCGGTGCCGTGGACGGCCACGCGCACGGTGGGGGAGAGGTCGGGCGGCGCCGAGAACGGGCGCTCGAAGTCCACGCCGGCGTCGGGGCCCAGCAGGTGGAGGGCGTTGCGGTAGCCCGTGGTGAAACCGAACTGGCCGATGACCGTGCGGTCGCCGGGATAACCGGCCAGCACGCTGTAGGAGAGCTCCAGGCCGTCGGGAGCCCGGTCGCCGACGATGACCTGGACGCGGTCGGGCTCGGCGCCCCACAGGACACGGCCCAGGGACGCGAAGTAGGGGCCCGTGTCCAGGAGAGCTCCGCCGCCCCGCGAGCGATCATGCCGGAAATCGGTGGCGGGCACCGGTGGGGTGAAGACGGCTACGGCCTTGGTGAAGGTGGCGTCCAGTGCGCGGGCCCAGGCGAACATCGGATGGTACGAGTAGCAGGTCGCCTCGGCCAGGACCAACGACGACTCTCGGGCCAGGGCCATGGCCGACCTCGCCTCGGCCAGGGTCAGGAACGCGGGCTTGTCGACCACCACGTGGTTTCCGCATCTCAATGCCCACAGCACGGCCTCGGCGTGCTCACCGTTGGCCAGGGAGACGTACACCAGGCCGGGCTTGCGGCCGGCCAAGGTGCGCCAGTTCGTGCCCTCGCGGCGGCTCGCCACGGTGATCGAGTCGAAGGGGAGCGCGGCAGCGGCGGGCAGGACACGCCGCTGTGCGAAGCGCGACTTGCCGATCAGGAGGAAGTCCATGCGGCTCCTAGAGAAGGCAGGCCATCAGGCTGCGGGCCTCGACGTTGACGTAGTAGCCCATCGACACCAGGCGGTCCAGCTGACCCAGCGTCATCCAGCGGTGGGTGGGCGGAACGTCCACCTCCTGGCCGGGCGACAGTTCGATGACCACGTGGCGGGTGTCGGCTCGCAGGAAACGGCCGCCGTCCTCCGACTGCACCGAGTTGTGCCGCACCTGTGACCCCGCGTCGGAGAGGTATTCCACCAGCGGAGGGAGATCGGACGGGGTGCGGTAATAGCCGGGGGCCAGCTGGATGGTGGCGGCCAGCTCCAGCTTGTCTGTCAAGCCGGGCTGCACCAACGCCTGCACCAGGAACTCGAGCGCGCCGGCCCGGCGCCGGCAGAGGAATGCGACAAGGTTGCCGGGCACCGGCTCCAGCATCGGCTGCGTCCAGCTGCTGACTTCGCGGCTGGTCGCGGTGACCTTCAACCCGACGATGCGGAAGTAGCCGCCGTCGCGGTGCCGGATGCCCTCGTCGTCGGCGATCCATCCGTCCATGTCGGACAGCGCGATGCGGCGGACGTCGAGCGTGTAGACCTCCTTCTGGTCGATCAGCCACGTCATGGCGTCGGCCAGGTCGGCGTCCGAGCGGTTCCGGCGATGCGACGCGACCACAGCCGCGTGGAAGTCGTTCTCGGGATCCGGGCCGTCGCCACCGGAATAAGAAATACAGGCCAGCACCGTGCGGGCGTTCATGTTCACGTGTCCCGCGGCCAGTTGTCCCCGGATCTGCCCGAGGGTGAGCCAGGCGAAGTCGTCGAGTCGCGGCACGTCCACGTCCGGCGGGATCTCGACGATCATGTTGCGGTTTCGCTTGTGCAGGTACCACGACGCGTGCTCGGAGAGCAGCCGGTCGACCAGCACCCGGCCGCGCGAGGGGCGCAGGAAGTATTCCAGGTACGGGGTGGACCGGCCGCCGTGCACGCGCTGGTAGTTGCTCTGCGTGGCCTGCACGGTTGCCGCGTACTGGACCAGGCTGGTGTTGCCGGGCTCCATCTTGACCTGCATCAGGAAGTGCGGCACTCCGTTGAACCGCTTGACCAGGATGCCCAGGATGCCGATGTCGGGCTGCACGATGATCGGTTGGTGCCATTCGGGCATGGGACCGAAGTTGGTACGGACCGCCAGGCCCTCCACGCTGAAGAAGCGACCCGAGGTGTGGACCAGCTGGTCACCCAGGCGCCACTCGGCGAGCGACGACAGCGGCACCTCCGTCACGTCGTACGTGGCGGAGGCGGACCGCTGCTTGAGGAACAGATCGGCGTCGACCGGCCCGTCGGTGACGAGCGCCGAGGCGAGAAACCCGGCCTGCATCAGATCGGCTCCGACAGCGACGGCAGCGGAAAGATGAGCTTCCCGCCGGCGGCGACGAACTCCCGCTCCCGCTCGATAAAGCCCTGTCGGTGCACCCAGGGCAGCACGAACAGCTGGTCGGGGCGGCGGGCCTTGGCGTCCTCCTCGGAGACGATCGGGATGCCGGAGCCGGGCGTGACCGCGCCGTGCTTCTCCTCGCTGACCTCGCCGATGCACGGCAGGTCGTCGGTGGTCAGGCCGCAGTACTGGAGGATGACGTTGCCCTTGGTGGATGCGCCGTAGCCGATGGTCTGCAGGCCGGCCTTGCGCGAACGGTCGAAGAACGCGCGCACCTGGTCGCGGTGGCCGGCGACGCGGCGGGTGAACGTCTCGTACGGCTGATCGGTGTCGAGCCGCAGCGCCGCCTCGCGCTGCCGGATGCGTTCGATGCCGGCGTGGTCGACCCGGTGCTTCGACGGGTCTTTGACCAGCGTGACGCAGAGGCTGCCGCCGTTCACGTCGGTGATCTCCGCGGTGGTCAGGGTGAGCCCGGCACGTGCCGCCATCCACTCGATCTGGCGCAGCTGGTAGTACTCCAGGTGCTCGTGACAGATGGCGTCGTACGCGGGAATCTCCAGCAGCGGCAGCGCGTAGCTCATCTCGATCATCCACACGCCGTCGTCGGCCAGGATGTCGCGTACCTCGGTCATGAAGCCGAGCGGGTCGGGCAGGTCGTAGAACATCGCGATCGCAGTGACGATCTTCGCCTTGCGGTCGCCGTACCGTTCGGTGAAGGCATCCCTGGTGAAGAAGTCGGGGATCAGGGCGATGTCGTCCGGGTAGTACTCGCGCCACTTCTCGCCGGTAGGGTCGATGCCCACCCGGGTGACGTTCGACGGGTACGCCTTGAGCAGCGTCGCGTCGTTGCTGCCGATGTCGAGCACCAGGTCACCGGGGCTCAGCTCGACCATGCCGGTGAGCGTGGTTACCTTGCCGTTCAGGTGATTGATCATGAACGGACGGATACTGGAGCGGTAGCCGTAGTGCTCGCCGTACATCAGCGACAGGTCCGCGGTGTGCCGCATCTGCAGGAGTCCGCAGCCGCTCGGATCGCAGCGCACCAGCTCCAGCGGGGCGATCTGCACGTCCTCGCCGGGGCGGGGGAAGATACCGGTGAGGGCCTGCATCCCCAGGTTCAGCACCGGCACCAGATTGGGGTTGCCGCAGATCCGGCAGGCGGTGCATTCGGTGACGACCGTATCGGCGCCGATGGTCATGATGCCTCCGTAGGTGAGTGACGGGCGGTCAGCCGATCGAGGGCCGAGACGATGTCGTTCGGGGTGGGCAGTTCGTCGCAGCGGTCGCGTGGCCGCGCGGCCTGGCGGGCGAGGCCGGGTTCCTTCCGCACCCGCTGGAGCCTGGCGTGCGGCAGGCCGGCGGTCAGGTAGCCGGCCTCGCCTACAGGCAGGCCGGCGCCCCTCTCAGGCCGCCACGACCGGCGTGCGCCGTTCGACCGCCGTGCGGAACAGCCGGGCCACCTGCTCGACCTCGGCGTCGGTGAGTGCTTGGTGCAGCGGGAGCAGCAGGGTGTTCGCGGCGGCGGTGTCGGTGCCGGGCAGGCGGGCGTCCGAGCCGTAGAGCGGGACGCGGTGCAGCGGCGGATAGCGGAACGTCGTGTAGACACCGTTGTCCAGCAGCTCCTCGGCGATGCCGTCGCGCAGCGCCGGGTCGACCTGAACCCAGTAGAAGTAGTGCGTGGACACGTGTCCTTCAGGCGGCCGCGGGCAGAGCCGCACACCCGGCAGGCCCGCCAGCATCCGGTCGTAGGCCGCACAGATCTCGCGGCGGCGCGCGACAAAGCCGGGCAGACGGCGCAGCTGGACCTGGCCGATGGCCGCGGTCATGTCGTTCCCGATGAGCCGCTGGCCGACCTCGTGGATGGTCTGGTCCCACCAGCGGCGCGGATCGCGGGCCATCGCCGCGAAGGCGCCGCGGTCCTGCATGCCGTGGTAGGCCAGGCGGTGGGCGCGGCGGGCCAGCTCGGGATCGCGCAAGTAGATCATTCCGCCGTCACCGGTGGTGATGATTTTGCGCGAGTCGAAGCTCCAGATGCCGATGTCGGCGAAAGTGCCGCACGCCTTCCCGTCCACCCGGGAGTAGACCGCGCAGGCGGCGTCCTCGACGAGCGGGATGCCGCGCTCCCGGCACAGCTCGGCGATCCCCACCACCTCGCCCGGGTGGCCGCCGTAGTGCAGGATTGTCACCGCCTTGGTGCGCGGGGTGAGACAGGCGGCGATGTCCCCCACGGACGGGTTCAGGGTGCGCGGGTCGACGTCGCAGAACACCACGCGCGCACCGGTGGCGGCGATCGTGTTGGCGTTCGCCACGAAGCTCACCGACGGCACCACGACCTCGTCACCCGGACCGAACTCGAGCAACTTGGCGGTCAGGCCCAGCGCCGAGGTGGCCGAGTTGAGGAACAGCAACGTCTCCGGCGGTACGCCGACGTGCTCGCCGAAGGCGCGCTCGAACTCACGCGTCCGGGGGCCGTAGCCCAGCCAGTTGCTGTCGAAGGCCTCGCCGACCGCCGCGAGTTCCTCGGCGCCCACGCTCGGCTGAAACACGTTGATCATCGGCGTCCTTTCCGGCGTACTCGTTCAGCAGGGCCTGCGCCTCGGCGGTGGCCCGGGTGAAGCGGGCGGCCGGGTCAGTGGCTTCATGCTCTGGGACGGCGGCCGGCGGTCGCATCTTCGTCGATGCCGTCCGCGTCCGGACCGGGTCGCGAAGACCATGTGCATGTCGGCGCCGGCCGGCCGCGTCTCCTGCCCGACGGCGAGGGTGAACCCCTTGCCGCGCAACAGGTGCACGGCGGCGGCAGCCGGCTCTCCAGGTCGTGCACCTCGATGAGCAGCTCCGCACCAGTGCGCGCCGAACACCACCAGGGCAAGCGAAGAGGTGCGGCAGCCGGTCCGCCGGTGATGGCATCGATGCGCAATCAGGCGTCCTGTCATCACACCTAATCGGGAGCTGCACATGACCACGGTGGAAACCGATGTCCGAGTCGAGTTGGACGGCGAGACGCTCGACGTGCCGCGGGTGCGCCAGGTTGCCGAGGAGCACGTGCCGGTCGTCCTCGGCCCGCAGGTGCTCAGCCGCGCCGCCGCGAGCCGTGAGCAGTTCGAGGAGACCGTGCGCCAGAACATCCCGGTGTACGGGGTGACGACCGGCTACGGCGAGATGATCTACATGCTGGTCGACACCGCCAAGGAGACCGAGCTTCAGACCAACCTGGTCCGCAGCCACAGCGCCGGCGTCGGCCCGCTGTTCGCCGAGGCGGAGGCGCGCGCCGTGGTCGCCGCCCGGCTGAACGCGCTGGCCAAGGGGCACTCCGCGGTGCGACCCGAAGTGCTCGAGCGCCTCGCCCTCTACCTCAACGAGGGCCTCACCCCAGCCGTACCGGAGATCGGCTCGCTCGGCGCCAGCGGAGACCTGGCCCCGCTCGCACACATCGCCAGCACGCTGATCGGCGAGGGCTACCTCCTGCGCGACGGCGTCAAGACGCCGACCGGCCCGGTGCTGCGCTCGCTCGGCATCGAGCCGCTGCGGCTACGCTTCAAGGAGGGCCTCGCCCTCATCAACGGCACCTCGGCGATGACCGGGGTGGGCGCCCTGCTGGCCGAGTACGCGCTGGCCCAGGCCCGGCACGCCGAGATCGCCGCCGCGCTGGTCATCGAGACGCTGCAGGGATCGATGAGCCCGTTCCAGCCGGAGGGCCACGACATCGCCCGGCCGCACGCGGGGCAGATCGCCAGCGCCGCCAACATGCGCACGCTGATGGCCGGCAGCAAGCTCACCGTCGAGCACGCCGACCTGCGCAAGCAGGTGGCCGCCAGCAAGGAGAACGGCAACGGCAACGGCGGGAACGTCTACCGCTCCGACGTCTATCTGCAGAAGGCGTACTCGCTGCGGGCCATCCCGCAGGTCATCGGCGCGGTGCGGGACACCCTGTCGCACACCCGGCTCAAGCTCGAGATCGAGCTCAACTCGGCCAACGACAACCCGCTGTTCTTCCCCGGCAAGGAGATCTTCCACGGCGCGAACTTCCACGGCCAGCCGGTCGCCTTCGTGATGGACTTCCTGACCATCGCGCTCACCCAGCTCGGCGTGCTCTCCGAACGGCGCAGCAACCGGCTGCTCAACCGGCGCCTCAGCGACGGCCTGCCGGAGTTCCTGATCAAGGGCGAGCCCGGCCTCAACAGCGGCTTCGCCGGCGCGCAGTACCCGGCCACCGCGCTCATCGCGGAGAACCGCACGATTAGCCCGGCCAGCACCCAGAGCGTCCCGTCCAACGGCGACAACCAGGACGTGGTCAGCATGGGCCTGATCGCCACCCGCAACTGCCGGCGGGTGCTGCGCAACAACAACATCATCCTGGCCCTGGAGTTCCTCGCCGCCGCGCAGGCCGTGGACGTCTCCGGGCGCCGGGACCGGCTCAGCCCGGCCGCCCGGGTCACCTACGACACCATCCGGTCGCTGGTGCCCACCCTCGACGACGACCGCTACATGGCCGACGAGCTTGAACTCGTCGCCGCCGAGCTGGAGCGCGGCACGGTACTCAAGGCCCTCGCCGACGCCGGCGTCAGCCTGCACTGACAAGGAGAGATTCGTGACCGGCACGCGGACCGCATATCGCACCTGCCCGCTCTGCGAGGCCGTCTGCGGCCTGCGCCTGACCCTCGACGGCGATCGCGTCACGTCGGTGACCGGCGACAAGGACGACCCGTTCTCCAAGGGTTACATGTGCCCGAAGGGCGCCACCCTGGGCCGGCTCGACGAGGACCCGGACCGGCTCACCGGCCCGATGGTGCGCGAGAGCGAGTCGTGGCGCCGGGCCGACTGGGACGAGGCGTTCGCGATCGTCGCCCGCGGGCTGGAGGGAGTCATCGCCGAGCACGGGCGGGAGGCGCTGGCGCTCTACTACGGCAACCCGACCTTCCATACGATGGCCGGCATCCTTTATCGAGGCCCGCTGGCCATGGCGCTGGGCACGCGCAACGTGTTCTCGGCGAGCACCGTCGACCAGATGCCCAAGCACGTGGCGTCCGGGCTGATGACCGGTGACCCGTGGGCGGTGGCGGTGCCCGACCTCGACCGCACCGACCATCTGCTGATCATCGGTGCCAACCCGGCGGTGTCCAACGGCTCGCTCTGCGCCGCGCCGGACTTCCCGGGGCGGATGCGGCGGCTGCGCGAGCGCGGCGGGCGGATCGTGGTGATCGACCCGCGGCGCACCCGGACCGCCGAGCTGGCCGACGAGCACGTGTTCGTGCGGCCCGGCAGCGACCCGGCGCTGCTGTTCGCCATGGTGCACACGATGCTGGCCGAGGACCGGGTCACGATCCGGGTGCCGGTGGCCGGCCTCGACCGGCTGCGTGAGCTGGCCGCCCCGTTCACGCCCGAGCTGGTGGCCCCGTTCTGCGGCGTCGAGGCGGAGACGATCCGGCGGCTCGCCCGGGAGTTGGCCGCCGCGCCCACCGCCGCCGTCTACGCCCGCATCGGCACCTGCACCGCCGAGTTCGGCACCCTCGCGCAGTGGTTGGTGGACGTGCTCAATGTGCTGACCGGCAACTTCGACCGGGCCGGCGGGGTGATGTACGCCAAGCCGGCCACCGCCGAGGTGCACAAGAGCCCCGAGCCGTTCACCGCCGGGCGCTGGCACAGCCGGGTGCGCGGCTTCCCCGAGACGCTCGGCGAGTTCCCGGCCGCCACCATGGTCGACGAGATCGAACAGCCCGGCCCCGGCCAGGTGCGGGCTCTGGTCACCATCGCCGGCAACCCGGTGCTGTCCACCCCGGACGGCGGCCGGCTCGACCGCGCGCTGGACGGCCTCGAGTTCATGGTGGCGGTCGACCCCTATCTGAACGAGACCACCCGGCACGCCGACGTGATCCTGCCGCCACCGCGCACCCTGCAGATGCCGCACTACGACTTCCTCATCTCCACCATCCAGGTGCGCAACTACGCCCGGTACTCGCCCGCGGTGCTGCCACTCGGCCCCGAGCAGCGCAGCGAGGCCGAGATCCTGGAGCGGCTCACGCTGATCGCGATGGGACTGGGCGCGCAGGCCGACCCGTCCGGGCTGCCCGAGCAGATGCTGAGCCAGCTGCTGTCGGCCATCCCGGTGACGACCCGCGCCGAACTGGACGGCGACGACGGACCGGATCTGCTGCTCGACGCCATGCTGCGGATGGGCCCGTACGGCCTGACCCGCAAGAAGCTGCTCGACTACCCGAACGGCATCGACCTGGGCCCGCTCGAACCCCGGTTGCCCGAGATCCTCAAGACGCCGTCCGCGCGGGTCGAGCTCGCCCCCGAGCCGCTCGCCGAGGACACCGGCCGGCTGCGCGCCGCGATGAGCCGCCCGCCCGCGCCGATGGTGCTGATCGGGCGCCGGCACCTGCGCTCGAACAACAGCTGGATGCACAACGTGCCCGCGCTGACCGGCGGCACCAACCGCTGCACGCTGCAGATCCACCCGGATGACGTGGCCCGGCTCGGGCTCGGCGAGCGGGCCCGGATCAGCTCGGCCTCGGGCGAGCTGGAGGTGGAGCTGGAGCCGACCGACACGATCATGCCCGGGGTGGTGAGCCTGCCGCACGGGTGGGGGCACCGGCGCACCGGACAACGGGTGGCCGCCGACCGGGCCGGGGTCAACGTGAACGAACTGACCGGCGGTGCGGTGGACGTGCCCTCCGGCAATGCGGTCTTCAACGGCGTACCGGTCACCGTGGAGCCCATTCCCGCAGGAGAGCAATCTGGAAGATATTAGGCCGCGATTTGCGAACATAGAATCCCGCTCACAAACCGAGTGGGGGGGAAATAGCGATGAGAAGACGGGCGATCCTGGTTGCGGGCGGATCGGTGGCGGGCGCGGTGCTGCTTTCCCGGGGGGCGGCCGCCACCACCACCGAGCCGGCCACATCCACTGCGGCCCATAAACATGCGCACGGCCCGGCCGGGGCCACGCCGCGCAAGGCTTCGCCGCTCAGCGTCGCGCCGTTCCAGACGCGCATGCCGGTGCCACCGGTTGCGGCGCCGATCCGTCAGACGGCGGAATACGACGAGTACGAGGTCGTGGTACGGCCCGCTCAGCTCGAGCTGGTGCCGGGCCTGACCACCGAGGCGCTCACCTTCAGCGGTGGCTGGGTGGGCCCGACCATCCGCGGCTGCACCGGCCGACCAGTCAAGGTGACCTACCGCAACCAGCTCGACACGCACACCAACGTGCACCTGCACGGCGGTCACGTGAAGGCGATCGACGACGGGCACCCGATGGACATGATCCTGCCGGGCGCCACCAGGACCTACTACTACCCGAACAACCAGCGCGGGGCCACGCTCTGGTACCACGACCACGTGCACGGCGACGAGGCCGAGCACACCTACCGCGGGCTGCACGGCTTCTACCTCATCGACGACCCGGCCGAGAAGGACCTAGGGCTGCCGACCGGCTCGTACGAGGTGCCGATCATGCTCACCGACGTCGAGCTGGACGCCGACGGCTCGCTGATCTGGGGCTTCCCGACCGACCGCAACAACGTCGTGGTCAACGGGAAGGTCAAGCCGTTCTTCCCGGTCGCCGCCCGCAAGTACCGGTTCCGTATCCTCAACGCGACCAACGAGGGCACCTACACGCTGAGCCTCGACAAGGGGCAGATGTGGCAGATCGGCTCGGACGGCGGCCTGCTGCCCGCGCCGGTGGCCCGCACCTCGGTCACCCTCAGCTCGGGCGAACGGGCCGACCTGGTCATCGATTTCACCGGTCTGCCGATCGGCACGTCGGTGGTGCTCAGCGACGCCGACAAGGGGCCGGTGCTGCGCTTCGACGTGGGCTTCACCGCCACCGACCGCAGCAAGCTTCCACTCCGGTTGCGGCCGCTGCCCGCGTTGCCCGCGGCCACCAAGCAGCGTGAGGTGCACCTCCGGTTCGATTTCAGCAGCGAAGAACCGCGCCCTGTGATCAATGACCAGCAGTTCGACCCGAACCGGGTCGATTTCACCATCAAGCGTGGCACCACCGAGATCTGGACCGTCTACAACGACGACGTCGAGGCCGGCATCGCCCACAACTTCCACCTGCACCTCACGCAGTTCCGGGTGCTGAGCCGCACCGGCACGCCGATGACCCCGGACGACGCGGGGCTCAAGGACACCGTACGGGTGCCGGCCGGCACCTCGGTGCGGCTGCAGGCGACCTTCACCGACTACGTGGGACGCTACGTCTACCACTGCCACTTCCTCGAGCACTCCAGCATCGGCATGATGGCGCAGATGGAGATCGTGCCCTGAGCCGGCCGGCCACCCTGGCCGCCCGTCGCTGAGCATCGGCGGAGATGCCGTGCCGACCACCCCGGTGTGAGGCTGTCGGCATGACCGTCATCTCGAACGTGGGTGAGCCGGGCGCCACGCCGCCTGCACCCCCTTCCGCCCCGACCGAGTTGATCGAACGAGCCCGGGCCATGGCGCCCGGGCTCGTCGCATGGCAGCGTGCGGACGGCCTCCAGCTGATCCACGGTGCGGCGGCCCCGCTCGCCCGGCGAGGCGGAGCACGGCGATGACCCGGCCGCTGACCGGGGAGGAGTACGTCGAGAGCCTGCGCGACGGCCGTGAGGTGTTCCTCTACGGCGAGCGGGTCAAGGACGTCACCACCCACCCGGCTTTCCGCAACCCGGTGCGGATGACCGCCCGGCTCTACGACGCGCTGCACGACCCGGCCCACCGTGACGTGCTGACCGCGCCCACCGACACCGGCTCGGGCGGCTTCACCCACCCGTTCTTCCGCACCCCGCACACCGTCGACGACATGATCGCCGACCAGCGCGCCATCGCGGCCTGGGCGCGGATGAGCTACGGCTGGATGGGGCGCAGCCCCGACTACAAGGCGTCGTTCCTCGGCACGCTCGGGGCCAACGCCGGCTTCTACGCGCCGTACAGCGACAACGCCGAACGCTGGTACCAGGAGTCGCAGGAGAAGGTGCTCTTCTGGAACCACGCCATCGTGCACCCGCCGGTGGACCGCAACCGGCCGCCGGACCAGGTGGCCGACGTCTACATCCGGGTCGAACGGGAGACGGACGCCGGTCTGATCGTCAGCGGCGCCAAGGTGGTCGCCACCGGGTCGGCGCTGAGCCACTACAACTTCATCGCCCACTTCGGCCTGCCGATCCGCAAGAAGGAGTTCGCGCTGATCGCCACCGTGCCGATGGGCGCGCCCGGGGTGAAGCTGATCTGCCGTCCGTCGTACGGGGCGAACGCGGCCGCGGTCGGCACGCCGTTCGACTACCCGCTCTCGTCCCGGCTCGACGAGAACGACACCATCCTGGTGCTCGACCAGGTGCTGGTGCCGTGGGAGAGCGTGTTCGTGTACGGAAATCTCGGCAAGGTGCAGATGTTCGCCGGCCAGTCCGGCTTCTCCGAGCGGTTCACCTTCCACGGCTGCACCCGGCTCGCGGTCAAGCTCGAGTTCCTCGCCGGCCTGCTCGCCAAGGCCCTGGAGCTGACCGGCACCAAGGACTTCCGCGGGGTGCAGAGCCGCCTCGGCGAGGTGCTCGCGTGGCGCAATCTGTTCTGGGGCCTCTCGGACGCCGCCGCCCGCAACCCGGTGCAGTGGAAGAACGGCGCGCTGCTGCCCAACCCGCAGTACGGCATGGCGTACCGCTGGTTCATGCAGATCGGCTACCCGCGGGTCAAGGAGATCATCCAGCAGGACGTGGCCAGCGGGCTCATCTACGTGAACTCCAGCGCCGACGACTTCCGCAACCCGGAGATCCGGCCCTACCTCGATCGGTACCTGCGCGGCTCGGACGGCTCCGACGCCGAGCAGCGGGTCAAGGTGATGAAGCTGCTCTGGGACGCGACCGGCACCGAGTTCGGTGGCCGGCACGAGCTCTACGAGCGCAACTACGCCGGCAACCACGAGAACACCCGGGTCGAGCTGTTGCACGCGCAGACCGCGACCGGGCTGATCGACGGCTACAAGGCCTTCGCCGAGCAGTGCCTTGCCGAGTACGACCTGGACGGCTGGACCGCCCCCGACCTGTGGACCCCGGAACGCTGATGGGCGCCCGCTGACGGACGGCCGTGCCGATCCGTCAGGTGCGCTCCCGGCCCGGCCCCGTCGTCACCCGGCCAGCCAGCGCAGCACCGGCTGACCGGACTGCTGCTCCGCCTCCCGATATCGGGGCAGGATCGAGGACGCCACCACCCCGCCGGACAGCGCGAACAGCGCCGCCGACCCGCTCAGCCGCTCGAGCCGCGCAGTGCCGACCGACACCGGGACCCCGGCGGCGGCACACACGTCGGCGACGCTGGCGCCGTCCTGGACGGCGTCCAGCAGCACCAGATCGAGCGGGGAGACCAGATAGGACGGCAACAGCCCGCCGCAGAGGTGGTCGAGCAGCCAGGTGGTGACCTCGTCGCCCGGCCCGCGCGGCAGGTCGAGCTCACGGTGCCGGCCGGTCAGAATGGCCACCTCGGCCTCCGCGATGCGGAGCCGTCCGCCGGAGACCAGTGCGGCCAGGCCGGCGATGCCGAATTCGCGGTAGAGCAGCGCGGCCTGCCGGAGGTGCCCGGAGCGGACGCCCGGCCACGACGATGCGGCGCGGTGCCGGTCATGGATGAGGATCGACCGCAACACCGTGCGCGGCACCACCGTGGCCGCCGCGTAGCAGAGCCCGAGCACCTCGGCGAGCCCCTGCTCGAGGCCCCGGTCGGACCCGTCCGGCCCGGCGGCCGCGGCGGCGTGCACCAGCCCGCGCGCGGCCTGGGTGATGCTCAGGAACGGGCGCAGCCGGGACAGTCGCAGATAGACACCGGGCTCAAGCTGATGCCGGGCGGCCTGCGACGCGCCGAGCGAGATGGACGCGCGCTCCGACGCGGCGTACGGCTCCGGGAAGACCGACCCAACCGTGACGGTCATCGCGGCCACGTCCACGCCGGCCGCGGTGAGCCGGTCGCGCAGCGGCCCAGCCGCGGCGATCACCGCGTGCTCCGTCCCGCTGCTGGCGAGCATCAGTGGGGCATCCGCCAGCTCACGAAGCTGGGCCGCGGTGAGCTGGCGGGCCGCGGTGACGTCGTCCGCGCAGCCGCCGTCGCCGTCCAGCGACGCGGCGGCCCGGCGCAGCATGTCGGTCGCCACCCCGACCGGTACGACGTCGTCCAGGGGCAGGTGGGGCTCGACACCGGAGACGAATGCCTCCGCTTTCGCGAAGCGGCAGGGCGCCAGGTAGATACCGGCGAAGAGCCAGTCCCGCATCGTAGGTGTCATCGCCGCCTCTTTGCCGTCATTTCCCTTCAATTGTGAAAAGAACGGTGCGCGGAGCAACTTGCATCGTGCTCTTTTCACCGGCGGGCACGCGCGGAGTAGACCGGCTGCCTGGGTGGTGCGCATCGTGCGCTGCCCCTTCCCGGAAGTGCCCCCGCCAACGGCGGGGGCACTTCTCGTGCTGCAGACAGGAGCCGCCCGCACAGAGAGGGCCCGTCGTGCGGGGGGATGCACGACGGGCCCGGTCCGGACCGGCGGGGCTCAGCTCGACTGGGCGAGGGTCGGCTGACGCGGCCGGTCGGTGGGGGAGGTCCGCGCGAAAGCGCCGCGCAGCACGCGCCACAGCGTCGCGGGGCGCATCAGCGACTGCGGGGTGTCGACCATGCCCGCGGCCCGTAGGTACGCCGTGGTGACCTTCGGGTCGCGGGTCGCCGCCGCCTGCACGAGCCGCAGGTAGCGCTGCACCAGGCGCATCTTGAAGGAACGGTGGCCGGGCACGTCCGGGAAGTTCAGGTCGACCGTCGTGGTCATCTCCCACGGCGCATCGATGCAGTCGCGGGCCAGGTCCCGGAAGTACGCGGCCGGGTCGGGCTCGCCGTGCCGGCTCAGGTGACGGCGGATCGTCAGGGCGGCGACCGCGGCCACCGTCATGCCCTGCGCGTACACCGGGTTGAAACTGGTGACCGCGTCGCCGGTGACCAGCAGACCGGCCGGCAGGCGGGACATCCGCTCGTAGCGCCGGCGCAGCGTGACCGGGTAGTGGAAGGGGACGGGCTCGTCGATCGGGCGGGCCGACTTGAGGGCGTCGGCGATATCCGGGATCGCCAACGACCGGATGAAGTCGTAGAAGCCCTCCTGGTCGGTCGGCGGGTGGTCGCCGAGCAGGCCGTAGGTGGTGAGCTCCACCTTGCCGTGGTCGGTCTGGGTGAAGATCGCGCCGCGCGGCGAGGCGGGGAACGCCACCGGGATAATGGCCAGGTCGCCGTCCCACGGGTCGTCGTCCAGTTCGTAGTGCTGCGTCACGTACCCGAGGTTGATCTTGATGCGCTCCTCGGGAACCCGCTCGTAGCCGAACCGCTCCAGCATCGCCGGGGTCCGCGAGCCGCGCCCGGTGGCGTCGATGACCAGATCGGCCTCGATCACCTCGTCCCGGTCGTTGTCCAGATCGCGCAGCCGGGCGCCGGTGATCCGCGAACGGTCCGGCGTGGCCTCCAGCCCAACGATGTCGCGGCGCTCGACGAACCGCACGCGGGGCAGCTGCTCGACGCGCTCCCGGAGGTGTCGTTCCATCAGCGGGGCCGTGGCCGGCACCGCGATGTAGCCGATGTCCTCGCGGACCAGCGGCTTGCCGTTGAAATACCAGCGGCACGAGCCGGCGTAGTCGCCGGTCGGGCAGCCGTCCGCGATGAGCTCGTCGATGAAGCCGGGGAACAGCTCCTCGGTCACCTGCAGGCCGCGGACGTGCATGGCGTTGATGTGCTTGCCTTGCGGGCGACCGCGGCGCGGTCCCCGCTCACCGACCAGCTTGTCCCGATCGACGATCAGGACCTCGTCGTACTGCTCAGTCAGCACTCGCGCGGCGAACAGGCCGGCGTAGCTGCCGCCGAGCACCAGCGCCCGGCGTGGTTTCTTCCCCATCGGTGGATCCACCCTTTCTCTGTGCGATTCGGCTGCTTGGTGGGTCAGCCGGGCATCTGGGTCATCGGGACGGAACCGAGCGGGCCGTCCTCCACGGCGAGGTCCTGGCCGGTGAGATACGCCGAGCGGGACGATAGGAGGGAACAGCACGGCCTCGGACACGTCGGCGGGGTCACCGAACGGGACCAGCGCTCCCTGGCTGCGAACAGCTCAGCCATCGGGATGAGCGTGGCAGTCAGACGGGCGGGCTCACATCTCCTCGCTTGCCCTCATGCGGCTCGAGCCGGCCGGCGGTCCGACGGGCCGCGGCGAACGCCGCCCAGGCAGTCAGTTCGATGAGCTGCGCGTCGTCCGAGCGACACTGCGCGACCAGTTCCGGGGTGACTCGATAGGACGCGTACGCGGTCAGCATTGCCACCCGCGCGGCCGGTCGATCCGCCGGCGGCAGCGGCCGGACCGTCCCGTCCAGCCACGCCCGGGCGCTGATGCCGGGCCCCTCGAAGTCCGGGTCGTCCAGCCGGGCCTCGACGAGTTCCCGCACGCGGGTCGGGACACTTCGTTCGCCGGCGGCGGCGATGGCGGCACCGCCGCGGTTCAAGGCCTGGGCGATGTGCGGCACGGTCGCGGCCCAGGCGGTGCCCTCCAGCGGGCCGGCGTCGGGCAGCAGGTCCAGCGACGAGCCCGCCGCGACCTGGACCCGGCCGAGCCGGCCCAGCACCGACGCCGCGGTGCGCCGCAGGACCCGCTCGGCCGGCCTCGGCACGGCCGGGAGCGGTGAGTCCCGCAGGAACACGTTGACCATGCGGTTTATGTAGTGGAAGATCAGCGCGACCCCGGCCAGTTCGGGCCGCTGCGCGGGTGGGAACGGCTCCGGCCCCTCGCCGGTCCGCGCCCAGCGGACCAGGGCGCGCAGCCGGGGGTCGATCACCTTGTCGATCCCACCGGCCGCGATGCGGGCGGCGTCCGGGCCGGCGAGCAGGCCCGTCAGCGCGGCGCCGTGCACGTCCAGGCAGTACGGGCAGCGGTTGGCCACCGAGACGGCCGCGGCGACCGCCTCTTTGTCGGCGCGGCTTGCCCGGCCGGGCACCAGCAGCGTCTCGCGCAGGATGCTCCAGCACGCGGCGAGCACCGGTGGTGCCGGGGCGTGCAGCGCCACCGGCGGGGCCAGCATCCCGAAGTCCGCCTCGACCTGGCGGTAGACCCGCGCGACCGGTTCGGCGGCGGTCTCCGGCGGCACCGGCCGGACGTACCGGATGTGGGCCGGCGCGATGCGGCGGGTCGCCGCTCTCAGCAGTCTTCCCATCGTCGTCCTTAATCGAGTGCGTAGGCGATCTCGGTGAGGTAGCGGCCGTAGTCCGACTGGCGCATGCCGGCACCGAGCTCGTAGCAGGTCTCGGCGTCGATGAAGCCCATGCGCAGGGCGATCTCCTCGAGGCAGGCCACCCGCACCCCCTGCCGCTCCTGGATCACCTGCACGTACTGGCTGGCGGCGAGCAGGCTGGCGTGCGTGCCGCAGTCCATCCAGGTGTAGCCGCGGCTCAGCGGCACCAACCCGGCCCGGCGCTGCCGCAGGTACTCCTGGTTGACGTCGGTGATCTCCAGTTCGCCGCGATCCGACGGGCTCAGGCCGGCGGCGATGCTCACCACGTCGTTGTCGTAGAAGTAAAGGCCGGTGATCGCCTGGTTGGAGCGCGGCCGGCGGGGCTTCTCGGAAATCGAGATCAGCCGGCCGTCCGCGTCGGTCTCGGCGATGCCGTAGCGCTCGGGGTCCGAGACGGAGTAGCCGAACAGCGTGCAGCCCTCGACCGAGTGGGCCTCCCGCTGCAACAGGTTGTAGAAGCCGGCGCCGTGGAAAAGGTTGTCGCCGAGGATCAGCGCGGACCGGTCGTGCCCGATGTGGCCGGCGCCGATCAGGAACGCCTCCGCGATGCCGCGCGGCTCCTTCTGCTCGGCGTAGCTGACGTTCAGGCCCAGCCGAGACCCGTCGCCGAGCAGGTGCCGCATGTGCGGGACCACGTCCGGGTTTGAGATGATCAGGATGTCCCGGATCCCGGCCAGCATGAGCACCGAGAGCGGGTAGTAGAGCATCGGTTTGTCGTAGACGGGCAGCAGCTGTTTGGACGTCGCCAGCGTGAGCGGGTATAGCCGCGTACCGGTGCCACCGGCGAGAACAATTCCCTTCACCATCGGGTCCGTTCGTCGAGTCGGATCTGCCGGAGCACCAGTATGTGGCGGGCGACCGGCGCCCCAGGTCTCCTGAAATGCGGTGCGCTCGGCCCTCCCGCGAGCGGCCCGGCGGTGCGCATTCTCAAAGGCGCAACCGTCCGGGAAACGGCGAATACTCCAGTTCGCCGGGCCGTTCGGGCTCCGCTCATCCAGGAGGTCGGTAACAGTGACTGTCGATCACGACACGGAGATTCTGGCCGGATTCCGGTCCGGTGACGCCAACTTCAAGTTGACGCTGTGGGATCCGCGGGCCAATGGGGTTCGTTACCTCAAAGCGCTGCTGTACCGTGTCAGCGGCCGGCTGAGCCCGCTGGACCGCGAGCGGCTGCGCCGAACCCGGAACCGGGACGTCGGCAATCCGATCACCGTCCGGCACGAGGGCGACGAGATCGACATGGACTACCTGCGGGCGGTGCAGGAGGTCGGTTTCCTTGCCGACCGGGTGCGGCTGGATGGCGCGCGGATCGTCGAGATCGGCGCGGGGTACGGCCGTACGTGCCACGCGCTGATCGCCAACCACGACGTCGCGGAGTACCACATCGTGGAGCAGGAGGGCTCGCTGCGGCTGGCCCGCGCGTACCTGCGCGCGGTGCTCGAGCCCGCGCAGTTCGCCAAGGTGTCGTTTCACGCGGC
>NZ_VSFA01000055.1 GCF_008119785.1 Micromonospora sp. MP36 | reverse complement strand
TCGGTCTGCTGCGGCCGCCCGCTGATGCGCCGGTCGCCCGGGGCGGGGCCGCCATCCGCTTCCTCATGCCACCAGCCGGAACCGTCCGTCGTATCGTCGTCCCGGACACCGTTGGCACGACGGCGGACATTCACCTCAAGGTCGCCGTCGGCGATCACGTCCGCCAGGGTCAGACCACGGACGACCGCGCTGGATACGTCATGGTCGACGGCATGGACGCTGCCGACGCCGCAGCCGTCTGCGAGGATCTGGCCGCTCGGGTGCTGATCGAAACGGACGTGTGACAATGATGCTCTCCACCAAGCGGGTACTGCTTCTCAACTCGGATCGCCCAGAGGTCCTCCGAGTTCTGCGCGCTCGCGCCGATGTGGACCTACGTGTGATGACGCGCCGGGCGAACGCCGATGTGTACCATGGCCACCCGCTGGCGGTGGTCGACAACTTCTCGGACCTGACGCAGGTTCAAGCAGCAGCCTATGAGCTGGCCGCACACGGACCCGTCGACTGCGTGATCGCCGCCACGGAGAAGAGCGTGGTCGCCGCGGGCTTGGTCCGTTCCCTCCTCGGCGTCCCGGGGCCGGGATTCGAGCAGTCCCTCTGGAGCGCGCACAAGCGGGCGATGAAGGACATACTGCATTCCGCGGGTCTGCCCGTCACCAGCCATGCCCAGGTCGCCACCCTCGACGAGGTGCCTCACGGCGCCCTGCGGACCGGATGGCCCGTCGTCATCAAGCCCGTCCTCGGCACCGGCTCTAACTACACCTATCGCATCGACACACCCGACGAATTCACCGAGCGTCACCGCGGCGGCGCCTTCACCGATCTCGCGGACCTGCGGCTGCCGGTCCAGGTGGAGCGAGCAGTGCAGTTCACCCACGAGTACCACTGCGACGGTGTCGTGCAGGACGGTGAGGTGACGCGAGCGGCCGTGTCCCGCTACTTCACCCCACCACTGCAGTGCTCGCCCTACTTCGATGCCGGATACCTCGTGGACCAGTCCGAACCGTTCTCGATCGAGGTCCTCGACCTGCACCGGCGTGTGGTCGCGGCGCTCGGACTCGAGGCGGGGGTGACGCACCTGGAGGTGTTCCGCACCCAGTCGGGACCGGTGATCGGAGAGGTGGCCATCAGGCCCGGCGGCATGGGCATCGCCCGGATGGTTTGGCACGCCCTAGGGGTGGACCTGTGGGAGGAGTTGGTCCGGGTCTCGTTGAGGGAGCCTCCGGCACAGTCGGTCCGGGAGCCACTTGCGCAGACGATCGGACGCACCCGGCTACCGGCGCGCGACGGTCTGCTGGAGCGCGTGTCGGGTGTCCCCGGCATCATCGAGGTCCTGGATCCCGAGCAGTGCGCCAGCGCCGGATGCCTCGAGGCGTACTTCACAGTCGCCGATGAAGCGACCGCGGAGGCGCTCATCACCAGGCTCCACCTGTTGGCGGAGTCGTTTGGCGACGACGAACCCGGCACCTTGGTCGATCCAGCTCGCGCCGACGGCGCGCACCAGCCCGTCCCGTCCCGTAGGAGTTCACGGTGATCGCTGACTCGGACATCTCGGGTTTCGCCGAGACCCACCGGAACGAGGGTGAGACTCGCATCCCGGCGACAACCACCCAGACCAAACGACTGGCGGTCCTGCGCGGCCCGGACCGCTGGTGGAAGCACCCGATGGTCTACGCCTTCGCCTACCCCGGCCGCCTTGACGTGCCTCGGCTCGCGCAGGCCCTCCGCCTTGTCGCTCGCCGGCACAGCAGCCTTCGGACGTACTTCCTCGCCGACGGACCGATCGACACTGTCGGTTGCCTGCTCCCCGACGAGGCGGTCTGGCCGTTGCGTGAGATGACCGCCGGAGCCGACCCCGACAGTGCTGCCGCCGAGGCGTACGCGTGGCTGCAGCAGCCGTTCTCGCCGGACGAGCGGCCGCTCATCCGGGCGGTCGTCCTTCATCGTGCCGAAGCGGACATGTTCGGGTTGTCGATCGAGCACAGCATCATCGATCCCACAGGCGTGAGGGTTCTGTTCGGCGACCTGGCCATGGTGTACGAGGGATTGATCGAGCAGCCGCCCTCGGTATTCGACGAGCTGGTCAGCGATGCAACCGGGTTCGCCCGGGCTGAGCGCGCGTGGATCGCCTCTGCGGCAGGCGAGCGTGCGCTGTCATGGTGGGACGAGCAGAACGCCGGTCTCGGCGCCTATCCAGGCTTGGACCTGCATGAGTTGGGGCAGTGCGATTCTCTGGCTCCCTACATCAGTCACCAGGTCGACCTGTCGGTCGACGACGTCGACCGCTTGAGGAAGAACGCGGCAGCACTGCGTCTAACGCCTTCCATGCTGGCCTCCGCGGCCACGGCCGTGACACTGCGATCCCATGGACACTCCGCCGACGTCCGCTTCCACTTCGCGACCTCGCGACGCCTGTGGCCGCAGACGCAGGAGCTGGTCGCGTACTGCTCGAATCGGATGATGTTGCGCGTCCAGGTGGATGCGCACGATACCGTTTCGTCGCTGGCGCCGAAGGTTCGTGCCGGAATGCTGGACGCGGTCGAGCACAGCATGTTCAGCCACGAGGAGTACGTCCGCGCCCGATTCCCCGACGCCTACGTCAGGAAGCCGACCACCTACGGATACCTCAACGTCAACACCGAAGGCCCCGGGATCCAGCTTGACGGTGTGCCACTCACCAGGGAGTCGCTCCCCGTCGTCGCAGGGGACTACCACCAGCCCGGTCTGGCGATGCTGCTGTTCCTCTACAAGGACGGCACCGGCGTGCTCGACTGCTCGTGCGCGCAGGGAATGTACGAGATTGCCTTCGTCGACCAGTTCGCCAAGGACCTGGCACGGTGCTGTGTCGGTGGCTCCTGACGGGGGGCCGCCGCGGTCCGGCGATCCCCCCGTCTCGGCGGTCGTCTCAGGAAGCCTTGTCGGAACCCTGCCACGACTTCCACAGCTCGGCGGACTCGCGCCCCGCCTCGAGGAGCTCCTGATGTGAGCCCAGTTCGACGATCAGGCCGTCGCGGACAACCGCGATGCGGTCTGCGTCACGGCTCACCTGCAGGCGGTGCGCGACCGACACCACGGTCCTGCCGTCGAGCAGGGCCTTGAGCGACCTCTCCAGGTTTCTGACCGAGGTCGGGTCGAGCATCGACGTCGCCTCGTCGAGAACCAGGGTGTGCGGATCGGCCACTATCAGACGAGCGAGCGCGACCTGCTGCGCCTGCGCGGCGGTTATCCGGTGCTGCCCCGAGCCGACCATGGTGTCCAGGCCGGCAGGCAGCTGCTCGACCCATCTCCACGCGTCGACCGCCATAAGCGCGTCGCGCACCCGGGCATCGGTGGCGGCCGGATCGGCGAGTACGACGTTCTCCCGCAGCGTTCCCATGAAGACGTGGTGTTCCTGAGTCAGCAGCGCCACGTGGCCACGCAGGTCCCCGAGCGGCAGCTCGACCAGCGGCACGCCGCCCACGGTCACCGACCCGCCGCTCGGTGGGTGGATTCCGGCCAGGAGGCGGGCGAGGGTCGACTTGCCCGCACCGCTCGGCCCGACGATCGCCAGGCTCTGCCCCGGATGGAGTTCCAGATCGATCCCGCGGAGCACCTCGACGGATGAGTCGTAGGAGTAGCGCAGGGACGTGGCCACCACGCGCTCGTCCTGCACAGTGGCAGGGCGGGCCTCGCGATCCGGTCTCACCTGCGCCACTCCCAGCAGCCTGGCCAGGGAACCGGCCGCGACCTGCAACTCATCGACGTAGCTCAGGAGCTGGCCGAGTTGGTGGGACAGCATCTGTGCATATACCGTCGCGGCCACCAGGGATCCGATCGTGGCCCAACCGTGAAGGACGAACAGCCCACCGAGACCCAGCGTGGCGCCGAGCAGGATCACGAAGCTTCCGTCGACCTGGGGGAAGAAGAAGGTGCGCAGGCGCAACGTGGCCTTCTCGGCCCGCCACGCACGGCGCAGATCGTCGTCGGTCTGGTGCACTCGCTGTCGTGCCAGGTCGAACATCTCGACGGTGCGAGCGCCGTCGGCGCTCTGTGAGATGCCTTCGGCCAACTCGCCCCAGGACGCGTTCTCGGCTAGGTAGGCGTCGCCTGCCCGGCGTAGGTACCAGCGCCCTGCCCAGAGCAGGGTCGGGATGACGATCAGGATCGGCAGGGCGAGCAGCGGCCCGTTCACCACCGTGGCGACCACCAGCATTCCCGCAGTCACCATCGCGATGAGCACCTCGGGGACGGCCGATCTGATCGACTTCACCATGGCGTCGACGTCACGCGTGGTTCGTGTCGTGAGGTCGCCGTTGCCTGCCCGCTCGACGGTCGAGAGAGGCAAAAGCAGAACACTCCGCACGAAGTTCTCGCGGAGCTCGGCCAGCACCAGTTCGCCGAGGACCGCCGAAGCTCGTGCTGCGAAGGCCAGGAGCAGCGCCTGCGCCATGGCGAGGCCGGCGATCGCGAGCGCGAACCATGTCACCTGCTCCGGCGTGGCGCGATGGTCCGTCAGATCCTGCGCGATGGCACCGAGCAGCCGCGGTGGGATCAGCGCCGTGGCTACCGCGGATGCCTGCAGGCCCAGGACCCCGAGAAACCTCCACGGGAATCGCTTGGCGAGCATGCGCAGATAGTCGCGGATGTCGCTGCTTGTCGCGACGGGCAGGATCGGCCGATTCGTCTCGACGTTCACTGGCCGTCCCTCGCTACCGTGCGCGCGTACTCGGGATGTGTCTTCAGCAGCTCGGCGTGAGTGCCTTCAGCGACCACGCGCCCGGCGGAGACCATGACCACATGGTCGGCCCGGGAGAGCACGATCGGGCTCGACGTCACCACCATCGTGGTCTTGCCTGCCCGCGCGGGACCGAGGCGCGAAGCGATCTCGGCCTCCGTGTGCGCGTCCACCGCCGTGGTCGGCTCGACGAGCACCAACACCGGCACCTCGGTGATCAGCGCCCGTGCCAGCAGCAGCCGCTGGAGCTGCCCCCCGGACAACTCCTGGCCCGCCGCGTGAAGGTAGGAGTCGAGGCCTGCCGGAAGCTCGTTGACGACATTGGATGCCGACGCCACGTCGATGGCGTCCATGATCGCCGCGTCCCGGGACCTGCTCGCGGTCTCGCGCACGCCGGCGTGCGGATCGAGTTGTTCGCGGAGCGTGCCGGAGAACAAGCGGTCCTCGGGCGTGGTGACTATGATCGTCTTGCGAAGGACGCCGAGTGGCAGATCGGTGATTTTCTGCTCGCCGTAGAGGACCCTGCCGTCATCACTGAGCCGACCGATCCGATGGGCGATGGCGGCGGCGTCAGCAGGCTCTGTCGCCGTCACTGCCGTGAACCGTCCGGGCGCGAGAGTCAGGCCCGACTCGACATCGACGATCCGCTGAGGTGACGGCCCCCAAACGTGGACCGGGCCGGCTCCCGACATATCGGTGATCTCGGGCTCGATGTTCAGCAGTCGCACCAGTCGTTCGGCGGCGACGTGAGCCTTGGCCCACTTGCCGGCCATGGCGGTCAGCGTGCCGAACGGCGAGATGAGGTAAGCGGTGTAGCCGTAGGCGGCCACCAGCTCTCCCGGAGTGATCGCGCCGCTGATCGCCTGCCGGGCACCGACCCAGACGACGAGAGCCACGAGGAGTCCCGGCAGCAGAGCCTTGTAGCCGACGAGCAGCGCGTCGACCACGGCGACCCTGATTCCCGCCCTCATCGTCGCTTGTGACTGCGCGCGGTACCGGTCGAGGAAGACGTCCTCGCCCCCGATGCCGCGTAACGCCCGCAGGCCGGCGACGATGTCGGAGGCTCGGGTCGCGAGATCGGCCTGCGCCGCCCTCTGGTCCTGCTGCCTGCTGTGCAGCGGTCGCAGGAGCCGACCGATCCCGAAGGCGGCGAGTGGCACCGCTGCCACCGCGGCCCAACCTGCCTCGGGCACCGTCGAGATCAACATGCCGCCCGCCACGATCAGGCCGACCAGCGCACCGACGCCCCTCCCGGTGATCACCATGGCGTCTCCGATCCGGTCGGCATCGGACACTCCGATGCTCAAGACCTCGCCTGATGCCAGACGCTTGGGGAGGGTGTTCCCGAGCTGGACGATCTTCCGCACGGTCAGGATCACCGTCGCGAACGCTCCCACGAGGTAGTTGCGGGCGACTACTCGGTGACGCAACATCGCCGTCGCGGTATGGACGGCGCCGAGGGCGAGCACCACCCCGGTCCACGCCATCAGCGCACCGGGGTCGCGGGCATCCAATCCGGCGTCGATCGCCTGGCCGATGGCGGCCGGCACCAGAGCGGTCGCCACCATGGTGGTGACGCCGAAGACCGTGGCAGCCACGAGTCCACGAACCTGACCGCGCGCCAACCACAGCAGGAAGCGGGTGGCTGATCTGGAGTCGGGGTCACCGACTGGCTCTGGCAGATCCCGCATCCCAAGACACCCCCGAACGGATCCGGTGCTCGAAAGCTTTGTGGCGCGTCGATCCGCGGGCGCCGGCCGGTCCGAACGGATGCTATCGCGACCCGAGGTATCCCACGGTGCGCTGCGGGGGCACCGTTGTCGTCTTCGAACCCGGCCAGTGGAACCGTTGCACGTCAACGTCGACGTCCGGATGCGCGGCGATGACGGGGAGTGCGACGCGGCGGCCCATCGTCCGGCGAGGATGACAACCGGGATCCGCGAGCCGAGTGAGCCGGGAAGACTCGGAACCGATCACGGCTGGGCAGACAGCGGGTTCATTCGGACTTCGAGCCGGTCGACCCCGTTCAGGAAGGAGGAGGCACTTCGGGCGGCCTCACCGCACAGTTCGAGGCGCTCGATCCTGGCAAGCATCACCTGCAGAAGCACACGAATCTCGAGGCGTCCCACGGCCGCCCCGATGCAGTAGTGGGGACCCGCGCCGAGACTGAGGTGCGGGTTCGGTCGTCGCTCGATCCTGAACGAGTCCGGTTCGGTGAAAACCGCCTCGTCGCGGTTGCATGAGGGCAGCCAGACCACGACCCGGTCCCCGTTTGCGATCTTCTTACCCGCCAGCTCGACATCCGTCGTCGCCGTGCGCATCACGTGCATCGGTGGACAGGCCCACCGCAGGACCTCTTCGACAGCGCCGCTCAGGAGAGAGGGGTTCTCGCGAAGTTTCGCCCACTGGTCCGGGTGACGCGCGAACGCCTCGACGGTTCCCGACACCGCGTGCCGGGAAGTGCCCAGCCCTCCATTGACCAGCCCGTCGCAGTTGAGCAACAGCTCTTGACTCGTCAGGTGTGTGCCGTCGGCCAGAGGTCTCATGAGACGACTGACGACATCATCGCCTGGACTCGCCCGCCGCGCGCGCACCAACTTGTGAAAGTACGCAAACACCCGGGCGCTGGCGGCGGCGTGCTCGGCTGGATCCTGAGTGTCCGCAGGCCCAGACGACTCGTCGAAGCTGGTGCGCACCTGCCTGCTCAGCTCGTGCGTTTCGTCCAAATCGGTGCCGAGCATCTCGGCCATCACATAGGTGGGCACGGCGTCCGCCAACACGTCGACGATGTCGACCGGCTCCCCCGTGGTCAGAGGTCGCAGCAGGGCGTGCAGGTGGCCGGACAGGGCTTCGCCGACCAGCTTGACGTTCTTGCTGGTGAACCAGGGCGCGTGCGCGCCACGGATGCGCGCGTGAGCTTGTCCGTCGGCCACGACCAGCATGCGATCCGCAGCGGCGGCCACGCCCGCGGGGCGAGCGCCCAACCTCATGCCACGAGTCGATGTGAAGGTGCTCGGATCCTCCAGGATCCGCGTGGCCAGGGCATGCGTGGTGACGGACCAGAACGGCCCCTGTGTGTCCGACTCGACCCATTGCAGCGGATGCTCGCGGCGAGCGCGTTGCCACAGCTCGAGATGGGCGGTCTGGGTGAAGAACCGCGGATCGGCGAGATCGGGTGAGGGGAAGAGCTGCATGCCGAGCGGTTTCCTCTCCTGGTCCCTGCGCTGCTCGTCGCAGCGCGTACGCACTCTACTCGACAGAGCGCACCTATTCAGCCCGAGAACAGCGCGTATCCACCGACCGGAGATCCACTGTCGGAGTCTGCGCGGGCTGTCCGCCTCTCACGTCTGTTAACGTCGGTCATCTGATGAACTCTCACCCTCCGGCGGCTGGGGCGAGCCGCAACCCCGTTCCCGCCGTGGACCTGGTCCGTGGCATGCGTGACCTGAGTTTCGTGAGCAGAGTCGGAAGCCGGTCCTACTGGGTGGAGACCGATCGGGACTCCAGGACTGCGGGTCGTCTCATGTGCTCCGACGGCACAGGCGAAACGCGTCCCGCGCTGCCGGATGACATCCGGGTGAGGTCCAGCGTCTACGGCTACGGGTCTCGCCCCTACGTCGTCTCGGGGCGCACCATCTTCTTCGTCGGCGCCCGCGATCAGCTGTTGTACCGCTGGTCGCCGGGAGGTGAAGTCACCGTGCTCTCACCGCCGACCGACGAGGTGACCCACTACGCCGCCCCAGCGCCCAGCCCTGATGGCAGCCTTCTCTACGCGGTCCGCGAACGGGAGCTCGCGACGGGCGTGAGTCATGACATCGTCTCGGTCACGACGGACGGGCGTGGGCGGATAGAGGTGGTCGCATCGGGCCACGACTTCTACGGCGCGCCCGCGGTCAGCCCCGACGGCAGCAGGATCGCCTACGTGGCTTGGGACCATCCTTACATGCCCTGGGACCAGTCGGTGCTTCGTGAGGTCGGACCGGCGGGCGACGTCGTCATCGACGGGCGACCCGGGGTCTCCTTCACCCAACCCCGCTACAGCCCCGCCGGCGTCCTGCACGTGATTCACGACGAGAGCGGCTGGTGGAATCTGTACGCGGCCGACGGGGTCGACGGCGGCCTGCGCGCCTTGGCACCGATGCCGGCGGAGTTCGGCCGACCCGACTGGTCCTGCGGACTGGCCACCTACGCGTTCCTGGACGACGACAGCATCGTAGCCGCCGCTCGGAACGCTAGCGGGGACGTGGTCTGCCGGATCACTCGACGCGGGCCGCTCGAGATCCTGCCCGGCCCGGCGTGGGTGGTCGAGGGTGTGGCGGGCTCGGGCACCGACGTCACCATCCTCGGCGGATCCTCCGTCCAGCCGATCGAAGTGTCCGAGCTATCCGATGGGGACCTGCGGCTGCTGCGCGGCGCCTCGGCCAGACGTCCCGATGGCATCAGCATGCCCGAACGCCTGAGGTTCCCGACCCACGACGACTCGTTCGCCTACGCGATCTACTACGAGCCGCCAACGGGCGGCAGCCTGCCGCCGCTCATCGTCTCGTGCCACGGTGGACCGACGGTGAGCTTTACCGGGGTGCTCAACGGTTGGGTGCAGTTCTGGACCAGCAGAGGCTACGCGGTGGTGGAGGTCAACTATCGCGGAAGTGCGGGGCACGGTCGCGCTTATCGGCAGGCCATCCAGCACCAGTGGGGTCATCTCGACGTCGCCGATTCGGTCAGCGCCGCCCGCCACCTCGTCGCGCAGGGCAGGGTCGACCCTCGTCGGATCGCGATCCGCGGCCTCAGTTCCGGTGGCCTCACAGCTCTGCGGGCGGCGCAGAGCGTGCCCGACTTCGCGGCCGTGACCAGTGTGTGCGGCGTGGTCGATCCCAGTGCGCTGCCGGAGAACACCCATAAGATGGAGTCACGCTATCTGGACGGGCTGATCGCTCCCTGGCCCGCCGGTCGAGCGGAGTACGAGCGTCGCTCCGTACTGACCTACGTCGGCGACTTGCGTACCCCCACGCTTCTCATTCACGGACGCGACGACGCAATCGTTCCGCACTCCCAATCGGGCAGGCTGGCGGACGAGCTCCGACGCGTCGGCACTCCCGTCCAGCTCGTGACGTACGAGGGAGAAGGTCACGGGCTCAGCAACCCCGACAACGTGGTCGACGCCCTGCTCCGGGAACATGAGTTCGTCGAAAGACACCTCGGGCCGGGGCCACATCCCTGACGAGGATACAGAGGGCGAACGGCCGGCGACACGAGCAGCGGAGATCGACGTGCATGCCGCGAATACGGTCTGTACCTTCGGTGGGGCAGAGGCTAGAGTTCCCTTCGCGACCTCACACTGGCCAGCAACGTGAGCACTCGCGCAACTCGGGGGGTTCAAAAGGTGGTCTCGAGGAGTCTCCCTGCGCTCTCGTCAGCGCAGGGGCGAATGTGGTTTGCCTACAAGGTTGATTCCTCCAGCGCCGAGTTCACAGTGGTGTGGGCGGCCCGCTTGATCGGTGCCGTCGACACCGGGAAACTCGCCGCAGCCTGGCGGAGCGTGTTGGGCAACCATGATGAGTTGCGACTTCGCTTGTTGGACTCGTCAGCCGAGCCGAGTCGCGACTACTGGCCTGTCGACGACATGGACATGTCCATTCGCGTGGTCGCTCCCGAGCAACTCCAGCTGGAGTTGGAATCAGTTGTCGGTCGGGTGTTCATGCTGGACAAGGAGCCCTTGGCCGACCTGGCGCTCCTGCGGCTCGGGTCCCAGGAACACGTCCTGGTCCTCAGCGCCCACCACGCGGTGCTGGATGGCCGGTCGCTTGACATCGTCATCGACAACCTGTTCGCCGCCTACGACGGCCGGTCCGGCTCGCCGGCGGGTCCGTCCTATCGCGACTACATCGAGGAAGAGGCGGCCGGGTCTCCTGATCCTTCCCGCGTTGACCGCTGGGTCGAGGAGCTTCGTCTCGACGAGGAGGAGGACGAATCCACGCCTCTGGGGCTGCCATTGCAGAGCCTGTCGCAGGACAAGAATGCCGGCACCGTAAGGGAGAGGCTGTCCCCTGAGACGTGGTCGGCGATCCGCGATCTCGCGCGAAGTCGTCGCACCACTCCGCACGTGGTGGGACTGGCGGCATTCGCGCTGACACTGAGCCGATACCGCGACACGGGAAGCCTCCTGATCGGCGCGTCGATGGACACGCGCTCCGCTCGTTTCGCGGACACGACCGGCACGTTCGTCAACCCTGTGCCGGTGCGCCTGCGCGATCTCGCAGGTGCCTCTGTCGCCGATCTCGTGCGGGGAGCCCACGCCAGTCTGCTCAGGTCGTACGCCAATCGGGCGATCCCCTTCGACCAGCTGGTGCGCCGCGTTCATCGGGGCGCCGACGCCGGCACGACTCCGGTGTTCCAGGTGCTGTTCAACTTCGAGCCCACCCGGGCGATCCCGGACATCGCCGGCGTGACGGTGCAGCCCCTTGACCTGCCGGTACGGATCGCGCAGTACGAGCTCACGTTGACGCTGCGCGAAGGCGGCAACGCGGCCGAGCTCGTCGCGGTCTTCCGGCGGGAGCGTCACGCCGAGGAGGACATCCGCCGCCTGCTGAACAGCGTGCGATCGGTCCTGCAACGGTTCGCCGAGTCGGATGATGCTCGGAACGAGCTCGTCGTCTCGGCGGAGGAGCGCCGCCACCTCTTGGCACTGGGGCGGGGAGCCGGCGTGGTGGGCGACCTCCGACCCATCCACGAGCAGGTGGTCGACGTGGCCGGCCGGTGGCCGGACAGGACGGCCGTGGTGGCCGGAGCGAACTCGCTTACGTACTCCGAGCTGGCACGGCGCTCTCTGGCCCTGGCCCACGTCCTGCACGGACATGGTGTCGGTCGTCAGACCCGGGTCGGCGTGCACTTATCCCCGTCGGTGGATGCGGTGGTGGCGGTACTCGCCGTGCTGCGTGCGGGAGGTACGTATGTGCCCCTCCACCCGAACGATCCGCAGGCGCGCATCCGGGCGGTCCTTGACGACGCCGGGGTCGACCTGCTGGTCACCGAGTCGACGGACATCCCGGGTGTCACCGCCGTTCAGCCGCGGCACGACGCCGGCCACGACGCGTCTCACGTGACTCTGCCCGAGGCCCGGCCCGAGGACGCCGTGTATGTGATCTACACGTCGGGGACGACCGGGGAGCCCAAGGGCGTGGTGGTGGAGCATGCCTCACTGGCGAACTCGACGGCGGCGCGCCACATGACCTACCCCGGAACGCACACGTTCCTCCTGCTCTCACCGCTGTCGTTCGACTCCTCGATGGCTGGACTGTGGGGCACGCTGTCGGCTGGCGGATGCCTCGTCGTCGCCGAGGCCGACGAGATCAGGGATCCACGCCGGATCCTCGAGATCATTCGCCGTCACTCGGTGACGACCATGCTCAGTGTCCCGGCGCTCTACGCCTCCGTGCTGGACGCGGCCGAACGGGACGCCATCGATCCCGCGAAGTCGCTGTCCACCGTCATCCTCGCCGGCGAGTCGCTTCCCGGCGCAACATCGGCCCAGCACTTCGCCTGGCATCCCGACGCCGATCTGGTCAACGAGTACGGCCCGACGGAAACGACTGTCTGGAGCACGTTCCGCCGTCTGCGGCCCGGCGATCGCGTCGACATCGGCGGGCCCGCACCCGGCTCGCACCTCTACGTCCTCGATCGGCACGGCAACCTGATGCCGAGAGGCGCCGTGGGTGAGTTGTACGTCGGCGGTGAGCGCGTCGCTCGAGGCTATCTGGGCAAGCCGGAACTCACCGACCGGGTGTTCGTCCGCGATCCCTTCGCGCAGGAGCAGTCCCGAATGTATCGGACCGGGGACTGGGTCCGCTGGAATGACGACGGCGCGCTGAGCATCCTGGGGCGCCGCGACCAGATCGTCAAGCTGCGTGGACATCGCGTCGACCTCGGGGCGGTCGAGTCGTCGACGCGCTCGCTGCAGGGCGTGGTGGACACCGCGGTGCTCGTGGCACCGAACGGCGCCACGTTGGAGGCGTTCCTGGTCCTCGACGGCGAACGCGACGTCGAGTCGCTTCGTGCGCGGCTCGGGGAGCTGCTGCCACCGGCCATGGTGCCCAGCGTTCTTCACCGTGTCGACCGGCTGCCGCGGACGTCGCGCGGCAAGGTGGATCGAGATGCCCTCATGGCGCTCCGGAGCAGCTCGGCAGGCGATGCCGACCGCACCGCCGTGGCGTCGGAGGCACACGGCGACGCACTGGCCGCGATCCACGCCGCGTGGTGCGAGGTGCTGGAAGTCCCGACCGTCGCCCACGACGTGAACTTCTTCGACGCGGGAGGGCATTCACTGCTGGTTCCCCTCCTCCAAGCGGAAATCGAGGATCGTCTCGACATCACCATCGACATCGTCGAGCTCTTCTCGGCCACCACGGTGGCGGCGCAGAGCGCGGCGTTCGGTCGCCTCACCGGCACGGCCGAGGTCAGCCCCGTGGTCGATCCGCGACAGGCCAGACTCGCGGCTGCCGGTCGTGCCCGACGAGGGCGTGGCGAGGGCGCCCAGTGAGGGATCGGTCGCTCGACATCGCCGTGACGGGCGTCTCCGCGAGGCTTCCCGGGCCGGCGGACCTCGATGCCTGGTGGGCCGCCGTGTGCAGAGGGGAGGCACTCACCACTCGGCTCGACCCCGCGCAGCTGCTCGCGGCCGGCGTCGCACCGAGCGTTTCCGAGGCCCCGGACTATGTCCCCGTGCGCGGGTTGATCGCCGACATCGACCGCTTCGACGCCGAGCGTTTCGGCATGAGCGCTCGCGAGGCGCAGCTGACCGATCCCCAGCACCGACTCATGCTGGAGGCGACCTGGTCGGCGTTGGAGGACGCCGGACGCAATCCGCTGGAGGACCAGCTCCGCACCGCGGTCTTTGCCTCGTCGAGTCCCAGCCGCTACGCGGCACAGATGCTGCGCAGGCCGGATCTCGCTCCCGATGTCGTCGAACGGATCGACATCGGCACCGGGCGCGACTTCATGGCCACTCGGATCGCGTACCGGCTCGGCCTCCACGGGCCTGCGATGGCGGTCTCGACCGCCTGCTCCTCATCGCTGGTGGCGGTGCATCTCGCGATACAGGCGCTGACCAACGGCGACTGCGATCAAGCGGTGGTGGTGGCCGCTTCCCTGGGGTGGCCGGCGGCGGGCCACCGGTACAGCAGCGGCGGGATCATGTCGAAGGACGGGGAGTGCCGCCCGTTCGACGTGGACGCGACCGGCGTGGTCGGTGGTTCGGGTGTCCTGGCCGTCGTGCTGCGCCGCTTCGCCGACGTCGGCGACGAGATCGCGTTGCACGGCGTGCTCCTCGGCTCGGCCGTGAACAACGACGGAGCCGCCAAAGCGGGGTTCAGCGCGCCCGCCGCACGGGGACAGGCGGACGCGATCCGGTCGGCGCTCGTTTCCGCGGATGTGCGGGCGACCAGCCTCGGATACCTGGAAACCCACGGCACAGGGACGCGGGTGGGCGACTCGATCGAGTGGTCGGCCGCGACGACCGTCCTGAAGGAGGCGGGCGTCCCGGACGGACAAGTCGCGGTGGGCGCGGTCAAGGCCAACATCGGGCATCTCGACGCCGCCGCCGGTCTTGCCGGACTCGTCAAGGCCATGCTGGTGCTACGCCACGCGCGCATACCTCCCGTGGCGAACTTCCGCAGGCTCAACCCCCTACTCGGCACGGCCGCCTCGCCCCTGCGCGTCCCCTCGGAAGCGCAACCCTGGTCAGGTCCCGAACCACGCCGCGCGGGTGTCAGCTCGTTCGGCATCGGGGGAACGAACGCGCACGTCGTCGTTGAACAGCCCCCGTCCGTCCGGCCACCGGCACCGCACTCCGGCGACGAGCGGCTCAGGGTGATCGTCCAGTCGTCCGGTCGTCAGGACGCACTCGAGCGCGATGCCGAGCGCTTGGCCCGGCATCTGGAAGACAGCGACCAGGGGCTCGCCGACGTCGCCTTCACGCTGCGAGTCGGGCGGGCTCCGCAGATCGAGCGACTCGCCTTGGTCGCGCGCAGCGCGGCGCATGCGGCACAACAACTGCGCACCGGTCGCGGCGTCGCGCGAGGACAGTCGCGAACCGGAGCGATGCGCCCCCTGATCTTTCTCTTTCCTGGACAAGGAAGTCAGCGTCCCGGAATGGCCACGCCTTTCCGGCGGTCCCTGCCCGGGTTCGACGACTACCTCGAACAGTGTCTGCACTACTTCGACACGGCGCTGGCCGACCGGGTTCGCGCGGCCATGACGGATCATCACTTCCCCGATGACCAGATGCGTGACACCTCGCTGGCGCAGCCGTGCCTGTTCGCCCTCGAGTACGCCGCGACAAGGGCATTGGAACAGTTCGGACTGCGCCCCAGCGCATTGGCGGGCCACAGTGTGGGTGAGGTGACGGCGGCCTGCATAGCCGGAATGCTGGATCTGAAGCAGGCGGTGAGCCTGATCGCCCTGCGCGGCCGGTCGATGCAGGACTGTCCGCCGGGATCCATGCTGGCGGTCAGATGCTCGGTGGCCGAGGCCGAGGAGCTCATCGAGGCGTCGGGTGGCCGCGTGGAACTGGCGGCGGCGAATGGTCCGCGCGAACAGGTGTTGAGCGGCACCGACCTGGCGGTGGACGAGGTCGAGCGTCACCTTGGCGGGCTCACCGGAAAACGCCTGCGGACCTCCCACGCCTTCCATAGCCGGCTGATGGAGCCCGCAGTGAACGATCTCCTCGTGCACGCGGGTGATGACTGGGGCGACGAGATCGAGATCCCCTTTTTGAGCTGCTTGGACGGCGTGATGATCGAGCGGGGCTCGCGACGCCGGCTCGACATGTTCGCCAGGAGCGCCAGGGGCACGGTGCGGTTCGGCGACGGCTTGGCCACGATCGCCCGCACCTTCCCCGACGCGATGGCTGTCGAGATCGGGCCCGGGCGCGCCCTGTCCGGGCTGGCCGCGGCTGCCGGGATCGATTGCCTACCCTTGACGGCCACCGCGCACGAGGACGATGACGCCCCCGCACGAACGGTGGCAGCACTCTGGGCACAGGGACTGCCCGTCGATCTCGCTGCCCTCGCTCCGCCTGGTCGGCGGGTGCACCTTCCCGGCTCTACCTTCGCGGGCAGCCCGAGACACGTCGCACCCGAGGCAGAGCTAGCTGTCGAGACAGCGGCGCCTCTCGCCGAACAGCACCTGGCCGAGGGGCGCACCGCCGAACCCGCCGGGCGCACCCCCGCCGAGGAGGTGCGCGCGGCGTGGGCCGAGTTGCTCGGCACCCAGTCTCCGCGGCCGACCGATGACTTCACGGCCGAGGGCGGTGACTCGCTGACGCTGATCCGTCTCGCTCGCCGGCTGGAGAAGGTGTTGCCGGTGACCCTCGAGCTGGCGGACCTTGTCGACGCGCGGACCCTCGGCGATCAGATTACGTTGGTCGAGCGGCTGCTCGACCGTCGCGGCATGGGAGACGACTCGTAGTGGGAGAGCATTTCGAAGGCGTCGCGGCGGCGTTCGAGCGCCAGGTGCGCCTGCGCCCCGCCAAGATCGCGGTCCAAGACCCGCTGGGTAGCGCGACATTCGCCGAGGTCTGGTCCGGGAGCAACCGCGTGGCATCGGCCCTGCGGGCCAGAGGCATCGAGCAGGGATCGGCGGTCGGGATACTCGGCGTCGGCTCGCGGGACAGCATCGTCGCGATGCTCGGGTCGTGGATCGTGGGAGCCCACGTCGTGCCGTTGGCCCCCGAGCATCCGGTGGACCGGATCTCACGGACGGTGTCGGCGGCGTCCGTACAGCTTGTTGTGGAGACCGACGCGTACTCCCTTCCTTCCGGCGTCACGGCCCCGACACGCGGACACCTACGACAGCTGGTGGAAGAGGGGCAACCCCGGGGTCCGGAGGCCATCCCGGTCGACCGGGCCGATGCGACGGCCTACGTGCTGTTCACGTCGGGTTCGACCGGGGACCCCAAGGGGGTGTGCGTCCCTCAGGGTGCCCTGTGCGCCTTGGCTCTGCGAGACAGCCCGACGCGCTTGAGCGCCGACGACACCTTCCTGGTCCACACGACCCTCGCCTTCGACCCCTCGATGTTGGAGATCTGGTCGGCTCTCCTCGTGGGCGCGGGCGTGCTGTGCGCCCCGAGGAGCGGAATGTCGCTGCGCTCGACGGCCGACCTGCTCAGCGACGACCGCGTGACGGTGGCGGTGTTGACGCCTGCCGTGTTCGCCCTCATGGTCGAGCGATACCCGGAGTCTCTCGCCGGCCTCCGCCGGTTGATCGTCGGAGGCGACGTCATGCCCGTGGGGCAGGCGCGCGCGGCGAAGGCCCTGTGCCCGGACGTCGACATCATCAACTGCTACGGGCCGACCGAGAACACCGTCATCAGCACCGCCTTCCGGCTCCAGGAGTGGGACGGGACGGGTGATTCGGTGCCCATCGGTGTTCCCGTCGCCGGTGCCACGGCCTATGTCGTCGATGCCGAGTTCCAGCCGACCGCGCCCGGAGTCGTGGGCGACCTCGTCGTCGGCGGTGACCGCCTGGCCAGCGGCTACCTCCAGGACCCGGAGACGACCCACGCGCGGTTCACCGCGGACCACTTCAGCTCGCTTCCGGGAGCGCGCCTCTACCGCACCGGCGACAAGGCGTCGCGGCGTGCGGACGGCGTCCTCGAGTTCCACGGTCGTGCCGACCTCGAAGTCAAGATCAGAGGTGTCCGCGTCAACCTCACCGAGGTGGAATCCGCCGTCGGATCGGACCCCGCGGTCGCCGAGGTGGTCGCGGTCGCCGTCGGCTCGGGACACGAGCGCCGGGTCGTCGCCTTCGTTCGCGCCGCCGACGGTCTCGACGGAACGGACGCGAAGGGCATCCGTACGAGGGTCGCGGAGCGTGTTCCGACCTATCTGGTGCCCGATCACATCGAGCTCGTCGAGGAGTTCCCGCTCACCGGGTCCGCCAAGGTCGACCGCGACGCGCTCGCCGGCAGCGTCGGTGTCCTGGGGCACCACGACGGTGCCCCGCAGGAGCCGAGCAGTGCGGACCTCGCCGCCTTCTGGCTGCGTCGCACGGGTTCGGCCCCCCGCGCGGGAGAGAGCTTCTTCGACGCGGGAGGAAACTCGCTGGACCTGATCCGCTTCATCGACGACGTGGGCGCCGCCTACGGCGTCGAACTGGAGTTCGAAGACGTGTACGGTGTGGCGAGCTTCGAAGAACTGCGGCGTCTGGTGGTCGCGGCCGCGGGGGAGCGACGCGATGGGTGACGACCAGTGGCTCCGCACCCTCACGCCGAACGTGGCAGCTCGCCGTCGCCTGGTGTGCTTCCCGCACGCTGGAGGGTCGGCGAACTTCTTCCGCTCGTGGGTGCCCTTACTCTCCCCGGACGTAGCGCTGGTGGCCGTGCAGTACCCGGGGCGCGCTGACCGACTGCGCGAGCCCTGCGCCACTAGCCTTCTCGAGATGGCCGCCGAAGTGGCCGAGTCGTTGAGGGCGGCGCCGGCCCAACCCACGACGTTGTTCGGGCACAGCATGGGCGCGATCGTGGCTTACGAGGTCGCGCGCCTGTTGGAGTCGTTCGGACACTCCGTCGAGCGCATGGTCGTCTCCGCCTCGCGAGCGCCGCACGAACGCGACGGTGTCGCCAGCCTCGACGTGTGGAACGACGACGCGGCGCTACGCGCGCTGGTCTCACTCGGCGGAACCGTGGATGATCCTGAGCTGCTCGCAGACCCACGGGTTCGTGCCCTCGTTCTTCCCTACCTGCGCGCCGACTACACGATGCTCCAGCGCTATCGACACCCGTCGGGCGCCGGCCTGGGATGCGAGCTGCTGGTGGTCAGCGGGGAATCGGACACCCATGTGACCCCTGATCATTGCGCTCGGTGGGCGGATCTGACACATGGACGGTTCGCGCACGTCGTCCGTCCTGGCGGGCACTTCTATCTGGCGCCCGATCCGCCCACGGACCTGTTTCTGGGCCCCCTGCCCGACGGACTGGGCCGCTCCTCGTCGAGTTGCGACCCGCTAGATGTTGCGCCAGGTCGGTTCGATGCCCCGACAGGCGACGACGCCGAGATCGGTGTCCACGGTCCTCGAAGGGTCGGCTGAAGCGTGCTCACGGAACTGTTGGTGGCGCCGGTTCGTGCAGTCGCCGCGCACACTCCCTCGGCACCGGCCATCGTCGATCCTGATCGGACGACCTCCTACGGTGAGCTCGTGTCGATGATCGACGCGACCGCCGACTCCCTGCGTCGGGCGGGCGTCAGGGCGGGGGAGACGCTCTCGTTGCACGCGGAGCGTCATCGGGATCTGCCGATCATGCTGCTCGCCGCCTGGACGGTCGGAGCGAGCGTGCAACTCATCGACACGACGTTGCCTCGCATGCGGATCGAGCAGAACGAGCGAGCCGTCAGGCCGAGGTGGCGTCTGCGGCGCGATGGCCTGTCTCGGCTCGACGATGCGCTTCCCGCCCACCCCGAGTGCAGTCACATCCTCATGACCTCGGGAAGCGCCGGCGTCCCGGCAGCGGTCGCCGTGTCGGCCGCGGGTCTGGCCGGTCCGATGCGGTGGTACTTGTCCGAGTTCACTCCGCGTCCCGATGACCGTGTCGCACTCGTGTCCGGTTTGGGGCATGATCCGCTGCTGCGTGACATCCTGGTTCCACTGCACAGCGGTGGAACGCTGGTGATTCCACCGGCCGACGTTCTGCGCGACCCGAGGGCCGTCGCCGAATTCATCGACTCGACCGGCATCAGCATCCTCCATTCGACGCCTGCTCTCCTGGAGTTGGCGATGGCCGGTCGACCCCTGCGACTGGACCAGCTGCGCCTGGTGGTCTCCGGCGGCGCACCTCTTCCGGTCGGACTGGTGCGGCGACTTCGGGGGATCACGGACTCGGTCGTGGTCAACGCCTACGGTGCTACCGAGACACCTCAAATCGCGTCGTGCTTCATCCTCGGCCGCGGGGTCGTGCCGGATCCGGCGTTGTCGGACGCAACGACGCTCGGAGTGGGCGAGGGGGTCGCCGGCGCCCAACTGTTCCTCATGGACGGCGAGGTGGTCGTACGCAGCCGGTACCTTGCTCTGGGTTATGTGAGCCCGGGCGGTCGCGCCGATCGGTTCATCGACGATCCGCTCGCGGAGCCCGGGTATCGCGCGTACCGCACCGGTGACCGTGCTGTCGCGGGCGACCGGGCTGACGGCCCGAGGATCACGGGCCGACTCGATAGGCAGATCTCCGTCAACGGCCTCCGGATCGCACCCGAGGAAGTCGAGGCCGCGGCGCTCGGGCATCCGGCTGTGCAGCAGGCGCACGTCGCGCCGTACGACGGCCCGGCAGGGACGCTGGTCGGCCTGTCGGTGGTGTTGAGCGAGCCGGTCGAGCCGGAGGTGTTGCGCGCGTTCTTGAGGGCGCGACTGCCCAGCCGCGCTGTCCCGGTCACGATCTCGATCCTGCAGAGTCTCGCGCTCAACCACAATCACAAGGTCGTCGGGGTGCCGAACGTAGGGGTGGCGGAATGAGTATCGAGGTCTCCCATGTCCTGCAGGTCGTCCTCGACGCGTGGGAACGCACCCTGGGCATCGAGGGGATTCACCGAGACGACAACTTCTTCGAGCTGGGGGGAGACTCGATCACAGCGATCAGGATGGTTCCCCTCATCAGCGATGCGACCGGAGCCGATCTTGGCCCGATGGCCGTCTTCGACTACCCGACGCCGCAGGGAATGGCTGAAGGAGTCGTCAGCCTTCTAGAGTCTGAGTAGCCCGCGTTCCGGCCTCGTGCGGCTGGACCGGGGAACCTCAGATACGGGTCACGTCGCTCCGCTGGCCGTGCCTGGGCCACCGCCGAGTGCCGGCACGATCTCAGCTTGCGGTTCCTCACCTCGTTTCTGGCGATTCGCCCATCTGACCATGGGGCGGGCGACTGTGGCAGCGGCAACAAATCCGCCGGCCAGAACAAGCCAGCCAGCCGGTCCGCCGGCCACCACGAGAAACGACAGCACGGCAGGACCAGCGATCCAGCTCACCAGCCCACCGAGCCGGAATACTGCGATGTACTCGCCACGCCGGCTTTCCGGTGACAGGCCGTAGCGGACAGCCCAGGAGGCCGCCGCGCTGAAGAGCTCACCGGCAGTAAGCGCCACAAGACCCATGGCAAGACTGACGACGGTGGCCCAACCACCGGTTGTGCCGGATACGGCAAAACTGACGCAGGCGACAGCAAGGGCTATGCCAGACCGCGCCCAGGCTCGCGCTCCATCGCTCGGCGTTTCCACGCCGCGGCTAGCCGGGATCTGAAGCACCACGACGAGGATCATGTTTGCCAGCAACGTGCCGGCAATAAGCCACGCCGGTCCATCGGTGTTCGACAGAATCCACAACGGCAGCACAACTGAAAGAACCGGCCCATTCAGAAGGAAAGCGGCATTCAACAAGGACACCGCTACGAACGACCGGTCACGTATCGCTATCGGCTTGCGGGGGGTCGCGGACTTGGTCGGGCGGTGGCGTCGATCCACATTGGGCACCGCCCACATGATGAGTGCCGCCTCTACCGCGGTGCCGCCGGCAGTGATAAGAACAATCGCCAGGTAGCCGGGGCGAGTGCCGAACGAAATGGCGACACCGGCAATGGCTGCGCCTAACGCCATGCCGACGTTGGAGGTAGTTCGAAGGAAGGCGCTGCCGCGAACCCGGCTGCCTTCGGGAAGGAGGTCGCCAAGATAGCGATCGTAACCGCAACTGCCGAGGCCGGCGAAGAGCAGTGCGAGGCCGACGATCAGCTGGAACTGCCAATAGCCTTCGGCGAATGGGTACAAGCAGAAAACCGCCGCGCTGGCGATCGTGCCAATCGACCAGATGGTTCGACCGCCGAAGTGATCCGCCAACATGCCAAATGGAACCATCGTTGCTGTGCTGATGAGCCAGGCGACTGAGAGTCCAAGTCCGACTTGCTGCGGCGTGAGACCGATATACTTGATGAAGAAGACTGAACTGCCGGCCATGTATAGGCCGACCGAGATCCCATTGAACAGGGAGCGCAGCATTATGATCGGCGAAATGCCAGGTGGTAAGCTCATCCGGGCGTTGCCACGCTCAGTAGTCGAAGACAAATCCGCTCCTGGTGTGATTGTTGCCGCCTGCAGCATCCGATTGTGACTGCCATGCAGCCGCGTACGAAGTCTCCGCTACATTCGGCCACCCTTGGCGACCGGCTCGACGGGAAGGTCGGCCTACTGCGGGAACTGCGCTTCGATGAGGCGACGCAAGTGCTCTGTCTCGACGGTGACGCGTTCCGGCGCGCGCCCAGACCCGGCGGGTTACTCACCAAAGCATCCTGTTCGCCATGCAAACACCCGCTTGAGTAAAGTCCATTGGCGTTGCGGGGTCAAGGTCGGACGGGCACTGCGGTGGCGGCAACCTAGCTTTCTCGCAGGCAACTGGACAGGGGCGTCCGGCGGTTGAGGTGTCTGTTCCGGACGCACGCGGGCTGATGGGTTGTGTCCGCACGATAGACGCCGGGTTTGGCGATCCGGTGGCGCTCAACGTGGGTTGACCGACGGGCCGGGCAGCCCGCGCATCGGTGGCGATGGGCAAGCAACGCCTCGGTGCGCTCGACGCCATCATCATCACCGCCGGCTCCGCGAGCTCCACAGGGACGACCGGGAACTCGATCACGCTTGCGACCCGTGATCTACCATGCGACCCTTCTTTTATGCCAGACGGTGAAGACGAAGAGCGGTTTTGGGCGGTGCGTGTCGCAGCCGCTGGCCTGTGGGCCTCACCGCAGGCACCGCGAGAGCTGGATATGGCAGTGCTCCAATGTCCGGTCCTCCTTCGCGACTGGCTCGACGAACAAGACCAACCGACACGCAAGGAGCTCCAGGGTCGGATCGAGTCTCAGCTTTTGCTGGGCGAGACAGTGCGAGTGGACGCTCAGGTCGACGGCTGGGCCAAGGTGGTGGCGTTATCGCAGCCGTCCCACAAGGACGCAAGTGGTTATCCGGGCTGGGTTCGCTCAGCACAACTGGCGACGCCTGCTGTTGAAACAGGCGTGCGTGTCGTGGTTACCGCCCGCGCAGTGGATGTGCTGTCCGCTCCTGACGGGGAGGTCCTGATCCCGGATGTCAGCTTCGCCACCGTCCTGCCAGAGGTTCACCGGGCCTCGGGATGGGTGCATGTCAACCTGCCTGGCAATGGGCGAGGGTGCCTGCCGGAGGCCAAGGTCGCCACCTATCGGCAGTCCGGTCCATTGCCGACGGGGGATGATTTTGTTGCGATCGCACGCCAGTTCATAGGCGTCGGCTTCCTGCCCGGTGGCATTCACGGGCTCGGATTCGACTGTTCGGGTCTGATACACATGCTGTACCGCCGTTTCGGACATGCATTCCCCCGAGATGCCGAAGATGCCTTCGAGTTCGGCCAGGACATTCAGATCGATGATCTCCAGCCGGGGGACATCGTCTACTTCACGCGACCGCACGCGACGAAGCCCTATCACTGCGGGATCAACACCGGCCCGCTAACGATACTGCACACCACCTATAGCGACGGCCGTTGCGTCGACGGTGGGCTCATCGATCAACGGCGAGGGTATCTTGTCAACGGCCGGAGGTTCCTGTCGCCTGTCGATCGCCCTTGACCTGAACCTCAACGCCATTCAGCGGCAGTCCGGAGAGCCGCGGCTGCCTTCCAGGCCTTCGGCTGGCCAGCTTTCCCGTGCGGTTGACGCGGGCCCGACCGTGGCGAGACGGAACGCCGTCGACCTGCGGTGTCTTTGCTACACCATCGACGACGACCGCCATTCGCGCCCGTTGTGCCTTGCACCCGATCGGCTTGCGGCTCGAGGCTCCCCAAGTCCATCGTTCGTGGCAAGAGTCTCGCCGGCGCGAATGGCGGGCCGCGTGCACCCCGGGGGAGACAGAACCATCCGAAATGACGCCTCAGATCTTCGGCGAGTCGGACCTGCCAACCGCCGTCGGCCGCCGGTGCTCCGCCGGACGCCCACCCACCCGCCTACGGCGCGTGGCTCGGCGGCGAGGGTCTGCGCGACCTTGCTGCGAAGACCTGGCCGTCGTCGGGTCGGCGCCAGCGCGCGCGGTGGGCGGTTGGAAGCCCATGTAGTCCTTGGGCGGTGCCGAAACCTGTAGCGGACGGCAGAAACCGCTGCGCCAATGCCAGTCTTTCGGGGGGAGAAGCCAAGCATGACCGTGGTCGAGACTTTCGTCCGCAGCGCCGATCGCCATCCGGACAACATCGCCGTCAGTTCGTCCGGTGAGTCGTTGTCGTACTCCAAACTGAACGAGCGGGCCAACCGCTTGGCACATCACCTGCTGGACCGCGGTCTAACCGCAGGCACCCCCGTCGGATTGTGCGTGCGGCGTGGGATTGACATGATCGTGGCCCTGCTCGGGGTGCTGAAGGCGGGTGGTGCCTGCGTCCCGCTCGACCCGCAGTATCCGACCGAGCGCCTGATCTACATGATCAAAGACACGCAGGCGACCCTACTGATCACGCACGCCGACTTCGATATCCGGTTCAACGAACTGCCGATTGGCCGGGTGCTCCTCGATGCGCATGGCGACCAACTCGCGGCCTATCCGTCGACCAACCTGACGGTCACGCCGGAGCCCTCGCACCTGGCCTACGTGCTGTACACGTCGGGATCGAGCGGCGAGCCCAAGGGCGTGGAGATCGAGCACGGCGCGCTTCGCGACAATGCGACGAAGACGGCCCAGCTCCTCGGGCTGACGGCGGATGACGCGTTGCTGCAGTTCGCATCGTTGTCCTTCGCATCAGCCATGGGCCAGATCTTCGCGCCGCTGGCGGTGGGCGCCCGGATGGAAGTGCGAGGCCGGCAATACAGCGCCACCGACCTGCTGGCCTACATTCGCAACAGTGGCGTGACCGTACTATGGCTCACACCGTCTGTCATCAACCACCTCACGCAGCGCCCAGAGATCTCCACACGGGTCCTCACCGCGCCGCTGCGGCTGCTGCGCAGCGGCGGTGAGGCACTAACGAAGACGTTGGTGCAACGCTGGTTCGAGCAGACCTCAGTTCCGTTGCTGAATGTCTACGGGCCGACAGAGGCCGTGCAGGACATCACGGCCTGCCTGCTCACCGAGCCGCCGCCCGTCGTGACCATCGGCGCCCCCATCTTCGATTGCAAGGTCTTCGTTCTGGACGAGTCCGGAGTGCCGGCCGACCACGGGGTGGCCGGAGAGCTCTACTTCAGCACGCCGGGCATGGCTCGTGGATACCTCAACCAGCCGGCGCTGACCGAGGAGCGTTTCGTCACTCGCGTCCTAGGCGGGCAGGAGCTGAGGCTCTACCGGACGGGCGACATGGCACGGATGCTCGCCAATGGCGAGTTGGAGTACCTCGGGCGGCAGGACAATCAGGTCAAGGTTCATGGACACCGCGCCGAGCTGGGCGAGGTCGAAGAGCGACTTATGTCGCATCCCGCCGTCCACGCCGCTGCGGTCGTCCTCGGCGGGGACCGGCTCGTCGCGTACTACGTCTCGTCGGGTGTGGATGAGCCGGACGCGCTCGGGCTGATGAACTGGTGTGCGAAGACGCTCCCCCCGGTGATGGTGCCCACGCGGTACTTGCGAGTCGACGCGTTGCCGCTAACGATCAACGGCAAGCTCGACCGGCGGGCGCTCGACGATTTGAGTCCACGGCGTTGAGGTGCTGCTCGCCGTGGCGCGAGCCCGGGAACCGAGTCGCCACGACGCATTGACGCGCCCGAGGCGCGGCTTGTCCACGGCCGTCGTCGCTGCCACCACGCGAGCTGGTGGCGCTCCTAATCCGGTGCCCACGGATCGATCGGAAAGGTCATCACAGGATGTCGCAGCAGATAGCCAACATCGTGACGGAAGAGTGGAAGGAGGTGCTTGGCATCTCGGACGCCGTCCCCGGCGGCGACTTCTTCGCCCTCGGTGGCGACTCGCTGATGGCCGCTACGTTGTTGATGCGGATCGAGCACCGCCTCGGCGTCGTGCTCCACATCGACACGCTGTTTGTGGACGGCACTCTCGAAGGGGTGATCGCCGCCTGCGCGTCGGCGGGCGCACGGGACGCGACCTCATCGGTGCAGCGGGGCTAGGCTGGTGTCAACGCGGCCTGAATCCTGGATCTGGCCCACTTTCCGTGATCGCGAGCGACCCTGTCAGGCCGGCAGGATTCGTTTGCGGACCAGGTCGAGGTTTGCCCAGCCATACGTCTGTTGTTTGAACCCTTGATTCGGTTGGCGTGGCCTTCGACGACGGGTAGTGCGACAGGATCGCCGGGGGGATGCCACCCAGGCCGTGCGCCGAGCCCGGCAGTGCCGGTAAGGCCCACACGAGCCGGCCGGCGGTGTCGGCGAAGACCTGCACGTTCACGCCATGCCTCTTGTGCTTGCGGGAGTGTTACGGCTCCTGGTCTGCCACGCTGTCGATCGGAATCAGCGTGCCCAGGTTCGCGTACGCCAGTTGCCGGATACGCCGACTTGCCGTGGAGACCGCTGCGAGCAGCGTGATCGCTTTCTGCACGTAGCGCCAGGCGGTGGCGACAACGACGACGAACCGGGTATAGGTGTCACCGTTGCGCAGGTGGTCCAGTGTGGGCAGGTGCTTGTCGGCCCGGATCGAGACGCCGCCACCGGGATCGATGCTGGTTACGGTGCGCTCGGATGAGGTCGGCGAGGTGGTTCAGGGTTCGGCTAGACAGCGGGATCGTGGAGGCGTAAAACAGCACAGGCGAGGCTCCCGGTCGGGCACCGATCTTGGTCGACTGCTGTCTTATTGAGAGCTCCTAACTCTTTAAGCGTTGGAGTCGTCGCCAGCAGATGATGGCGCAGGCGAGGGTGAGGAAGGCTTCGCGATGTCGTCGCGGATCTCCCAGCGGACGCGTAGCCGGCGGAACCAGTGCAGCAGGGCGATGGTCTGCTCGACTACCCACCGTCGGGCGCCGAGGCCGGAGCCGTGGGCGACGCCGCGTCGGGCGATGACCGGGGTGATGCCCCTGCGGCGGAGCTGGCGGCGGTAGTCGTCGTTGTCATAACCTCAGTCGGCGTAGATCCGCTCGGGTCGCTGCCGGGGTCGACCGCGGATGCCCTTGATCAGGGGAACCTAGTCGACCGGGGGCAGCAGTTGGGTGACGTCGTGACGGTTGCCGCTGGTCAGGGCCGCGGCGAGGGGGATGCCGCCGGCGTCGGTGATGACGTGGTGTTTCGAGCCCGGTCGGCGGCGGTCGACGGGCTCGGATCGGTTTTGGGCCCCTTTTGAGCGCCCGGACGTGGGAGCCGTCGATCACCGCCCGGGACATGTCCAGTTGACCGACGGCCCGGAGCTTGCCCAGTAGGACCTCGTGCAGACGTTGCCACACGCCAGCGTCGTTCCGGTCCCGTAACCGTCGCGAGCAGGTCATCCCTGACCCGAACCCGAGTTCCTGCGGCAGGAACTCCCACGGGATCCCGGTGTAGAGCACGATCAGGACCCCGCACAACACCCGTCGGTCATCGAGCGGTTTGCGACCGGGATAGCGCCGCCGGCGAGGCGGACGGGGAGGTAGCAACGGCTCGATCTCGGCCCACAGGTCGTCCGAGACGATCCACCGCAGCTGCTCACCTCGCCTCACGGCCGATCACTGTTGTTGATCGTCCACGAGGGATAGATCCACACGTCCGTTTAGATCATTCTATTAGGAGTTCTTAGAGGTCCAAACAGAGCGATCTTTGGGTGTCGTGTCCCTTGTCGACGGCGGTCTATGATGCCGTACCGTGAGGCCTGGTGAGCAGCCGCCGTGGATCGTGTCGGACGGGCTGTGGCAGTGCATCGAGGCGTTGCTGCCCAAACCTGAGCGCAACCCACGGCACCCGGGACGGAAGCGGATCCCGGACCTGCAGGTGCTGTGCGGGATCTTGTTCGTGCTGCACGCCATCAGCCAGTGGGAGTTCCTGCCCCAGGAGCTGGGGTTCGGCTCCGGGATGACCTGCTGGAGGTGATTGGAGGAGTGGAACCGGGCCGGGGTGTGGCAGCGGCTGCACGAGCCGCTGCTGGCTGAACGTCAGGCAGCCGGGAAGCAGGACTGGTCCCGTCCGGTGATCGACTCCTCGCAGGTGCGGGCCGCCCGACGTGGCCCAAAACGGCCCGAGCCCGGTCGACCGCGCCCGCCCGGGCTCAGAACACCACGTCCTGACCAAGGGCGCCGGCATCCCCTTGGCCGTGTTGCTGACCGGCGACAGCAACCGCCTCACCCAACTGCTCCCGCTGATCGACAAGATCCCGCCGGTGCGTGGCCGCCGTAGCCGGCCACCCGAGTGCCCCAACCAGCTCTCGCCGATCGTGCCTACGACCACGGCACGCATGGCTTGGATCTCGCCGGCGGTGCCGTGGTGGACCGAGGCGGGGCTGTGTAGCCCGATACCGCTGTGGCGGTGTTCGTGGTTGTAGTAGCTGAAGAACCGGCCGCAGAATGCGCGGGCGTCGTCGATTGAGCCGAAGCGGTCGGGAAAGGCTGGGCAGTACGTCAACGTCTTGAACGCGGCCTCGCTGTAGGGGTTGTCGTTGCTGACCTTCGGCCGGCTGTGGCTGCGCACGACGCCGAGATCGGCCAGCAGCAGCGCGACCGGCTTGGATGTCATCGAGGTGCCTCGGTCAGCGTCAATCAATCCTGGACGGCACGCTGATTCCGATAGACCGCGTGGCAGACCAGAAGCCGTACTACTCCGGCAAGCACAAGAGGCATGGCGTGAACGTGCATGTCATCGCCGATACCGCCGGCCGGCTCGTGTGGGCCTCACCGGCACTGCCGGGCTCGGCGCACGACCTCACCGCCGCCCGCATCCACGGCATCATCGACGCGCTGACCAGCGCGGACGTGATGACCTTCGCCGACAAGGGCTACCAGGGCGCTCGGGGGCGGCGTGCGCACGCCGTTCAAGCGGCGCCGATTCCGGCCGAAGCTGTCGCGCCGGCAGAAGGCGGTCAACCGGACGCACGCGAGAATCCGCGCTCGTGGCGAACGAGCCATCGCCACCCTCAAGACCTGGAAGGTCCTGGCCAAGCTGCGGTGCTGCCCGCGCCGCGCGACCGGGATCGTGCAAGCCATCCTCGTCCTGCACCACGTCGAAGCCAACGGCTACGCAGGATGAAAATGGCTCAATGATGTGCGAGGAATCAGCCCCTCCCGGCGCAGCAACGGGCCCTTGGCACCCGGCTCGCTCGCCGCGTCGTACTCGGCGACCATCACCAGCCTGTACTCAGCGGTGAACGTGCGGCGCTTCGGCTGGTTCGACCTCGGACCCATCAACCCATCATCGGTCACGCCAACCCCGAGGTCAGCAACTGTCATCGCCAACGGAGATCGTCCTGCTTCTCGCCCTATTCAGATCACGGAGTAGATCAGGCGTCTCACGCCAGCCTGACAGAGAGGGGCTCGCCGGACCTGCCCTAATCTGCAAGATCAGCTTGAAGAAGGCTCATTGATGTGGGAAGTCAACGTGAAGCCTCCAGGATGGGGATGCGGCGGGGTGGAGTTGCTCAACGCACAGCCTCCGCGACGACTCGAGCAACTGACTGGTCGGCGAGGAAAGCCGAGCGGGACACGGGGATGCGATGGCTCGCCACGCCGAAGCCCTCGTGCAGTTCGTGATGCTCAGACACCACGACCGTGGGAGTGACACTGCATTTTGTCGGGTCCGCGCCGGCTCGTCCGGCGGTCACCATGTAGCTCAGGAAGGCAGCGAAACGGTATGAGATGCCTGTGCCGACTTCCTCGCCGGCATCGAAGGATTCGCACACCGCCCGGACGAGGTCGTCGTACAAACCTTGCAAGTCAAGCAGGGCATCCGCACGCATCCAGGCATCCCAGTCAGCGATACCGGCTCCAAGGGGGCTGCTGATCCGGGCCGCGGCGGTCACGGCGGCCTTGATGCGTTCAGGTGGGAGCACCTCGGCGTAACTCTCGGCGGAGGCGACGAAATGCGCTTGAATCACCGAGCTGTCGACGCGCTCGGGTTCGAGCAGGACAACCGGGGGTGCCTCGTCACCGCCCGCCAGGATCTGATCCGCCATGCGTAAGGCCAGAGCGGCACCCGCGCAGTAGCCCAGGACACCAGAAACCCTCAGCCCTGCGCCGCGTAGCTCGTGGAGCCACTCTCTGACGAGGCGATCAGGATCCGTGCCGCTGATGGGATCGTCGGTTTGCGGATGAAATACGGGCTGCCATACCACCGCGTCCGCTGTCAGGTTGGCCACGAGATCGGACATGCCTGCGTCGCGGCTGCCTGGCCCGAAATCCATCGCCACCACAGCGCGGTCGCTCGTTCCCGAGGCGAGAATCCGCCAGTTGTTCTGCATCGTCTCGATTCCTTCGTTCGTGATTCGCTCAGGAATGCTTGCTGGGAACCACGTATGCCACCAATTGGCGGTCGCCGGATCCGTCGTCCCTGGCCACGACCACGGCATCCTTCACCTGGGGATGCCGGCGCAGCAGTGTGGCAATCTCGTCGACCTCGATCCGATAGCCGCGGATCTTGACCTGCGTGTCTGCCCTGCCGATGAAATCGAAGCAACCGTCCGGGCGCAGTCGGACTAGGTCGCCGGTTCGATACAGCCTTTCGCCACCGATCTCCGGCGGGCCGACCACAAAACGTTGATCGGTGAGGTCCGGACGGCCGTGATACCCCAGGGCCAAGCCTGTTCCGCCAAGATACAACTCGCCGATCACCCCGATCGGCAAGACATTGAGGTTGGCGTCGAGCACCCAGGCCGAGGTGTTGTGAATGGGGCGGCCGATGGACACGGGCTCGTCCGCCGGGGCCGAGCCGATCGCGGCGATCAATGACCACACAGTCGTCTCGGTCGGGCCGTACATGTTCCAGACCTCGGTTGCCATCCCCGCCAGTTCATTGGCCAGCGGGCGAGTGAGCGCCTCTCCACCACACATCGCCAGGCGGAGACGGAAATCCGCTGGGGCGAGGGCGACAAGCCCGTCCCAGGTCACCGGCGTCGCCTGCATCGCCGTAACGTGCTCGTGCATGATCAGGTCGAGCAGGCGCTGCGGATCCCGGGCGTCCTCGGCAGAGGCCATCACCATCCGCGCACCGACGGCGAGCGGCAGGAACAGCTCCGGCACCGACATGTCGAACGAAGGGCTGGCCAGCGAGAGCGTTACGTCGTCGCGGGTGACACCGGGCAGCTGGGCCATCGAGTGAAGGAGATTCACCACCGCGCGATGCTGCACGTTGACACCCTTGGGCTGACCCGTGGAACCGGACGTGTAGATTACGTACGCCGTGTCCTCGCCGGTCCCTTCGCGGCGTGCCGCCAGCCGCGGCCCGTCTGCGGCATCATCATCATCGGCGGTGGCCATCACGAGCACCGGCGCTTCGAAATCGGCGAACGCATCGACGGGCGTGGCCGGACCGGTGACGATCACCTGCGCCATGGCGTCCTGAAGCACGAACTCGACCCGCCGACGGGGATACGTCGGATCGATCGGGACGTACGCGGCACCAAGCTGCCAGCTCGCCAACATAGCGATCAGGAACTCGACGGACCGGTTCAAATGGATGGCAACCACATCACCCCGCGATACGCCGTGGTGTGCCAGCCGCTCGGCGAACCGGCCCGCGTGCCTGCCGAGTTCTGCGTAGGTGAACACGCGCGCGCCACAATGTACCGCTGACCGGTCGGGATTCCGTTCTATCGTCGCGACCACCAGATCGAGGACGCTTCGAACGTCGGGTACTGGGGTCTGCACGCGAGCACACATCTCGACCAGTTCCCGGCGCCGCTCCTCGCTGACGAGGCTGAGTTGTTCGACCGGCGTGTCTGGAGCAGCCAGAGCATTCGTGAGCAGTGTCAACGTCTGTTCGAGCAGTAACGTGTCCGTGTTGCCGGGCAACGGCAGCCGTTGGCAGCTCAACTCGGATGTCCCGTCGAACGCCTGTGGTGTCGGCGGTGGGACGTTGAACTGGAACTGGTAGACGTGCTGGAGGCTGTGCTCACCAAGTTCCGCTGCCACCGCAGCGAAAGGCGCTCGACGGTGGGAATGTGCCGACAGCGCCTGTTCATGTACCTCCGCCACAAGGTCGCTGAAGGTCGCACCCTCCCGAAGCCGCACGCGCACGGGTGCTATGTCCGAGACGGGACCGATCACGCTGTCGGACTCAGGGCGATGTCGTTCCGGGCTCGTGGTGCCGACCACGATGTCTCGCTCGCCGCTGTGCCGACTTAGCGTGGCTATCCAGGCAGCAAGCAGCACGGTCGCGGGTGAAACCCGATGCCGGTGAGCGAACGCTGACAACGACGCTGTCCTGTCGGCGGCCGTAGGAAGGTTCGCTGCCTGTTCGAACATGGCCGGCCAGTTCGGAGGTGATCCGATGCCAGGCATGGTGAACAGCCGCGGGGCATCACTCAGGTACGTGCGCCAATGGGCGAAATCCTCATCCCAGGCACCGTCGGCAGCAGCCGCCCGCTCCTGCTCGACATGGCGACGATACGTCATCGGCAGGCCCGGCAGCCACAAGTCACTGCCGGCCCGGACCGCGCGGTAAGCGCTCGCGAGCTCGTTGAGCAGTATGCTCAGGCTGGCCTCGTCGGCAATAAGGCGATGCATGACGACCGTGAGTACGTGGTGGTCATCGGCAACTGCGAACAGCGTCAGCCGCAACAACGACGAGTCGGAGAGGTCAAACCGGCCTTGGATCTCGGCCTCGGCCAGCCGCGCCCAGTCGTCCACGCGAGCTACCTGAACGACGCGAAGCACCGACCGCCCCGCCTCATGCACGACTCCGAACGGCCGTCCGTCCTGCTCGTGAAACGTGGTCCGCAGCGGCTCGTGACGCTGCACGACAGCGCAAGCCGCGCGGTCGAGGGCCGTCGGATCGAGCGGGCCGCGAATCTCGTAGGCCATCGTGATGGGCGCCGCCACGGCGTCCGGCCGCAGCTTTTCGCTGGACCAGATCTGCTGCTGCCCGAACGACAATTCGATGTTTGACGTCATGCGCTTTCCCCGTCTGCGTTTGCGGCATCACGCACTAATGACGCGACCGCCGAAACGGTCGGTTGCTCGAACACGTGCTGCGCGGAAAGCCTGACACCATAGGCCTCGCGGACGTGGGCGACCAGCCGAATCACATGGAGTGAGTTGCCACCTAACTGAATGAAGTCGTTGGCGATGCCCATATCCTCGCGATGAAGCAGCTTTCCCAGGAAGTCGGCCAGCTCCCGTTCAAGGTCGCCGCACAGCGCACCGTCCATAGGTGCCCCGTCCATGGCGGACGCAATTGCTACCGGTGGAAGGGCATTGAGGTCCACCTTGTGGTTGGGTGTCAGTGGCAGCCTCTCCAGCAGAACGATCGCCGACGGAACCATATATTCAGGCAGTACCTCACGCAGATAACTAATCAGTTCCGTTTCGAGCACGTACCGTTCCTCGTTCCGTGGGATTGGCGCTGCATTTGAATCGCTGTGGTCACCGCTCAGCGGTTGTCACAGTGAGGCACAGGGAAAGTGAAGCCATGTCCTCCTGCTCGAAGAGGTCATCGACATCGAGCTTCAAACCGTGGTGTGACATGAGTGCGACGAGCCGCAGGGCAGAAAGTGAGTCGCCGCCAAGCTCGAGAAAGTGGTCGGTGGGGGCCACCGAGCTGCGTAGCACTTCGGCGGCACACTGCAGCAAGGTGGTCAGAGCGGGCGAGTCGATGTCCGAATAACTCTGTTGCATGGTTGCCTATTCTCCCTGTGTAGTGCCTACGCACGACCGTGCAAAGTCTTGGGCGAAACGTTCGACGAAGTCCCGCGTGTACATGCCGTCCGCGCAAGACGCATTGACGACCGCTCGGCCATCGCCGTAGAGAAAAAGCCCCAGCGCCAGGCCCGGCTGGTGAAAGTCCCGCTCGGGCAGGGGCAGGGACTCCCGTGTGAGGGAAAGTCCACCGAGCTGCGGCGCAGATTCATAGACGGCCGTGTTGAGATAGCCATAGCTGGTCGGCTGGCGGCTGTACGCGTCCGGAAACCGTGCCCGGACATATTCCTCGTGGCTGAACATGCTCTGCCGTACCGCTTCCAGAACGCTGGTCCGCACTTTGGGCGCCACAGACGAAACCGTATCGTGCGCAGCGACCGGTACTCGCACCATCATGCGGTTCGAGCAGTACCCGATCAGCCTCTCCAGGTTCGGCCAAATGCGCCGGGACGTGGCGAACAGGAACCGAACGTCGGCGGAGTGTCCGTGGGCGCGAAGGGTCACCGCGGTTGCGGCTGAGGCAAGCATGGTGGGCGTGAGCCGCAGCTTGGCGGCATGCCGCTTCAACTGGATGGTGTCCTCAGCGGACAGCATCACATCGTAGTTGATGATGGGGGAGAAGGGTTCGAACTTTCCCAACTCCGGTAGGTCCAGTCCTGGATAGGCGCCGAGCCCCTCGTTGTACTCGTCCCACCATGCCAATGCCTTCGATGCCGCATCGCTGGCGAGCCAGGCACGCTCTTCGTACGCGAAACCTGCTGCGTCGGAGATCAGCTCATCGAATGCGGATGCCGGATGGTCGACCAGCCCGTCGTACACCGTGGCGAGGTCTTCGAAGAGCGCCATGGCGGCAGTGTGATCGAGAATGCTGTGCTCAAGAGACACCCCGAACATGTCGCCGTCCGCGCGGTGCAGCACGACCGCCCGGAGTAGCGGCCGGTCGTCCGGAGAAAACATCCGCTGCAGCCACGCATAGGCCTCGGCATCGGCGGCCGCTGGATCTGGCCCGGCAGTCATTTCCTTCAACGGCCACAGGGCTTCGTCCGGAGCCAGGCACCCGACCATGTCGATCGACTGGTCGGGCAGAAAGTACATCCGCAGGCTACTGTGGCGTCGCGCAACCAGGCGCAGGGCTTCCTGCAACCGCGGCACGTCGAGCCTGCCAGGGTAGGCAAACGCCCAGACGAAGGGATGCTTCCACCAGCGGTCGGGACCGTGTAGCAGCGCGAGACGCTTCATCTGTGTGGTGGTCGCCGGGACCAACTTCCCATCTACGCCCGGTTCAGTCCGGCCGGCGCTCACAGCCCGGGATGTGGCGTCCTCGTTCATCGCCCTTCGCCCTTTCTGGTTTAGACCGGGGGAACTGTAGCCGTTGGGTGGGTGGTCCGTGTGTCCCGAAAGTCTGAGTGAGCGTCCGGGAACTCGGCAGGGCGCATGGTCACAAGGCGATGAAGCACGGCGTGTAGTGGACCGATATGGAGCGAGCTCCTGGTAGATCGGCGGTTGTCTAGGCCAACCGTTCGCCAGGATCTCGATGTGTCATTGTCGCCTGCGTGTGTCTGCTCGTCATGCCCAGCCCACCCGGTGGGCGTGTCAGCACCGCCAACCTGCGGGTTGTCAAGCCCCGGGTTTGATGGAGAGTTTGTTATGGCCGCTTACGACAACGGTCGGTCCGGCCATCCGGTGCTGCTTGCACGCGATCATTGGGCGGCCGTGGCAGCCCTAGCCGTGGGTGACATCGGCGCCCGGCCGTACCTGCGGGTGCACGCCGACGCCGTCCGGGGTGCTGCCCTGTGCCGGCGTGGCTGACGACAAGGATCTGGATCTGGCTCCCCAAGCATGATGTGCTGATGTCCTGCCACGCATGGGGTTGGTCGCAGGCGGCGAACCAGTAACCCGGCCACGACCAGGTCGGCGACGTCACCGACGTTCGGGCGGTGCTGACGCCCGGCCGGGCGTCAGCACCGCGAGCATCTCCTCCTCGTACCTCCGAAGGCGATCCCACGGATAGGCGGCGAGCAGTCGGCGGTAGCGGCGCTCCAGGCCTCTGCCGGTCGTCCGGCGCCTTCCTCGGTGGTCAGGCCACTGCGGCGCAGTCGTATGCTAGCGGCGTTGGCGTGCCTCTGGAGTCGGGTGGCCTCCTCAGCGAGGCGCTGCGTGCCGCCCGCAGCGAGGCGGTAATGGCGGCGCAGCCGCGCCTGCACCAAGTCTTCGCGGTCCACTTCGATCAGGCCGTCGACCCCGAGCCGGTCGAAATCGCGGCGAGCGGCCTGCGCCAACACGTCAGCGTCTGTATCGGACAGCAGTCGCCACGCGTTCAGGTCCGAGGCGACCGTGCCGAAGAGGTCCACCTGGTGGCGCAGCACGGCGAGATCGCTGATCGCCCCACCCCCGTCAGCGATCACCACGGCCACGTCTACTGCGACGCGGCGAGGGTCGTGCACGCCCTGCCGTTTGCCGCAACCGGGCAAGAGCCTGGCCGAACAGCCCGGGTCAACCCGGTCGCGCCCAGCAACATCAGCCAGCAGACGCGCGCCCGGGCCGACACACCCGCGTGTTCCGGTAGCCTTCACCTGGCAGACGCCTTCCATCGGCGATCGATGAGATCGTCAGCAAGTCCAATCTTCCCAGGTCAGAGGGGCGAGGCCGCCCGCGGATGCCTCGGATCGGTGGTTAGCCGACCTTCCGTTGTTCTTCCCCCTCGCCTGTTGGAAATTCTTCCGTTCGGACAAGGTAATGACATGCCGCACCAGTCAATAAGCAGCCGCCTAGCCATGAAACTGCCGCGACGACCAAGAGGTCAAAAAGTCCGATATCCGTGAGGCGTCCGAGGATCCACGAAACCGCGGCGATTACCGCCGCGGGCCATGTGAGCCATTGCGGCCGAACCTCGTGAACGTCGGTACGCACGCGCACCTCTCAACGTCGTCCGCCTACCCATGTCTTGCAGGAACCACAACCATATTGGTTGAAGTCGCTGGGCGGCAACCTGGTATGCCAGCCACGGCATACTGGCTCATCGAACTTGATCGGGCAGGCCGGCGTACTGGCGTGAGGGGTTTAGGCGCACGACTAGAAGGTGGTCGGTGCATTCCTCGCGCATGGTGCGGCCCCAGCGCTCCATGAAGCAGTTGGCCTTGGGGGGGTGCGAGGTGGCGTCGTGGCGCCGCACCGCCTGGCCGGCTCCCTGTTCCGGGCCGCCGCCGACCCCTGCTCCGACCAGGTCTTCTGGTGGTACGACGGCGAATTCCACCCGGTCCGGGTCGTGCCGGGGGAGCCGGGCGCGGCCGTGCAGGTGCGGATGCCCGAGGCGCTGGCCCTGGTCGTGGCACGGCTGGACCGGCCTACGGGGTGACCGCCGGAACGAGCTTCCGCGCGGCCAGCGCCTCGTCCCGTCGCGCGGTCAGGAAGCGGAGCGCCGCGTCGCGCGCCCCGTCGTGCCAGGCGCCCACGAGCCCCTCGTAGAACGCCGCCTGATCCGCGAGCTGCCGCGCGCCCGTGCCGGAGGCCCCGGCGGCCCGGTCGCGGCTCAGCTCGACGAGCTGGATCGCCGGCTCCTCGGGGGATCCCGTGCCGGTCACCACCCGCCAACCGGGCAGCTGGTGCCAGTGCGTACGGCGCCGGCGTGGGTCCTGGGCAAAGTCGCGCTCGGCCACGTCGGCGAGGCGCTCGGCCGGCCAGGCGTCGATCTTCTCCAGCATCCTGCCCGGCCGGGGGCCCCACTACCTGCGAAGTGACAACAATTGTGCAGACTCCGTGCTTACCAACGCCGCGGCGCGGGCGGCGGCGGCTGGACGCCATTCCTGCAAGCACGCCTTCAACAGTCGTCTGAGTCCTGAACCCCAGTAGGGGGCAGCCGCTAGTAGCCAAGAACAGTGTGTTCGATCAATGACTGGCGGTCGGCTTAGAGAGACCGTCAATAGGCGTTATCTGAGGCGGCGGGTGGTGGGGCGGTTGTCCCAGCGGTAGTGGGTGGGGCTTCTCGGATGAGGGCACGCACGGTAACGAGCGCGGCGGCGAGGTACAGGTAGAAGTCGACGATGGCGGCTTGCCGGTCGGTGCAGCGGCGGAGTTTGCCGTACCCGTTCATCCAGGCGTGGGTACGTTCGACCGGCCAGCGGTTGCCGGCCTGCACTGGGGCGGGCACGCCCCGTTTGGCGATCTTGGCGTCGAAGCCGTGGTCGGTGAGTACCTGGCGGGTGGGCTTGTTGTCGTAGCCGCGGTCCAGGTGCACGGTGACCTGTTCGGGCAGTGCTCCGATCTGGTCGAGGGTGGCCAGGGTGGGCGCCAGCAGCGGCGAGTCGTGGCGGTCGGCTGGGGCGCTGACCAGGCCGAGTGGGATGCCGGTGGCCTCGGTGAGGGTGGAGCGTTTCAGGCCGCCTTTGCGGCGGTCCACAGGTGACGGGCCGGCCTTGTCACCGCCGTACGGGGCTTTCGTGATCGCGCCGTCGACGGCAAGGTCGGACAGTTCCAAGCCGATCATCATGTCGTACGCGGCCGCCGCCAGCTCGTGCAGCCGGTGAGCGACCCGCAGGTGTGCCCACTCGGTCAGCCGGCGGCGGATCGTGGCTGCTGCCGCCCCCCTCTTGATGGCATGAAGGAGCGGGGCCTCGCTCCTCGTGGGTCCCGGGGGGCGCGCGGCGCGGGAGTGCTATGGCTGGACAATCTCGAGCGATACCTCGGCTCCGACGGGTTGACCGCGGCGCGGTTGCAACGGATCAGGACGAAGTTTGGTCATTGGCTGCCGCAGATCGGCACGGTTCGACGGACCGAGTACGAACGGTTGACATCCGATCAGCCGGCGGTGGAGCAGGGTCCCGCGCATGACGTGGATCGCGCCGGCTGGGACGACCGGCGACGGGTGCACCTTGTGCGGCGCCGACGGGGTGCCCTCGGCAGCCAGCTTGGCGGCCGGCTCGTCCGCGGCCGCCGTGATCTGCTCGAGCTCGTCGAGGTGGCAGAAGATATGCACGGTGTGGGCCTCGATGAACCGGCGCATCTCGGCGAGGATGTCCGCCCCGTCCGGCGCCTGGGCGGTGAGGTCCTGCAGGACATGGCCAGCGCGGCGAGGAGCAGCGTGTTCTGCCCGGCGGGGAAGGCGTTCGCGATCGGCGCGGCGAGGGTGCTCACGCCAACGACACTGAGGGCCAAGCTTGTGGCTACGCGGAGGCCGTTGCGGGTCTGCAGTCGCATCGGGGTCTCCAGGGTCAGGTCGCGGCGGGTGCCGGCGGCTCGTACCGGACCGGCTGTGCGGTCTTGGGCAGGTACAGCGGGTGGCCGGGGTTGCCGACCTTGCGACGCTATGTGGTCGTCGAGAGGACGTCTGCAAGAGGGCGGTTTCTGGTTCACGGCCATTCCGCATCGCGAGACGGTCCGGCGCAGTAATCTCGGACCACCTCCGTGGAAAGGCAGGCGCACATGCCCGGCGAGGGTGGCGGATCGGCTCATGTGCCGCTGGAAGTGCACGTTGGGGACCCGGGGCAGATGACAGTCGACATGGCTGGCGGGGGGCAGTCCCTGGGGTCGCCCGCCTCTTCCATCCGCAACCACGCGCATGTAAGGCGCGGCCTGGGCTATGTACCGGAATCCAGCCTTCCGTTCGGTCTCTACGGCCGGATGTTCCGGCGTCTCGCCCCCTACATCCCGGACGACGCGCGTATCGACACCATCGTACGGCTCATGAGGGAGCCCTCGGGGGCCGCGCTGGACGGCAAGATCCCGGCCGGATACACCTACCTCGGCCAGTTCATCGACCACGACCTCACGTTCGACCCGACGTCCAGCCTCCAGCGGCGGAACGATCCGGACGCGCTGGTCAACTTCCGCACTCCGCGCTTCGACCTGGACTCCGTCTATGGGCGTGGACCGGCGGACCAGCCCTACCTGTACGAGATGGCGCACGGCGCCGAGGGACACCGTTTTGTGATCGGGAAGGCGAAGGGTGAAGCCAGGGGAGAGCTGGACCTGCCGCGGGACTCCCGTGGGGTGGCGCTGATCGGCGATCCCCGCAACGACGAGAACGTCATCGTCAGTCAGTTGCAACTCACCTTCATGCTGTTCCACAACAAGGTCTGTGAGTGGCTGACGGCCGATGACGCAGCTGCGTACGAGGCGCACCGCAGCGCCGGTGAAGGGATCTTCGACTGCGCGCAGCGACTCGTGCGATGGCACTACCAGTGGATCGTGGTCCACGACTTCCTCAAACGGATCGTCGACGCGACCACGTACAAGGACGTGCTGCGCCACGAGTCGCTCATCCCGCAGGGCGAAGCCGTCGAACAGGTCACACTCCGCTTCTTCGCGTGGCGGCACCAGATCTTCATGCCGGTCGAGTTCGCCGTCGCGGCGTACCGCTTCGGCCACTCCATGGTCCGACCGGCATACACGCTGAACTCCAGAGTGGGCCCGCTTCCCATCTTCGCGCCGGAGTCGGTGAGACACCTCGGCGGGTTCCGTCGGCTGCCGGTGAACTGGCAGGTCGAGTGGAGTCGGTTTTTCCATCTGGGCGACTCGGCCGACCTCCAGCATGCCCGCAGGATCGACCGGTACCTGGCGCCGCCGCTGCTGGACCTGCCGCCCGAACTCGCCGGCGCCGCGAGTGCCGACCTCGCACGGCGTAACCTCACCCGCGGGGCACGGCTGGGGCTGCCCTCCGGGCAGCAGGTCGCGCTGGCCATCGGTGCCGAACCGCTCGACGACGAGGACCTGGACCTTCCCGGCAAGGGGCCGGCGCCGTTGTGGTACTACGTGCTGCGTGAGGCCGAGTTGCACAATAGCGGTCGCACACTGGGTACCGTCGGTTCCCGAATCGTCTCGGAGGTCTTTCTCGGCATGCTGTCCGCGGACCCGTTCTCATACCTGTCCGCCGCGCCCGGTTGGAAACCGGTTCTGTGCAGTGCCAAGCCGGGTGAGTTCACCATGGCGGACCTGATCAACTTCACCGGTTTCGGCGTCGCGGCGCAGCCGTCCCCCCGCTGACTTCGGCCGCCGGACGCCGGGTGGGCGGGTCGTACCTAACGATAACGCGTCCGCCGATACGGGCAGTGCAGTGCTGCCCAGCCCAACGGCAGACGTCGTCCGCCCAGTCCGTGATCCGCCGATCCCCTTCCACACGAGCGTCGCGGTCGTCGGCGGGGTCGGCTCGGCCGATGACGAGGCTTGCGGCATGCGCGTACGCGGCGCCGAGCCGTTCGTCGCGCTGGCGAAGCGACAGCCTTCCCGAGGTCGTGAGCGCACGGTTGTTCACGGCGAGGCGGCGGCGCAGTGACGCGTCGTCGATCAGGCGTGACGCCGCTTCCGTGAACGCGGCGGTTCGTGGGGCCGCTGGCTCGGCGTTTGAGACGAACAGGGCGTGGTCGCCGGGCGTGAACAGCTCGCCGATGTGCTCCATGCCCGGTCCGGTCGAACAGACGACGGCCAGACCGGCGGCGGCTGCTTCGACCAGGCCCATGCCAAAGCTTTCGAATGAGGTGGGGGAGAGGAAGATGTCCGCACGGCGGAGCTGCTCCAAGTAAGCCGGCCTGGGTAGAGTCGCCACGAGTTCTACGCCCGCCGCGAGCAGCCGGTGGGCGTCAGGCTCCGGGCAGGGGCCGAGAAAGACCAGCCGCACTGCTTCGCCGTGGCGTGCACGCAGGCGGCCGAAGACCTCGACCGCGGTGGAAGCGCCCTTGTCCTGCGCGGTCCTGCCCATGTAGAGCACGGTCACCGGGCGTTCGGAGCGCCTGACCGCGTGCAGAGCCGGAATGGCTGGGTACACCACCTCAGACTTGGCGCTCAGCTTCTCGATGACCTCTGGTCGGTGCCCGTGGGCGGCGAGGTGCTCCAGGCACGCCCGCCGCGCGTACTCCGTACGGAAGAGGATCCGGGCGCAGCGCCCGCTCGCGTACCGGGCCGCCATGGCGGCCTCCCGGCGGGCCAGCGCCGCGGAGTTGGGAACGAGCGGGGTACCACGGGACGCCGCGCCCAGGGTGTAGAAGCGTCCGGCCTGGAGCGGCATCAGCAGGCAGTCCGCGTCGACGACCCAGGGCCGCGCCGTCTCGACCGGCAAGCGGGACGAATGCACGACGTCGACATCCGCCAGGAGGTCGTCGAACCGCACCCACTCGGCGACTGCCGCGTCGTGCAGCGGGGAGAACGCCCGGCACGCGCTGCGGTCGGGGCGAAAGCGCAGCGTGTACCCCGCCTGCATGTACGTTGTCCCGGTGGGCGGGGAGTCCAGCAGCGAGCCGTGGACTCCGTCGTGCAGTTCGTGCGCCGGCCCGAGCAGGACCTTCACAACGCCGCCGCGACAGCCACGCCGAGACGGTGCCGCATGTGGCCGATGAGGTCCCGCAGTCCGCAGCAGTCGCCCGTGTGCTGGGGGTCGTGCCGGGAGGCGGTGTACCGCTCGTGCGGGCACCATCCGTTGCAGACGCCGAAGTCGGGGCATGCGCGCATGGCGCTGAGCGCCTGCTTGTTCGAAGTCCGCAGGGGGACGAGGGCCGGCCCGTTGCGAAACGAGGCGAACGAGTCGGTGAGGACGTTGCCGACCGTGTAGGCGGGGTCCCCGTCGAACAGGTCGCAGTGCGCCACCTGCCCGTCCGGGTCCACAAGGTAGTACCGGCCGTAGCAGTCACCGGCAAAGGTGCACACGCTGCTGTCCCGGCCCGAGAGCCGCTTCAGCAGGCCGTCGAACTCCCTGACCCAGATGGACGGATCGCCGTGGGCGAGCCACCGGTCGAAGTAGGCCCGCAGGAAGCGGTTCATCTCGGCCGGTGTCACATAGTGCGACGTCGGCGTTCCGGGCGGCGCGTCGGGCTGGTTCGTCGGTTTGGCGGCGAGCAGGCCGTAGTGGGTGATTCCCTCTTCGACGAAGAAGTCGAAGATTGCGTCCGGTCCCAGTTCGAGCGCTCCCCGGTCGATGACCATGAGCACGCTGATCGGTACGCCGTTCTCCCTCAGGACGTCAAGTCCGCGGCGTACGTCCTCGAAGGAGGGGCGTCCCGAGACGTAGCGGCGGTAGCGGTCGTGCACGGCGGGCGGACCGTCCAGACTGACGCTCACCCTGAACCGGAACTCACGGAAGAACTGCGCCCAGGCGCCGTCAATCCGTGTGCCGTTGGTCTGCAAGGTGTTGTGGACCGTCTGTCCGGGTCGGCGCAAGCGGGCCTGCAAGTAGAGCGCACGCTCGTAAAACTTGCGGGGCAGGACGGTCGGCTCGCCGCCGTGCCACATGAACTCGACCGTGTCGTGCGTCGGGTCGGATAGGGCCCGGGCGGTCATCTGTGCCAGAACGGGGAAACTCATCGTCTGGTCGGGCCCGCTCCGCCAGTCGTGGCAGTACGTGCAGCGCAGGTTGCACAACCGTGTCGCCTTGACGATCAGCCCGAGATAACGGCCCACTAACGCTCCTTGACGGGGGGCCGCTTCACCAGATGATCGAGCAGCTGCGCTTCTGCGGGCTCCAGCAGCTCCTCCACCGGCTGTGCGGCCATGCGCTTCCACGGCTCCGTCGCGACGTTGAGCGCCGCGACGAGGATGGCCTGCTCGGACGGGGAGAGTACGGAGGCGAATCGCTCCAGCGAAACTGCGAAGCCGTCGCCTGCGGACGCGTCGTCCACCGCGCGGACACTGAGGTCGTCATGCATAGGGCGGGGTCCACCTCTCGGGACGGACGTAGCTCCACTGGACGATCTCGTACTCCTCGACGACTCCTCCGCCCACGCGCGGGTTGGCCTTCTCCCAACTCGGCTCGGTTCGTACCCATGCGATGGGCCCGCGGGCCGTTTTCTTCCACTGCTCGCGGACGGATTCAATGGCGGACCGGGTCGCCTCGTCGAGACTGGCGATCAGCTGTCTGCGGCGGACGTCGCCCGGCTGAAGGTCCCGGGTGTACTGCAGCAGCACCTCTGCGAGGGACTGCTCGGCTGCGGGGAGGGATCGGCTCCACTCCGACAGACGTTCGGCAAACGCCGTGATGTCCTCGCTTTCGACCCCTACGACCTCGTCCGACTGGCCGGTCCGTTCGTACATTGCTTTGCCTCCCGCTTCGCTGGAGTCACCTTCAGCGAAGGTAGCACAAAGTAACCCTTCCAGTACTAATAGTGTTCACACGTGCCGTGCCGATGCAACTCGGGCATTGCGTCAGCGGCAGACGGCACTCGTTGCGCTACCAGGGCACCCCGCGCGCCGCGCCCTTCGGGGCCGTTCGAGGATCCGTTGGCCTACACGGAAGATTGGTGGGGGAAGCAGCACGTCGAACGATGCTGCCGCCTTGCGATACGGCCGCTGGTGTGAAGTTTCGCCCTTCCGAGCCGTTACGACGCCCAGGGAACGAGGTCCAGCACCGCTACACAGCGCGTCCGCCGTAGCTAGACGAGGCCGGGGCCTGCCAGATCCGACAGAGATCGACCTCGGCGGCTTCGACGGGCTTGGTAGCGCCGCGCAGCGGCATCTGGTCGGGGCTGAGGAAGGGAAGCAGGGCGAGGTCGTTGCCGGTGATGCGGGTGAGGTAGTCGACGATCACCTAGTCGTTTGGCCCCACCGCCGCCCAGGAACTGATCGCCGAGGTGGGCGTGGACAGGCATCGTTGCGTTACTGGATCGTTGGACGCGTTGAACCTGTATGGGGTCCCCGGTCAGATCGCTTGGGCGAGTTCGGTGAGCGCAACGGCGGCCCGCGTTGTCGGCGGGGCGTCGACGGCGAGTTCGTAGTGTCCGCGTCGTAGGTTCTGTATGAATGCGTGTCCGGCGATGATCACTTGTGCTGTCTTGTCGGTTCGTAGCCCGCGCATTGACCGCACCCCGTGTTTGAGCCGGCTGTGATCGGCCTCGATCGGATTGTTGGCGTACTGCTCGACGTGGTGCTATGCCTGCGGAATCAGTTCGTCGAGCACGCCGGGGTAGACCGGCGCCGCATCGGTGATGACCTCGCTGGGTGTCACCTTCAACGTCGACAGGGCCCTGCGGAAGAATCTGCAGGCCGCATCGGCGTCCCGGCGGGTCGAGACGAGCACGTCGATGACCTGCCCGTACTGGTCGATTGCCCGGTACACATACCGCCAGACCCCGTTGACCTTGACATACGTCTCGTCGACGAACCACCTGTCGCCGGGTGAGTGGCGGCTGAAGCGGGCGGCGTCGGCCAGCAGCGGGGTGAACCGCTGTACCCATCGGTAGACGGTGACGTGGTCGACCTCGACACCACGTTCGACCAGCAGCTCTTCAACGTCACGGTAGGACAGGTTGAACCGCAGATACCACCGCACCGCGAGGACGATCACCTCGGTCGGGAACCGGAACCCGGCGAACGCCGACTTCGGAGGCAGCCACGGGCGAGAACGGGTCGGCGACTTCACCGCTCAAGTCTGCCTCGACCCTGCCAACGCTCAACGCAACGGAGCCGTCGAAGCTAGCTGCGCCTTCCGGGTCGCCGGCAAGGAGCGGTCAAGGCCCGCACCGCCGCGATCAATTGCCCTGAGGGCGTCTGCCCGCCACTGGCGGTGGTGAAAGCCGCCGTTAAGGGCGGTTTAAGCCAGCTGCAAAAAGCCTGGGGCGTCGCGATGGGAGTGTCCAGTCTATCGGCATCCTATGCTTGATTTTAATTGCAGCCCTCGCAGCCCGGCCTGCAGCTTAATCTCGTATCGGGGCCACGCCCGGGGAGCTTCGCCGAAGCAAATGGGTCATATTTCCCAGCGGCCCATCCCGAATATCGGACCAGGGCACGGAAGTGATAAGCGTGGCGTGCTAGTCATGGCCGGATGTCGAGACGATAGGAAAAGGATCATGACCGCTCCAGGGGTAAACCATTGCCCTCGCGGTCGAGAGTGAACCGCCCAGACTCCACAAACCAGGACCGAAGGCTGGCAGAGGAGTCCGTTAGAGCGATGGCGATGTATGCCGTCGAAGCGCGGGATCGTGAACGCAAAGGTTTCCTCGGTCTCTTGCCTGGCGGACGCAGCTTCTCGAGAGGCAAGGGCGAGCCCCGGCTCAGCTTAGATTCAGGCACCGTGCTCGACTTCGCCAACCGACTTGGCGAGGACACCATACAAGAGGCAATGAACAAATGCTGCCCTCCGAACGGCAGATGGCGTTCGGTGCGACACATGGAGATATTTCGGCCGCCTCACCGGCTCCTCACAAGGTTCGTTCGGTTGGGGCGACGACTGATGCAAGTGCTGGATGGTACGACGGCAGACCGCGTTCCAGTTCGTCTTCGCACCACTTGGCGCTGACAACCGGCCGCATCATAAGCGAAAACGTCCAGGTGCAGCCGTCACGCGCATGCGCGTTCGATTGGCGAAGCTCCCCGTGGAAGCAATCAGCAATGTGTGCAAATGGTTGACGGTCGATCGGAACGAAGACTAGGTCTCTGTCTCGCACGGATTCCAGCCGGGACACCCCGTCCAGGGAGAGGCCGGCCGCGGCGATGCGATTGAACTTCCTATCAGCCTGAGTGCTCACAAGGAGGTAGAACCGGCTATGAAAGAGCCCGAGAGGTTTCGTCTGCCCATGACGGTCCATGCCCCGTTGCAGTTGGAGCCGGGGCGCGGTTTCCAGTTCATCGAGTTCGCGCCCGGCGTGACCGGCGTTATCGAATCTGGTCGCGTGATGGAGGATGTTCCGGCGGTGCGAAAGTCCGGCAACCCGCCACCCGAGTTAGGATATGATCGCGCCGGAGAAAACCCCGGAGGAGACAATCAATTTGTGACGCGCGACGCGGGCGAGCAGGCCTGGTTCCGAGAGACGTTCTGTAATGGCGCTCAGCACTGCGTTCAAGGCTGGGATTGGGCATTTGCGACGTCCACGCACAAGCTGGGCAACGGTACCGGAATCGCCATGGTCGGAAGAGAAGGAACTGTCAATGGCAGGTTTTTAGCGCACTACTGGGAGTGCGTGTGTTCTGGGCCATTTTGCGTCGGCGGCACCGACTGCTTCTGGATCGAATTCTGGAGCGGCCTAATTCTGCCGGGCCACTGGGTATCGATCGACACTTCGGGGGGCGCCCATTACATCAAGTGGAGCCTCGAAGGTGCCGGTCCCAACACTCAGGTGAGCCTCGCGGCCCGCTACTGATTGTCAACTCGTTCAGCGGCAACGTTCGCCCTGGTGACTACGTAGGCGTTCGTCGGCGGCGTTCTTGCGCGCCGCGCCGGCCAAGCGGCCCCACCGCGGCGGGGATGGTGCGTGCTGATGGTCTGTTCGTTACCCGGTCAATCGGTGAGCCAGGGCGGTGTGGCGGCGTCCGGCGCCGACGGTGCGGACGGCGGCGGCGAGGGCCCGGCGGGAGCCGACGAGGACGACGAGTTGTTTGGCGCGGGTGATGGCGGTGTAGAGCAGGTTGCGTTGCAGCATCATCCAGGCGCTGGTGGTCAGCGGGATGACGAGGGCGGGGTATTCGGAGCCCTGGGAGCGGTGGATGGTCATGGCGTAGGCGTGGGCGAGTTCGTCGAGTTCGTCGAAGTCGTAGTCGATGCTCTCGTCTTCGTCGGTGCGCACTGTGAGGGTCTGCTCTTCGTGGGAGAGGTGGGTGACGATGCCGAGGGTGCCGTTGAAGACGCCGGCTTGGCCTTTGTCGTAGTTGTTGCGGATCTGGGTGACCTTGTCGCCGATCCGGAAT
>NZ_VSFA01000054.1 GCF_008119785.1 Micromonospora sp. MP36 | reverse complement strand
GCGCCGGGCACTTTTACTACGTTACCTCACCGTCTCTGCCGTGTCAAACCGTGTGTCCCGGTCTGTCGTGCTTCATACGGTTGGCGCCGCTGAGCTCGCGCAGCAGCGTACCGCTGCGCTTGATCATCGGATTTGGCAGGCCGGCCGCCGCGGTGCCCGCGAGCTCGTCCGTTTCCCTGCCGGTCGACAACCTTACCCGGTCGGTTCCGCTCCGCCAAATCCGCCCTGCGGCGTTCTCGGCGAGCCCCGCCCGGCCAGGTCCCGAAGGAGTCAACCGTCGCAACCTGATCGTCAGTGCCGCGCTCCGGCCTCCAGGACTTTCGCCCTGTTTCGTCCGTTCCGCGCTGGCAGAGAGAAAGTTACGCGTCTGCGGGTTTGATCGTCAAATCCGGGGACGGCGTCCCGCGTCACATCATCATCGAGCGGCTATCTTCCCTGTTCACTGACCATCTGGACGACGCCGCAGGCTGATCCCGGGCAGAAACAGGTCGCCGGCAGCGACATTCCGCGGTGCGTCGGCCCGCAGCATCGACCTGCCGCCGACGCCTGCGCCCGCATCTCGCCAGGGCCGTGGCCCCGCGATCGGGACCGTTCAGACGGCGGGACCGCTGCTGCGGCGGCGAGCCGCGAGCCAGCCCCGGATGCCGAGCACCCCCACGGTGGTGCCGATCGCCAACGAGGCCGCGATCAGCAGCGCATGCACCCAGAGGAAGCTCGTGGGGGCGCCCTCGCCGACCGCGCCGGCGGACCAGGCGCGTGGGTCGTTCCAGATGGCGACCGCGAACCTCGGCCAGATCACCCAGGTCCACACCCCGACCCCGAGCAGGAACAGCGACCAGCCACGCGACAGCACCATGGCAGGCCAGTATGCCAGCGGCGCCAGGCCGGCGATCCGATCCGCCGCCCCCTGACCGAGGGAAAAGGGGACACGGCGGCAAGGGCAAGAACACGGGGAGCAGATGGCAGTGCGACCGCGACAAGCGGGCCGGCGCCGACGACGAGGGTGGTGACGCCAGATCAGCGACGGGCGGCCCGGAGCGTACGGAAGGTCAGGGAGTAGCGCAGGGCTGGTACCGGCGGGATGCTGTGCTGCCAGGCGGACCGGGCCGCCCCGGTCAGGACGTACCCGGACCGGGGCGCCAGCTCCAGCTCGTACACCCGGCGGGTCTCCCCGCTGCCGCGTTGGAACCGCAACAGACACGCGGAGCCCAGCGACAGGCCGACCACGGTCGGCCCGAACGCCGGCGCGTCGCGGTGCCAGCCGATGACGGAGTCCGGCGGGTAACGGGTGATCAGCGTCTGGGCCAGGTCATCGGGAGCGAGCCCGGCGAGGCCGGCGCAGCGCTCGCGGACCCAGTGCAGCGCCACCGGCAGGGCCTCGGTGGCGGTGAGCTGGAACGAGTCGTAGTCGTAGTCGAAGCCGAAGTGCCGCACGGTGCGCCGGGCGATCTGCCCGTGCATCCGGACCTCGCCGAAGTCGAGCGCGTCGAGGGCGGTGAGCAGGGACCGTTCCTCGTCCTCGTCGACCAGCTCCGGCTGGTAGCTCAGCCCCGCCGGCCGCTCGTGGATCCCGCGCATCCTGCCCACCAGCCGACCGTAGCGGCGGGCCGGCCCCGCCTTGGGTGGAAGCGGGGCAGCAGGCCCGCCCCACCCCGACGGCGTCAGAAGCAGGTGACGGCGCCGCCGATGGCCGGGTTCGCCCGGTCGTGCCGGTGCAGGGTGCCCGACGGATCCGCCATGGCGCCGCCCCAGATGGCGCAACCCGTGCCGACGTACCCGTAGACGGGGCCGGCGGCGTAGAGCCGGTTGCCGTCGTCGACCGAGAAGGAGGGCATCAGCTCCGGGTCGAGGTACACCTGGGTCCGGGTGAGGCTCCCGAGGTACGCCGGCTTGAGGGTGACCGTGCACCCGTACCCGGTGAAGGGGTTGTGCAGCAGGTGGACGGTGCCGAGCCGCTCGCCGGTGACCGCGTTCCGGATGGGGTCCTGGTCGACGCTGACGAAGCCGGGTCCGCAGAGCCCCTGCGGCGGGTACGGGTTGACCGCTGCCGCCTGGGCCCCGGGCCCACCCAGCCCGACCAGCCCGACCAGCCCGGCCGCCACGATCCCGATTCGTCGAATTGCCCGCTGCATCTGCGCTTCCTTTCCTCGGCAGGTGGGGTGCGGGACCAGAATCGTGGGAACCGTCGACCGGCCGAATGTGTCCGGCGAACACTTTCGAACCCGTTCTTGATGTGCCGCCCGGCAGGTCCACCCATCCCGACCTGCGGAAGAGCTCCTCGTCCGGCAGCGGCCCCGATTATGAGGAATCTCGCAGAAACGGGAAATGATGAACCGAAAATTGCGCTGATGTTTCAGCGATTCGACGCGTGGGCAGTGTTTCCGTCGGCGACGACGACATCGGAGGTGGGTCATGCAGCCGTTCAATCCGTGGCTCTGGCGGGACCCGTCCGCACTGGCCGGCGGCTACGACCAGACCGGCCCGGACGATGTGCCGCGGCAGCGCTCGGCGGGCGACGACGGCCCGGATGCACCCGGCCCCGGCACCCCGATCGACCTCACCGGCTACCGGGTGGAAGCGACGGACGGCCGGATCGGGTCGGTCGACCAGGCGAGCGAGGAAGCCGGCGCCCAGTACCTCGTGGTGGACACGGGGCCGTGGATCTTCGGCCGGAGGGTGCTGCTGCCGGCGGGCACGGTGGCCCGGGTCGACCACCTCGAGCGCACGGTGCACGTGGACCGGACCCGGGAACAGGTGAAGGACTCGCCGGCCTTCGACCCGGACGACTTCGGCAGCCCGGAGCACCGGGAGCAGGTCGGCAACTACTACGCGGAGAGCTACCGCTGGGGTTGAGCTAACCTGTCGGCATGGTCCGGCCGAGCACCCTGGCCCCGGAGACCGAGGACGGTCTCCGGACGGCTGCCGCTCCGGTTCTTCCGGCCCGTGTCGACGACGGTCGGGAGCAGATCCTCGACGTACTCCGTGCCGGTGGGTTGCGGTTCCGCGCCGGCGGGCGATGGCGGTTCGCGCTCTGACGAGCCGATTCCACTGATCCGGGCATCGTCCCGGCTCTTCCCGCGCCCGCGCGTCCTCCACCGTTTCCTCGGCACGAAAGGCGTACCACCATGTCCGTAGCACGGATGCTCACCGGCGACCGCCCGACCGGGCGGCTGCACCTAGGCCACTACGTCGGCAGCATCGCCAACCGGGTGCGGTTGCACCAGCGGTACGAGAGCTTCTTCATCATCGCCGACCTGCACATGCTCACCACGAAGAACACCCGTGGGGACATCGAGCAGGTCGCCGGCAACGCCCGGGAGATGGTCACCGACATCCTCGCCGCCGGCGTCGACCCGGCCCGCGCCACCTTCTACCTCCAGTCGGCGATCCCCGAGGTCGGCGACCTGAACACCCTCTTCCAGAACCTGATCACCGTGCCCCGGTTGGAGCGCGTCCCGTCGCTCAAGGAGATGGCCCGGGACGCCGGCAAGGAGGAGATGCCGTACGGGCTGCTCGGCTATCCGGTCCTCCAGGCCGCCGACATCCTCTGCGTGAAGGGGCAGGTCGTGCCGGTGGGCCGGGACAACGCCGCGCACGTCGAGGTGACCCGGGAGGTCGCCCGGCGCTTCAACCACCTCTACGGCGAGGTCTTCCCGGTGCCGGAGCTGATCATGTCGGACACGCCCGCCCTGGTCGGCACCGACGGCCAGGGAAAGATGAGCAAGAGCAAGGGGAACGCGATCGGCCTCTCCGACGACCCGGCGACCGTCCGCCGCAAGGTGATGGGGATGTACACCGACCCGAACCGGGTGCGCGCCGACGTACCCGGGACGGTGGAGGGGAACCCGGTGTTCGCGTACCACGACGTGTTCAACCCGGACCGGGCGAAGGTCGAGGAGCTGAAGGCGCGCTACCGGGCCGGCCGGGTCGGTGACGTCGAGGTCAAGGAGGAACTGGCCACCGCGTTGAACCGGTTCCTCGACCCGATCCGGGAGCGGCGGGCCCGCCTCGAGGCCGACCGCGGCCGGGTCGACGAACTGATCTTCGAGGGCACCGAACGGACCCGGGCCGAGGTGCACCGCACCCTGGTCGAGGTCCGCCGGGCGATGGGGTTGACCAGCGTGTACACCCAGGTGCGGCGGCGGGCTGAGCGCTACCGCAAGGCCGTCGCCACGCCGGCCTGAGTTCCCGCGTACGACCTGACGGCCGGCCCGGACGAGCGCTTGCGCCGCCCCCGGGTCGGCCGGTTAGGCTGCTGACATGGCCAGCGCGCACGCCCACCAGCCGACGTCCTCCGACGTCCAGGTCGGCGTGCTGCGACGCCGGCGGTCCTGCGACCGCCTGCGCTGAGCACCTTTCTCTTGCGACCGGCGGATCGAGCCGCCGGTCATCGCCGAACGTCCTCGGTCCGCCCGCATCCCCGTCAGGAGATCCGCGTGAGGCGGATCCGAGCGAGATCGGCGTACCCATGGATCTGGAGAAACTGCTGACCGACCGGCTGGCGCCGGCGTTCGAGACGGTGGCCGGCGTACCGGTGGATCCGGTCGTGCGGCGCTCGCAGCGCGCGGACTTCCAGTCCGACGCGGCGCTGGCGCTGGCCCGGCGGCTCGGCCGGCCGCCGCGGTCGATCGCGGCGGAGGTGCTGGACCGCGCGGAGCTCGGCGACCTGTGCGCCGCGGCGGAGGTGTCCGGGCCCGGCTTCCTCAACCTGACCGTCGCGGACCGTGCCCTGGGCGGCCTGATCGCCGCGCTGGCCACCGACGCCCGGCTCGGCGTGCCGACGGCGGCCGAGCCGGAGACCGTGGTGGTCGACTACTCGGGGCCGAACGTGGCGAAGGAGATGCACGTCGGGCACCTGCGGTCGACGGTGATCGGCGACGCGGCGGCCCGGCTGCTGGAGTGGCTGGGGCACCGGGTGGTCCGGGCCAACCACCTGGGCGACTGGGGTACGCCGTTCGGCATGCTGATCGAGCACCTGGCCGACCTGGGCGAGGCCGAGGCGGCGCAGGAGCTGTCCATGGGGGACCTGGACGCGTTCTACAAGGCGGCCCGGGCCAAGTTCGACGCGGACGAGGCGTTCCAGGAGCGGTCCCGGCAGCGGGTGGTGGCGTTGCAGGGCGGCGACGAGGCAACGCTGCGGCTGTGGCGGCTGCTGGTCGAGCAGTCCGAACGCTACTTCCTGACCGTGTACGACCTGCTCGACGTGACCCTGACCGAGCGGGACTTCCAGGGCGAGAGCAGCTACAACCACCTGCTCGCCCCGGTGGTGGCGGACCTGGATCGGCTCGGGCTGCTGCGGGAGAGCGAGGGCGCGGCCTGCGTCTTCCCGCCGGGCTTCGCCGGGCGGGACGGTGAGCCGCTGCCGCTGATCGTGCGCAAGTCCGACGGCGGCTACGGCTACCCGGCGACCGACCTGGCCGCGATCCGGCACCGGACCGGGGGGCTGGGCGCGACCCGGCTGCTCTACGTGGTGGGCCTGCCGCAGCGCCAGCACTTCGAGCTGGTGTACGCGGCCGCGGCGCAGGCCGGCTGGCTGACGTCGCCGGCCCGCGCGGAGCACGTCGGGTTCGGCTCGATCCTCGGGCCGAACGGGCGGATGCTGCGCAGCCGGTCCGGTGAGTCGGTGAAGTTGGTGGCCCTGCTGGAGGAGGCGGTGGCCCGGGCCACCGCGCTGGCCCGGGAGCGGAACCCCGAGCTGGGCGAGGCGGAGGCGGCCGAGGTGGGCCGGGCGGTCGGCATCGGCGCGGTCAAGTACGCCGACCTGTCCAGCGACCGGCACAAGGACTACGTGCTGGACTGGGAGCGGATGCTGTCGCTGGACGGGAACACCGCGCCCTACCTGCAGTACGCGTACTCCCGGATCCGGTCCATCTTCCGGCGCGCCGGGGCGGCGGCCCGGCCGGACGCGGCGGTCTCCCTGGTCGAGCCGGCCGAGCGGGCCCTCGCCATCGAGCTGCTCGGCTTCTCCGGGGTGGTCGCCGAGGTGGCGCGGAGCCTGGAGTTCCACCAGCTGGCCGGGTACCTGTACCGGCTGGCCGCCGCGTTCAGCGCCTTCTACGAGCGCTGCCCCGTGCTGCGGGCCGACGGCGAGCTGCGGGAGAGCCGGCTGCTGCTCTGCGACCTGACCGGCCGGGTGCTGCGGCAGGGGCTGTATCTGCTCGGCATCCGGACGCCGGAGCGGCTGTGACGAAATCAGCCGTTCGGCGGCACTTCCGCCTGGAAACGGCCACGTACCCTCCAGGTGTCTTGCGCAGCCCGATCCCAGGAGGAAGTTCTGTGGGCCGCCGTCTCACCGCCGTTGCCATGGGGACGACTCTGTCCCTGGCGCTCGGCGTCCTGTCCGCGCCGGCCACCCCGGCGCTCGCCGACCCGTCGGCGGCACCCCGCGAGGTGACCGTCATCCCGCAGGACGCGCCCCTGCTCAGGCCGCAGGAGTCCGTCCACTTCGCCGGGAAGACGGGCTTCCTGCACTCGCACAACCAGCCCGGCGACTACCTCTGGACCCGCTACGACACCGGCGAGACCGTGGTGGTGAAGGAACTCGCCGGGTTGCAGTGGACCAACATCAAGCGGGCCGGGGATGACAGCGTCCTCATCCTGAACGAGGTGCCCGCGCTGCCGGCGCCCGGCAAGGTGACCGTCTTCAACCTCGCCGAGCAGACCTGGCAGCAGTGGGCCACCCCCACCGGCTATCTGGTGATGGGTGTGCACGGGCAGTCGATGGTGGTGGCCCGTTCGGGCACCTCAGGGACCAAGCTGCAACTGGAACGGCTGACCTTCGACGCCGACGGCAACTCCACCACCACGGAGATCACCGGACTTCCCGACGGCGCCGTTCTCTCCGGTCTGGCGGTGGCGAGCGGCGAGGGTGCCTTGGTGGTGCCGTACCGGACGGACATCCCACGTGCCCTGCTGCTCGACGTGGCCTCCGGATCAGTGGTCGACATTCCGGAGGCCACCGGCGGCACCACGTCCTGGCGGGTCTCCGGCGACGTGGTGGCCTGGACGAACCTGTCAGGGATCTACCGCGTCCAGTCCCGCGAGGCCCTGCTCGCCGGCACCGCCGGTGCGGCCCGGACCGTGCAGGCGCAGGGCACCCTCCGGACCGCCGTCGTGGGCGACAACCTGATCAGCGCCAAGAACCAGTCGAACAACACCGGCGACTGGTACCCGACTGTGTCGCTCCCCATTGCGGGCGGCGACGCCACCACTCTGCTGCCGCAGACGGACTACCAGCTCGGTGCCGTCGTGCAGGGGCCGGACGGCTCCGCCCTGGTGGTCGGTGGCACCGGCCCGGCCGACTGGGCGGTGCACCGCTACACGGCCGAGCCAGGGAAGGCGCCGACCGGCAAGGTCCTCCTGGCGGTGAAGGATCCGCAGCACAACGCCGGCCTGACGTACAACCGCGGGCTGATCCGGCACGTGCAGACGCAGGTCAACCCGACCGATGGCACGACCCGGTTCGCGATCTTCAACCACCTCCAGGTGCCCGGCGACAGCATCAGCCCGGCCGGTGCCATGCAGCCGGCCAACGCGGCATCCTGCGCCGCCGGCGTCGAGTGCCTGCGCCTGGTCGACGGCCACAGCTACGGAGCCGCCTACCTGCTCTCGGGGACGAGCGACAGCATCCACATGTATCAGGCGGCGAACAGCAGCACCAAAACCATGACGCTGCCCAGCAAGGGCGGGCGGGTCGTCGACGTGGGCGACAACTACGCGATCGTCGCGGACGCCGCCGCCGGCAAGCAGTACGTGGTGAACCTCAGCGTCTCCCAGATCGCCCGCACCGGGCCGGTCACCGGCGCGGCGCTCTGGTTCGACACGCTCTGGACGGCCGGGGTGCCCGGCCGGATCCAGTCGGAGCGGCTGACCAACCCGGGGACCGCGGTGAACATGCCCACCGGCGCCGACTGTCAGGTCACGGAACTCCAGGCCAGCGCCCGCTGGATCTACTGGGCCTGCGGGGCGGACGGCCCGGCCGGCGTCTACGACCGCACGCTCAACCGCAACCTCCGGGTGCCGAGCGGGCCGGCGCTGCTGGGCGACGGTTTCCTCGTCCAGCACGACGCGGGCACCGCCAGCCTGCGGCTGTCCGACTTCCACGACGGCACCCTCCACGACCCGGTGAAGCTGGCCGACCTGCCGGTCGGCAACCCGGCGGACGGCCGCGGGATCACCTGGGCCGTGGACAAGCACGGCAGCGGGATTGCGTACGTCGACGCCGACAACGCGGTTCACGTGCTGGACAGCGGAGTGCCGTCCACGCCGCCCGGCGTGGGGACGGAAGGGGGCTACGACTGGACGTACCCGCGGGCTGCCGAGACCGAATACCAGCGCTTCTGGCGGCGGAGCGTCATCCTGACCCGTCCGGTCTCGTCGTGGGAGATGACGATCACCCGGAAGACCTCTGGTGAGGTGGTGGCCCGCAGCTCGGGCGGGCCCGAGCGGCTGGCGGTGAACACGAACTGGGACGGCCGGTTGGCCTCGGGGCAGCCCGCGGTGAACGGGACGTACCTCTGGAAGCTGACCGGCACGGGCACCGAGGGCGAGGCCGCCGCCACGATCGGCACGGGCAAGCTGAGCGTCGTCTGCGGCACCTTCCCCTTCCGGAGCGTGAGCTGCTACGGCGACTCCAACCTCCTCGCCGTCAAGTCCAACAACGAGGGGCACTGGTACGGCGATCCGTACGGTGAGCCCGCTGGGCGGCTGGTCGACAACGGGAGCACCGAGCAGTGGTGCCTGAGCTGCGCGGGCACCGCCGGCGCCTCGGCGATCGTGCCGTTCGGCGACTTCGACGGTGACGGGATGCCGGACCTGCTGGTCCGGGACGGGGCGGGCTACTTGCGCGCGTACCTGGGCACCGGCCAGCCCAGCTACGCCAAGGAGACCCACAAGTCGATCACGATCGGCAAGGGGTGGGAGACGTACCGGCTGCTGGTCGCCCCCGGCGACCTGAACCGCGACGGGCGTGACGACCTGCTCGGCATCGACACCACCGGCAAGCTGTGGCTCTACACCTCGACCGGCACCGGCCTCTTCAAGGCCCGCGTCCAGATCGGCTCGAGCTGGGGCATCTACCCGAAGGTCATCGGGATGGGCGACCTCAACGGCGACGGCAACGGCGACCTGGTCGGCGTGGACGCCAGCGGCGTCCTCTGGCGCTACAACGGAGACGGCAAGGGATATCTCAGCTCACGGGTGCAGATCGGTACGGGTTGGAACATCTACAACACCCTGATCCCGATCGGCGACCTCGACCTGGACAACCGCAACGACCTCCTGGCGCGGGACGCCGACGGCGTGCTCTGGCTCTACCCGGGTCGCGGCGACGGTTTCCTCGGCAAGCGGGTCCAGAAGGGCACCGGCTTCAACGCCTACAAGGCCCTCTTCTGAGCTGACCGGCACGGGAAGCCCGGGGCGCCGACCGGCACCCCGGGCTTCCGGCTTCCCAATCAGCCGTTCGGCGGCACACGCCACCACCGGCTCCTGCCTACGCTGACATGATCTTCACGCAGCCCTGATCCCAGGAGGACCTCTGTTGGGCCGCACGCTCACCGCCGGCGCTCTGGCGAGCACCACGACGCTGGCGCTGTCCCTGCTCGTGGCACCCGGCACCCCGGCCGTCGCCGAACCGTCGGCCGCGCCCCGCGAGGTGGCGGTCATCCCGCAGAACGAGCCGACCGTCCTACCGCGAGAGAAGCTGCTGTTCGCGGGGAAGACCGGCTTCCTGCACCAGCACAACGCGTCGACCGCCTACCTCTGGACCCGGTACGACACCGGCGAGACCGTCGAGGTCAAGGATCTTGCGGGCGTACGCAGCTCCGGCCTGCGACCCGCTGGCGGGGACACCGTCTCGATCTGGGAGTCGGTGCCCGCCCACCCCACCAACGGCACCGTCAACGTGCTCGACCTCGGCGACCTGAGCTGGGAGCAGTGGAAGCGGCCGACCGACGCTGGCCTCTACGGCATCTACGGCCGGGACATGCTGGTTCGGCAGGGCGCGAAGCTCGAACTGCGGACGGTCGGCCCGGACGGCACGGTCACGGCCAGCCGGCCGGTCACCGGTTTCCCGGCCGGGATCGACCTCGGCAGCCAGCCGCTGGCCGGCGACGGCGCCTCGGTGGTCATCGAGGCCGCTACCGCGGACGAGTACTGGTGGGCGTTGCTGGACCTCGCCACCGCCCGGGTGGTGGAGATCCCGGACGTCGACGTCCAGACGCTGGCCGACTTCCGGCTCACCGGGGACACCGTCGCCTGGCTCGGCAACGACGCCACGGTGCACGCGTACTCCCGCACGGGCCTGCTCGACGGCACCGACACCACCGCGCGGACGGTGACCGCCGGCAACCAGTGGTTCCGGCTGGCGATGCTCGGTGACCAGGTGCTCACGGTCATCGACAAGCGCAACGGCAAGGACCAGGGGCCGGCGGTGACGGTCCCGCTGGGCGGCGGCGAGCAGCACAGCATGCTGCCGCTCGGCGCGCTGGACTCCACCGCGCTGCTCCAGGGCCCGGACGACACCGCGCTGCTCGTCGGCGGCACCGACTCCGGCGACTGGGCGGTGCACCGCTTCACGGCGACGGACAGCCAGCCGACCCACGTACCGGTGCTGCCGGTGCGTGACCCGGTCGGCAACGCCGCGCTCAGCTACCGGCACGGCATCGTCGGACACCTCCAGACGCAGGTGTCGCCCAGCACGTCGGCCATCCAGTACGCGCTGTTCAACCGCGCGCTCGCCGACGACGACGGGTCGGGCAACGGCCGGCAGCTCTTCCCCACCGCGGGTACCCTGCTCGCCGACGCCGCGCCGTGCGCCCCGCAGGTCTCCTGCGTCCGGATGCTCGACGGCGCGGACACCGGGATGGCGTACCTGACGTACGGGCCGAACGGCGAGACGGCGGTCGCCCGGCACACCATTGCCAGCACCAAGGTCAGCCTGCCGACGGCGAACGGCCGGCTCGTCGACGCGGACGACCGGTACGCCGTCGTCAACGGCGGCTCGCCCGCCGTGCAGTACGTCGTCGACATGAACAGGCGGACGGTCGAGCGCAGCGGCCCGGTCACCGGCGCGGGACTCTGGTACGACACGCTCTGGACGGCCACCACGACCCCCGGGCAGCTCCAGCAGATCGGCCTGGGTGGCAACGGCGCCCAGCGGACCATCGCCACCGGCGTCGCCTGCGTACCGACCGAGGTGCAGGTCAGCACCCGCTGGCTGTACTGGGCGTGCGGCGCGGGGCAGGCCGGGGCGTACGACCTGACGGCCAACCGGAACGTCGCCCTGCCCGGCGGACCGGCGCTGCTCGGTGACGGGTTCCTGGTGCGGCACGACGCCGGCACCGCGAGCCTGCTGATGACGGACTTCCACGACGGCACGGTGCGGGCGGCGGTGAAGCTGGCCGATCTGCCGGTCGGCACCCCGGCTGACGACCGCGGCATCACCTGGACCGTGGACCGGGCCGGCGCCGGGGTGGCGTACGTGGACGGCGCGAACGCGGTGCACGTGCTCGACAGCGGCGTGCCGGCAACCGCGCCGGCCCTCGGGAAGGTCTGGACCCAGGGGGAGGCGTCGGCGTACAACGAGCGCGCCTGGAGCGGATCCTTCCGCTTCACCCGGCCGGTCTCGTCCTGGCAGGTGACGGTCACGCACAAGGCCACCGGGCAGACGTACGAGGTGCGGTCCGGCGGCGCGGCGCGCGAGGGTGCCAGTGCGGGCTGGGACGGCCGCCTCCCCGACGGCACGATGGCGGTCAACGGCGGATACCGCTGGACCGTCTACGGCACGGTGGACGGGACCAGGACGAGCATGGGCTCGGGCACCCTGCTCGCCGCCTGCGGCACCTTCCGCTACCGGACCTGGGACTGCTATGGCGGGCAGGCGCTGCTCGGGGTGAAGTCCAACGGTGAGGGCCACTGGTACGGCGAGGCGCCGGGCAGTGAGCCGCTGGGCCGCCTCAACGACCTCGGTGCGACCGACAACTGGTGCCTGAGCTGCACCGGTTCCGCCGGCACCACGGCGCTGGTGCCGTTCGGTGACTTCACCGGCGATCACCGGCCGGACCTGCTGGTCCGGGACGCGGCGGGCTACCTGCGGGTGTACTACGGCACGGGGCGCAACGCGTTCCCGAAGAGCGGCACCATGTCGCACGTCATCGGCAAGGGGTGGGAGACGTACCGGCTGCTGCTGGCGCCGGGCGACCTGAACCGGGACGGCCACGACGACCTGGTGGGCGTCGACACCACCGGCAAGCTGTGGCTCTACACCTCCACCGGGACGGGATACTTCACCGCCCGGGTGCAGATCGGCTCGGGGTGGGGCATCTACCCGAAGGTCCTCGGGATGGGCGACCTCAACGGCGATGGCAACGGCGACCTGGTCGCCGTCGACGCCAGCGGTGTTCTCTGGCGCTACAACGGCGACGGCAAGGGGTACTTCACCTCGCGGGTGCAGATCGGCACCGGCTGGAACATCTACAACACCCTCGTCCCGATCGGCGACCTCGACCAGGACAACCGCAACGACCTCCTCGGCCGCGACGCCAACGGCGTGCTCTGGCTCTACCCGGGTCGCGGCGACGGTTTCCTCGGCAAGCGGGTCCAGCAGGGCACCGGCTTCAACGCCTACAAGGCCCTTTACTGAACTGAGCGCCTATCCGGCCGCCCCTGGACGCTCCGGCGTCCGGGGGCGGCCTGCTTTCGGCCCTGGCTAGTGCTGTCGGCTGAGCACGCCCAGCCACCGGCGCGCGTCCGCCAAGCCCTTCTCGTTCTCCTCGTTGCTCGCGATCCCGGTCAGGTCGCCGATGGTCAGCCGGCGGGCGAAGTAGTCGGCCTGCACCGCCCAGCGGAGCCGCAGCAGGGTCGGCAACCCGTGCTCGACCTCGGCCCGGCTGACGCTCCCACCCGCCAGGTACGCCTCGACCAGGCAGTCGGCCTGCTGCGGGCCGCCGACGTACATCACCGCGGAGGCGAGGTCGTAGAGCAGCGGACCGTTGATCGCCACGCTCCAGTCGATCAGGCCGCAGGCCCCGGTCCGAGGGTCCAGTCGGAAGGCCTCCGGCGCCGGATCGGTGTGCAACAGTCCCCAGGAGAGCGTCGACGGACCCAGTGCCTCGTACGCCGCCACGGCGGTCGCCACCGCGGACCGTACCCACGGCCGGACCCCCAGGTGCGCGGCCTGGACCTCCAGCCAGTGGAACCGGTCAGTGTCACCGACGGAAACGTGCCGCAGCACCTCGTGCACCCGGCCGAGGGTCCGACCGATCAGCCGCTGGTCGTCCGGGGTACGCCCGGACAGCGCCGCCCCGTCGACCCAGCGCAGCAGCGCGAGCGGCACCCCATCAAGATCCGTAACGGCATCTCCGTGCCTGGTCGGCACGGGGGCGCCCGCCGGGATTCCCGCCGCGTCGACGTGGCCGGCGACTGTGAGACCGCCCCGGAAGGACCGGCGTGCGGCGGGCACGACCGCCTTGGCCACCCACCGCTCGTCCCCGGCGGTGACGAACCACGTCGCCGAGTTCATGCCACCGTGGTGCGCGGCCACCGCCGCCTCGGTCAAGCCCCAGGCCTCCGCCAGACACGTACGCAACTGCTCGCCACCGATCATCCGGTGAAGTCAAACAGCGGCGGGCCACACCTGGCGAGCGACTTCGGGCAAGTTCGCGGGCCCGGCGCGGTCGACGGCGACCACGCCGGGCCTCTGCCACGAGTGGGCCCGGCCGGACCTCCCCGTAGACGTGGGGTCAGTTACCGCTTGCTCCGCCAGCCGGCCTTCCAGCCGGACGTGAAGCCGCAGCCGATCCGGAGCCAACCGCCTTCGTTGACGTGGTTGGTGCACACGTATTCACGGTGGACCTGGGTCTTTCCGTAGTAGCGGTACATGAACTTGCTGTTCTTGCAGTACAGGAACCGGTACGCGGAGGAGAAGCCACGGTAGTCGTAGAACTCCCGCTCCGTGACGCTGCCGTCGAACCGCTTGGTCAGCAGCTTGGTCTCATAGTGGCGGTTGGGCAGGCTCACCGTTCCGGCGGTCCGGACGAAGCCGTGCTTCCCACACGGGCCCATCAGTCCGGCGCCCTTCTCATACAGGAAGTACGGCATTCCCATCGAGGGACCGTCGCTCCTGGAGTTCGCCTGGCTGATGCCGGCGACCGCGGCGACCCCGCCACCGACGACCAGCAGCGCAATCAGTAGCGGAAGCATCCGACGCTTGATGATGTCGATCATGGTGCTCCTTGCGTTCAGAAGAGAGGACACGTCGCCACCGCCCGGGGCGCCTGCCGTTCGGCGACGTCACTCAGGCAACCGCGTACCAGTCGTCATCACTAGCCGTAACCGCGTACCGGCCAGTCCCGACCACCTGTCCACCGTTCCGGTGCGGTGGTCGGTGCGGTCCGGGACCGCTCCGGCCCGGCACGCGCCTCCCTGACCAGGGCAGAGAGCCACCTGCACCACGCGCAGTGTCATTCGGGTGTACTCTCGCGGACCGAGACCGCAGCCGTCCGTAGTGGACTGATGGAGGACCACGCTTTGGACGACGGACAGACGCCGAAAGAGAGCAACGGCGCCGAGGAGGTCCATCCCGGAGGCGGGTCGGCCCCGGATCCCTTTTCCGCGGCCTCCCCCGCCGAGTTCGTCGCCGCGATGCGGGCGTTGAAGGAGTGGTCCGGCCTTACCTTCCGCCAGTTGCAGCGCCAGGCGGAGGCGGTCGGGGAGGTTCTGCCACACAGCACGATCGCCTCGGTGCTGGGGCGGAACAATCTGCCTCGAGAGGCGCTGGTGACCGCCTTCGTCCGGGCCTGCGGTCTCGACCAGGCCACAGCCGCGTCGTGGCTGGCCACGCGGAAACGACTCGCCGCCGAAGCGGCGCGGGAGGCTGTTCCGGCGGCGCCAGTGGGCAACTCGGAGCCGGGACCGGCCGCCGGTCGGCAAGCCGATCTCCCGCCTGGGCCGGCACCCGATACGGCCGTTCCAGAGCAGCATGTTCCCGATGAGACGGCGGAACGCCCGGACCCTCGGCCGGAAGCAGAACGGCTGCCCGTCCTGGAAGCGGTGCTGGAGTCGGTGCTGCTGTCGGAGGCGTCGGGGTTGTCGGCGGCCGGCGGCACCCGACCGGAGCCGTCGGCCGCCCAACCGGCCAGCAGTGGGCGGACCGAGCCGCGTTCGGGGGGTCAGGAGCCCGCCCTCCCCGCGTCCGCCGGCCGGTTGGCGAACGTGGCCGCGGAGCGGACGGACGAGCGGTGGGTCGGGATGCACCGGCACGACCCTGCGGAGGATGTGCCCCGGCCCGCCGGGTTCCGCTGGCTGATCCCGCCGATCATGTACCGGACCGGTTGGGCGAGCCGGGTCCTGTCCGGCGTACTCGTCCTGGTCATGGCCACCATCGCGGTAGCGGTGATCGCCCGAGCCCTTCGCGACTCGCCCGAAACGGCGGCCGACTCGGGCAGCAAGGCGGAGCTGCCGGTCGACGAGCCCGAGACCCTGCCCGCGGCCGTACCCTCGGTCGCCGTGTCCCCCTCCGCGAGCCCGTCCCGGTCGGCCGCGCCACGACCCAGGCCGAGCACGGGCGGGCCGTCGCCGACGAAGGCAGCGACCGGCGGACCAGCCGCCGGGCCGGCGGTGGGGCCGGTACGGCTGCGCGTGGCGCACACCGGGCTGTGCGTGGGCGAAGGGCCGGAGCTCTACAAACCGTCCGGCCGGATCGTGCTGGGCCAGCACTCCTGCGCCTCGGCGGCACCGCCGATCATCCTCGAACGGGTGTCCGGCAACGTCTATCGGATCAAGCTCGACCATCCCCAGTACGGGATCGGGTGCGCGACGATCGACTACGGCGGGCGTGGCGACGGCGTTCTGCTGACCGGCGACGACTGCAGCTCAGGGCGGGCCGACCAGACCTTCACCTTCGAGCCGCTCACCGGTCCGGCCGGCGGCTACCGGGTGCGCTCGGTACCCGGCAAGGACTATTGCATCGGCGTCTACGGCGAGCACCGGGACGTGGGGGCTCAACTGATCCAGACCCCTTGTACCGGCAGTCTCGCGCAGACCTTCACCGTCCAACGACGCTGACCGGCGTACCGGCCACTCCTCGGCGGTGCCTCGGGTAGGCGGCCGGGACGCGGAGCCGGCGAGGGACACACGAAATGCGGGAGGGCGCTCAGCACCCTCCCGCATTTCTCTGGTCGCCGATTCACACGTTGCTCGGGACGATCACCTTTCCGCCTGGATAGCCGACGTTCTTTCCGTCGGTGCCCCAGTCCTTGGCCGCCAGAGTGTGGAAGCCCCCGTCCCACGGGTCGTAGACCTTGTAGACCTTCCCGTAGGACTTGCGCTGGCTCGTCCCGTCGGCCTTACGCACGTTGACGACGAGGTTGTCGTTGTAGCCGTAGATCACCAGATAGTGGCCCGTACCGAATGAGGCGCCCGGGTACCAGATGTTCTGCGACTTCACGAGGATGATCGAGGGTGCGTTCTGGTCCACCCCCTTCTTCGCCCACCGGTAGAGCTCCCACGTACCGGCCCCGGCACGGTAGCTGTACCGCGTCTGCTGCCCATTCTTCTTGAGCTGGGCGTTGATCGGGCCGTCCATGTCCCACGGCCAGGTGCCGAACGTGTCCCCCGCGTCCATCTCCTTGGCTAGCGCGCTCTGCCTGACGCTGACGCCGAACGCCGAGAGAAGCGTCTGGCCGGCCGCCGGGCCACACCAGGTCGACCGTTGCTGCTGGTATCCGGAGATGGACACCAGGTGCCATTTCCCTGCGGGGGCGGCGCTGGCCAACTGGACGCCGGCGATCAGCAGGCCGGCGATGACGACGAACGCGAGTGCGAGCGCGCCGAACCGGCTTCGATAGAGCGCGAGCGGCGATGAGCCTCTCATGTCGATCTCTCCTCACTGTAATCGGCTGTTTCGTCGCCGATGGCGCCCGAATCCATTGCGGACAGCACCGCGCGACAGCCCCTACAGCCCAGCCGATAGCGACGTGTCCGACCAGCCGATCGGGCGTACGGGAATGACCAGGACGGATATCTGGAAAGGCGATCCTCCGCACTTCGTCCCGGCCGGAGACCAGTTGTCCGGGGCGAACCAGGACAGGACGTTCGCCCTGGTCCGAGCTGCCGTACGAATTCCGCGGCGGCGGCATCTGCTGCCCGGGGCCGTCCCGGACAACCGGATCGGTGGCGGGACGATCAGTGATTCGGTGCACTGGATCGGGCCAGTTGGCAGTCTCTTGTGGAGGACAGCGTGGAAACAATTCTCACGGCCGATGCCGGTGCTGCGCGCCGCAGCCGTACCCCCGTGATCGATCTCCTGAATCGGGCCGGATTCTCGTCAGCCGTAAAACTGTTCGTCGCATTTCTGTTGATCGCCGGGACGATCGGCGGCGTTTCCAGTCTGGCGAGCGCCGCCAGCAGCTCTTGCGACGGCAGCCTCGGCGAACGAGCGGTTTGTTTCGCCGCCGAGCGCGTGGGAGACCGGTACGTGTGGGGTGGGCACAAGCCGTCCGGTTTCGACTGCTCCGGCCTCACGTACTGGGCCTATCGAAAGGCGGGCTTCTCATGGTCACGGACCACCGCCCAGGGGCAGTACGACTATGGCAAGGACCGACACCTGACCGTGTCGACGAAGGAACTGCGACCGGGTGACCTGATCTTCTTCAACTGGGACGGCGGGGAGATCGACCATGTCGGCATCTACGCCGGGAACAACAAGATGATTCATGCGTCGAGCGGCGCCGGCATGGTCAAGAAGGTGGCCCTCAACAACTACTACCGGGCGTACATGAAGAGCCGCGCTGTCCGTCCGTCTCTTGCCCGGGCCAATTCGCCGACCGGCCGGGACAAGAACGAGGACAACCGGCACCGACCAGAGCCGACCACCTCGCCTTCTGACTCGCAATCGACGGACCAGCCGGTCCTCGTCGTCATCGGCGACAGCACCGCTGTGGGGCTGCGATGAGAAGGTCCCCGCACAAGTGGCTCCCGTTGCTGTTCGCCATGGCACTGATCGCGGGTGGCATCAGCATCACCGCCGGACTCGCGGCGGCAAGTCCCGGATGCGACGGAAAGGCCCCCCGGCCGGCGTCCTGTCGTACCGATGAGGCGCAGCCGGACAAGAAGGGTCCCCACTGCGCCGACGAAGAGACCGAGGATGCGCCGGTCACCGGAGACGAATCCAACGGCGACCGGACGATCGACGACGAGAAACCAACCGACGACGAAACCACGACCACCGACGACGACTCGACCACCAACGACCCAACCACCGACGACCCCACCACGGACAGCACGACCGACGACCCGACCATGGACGACCCGACCACGGACGGCACGACCGACGACCCCACCACGGACGACCCGACCACGGACAGCACGGCCGACGGCCCCACCACCGACAGCACCACCGACGACCCGACCACCGAGGATGAGCCGAGCGACGGGTCCGCACCGGACAACGAGTCCAGCACGGACAACGAGTCCAGCACCGACGACGAGTCCAGCACCGACGACGAGTCCAGCACCGACGACGAGTCCAGCACCGACGACGACGGGAACGGGCGACCGGCCGGTGACGAATCGCCGGAGGCCTGCGCCGGCGACGACCAGCAGGAGAGCGCTCCGACCGACGAATGCCTGGATACCGATACGCCCGGCGGGCGGATCGTGTCCATCGACCCCAAGGCCGACGACGGCCGGCCCGGACAGGTGGAGCCGGCCGGCCCGGCCCGGGCTGGCGTGGCTACGGACGCCGGCCAAGCCGGCGGCTCAAGACCAAAGGGCTCGGCCCCTGACCACCGGCCGGATGGCGACGGGTCTGCCGGCACGGCCTGCTGATGGAAGAGAACGTCGACGCCGTCCATGCGGGGCGGTGGCGGGCAGCAGGTGCGATCCCCCGGAGCCGCCGGAACTGAGCGTCGCTGACCAACCGGCGCTACCCGCGCCACCGACCAGGGCGTGAAGCCGCCCCGGGCCCGCGAACCGCGGGCCCGGGGAGGCCGGTTTTCGGGTGGTTCGGGACGGCGACGACGCCCGAACCGATGCGGACCTCTGCCGCTTACCTGGCGGCGAGGAACTCGTTGATGGCGACCGTGACCTGCTGGCCGGTGGCGTGGCTCCGCACGATCGACATCACCCGGTCGTGCAGGTCGGTCGCACCGAACCGGTCGTACGTGTCGGAGATGACCAGGTCCAGCCAGGGCCGCTTGACCGGTCCCGGCTTGCCCTGGATGGGCGCCGCGAAGAACCGGGCGACAGCGTCGGCGATCCGGCGCTTCGCCGCACCCACCCGCTCCGGCAGGTCGCCCTGCCGGTCGGCCGGCACCTGATCCAGGATCGCCGCCGCCGCAGCGAGGTCGGTGACGGCGGCGTCGATCCGTTCGGCGTCGGTCAGCTCGGTTGCGGCGATCCCGTCGAGCAGGTCGCGGGCCTGGACGAGGAGCTTCACGACCGCCAGCCGCTGGTTCAACGCCGCGACCTGGGCAGCGTCGGTGACCTTCGCGATGGCCGTCTCGGCGGCGGTGATCGTCTCCGCCGACGGGTCGGCCTCGGCCGCGGCGACCGCGTCCTGCGCCGCCTTCAGCAGCTGCGCCTGGTTGTCGGCGAGTTGCACGCTCATCGAGCCGATGATGAGGGGCAGGTTGTTCGCGCCCACGATCCGCATGTCGGCGTTGCCGTTCTGCCGATTCCGGAACATCACCTGCGGCAGGTCGAGGGTCACCGTCTGCCAGGTGTTGACCATCGCGGCGGTGATGCTCACCCGGGGCGTGCTCTGGTAGGCCGACCCGGTGGCCGCGGAGTCGTACTGGAGGACAAACGAGCCGGCGACCGGCGAGCGGTACTCGATGGTGGCGGTGGCGTCGTACGGGCCGCCGGTGAGGTAGCGGTCGTCGACGGCGAGGTAGAGGTTGTTGCCGGAGTTGAACGTGTTCTTGTCGACCTGCAGGGCAGGCCGACCGTCGACGACGATCTCATGCGCGGGGCCGCTCTCGTACGGAATCCAGGTCAGTCCGTCGGGCTCACCGGAGAAGTCCATCGAGACCCGGGTCGTCGGAGGAGTCGGCGGGACCACGTCGATGCGTACACCCGAGATGACGAGCGGAAGGTTGGCATTCGCGTTCAGCCGCAGATCCGCGCCACCGTTCTGCCGATTGCTGAACCGGACGTCGGGAATGTCGATGGTGGCCGTCTGCCACTGGTTGACCTGGCCGGCGTCGATCGTCACGGCCGTCGAGCGCTGGTAGGCCGAGCCGCTCTGCTGCGAGTCGTACTGGAGTGCGAAGGAGCCGGTGACCGCGGAGCGGTAGCTGATCGTGGCCTTGACCTGGTACGGCCCGCCGGAGATCGCCGCGTCGTCGACGAACATGTACAACTGGTTGGCGCCGCCGAAGGGATTCTTCTGCAGCTCCAGCGCCCGGCGGCCGTCGACCTCGGTGGTCACGTACGGGCCGTCCTCATAGTTCTGGTAGGTCAGCCCGTCGGCCTTGTCCGCCGCGACGTCGAACGAGACCGTGTACCTGTTCGGGATCGGGTTCCCGCCCGGGTCCGGGTTGGGGTCGGTCCAGTCCGACCGCTCGGCCAGGTATGCCCGGCCCTGCGCGTCCTTCTTCAGCAGGAAGTAGTAGTCGACGGTGCCCGGCAGGGACAGATACTCCGCCTTCAGCGAGTCCGGGGTCACCGTCAGCCGCATCGCCCCGAAGTGCGCGGCATCGCGGAACTTGCTGCCCGGCGCGACGCTGAACAGCGGAGTCAGGCCGGCACCACCGTTGCCGGAGATGGCGATGTGGTAGCCGTCGGCTGTCTCGATGTGCTCCGCGTGGTGATCGTGGCCGGCGAGGATCAGATCCACGCCGGGCGTCATCAGCCACGCGCGGTCCAGGTTGTTGCCGGCCTTGCCGGAGGAGTAGATCGGCTGGTGGCCGCCGACGACCTTCCAGGCGGCCACGCTGTTCGTAAGCGTGTTGCGGTACGCGTCATAGATCGGCGGCTTCGTGCTGCCCGTGGCCGTCTGACAGTTGGCGTCGGGGTTGACGAAGTCGAGCAGCCCGTTGCCGAAGCCGGCGACGTAGGCGGCCGGAACCTTGAAGTAGTCCAGGCTCGGCTGGACGCTCTCCGGCGAGCAGCCGTTGCCGTAGTCGTGGTTCCCCATGATCGGAAACATCTTGCCGGCGTCGATGTCCGCCTTGTACGGCGCCTGGGCCTTGACGACCTCCTCGGGCAGGCCCTGCTGATAGGTATTGTCGCCGGTGGTGAGGATGGCCGCCGGGTTCCAGGAGTGGACCATGTCCGCGACCTGGTACTCCTCGGCGCAGGTCCGGTCGACGCCGCAGCCGCCGTAGTCCCCGATCACGGCGAGCACCAGGCGATCCTGGGGCGGGTGATTCGCATCGACCGGCGGGGTGATCCGCTCAAGTTCGCCACCGGCCGCGCCCGCCGCGCTGGCGAGCCCCGCCGACAAGATCAGCGCGGCGACCGAGGTCAGTGTGATGCCGAGTTTCCGTGTGACTTGCACGCCCAACTCCTTGGCAGTGTCGCGATCAACGACGCCGGACGCTAGGCGGTCGCGGTGAGCGCCCCATGAACCCGGCACTAACCGGAACGGGCTGGCCCCTGACCAGGCACGGCGCATAGCGGCAGGTCGGATGCCGGGCGCGGGGGCGCTCGGGATCGCGCCGGTGGTAGGGCCTGCCCTACCACCGAAGAGCATGGTCGACCGTGTGCCCTGCTCAGCCGCGATCCACGACGCTGATCGGCATGCGAAGCACGATGGCCGTCGAGCTGTTCGACGTAACGAAGACGTATTCGGGTGGCGCCGGGGTCCGCGCGCTCGACGGGGTGTCGGTGGGGTTCGCCGCCGGGACGTTCAACGCGGTGATGGGCCCGTCCGGCTCGGGCAAGTCCACCCTTCTGCAGTGCGCGGCCGGGCTGGACCGACCGGACTCGGGAAAGGTGCTCCTGGCCGGCCAGGAGATCGGTCAGCTACGCGAGCCGCAGCTGACCCAGGCCCGCCGGCGCCTGGTCGGGTTCGTCTTCCAGTCGTACAACCTGCTCGACTCGCTGTCGCTGTGGCACAACGTCCTGCTTCCCCAGCGGCTGGCCGGGGTGCGACCGGACCGGGCGTGGGCGCGGGAGGTCATGCGGCGCGTCGGTCTTGCCGGACGCGAACAGGACCGTCCGGCGCAGCTGTCCGGCGGACAGCGGCAGCGGGTCGCGTTGGCCCGGGCGCTCGCCGCCCGGCCGGAGGTCATCTTCGCCGACGAGCCGACCGGCGCCCTTGACCTGGCCACCGGCCGTGAGGTGCTCGACCTGCTGCGCGAGGCGGTGGCCGATCTTGGTACCACGATCGTGATGGTCACGCACGGCCCGGCGGCGGCCGCCCGGGCCGACCGGGTCGTGTTTCTCGCTGACGGCCGGATCACCACCGAGCTGGCCGCCCCGTCGGCGGAGCAGGTCGCCGCACAGATGACAGCGGTCACCAACGGCCGTGCCGTGGCGAGCGTGGGGAGCAACCGATGATCCGGCTCGCGATCGCCACCCTGCGCCGGCACCGCGGCGCGTACGTCGGCACGTTCCTCGCCACGGTCCTCGCCGTTGCGTTGCTCGCCGGCGGCGGCCTGCTGCTGTACTCCGTCCTCATCGCCGAGCCGCCGGCGGACCGGTTCGCCGCCACCACCCTCGCCGTGGCGGGTGACCGGGAGATCAGCCTCGAGACGGTGACGACCAAGCAGAAGAAGGAGGGCAAGAGCAAGGTCAAGCGGAAGGTGAAGAGCGAGCGGCTGACCGGTGCCGGCACGTTGCCGGCGGACCTCGCCGGCCGGATCGCCGCGGTCCCCGGGGTCGCCGGGGTGGTCGCCGACGCCGCGTTCCCCGTCCAGGTCACGGCCCGGGACGGCCGCGCACTGCGGGGGGCTGACGACGCGCCCGTCATCGGCCACGGCTGGGTGTCGGCGACGCTCACCCCGTACACGATGAGGACCGGCCGTCCGCCCGGCACCGGTGAGGTCGTGCTCGACGCCGACGTGGCCGCCCGCGGTGGCGTCCGCGTCGGTGACGAGCTGCGGGTCACCACCCGGACCGGGACGCGGACGCTGCGGGTGAGCGGCATCGCCGCGCCGGCCGGCCGGGACGGCCTGCCGGCGCAGGGCGCACTGTTTCTCGCCGACGGCGACGTCGCCGCGGTGTCCGGTCTCGCCGGGCCGACCGCCGTCGGCGTCTTCGGCGCGCCGGGCACCGACGTGGCGGCGCTGCGCGCCAGGGTCCACGCCGTCGCGGGGGACGCACAGGTCCTCGCCGGGGACGACCGGGTGCGGGCCGACCTGCCCGGCGCGCTGCCCGACTACATCGGCCCGATCTCGATCTTCGGGTTCGTCATCGGCATCACCGCGTTCGCGGCCGTGTTCGTGCTCACCGGCACCGTGACGCTGAGCGTGCGACAGCGGCTGCGCGAGCTGGCACTGCTGCGCGCGATCGGTGCCACGCCCGGACAGCTGCGGCGGCTGCTGGGCGTGGAGAGCGCGGTGCTCGCGGGGTTCGCCGCGCTGCCGGCGGCACCGCTCGGCGTGCTCTTCGCCGAGGTCGTCGCCGCGCGGTTCATGACCCTCGGCGCGGTTCCGGCGCAGTTCACGGTGCGGGTCAACGTGCCGGTGCTGTTGCTCGCGGCGGTGGCCGGCGTCCTGGTCACGTTCGTCGCGGCCCGCATCGCCGGGCGGCGGGCGGTACGCATCGCGCCGACGCAGGCGCTCGTGGAGACGGCCACCGCACCGGCCAGCGGAACCTTCGTGCGGGCGCTCGTCGCGCTGGTCACGGCGGCCGGCGCGGTCGGGGTGCTCTCGTTCGTGCCGCTGGACGGCCCGCTCGGCATGGGGATGAGCTTCGTGTCCTCCGCCCTGCTGCTGTGTGCGGTCGCCGCCGTCGGGCCGCTCCTCGTGCGGCTGCTGGCCGCCGTCGTCGCTCGACCGTTCGGCCTCGGCGGGCTCATCGCCCGCACCGAGCACCGTCGGGTCGCCGCGGTCGCCGTCCCGCTCGTGCTCATGTTCGCGATCAACACCGTGATGCTGCTCAACAGCGCCCTGCTCAGCCGGCTCACGGGGCAGGAGCAGGTGGCCCGCGAGGCGCCCGCGACCGCGCAGGTGACCGGCGACGGCGGCCTGCCGCTGGACACGGCGCGCCGCCTGGCCGACGTGCCGGGCGTGACCGGTGTGGCGGCGCAGCTACCGACCCGGGTGATCGTCGCGCAGGGCGGCAAGCCGGAGGACTACCCGGCTCAGGGCCTCCTCGTCGGCGGCCCGGACACCGCGCTCGACCTCGACGTCCGCGCGGGGGCGCTCACCGCCGACGGGTTCGCCGCCAGCGCGGCGCTCGTCCGGCAGTACGGCTGGCGGATCGGTGACCGGGTTCCGCTCTGGTTGCCCGACGGGAAACAGGTCCAGCTGCGGCTCTCCATGGTGTACGGACGGGCGCGCGGCTTCGGCGAGCTCGTGCTCCCGGCCGGGTTGGTGGCGGCGCACGACCCGCGGGGCCTGGTCCGCACGGTCGGCCTGCGGTACGCCCCGGGCACGGCCGAGCGGATCCACGCCGAGTTCCCGGCGCTGCGGCTCGTGCCGGCGCTCGACGCCGCACCGGCCGGTGACGCGTCGAACCAGCAGGGCGCATGGGAGCTGATGGTCGTGATCTCGCTCGGGTTCACCGCGATCGCCGTGGTCAACACGTTCGCGATCGCCGCGGCGGCGCGCCGCCGCGAGTACGCCGACCTGCGTCTCGTCGGCGCGACGGCCCGGCAGCTGCAGCGGCTCGCCGGCGGCGAGGCCCTCGTGACCGTCATCGTCGGGCTGTTGCTCGGCTCGGCGGTGACCGGGATCGTGGTGGGCGCGTTCAGCGCCGCCCAGGACGGGGTCCTGCGGTGGATCGTCGAGCCCGGCACGCACGCGGTGATGGTCGGCGGCGTTGCCGCCCTCGGGCTGCTCGCCGGTGTCCTGCCGACGCGGCTGATGGTGCGCCGACGCAGCCTCGCGACACAGGTCTGACCGTGCGGTACTGCGGTGGCACCCGGACGGGTGCCACCGCACCGCGGTCCGCTCACGACGGAGGGAGTGCCGGGTGCCACCGCTAACATCGGCGGCGATGGGCAAGACGATCATGAGAAGCGGTGCGGCACTGGCCTACCTGGCCACCGGCCCGCTCGCGGGCGCCGCCGGCTTCGCCTGGAGTCTCGCCGCCACCCTGGTCGTCGTCCTGCTGTCTGTCACCCACCTCGGCGGTCCCGCGTTCCTCGGCGCTGCCCGGGTCACCCGCACGTTCGCAGGGGTCGAACGGCGGCGGGCCAGCTGGGTGCTCGGCACGCCCATCCCCGCGCCGTACGTGCCGGTCACCGGCGACACCATCAAACGCCGGGTCGTCGCCGTCGCCGCCCAGCCGGCGACCTGGCGGGATGTCGCCTGGCTGGTCCTGCTGCTGCCGGTCGGGCTCGTCACCGGTATCGCCGGCGTCGTCGTCGCGGTCGTCGACCTGGCCGCGATCGTCGCGCCGGCATGGGCGTGGGCGGTACCGAACCCGCGCGCGCCGTTCCCGATGCGGCCGCTCATGACCACCACCCCGGGCCGCATCGGACTCGCCGTGCTCGGCCTGCTGCTCCTCCCGCTGGTGGCGTGGCTGATCGGCACGCTCGCCGCCGGCCCGGCCCGGCTGTCCCGCGCCCTGCTGGCTCCCGGCGAACATCGCCGGCTGGTGGAGCAGGCCGAGCACCTGGCGCAGACCCGCCGGCGGGTCGTCGATGCCCAGGCCGCCGAGCTGCGCCGCATCGAACGCGACCTGCACGACGGCGCGCAGGCCCGCATCGTCGCCGCCGGGATGACGCTCGCCCTGGCCGCGCGGAAGCTGCGTACGAACGGCGACGCCGAACCCGACGTCGCGCTCGCCCGCCGCCAGCTCGACGACGCCCTCGCCGAGCTGCGCCGCCTCGTCCGCGGCATCCACCCACCGATCCTCACCGACCGCGGCCTGCACGCCGCGCTCGCCGCCCTCGCCGGCGACAGTCCGTTCGCCGTCGAGCTGCGCGGCGACACCGACCAGCGGTATCCGGCCGCGGTGGAGTCGGCGGCGTACTTCGTCGTCGCCGAGGGCCTCACCAACGCCGCGAAGCACTCCGGTGCGACGTCCGGCGTCGTCGACGTCCGGCGTACCGGGGGCACCGTCAACGTCGCGGTGACCGACAACGGCCGCGGCGGCGCGGACCCGCACGGTGCCGGCATCGACGGCCTGCGTCGCCGCGTCGAGGCCCTCGACGGCGCCCTCACCCTGTCCAGCCCGCCCGGCGGGCCCACCGTCCTGCACGCGGAGCTGCCATGCGCATCGTGATCGCCGAAGACCTCCTCCTGCTCCGGGAAGGCATGATCCGCCTGCTCACCGATACCGGCCACACCGTCGTGGCGGCGGTCGACTCCGCTGACGCGCTTGTCGCCGCGGTCGAACAGCACCGGCCGGACCTGTCGATCGTCGACGTCCGGCTGCCACCCGGCTTCCGTGACGAGGGTCTCCGGGCGGCACTGCGGCTGCGCTCCGCCGACCGGGACGCCAAGGTCCTCATCGTGTCGCAGTACGTCGAGCGGGCCTACGCCACGGACCTGCTCGCCGACGGGCGGGGTGGCGTCGGTTACCTGCTCAAGGACCGTGTCACCGCCCTGGACGACTTCCTCGACGCCGTCGAGCGGGTCGCCGAGGGTGGGACGGTGCTGGACCCCGAGGTGGTCCGGCAGTTGTTCACCCGGAGCAGCCGCAAGCACGGCATTGAGGGGCTCACCCCGCGCGAGCGGGAGGTGCTGCACCTGATGGCACAGGGCCTGTCGAACTCCGCGATCTGCGCGGCGCTGGTCCTGGCGCCCGTGTCGGTGGAGAAGCACATCACGAACATCTTCGCCAAGCTCGACCTGCCGCCGGCCGACGACGCTCACCGCCGGGTCCGCGCGGTCCTGGCGTACCTCAACGCCTGAACGTCCGAGCCGGGCTGCGCGGGCTGGGCCGGGACGGCAGATGCTGTGGCCGTCGCGGCGCATTCCGGGCTGCGCCGTCACGTCCGGTTCAGTCCGCCCCGGTGGCTCCCACACTGTCAGCTGTGGATGGCCCGTCTGTTCGCTGATTTAGCGTGTTTGGTCATGACAGTCGGAACCTGGTTGGCTGACACCCGCATCTCCTACGACACAGTCGCTGCCAGTTACGCAGAGCGCGTGCCCGGCCTGCTAGCTGACCTGCCCTACGAACGGGCGATTCTGGCTCTGTTCGCCGACCTCGTTCAGGTCGCCGGCGGCGGGCCAGTCGCCGACGTGGGCTGCGGACCGGGGCACATCACCGCTCTCTTGTGTGGGCTCGGCGTTGATGCCTTTGGGATTGATCTTTCGCCAGGCATGATCGATGTGGCTCGTCGTGATTACCCCAGGCTGAGGTTCGAGGTGGGCTCCATGACAGACCTCGATCTCGCCGACGCCTCAGTCGCCGGCCTCATCGCCTGGTACTCGCTGATTCATGTCCCCGACGACGAGGTCGGCTCGGTCTTCGCGCAGTTTCGGCGGGTGTTGCGTCCCGGTGGCCCGCTGCTGCTTGGCTTCCACGTCGGGGACGAGTCGCGGCTCAAGACGCAGGGCTACGGCGGCCACCCGATGAAGTTGTACGTCCACCGTCGCCAGCCTGCCCAAGTGGCGGCCTGGCTCCGCGATGCCGGATTCACAGTTACGGCACAGATGACTCTCACCTCGGTTGAAGGTGCCCCAGCGGGGATCGTCTTTGGGCACCGCCAGCCCTAGCTCCTGCGCCTCCAGCCCCGGGGCCGGAGATCCCCGCCGGAGGCACGCTCTCGGATCTGTCCCGCAGCGTGGCCGGCCGGCCCGGCCGATGCCGGCCCCGGAGGTCGACAGCAGGCCGGGGCCGGGCCGGCGCCCCAGCGTGGCTCCCACAGCCGCCCGAACCCGCTCCGGACGGATACGAGAAAGCCCCCGACCTTGCCATTTCGGCTGGTCGGGGGCTTCTCCATGTGTTGCGCGCCCGAAGGGACTCGAACCCCTAACCTTCTGATCCGTAGCCTCGGCGAGGCCGTCCAGCGCAGTTCATTCTCGGCTTGCACCCCTGTCCCTACGCCCATTGGTGTCCTCAGCCGTCTTCACCCGTGCAGCGCCGTTGCTGTCACCCGCTGCTGTCACCACGCCTTTGACCGCGACCGAACGGCGGTCATCGGCGGTGGGTCGATCCGGCTGCGCTACGTTGCCAGGATGAGCGCAGAGGTGGTCCTCAAACTGAGCCACGACCAGGCGCTGGTGCTCTCGGATTGGCTTGAGCGCATGGAGTCGTCGCGGGCCTTCGCTCAGGTGGTCGACGACCGCGCCGTCTGGTCTGCGCTGCACACCATCAGCGGCACCCTCGACAAGTCGCTGGTCGACATATTCAGCCCTGACTACGTGCAGCGCCTTGAGGCTGCTCGCCGCCGGTTGCTGGAGACGCTGGGTGACTTCGACCCGATGACCGACGAGTAGGCGGGGTCCCACTCCCCCGACCGGCGCGATCGTCAGTTTGGAAGAGCGTGCTCACCTGGTCGTGATGCCCCAAACGCCTGCTCGTGGCGACCACTCCCGTGGCATCTCGTGCCCGCTCGTGACCGCTGGGCCTCGCGGCTACTGGCCCGTGGACGGCCCAGCATGGTCCGTCCGTCCAGCGCTATTGACCTTGCGCCCCACCCATACGCGGGTCGGTTGGCCTACTGTGTCGTCGTGCCTGGGTCCGCCGATGCCGCCGACGGACGCGTCCCCGCGCGTTCACGACGCCGACGTGCCTGGCTGCTGTCGTTAGTCGCGGTCGCCGCCTGCTGCTTCGGCGTGCTCAAGTTGAGAGACCCCGTTGGGACCCCGGCTCAACGCTATGTGTCCCAGGTCAGCGTGCGCGGTTACGAGCGAGTGCACGACTACATCGATCCTGGTACGGCGCCTGCCGAGGTTCGCGCCGCAGTCGCGATCTTCGTCGGACCTCCGGACGACAATGTCCTTGCCCGTGTGTCGGGACCTGGGCTCGTCATCAGCGCTCCAACGAGTGATCCGGGCTTCCCCGACGTCGAGATGATCGGTCGCGGTAGTTGGCACGGATGTTTCGTGCACGTCAACCGCTGGAAGACGAGTGATCCGCTCCTGTCGTACTACGAGCTGACAGCCGAGCAAGTGGCGGCGTTCCGGGCGGGACGACTGTCGGTGCTGGATATAGCTGTTGGATGCGGTGGTGGGTAGTTGCCCGCGCCGCGCGGCCTCGCGGTTCCTTGGGTCTCCTGGCCGTTGAAGCGGATCTCCTCGTCGGGCAGTCGTAGACCGTCCAGCCTTCCCGGACGGGGACAAGGTGGAGCGCCCTACCGGACGAACGACCTTGGCCCCGTCCGGGAAGGCTGGTAGCCCTTGTGGTGCCCGGCGAGGTGATCTGCGGCGGCATCTCTGAGGAGGGTCGGGGTTCGGGGCGGAGCCCCGAGGTCTTCGAGCTCTTGCAACTCGTAAGTGTGGCCGGCCGGCCCGGCCGATGCCGGCCGGAGGTCGCCAGCAGGCCGGGGCCGGGCCGGCGCGGCCCGCTTGCGGGCCGCCTTGATCCTTAAGAGGTCAATTCGGCAACGGACGCGTGTCGAGCAGCCGGGCGCAGTAGGCGACGGTTGCGTCATCGTGGGTCTTGCCGCGCGGCCAGCGGTTGCCTTGGAGGTCGGAGTCTTCTGCGGCACGGACGCGGCGGATCAGGTCGGCTGGGCCGTGATCGTGCAGGATCGCCAGTAGCCCGGGCCAGTCGGTCAGACCGAAACGGTCAGCGAGGCGGCTGGCACCGTCGCTGAGCAGGGCTGCGGCTGTCACCTCCTTGATAGGCCGGCTTCCAAGAACCGCCTCATCGGCGGCTCGTGGGTCGGCGGCGGCGACCCAGAACCCGCCGGGCCTGTTGCCGCCCGCGCGTCGCAGTGGGATCAAGTCGCCGACCTGGACGAAGCGATCGGAGAGCTGGAAGCCCAGATCACCACCGAAGGACTCCGAGGCCGCCCCGCACCACCGCACGCCACCGAGGACCCGGAGGACAGCGACAGCAAGCGCCGGGTCCGCTCGACCAAGCGGCGGCAGGACGCCCCGGACCTGCCCCGCCTGCCCGTCGAGAACCGCACGATCGGGCGGACCTTCGAGGGGCACGGCGGGCAGGTGTTCCGGCCGTCGATGTTCCTCACCTTCACCCTCGACTCCTACGGCCGCGTCCACTCCGACGGGACCCCGGTCGACCCCGACACGTACGACTACCGGCGGGCCGCCTGGGACGCCGTGCACTTCCCCCGCCTGCTCGATCGGTTCTGGCAGAACCTGCGCCGGGCGGTCGGCTGGAACGTCCAATACGCCGGGGCGGTAGAGCCGCAACGCCGGCTGGCCCCGCACGCGCACTTCGCAATGCGCGGCACCATCCCCCGCGCCCTCGTCCGCCAAGTCGCCGCCGCCACCTACCACCAGGTGTGGTGGCCACCCGCCACCAAGCTGATCTACAAACCGGGAAGGGCGCCGCAATGGGACCCGACCGCCGGCGGCTACACCGACCCCACCACGGGCCGGCTCCTCCCGTCCTGGGATGACGCCCTGGACCTGGTCGACGCCGACCCCGACGCCCAACCCGCGCACGTCGTCCGCTTCGGCAGCCAGGTCGACGCCAAGGGCGTCCTCGCCGGCACCAAGGACGCAGACAGGTGCGTCGGCTACATCACCAAGTACCTCACCAAGCAAGCCGCCGACTGCCACCAGGTCACCACCGGCCGCCAGCGGGCGCACCTCGAACGGCTCTGGGCCGAGCTGCGGCACACGCCGTGTTCCGAGCGGTGCGCCAACTGGCTCCTCTACGGCATCCAACCCAAGAAGGCCCGGCCCGGGTTGAAGCCGGGCAACTGCAAGAACAAGGTCCACAAGCGGGAAACCCTCGGCATCGGCGGCAGACGCGTCCTCATCTCCCGGCAGTGGTCCGGCAAAACCCTGGCCGACCACCGGGCCGACCGCCGCGAGTGGGTCAAGGCCCTGCTCGGCGTCACCACCGACGCCACCACCGCCCCGGCCGGCTCCGACACGGTCCGGCACGCCTGGGAACTCGCCAAACCCACCGACCCCGACGTCCCACCCCTCGGCCACCGGGTCCTCCGCGCCATCTCCGAACGCATCCAATGGCGGGCGCAACTCGACGCCGCGAGACGTGCCGCCGACCCGCCCGATGTTTCGGCAACTTCTCTCGACGCTCACGACAAGGAGGAACGGTGACTATCTCGGACGTGCGTCCGGTGCCCGCGCAGCTGTGGGAGCTGCCGGCCGATGACCTGCCGCCGCTGTTGCTCCGCCCGGAGCAGGTGGCTCGGGTCCTGAACGTCGGTCGGTCCAAGGTCTTCGACCTGATCCGCTCGGGCCAGCTGCGGTCGGTCAAGGCTGGCGGGTCGCGCCGGATTTCGGCAACTGCCCTGCGGGAGTACGTGGCTCGTCTGGAAGCCGAGGAGGACGACTGATGCCAGGGGACGAACAGCCGCCGGCCGAACGGAAGCCGCGGCGGTCCAAGCGGGGCAACGGTGAGGGCTCGATCTACCTGCGCAAGGACGGTCGGTGGACGGCGGCGTACTTCGTGCCGAAGCCGGGCGGTGGGGAGTCGCGTCGCTACGTGTACGGCCGGTCGCCGGAGGAGGTGGAGACGAAGCTTGTAGAGATCCGCAAGCAGGTCCGAGCGGGCGCGCCTCTCGCTCCCGCCGGCCTGACGGTCGCCCGGTACCTGGAAGAGCGGATGGAGCAGGTCGCGGCCCCTCGGGTCCGGCCGAATACTGCCCGGTCGTATCGGGATCTGATCGCGAAGTACCTCGTGCCGAAGCTCGGGCGGAAGCGCCTGGGCCAGCTGGGTGCCCGAGACGTGCGGCAATTCCTCGCCGCGCTCGCCGCTGATGGTGTGGGTGAGCGGACGGCGCAGCTGGCGCACGCGGTGCTTCGGGCGGCCCTGGAAGATGCCATGCGGGAAGAGATCATCCCGCGCAATGTGGCGAAGCTGGTGCGGGCACCTCGGCCGGCGAAGCAGGAGCGGGAGCCGTTGACGGTCCAGCAGGTCCGGACGCTGCTGAACGCGACTCGGGATCACCGGCTGCATGCGCTGTTCGTGGTGTTCGCGGTGCTGGGTCTTCGGCGGAGTGAAGCGCTGGGGCTGCGGTGGGATGACGTGGACCTGGAGGCGGGCGTCCTGCGGGTTCGGCGCAGCCTGCATCGGGTGGAGGGTCAGTTGGCGACCTTCCCGACGAAGACGCAGCGCTCGACGCGGGCGGTGCCGCTGCCGGCGTTGGTCGTCCGGGTGCTCAGGGATCACCAACGGGGCCAGGAGGCGGAACGGCTGGCGCTCGGGGCGAAGTGGCCGAGTCTCGGCTACGTCTTCACGACGCCGATCGGGACTCCGCTGGATCCGCGCAACTGCACCCGTCTGGTTCAGGCTGAATGCGCCGCAGCCGGGCTGCCCGCCATCCGGCTACATGATCTCCGGCACGGGTGCGTCTCCGTGCTGCTCGCCCTGGGCGTGCCGCCCCGGACGGTTATGGACATCGTGGGGCACAGCACGTTGGAGATGACCATGACGGTCTACGGGCATGTGAGCTTGGACGACAAGCGGGCGGCGCTGGATCAGCTGGGCGACCTGCTCGATGACGAGGCCCCGGAATGACGTTGCTGTCACCGGTTGCTGTCAGGGCCGGTCGCAAGCGACCGGCCCTGTGCGTTTTGCCTGTTCAGTTTGGCGCGCCCGAAGGGACTCGAACCCCTAACCTTCTGATCCGTAGTCAGATGCTCTATCCGTTGAGCTACGGGCGCTCGGTGCTCAGCCAGTCTACACACCCGGCTTTCGCGCGGAGACTCCGGGATTCGAACCCGGGAGGGGCTTTAAAACCCCAACCGCATTAGCAGTGCGGCGCCATAGACCAGACTAGGCGAAGTCTCCCCGGTGGCCCGGAGACCACCGCGCCCGAGGATACAGGCCCACACCCGCCCGGAGCAAAGCGACTACCCGGAAGGGCCCATCCGCTGCTTTCCCCCCGTGTGCGACGTCACGCCCCGGACTAGGCTCCATCGATATGCAGGAGCAGCAGCCCAGCGATCCGCCCCGTCGCGAGCCCGCCGCCGACGCCCGGCGAAGCCGCTCTGCGAAACCGACCTTCACCCCGCCGCCGACCCCCGAACCGCCAGCCGATGGGACCGAGGCCGGTGCGCCGTCCCGGGCGCGGCGGACCAAGGTCACCCCCGCCGTGCTCTTCCAGCCGCCGGACCCGGCCGCCGCCGCGCCGCGCGCCGGCGGCCCCGACCGGAGCCCGGGCCCATCGCCCTCAGCGCCCCGCCCCCGCCCGTCCGCAGAGGCCAGCCCGACGACTGGCGAGGCCGGCCCGAGCCCGGCCTCAGGTACACGGGACGGCGCGGCCAGACGGCGCGGGACGACCCCGGCCGACCGCGGGGCAGCAGACCCGGCCGACCGCGGGACGGCGGCAACGCCCCAGGGCGACGGCGGGACGGCAGATCCGGCCGACGGCGGGACGGCGGCAACGAACCGGGGCGACGTCGCCTCGGCGGACGAGGAGATCCCGGAGCAGATCCGCCGCACCCCGGCCAGAAGGGCAACCACGGCAGCGAAGAAGGCGGCGGCGGAGACGACGACCACGCCGGCGAGGAAAGCCAGCACGACCAGGAAGGCGGCCACGGCGAAGAAGGCGACCCCGGCCGGCCGGAAGCGCGCCGCTGACACCGGGGCGGAGCCGACAGTCCAGGCCGGCCGGACCGAACCGACCGGGCCGGTCAGCGTGGCCAACGCCACAGCCGCTCAGCCGGACGTGCCGGGGGCGACCAACGTGGCGAGCGGCGCCCACGGCGCGGCCCCCGAAGCGGACAGGGCGACTGCCGCTGGCCCGCCGACCACCGCCCCGACCCAGCGGGTCGCTCCGGCCACCGCAGCCGATGTGGCCGGCGTCACCGACCCTGGAGCAGCCGGCAGAGCCCCGGCCGCACCGGCTGACCCACGAAACGGCCCGGGGCGGTGGGGACCAACCGAAGAGCACCCGGCGGCAGCGACCGGACGGCCAACGAAGGCCGCGCAGACCGCCCCGGCCAATGCCACCCGGGCAGAGGGGGCCACGGCGAAGACCACCCCAGCGAAGAAGGCCACCCCAGCAAAGAAGGCCACCCCGACGAAGAAGACCGGCCCGGCGAGGAAGGCGGCCGGGGCCGCCCCAGTGACGACCGCACTGCCGGAGACGCCGAAGACCACCCCGGTGCCGCTCGGCGGGCCGGCCGAGGGCGTACCGAGGCGTACCCCTGGGGAGAGCTGGCGGGCGGTCGGCGGGCAACTGCTCGACCATCCCGGCTTCGCGCCGGAGCTGCTGGCCCGCACCGCGGTGGAGGCCCTCGGGCCCCGGGCCGGCGACTGGGTCGAGCGGACCCGGGGGAGGTATCCGGACGCGGACGCCGACGGGCTGGCCCGGTTGGTGACCCGGCGGTTCGTCCGGCTGGCCGGTACGGGTGGGGCGCTCGCGGCGGGTGCCGGCCTGCTCGCGCCGGTGGCGGAGTTGGCGGCGGTGCTCTGGACCCAGGCCAATCTGGTGCTGCACCTGGCGGCGGTATACGGCCGGGACCCCGGGCACTCGGACCGGGTGGCCGAACTGCTGGTGCTGACCCAGGTGCACCCGGACGCCGGCACCGCCCGTGCGGCGCTGGACGCGATGGGGTCGGCGGGGGCGCCGGCGGAGGGCCCGTGGCCGCGCGCCGCCGAGGCGGCCTGGCGGCTGGCCACTCCGCTGGCCGCGCAGGCAGGCGGGTGGCTGGCCCTGCGGCTGGCGTCGCGGCTGCTGCCGGGGGCGGCGCTGCTCGCCGCAGCGGGGGGTGACTCGGCCGCCACCGAGCGGCTGGCCGCCCGGGCCGTCACCCTCTACCGGCCGGCACGAGCACGCTGACGGCCGCGCCCGTAGGAGCCCCCGCGACGTGCGGCATGTCGGGCCGTCCTCAGCCGCGCGAACACCGCAACATGCCGCAACTCGCGGCCAAGACGGGCCGGGGCCGGGGCGCGGCCCGGGACGGGGGCGGTCAGAGCCAGCCGAACCAGGACTTCGGCAGCAGCGCGTAGCCGACGAAGGCGACCACGTCAAGCAGGGTGTGCGCGACGATCAGCGGGGCCACCCGCCGGGTGCGCAGGAAGAAGAGGCTGAACACCACGCCCATCACGGCGTTGCCGAGAAACGCGCCGAAGCCCTGGTAGAGGTGGTAGGAGCCGCGCAGCAGGGCGCTGGCCGCGATGACCGCGCCGAGCTGCCAGCCGAGCTGCCGTAGCCGGGTGACCAGGTAGCCGACTACGATCACCTCCTCCAGCACGGCGTTCTGCACCGCGGCGAGGATCAGCACCGGCACCGCCCACCAGAGGTGCGGCAGGGCGGCCGGGACCAGGGTGGCGTTGATGCCGAGCTGCGCCGCCGCCCAGAACAGCGCCAGCCCGGGCAGGCCGATGAGCGCGGCCAGGCCCACGCCCCGGGCCAGGTCCGTCCCGGGCCGGGTCAGGTCCACCCCGAGCGTCCGGGCGGGGTCGCCGGGGTCACGGGCCAGCAGGTGTACGGCGAGCAGCACCGGTAGCAGCGCGAAGAGGATGCCGAGGAGCTGGTACGTCAGGTCGAGGTAGGGCCGGGCCGACGCGGACGTGTTCAGCGCGGCGGTCTGCTTCGCGAGCCCGCCCGTGGCGGTCAGCTTGGCGACGAGCGAGACCAGCGCGTACACCGCGGACTGCCCGAGGGAGAGGCCGAGGACCAGCAGCGTCTCGGTGCCCAGGGTCCGGCGGGACACCGGCCGGGTCAGCTCGTCAACGGTCACCGGACCACTGTGCCGCACACCAGGGACCGTTGGCACCTGTCATGACCGATCGCACCGAGCGCAGCGAGGGCCGTGCGGGCACGACAAAGACGTCAGCCCCTCGCAACCCAGGCGAGCCGATCGCACATTCTGTGCGACCGCTGAGCACGCTCCGTGGAGATTCTATGCGGGCCCCATCCGCCGTCAGAAGAAGGAGCGTCCCCCGTGGAGAACTTCGCGCGGCTGCTGAAGGAGAGCTGGACCCTGGTCGAGGCGGACCGGGAACGGCTGAGCGGTCACTTCTACGCCCGGCTGTTCCTGCTCGACCCGGAGCTGCGCAAGCTGTTCCCGGTGCAGATGAACGGGCAGGGCGACCGGATCCTGGAGGCGATCGTCACCGCCACCCAGACGATGGGGGACCCGGAGAGCTTCGACGAGTACCTGCGGGCGCTGGGCCGGGACCACCGGAAGTACCACGTCGAGTCCGCGCACTACGAGACCATGGGGGTCGCCCTGCTGGACGCGCTGCGCAGCACCGCCGGGGACGGCTGGAACCTGGAGTACGACCAGGCGTGGCGGGAGGCGTACGCCAGCATCTGCGAGAAGATGCTGGCCGGGGCGGCGGCGGACGAGAACCCGCCGTTCTGGCACGCGGAGGTGCTCACCCACGAGCGGTACGGTCCGGACACCGCCGTGCTGACCGTCCGTGCCCTCCAGCACCCACTGCGCTGGCAGGCCGGCCAGTACGTCAGCGTCGAGGCGCCCCGGTACCACCCGCGGGTATGGCGGACGTACTCGGTGGCGAACGCCCCGAACGAGGACAACGTGCTGGAGTTCCACGTGCGGACGCCGGCCGGCGCGGCGGGCTGGGTGTCCGGGGCGCTGGTCCGCCGGACCAGACCGGGGGACCTGCTGCGGGTGGCCGCCCCGATGGGGTCGATGACCCTGGACCGGTCGTCCACCCGGGACGTCCTCTGCGTGGCCGGCGGGGTGGGACTGGCCCCGATCAAGGCGCTGGTGGAGGAGCTGACCGAGGTCAACCGGACCCGCTGGGTGCACATCTTCTACGGGGCCCGCCGGCCGGAGGAGCTGTACGGCCTGCCGGGCCTCGAGGAGCTGGTCGCCGCGCACCCGTGGCTGTCGGTGACCCCGGCATGCAGCGCCGACCTGGACTTCGGCGGCGAGCTGGGCGACATCTCCGACGTGGTCACCCGGTACGGCCCGTGGACGGCCCACGACTGCTACGTCTCCGGCTCGGCGCCGATGGTCCGGGCCACCCTGCGCGCGCTCGCCGCGGACGACGTCCCGCCGGACCACATCCGGTACGACACCTTCGGCAACCTGTAGGCGTTTCTCCCCCCGATCCGGGTCGCGTGCCCCTGCCCCCTGGGGCACGCGACCCGGTCCCCCGGTCACCGGTACGCGGGCCGGGCCGGCAACCGGCCCGCGTACCGGAATCTCGCGGCGGTCAGTAGCGCCAGGGGTTGCCGGTTTCCCGATATTCCTCGACCGGCACCAGCGGCACGCCGGGGGCCATCCGGTCGACGTAGAGGTGCCCCTCCAGGTGGTCGATCTCGTGGGCGACCAGCCGGGCCATGGCGTACTCGAAGGACGTGATGACCCGGCTGCCGTCCCACTGGGCGTGTTCCACGTCGATCCGCAGCGGCCGGGGCACCAGCCCGCGGTGGTCGAAGAAGGAGAGGCAGCCCTCATACTGCTCGTCGGTCTCGGACGCGGCGTCCACCACTCGCGGGTTGAGCAGGACGACCGGGTCGGCCGCCCGGTCGGCGGGGCGGACCAGCGCGGCGGCCAGGCCGAGCCCGAGCTGCGGGGCGGCGATGCCGACGCCCTTGCTGAACGGGTGCAGCTCGTCGAGGCGGACCAGGACGGCGGAGAGCCGGTCGACGACCTCCCGGGCGTCCCGTTCCTCGCGGGGCAGGTCGAACTGGCGGGCCGGCTGCCGGAGCAGGTCGTCGCCGCGCTGCACGATGCCGGTGGCGCGCATCCGGTCGCTGGCGCGTACCCGGCCGGGGGGACCGTCGGGCTCGGTGTCCGGGGGTTCGCTGCGAAACCGCCACTGCAGGCGGTAGCGGGCGTTCAGCGGCGGGTCGTCGGTGGCCCAGTCGAAGAGGGCGCGGCCACCGTCGTGGGACCGCTGGATCGGGGTACGCAGCGGCCCCTCCTCGGCGGAGAGGGAGGTCTCCACCCCCCACACCTTCGGGTCGAGGTCGGCGGGGAGGTCGAGCCGGACGGCGAGGTGCCGGGTGGGCAGGCGGACGGCGCGCTGGAACCAGGGGCCCCACTTGTCCCGGCCGACCCGGTACGCGTACTCGATGGTGACCCGGTCGCCGGGGTAGAGCGGGAGGCGACCCTCGTCGTTCTCGAAGAGCAGCCAGATCTCCTTGAACGCGTCCCGGTCGTGCTTCGCCCGCCAGTGCATCGGCTCCCGCGCGCTGCCGTCGTCCCGGTAGGCCTGGAGTTGCAGCTCGGCGAACGTGAGCGGGTGCTCCCGGTGGTGCCGGTTGGAGCGGCCCGGGTCGTTGGGGTAGCGGTCGACGGCAACCCGGATCAGGTAGCGGGTGACCGGTTCGGTGCCCGCGTTGTAGAGCTCACGCCGGATCGCGCAGTGGTAGCCCTCGCCGGTGTGGGTGAGGGTGGCGGTCTCCCGCTCGACCACCAGGCCGGTGCCGGGCGGCAGCCATTGGCCGGGGACGGGCGGGTCCCGGTGCGACCCGCCGGAGCGGCCGTGCCGCAGCTCGTCGTACTCCCGGAAACGCTGCCAGATCGCACCGCTGGCCTCCAGGACGGCCTCGGCCCGGCGGGCGAAGTCCTCGGTGGGCCGGTGCCGGCGCCCCTCGACGTGGCTGACGTAGGACGGGTCGAAGCCCATCAGGGTGGCCAACTGCTTCTTGGACAGCCCTCGGCCGGTGCGGTGCCGGGCGAGTTCGGCCGCGAACGAGTCGGCGGCACGCTCGATCGGGGAGGTCGTCATCGGCTTCCTCGTACGCGGGAAGTCCATTTTCACGTTGGGTGGCCGAACGTGTACGGAAACTGCCTCGTATTCGACACTCGCCTTGACAATCCAGCGGCATCCGTCGATGCTTGCGCCGCCCCACCGCCACCCGGCGGCGTTTTCCACCGACCCTGACGGGTACAACGCGGCACGCGCCGCGGGCCGGTGGAGTGACCGGGACCTCTCCTTCTCTCCCTCGACGCGACTTTCCCCGGACCGGCAGCTGTGGTTAGGCTAGCCTTAGTTCGGGCCGACGAGACGCGCCGGCCGGTGCGCGACCAGACGGGGGCGGATCAGTGACAGCGGTGATGCCGAGGCGGGACGTCGCCACGCCGCTCGCCCCGGTGACCGCGACCCTGCACGCCATGTTCGGCACCGATCAACTGCCCGGGCTCGCGCCCGGCCTGCTGGTCACCGGCGACGAGGCCCGCTGGACCCCGGCCACCCGGCTGGTCGACGGCACCCTGCTGCCGGCGTTCCTGCGGGCGGCGGCCCGGCGTTGGGGCGGCACCCCGCACGCCTGCGCCGCGCTGGCGTGGAAGTCGTACAGCTACTGGACCGCGTTGCCGGTGGTGCTCGGCTGGGCCTCGGCCCGGCGGGTGCCGCTGGCGCACCCGGCCGACGTGCTGATCCACTTCGAGGACCAGCACCAACTGTTCACCCTGGGCCTGCGCGGCTCGACCACGGTCGCCGTGCTGCCCGGCGACCCGCTGGCGCTGGCCGGGGCTCCCGGCGTGCAGGTGGTCGCCGACGAGGCCGCGCTGCTCGACGCGCTCCGCGCCACGCTGCTCGACGCCCATTTCGCCCCACTGGTCGCGGCCATCCAGGCCGAGGTCCGGATCGGCACCCGTACGCTGCTCGGCTCGGTCGCCTCCGGCATCGCGCACGGCGTCCTGCGTGCCTCGGACGCGCTGCCCGGCTCCTCGACCGAGACCATCGGGGCGCTGCTCGACGCGCTCGACCTGAGCGACCTGGTCGAGTTGGTGCCCGGCCCGGGCGGCGAGCCGACCGTGCAGCGGCGTACCTGCTGCCTGGCCTTCACCCTGCCCCGGCCGAAGATCTGCCAGGGCTGCTGCGTCCGCCCCTCCTGACGGCACCGCGCCCGGTGCTGCCCGAGCGCGGGAGGGTCAGCCGACCAGCGGGCGGACGTCCCAGAGCCACACCCCGCCGGTGAACACCGGCTCGATTCCGGTCAGCGCGGTCATCCCCCGGCCCAGGGCGTCGGCCTGCCGCAGCCGGGGGTCGAGGATCACCGCTCCGGCCCGCCAGTAGCGCAGGTCGTCGAGCGCCGCCAGCCGGTCCTGCGGGCTGATCGGCGGCACCCCGTCGGTACGCCGGATCGTGGTGAAGAAGGTGCTGGTGGGGCGGGGCGGGGCGGTGAACAGGGCGACCCGGCCGGCGCCGGGGCGGGTGTCCGGATAGAGGAAGTAGCCCCGAGCCAGCGGCATGCCCAGCCGGGTCTCGGCGGACCAGCGCAGCGGGTCAGCGTAGTCGGTGTCCGGCAGCGGCAGCGTGACGATGCTGTGCCCGCCGGCCACGTAGGGCCGCCAGGCGCCGGAGGTGACGAAGTCGGGTGTCGGGTCGAGGCGTACCGAGGGAAGCGGGGTGGGCAGGATCGGCAGCAGCGCCATGGTCAGCACCGTGGCCGTGGCGAACCGGGTCTGCCGGCGGGCGGCCGGGTGGCGCCGGGCCAGCCGCCGGGTGTGGTCGGCGCCGAGCGCGAGCAGGATCCCGACGATCGGGGTGAGCGCCACCGACCAGCGGGTGGGCACCACCGAGTGCAGCACGGGCAGCCTCTCCAGCACGGCCCACGGCCCGGGGATGCCGGTGTCCCGCCCGTCGAAGCGGATCTGCCGGCCGAGGGAGAAGAGGGCGAAGATCAGTCCCGCCGCGGCCAGGCCGAGCACCACGGCGTTGCGCCGCAGCCACCAGACCAGCGCGACCACCAGCACGGCGAGCGGCCAGCCGAAGAAGGCGTTCTCCTCGGTGGCGTTCTTCACCAGCCGGGCGCTGGTGCGGGCGTCCCCGGCCACCGACTCCCGCGACCAGGCGACGAACGAGGCGAGGTCGGTGCGGTAACCCCGGATCAGCCGGGACAGCCCCTGGTACGCCCCGGGCCCGAAGAGCTGCACGTAGAGCGGGTACGCCAGCAGCACCCCGGCGACGACGGCGGCCACCCCGAGGCCGGCGCCGAAGGTCCGGGCCGACCGCCGCAGGGGTGGCCGGCCGACGGCGAGCGCGACCACCACCACGCCGAGCCCGATCGCGGTCATCAGCAGGATCTCCAGGTTGAGGAAGGCCTGCCAGACGATCACCAGGCCGAGCAGCACGCCGTTGCGCAGCCAGCGGCCCGGGTCGGCCAGGCGCAGTGTCCGCCAGATGATCAGCGGCACCACGAACTGGCTGACGATGTTGGGATGGGCGTTGGCGTGCGAGACCATCGCCGGCGCGAAGGCGCAGAAGCCGGCCCCGAGCCAAGCCGGTCCCCAGGCCCCGACGAGCACCCGGGACAGGAGGAAATACCAGGCCACACCGGTGGCGAACATTCCGACGGTGAGGAAGACCAGAAATGCCGTGCGCGGCCCGAACAGCAAGGTGATCGGCGTCATTGGTAATGAAACGGATAATACCGACGTATTTGCCATCAAATTGACGCCGTCCGGCACATTCATCCGGTCGGAGGCGAACGGGTAGACAAAATCGGTCAGCACCCGCGCCCCGTGCGCCATCATCCACTCGAACTGCGCCTGATCGGTGCGGTTGTCCCGCACCCCGTGGGCCGGATTCACCCAGAACCGGGCGGTCACCCAGAAGGCGAGCAGCGCGAAACTGAGCACGGCGGCGGCATCGACCCACCTTCCCCGCGCCGGCCCGCCACCCTCGTCGGGCCCGTCCTCGCCGGCACCCTCGCGGGCGGCGTCCGATTCAGGAGTAGTCATGACAATTCAGAGCGTAGTCAGGGAATGGCGCTGCCGTGCATGTTTCTGGGTACTGGCGTACTATGTGCCGAGTTCGCCGACCGCCGATCACGTGCCCACCCCCGACCGCAATTCGGCCACCCCCGGTACCCCGATTCCCGCACCATCCATCGGGATGGTTGACTCTGTCGGTCCAGGCGCGGGTCAGTCATATCGTGAGGAATCGACGCATGGCAGATATCACTGGGGATCAACGCGTCCAGTCCGAGGTGCTCGAAGGCCTGGCGACAGCGGTCAACCACCGGAGGTGGTTCGTCGAGCTGGCCGTGCCCTACCTCGGTGACAATCCCATCGAGATCGGCAGCGGGCTGGGCGACTACGCGCTGGAGTGGTCCGAGCACCTGCCCCGGCTCACCGCCACCGAGGCGGACCCGGACCGGCTGGTCCGGCTCAAGGAGCGGCTGGCCGAGCACCCCACCATCGAGGTCCGGCAGATGCTGCTGCCGCACTCCGACCGCGGCGACTACAGCGCGGCCGTGTCGTACAACGTGCTGGAGCACATCGAGGACCACGTGGGCGCGCTGCGCAGCATGCGGGACCTGGTCCGGCCCGGCGGCGCGGTGATCATCATCGTGCCGGCGTTCCAGTTCGCGATGAGCCCGGCGGACATCGCGACCGGCCACGTCCGGCGCTACACCAGGAAGACGCTCGCAGCGGCGATGACCGAGGCCGGCCTCACCGTGGAGAAGATCCACTACGCCAACGCGCTCGGCCTGATCGGCTACTTCATGGCCACCAAGGTCTTCCGGCTGATGCCCAAGGAAGGCCCGATGGTGAAGATCTACGACAGCCTGGTCCTCCCCGCCACCAAGGCGGCGGAGCAGCGGCTGCGCCCGCCGTTCGGCCAGTCCGTCTTCGCGGTCGCCCGCGTCCCGGGCTGAGCTCGCACCGGAAACGGGGCCTCCGCCGACGCGGAGGCCCCCTTTGTCCGTCACGGCTCGCGGCCGGTCACTCCGCGATCTGGTACGTCGGGCGGATCACCGCCCGGGCCAGCGTGTGGAACGCGAGGTTGAAGCCGACGTAGGCCGGGCTGGCGGCCGGGCCCACGTCGAGGCGCTCCACGTCCACCGCGTGCACCGCGAAGACGTAGCGGTGCGGGCGGTCGCCGGGCGGCGGGGCGGCGCCGCCGTAGCCGGTGTCGCCGTAGTCGTTGCGGATGCTGAAGGCACCGCCGAGGTCGCTCTCCTTCACCCCACTGGGCAGCGCGGTCACCGAGGTGGGCACGTCCACCAGCACCCAGTGCCAGAAACCGCTGCCGGTCGGGGCGTCCGGATCGAAGCAGGTCACCACGAAGCTCCTGGTCTCGTCCGGGAAACCCGACCAGGACAGTTGCGGGGAGACGTTCTCGCCGCCGGTGCTGCCGTGCGCGTACCGTGCGTCCATCGGCTCGCCGTTGCGCACGTCGTCACTGGTCAGCGTGAACGACGGCACCGTCGGCAGCAGCTCGTACGGGTCGGGGGCGATCGGTCGTTCCAGGGTCATCGGGAGGATCCTTCCGAGTGCGCGAATTCCTCCGCCCCTTCATACCCCGCGAGCGCCCGCCGTGCGCGGGGACGCGGCGGGGGACCCGGGTTGCGGAGGGTGTGGGATTCGAACCCACGAGGACATCGCTGCCCTACCGGTTTTCAAGACCAGCGCCATCGGCCACTAGGCGAACCCTCCCGGGCACGTCCCCCGCGGGGGCACGTGACCGTGCCTAGTCTGCCACGGGCCGGAAATGGGCGAGCCTCCATCCCACCCCGCTGAAATGATGTCCGCCGTGTGGGAGACACCGGCGGTGGTCCTGATCACCGGAATCATGGCGGCGGGCAAGTCCACTGTGGCCGAGCTGCTGGCCCGGCGGCTGGCACGCTCCGTGCACCTGCGCGGTGACGTGTTCCGGCGGATGGTGGTGAACGGGCGCGCCGAGATGACCGCGCAGCTCTCGGACGAGGCGTGGCGGCAGCTCCGGCTCCGCTACGACCTGGCCGCCACGGTGGCGGACCGGTACGCCGCCGGGGGCTTCACCGTCGTCCTCCAGGACATCGTGATCGGCACCGAGCTGCCGGCCATGGTCGAGCGGATCCGGCACCGGCCGCTCGCGGTCGTGGTGCTCGCGCCCCGCGCCGAGGTGGTCGCCGCCCGCGAGCGGGACCGGCCCAAGCAGGGGTACGGGGACTGGCCGGTGGCCGACTTCGATGCCGCGTTCCGCGCCGAGACGCCCCGGATCGGGCTCTGGCTGGACAGCTCGGCGCAGACGCCGGAGCAGACGGTGGACGAGATCCTGGCTCGGGCGTGGACCGACGGGCGGATCGGGTAAGACTGGGGCCATGCACGCGATCACGATCCCGAAACCCGGCGGACCCGAGGCACTCGTCTGGTCGGTGGTGCCCGACCCGGAGCCCGGCCCGGGCGAGGTGGTCGTCGAGGTGTCGGCGAGCGCGGTGAACCGGGCCGACCTGCTGCAACGGCAGGGGCACTACCCGCCGCCGCCGGGCGCGCCGGCGTACCCGGGATTGGAGTGCTCCGGGGTGGTCGCCGCGCTCGGTCCCGGCGTGTCCGGCTGGCAGGTGGGCGACCAGGTCTGCGCGCTGCTGGCCGGCGGCGGGTACGCCGAACGGGTGGCCGTGCCGGCCGGGCAGTTGCTGCCTGTGCCGCGCGGCGTCGACGTGGTCGACGCGGCCGCGCTGCCCGAGGTGGCGTGCACGGTCTGGTCGAACGTGGTCCAGCTCGCCCGGCTGGCCGCGGGCGAGACCCTGCTGGTGCACGGCGGGGGCAGCGGGATCGGCACGTTCGCCATCCAGCTCGGCGGGGCGCTCGGCGCGACGGTGGTGGTGACCGCCCGGGCGGGGAAGCACGAGCGGCTGCGCGAGCTGGGGGCCGCGCACACGATCGACTACCGCGAGCAGGACTTCGTCGAGGAGGTCCGCCGGGTCACCGACGGCCGGGGCGCGGACGTGATCCTGGACATCATGGGTGCCGCGTATCTGCCGCGGAACGTGGCGGCGCTGGCCACCGGCGGCCGGCTGCTGGTGATCGGCATGCAGGGCGGCCGCAAGGGCGAACTGGACCTGGGGATGCTGCTGGCCAAGCGCGGCTCGGTCCACGCGACGGCGCTGCGTTCCCGCCCGCTGCCCGAGAAGGCGGAGATTGTCCGGGGGGTACGCGAGCAGGTGTGGCCGCTGGTCGAGTCCGGGAAGATCCGGCCGGTGGTGCACGCCCGAGCGAAGCTGGCCGACGCCGCCGACGCGCACCGGCTGATGGAGACGAGCGACCACCTGGGCAAGGTGCTGCTGGTCCGGTGACCGGTCAGGCCGGCGCCGGGTCCGGGTCGGGGCGGGGCAGCATGAGCCGGGCCCCCGGGCCCTCGGCGGCCAGCGAGTCGTCGGGGTTGTAGAGGGTGCACCGTTGCAGCGACAGGCAGCCGCAGCCGATGCAGCCGTCCAGGTCGTCGCGGAGCTTGCCGAGCAGCCGGATCTTCTCGTCCAGCCGGTCCCGCCAACTGCGGGAGAGGGCGGCCCAGTCGTCCGGGGTGGGCGTGCGCGACGACGGCAGCGAGTCGAGCGCCTCGCGGATCTCCTCCAGCGAGACGCCCACCTGCTGCGAGATCCGGATGAACGCCACCCGGCGCAGCTCGGTGCGGGCGTACCGGCGCTGGTTGCCGCCCGTCCGCTCGGACCGGATCAGCCCGAGCCGCTCGTAGTAGCGCAGCGCGGAGGGGGCCACCCCGCTGCGGGCGGAGAGCTGTCCGATGGTGAGTGCTTCGTGCATCACAGAGCCTTGAGTTGAAGTGCGCTTCAACTCCGAGGCTAGCCGCATGACGACGACCACCGCCACCGACCCCGCCGTGCTGCGGGCGCTGCTCGACCGGGTACGTGCCGGGCGCGAGTTCGGCGCGAACGTGTACTCGACGCTGGACGTGCTCCAGGTGCTCTACGACCGGGTGCTCCGGATCACCCCGGAGACCGTCGATGACCCGGACCGGGACCGCTTCCTCCTCTCCAAGGGGCACGCGGTCGCCGGCTACTACGCGCTGCTCGCCGCGAAGGGCTTCGTCCCGGTGACGTGGCTGGACGACCAGGGCGGGCCGGACAGCCGCCTCGGCGACCACCCGGACCGGCTGCTGGTCCCCGGCGTGGAGATCGGCTCGGGGTCGCTCGGGCACGGGCTCGGCCTGGGCGTGGGCACGGCGCTCGGGCTGCGGGCCCAGGGCCGGTTCGACCCCCGGGTGTACGTGCTGCTCGGCGACGCCGAGCTGGACGAGGGCTCCAACCACGAGGCGATCGCGTACGCCGGGGCGACCGGGCTGGCCAACCTGACCGCGATCGTGCTCGACAACCGGTCGGCGAGCCACGGCTGGCCGGGCGGCGCGGCGAGCCGGTTCACCGTGAACGGGTGGACCGCCGCGACCGTGGCCGGCCGGGACCACGAGGCCCTGCACACCGCCCTCACCGGGCACGACAACCACCGGCCGCACGTCGTCGTCGCGGTCGTCACCGACGGGGAGTGATCATGCGCGACACCTTCGTGGCCACGGCCACCGCCTTCCTGGACGACCCGCGGACCGCCATTGTCCTGGCCGACATCTCCGCCGCGGCGTTCGCGCCGGCCGCCGCGCGTCACCCGGACCGGGTCATCAACGTCGGCATCCGGGAGCAGCTCATGGTCGGCGTGGCGGGCGGGCTCGCCCTGACCGGGCAGCGGCCGATCGTGCACAGTTACGCGCCGTTCCTGGTGGAGCGGGCGTACGAGCAGATCAAGCTGGACCTCGACCACCAGGGGGTCGGGGCGGTGCTGGTCAGCGTCGGCGCGTCGTACGACCGGGCGGCGGCGGGCCGCACCCACCTCAGCCCGGCGGACGTCGCGCTGATCGACACCCTGCACGACTGGACGGTGCACGTGCCCGGCCACCGGGACGAGGTGCCGGGGCTGCTGCGCGACGTGGTGTGCGGGCAGGACTCGGCGTACGTGCGGCTGTCCACCCAGAGCAACGCGCGGGCGTACCCCGACGCGGGCGACCTGCGGGTGGTCCGCGACGCCGGGCCGGGCGCGCCGCTGCTGGTGGCGGTCGGGCCGGTGCTGGACCAGGCCCTCGCGGCGGTCGCCGACCTGCCGGTCACCGTGGCGTACACCCATCGGCCGCGCCCCTTCGACACGGCGGGGCTGCGGGCCCTCGCCGGCGCCGAGGTGATCCTGGTCGAGCCGTACCTGGCGGGCACCTCGGCCCGGGTGGTCGGCGCGGCGCTGGCCGACCGGCCGCACCGGCTGCTCACCCTCGGGGTGGGCCGGTCGGAGCTGCGCCGCTACGGCACCCCCGCGGACCACGACCGCTGGCACGGCCTGGACGCGGCCGGTCTGCGCCGGTCGGTCGACGCGTTCCTGTCGCCGGTCCTCGCCTGAGCGAGCACGCGGGCGCGGCTCCGGCGACGAGAACGACGGGACCCCGCAACTCCGGCCGGTGCCGGAGCGGCGGGGTCCCGTGTCGTCGGTGTGGCGAGGGTCAGGACGCGGCGGGGCCGACCGGGCGGCGCCGGGCGCGCTCGCGGGCCAGGATCCAGATCGCCTCGACGCCGTCCTTCCAGGTGATCTTCTTGCCCTCCTCGCGGCCCCGGGCGCGGTAGCTGATCGGCACCTCGTACGGGCGGATGCGCTGGCGGAGCAGCTTGCCGGTGACCTCG